>NZ_AUBY01000045.1 GCF_000429485.1 Aliagarivorans marinus DSM 23064 | reverse complement strand
CAGGCTAGGTATGCCTGTTCGTCAGGCAGCTGGATAAACTGCTGAACAGCGCAGGGATACTGTGTTCCCTGTACTGAATTGATCAACAACGCCGAACATTACTAGTATACTAAACTGATTTAACATCAATTTCAGCAGCCTATCTCTAACTGAACCTTCATTTAACTTTTTTTTGATGAACGATGATAAGCAATCGGCCTCAGTCTCTATGGTTTCATTATCTTCATTATTTGTATTCATCTCGTTCATTATCACTTTTCCATTACTAAAGCTTTTCATAGTCAAAGTAGGCTTCTTCGATGTCTTCGTAATTTTTCATTCTTCCATTATCTAACAAAACTCCATAATCGCATCCAAATTGCCGCAATTGACTGATTGAATGAGAAACCATAATAATCTTAGAGGTTCTTCGCCTTTCCTCAAGCAATTCACTTGCTTTCTGACGAAATGCAGGGTCACCCACAGATGTGACTTCATCGAGTAGGTAAATATCAAAATCAAAAACTATAGACATGCCAAAAGCTATACGAGCCTTTTGGCCACTTGATAGACATTTTATGGGCAAGTCAAACTTAGCACCGAGTTCAGAGAACTCCCAGACTACATTCTCAATGGCCTTATAGTTCTTCACACCATGAATACGGCATACAAATCGGCAGTTTTCTCGTCCAGTCATGCTCCCTTGAAACCCAGTTGCAAGGCCTAGGGGCCAGGAAATTCTCTTTGATGTAGATATTTCACCAACATCGGGGTAGTCAATGCCACCAAGCATCCGCAACAACGTTGACTTACCTGCTCCGTTTCGCCCAAGTATCGCAACATTACGGTCAGTAGGAATGTCACAAGTTACGCCCTGAATAACATACTGTCTGCCGATCTTACTCTTGTATGACTTAGTAACATTTTTGAGCCGGATCATGATGCCACCATATTTCGCCAATCTAAGCGATATAACGACAAGCCTAAAAAAAACGAAGACAAAGTACAGGCTAAGAGGAATGAGTATGAAACAGCATCACGTGGATAGTCATAATAGAGCCCAGCCCTCAGTATTTCGATTGCATGTAGTATCGGATTCCAATTTAACCAATGATGAAGTCTTTCAGGTATATCATTTATCGAAAAAAATATCCCTGATGTAAAGAACGCTGGCCTGATTAAAAAAGGGAGGAACTTTTCCACCTCATTGAATCTAAACTGTGCAACACACATAATCAGCCCTAGGCCGATAGCAAATACACTAAGAGTGAAAAATGCAATGAAATAATCGAGTGCCGTAGCTAAGTTAATGTCAAAACCAAACCAAGCAAAGCCAGCAATAAGAATTAATGTCACCAACATATTGATAGTGATTTCTAATATTGCCCTTGCCATAACTGTATCAATCGGCCTTACCTGTCTATAGATGAATAGACCTTTATTTGAGCTCACAGCCTTAGAGGATTTGGTTACTATGGTGGAAAATAGTTGGAACGGTAGATAGCCTAGTAAGAAAAAAATCGGAGTCGGTATACTGTACACACTACCAGCAAACAACCCACTACCACTAGCCAACGTTCGAATTGCAGAAATAATAAGAACAAAAATCAATGGTTCGATGATCGCCCAAGCATAACCCAACCTGTAAGAACCAAACCTCGTTTTTAGTTCTCTGATAAGTAACGCGAACACAACATCCCGCATTACAGCTATATTATTTCGCCCAGAAAGAATAACACCCATAAAGTCTCCACAAAAACAACTTGTGGCAGCACCAAACACCAGCGCACAGCGATTAGGCCGACCAATCGCGCAGGATGATATTGACAAGACTATTGACTGTCAAAGTCTGTTTAAAATATTAATTAAACATTCATATAGCGACTCACAAAGTAAATATCATGACTCATATAACAAGCAATAATTTGACTATTGTGCTCAGATTAAAGTCAATCAGTACACTGTGCTAGACGAAGAGGGCTTTAGTGTAATCGTTGGAAACTTACTCGGACGCGTATTTCCGTTGCGACTCGGTTGCTGTTAGTGGCGTTGTTGATCAATTCAGTACAGGGAACACAGTATCCCTGCGCTGTTCAGCAGTTTATCCAGCTGCCTGACGAACAGGCATACCTAGCCTGCT
>NZ_AUBY01000044.1 GCF_000429485.1 Aliagarivorans marinus DSM 23064 | reverse complement strand
CGCAAAAAACGCGGATTGTATATCCATTCCCATCACCAGACCACCAATAAAGCCCATCCCAAAACCCAGGGCCATGCTGCCGATAGCGCCTAGTGAGACATTCGCGGTAATCACTGCGCTGACGATGCTGATGATTAGACCGAAGATGTTTCCGCTGGGGTCGTGGTATTTCAATGGGTTATTAACCACATAGGCATAGCGGTTATGGTTCAGGGCATCATCCGGAGATTGCATGGCGGGGTCGGGGCTTAAGAATATCCCCAGGTTGGGATCGTATATCCGGGCATTCATATGAATAAGCCCCACTTCAGCAACGTGCTCGTGGCCGGTAAAGCCGCGGTTGGTCAAACTGCCGAATAGCAGCCCCGCGGGAAACGGAGAGGTTTTGCTACCAGTCGATCGCCCGCACTTCCCGCAAGGGTCGAACCAGGTTTCGGATATCACTTGTCCCAGAGTGTTAGTGATAAGATTTACCGAGTTCAGTGCATCCTGATGGAAGTAGTGCAACTCCCGGCTCAGTTCGCTACTGTCTGATACGCGCTCTGTCTTGATGGATACACCAATCGCGCGGCCTCCCACATACAGATAGTTACGTTGCTCTGCCTGATAGCCTTCCAGCCCTTCGTGATAGCGCATTTCATATACTCCTGAGTAGATCTCGGTGTAGGCGGCAAAACCTCCTCTCAGGGTGTTGCTTTAGGCTCCCTTATCAATAGCTTAATGCTGGTATTTCTATATGTATCGATAGGGTACTCAAACACACCAGCGTCCACCTTCTCCTCAAACGAGCGTTTTATCTCATCGGCTTTAGTTGGATCTATAACACCAAATAGATATCCACTCCTGTAAGCGTGTTCTAACAATGCGGATGAGAGAGGGTAGCCTTTGATATGTGAGGCCTCCAAGTTTCTCTCTATCAAACTGATTGTGTCAGAATCGCATTCGTCTTGACTGATGCACTTTTTGATATCAATTGCCGCTAGAAAGAACAGTGCTTCACCATCGTTATCGTCTGCTCGTCCTTTGAAATAGATGTATGCCCAGTCGTACTCATTTTCTATAGACTCTGAGACGACAAGCTTTGCTTGTAATAACATGTTACTTGGCGCTCTATCACAACCGATTACCAACAGAGAAAGCAACAACACCACTAGTTTGCAGGCCATGGTTCTGGTCTATCCTCCCAAGTTTTTCCCGATGAGGGCGAGAAACCACATGCCTCTCATATTCTTGCTCATGCAGATATTTCTAATCCAAGAGTGTTACTATAGGCCATTTGCGATAGGACAGCTTATTAGAAATTCCCGTATTAACTCAACACTATCACCTGTGTACATAACGAAATGGTACTCATCGATAGGAAAAGCTAATATGCTCCAATCAGAATTTTTCGAAAGGTCGGGTATTATTGCGGGATACGTTCCAAAGCAACCTACGATATCCCCCTCAACTCTACCTTCATTTGATGACCCTTTGTGGGATAAATAAAACCTCACTGCGCCACTATGGTAAATAGGAGCTATTGCTAATGGAGATTTGAACGATATGATTTTGCTAGCAGAATTATCTGCTTCCCTAGGCCCCACATAGTAAGAAGGGATAGGCCATTCGAGCTCTACAAATCGATAGATATGGGGGTACACATATCGGTAGATTGGAAAAGATCCCATAGTTATAAGAAGTACTATCGTAGCAAGTAACGTTTTCTTAAAGCGCAAAGCTGATATCAGTGATTTAACCCGCTCTGTCATGTGATCCACTGCTCATGAAAGAACTTCCCAATGACAAAAACAACAGTTGCTACTGATAACAAAAATGCCAAAATATACATTTCTTCTTTTAACTTATGATGATTAGTATAAATATGCCAAAACAATCCAAAAATAAAACCCCAATAGCCATAAACTGCGCCAGAGTGCCAAAGGTCAACCTCTGGGGAATAAAAATGACCTTCGTACGGATTAATGGCTATAGCAGCCACCTGTGAAATCCCAGTCAATAACAAAATGCGCCAAAATGACAAGATTTTATTAATGTTTTTCATTTAACTCACCTTAATAAGCTCTTCAGTTTATCTATAATGATGGCTTAGACCTCTCGAACCCCTATTGCGGAACCACTAACACACTGATGATTCAACTCTTATTATTCACATGTAAAGCACTAGCGATCAGAGTCACTTGTCAACTTCATGTAGAGATAGATAGCTTGAAGAGATAAGCCTATAAACAACGTTGCCGACATTACTAAATTAGTAAAGCGGCCCAATAGGCCATAATAAAACAAAGAAAATGAAACTGTACACAAAGCCATTGGAAAAAAAACGAACAAACAGGCTTCATGTTTCAGTACTAAGAATTTTATTTTGCTTAACATTCTGATTTCTATCGATTTGATTACATACAATAAACTGCTTCTGATGTACACATTTGAACACCAGCCCCCATCAAGTATCCCCAACGCGCCCCCCCATTAGCGTAAGACATACCAGTAGTCGAGCCACTAAACCCAAGAACCTTGACCGCATCAGCAAAAAATCCAAATGATTTACTTGTTTCACCAACAACCATAGCCTCTGAAAGTGGGTTGACAGAACCAGATGGACCTATTGCGGCACCTAACGTTGGGCCTATTTTCAAGCAACTGGTCTTAACTAAGCACCACTGTCCCTGAGTATTCCATACTCCTGATAGTTCATGAGAATGCCCAAAAAGTACATAGCCTGCACTCCCTGACATACCAAGGCCAACCTCAAGGTTAAACATATTGTCCATTCCTTCTTGCCACTGCCCATCGGGTGGATTACTAGCGATATGGGCGACCATTTTTTCTGTTATATTTTCGGTTAAGTTATGCTCGTTAAATAAATTGGCCAATGCCCCAGTACGCGCCCCATCCCGGAACGTTCCGCCCGCAAAGTGACTGGATGCTCCGCCTGCCAGCGCCGCTACCGCTACATTCCCAAAATCAATGCCTGCGGTTTCAAACCCCCAGCCTTTGCCTAGACCATT
>NZ_AUBY01000043.1 GCF_000429485.1 Aliagarivorans marinus DSM 23064 | reverse complement strand
ACTAACCTCCGCTTCGGCAACTGGCTCGCTGGCCTCCGCGCTTACTGCCTCCGCACTTTCTAAGTACGAGCTCTCTAACTGATAGTTGCGGCTCGAAGGATCTGTTAATACGCAGCCCTGAAGCAATAAAAATAGGACTACCGAAAAACGCTTCCATGTATACATATGAATCATCCGGCTGATTGCTTAAATAGAACTAACTCGAGCTGTTCTCCGGCTGAATCAACAAGAAGTAGCCGCTCCAAATCAACGCGACTCACTGTCAGACCTCCCAAGCTTGTTCCTTGAGTGACAATCTCTCTTGTTTCTTCTCCACTTTCTAAGTCCCTCACCCTAACAAAAGCATATAAGACCGATTTTTTCTCAAACACACCGGACAAGCGCAGAGCCAAGTTTGCCAGCTGCTGCTCACCATCTCTAAGGGCCGGCTCCGAGTGCTCTTCGTCAGACTTCGCGAGTAGCTCAGCTTCTACGGCACGAGCTTGTTTATGAGGGTTGGTAGCCGCAAACTGTTCTAACAGTAAATCTGCTTCTTCTTCAGGAATGGAGCTGGGGCCAGCAAAATTAGTATCAGGCAGTATTAAAGAGCTGTTATAGTCACTAGACGAGTAAACCGATGGAGCGCTGTAGAAATCAACGGCAATTGCAACAATTGCTATTGGTAGCGCTACGTATAAAGCTTCTTTGGTCAGGTACTTCATTCTTGCTCACCTGCTATAACTGGGATATCTAAACGATATTGACTACGCACATTCCATTGCCATTCGCTCCCTCGAGTACTCCTAACCCTCCAATTGAGCGAGCTAATAGACACACCACTATTTGAGTTCAAAGATCGATGAAAAGCCGCAATATCATCCACAGCGCCAGACAATGAAACCTCAAGGCCAAACCAAATAACCCGCCCTTCTGAAATCGGCTCAAACCAATTCATTGATTCAATCGTCACATCATAACCAGATTTCAACGACTCTAAATAACGCTGAAAATCCAAGCGAAACTCCGAAGGATTATCAAACTCCACAAAGTTAGACTCTAGCTCGCTTACGCTATCCTGAAGCTGTTGCTTTCTGGCGATGTAAGCTGTGCTGTTGTCGATAACATCTTGAGTTCTAGCCACCTGAGACACTACAGAGTTACGCTCAAGCATCGTAGAGTTTCTATTCTCAATAACTGGCATCCAAGCAAACTTAGCCAACACTAACAGCAATAACCAAGGCAAGTACTTTTTATATTGCTCCATCACTATTCGCCTACCTGCTGGTTGAGAGCCAACTCAATATTCACTACTTCCAAGCCTCTTATTTTTCTAACCGGACTAGTAAAGCTTGCAGACTTAACCCAAGGGTTGCTCAATAACTCGGCAAGCACAGCGCTAGAAGACTCGGCCCGCACACTCAAAGTAACCGACTGTTCGTTAACACTCACTCGTTCTATTTGTGCAGAAGTTCCGTAAATAGGTTGAAGAGCAGGCCACAGCTCCCACCAACTGCCCAGTCTAGATTGAATATTGCTTAACTCTTCAAATTCAGCCTCTAAAGCTCGGACATCATTGCGAATGGCTAACGCCCCACCGACTTCTTCCTGCTTACTAGCCAACTCAACTTTTGCTTGATTGAGTTGGTATGACTCGTAAAACGTGCTTAACGCCAAGTATCCGCTAAAGATAAGAGAAAAAGGTAACACCGATTTAGCTAACGCATCAGCATACCCCCGCTCAGAATCAGCATTACGCCGCCAAAGCCCAATATATCCAGCAACAGGCAGTCGCCACCAATGTCGATAGAGTTTTTGCTGATATTGCGGATACGACACTTGGCAAAACTTGTTACCTAGCACTCCATGGGCAGCAGAAAACAGCTCGCGATTTGCGAATCGACCTTTAGCCTGACGGGAAATAATTGATTTGGCTGTTATCGCAAGTAATACGGTTTCATTACCGTTGTCATACTCAATACACTCTCCAGGTATATATCCATATCCAATAATCAGACTTTCCGGTAACAACAAACCTCTAAGTTCCGAAATATTATCCGACAAATAGAATAAACTAACGGCAATTTCATTGTTATTAGCTGAATGAATAAAGTAAAGCGTATTTGCTTTATCTTCGATTTCGATGGCAATAGCTAGCTTTAGTTGCTTTGCATCCATAACCGGAAAGGTTAGTAAACGCTCCCTATAGCAACTTCTTGGGATCACTGATATGAGGGAGCTAGAGAAGAGCGTCTTCTCATCCTCAGTTTTATTCACCACACGAACTAACTTGTTCCCCAAAAAATCCAAAAACGACACAGTTATTGCCTATCCTTCTGCACCAAAGAACCTAATTGGTTGGGTATTACTTAAGGGAGATAGACTCACAAACAAGTTATTCTTAGCTCGTGAAGCCCCTTCCTCTACAACCAGTTCAATTAAAAAACTACCACTGGGGTAGAACATCAAATCATCACTCTTATATAAGCCTGTAAATTGGGTAAACAGTTGTTGCGTCAATCGCCCCTCTGAACGAGCTTCAATAATTGACTCAGCGACACCTTCACTAAGCCAGTGTTTTAATACAGCATCGGGTGCATACAACGGCAAAAAAGCACCATAAGGCATTCGCGTAAACATTGAATGATGCTCAACAGGAACATGTAGTTGACCTAGTGCTTGGGTCAACTCGCTATAACTTTGAAACATCTGGCCAGACAACTCACTAGCACTATGCTCTGAATGGTAGCCTTGAGCATCTATGATCTGCGCCCTAGCTAGTCGAGCCTTCTGCCTGTCTCCTAGCACGCGCTGCAATACCTGATCGACCATTTGAGAGTCACCACCATTAAATAGTGATATCAACCCGCCGCTATCCTGGATACGAATCGAGATACCATCTCCATAACTAAAGGGTTTTCCATAGAAATTCCATCTAGCACTCATACCTTCAGCACTGGTAGCATCCCAAGGCAATGTAGATAAAGCAAAAAGCAACTCAGACTCCGCGTCTCGCAACTTAACTTCTGCCAGCACTCGGTCCCGCAAAGATTGCGCTATAGTTACTTTGCTTTTTGCTGAGTAAGCCATTTGCATTGCCAAAACGCTGATAATTGCGGTCATCAGCAATACTTGTATCAACGCAATCCCTTGTTGATAACCGAACTTACGATACACTATGTATCTCCCCAAAGATCTGCAGAAAGGGTTACCATATAGCTGTTGTCATCTGGAACCAAAAACCGAAGCACTTGTTGATCTAAGGTAATTGCAATTGCCTGCGGCATTGCACGTATAGCCTCCCCGCTGTATTCATTTATCCACTCTGGCAAACCTTCGCGTGTATCATGAAAAAGATTCTTGTCTTCAAGGCTTCTCCAACCCAAATAACGAAACCCCGACAAGCGCAAGTCTTCAAAGAACACCTTCTCGTACTTAAACTCGGGCTTCACTCCGCTTAACACTAATTGGCGGTCGGTAATTGGCGCCTCTTTGTACAGCACCTGGTATGTGCCGTCTCCCACACTAACCACCGAAAGTTGCACAAACGCAGTCCCTTCAGTGAATACAGGAGCCTCCGTTACAAATTCTACTGATTCTTGAGTGCCCACAAACAAATACGAGCTGCTCCCTTGTTGATTCACTACGAAAGGCAGCGTACCGCGCAATACATCTAACAACATCAACTGATTTTTCTTTTCGACTACCTGCTGATAAAAAGCGTTGTTCTGCTTGGACCAGCGGTCATGAAAGAACCCATAACTGGTTGTTGCAATAAGTAGCACCGCCATCATGATGGAACTTGCAACAAGCATTTCTACCAAGGTAAAGCCTTGCTGTTCCTTCACCAGCTAAACTCCTTGTACTGTAATGGAGCACTGTCAGCAACATAAAGAGTCACACGCCACAAGATATACCGCTCAGTAAGATCCGAGTATTCAAACGCAAAATCTGGGTCTACATAACCCTTGCCCTGCCGCAAAACTTGCGCATGCCAACGATACTCAACTCCCTGAAACGCTCCTTCTCCTTCTGTAGTTCTTTCCATACGGATCTGATAACGAATCAAATCCATGACAAATGGAATTGCCGTACTCTTCTCTAGGCTCTGTGCCGCTCTACGCTCAGCGGTCAAGGTTCCTTGATAAAGCAAAGTCATCGATCCAATCACCGCCGCCAGAATTGCGCTAGCGACAAGGGCTTCAATTAACGTAAAGCCTCGTTGCTGATTAGCTAAAAGAACGTGATCACGAGGAACTGTCAAGCCTAACTGACGCTTATCTCTTAGCCGAAGCAAATAATTACAACCTAACATGCTCCAGCCCTTGCGCTAAGCTCTGCTTCAGCTCATCCCACTGGCTGCTATTGTCCACAATGCGGGGCGTTACCATAATGAC
>NZ_AUBY01000042.1 GCF_000429485.1 Aliagarivorans marinus DSM 23064 | reverse complement strand
AATCGTTGAGCTAAATGTTCAAATTGACCATGTCCATTTGATTGTCAGGATGCCCCCGAGCCTGAGTGTTTCAGAGTATGTAGGCTTCGTGAAAGGAAGAACCGCGATTAGGTTGTTTGCGAAGTTTCCTTACTTGAGAAAGAAGAAACTGTGGGGTAATCACTTTTGGGAAAGAGGGTACTTCGTTGACTCCGTTGGGGCGAACGAAGACATAATCAGGCGGTATGTCAGGCATCAAGACAAGGTAGAGAAAGAAGAGCAAGAACGTCAGATGTCACTAGAAATGCAGTAGTATAGGTGAGCCCCCTTCTAGGGGGCCGTGTCAAAGCCACCTGCTCAGCAGGTGGATTTTTTACATGTCTGTTGTTCTGCGACCTAGGGTGAGTAAGGGCAAGCATTGACAAAGCCCTTGTCAGGCCACAGACTGCCGCTTTAACCGAATAAGTAGTAAGGGAAAGCTATGAGCAAGCAGATAATCTCTACCGACGGCGCGCCAGCGGCCATCGGCCCCTATTCTCAAGCGACCAAGGTCGAAGAGTTGGTTTTCACCTCTGGGCAGATCCCGTTGGTGCCAGAGACCATGGAAATCATCGAAGGCGATGTGAAGGCGCAGACTCGTCAGGTGATGGAAAATTTGGTCGCAGTGTTGGAAGCGGCAGGTGCCGATGCTTCTACCGTGTTTAAGACCACCTGTTTTCTTAGCGATATGAATAACTTTGTTGCCTTCAACGAAGTATACGCCGAGTACTTCCCCGAGAACCCTCCGGCTCGCTCATGTGTTGAAGTAGCACGCCTGCCTAAAGATGTGCTGGTTGAAGTTGAAGCCATTGCGCGCATTAAGTAAGAGGCTAAAGTGTCCCGCTACACATTGATCGTCACCTCGCCGGTTTATGGCCATCAGGGTAGTGCCACTGCGCTCAATCTAGCGCGCGCCGTCTTGGAGGAAGGGCACACGCTACATGCGGTGTTCTTCTATCAAGAGGGGGTGAGCAATGCGCTGGCGACCACCATGCCAGCGGGTGATGAGATCGATATGGTCAAACAGTGGCAGCAACTCAAAGCCGACTCTGCCTGCCAGTTGCTGGTGTGTAGTGCTGCGGCCCAGCGCCGCGGTGTGCTGGGGCAAGAAGAAGGCGAACAGCGCGATATCATTATCGACGGCTTCGAGCAAACCGGCTTGGCTGAGATGTCGATTGCCATGTTAGAGGCAGATAAGGTGGTGCGACTATGAGTAAACCCCTCGTGTGGATTATGGCCAGCGCCCCTCACCAAAGCGCCAATGCGCGTGAAGGTCTGGATGCCATCTTGGCCGCCTCTGCGGTGAGCGAAGATGTGGTGGTGTACTTCGATGGCGATGGGGTTTGGCAACTTCTTGCAGGCCAGCAGCCCGAGCAGATACGCCAGCGTCATATCCTGCCAACCTATGGCATGCTCGACCTCTACGATGTGGAGCAGCTTTTTATTAATCCTGACGCGCTGGCTGAGCGCGGCTTGGAGCTGGGCGATCTTTCGATTCAGCCAGAGTCGCTGACTCGGCAGGCATTCTTGCAGCGCTTCGCCACTAGCCACGCGATGTTGAGGTTCTGATGCTACATATCTTGCGCTATGGAACAGGCTCCGCTCAGTTCGCTGAATGCCTAAGTGCCTTATCCGGCGACGATCTACTGCTGCTTATCGAAGATGGCGTGTATGCCAGCAATGGCTTCAACGAGCAAATCAGCGAGCTCGATCAGCAGCAGCGACTGTATGTGCTTAGCGCTGATCTGGACGCCCGAGGGCTGAAAAACGGTATTGGCCAACGCCTCGATTTTGCTGGTTGGATGAGGCTACTTGAAAGCGCGCCAAGTAACCTAACTTGGTAAGCCCGTGAGGCGCTAGGAAAATCTGGTTATCTAGCCCTCACAATCCTTGACTCCTTCTGTTCATGCGCATAAAATTTCGCCTCCCCAGAAATGGGGGATTTTTCACATGTTTAAAAATTAGATTTGGAGCTATTTCGAATGGCAACTATTAACCAGTTGGTTCGTAAGCCTCGTGCAAGCAAAGCTGCTAAAAGCAACGTGCCTGCACTGGATGCGTGTCCACAACGTCGTGGCGTATGTACCCGTGTATACACCACTACTCCTAAAAAACCTAACTCAGCACTACGTAAAGTAGCTCGTGTACGCCTAACTAACGGCTTCGAAGTTACTTCTTACATCGGTGGTGAAGGTCACAACCTGCAAGAGCACAGTGTAATTCTTATCCGTGGCGGTCGTGTAAAAGACTTGCCAGGTGTACGTTACCACACTGTTCGCGGCGCACTAGACTGTGCTGGCGTAAGCGATCGTCGTCAAGGTCGTTCTAAGTACGGTGCTAAGCGTCCTAAGTCATAACGGCTCTCCGTTAGTAAGGCCAAACACTTAGTAATAGCGAAGTTTTAATTAAATTCGTTTTGGGGAAACCTGAAGCATATCGGAGAATAAAGTCATGCCAAGACGTCGAGTAATCGGTCAACGTAAAATCCTGCCAGATCCTAAGTTCGGATCAGAACTTCTGGCTAAATTCGTCAACGTAGTAATGGTTGACGGCAAGAAATCTATTTCTGAAAAAATCGTATACGGTGCGCTAGATATTGCTGCTGAGAAATCAGGCAAAGCTCACCAAGAAATTTTCGAAGTAGCTCTAGAAAACGTGCGCCCAGCGGTAGAGGTTAAATCTCGCCGTGTAGGTGGTTCTACTTACCAAGTACCTGTTGAAGTACGTCCAGTACGTCGCAACACCCTAGGTATGCGTTGGATGGTAGAAGCTGCACGTAAACGTGGTGAAAAATCAATGGCTCTGCGTCTAGCGGGTGAAATCCTGGATGCGGCCGAAAGCAAAGGTTCTGCGGTTAAGAAACGTGAAGACGTTCACCGTATGGCCGAAGCAAACAAAGCGTTTGCTCATTACCGCTGGTAATATTTTGGCGCGGCAGCTTATGCTGCTGCGCCATTACTTTTGTGGGATCCTAAGGGCAAACCCTTAGTAAGAGGATAAAATGGCCCGTACAACTCCTATTGAGCGCTACCGTAACATCGGTATCTGTGCTCACGTTGATGCTGGTAAAACCACGACCACAGAACGCGTTCTTTTCTATACCGGTCTCTCTCATAAAATTGGTGAAGTACACGATGGTGCGGCTACCATGGACTGGATGGAGCAAGAGCAGGAACGTGGTATCACCATCACTTCTGCGGCGACTACCACCTTCTGGCGTGGTATGGACGCACAATTCGACGAACACCGAATCAACATCATCGACACCCCTGGACACGTAGACTTCACTATTGAAGTAGAACGTTCATTGCGTGTGCTTGACGGTGCTGTTGTGGTTTTCTGTGGTTCTTCTGGTGTGGAGCCTCAGTCTGAGACGGTATGGCGTCAAGCTGACAAGTACAGCGTGCCTCGCTTGGTGTTCGTAAATAAAATGGACCGCGCTGGTGCTGACTTCGAAAGCGTCATCACCCAGATCCGCGACCGTTTAGGCGCCACTTGTGTGCCGATTCAACTGAACATCGGTGCAGAAGAAAACTTTAAAGGTGTGATTGACCTGATCAAGATGAAGGCAATCAACTGGAACGAAGCGGACCAGGGCACCACCTTTAGCTATGAAGATATCCCTGCTGACTTGCTTGAGCGCGCTGAAGAGCTGCACGAGGAGTTGGTGGAAGCTGCGGCAGAAGCCTCCGAAGAAATGATGGAGAAGTACCTTGAAGAAGGTGAGCTGACTGAAGCAGAGATCAAAGCTGGTTTGCGTACCCGCACCCTGAACAACGAAATCGTTCTTGCTACCTGCGGTAGCGCCTTCAAGAACAAAGGTGTGCAAGCGGTACTGGATGCAGTAGTGGAATACCTACCTGCGCCAAACCACGTAGCTGCGATCAAAGGTGTAGATGAGCGTGACAACGAAATCGAATGTCCCGCTGACGATGACGCACCGTTTGCCGCGCTGGCGTTCAAGATTGCTACCGACCCGTTCGTGGGCACCTTGACCTTTATGCGAGTGTATTCAGGTACTGTAGAAACCGGCACTGCGGTCTACAACTCGGTTAAAGAAAAGCGTGAGCGCTTTGGTCGTATGGTGCAGATGCACTCTAACGATCGCAAAGAAATTAAAGAAGTGCGTGCGGGTGACATCGCTGCGGCCATTGGCCTGAAAGATGTGACCACCGGTGACACCCTGTGCGATCCAGACCACAAAGTGGTACTGGAGCGTATGGAGTTCCCAGAGCCAGTGATTCAAATCGCTGTGGAACCACGCACTAAAGCTGACCAGGAGAAGATGGGCATTGCCCTTGGTAAACTGGCAGCAGAAGATCCTTCATTCCGCGTCGAAACCGACGAAGAGTCAGGCCAAACCCTGATCTCGGGAATGGGTGAGCTTCACCTCGACATCATCGTGGACCGCATGAAGCGCGAGTTCAAGGTGGAATGTAACGTTGGTAAGCCTCAGGTTGCCTACCGCGAGACCATTCGTAAGAACGTTGAGGTTGAAGGCAAATTTGTTCGTCAATCTGGTGGTCGTGGTCAGTATGGTCACGTATGGCTGCGTATGGAGCCTAAAGAGCCAGGTTCGGGCTATGAATTTGTCAACGAAATCGTGGGTGGTGCTGTTCCTCGTGAATACATCCCTGCTGTTGACAAAGGCTGTAAAGAGCAGATGGATATGGGTGTTATTGCCGGATATCCTATGCTGGACGTGAAAGTAACCCTGTTCGATGGTTCATTCCACGACGTGGATTCCAACGAGATGGCATTTAAAATTGCTGGCTCAATGGGCTTCAGAAAAGGGGCGATGGAAGCTAACCCAGCACTGTTAGAACCGATGATGAAAGTTGAAGTTACGACCCCTGAAGATTGGATGGGTGACGTAGTGGGTGACTTGAATCGTCGCCGCGGTATGATTGAAGGCATGGACGAAGGTCCTGCAGGACTGAAGATCGTCCGCGCGAAAGTTCCTCTAGCTGAAATGTTCGGCTATGCTACAGATCTACGCTCCGCAACTCAGGGACGTGCCTCTTACTCTATGGAATTCCTAGAGTACAATGAAGCGCCTAAGAATGTTGCTGATGCGATAATCGAAGCGAAAAACTAAACTTATTCAACTGTGTTGGCCTGCCAAAGCAGGCCGAATGTTAAAGAAGGTACATATTGTGTCTAAAGAAAAATTTGAACGTTCGAAACCGCACGTAAACGTTGGTACTATTGGCCACGTTGACCACGGTAAAACTACTCTGACTGCAGCAATCACCAACGTACTGGCTAAGACCTACGGCGGTGAAGCGAAAGACTTCGCACAAATCGATAATGCTCCAGAAGAGCGTGAGCGTGGTATTACCATCTCAACCTCGCACGTTGAATACGACACTCCTACTCGCCACTACGCGCACGTAGACTGTCCAGGACACGCTGACTACGTTAAAAACATGATTACCGGTGCTGCTCAAATGGACGGCGCGATTCTGGTAGTAGCAGCGACTGACGGCCCAATGCCACAAACTCGTGAGCACATCCTGCTGTCTCGTCAGGTTGGCGTACCTTTCATCATCGTATTCATGAACAAGTGTGACATGGTAGATGACGAAGAGCTGCTAGAGCTGGTAGAGATGGAAGTTCGTGAACTGCTGTCTGAGTACGAATTCCCAGGTGATGACCTGCCAGTAATCCAAGGTTC
>NZ_AUBY01000041.1 GCF_000429485.1 Aliagarivorans marinus DSM 23064 | reverse complement strand
AGTGTTTCAGAGTATGTAGGCTTCGTGAAAGGAAGAACCGCGATTAGGTTGTTTGCGAAGTTTCCTTACTTGAGAAAGAAGAAACTGTGGGGTAATCACTTTTGGGAAAGAGGGTACTTCGTTGACTCCGTTGGGGCGAACGAAGACATAATCAGGCGGTATGTCAGGCATCAAGACAAGGTAGAGAAAGAAGAGCAAGAACGTCAGATGTCACTAGAAATGCAGTAGTATAGGTGAGCCCCCTTCTAGGGGGCCGTGTCAAAGCCACCTGCTCAGCAGGTGGATTTTTTACATCTGTGACCCGTCCTGAATAAGGTCTAGGGCAGGGATGACGACAAGCCGCTCAGCACCCATTCACCAACCCGCTGTGAGCTGGGCGGAGAGGGATACTTTGCACTGGCCTGGCTGACCTTATCCTCGCCAGCCCATCCCAAGGACTGGGCCAGACCGCCGAGCAGGCCGGTTTCACCGCCACTTGGTCTGATACAGTTTTGATTGCTCAAGCCCCTAGCCAAGTTACCGCTCCACGCTAGCTCATGGCTTTGGCTGTCGAGTACCTCCAAGCGCACGTTCATCTCGCGATGGGCGCTAAAGCACTCGCTCTGTTTGTGCTGATGGTGGTTCTTGGTGATTTGGTCGCTCTCTATGTGATAGCTGATCACAAAGCGGGGAGACCCGGCTGTTGAGGTATCGGCTTGCACGCTCTGCCCATAGCGCAGCTGTAACTGGGTTAGCAGAAAGGCATCGAGCTTTTTGACCTTGTAAGCGGAGATATCCGGATAGGACGACAGGGTACTGCCATTAAAGTGGGCACCTTCCGCCAGTAGATGCTCGCGGCGCAGCGGTTCACCTTCGGTGTACACGTCGTTCGGTGTATGGCTACAGCCACTTAGCAACAACCCGCTAAGCGAAAGCCAGATAACAGGTAGATAAGCAATGAGTTTCACGATGATTCCATGTGTGTTAACAGCAACTCAGGCCTTAATTTAACAGTAATTACTTTCAGCTAGCAATTTGTTGATGCAAGCCAAGAACGATAGCGTGGCTATCTCGGACAATGGTTGCAGATTAGTGCTCGGCGTTCTGTGTCAGCGCTTGAAAAACTGTAAAGAGGAAAGAAACGATGTCTTGTGGATGTGGAACCGATCATAGCGATGGCAAGGCGATTATCGATCGCCTGCGCGTAAAAGGGCTGGCTGACAAGCCGATGAAGCAGAGCTATCAGATTAGCTGCGAGTGCCAGTCGGAGTTCACCATGGCAACCTTTAGTGCCAGCTGCCCACAATGCGGTATGGTATTTGGGGTAACACCTTGTAGCCAGCATGCCTTGGAAAACATTAAACCAGCGGGTGTGAACTACTAGCGGTTATCGCCCTACCCACAGGGCGGCTTGCAAGCGCGGGATTTGGTGATTAAGGTCAGTAGTGTTTAGGCTTACTGACAGGATGCACCATGCAAGGGATCGCCAACCGAACGCTACTATCCGCAACATCGTCCGACCAAGGTTCAGGTCTGCCGGTTTTTAACCCGGCTAACGGCGCCTTTCTGGCCCCCGTGCCCACCACGGATACGCAGCAACTTAATCAAGCGGTTGAACGCGCCCATCAGGCACAGCTTGCATGGGCCAAGCTGCCTGCCAAGCAACGTTCGGAGATACTCTTTGCCTGGTATCAGCTACTGCTCGATAACCAGCAGGACTTAGCGCGCTTGATGACACTGGAGCAGGGTAAACCCTTGGCCGAAGCGCTTGGCGAGGTGCTCTATGGCGCTAGCTTTATCCAATGGTTTGCCGAGGAAGCCAAGCGAGCCTACGGCGAAACCATCCCCGCTCCGGGGGCGGATAAACGCATCATGACCATCAAGCAGCCGGTTGGCGTGACCTGCGCGATTACTCCTTGGAACTTCCCGATAGCGATGATCACCCGTAAGGCTGCGCCAGCATTGGCCGCGGGCTGCAGCATGCTGATCAAACCGGCCGAAGATACCCCGCTGTCAGCCTTGGCCATCGCCGAGCTAGCCTATCAAGCGGGGATCCCCAAGGACTTGTTGCAGGTGGTCATCGGTGAAACCCCGCAGCAGGTCGGGGAGGTATTCTGTACGCATCCGCTGATTCGCAAGCTCTCGTTTACCGGCTCAACCGCAG
Organism: Aliagarivorans marinus DSM 23064; assembly: GCF_000429485.1. Taxonomy (GTDB): domain Bacteria; phylum Pseudomonadota; class Gammaproteobacteria; order Enterobacterales; family Celerinatantimonadaceae; genus Aliagarivorans; species Aliagarivorans marinus. The sequence goes on along the minus strand of NZ_AUBY01000041.1, from coordinate 4,051 downwards.
TGGGCAAGCTGCTACTGGAGCAGGTGGCCAGCGATGTCAAACGCTGTTCACTGGAGCTTGGCGGCAATGCGCCCTTTATCGTATTTGATGATGCCGACATCGACGCCGCGGTGGTGGGCGCGATTGCCTCGAAGTTTCGCAATGCTGGGCAAACCTGTGTCTGCGCCAACCGCTTTTATGTGCATGATGCGGTCTACGAAGAGTTCGTCGACAAATTTGCTCAAGCTGCCAGCGCATTGAAGGTGGGAGATGGCCTCAGCCCCGAGGTAGCCATTGGCCCGCTGATTAATCAGGCCGCCAAGGACAAGGTGCTGTCTTTGATTGACGAGGCGCTCGAGCAAGGCGCGCAATTGGTGGGCGCTCCACCAAGCCACAGCGGACTATTACTCGCGCCACACGTGCTAAGAGATGTAAGCCATGATATGGCGATTGTGCGCCAAGAGATTTTCGGCCCAGTCGCGCCGATTATCCGCTTTAGTGACGAGCAAGCGCTGATAGCAATGGCCAATGACAGCGAATATGGCCTGGCTAGTTACTTCTACAGCCGCGACATCCAGCGGGTGTTTCGGGTGGCAGAGGCCTTGGAGTATGGCATGGTTGGAGTTAACGAAGGCATCATCTCCACCGAGGTGGCTCCCTTTGGCGGCGTGAAGCATTCCGGGCTTGGCCGGGAAGGGGCGCGGCAAGGGCTGGACGAGTACCTGAACCTAAAATACCTCTGCTTGGGCGGCCAAGTGACGCACGGCTAAGCAAACCGATTATACGCCCTGGAAACTTGTAACGAGGATCAAACCTTCAGCCTGTTTTCTGCAAAAGCCAGCTGTTTATTGCCACGAATAATGGGATAATCCGCTGTCAGTTTTTTGCTCAATAGGCTTATACCTAAGCATCTTGAGGTTGTTTGGGTATATCTGCTTCATCTTCGATGAAGGCCAGGGCAAAAAACAACTTACAAACACAGCAAGTAAAAGGAATTACCATGAAGTTATCCTCCCTTTTCCAGGGGGTGGCGATGGCCACCGCTTTGTTCGCTGCCGGCGCATCGGCTGCACCTGCCTATGTGGCAACCACGGCGATCGTTGAGCACCCTGCCTTAGACGCGGTACGCGATGGCGTAAAAGCCGTGCTGGAAGAGAATGGCTACAGTGGCGACAAGCTCAAGTTCACCTACGAAAGTGCCCAGGGCCAACCGGCGATTGCCGCGCAGATCGCTCGCAAACTGGTGGGTGAGAAGCCCGATGTGATCGTAGCGATTGCCACCCCATCGGCGCAGGCTGCGGTTACCGCCAGCAAAGACATTCCCGTTGTATTCTCAGTAGTTACCGACCCCATCGGCGCTAAAGTCGTACCCAGTTTAACTGCCCCCGGCAGCAATGTGACCGGCCTGTCGGACATGGTTAACGTGGAGCAGCATCTGGCGCTGATCCGCGAGTTCTTGCCCGATCTAAAACGTCTCGGCATTCCTTTCAATCCAGGCGAAGCCAACTCGGTTGCCATCGTTGAGGCGATGAAGCAGGCGGCTGCAGCCCAAGGCATTGAAGTAGTTGAGAGCGCAGCGCCAAAATCCTCGGATGTGATGATTGCCACCAAGCAGTTGGTGGGCAAGGTCGACGCGGTTTACGCCACCACCGACAACACCATTATCTCCGCCTTTGAGTCGGTAGTAAAAGTGGGTATCGACGCCAAACTGCCTGTATTTGCCGCTGATACCGCCTCGGTTGAGCGTGGCGCTGTGGCCGCGGTTGGCTACGATTATGCGGCGCTGGGCCGTCAAACTGGTGAGCTGGTCTTGAAGGTTCTGGCCGGTGAAAACCCCGGTGACATCGACGTGAAAATGGCAGAGGGCACTGACTTGTACGTGAACCCGAAGATTGCCAAGCGCATGGGCGTGAGCATCCCTGACGCGGTGCTTGCACGTGCCAACAAGGTTATCGACTAGGGTAGAAAGATGTCGTTGTTTGCGTTTTTTGGCACCTTGGAGATCGGCTTTATCTATGGGCTGGTCGCCATCGGTGTCTACCTGACCTTTCGGGTCTTGGACTTTCCCGACCTGACCGTTGACGGTAGCTTTACCTTGGGGGCAGCGGTTACCGCCACCTTGATTGTGCTGGGCTATAACGCCTATCTGGCCACCTTGCTGGGCACCTTAGCGGCCGGCGCTGCGGGTTTGGTGACTGCCTGGCTTAACCTGCGTTTTAACATCCTGCATCTGCTGGCCAGTATCTTGACCATGACTGCGCTGTATACCATCAACCTAAGAGTGATGGGCAAGCCAAATGTGGCGCTTATTATGGAGCCGACGGTGTTAACCCCCTTCGAGTCACTACCCCTTGAGAACATGTACCTAAAAGTGGTGTTTGTGGCAGTGTGCGCGATAGTGGTGGGGCTGGCGGTTGCTTGGTTCCTTAACACCCAGTACGGCTTGGCGATGCGTGCGGTGGGCGCCAATACCCGTATGGCGCAGGCCAACGGGATTGTGGTGAAGGAGAAGGTCTATGTTGGCCTGGCCCTATCTAATGGCTTAGTGGGCTTGGCTGGTGCGCTGTTTGCGCAAACCAATGGCTTCGCCGACTCCACCATGGGCATCGGTACCATTGTGGTGGGTCTGGCGGCGGTGATTATCGGCCAGTCGCTGTTTGCCTCGCGCTCGATGGTGGTGATTGTGCTGAGCTGTATTGTTGGCTCTTTGCTCTACCGTATCGCTGTCTCGGCGGCGCTGAATGCCGACTTCCTGGGCTTTACCGCGTCGGATCTGAATTTGATTACCGCAGTACTAGTGGGGCTGGCTTTAGTCTTTCCGCAGTTGCGCAGAGAGTGGAAGGCCAAGCACGCCAGGGAGGGTAAGCAATGATCCGCTGTGAAAATCTTCATGTAACCTTTAACCGCGGACTGCCTACCGAGAAGTTGGCACTGCGCGGTGTCGACTTGAGCATAGACAAGAGTCAGTTTGTTACCGTGATTGGCTCCAATGGCGCGGGTAAATCGACCTTATTGAATGCTATCGCTGGCGATGTGAGCAGCACCCAAGGCAAGATCTTCTTCGATGAGCGCGAGGTCACCCGGCTACCGGCCACTGCCCGCACCAAAGACATCGCCCGGGTGTTCCAAGACCCCCTAGCGGGTACCTGCGGCAACCTGACCGTAGAGGAGAACATGGCGCTGGCTTACGGCCGTGGATCGCGCGGTAAGCTCAAACCCGCCCTTAATGGCAAGTTGCGGGAGCTGTTTAAAGAGCAGCTGGCGCGTTTGAATCTGGGGCTGGAAGATCGCTTGGATGCAGAGATGGGCCTACTTTCGGGCGGTCAGCGCCAGTCGGTGAGTCTACTGATGTCGGCCTTGCAACCCAGCACCATCTTATTGCTGGATGAGCACACCGCTGCGCTCGACCCGAAGACCGCCGCGCTGATCATGGACATCTCCTCGCAGATCATTGCCGAGAAGCAACTGACCGTGATGATGGTGACCCACTCGATGCGCCAAGCGCTGGATTATGGCAACCGCACCATCATGCTGCATGAGGGCAAAGTGGTGTTTGATCTAAGCGGTGATGAGCGGGCTAACTGCGAAGTGAAGGACCTGCTGGATTTGTTCGCCAAGGCCAAAGGTGACGGCGATGAGCTAGACGACGACAAGCTATTGCTCGGCGCTTAGTTGTCTGTTTACTAATTACCCACTCACATCCCATCGTAAAAGAGGCTTCGGCCTCTTTTTTTGGTTTTCGGCCCTAAACCACCTACTTCAGTAGGTGGTTATCATCCGGTGAGGCTTTGCCTGAAGACCCGCTCATGCTAAATGCGCCTTTGATTTTTAGCGAAGTCAAAAGGACAAATAACATGAGCAGATACAAGCAAGCATCACACGTATTTTGGCGGTGTCAATATCACATAGTTTGGACGCCCAAGTACCGATTTAGGATATTGAGAAATAATGTAGGGAAAGAAGTCTATCGGTGTATTCAAGTTTACTGTGCTCAGTTGGGATGTGAGGTCGTCGAGCTCAGCGTCCAAAGTGACCACGTACACTTGATTGTAAAGGTTCCGCCAAAGCTGAG
>NZ_AUBY01000040.1 GCF_000429485.1 Aliagarivorans marinus DSM 23064 | reverse complement strand
AACCCTGACCTGCTTTCACCGCAAACCCTGTTGCGCCGTGCCGTGTCAGTGGTGGCGCATTATAGGGAGCCGAGGATTTTGCGCAAGGCTTTTTTTGAAGAAAATCACACTTTCGACGCCAAGCGGTCAGATATTGAGCTAAACGCTCCATTTAGCATAAAAAACACACGTTTTTGGCGATTGATTAAGCATTAATGTTTGTAAAGTGCATTTCAAACCGCACTGATTGTTGGCATTAATAGGCGCGAATGCCATTCATTACCTAAACAAACTAATGAGGCCTCACACTACACCTCTACTTGCGTCGTCGGTTCTACCGTTCGCAAAGCTGGCATAGCCTTCCCCGTTCTGAGCATTGGCGCACGGATACAAGAACATCTGCTAGTTACACTTTAGCTATAGCCCTCCAATAGCCAGCACTATGCAAACTACCGCCTATGCTCCTTTGATGCAGCTCGGTCTCAGTCTATTGCTGGGCTTGCTGATCGGTAGTGAGCGCGGGTGGCAAGAACGGGAGCAGTCCGACGGTCGTCGCGTCGCAGGATTACGTACCTTTATCCTGTTCGCTGCATTGGGTGGTGTGTCCGCTTTGTTAGATAGTCAAAATGGATTCAACGGCCTGCTAATGGGTTTCGTGTTCCTCGGGCTGTGCGCGCTAGTTATCGCAGCCCATATTATTAGCGCGGCCAGCGACAACGACCTTGGTATTACCACCGCCGCTTCAGCACTACTCACTTACTGGCTGGGTGTGATGCCGCATTTTGAGCTGTCACTGGAAGCCTCAAGCCTTGCGGTGGTCATTACTCTTCTGCTGCACTATAAGCAAACGATACATCGCTGGCTCAAACAACTTCAGTCCCCAGAGCTTAGAGGCATGTTGCAGTTTTTAGTGATCGCGGTAGTGCTATTGCCGTTACTTCCAGCGCGCACTATCGACCCGTGGCAAACAATCAACCCAGCAAAGATAGGCTGGTTGGTGGTGCTTATCTCCGGCTTAGGTATGCTCGGCTACTTCGCCACTCACTGGCTATCCGCCCGCTTCGGGATCTTGATGACCAGCTTTTTTGGCGGCTTGGTCTCTTCCACTGCTGTTACCGTATCTTTGGCACGAATGCAGCACCGCTGGCAAGCTGCTACCACCTTGTCAGCGGCGATACTCTTAGCCTGTGGGATGATGTACCTACGCCTTGCGATAATCGTTGCCTTGTTAACCCCTACCTTGTTTGAACTACTCGCTATTCCCTTGCTGTGCGCAGCCTTTATATTACTGCTGTGGGCCATTTGGTTGTGGCGACGCCAACAAAGCCCAATCCAAGCCGTTGACTTGCCACTGCGCAACCCCTTTGAGCTAGGCAAGGCGCTGCAGTTTGCTGCGCTACTCACTAGCGTACTAGTCATTGTTACGCTTACCAAAACGTGGCTCGGTGATGCAGGACTCTATCCCTTAGCCGTTCTCTCAGGCCTGACCGATGTTGATGCGATAAGCCTTTCTTTAGTAGAGCAGTATCAGCAGGGTCTCAGTAGCAAGGTCGCCAGTTTAGGGATCTTGCTCGCCGCGACCAGCAACACCCTAATTAAAGGAGTACTCGCCTGGATAGCAGGAGGACGGGCCATTGGGATCCACTGCTTGTCTGCTTGCGCAACCGCTGTCGCAATGAGTGTACTGCTTGCCTGGCTGAGTTAACTGCATGCGTAAGCAAATACCTTCTAAGCTACTGCCCTGGCTGAAAAAAACTGCTTAAATCTTCACAACCACGGCAGAATTTATAGGCTATCCTGCTAGTAGGAACAGTCGCAATCCGAGGGAACTATGTACAAGAACTTACAGGGAATTGGGGTTAGCAACCCAACCAGCATTGAGCGCTATAGCCTGCGTCAAGAGGCCAATCACGACATCATCAAGATCTACTTTCATAAACAGCGCGGTGAACTGTTCGCTCGTAGCATGAAGCTTAAATTCCCGAGACAACGCAAGACGGTATTAGTCGACGGCGGCCGCGGAACCTATAAGGACGTGTCGGAGATCAACACCAACCTGCGCTTCATCGTTGAAGAGCTCGACCAACTGACCAAACGCGAGCAGGTGGAGCATGATCTGAAAGCAGAAATCCTCAGAGACTTACGCCATCTAGAGAAGGTGGTCTCGAACAAGATGAAAGAGATTGAAGCGAAGTTGGAGCGTTTGAACGAATAACCCTCATACGCCCAGAAACATGGCCTGTCAAAGCCCGGTGAACTAGCGGGCTTTTGCTTCCGCCAGATGCGAAAAAGCCCCGCTCAACGAGCAGGGCTTTCGAAAGGTGGTCGGTGAAGAGGGATTCGAACCCCCGACCCTCTGGTCCCAAACCAGATGCGCTACCAAACTGCGCTATTCACCGACAAATTTTGTGACGATACGCTTTGGTACTGCGTTATCCGTCAAATAATGGTGCGGGAGGAGAGACTTGAACTCTCACACCTTGCGATACTAGAACCTAAATCTAGCGCGTCTACCAATTCCGCCACTCCCGCAAAGATGGGGTGAGTAATGGGATTTGAACCCACGACAACCGGAATCACAATCCGGGGCTCTACCAACTGAGCTATACCCACCATCGTACAGACTATGCCATGTCCATAAAGTATGGCACGCCCTGTAGGACTCGAACCTACTACCTACGGCTTAGAAGGCCGTTGCTCTATCCAGATGAGCTAAGGGCGCATTACGATTTACTATTGCAAATCACAGCTATAAAAGCGTTCGATACCTAGTTGGTTAAGCGCGATTACCGCCTCACAACGGTGGCGAATACTACTGCCTCGTTTGGGGAGCGTCAAACCTTTTTTTGCGGAATTGGCCTGAGCGCTCAAACAACACCCAATTTCAAAAGATACTGACTTTTTACGGGCTAGCATGCAAAATAGGCGCTCCTTAACTTCAATCCCACCGTGCTGAAATAAAGGGCATTATGACCGCGCAAATTATTGATGGAAAAAAGACTGCACAAATGGTGCAGCAACAAGTCGCCGAGAAAGTTAAGCAGCGAGTAGACGCAGGTAAGCGTGCTCCTGGACTTGCTGTGATTCTGGTTGGCGCCGATCCGGCCTCTCAAGTCTACGTAGGTAGCAAGCGCAGAATGTGTGAAGCCGTCGGCTTTGTCTCTCGCTCTATCGACCTGCCTGTCGATACCACTGAAGCCGAGCTACTCGAACACGTTGACGCCCTGAACAACGACCCAAGCATCGACGGCATCCTGGTTCAACTGCCACTGCCTGAAGGTATCGATGCCGATAAAGTGGTTGAGCACATTCGCCCAGACAAAGATGTTGATGGCTTCCACCCTTACAACATCGGCCGTCTGTGTCAGAAGAACCCTGCCCTGCAGCCATGTACCCCGAAAGGCATTATGACCTTGCTAGAAACCACAGGTATCGACCTGGTGGGTATGGAAGCGGTGGTGGTTGGCGCCTCTAACATTGTGGGTCGCCCAATGCTGCTGGAGCTCTTGCTTGAACGCTGCACCCCAACCATCTGCCACAGCCGCACCAAAGATCTGGAGTTCCACGTTCGCCGCGCTGACTTAGTGGTAGTCGGTGTCGGTATTCCTGAGTTTATCCCCGGTGAGTGGATCAAACCGGGCGCGATTGTGATCGATGTGGGCATCAACCGCTTGGAGTCAGGAAAATTGGTGGGCGATGTGGAATACGCCACCGCTGCACAGCATGCCAGTCATATCACTCCGGTACCCGGCGGTGTTGGCCCAATGACCGTGGCAACCCTGATTGAAAACACCCTGTATGCCTGCGAGACCTTCCACGACTAATCGTGCAGCGACATAGAGACAAAAAAGGCGACCCGAGGGTCGCCTTTTTACTACTCGAAAGAACCGATTAGCTTTGCAAAATTAGCTCAGACGCTGCAGCCAAATCATCAACCACCTTAGTGGCCAGCGCCTCGCCTTCTTCGGTGACCGGCTTACCCGAGCGCACCAACAGCAAGTTGCTTAAGCCCGCAGCTTGACCCGCTTGCAGATCGGCGGGCTTGTCACCGACGATCCACGAGTTCGCCAAATCGATATCTAGCTCTTTGGCGGCATCGAGCAGCATGCCCGGCTTCGGCTTGCGGCAGTTACAGTCTTGCAGGTAATCACCTAGGCCTTTAGTTGGGTGATGGGGGCAGAAGTAGATCCCGTCGAGGTCGACGCCGCGGTCTGCCAGCGACCAGTCCATCCACTCGGTGAGTGACATAAACTGCTCTTCAGAAAAGTAGCCTCTGGCGATACCCGACTGATTGGTCACCAGTACCAATAGCCAGCCTGCTTTCTTCAGCGCTTGCATGGCTTCGATACTGCCTTCGATAAATTCAAAGTCATCGACTTCGCTTACATAGCCATTGTCGACGTTGACCACCCCATCGCGGTCTAAAAAGATTGCTGGTTTCACTGCAGCTGCCTGTATCTTGAGTTTGAGCGAAGTTTACAACACAAAGCGACCAATTTGTTGGTTCAATTCGCCAACTTGCTCTTCCAACTCATCGGTTAGCTGCTGACTGGCTTGTGCCTCTGAAGCCGACTGCTGGGAAATATGGGCTATCACCTCTAGGCTGTTAGCCACCTCGCCTGCCACCATCGACTGCTCTTCGGTAGCACTGGCAATGGCGTTCACCCGATCGGAGATATCTCCGGCCGTGGTAATCACTTCCCGCAGCGCACTGCCTGCCTCGGCTACCACGTTGCGGCCTTGTTCCACCAGCTCAGAGCTGTGGTCCATGGCGCTCTGGGCCTGCGAGGTCAGCTCACGAATACGCGCGATAACCTCGGAAATCTCATCGGTAGAGTCACTGGTGCGCCGAGCCAGATTGCGCACCTCATCGGCAACCACCGCAAAGCCGCGCCCTTGCTCCCCAGCGCGCGCCGCCTCAATGGCCGCATTCAAGGCCAACAGGTTGGTTTGTTCGGCAATCGCCGAGATAACCTCGGTGATGTTTTCAACTTCTGCACCAGCTTGGCTTAGCGATGACACCTGCTGATGACACCCCTGTACCGCCGACTCAATCTGCTGCATGATGGTGATGGTATCTTCCACCACCCCGCCGCCGTCGCTGGCCACTTGCCCGCCTCTTAGCGCCTGCTCGGCAGCCGATGAGGTGTTCTCGGCAATCTCTTTGGCCGCTAGTGATAGCTGCTCGATGGCGGTGGCACTTTGCTCAACCTTACCGCGCTGGTTACCCAGCTCGCTGGCAATACCTTGTGAGCGCACTGCCACGCTATCTGCGCCACGGGAGACCTGCGCTACCGCGCTGCCGACGCCGTCGATCAGTGATTTAAGGTGCTCTGACATGATATTGATGGAGCGGGTTAGCTGGGCCACCTCGTCTTTACCGGTTACCGCCAGCGCTGGCTGAGACAGATCGCCCGCGGCAATGGCCTCGGCGCGGGCGTTCACCACTGCCAGGCTAGAAGAAATCTGCCGACTTAGCAGCATTACTGCGATCCCGCCTACTAGCAGGGCCACGGCAGCCCCCGCGAACACCAGCAGCGCAATCAGTTGGCCGCGATGCTCCAGCAGGTCTTCTACGGCCAGTAACTGCTGTTGCTGCTGCTCACTCCACAGGCTTGCCTGAGCCTGCACATCGCTCATCAATGGCAGCACTTCTTGAGCCAATCGATAGTTGGCAACATCCCAGTTGTCGCCGCCACGAATATCGAACAACTCTTCCACCATGGGAGTGAAAATATCCACCAGCTCAACGAACTGTTGCCACAAACGTGCCTGTTCATCGGTAAGCAATGCACTATTTTGGTTCACCGACTCCACGTAACCAGCGTGGCTGGACATGTAATCTTGGTAGCTGCGACGCTCGGCAGAGTCGCCACTGAGGATAAAACTGCGCAGGGCGGTTAACGCATTCGCTAGCTCGTTGCGCGCTTCGCTCATATTCGCGACTAACAACATGCGCGTCTTGCGAGTACTGATCCCCGGCAGTGATAACTCCTCTTGGATAACCGAGCTGACCTGACTCATGGCCTCTTCCGCCAGTGGGGCTAAGTCGTAACGTAGTAGGCTATGTGCAGGCAGGCTGTCATCGGTATGGGCTAGCTGAGCAATCTCAAATTGCAGGTCTCGCAGCTGGCGAAACTTGGCCAGTTGCTGGTCATCCATGGCTTCTCCACTTAGCTCTGCAATCTCATCAAGGCTCAGCTCAATCTCTTGCCAGGCGCCCATTAGCTGAGAGACATAGTCCTGCAGGTGGGCCGGATCGGCGCCATGAATAATGTGGGCACGCAGCGAGCTAAGCGTGAGCTGGAGCTGGCTTTCAACCTGGTTGCTCTTGGCCACAATCGGCATCTGAACCTGGCTGACTTGCGCTTGTAGCTGATTGACCTGAGTAATCTGCCAGTACACCAGCCCGGCAGAGCCGAACATCAGTACGCCAATAAAACTGAATACAACTAATAACTTCTTGGATATCGACACGCACCTACTCCCTCAGGACGTATAACTGTTAACACCGGAACAATTGACCACCGTTTGCTGTGTAGACAGAGGTGATTTTGCTCGGAAAATCGCCACTGTTTTCTACATCAAAAGCTGGCAAAGGTCATAACACTGCCCGAAATGACTGCAATTTTCCAGCCAAGCAGCAACTTATAGGACCGGTTAACGGGAGACTTAGGAGAGAATTACGCTAACGAAGTGCGTTTAGAGAGGTGTTCGGCGGACCTGCTTTTCCCCGGTCCGCCCAAGTATTAAGTGAAAATAAAACCGAACTGTTAGACACTCTCGCGCTGTTGCAGCTGCGCCATCTCTTCGCGGGTAAGCTGATAGACTTGCTTAAGCTTGGCCGCTAACGGCATGAGGCTTTCGGCATCGCTTTGCTGCTTTGCCAATACCTCTAACTGCTTGGCATGATCATGCACAACATGGCCACCAAAGTAAGCGCTGCTGGACTTGATACTGTGCGCCAGCCGCTGCACTTCTGGCTGGTTCTGCTGCTCAATGGCGGTGTGCAGCTGAGCTATCATCTCGTCGGTTTCTTCAAAGTACTGCTCGAGTATCAGACCGAAATCTTCACCGATGCTCTCGCGCATCTCTTGATACACCTCCAGCTCCACGTGCTGAAGAGCAGCGCCGGCGACGCTTGACGCCTCCTGTTCGCGTGGCGGTTCTGATGACGCCGACTCAGGGCTCAACAGGGCCTGTTGCTCTAGCGACTTTGCTTCTTTTTCTATCGACTTGGCTTGGGCCGCGGCGACTTGATTCTCAATCCGTTCGTTCAATTCATCTACATCCATATCGGGTTTGGTCTTCTTATCCATAGTCACAATCCAGTGTCTCAGCACCCGATAGAGCGCCTCGCGATCTATCGGCTTGGAGAGGAAATCATCCATGCCTGCATCGAGACAGGCCTGATAGGCGCCACGGTGGGCATTGGCGGTTAAGGCGACAATCGGCACACGCCTTACATCTTTCTCCATACGCCGGATCCGCATAGTCGCCTGATAGCCATCCAACTCTGGCATCAAACAGTCCATCAGGATTAAGGAGATATCGTCCTTCCACTCTTTATAACGCTCAATCGCTTCCAATCCGTTATTGGCCAACACCACATCCAGACCAAAGCTGTCTAACATCAAACCCGCCACACGCTGGTTGACCATGGTATCTTCCACCAATAGCACTCGGCCAGCAATCGGCGGGAAGGAGTCACCCAACTCGCCAACTTCTGCTTGGGTTTGCTGTAGCCCCTCGATCTCCTCCTCGGTTAAGGCATCAAGCGGAAGCAAAATTGAAAAGGTCGAGCCTTGCTGAGGCGCGGATTCCAGCTCGATGCGCCCGCCCATCAGGCTCACCAGTTGCTGGGAGATAGCCAGCCCCAAACCGGTACCGCCAAAACGTCGGGTGGTCGAAGAATCCGCTTGGGTAAATGGCACAAACAGCTGTTTTTGGGCCTCTTTTTCGATGCCGATCCCGGTATCACTGACCTCGATACACAACAGATGTTCACCCACGGTATTGCTGTAGCGGGTGGCCTTGATGCGCACTTCCCCTTGCAGGGTAAACTTCACCGCATTGCTGACTAAGTTCAAAATAATCTGGCGCACCCGCCCCAGATCGCCCCAGTACCAGCGGGGCTTATCCTCGGCATAATCCACATTCACCCGGATGTTCTTGACCTGAGCATGGTGGGAGTAGAGGTGCACCACATCGCTAATCGCGTTGTACAAATTGAACGGTGCCCGCTCCAGCTCCAACTTGCCAGCTTCAATCTTGGAGAAATCCAGCATGTCGTTAAGGATGCCCATCAAGGCCTTACTGGAGCTCTCGATGGTTTCAAGATAGTCACGCTGACTGGGTTCCAGATGAGTACTTGAGAGCAGCTGGCTCATCCCAAGGATTCCGTTCATCGGCGTACGGATCTCATGGCTCATCACCGCCATAAACTCACTCTTGGCCACCGAGGCTTGCTCGGCGCGTTGGCGGGCCGATTTGAGCTCTCGCTCGCTGCGCTGGCGCTGCACCACCTCTTGCTGCAACTCTTCAGTGCGGGCACTCACCTGCTCGCGCATGGTATCGATGGCCTTGGCAAGCACTCCCACCTCATCGCTGGCGTTGGTCGGCAGGTTCACCTTGATATTACGCTCGCCAAACAACAGGGTCGCGTTACTCAGATAACGCACCGGCCCGACGATGGTATGGGCGAAGAACCACCCCACGAAGATCACCAGCGCCACCACCGCTATCACCGCCCAAAGCGCTTGTGAGGACGCACTGCGAGTTGCCGCCAGCGCTTTGCGATGGTCTTCCACCTGCACCAACTCCAAATACTCCCCGGGCATCCCCGGAAGATAGGCAAAGCGTTGGATGCTATAGAGGTGGTAGCCGACCTTGATCACCTGCTCATCCACATCCTGAATGGGCGAGTCGAGCAGGCCTTTTAAGCGCGAGTAGTTTTGGAACACCGACAACAGCCCTTGGCTGCCATCAAAATCGGTGCTCCACAGCAGATTGCCATTCTTGTCATAGATAGAATTGGGCAGCTCAGCTTGCATGCCATCTTCGATGGGATAAATAGGGTCGATACTGCCCAGCACTTCTGGCAAAGACACGTAAATCAACAAAATAAGATTGGGCTGGCCCATGGAATCGACCACCGCTTGGGCCACTTGCCACTGCTGGCTCTCTGAGCCGCGGATGACCTGCGCTTGAGTGCGCAAAGGGTTACGCAACGCGCGGTTGAGTAGCTCTTGGCTGGGGCTGGTTAATGGACCCTGACTCAGGTGCGAGGACACCTTCCTCACATAGGGCTGCACCAAACCCTCGTCAATGACGTACAGATGGCCTGCGGCAAAGCTGGGGTTGCGCGCCAGCAAGGTATGTAAGCTGTTGCCTAAGCGCTCCTGCCAGTAAGCACGCTCCACCGGGAGATACTCGCCACTGACGTATTGCTGCTCCTGGAACAATTCAAAGGGCGGGATCTGACTAAACTGCTGAACCTGCAGGTAAAGCCCGTCGAAACGGTTTTGCAAACGCACCTGTTGGATATGGCTGCGCAAGTCCAGCTCAACAGACTTCTCCTTCTCTAAGGCCTCCACGAACGAGGCATAAAAGATGGTGTAAGTCACCCCAATCCCCACCACCGACAGGCACACCGCCAGCAAGGCAATCTTGGCGCTGATCTTTAACTGAAAGCGTTCCGCCATGGTGAGCTTTCGCTCGCGCGCTGCATCCACTAAGCGAGTGAGCCGCTCATCGTGGCGCGACGCCTGGCTGCGCCGATGCAACGACTGCCCTGCCACCAGCACTTGCTTAAGGAGCAACAAGTAACACAGTAGCTCGACAACACCCGCCAGCAGCATCGACATGCCTTCGGAAAAGCGGCTGACCGGTAAGATCCAGATATGCACAATGGTGTTACCCAGCAGCATCAGCATCAAGGCGTAATCCACCCCGCCACGTTCCCAACGATGGCGCCAACTAAACAGCAACACTCCACAGATAAAGACCAGCGATACCGAGATATCCACCAGCTGGAAGAACGCCGTGGTGACCTTGTCCATCAATGGCGATACCATCAAATACAGGAAGGTAATATTGAGCACCGAGAACAACAGCGCGCTATTAAGCAGCACCCGCACAATAAGCTTGCCGCCACTGCCCAAGCGTTGTTCGCGTTTAATCAGCAGCATCCCGCTTACCAGTACGCTGGCGAGCATGCTGCGCACCATCAGGGTGGACCAGTCATGAAGTTCCGGAAGAGAGGTGCCAATCCAACTCGCCAGTGCCGGGCTGGTACCGAGCAGCTTGAAGGCGTACAGGCAAAACAGCGCCAGAAAGCCACTGCCAACGATTAGCAGGCGATACTCTTTGCTGCTGCGATAACTGAAGTATGAGGCCAGGGAGATCGCACCAACGGTCAACCATATCAAAATGGTAAACAGCTCGTTCAGCCAACCGGGATAGCGCCAGTCAGTAGAGTGGCTAAGGGCTCCGGCTCCCACCAGGCATGCACAAAACAAGATGGCAATCACGCTCAGACGTTGCGCTTGCCCCGGTAACTTAGGTGAGCCTGCTAACTCGCTCAAACTCTGCATCCTTGAGTATTCATCATCCTATCAGTTTATAGTTAACAATATAGTTGGGTTAGCGGCCAGCTTTTAACGTAGAATTAGGGCTTTCCATCATAACCGTTGTAAACACTATGAAATACCTCGCATTTGTGATTATGACTCTGGGGCTCTCCGCTTGCTCCGGTGGTTATAGCTTTAATACCAACCTCGACAGAGAAAACTTCGAAAACTACGTGCCCGCCAGCCGAGTACAAGTGCTCGAAGATGGTCAGTTCGACGAGCTGAACTCAGAGTACCTCGGGGTGGTGGAAGGCATTGCTTGCCAAGAAAGCAGCAACGATATGCCACCGCAACTGGTGGATGCCCGTAACGATGCCCGTGAGCAAGCCTCATTGATTGGTGCCAATACCATTGTTATCCAGCAGTGCTACCCCGTCACCGACCCAGTCGGTTGTGAAGCTATGCTGAGCTGCTTTGCTCGCGCCTTCTCCGTTCCTCAGGAATGACCCAAGCGCGCATGAACCCATCTCCTGTAAACCAAGCTCCTATTAACCAAGTGCTGGAAGCGATCGGGGTAATTGAAAGCCCCTACGCAGAAAAGTTTTCCGTGCCACGCCAGCCCGGCTTGGTAACCAGCGCCGAGACCCGCTTAGTACTCAAGGCGCCGTTTAACCATTCAGACTTTGTCGAAGGCTTGGAGCAGTTCTCTCACTGCTGGTTGGTATTTGCCTTTCACCAAAACTCGGAAGCAGGCTGGAAGGCCAAGGTGCGCCCTCCTCGCTTGGGCGGCAATCAAAAGCTAGGGGTATTTGCCACCCGCTCCAGCTTTCGCCCCAATGGTTTGGGTCTGTCGGTGATGGAGCTGGCCAAGATAGAGCAAACACCCAACGGCCCGGTGCTGGTGTTCAAAGGCGGCGATTTGGTCAACGGCACCCCGGTCTACGACATCAAGCCCTATGTTCCCTATGCCGACAGCCACCCTGACGCCCAAGGCGGCTTTGCCCAATCGGCTCCAGAGAGCGACCTGACGGTACAGTGGCAGGATGCAGCATTAGCTCAAGCCGAAGAGCATGGTTTAGGTGCTAAGCAACGCGCGGTGGTCGAACAGGTGCTCGCGCAAGATCCGCGCCCGGCATACAAGAAACAGAGCAGTGACGAGCGCATCTACGGCGTGACACTTTTTCATGTCAACCTTCGCTGGCAAGTGATTGATAAGCAGATAGTTATCATCGAAGTGAATCACCTCGGCAGATAATAATTTTATCAATTACTCAATGTGGTAGGACAATCAAGATAAGTTCAACTAAATTGGTAGGAAAACATGCAAAACGACGCCAACAGTGGTAAGTTGTGCGTCTTTTTTATCCCCTAAACATTTCTAAGAAGGACTCGCTAGTGAGTGATAAACATGTCTGCCCTTCTTGCGGCGGCCACAAGCCACCCTTGATGGCTTGTCGAGATTGTGGATTCAAGTTTGCTATGCCTGAAAAGCCACCACAGCCTCCTGTCATTGCTCCTTCTCCGAAACCCAGCGCTCCTGCAGCAACCAGCTTCAAACGTGAAGCGCGCTATGTTGCTGGCAGTTATGACGATAGCCCGAAAAAGAGCAATGTCGTTATTAAGACCAAAAAGCGTCGGGTGTATGAGATCCCAGATCAATAATCAGACAGCAGTAAATATCCACCTTCTAAAGAAGGTGGCTTTGAATGAGCCCCCTCGAAGGGGGCCTTTGTCTAGTGCAGCGCCAACTCACCTTGCTCTTGACGCTCAACTTTCTCTTGATGTCTTACATATCGGCGTATGATTTCTTCGTTAATACCCACAGTATCTACGAAATACCCTCGCTGCCAAAAGTGGTTGCCCCAAAGCTTGTTCTTCCTCAAGTACGGAAACTTGTTGAATAGCTTCAGAGCTATCTTCCCTTTTAGCGCCCCCATCAGCTTGGAAACACTCAGCTTTGGCGGAACCTTTACAATCAAGTGTACGTGGTCACTTTGGACG
>NZ_AUBY01000039.1 GCF_000429485.1 Aliagarivorans marinus DSM 23064 | reverse complement strand
ACCACCAAGACTACCTGTACTGGTGTAGAGATGTTCCGTAAGCTGCTTGACGAAGGTCGTGCGGGTGAGAACTGTGGTATTTTGCTACGTGGTACTAAGCGTGACGAAGTACAACGTGGTCAAGTACTGGCACAGCCAGGTACCATCACTCCTCACACCAAGTTTGAGTCTGAAGTATACGTACTGTCTAAAGATGAAGGCGGTCGTCACACTCCATTCTTCAAAGGCTACCGTCCACAGTTCTACTTCCGTACTACTGATGTAACTGGTTCAGTAGAGCTGCCAGAAGGCGTAGAAATGGTAATGCCTGGTGATAACCTGAAGTTCGTTGTTGAGCTAATTTGCCCAATCGCAATGGACGAAGGTCTACGTTTCGCTATCCGTGAAGGTGGCCGTACCGTAGGTGCAGGTGTTGTATCTAAGATCATCGACTAATTAGTCGGTTCTTAGGAACACATTAGAAAAGGCGAGCTTCGGCTCGCCTTTTTGTGTTTATCGCTGGCATAAAGATCGCGAGTTTCTCACGAAGGCGAAAGCTGATGTTTAGTTCGCCAACGCCAGCTTCCCAATGCGGCAAGGTAGCGCTTTTAATTAGCTTGAAATGCGCATATAATTCTGGCCTTCGTGTAATAGGGGCGTAGTTCCAATGGCAGAACGTCGGATTCCAAATCCGAATGTTGGGAGTTCGAATCTCTCCGCCCCTGCCACCTTTTTCCTGGTGGTTTGCTAGTTTCGAAATTGATACAGGTTGTTTGATGAGTACCAATACTGAAAATCAAAGTGGGTCGGCTGACGGCCTGAAATGGGGGCTAGTAGCCCTGCTTGTAGTCGGCGCTGTTGTAGGTAACTACATGTACCAGGAACTGTCAGTACTGATCCGTGTGATCGGTGTTGTTGTCGCAGTTGCTGCTGCGCTGGGTATCGCTTCACAAACCACCAAAGGCCAGGAAGCCATCGCATTTGCTCAAGAAGCTCGTACGGAAACCCGTAAAGTTGTTTGGCCTACCCGCCAAGAAGCTGTGCAAACCACGTTAATCGTGCTGGCAACCACCGCTGTGATGTCTCTTATCCTATGGGGACTTGACGGTATTTTGGTTCGCCTAGCTGGCTTTGTCATGGGACTTGGAATCTAAAAGATGAGTGAAGAACAAGCTAAATTACGCTGGTACGTAGTACAAGCCTTCTCTGGTTACGAAGCTCGTGTATCTAAATCGCTGAAAGAGCATATCCAGATCCACGATATGCATGATTACTTCGGTGAGATACTTGTGCCGACAGAAGAAGTTGTCGAGATGCGTGCTGGCCAGAAACGTAAAAGTGAGCGTAAGTTCTTCCCCGGCTATGTGCTGGTTCAGATGGACATGAACGACGAGAGCTGGCACTTGGTTAAGAACGTGCCACGGGTATTGGGCTTTATCGGCGGTACCGCTGATCGCCCGGCGCCAATCTCTGATCGTGAAGCAGATGCTATTTTGGCGCGTCTGGACGAGAGTGCTGATAAGCCGCGTCCAAAAACGATGTTCGAACCCGGCGAAGTGGTTCGTGTTACCGATGGTCCTTTTGCCGACTTCAACGGCACCATCGAAGAAGTCGATTACGAGAAGAGCCGCGTGAAAGTATCGGTTCTGATCTTTGGCCGTGCTACCCCAGTTGAGCTGGAGTTCGGACAAATCGAAAAAGGTTGATAAAATTTAACCAATCTATTGAATTGAGGGCAGCGCTTAGCCTATAATCCGCTGCCCTTTGTTATATCGGGAAGCCAAGTAGCGAAAAACCTTCGCGAACACGGCGTTTGAACCCTATTTGAGGTAAATCTAATGGCTAAAAAAGTCCAAGCTTACATTAAGCTTCAGGTTGCAGCTGGCGCTGCTAACCCGTCACCACCAGTTGGTCCTGCTCTAGGTCAGCACGGTGTAAATATCATGGAATTCTGTAAAGCGTTCAACGCGAAAACAGATTCTCTAGAGAAAGGTGCTCCAGTACCAGTAATCATTACTGTGTACAACGATCGTTCTTTCACTTTCGAGACCAAAACCCCACCGGCATCTTACCTGTTGAAGAAAGCGGCTGGCATCAAGTCAGGTTCGGGCGTACCTAACAAAGAAAAAGTAGGTAAAGTAACCCGCGCGCAACTGGAAGAAATCGCTAAGACCAAAGAAGTTGACCTAACTGGTGCTGACTTGGATGCGATGGTTCGCTGTATTGAAGGTTCTGCCCGTGCTATGGGCTTGGTAGTAGAGGGCTAAGACGATGGCAAAACTTTCTAAGCGCATGCGCATTATCCGCGAAAAAGTGGATGTAACCAAAGAGTACTCTATCGAAGAAGCTGTTGAGCTGCTGAAAGAACTGGCGACTGCTAAGTTCCTGGAGAGCGTTGACGCTTCTGTAAACCTGGGTGTTGACCCACGTAAATCTGACCAGAACGTACGTGGCGCAACTGTACTTCCTCACGGTACTGGCCGTGAAGTACGCGTTGCAGTATTCACTCAAGGTCCTAACGCTGACGCGGCTAAAGAAGCTGGCGCAGACATCGTTGGTATGGACGACCTGGCCGCTCAAGTTAAAGCTGGCGAAATGAACTTCGACGTAGTTATCGCATCTCCAGATGCAATGCGCGTTGTTGGTCAACTGGGTCAAATCCTGGGTCCACGTGGCCTGATGCCAAACCCGAAAGTAGGTACCGTTACTCCTAACGTTGCAGACGCGGTTAAGCAAGCGAAAGCTGGTCAGATCCGCTACCGTAACGACAAGAACGGTATTATCCACACCACCATCGGTAAAGTTGACTTCGACGCTGACAAGCTGAAAGAAAACTTGGAAGCACTGGTTGTAGCTCTGAAGAAGGCCAAGCCTGCTCAAGCTAAAGGTCAGTTCATCAAGAAGATCAGCCTGTCTACCACCATGGGTGCGGGTGTAGCGATTGACGCTGCTAGCTTGGATACCCAAGCGTAAAAATATTTACATGGCGCAAAATTTCACCTATAATTTTGCGCCTTTGTAATGTGGGTCAGGACGTAAGTCCTCATCCAAGACCGTAGGTGCCGGTTGCCGGCTTAATGTCCTACGTAGATGGTTCGGAAACCCAAGAATAAATTTTTTATTCTGGCCTCCAAACCGTACAGGCCCCAAGCGATGCTTGGGGGTATTTAATACCAATCGTTTTGATTGGTTTTGGAATCCAGGAGTAAAGCCAATGGCATTAAGACTCGAAGACAAGAAGCAAATTGTTGCTGAGGTCAATGAAGCTGCCAAAGGTGCACTGTCTGCAGTAGTTGCTGACTCTCGTGGTGTGACTGTTGACGCTATGACCGCTCTGCGTAAGCAAGCGCGTGAAGCTGGCGTTTACATGAAGGTTGTTCGTAACACCTTGGCACGTCGCGCAGTAGAAGGCACTGACTACGAATGTCTCGTTGAGTCATTCTCAGGTCCTACTTTGATTGCATTCTCTAACGAACATCCAGGTGCAGCAGCTCGTCTGTTCACCGATTTCGCTAAAGAGAACGACAAGTTCGAAGTTCGCGCCGCTGCATTCGAAGGTGCCCTAGCAGACGCTAGCGTTCTAGCGAAACTACCAACTTACGAAGAAGCTTTGGCCAAGTTGATGGCAACTATGAAAGAAGCTGCTGCTGGCAAGCTGGTACGCACCATTGCTGCGATTCGCGAAGCAAAAGAATCAGAAGCAGCATAATTTGCTTGTTGCTTAAACATTTTATAAATTTAAACGAATTTAGGAATTTGAGTCATGTCTATCACTAAAGACCAAATCATCGAAGCTATTGCTGAAATGTCAGTAATGGACGTTGTTGAACTAGTTGAAGCTATGGAAGAGAAGTTCGGCGTTTCTGCTGCTGCTGCTGTTGTTGCTGGCGGTGCAGAAGGCGGTGCTGCTGCTGAAGAGCAAACCGAATTCGACGTAATCCTGACTGCTGCTGGCGGTAACAAAGTTGCTGTAATTAAAGCAGTACGTGGCGCAACTGGTCTTGGCCTGAAAGAAGCTAAAGGTCTGGTTGACGCAGCTCCTTCTCCAATTAAAGAAGGCGCTGAGAAAGAAGAAGCTGAAGCTCTTAAAGCTGCTCTTGAAGAAGCTGGTGCTTCTGTTGAGCTTAAGTAATCTACCCCAGGTAGATTACAGCCTGTAAAAGGCATTGGCTGGTGATTATTTAATCACCAGCCTTTTTGCGCTGTAGGAAGCTGTCTTTTTTCCGTTTTAGCACAGCTCTAGGCGAAACCAAGTAAGCTCTTGGTTTATATGACAAACGGTAGCTAAGAACTGTCCCCATCGAGGCGACAGAGTGGGTCACTTATCAGCGAGCTGAGGAACCATATGGTTTACTCTTATACAGAGAAAAAACGCATTCGTAAGGACTTTGGGAAACGTCCTCAAGTGGTGGACACGCCTTACCTGCTTTCTATCCAGCTTGACTCTTTTGAAAAATTCATTGAAGTCGATCCGGAAGGTGAGTACGGACTAGAGGCCGCGTTTCGCAGTGTATTCCCAATTGCCAGTTATTCAGGATACTCGGAGCTTCAGTATGTAAGCTACCGCCTTGGGGAACCGGTATTTGACGTAAAAGAATGTCAAATTCGTGGAGTTACCTACTCTGCTCCCCTGCGTGTAAAGCTGCGCTTAGTGTTGTTTGACCGTGAAGCACCTGCTGGCACCGTCAAAGACATTAAAGAGCAAGAAGTGTACATGGGTGAAATTCCACTCATGACCGAGAACGGTACCTTTGTTATCAACGGTACTGAGCGTGTGATTGTTTCCCAGCTACACCGTAGCCCGGGCGTATTCTACGATCACGACAAAGGTAAGACTCACTCTTCTGGTAAAGTGCTGTACAACGCACGTGTGATCCCTTACCGCGGTTCTTGGTTGGACTTTGAGTTCGACCCGAAAGACAACTTGTTCGTTCGTATTGACCGTCGTCGTAAGTTGCCAGCATCGATCATCCTGCGTGCCCTGGAAATGAGCACTCAAGAGATCTTGGAAAACTTCTTCACCACCACCCTTTTCCAAGTGAAAGACGGCAAGGTGATGATGGAGCTGGAAGCATCACGTCTGCGTGGTGATACTGCTACCTTCGATATTAAAATTGATGGCGAAGTATTGGTTGAAGCTGGTCGTCGTGTTACCGCTCGCCACATTCGTCAGCTGGATAAGTCCGGTGTTAAAGAGATCGAAGTACCAGTTGAGTACCTGGTTGGCAAAGTGCTGGCCCAAGACTACATCGACGAAGCCACTGGCGAAGTTGTTGCTGAAGCCAATGCTGAGTTGACCTTGGAGTTGGTTGCTGCGCTGTCTCAAGCCGGCGTAACCAGCATCAACACCATCTACACCAATGAACTGGACCACGGTTCGTTCATCTCTGACACACTGCGTGTTGATTCAACCACCAACCGTCTGGAAGCGTTGGTTGAGATCTACCGTATGATGCGCCCGGGTGAGCCACCAACGAAGGATGCTGCTGAAGCGTTGTTCGAGAACCTGTTCTTCAACTCTGAGCGCTACGATCTGTCGACCGTTGGTCGTATGAAGTTCAACAGCCGCGTTGAGCGTGAAGATGGCCGCGTAGAAGGCGTACTGGATCGCGAAGATATCGTGCGCGTGATGAAGACTCTGATCGACATCCGTAACGGTAACGGTGAAGTGGACGATATCGACCACTTGGGTAACCGTCGTATCCGTAGCGTAGGCGAAATGGCTGAGAACCAATTCCGTGTAGGTCTGGTTCGTGTTGAGCGTGCTGTTAAAGAGCGCTTGAGCCTGGGTGACCTTGATGCGCTAATGCCTCAAGACCTGATCAACGCCAAGCCGATTTCTGCGGCAGTGAAAGAGTTCTTCGGCTCTTCTCAGCTGTCTCAGTTTATGGACCAGAACAACCCGCTGTCTGAGGTAACTCACAAGCGTCGTGTTTCTGCACTTGGCCCAGGCGGTCTGACCCGTGAACGTGCTGGCTTTGAGGTTCGAGACGTACACCCGACTCACTACGGTCGTCTGTGTCCGATTGAGACCCCTGAAGGTCCAAACATTGGTCTGATTAACTCTCTGGCAGTTTACTCTCGTACCAACGAGTTTGGCTTCCTGGAGACCCCTTACCGTAAAGTTACCGATGGCGAGATTACTGACGAGGTTGAATACCTGTCGGCCATCGACGAAGGTCGCTACGTGATTGCACAGGCAAACGCAGAGACCGACGAAAACGGTAAGCTGATTGAAACCGATCTGGTTCCATGTCGTCATAAAGGTGAATCTACCTATATGCCGTCTGACAAGATCGAGTACATGGACGTAAGTCCACAACAGATTATTTCTGTTGCTGCCTCACTGATTCCGTTCCTTGAGCACGATGATGCGAACCGTGCATTGATGGGTTCGAACATGCAACGTCAGGCGGTTCCAACTCTGCGTGCTGATAAGCCGCTGGTAGGTACCGGTATTGAGCGTGCTGTGGCAGTAGACTCAGGTGTAACCGTTGTGTCTAAGCGCGGTGGTCTAGTTGACTACGCAGACGCTAGCCGCATCGTGGTTAAGGTAAATGAAGAAGAGATGCTTCCAGGTGAAGCCGGTATCGACATCTACAACCTGACTAAGTACACCCGTTCTAACCAAAACACCTGTATCAACCAGCGCCCTGTAGTTAAAGCAGGCGAGCCGGTGGCTAAAGGTGACGTTCTGGCTGATGGTCCTTCTACCGATTTGGGTGAGTTGGCACTGGGTCAGAACATGCGCGTGGCGTTCATGCCTTGGAATGGTTTCAACTTCGAGGATTCCATCGGTATCTCTGAAGATGTTGTGAAAGCCGATCGCTTCACCACCATCCACATCCAAGAGCTGAGTTGTATTGCTCGTGACACCAAGCTGGGTAGCGAAGAAATCTCTGCCGACATCCCGAACGTGGGTGAGTCTGCGCTGAGCAAACTGGATGAGTCCGGTATTGTTTACGTGGGTGCAGAAGTGAAGCCTGGCGACATTCTGGTAGGTAAGGTAACGCCTAAGGGCGAAACCCAGCTGACCCCAGAAGAGAAGCTGTTGCGTGCGATCTTCGGTGAGAAGGCGTCTGATGTTAAAGATACCTCGCTGCGTGTACCTAACTCTGTTTACGGTACCGTAATCGACGTACAAGTCTTCACCCGTGACGGTGTAGAAAAAGACAAGCGCGCCAAAGAAATTGAAGACATGCACCTTCAAGAGGCGAAGAAAGACCTGACCGAGGAATTCAAGATCCTCGAAGACGGCATCTTCTCTCGTGCTAAGTCACTGCTGATCAACTCTGGCCGCTCTGAAGCCGAGCTGGATCGCGTAGCTCCTGCCGAATGGCTGCAGATGTCACTGAGCGATGAAGCTCAACAGACCTCGCTGGAGCAGATCGCTGAGCAGTACGACGAGCTGAAAGCTGAGTTCGACAAGCAGTTCGACATCAAGCGTCGCAAGATCACCCAAGGTGATGACTTGGCGCCTGGCGTACTGAAGATTGTTAAGGTTTACCTGGCAGTTAAACGTCGCATCCAGCCTGGTGACAAGATGGCGGGTCGTCACGGTAACAAAGGTGTTATCTCGACCATCGTACCGCGTGAAGACATGCCATACGATGAGACCGGTCGTCCGGTTGAGCTGTGCTTGAACCCACTGGGTGTACCATCACGGATGAACATCGGTCAGATCCTTGAGACTCACCTGGGCCTAGCAGCCAAAGGTGTGGGCGAGAAGATCGATGAAATGCTGAAAGTTCAGCGCGAAATCGAGATGGGCAAACTGCGTGACTTCATCCAGAAGGTTTACGACATCGGTGCGGAAGCGCAAAAAGTTGATGTTGCTAGCTTCTCTGACGACGAAGTGATCACCCTGGCGAAGAACCTGCGCAACGGTGTGCCAATGGCAACCCCTGCGTTCGACGGTGCGAAAGAAGCAGAAATCAAAGAGATGCTGCGTCTGGCTGACCTACCTGATTCAGGTCAGATCACCTTGTTCGACGGCCGTACAGGTAACCCGTTTGAGCGTCCGGTAACTGTTGGTTACATGTACATGCTCAAGCTGAACCACTTGGTTGACGACAAGATGCACGCCCGTTCAACTGGCTCTTACAGCTTGGTTACTCAGCAGCCGCTGGGTGGTAAAGCACAGTTCGGTGGTCAGCGTTTCGGTGAGATGGAAGTATGGGCACTGGAGGCTTACGGTGCTGCTTACACCCTGCAAGAGATGCTAACCGTGAAGTCTGATGACGTGAACGGCCGTACTAAGATGTATAAGAACATCGTTGACGGCAACCATCAGATGGATCCGGGCATGCCAGAATCCTTCAATGTATTGCTCAAAGAGATCCGCTCTTTGGGTATCAACATTGAGCTGGACGAGCTATAAGCACAGGACGCCCCTGATTAAGGCAAGGCGGGTGCTGCCATTGTGCGGCACCCCAGGTTTAACTCCACATTGGAGAGAAACGTGAAAGATTTACTTAAGTTTCTGAAACAACAAAGCAAGACCGAAGAGTTTGAAGGTATCAAGATCGGTCTGGCTTCACCTGACCAGATCCGTAGCTGGTCGTTTGGTGAAGTGAAAAAACCGGAAACCATTAACTACCGTACCTTCAAGCCTGAACGTGACGGTCTGTTCTGTGCGCGCATCTTTGGCCCAGTAAAAGACTACGAATGTCTGTGTGGCAAATATAAGCGCCTGAAGCACCGCGGTGTTATCTGTGAGAAGTGTGGCGTTGAGGTAACTCAATCTAAAGTTCGTCGTGACCGTATGGGCCACATCGAGCTAGCCTCACCGGTTGCGCATATCTGGTTCCTTAAGTCACTGCCATCTCGCATTGGCTTGCTGCTGGATATGACCCTGCGTGACATCGAGCGCGTGCTGTACTTCGAATCATTTGTAGTAACCGAGCCAGGCATGACCAGCCTGGAGCGCGGCCAACTGCTGACCGAAGAAACCTACCTTGACGCGCTGGAAGAATACGGCGACGAGTTCGAAGCGAAGATGGGTGCCGAAGCGGTACTGGCTTTGCTACGCGAGCTGAACCTGGATCAAGAGATCGAGGAAATGCGCGAAGAGCTGGCTTCAACCAACTCTGAAACTAAGCGTAAGAAGCTGACCAAGCGTCTGAAATTGATGGAAGCGTTCCGCGACTCAGGTAACAAGCCTGAGTGGATGATCATGGGCGTTCTTCCAGTACTGCCACCTGATCTGCGTCCTCTGGTACCGCTAGATGGTGGTCGTTTCGCGACCTCAGATCTGAATGATCTGTACCGCCGCGTAATCAACCGTAACAACCGTCTGAAGCGTCTGTTGGATCTGGCTGCCCCGGATATCATCGTACGCAACGAAAAGCGTATGCTTCAGGAAGCGGTAGACGCGCTGCTTGATAACGGCCGTCGTGGTCGTGCTATCACCGGCTCTAACAAGCGTCCTCTGAAATCTTTGGCCGATATGATCAAAGGTAAGCAAGGTCGTTTCCGTCAGAACCTGCTAGGTAAGCGTGTAGACTACTCAGGCCGTTCGGTAATTACCGTAGGTCCTACTCTGCGTCTGCACCAGTGTGGTCTGCCTAAGAAGATGGCACTTGAGCTGTTCAAGCCATTCATCTACGGCAAGCTAGAGCTTCGCGGCCTGGCTACCACCATTAAAGCTGCCAAGAAGATGGTAGAGCGTGAAGGCGGTGAAGTGTGGGATATCCTGGAAGAGGTTATCCGTGAGCACCCAGTCCTGCTTAACCGTGCACCGACTCTTCACCGTTTGGGTATCCAAGCGTTCGAGCCGGTACTGATTGAAGGTAAAGCGATTCAACTGCACCCACTGGTGTGTGCGGCCTATAACGCTGACTTTGACGGCGACCAAATGGCGGTTCACGTACCACTGACTCTGGAAGCACAGCTAGAAGCACGTTCGTTGATGATGTCTACCAACAACGTACTGTCTCCTGCTAACGGTGAGCCTATCATCGTACCTTCTCAGGACGTGGTATTGGGTCTGTACTACATGACCCGCGAAAAAATTAACGACAAAGGCGAAGGCATGTACCTGGCCGGCCCGAAAGAAGCTGAAAAGCTCTATCGCGCTGGACTGGCGAACCTGCACGCCCGCGTAAAAGTACGTATCACCGAGATCGAGATTGCTGAAGACGGCTCGCGCATCGAAAAGACTGAAATGAAAGACACCACCGTGGGTCGTGCCATTCTTTCGCTGATCATGCCTAAAGGCCTGCCATTTGCTCTGGTAAACCAAGCAATGGGCAAGAAGCAAATCTCTCGTCTGTTGAACACCTGTTACCGTAAGTTGGGTCTGAAAGATGCGGTTATCTTCGCTGACCAACTGATGTACACCGGTTTCCACTACGCGACCCTGTCTGGTGCCTCTGTAGGTATCAACGACATGGAAATCCCAGAGCTTAAGAAGGACATCATCGAAGATGCCAGCGACGAAGTTGCTGAAATCCAAGAGCAATTCCTGGCAGGTCTGGTAACCGCGGGTGAGCGTTACAACAAAGTAATCGATATCTGGGCATCGGCTAACGAAAAAGTATCGAAAGCGATGATGGAGAACCTGTCTTCTGAAACCGTGGTTAACCGCGACGGCGAAGAAGAGCAGCAAGACTCTTTCAACAGCATCTACATGATGGCCGACTCAGGCGCTCGTGGTAGTGCCGCTCAGATTCGTCAGTTGGCGGGTATGCGTGGTCTGATGGCTAAGCCAGATGGCTCGATTATCGAAACTCCAATTGTGGCGAACTTCCGTGAAGGTCTGAACGTACTTCAGTACTTCATCTCAACCCACGGTGCGCGTAAAGGTTTGGCCGATACCGCACTGAAGACCGCGAACTCGGGTTACCTGACTCGTCGTCTGGTTGACGTTGCGCAAGATTTGGTTGTGACCAACAGCGATTGTGGTACTACTGACGGCATCATAATGACTCCTCACATTGAGGGTGGTGACGTTGTTGAGCCATTGCGTGAGCGCGTACTGGGTCGTGTACTGGCTGATGATGTGATCAAGCCGGGTACCGAGTCTGAAGTACTGCTAGAGCGCAACACCCTGCTGGACGAGAAACTGTGTGACCTGCTGGAAGAAAACTCCGTAGACACCGTAAAAGTTCGCTCGGTAATTAGCTGTGAAAACGACTTCGGTGTGTGTGCACACTGTTACGGTCGTGACTTGGCCCGCGGCCACATGGTTGGTAAGGGTGAAGCGGTTGGTGTTGTTGCAGCACAGTCGATTGGTGAGCCGGGTACTCAGCTTACCATGCGTACCTTCCACATTGGTGGTGCGGCATCGCGTGCGGCAGCAGAGAACAGCATCCAGGTTAAGAACACCGGTACTATCAAGCTTCATAACGCTAAAGTTGTTACCAACAACGAAGGCAAGCTGGTTGTAACCTCGCGTTCTACCGAGCTGACCATTATCGATGAGATGGGTCAGACCAAAGAAAGCCACAAGCTGCAATATGGTGCGGTACTTGAGGTGACTGATGGCGGCGCAGTTAGCGCGGGCGAAACCGTAGCTAACTGGGACCCACACACGCACCCAATTATTACCGAAGTACCAGGACGTCTGAAGTTCGTCGACATGATCGAAGGCGTGACCATTACGCGTGTAACCGATGAGCTAACCGGCCTATCTAGCATCAACGTGCTGGACCCGAACGAGCGTCCGGGTGCGGGTAAAGAGATGCGTCCGATGGTGAAACTGGTAGACGAAGCGGGTAATGACGTACTGATTGCTGGTACCGATATCCCTGCTCAGTACTTCCTGCCAGCTAAGGCGATCGTAAACCTTGAAGATAACGCTGAAGTAGGCGTGGGTGATGCCATTGCACGTATCCCACAAGAATCTGGCGGTACCAAGGATATTACCGGTGGTCTACCACGCGTTGCCGACCTGTTCGAAGCGCGTCAGCCTAAAGAGCCTGCGATTCTGGCAGAAATTACCGGTACCATTAGCTTTGGTAAAGAAACCAAAGGTAAGCGCCGTCTGGTAATTACTCCGGCTGAAGGTGATGCTTACGAGGAGATGATTCCTAAGTGGCGTAACCTGAACGTGTTCGAGGGTGAGAAGGTAGGTAAAGGTGAAGTTATCGCCGATGGCCCAGAGTCTCCACATGACATTCTGCGCCTACGTGGTATCAGCCCAGTTGCCAACTACATCGTGAACGAAGTGCAAGACGTTTACCGTCTGCAGGGTGTAAAAATTAACGATAAGCACATCGAGACCATCGTCCGTCAGATGCTGCGTAAGTGCATCATCCTGAACGCTGGTGACTCTAGCTTCCTGCAAGGTGAGCAAGCAGAAGTTGCACGTGTGAATATCGAAAACCGTCAGCTGATCGCTGAAGGCAAGCAGCCTGCGACCTTCCGTCGTGAACTGCTGGGTATCACCAAGGCATCGCTGTCTACCGAATCGTTCATCTCGGCGGCATCGTTCCAGGAAACCACTCGCGTACTGACCGAAGCGGCAGTAGGCGGCAAGCAAGACGAACTACGTGGTCTGAAAGAAAACGTAATCGTTGGTCGCTTGATTCCTGCCGGTACCGGTTTTGCGTACCACGAGAAGCGTCGCGCCGGCAGCGAAGAGCCAGCACCTATCAGTGCTGACGAAGCCGCTGACAACCTGGCTGCCTTGCTAAACGCAGCACCAGAAGCGAGCGAAGGCGAAGAGTAAGCACTCTTGCTGAGTTAAAAAAGGTGGCTTAGGCCACCTTTTTTTTATCAGTATTAAACCACCTCCTATGGAGGTGGTGATCGTTCTTGTGGGCTTTGCCCGAAGAGCGCTCATGTTAGAAGGTTCAACCTGTTTGTAACCAGCAAATAGGAGAGCAACTAACATGAGCAGATATGAATCCGCTTCACACGTATTCTATCGTTGTCAGTATCACATCGTCTGGACGCCAAAGTACAGATTCAAGCTCCTGAAGGGGAGCTTAGGCAAAGAGCTGCATAGAGGGATCTACATCTACAGCTCAATGAAGAAATGCAAAATCGTTGAGCTAAATGTTCAAATTGACCATGTCCATTTGATTGTCAGGAT
>NZ_AUBY01000038.1 GCF_000429485.1 Aliagarivorans marinus DSM 23064 | reverse complement strand
AAGAATGCTGGATATTGGCGTGGTGAGCACCCGCGGAACGAAGCCGTAAATGCGCTTAAGAGCGGGCAGTTAGCATCATGGAAACAGGATTGTGGCTATCATGAGCGGTCGCTATCAGAGACGGCAATGTATCGCTACAAGCAACTCATAAGCGGCAAATTGAGCCTGCGTGATTACAACGCTCAAGTAGGTGAAATTATGGCTGGCGTGGCGGCGTTGAACAAAATGAGCAGGCTAGGTATGCCTGTTCGTCAGGCAGCTGGATAAACTGCTGAACAGCGCAGGGATACTGTGTTCCCTGTACTGAATTGATCAATAACGCCCTCTTGGATGGAACAAAGTTTGGGGCTAAAGAAGAAGGTAGTAAACAACAACTTCAACAAAACGAATACTTAATCAGCTTAATCAATATAGCTTCGTTTTTGCTAATGAAACATGATTACTCCATTTATATGCGCTTTTCCTCGTATACAAAATTTATTATGAATATGCTTCTGACAGCTGTTTAGGTTGTAAGAGAGGCAGTGAAGTAAGGTGATATGACTTTTTAATATCAGGTAAATGAGTAGTATCAATTCGCCCCAGACAAGGGGAACTCATTATTAAGGTTGGACTATAGTTCCAAACAACTCCGTATTGGATAAAAGCCTTATGAAAAATATGAGCGTCATGCATAAGGCTCTGTTTTAACAACTAGTCTAGTACTACATTTGCCGCTACAGCTATCTGGTAAATAATCTGAGTAATATCTTTAACTACCTGCATGGTTTTGTTATCAACACGAGGGAGAACTAAGACTTGGTCTCCGGCTTCAATTCTCTGGTCTGGGACAAAGCTAACTTCCCCGTTAGCTTTCACGACCCCAACTCTTGAATAGTCGGCGCGCTCGGTAAAGCCACCGGACCATGCAATGTAGTCGTTAATTGTTGCGTTTGGATTGTGAACAATGGCTTGAGGCATTAGGACCTCTCCGGCTACCTGAACCAAGTCACTCTTTGCAGGTATGACAATTTCATCGCCTTGCTCTAATCGCACATTCGCGACTTTGCCATTACTGGAAACAATGACCCTTCCCAATGGTTCAATGGCCCTAGCTCGATCAACAAACAAAGTAATAAGTTCTGCTTCTTTTGCCCTGATAATAGCCTCACCATCAGATCCTGCAGGAGCAGTAAAAGTAGCTCTTTCAAGGCGTTGAAGTGACTCTTCAATTTGCTCTTTCTGCCGTTGCGCAACACTAGCGCGTTTAATGTAAATAGAAGTAACATCAGTTTGGTCTTTATCAACTTCTATTTTGTCTAAAAGGTCG
Organism: Aliagarivorans marinus DSM 23064; assembly: GCF_000429485.1. GTDB lineage: Bacteria > Pseudomonadota > Gammaproteobacteria > Enterobacterales > Celerinatantimonadaceae > Aliagarivorans > Aliagarivorans marinus. The sequence goes on along the minus strand of NZ_AUBY01000038.1, from coordinate 15,928 downwards.
TGCAAGCGAGTGCCACTGTTGACAGCATAGAATGATGGTCCCAAGTAGCTACCTGAGATACCAATATCAATAACTTGAGTTCGCAAGTCAGTATTGAAGGTGATTATATCTCCATCAGCTAATGAGTAAGATAGAAACTCATTCAGTGGTAAGTAAAGATATATAGGGCCATTGCTACGAGTGCCACTTAATCCAACATGACTTACGCTACTATCGGGCCTTGAGTATCTTATCAGCTGCTCCCCGAGCAAATCATCACCATTCAACTCAAAGTTGTTTTCATATCTAACATCGCCATTAACAGTTACTGTTGCTCCTTGTGGTTTAACTAATATAGTATCGCGATCTTCGAAAACAAAGTTTGGCAACTGGCCCTCTTTGACAAAGTCATATAAATCAAACGATTGAATTTCGACTCCGCCCCTTAGGATGGTAACATGCCTATAACTTCCAGTTCTTGGCTCTATCCCTCCTGCTCGCTTCAAATAATAAAGAACGCTATCCGAGGCGAGCCCAGCATACTGACCAGGGCGTTCTACAGGCCCGGTAACAAATACACTAACCGGAGTAGAGCTTAGTAAATTGACATATACATTTACATTGCTTGTATAAATTGAGGATATATGAGAAGATACAACTTCATTTATCCTTGAGGCAGGCTCACCAGCAATCCTAATTGGTCCAATATCAGGTATAAATATATTACCCTGATTGTCAACCGTCACAACATCACTGAAACTTACAGCCCCCCAAAGCCAAATGGATATTTTATCTCCGATAGCGACCAAATAATTCTCATTAAGACCGTTAAATCGTTCTGTATCAAACCCACTCTTAAACAAGTTGTGACCAAATGGCAGTGTTACTTTATTTCCCGCACCATGCTCATTCAATATCCTCTCATCATCTCTGATTCGTTCTAGCTCTGCAGTAGGGCTTGCTGATGCCGATATAGTTGGGCTCGTAATAACTGCTAAGATTACAAGCAATACTAAAAAAACTGTTCTTTCCATATTATTCATAAATTGTTAACGCTACTTATCGGTTGGCAAGTGTAGTAGAGGACAAGTACCACGCAGGCCCATTTTCAACCTTACATGTAACTCTTCTATAGTGTTTTGAATCACTGGTTACAGGTTCTGTAGAAATTCCGACTTTCCGACACCATCTACCACTGGCAGAATAATAAATTTCTCCAATGGTTAACTCGTAACCAGACAAAGTAAATTCATCCCCTACCGAACCATTTAATAATAACTCCCAAAACTCTTCGGGAATAAAATCAACTTCCTCTCTGACCACATTTTCTACAATCGAGCGAGAAGCTATAGGCTGCGTTGCATTTTGACTGCAAGCAGTCAAAGACAACAGCAAAGAGCAACAAACAAGTCTAACGATAAACATCATCACCAACCAAACTGTGTTTCAACAGCTTAAAATAGAGTTTTCAAAAACATATACATGATGTGAGCACATCGCTTCCATATCACTAAAGATAGCCATGTAGAAGCACTAAACATTGTCTTAAGTTAAACGCAAAGAGTAAATAGCCAAGAGCAAATTTGAGCAAGTTTTTACATTAATCTCACTTAATAAATGCGTGGTATTTCTCGATGAAGCATGGAAAGAGTCTACAAACACTTTACGAGCATAATAAACACTAACTAACGATACTTATAATACATCAGCCTTACATTAATAAAATGCTAGGCTAGGCTATTCTGTCAGTTAACTTATCTCACTACTCGTCTATGAACAGTTCAGGCAGGAACAATGTATCAAACTCAGGAGGTTCACTCTTCCAGACTTGATGACCAATAGCGCGCGAGTAGCCATATTGAAAGAGCTTAGCCATATAATCCTCATCGAAAGGACGTCCTTTGCGAGGTTTTTCATTAAATTCAAGACCTATATAAGCCAGGTTGAAATCCATTTTAGCATCTTGGCTTTGTTGATAAATCCGAAGGACATCTCCCCTGCCTTGATACTTGATTAGAGTGAGAATCGAGCGAATAGTTATTGCCGATATGCCAATGGGCACTGATTGCCATTTAGGTACGAACTCATCGTTACGTATTACATACACCCGCCGCTCTTGTTCGCCAAGAACACTACTAATTGAAGAAAAGTCCCAAGAATCTGGAAACAAGAATACTTGGCGACTAATTCCACCATCTACATGTAGTTCATCATAGAGTTTGCCACGATACTCTACCTCGAGCTGCACAGGCGGGAAAACACCTGGAATAGATGAAGATGCTATAACAATGTTCTGAAAAAGACGTTGGGCTTCCGCTGTTCCCAGAGAAGCAATCTTTCCCATGTCCCATATAACCAAGCGTTGGGTTTCAAGATTAGTCGTGCCAATAAATAGTAGACGACCATTGCTATATGCTTCACCAACCTCAGAGATCACTGTAGCGTCAATTGTATCCCTAACTAGGTCTTCGAAGCGTTGGATATTTAACAACGAACCTTTAGAGAAGGCTGATAAAAGTCGTTTCCGATACAGCTGTTCATCTCCGATTTCAGTGTAAAATCGCTCTAAAAAATGATCATACTCTGAGCCTAGGTAGGCAAACACTGAAATAATTGCTCCAGTACTGATTCCAGTAACAACATCAAAAATTGGACGTGTACCTAAGTCTGACCAAGCATTCAATACACCAGCCCCAAACGCCCCGCCAGTCCCACCACCTGAAAGAGCCAAGTAGTTTGCGACTCTTCTCTGCCCATGCTCATCGTAGATCAAACCTGAAGTTTCTTGGCGATGCCGAACTCTCTCCAGCTCTATGAGTTTGCGCAAAAAATCATCTTCATCACCCCAAAAACGCAGAGAATCACCAAGAGAAACTTCAACTGAGCTTACCAAGGGTTGAGGAAGGCTTCGGTGACCGGGATAGCTGCAAGCTATGATGATCAATTGGCTAATCAGAATTAGTAACTTGTTGGAACGAGTCATAAGGAAGCGTTTGGTTAAAATGTCATCTAAGGGGTTACCAGTAACTACTACTCTAGTTCAATTACAACGCGAAAATTGCTTGCACAACACTTTTCTTTGAAACATCTATAAACGACTACATGAAATGAACATTGCTCGAATTGTTGAAGTGAGGACTGACTTGCATGCTAACGCCGACAGTCTCTTTAGAGCAGTAATCAAAGAGCATAATCGGTTGTTTTTTTGCACACCCAGCAAAAAAGCGAAAAGTCTACATAGATCCAATTTCTCACAGCCCACCCTCACAAGTCATAGTAATTACCAATATAATCCCTATGAATATAAAACCCATATAAAACAGAATGATAGCTAAGTTTAGCTATGCCTGTTGATAAAATAGACTAACAATCAAAGCATGGAGGTTTTGATTATGATGAAACCCGCGTTAATCTCACTGGCTGTAGCTATAGCCTCACCCGCTGCGCAAGCGAACTTTAGTTTACTTTACGAGTTCGGAGTGCCAACAACTACACAAAATGTTTCAATTTCTACCCACCGAATAGAAGCGCAGATTCCTTTTTGGCGGCATAGCAAGTACCACCTCGATTTATCCAGCAGTGTGGGCGTCATAGAAGCAGCGAAGAATCGGTCTCTAACATTGGGAAGCGGCATTGGCCTCAACTACGAACCTTTTCGTCGAGTTCAAGTTCGCGCTTCGGGTGGTGTCAACTACCTGGAAGAGCATGTGTTCTCAGTGAAGCAAGGTCAAACCAAAGATTTTGGTGGCCACCTACAGTTCAACTACACCTTTGCGCTTCGTTGGCAGCCAACCTCACAAGGATTCTTTATGGGCTACCGCTATAATCATATGTCTAATGGTGGTATTTACGAACAAAATCCAGCCCTAAATACCCACAACCTGACGTTCAGTTGGCAGTTCTAAGTCACTAAGTAAGGAAGAATGGTAGTCAGGCTGTGGTTCTAGAATACGTTGACACACTGCACCAAAACCACAGTTTGACTTCTTATAGAAACTCGAGTTTATTTGGGTATGGTGCTTCAGATAAGCTAGAAACTGCTTAACTAAATCACCATCTACGGGTGGGCGAGCCCGCCAAAAATTGTCCATTGAACACTGCGCCGTCAACCCGGGTAAGTTGTAATTAGCGCGGCCTAATGCCAAAGTCGGTAGCAGGTGGTGTATCGCTGATAATCCAACAGTGCTGTTAACAGTAACTGTACCGATAGCACTACGCAATGCTGTTGGAAGATGGATATCATGACAGTACTTCACCCGGTCAACCACACCGAGTTGCTTAGACTTCTCGCCAACGAGTTGTTGATAATTGTTGAAGCCACGATCGATAGGGTGGTGCTTGAAAAGCAGCTTGTGATCAGGTTCTGCATTTCGCGCAAATGAACGAATCACTTGCTCTATGAAGGCTTCTACCGAGTCAAATGATGAATGGTCCAAGAGCTGAAAATCGCTCGCAACTTGAAGCGGCACTAAGAAGTACTTCTGATTCCATTGGTTGGCTAACAACCGCTCAATCTTTCTATCATACATATGGTTTGCCAAACGTCGGTAGCCGCTTAGCAACCAACAGCCCGCCTCATAGTGCCAAGTACCTTTGCGGTGATGCTGGTAATGAGGATAGAAGTGGCTTAAGGCCCCTTTTGCTAAATAATACGCACTCGCATAAACCGCCCGGCGGGTAAAGTGAGAGCCTATTTTTATTTGCTCATCTTTGTCAGAGGGAAGTGGCATATCAATAGCATCTACGGAAAGATCGAGTTGAGTGAAGGCATTCGCCCCTTGAGATTCCAAAGTGATGAAATCAGGCCGCAAGTAGCCTTCTTCAAAGACCCACACACCTACACCTAAACGCCTAGCCACATCAATCGCGATACGGTGATAGAGCCGACAGTCTCCGTACACAACCAAGCGAGTAATTGAATTCTTCATTAAATAGTCATCAATGAAACAAGCCCACTGCTCTAGCGTTCCGCTGTAGTGGCTAACATGTCTCCCTCGAGAGAACAGGCGGTCACCACCATTAAAGCAAATCCGGAAGCATTCTGAGCCTCGTCTTTCTAAGTAACGACTTAAACGATTAAAGTAAAGGCCTAAAGGCCCTTGCAACATGAGAACCCGCTGATTCTCGCGAGAGAAAATATAACAATTATTATCCAAGCATAGCCTCGACTAAGAACCGGGCTTTACGCAATCGCCGGTCAATCCAGTGAAGGTGTTTTCGCCCAGAGCTTCTATCTACCAGTTTAATATTCGCCAACTGTTGAACAGTTAGTTCGGGCACTGAAGCGCCTCTGTGCGTCCAATCTACATACTCGGGATAAAGAATCAAGGCCCCTGCTACCAGTTGATTTATATTTAATTTTTTATGTCTACGAGGGTGAGATATGTGGTCAGAGGTTAGCCCCCAGCCAGCATAAAACGGTAAACCATAGCAGCGGACCCGCTTATCACGCAATAAGGCCTCAAAGCCCGTCAATGACGTCATAGTATGAACTTCATGACAAGCATCAATACATGTGAGAATGCAGGCTTTAGTCTCGGTGGCATCAACATGCTGAGAGAGAAACGCCTCATCAACCTGGCCAGCGCGTTTGCCTTTGATTACGTCAGGGTGAGGCTTATAAACAATAAAAGCGCTAGGCTTGTTCGCCCGTGTCGCTGTTATCAGCTGATAGTTACAGGTGATCTCTGGCGAGCCAAACTTTATGGAGGCATCATCAGCCACCTGTCCAGGAATCAGAATAACTTCCCGCCCATGTGCAGCACGTATCCACTCTAGCTCCTGGTTATCACCGTCGTTGTATTTGCTAACACGTAGCCTGCACAGCTCACTACGCAGACGTTCCGCGCGAGCAATCTGAAGCGCAGAGAACTCCACGTTGTTGAGGATATTTTCTAAGTCGGAAGGGTGGTGGCAATCAAAATAGATCCCAGTTTGATCGATAACTAACGAGTGCGGACGTTTAAAATCCAGCCCCAAGCCCACTGAGCGTAAGAAGCCATCTTCCATTCGCCAGTGCCGTAGTTGTTGGCGTTTCGAAACATCGCCAGTTGTAGTTGAACGCCCCCATGTCAGCATTGCGTCATCGGCAGTAGCCAATACGACTTTATCAACCGAAGGTACAAACTTAACCTGTCGAGCGTACTGGGAAGCAAAGCGCGCGACAAAACTACGCTTCCAAGGAGAGAAACCAACACACCAAAGAGTATCACAGGTTTCTCGTCGCAGCTTCGAGAGCTGCAGATCCTGCAGATAGTCCAGTATCTCTTCCAACTCGCAGCGCGTATTGTCAATAGGGCTCAAGTAGTGCGGATAGAGCAAATAACTCGCTGCGAAAAGCTCCAACAATGTTCTTACTTTGGTTCTTCGTGCGCAATGCTGCCTATCGTGAGTTAGCCCCCAGCCTGCGTAGAAAGGCATACCAAAGCAGTGCACTTCCTTACCAAGCATCAGCGCTTCCATGCCCATTTGCGAGGTAACTACGTATACTTTGTCAAACCGCTCTAGTAAGGAAAGCGGATTCACATCTTCATGGATAATGCTGATACGAGAAGCGGCTCTCTGCGAGATATAGCCAGACTTTGTCTTCTTAATGACATCCGGATGGACCTTGATAAACACTTGGGCTTGCGGGTTCTCAGACAACGCCGCATCGACCATGTTATCAAAACTAGCTTGGCTTCCTCCCCCAAGCAGTACCGAACAATCATCCATGGTTTGATCTATCACTAACACACGTTTAGAGTTTGCGTTTAGCGACCGCTCAAGCGCTTCGGGCAGGACAATGTCCCGGTGATGGTTGTATTTGCAGAGCTTGAGTTGGGTGATTTTCTCCAAACATCGAGCAGCCCGGGAAAGTAGGTCTTCGCTCATCCACTCATTACTGTTTAACAAGTTCTCTAGCGCGGACGGCGCACTGGCGTTGTAGTAGATACCTGCTTTATCGATGATTAGAGAGAGGCGTTTGGAATCCGTAGAGGGGTGCTCGGCGTAGGAGATAAAACCATCTTCAAGACGCCAAAATGGCAACGAGTGCTCAGCAGCGAGTCGTTGTGCACGTTGAGTGTTGCGCTTTTCTCCCCAACCAACAACTGCACGGGTAGCGTCTAGCGAGCTTAAACGGTTAGCGAAGCGCGGGCAGACCGCCACTTCCTCTACCCCTAACCAGCTTTCGATAAAGGGAGTACGCGCGACCCCGCGCGTACTCACATAACAGCGTTTAGCGCGACTCAACTACGCCACCGTTAGGCCTTGTTCAACCAATGCCCTTACGCGAGCCCAGTCTTCTGGCGTATCCACTCCATGAGCTGGCGCGTTTGCTACTACCGAGCAATGGATAGCAATACCACTTTGCAGAGGACGAAGCTGCTCTAAAGACTCCAAAGCCTCGAGCGGTGATTCAGGAAGGGTCACCAAGCGCTTCAGGCAAGATACACGATAGCCATACATACCAATGTGACGATAGACCGAATCTGGCACCTCTTTAGATTGCTTGGCAAACGAGTCTCGTGGCCAAGGAATAGGAGCACGGCTAAAGTACATCGCTTCAGAGGCATGATTGATCACTGCCTTAACGACATTAGGGCTAACAAAGTCCTCATAGCTATGAATATGGCTGAGTAGCGTCGCCATTTGGGCTTGAGGTTGGCTAGTCAAACTTTCTGCAAGTTCGACAATCAAAGCAGGGTCGATGAGTGGTTCATCTCCCTGAACATTGATCACAACATCGTCATCGTTCCAGCCCATCTTCTCAGCAACCTCAGCTAAGCGCTCGGTACCGGAGTTATGACTAGCTTTAGTCATCAAAGCCTTACCGCCAAACTGTGTCGCAGCATTGAGGATTCGCTCATCATCTGTCGCAATAATTGCGCTTTTCAGCCCACTTTCTAGAACACGTTGCCAAACATGCCAAACCATAGGCTTTCCGGCGATGTCCAGTAGCGGCTTTCCGGGCAAGCGGCTAGAGCCAAAGCGAGCGGGTATAACTACATGAACGCGCGTCATTGAACCACCTCGCCGACTAATACAGCCACAGGATCGATACCTTGCTGCTCAAACAGATGCTCAATCGCTTCTCGCGCAGCGCCTTCGCCACCGTTTCGTGTGCAAATATACCCCGCAGCTTGCTTAACCTGTGAAACCGCATTGGCAGGTGCATAAGCTTTGCCCACGTACTCCATTGCCTTTAGGTCGATGAGATCGTCGCCCATATAAGCAATCTGGTCCGCGCTGAGACCACACTCTGCTGCGAGCTCATTGATGGCTGATAGTTTGTCGGTTTTGCCAAGAATGACGTATTCAACACCCAAATCTTGCATACGCTGGCGAGTTGCACTCGCAGCACGTCCTGATATCACAGCGACCTTAATACCAGCCTTCTTTAACAAGCTCATACCAAGGCCATCTTGAGCATTAAACACTTTAAGCCCAGACTCTTCCCCTTGAGCGCCGTAATACAGGCGCCCATCGGTAAGTACACCGTCAATATCAAAGGCAAATAGCTTTACCTTGCTCACGCTAGCGTATCCTCAAGGTAAGGAGAGCCTTTAACTGTGTTGTTGATATCAACCAACACTTTTAGCATCTCTTCCATTTTGCTTAGAGGCAGCATATTAGGGCCGTCGCAAAGCGCTTTATCAGGGTCGGGATGGGTTTCCATAAACACACCGTCAACACCCACCGCAACCGCTGCCCGCGCAATCGGCGGTACGTAAGCGCGGTTACCGCCAGTAGAACCGTTCAAAGCACCTGGCATTTGCACGCTGTGCGTCGCATCAATGACGACCTTACAACCGGTTTGACGCATAATTGCCAAACCTGGCATGTAGTTAATAAGCGCGCCGAAACCAAAGCTGGTACCACGATCACAAAGCCAAATATCGTCGTTACCAACAGCACGACACTTTTCAACCACTGGCGCCATATCGCCAGGCGCCATCCACTGACCTTTCTTGATATTAACGGGCTTGCCCATTGCAGCAACACGCTGAATAAAACCAGTTTGACGAACCAAGAACGCTGGCGTTTGAAGTACATCAACTACGGATGCAACTTCATCCAGTGGCGTATCTTCGTGAACATCGGTAATTACTCTAACACCCAACTCTTTCTTGGCCTTTTCCAGAACACGAAGCCCTTCTTCGATACCAGGGCCGGTGAACGCAGAAGCGCTAGAACGGTTAGCCTTGGTAAAAGAAGACTTAGCGATATATTCAATGCCCAATTTATTGGTGATTTCTTGCAATTTAGCAAAGGTATCTAAAACCAAACCTTCAGATTCGATGACACAAGGTCCTGCGATTAAAAACACTTATAAGCCTTCTTAGTTAAATCAACATGAACAAATTACTTATTTGGATTCTTCTTTAGTTAACTTTAATTTATCTATACAGTCTTTAATGCTACTAAAGTTTAGATTCCCGATTTCCGAAATATCTTTCTCCCACCACTTCAAATCGATTAGTTCTGAAATGATTTCGGGGGTAAAACGATAGCGGATAATCCTAGCTGGAGTTCCTGCAACCACGGCATAGTTAGGTACATCTTTATTTACGAAAGAACCAGCACCAATAACTGCACCATCACCGACTTTCACTCCTCTGCAAACAATCGATTTAGAGCCTATCCACACGTCATTTCCTACGATAGTTATTGGTCCTGCGCTCCACTTGATGTGCTTTACTCCAACATATTCTTGGCAACTCTTAAACTGATTAGGTGAGTATTGAAAAGGGTGAGTGCTCAACCAGTCCAATGGATGGTCTTGAGCACCTAATTCACAATCAGTTGCGATACTGCAAAAACGTCCAATCTGAGTACCTGAATTTACTCGAGTCCCCTCACTTATATAGGTGTACTTGCCAAGAGAAACAGCTCTTCCAAGAACGACCCCCGCTGTAACATGAACCGGATGTTCAAGAACCGCTGTTTCATGGACTGATTTGGCTTTAATTGTCGAGTGCTTTTCCATTAGTTACTCTTAATAAAATTGTAGTAAATTACTTCTAATAGGCTCTAAAAAAATGCCTGAATGGTCTGAAAAATCTATTTTGACTATCATAGAAAAACCAGTAAGGCTCTCTGAGAAGTTTCTTAAACTTACGTTGATTTGCCTTAGGAATAACATTGGTTAGCTTTTCACTGCCTGAAGAATCAGCAAAAATACTCTCTTCTGTTGGTTTGTAGCTTGATACTAATACCCTTGCCCCACCTTTCCATGCAGAAGCGCGAACAACTTGATCTAAGTTTGACTTAGCAACACGGTTAGCTATTGGTTCTATGAGCTTGCGCTCAAGATGTCCACCATAACTGTCTTCTAAAACTACCGATTCAAGTAAATGAACATCATTCAACCCCGGGCGAGCAAGCAACTCAAAATAAGTCGACTTTACGGTATCTAAATCTGGGACAAGTTCACTATTTGGTGACTTGAACCAGTCTTTAATAAACTCAAAAGCTGCCTCATGTACATCTTTTGTCATACTTGCACGCAACAAGTCATGATTCTGCTGTGGCCCAAAGATTGGGGTTACCTTATCCTCCGAAGCATCGAACTTCACTACAGAAGTATCGCCATCAAGCGTTAGCCATTCTGCTAATGCAACTCCCTGCCACAAATCGAACTTTTCTCTTTTGTTTACTTTATTACCTAAATAACCAGAGGCGGGTAACGTTCCAATCTCATCTTTTGTTGCCCAATAATATCCGTGCAAATGCTGCCCAGTTATTCTGGACAATGACTCCTGCATAGAACCACGATAGCCAATATCGACAATGGCTTGATTTGGGGCACCTATACCTACCTTTTGGATATACTTATCGAGTGCAACTCGCTCAGCCTTAGCATTGCTAAGAATTAGTCCTTCGAAAGCTTCAAAGACACTAACTAGATCTGAGTCATGGGGAGAGGTAACGCGCTCTAAGTCAATCTTACTCGATATTTCTTCTGGGATAAGCTCAGCTGATAACCCAAACCTCGACTCAAGTAAGCTCTTGAGTGGACAGGAAGCGAAAGGAGCTTTGAGAATTTCGTAGATTTGCTCTGCGCGCTCTATACAAGGAACATTGATAGATCTACGACTCGCATACATATAGTGACTTCTAGCGCCACCTCCGGTATAGGAACAATACAAGTCATAGGCTTGCTTCATGACCTTCCCATCTCTGGCTAGGAAGTAAAGGTCCTGAATGCCTCGTTTAGATGCATCTTCTTTCAACCAAGCAGCAAACCCAAGAAGCAGAGGCCCCATTGCGGTATACCCCAAACCATATAGACTTCCTGTTGAAAGCCCTTCAACAGATTTGTCAGCTCGATCATAAAGTCGATTACTGATCAACGCGGCAGTCACACTAGCACTAAGATTTGCATCGGTTTGCTTCAATAGTGAGGAAAAAGACTTATTCTTCTTAAGTTTGTCCATCACCTTAGGAATAACTATCGCGTTGATACCAAGTTCTTTTGGTTTTGAGCCATCTCCGTTTGGATGATCTCCGATATGTACTCCACCACTTGCGTTGAGGCCTTCATGAAACAAAACATGTGAGAACAAATTCCCAGAGTGCTTTTGTAGGCGCTCTTCACTTGACACATATACGCAAGATGGGTCAATAGAAATATTGTTAGCAGAAAGAATAGCCAGAATGTGAGACTTTCTAAGATACATATCAGAAATAAGCAATACTTTTTTTCTAGACGCTTCTGCTATGTCTAGCAACTCAATTCCTGAAGCTCTTTTAATACACACTTCACATTCAGTTTGCACCTCACATGCTAGAACACTATTAAGCCGTTCTTCAGATAAACCGAATGAGCGATTTAGCTCCTGATAAATTTCGTCGACAGTTACCTCTTCCAGCTTACTATCTGAACGCACCTTTCGCTCAGCGGTAATCCTGGCATGCTTAAAGGTATCTGCAGACACTCGCAAAATGTCCACCATTCGTTCGCCAACCATAGTAAACACATCACTTGGGCGTGAGACCGTTCTTTTTACCAAGGTGTCGAAGATATCAAATGATACCCAATCACTATCGTGAATCGCTTCAACCGTATTTTTATATAAAGTACTTGGCTGTGAGCTTGATGAGCGACGGGCCATAATGGTGTTTTCACGAATAGAAAGAGCCTTTTTCCTCTTGATGAACTGTGGCGCATCAAAAGAAACTGAATCAATCAGTCTTTTCATTACACGAAGGTCATCTACCTCACGGTTAAGGTAAAAGTCACTATTTAGGTTTCCTTTTTGCTTAGCACAAACCACTTCTTCCATTAGGCTTGATAACCATTTCCCATTATGGGAGTCACTTTCCTGAAAGAACCAATAGCGAGTCATTAAATGATAAATGAATTTATCAAACCGTCCTGAATTATATCTATTTACAATTCTCTCTGCGCGATGCAACCCATGCTCTGATGAGAAGAAATCAATATGAGAATCGCCAATGACCTTGACAGGCTTATCCATTATTACGGCCTGAAGAAGAACAGAGGATGTCACACCAACTACGGCATCTACCATTTCAAGTAAGTACTGTGATGAGCCTTTCACCTCAGAAAATTTATCATGATAGAAAAAGTGTGGGTAGCGACCTTTCAAGTAACCCAGTGTACGATTGTTAAATATACTTGAAAAGCTGTTATGCTCGGTAACAACAACTCTAATATCTTCCGGAACCAACTCTAAGACACTGCACAAATAATCAAATTGAGATTTAAATGGCACATTACTATCAAAAGCATAATAGCCAGATACTTGGAGTGGAAGAAGGATTGTTTTCTTATATTTACCTCCATCGCTCAAGTCCATCTTTTCGAAAGGATTGTGTAGTGAAAATGCTTTTTTCACCTTTGCTCTAAAACAAGATAACGCATTGCTTTGGTCTGCGTTGAGTCTAGGAATGTCGATGGCGTTCAGACCTTTCCCTAGGTACGAGTCCTTGAATAGGCCATGAAAGTCGTAAGCTTGTGTTGCCGGAAATGGATGCCTAGACAATGCACCATAGTTAGAATATAGAATTGCAGCATTTGGGTAAGCCTTTTCCATAAATGGAATAGGAGACTCCCACGACACCACAACATCGGGATCAAATCCTTCTACAACATCCTTTACCAAAGAGCACATTTTGGTTTCTTGCTCAGGAGAGTAAGTTTTGCTATACCAAGCGTTTGATGCAGTATAATAGTCAGAAAATACTTTTCTTAGATGCTTTTGTCTAATTACTTTAAAATTAAATCTACTAAGATTAAAATTCTTCTGTTTAGCTTCTTGCTCAAGACCATCACCTATTACAAGCATGACTTCATTGCCTTGATCAATAAGCCCTGCGATTTCTTTGTGTAAGTAACCTTGAAGACTTCCAAATCTAAAGCCCGGCCACCCCATTTCAATCCACGGTTCGAGATAATACAGTATTCTCACAAATAACCTTTTTACAAATCAGTCCTAACCACGAGCCATTTCACAAACAGCTCGCTCAGTTAAATAATCTCTTTTTATATGGTGGCTCTGTAGATGTCTAGCACACCAATGACTGAGCCATTTTCTTCGCATACAAGAATCTGCTTGACTTGATGTTTATTAAGATACTCGTCAGCTTTACTTATCATTTCATTACAGTTGATCATATGTGGATTTTTAGTCATGATATCCTGACTTTTCACATTTTTAATATCTACGTCACCTAGCAAAAGTCTTCGGATATCTCCATCACAGATTACACCTATTGCTTGACTATTCTCATCAATGACAATAGCTAGACCTTTGGTAGGTGAGTTCGTCATAGTTATGATAACTTCACTTATAGGTAGGTCGGGTTTGACGAATGGTAAATCATCCGAAACCATTACATCTTTTACTTTGGTAAGAAGTTTTCTCCCTAAGCTTCCACCTGGATGATACTTAGCAAAATCGTTAGGCTTGAATCCACGTTTGTTCATCAATGCAATTGCAAGGGCATCTCCAATGGCTAATGTCAAGGTGGTTGAAGTGGTTGGCGCTAGATTGTTTGGACAAGTCTCCTTATCCATTTGTAAGTCAAGAACCGCATCTGAATTAATAGCTAATGTTGAATTAGTATTGTTGCAAATGCTAACTATCGAATTACCAAAGTTTTTCAATGAAGGGATTAACTGCAATACCTCATCCGTCTCACCACTATTAGAAATGAGAACAACAACATCATCTCGCGTGATCATTCCTAAATCACCATGAAACGCTTCTCCCGGATGAATGAAAAAACTTGGGGTCCCTGTAGATGCCAGAGTAGCGCAGATCTTTCTCCCTATTAATCCAGATTTCCCCATTCCAGATACAATGATATGACCCCTGCATCGATATAGTAAACCAAGCGCTTTCTGAAAGTTGACCTCGTTTAGATTGCTTCCTAGTTTTTTTAGAGCGGCTCCCTGCTCAGTTAGCGTTTTCCTTACACTTTCTAATATCGAACCTTGGAATTGCTCACTTTCGTAATATTCCCTAATATTTAGATTCGTTGATTGTAGTTCCATTTTAGTCCTATAGAATTAGTGTTGGACAAATGCCTATGCTTACCGTTTATATATCCTTATGCTCTCTAATAGTAGCAAGGACTATTTTTGTTACTCCGTAGCATAGCAATATGAGCATTGCCATACTAAGTGTGTTATATATTCTTCTTGGGTATTCCGCGCGCTGAGGAAAACTGGGGCTGCTAACTACAACTAAATGCTTAAGCTTTTGGTAGGCCTCAACTCTCGCCGATTCAATCGCTTTTACAGTCGCTTTATATGACTCTGTAGCAAAATCCATCTCTAATTTAAGAGCGTTGTATGTTGCAGTAATTGTATTGAATTGGCTGTTCTGATTGGTTCCTACCAGTTTTTGCCTCTCTATGTGCAATTGCTCTGAAACAGCTTGCTGCTTTCTGCGCAGCGACACAACACTGGGTGCATCGTCACTCATGTACTGTTTAAAAGAGGCTAGCTCAGATGCGATCGAAACCAACTCTGCTTCTAAGTTGTTAACTAGGCTAAGCTGAGCCCCGCCTTCTAACTCAGGACTGAACAATGAGTTATCATTCTGAAACTTCAGTATTTCTTTTTGAGCCGCTAGCAATTTTGCTTCATTGTTATCGAGCTCTTCTCTAGCAAACTTAAGCTGTTCGTTAGCTAGTTGATGACTGACTTTGTTTATATATTCTTCAGCATTATTGATAATGCTTTGTAGAACCCCACTAGCGAAGTCACTTTCCCAACCTTGAACACGAATAGTAATTACACCTGACAACTCGTCAAATGTGACACTTACGTGTCTTCTATAAAATTTCAAGAAAGTTTCTTGCGCAGAGCCTCGCCAAAGCCTTGATACTATATCGGCATTTCTTGACTGATAGTGTTCCCTAATCGAATGCGTATCGTCTAGTAGTTTAAGCATATCTAGTGAATATATGTACGTTCTAACTAAATGTGCATCACTCATTCCACTTGATACCGTAGCTCCTAACAGCCCAAACGAACCAAAGTCCGTTGCTGCATTTGTAGATTGCTTGACGATAACTTGTGCTTCACTGACGTACCTATCAGATGCTAGCAGCATGAAATATATTGCAGATACAAAAATAGGGAACATTACGGCGTTGTTGCCTAAATAGAATTGAACCTATTCGCTCATCTGCGATCTGATCGTTAAACCCTACTATCAGGTCGCACTATGGGCACCGCCAAGGGCAAAATCACCAATTGGAAACAGTACAATCACACCTTAACTCAAAGAGGCTCGTTAACCTTTTGGATGGACGATGCGGCTATCAAGCATTGGTACAACCAACACCCTTCTGGTCGCCGAGGTCGTAGCAATACGTACAGTGACTCAGCCATCAGCACCGCGCTCATGATTAAGGGCGTGTTTAAGCTACCTCTGCGAGCGCTGGAAGGATTTATCAACTCGATATTTCGTCTGATGGATGTTGACCT
>NZ_AUBY01000037.1 GCF_000429485.1 Aliagarivorans marinus DSM 23064 | reverse complement strand
CAGGCTAGGTATGCCTGTTCGTCAGGCAGCTGGATAAACTGCTGAACAGCGCAGGGATACTGTGTTCCCTGTACTGAATTGATCAACAACGCCGATCTTAAGCCTTATTACACCTCCCAAAATCACTAATGAGCTATATATTTATATATAGTAAAAACTAAAACTCAGGATAGTAACCAGAGTCACCTTTGCTAAGCAAGCCACTAAATATCTAGTTAACAACACCTGACCATCTAGCAAATAAACATAAAATAAAAGCAATAGCTAACATCGTAGCTAGAGCGGACATTTTAATGAAAAAAATGACCGTTAAAGTTCAGATGCAACAAGCAATTAACAAGGAGGGAAGGATCACAAAACCAATTTCTAATGATTGATATATCGATAAGACTGAAGTGGAATGCAATTGAAGTTTTTAATAATCAAGGACTGTGAATGAAATCGTTAAGAAATGCTCTACTTATCCTGCTACTTCCGTCAGTCGCTAACGCAGACTTTCTCATTTCTATATCAGATGGTGATTACACTGACTCTTACTGTGCCTCAACCTACAGCTTTTCCAACAACCTAGAGAGCTTGCATCGAGAACAGCAGGCTCTTGTCAGTGGTAGTGACATCTACTCAACCGAAGAAACACTGACCAATAAAATCTGGATGGGTAAGCCTGTTTACAGAAAAGTACTTGTAGCCGGAGATCTCTCTTCGTTTACGAACAACAACAACACATGGCGTTACTATGATTTTGACATGCCATATATTGACACGTTGGTTGATGGTCGATTTATTCTCGGCGGACACGTGGTGCTAGAAAACTATCACTTAAGCAACAGTTATCGGCTAGCTCATAGAATAAATAAAGAACAGGCAGCGTTTAAAGTAACAAACGAGGCTAAAAGATTCCTAGAAGATGTCACTATCATCCTTGAGTACACTAAACAAGATGTTCAAGCAACAGCGAATGAACAAGAAACAGAAGTTGTAATAAACAACGAGCTTGTCTCATACATTCACTTTACTGAATCAGCTACAAAGCAATACCAGACTATCGTCACCGATAATAAGTCAGTAAAAGTTGAAGATGGTTACTACTACAGCCAAAGCACAGGTATGTGTGAGCAAAGATAGGTAACAAACTTAGTTCAGGCGAGCACCTGCTCGCCTTATTTTACAGCTGCTCGCCCACCTCAGCCTCATCAACCACATCGGTTTCCATGGCCGCTTCCGCCAACCATTGCTGGATATGCGGGGAAGACAGGGTCTTTTCCATATACAGTCGGGCGTAGGAGTTTAGCTCGACTTGGTAGGTCATAAAGCGCAGTACCACCGGGGCAAACATCGCATCGACAATCGACCACTCACCGAACAGCCAACGGCCGGGGTAGAGCTCCATCTGCTCGGCCCAGATCTGCTCAATACGGGTGATATCGAGGTTAAGCAGCTCGGTGCGTTTTACAAAGCGGCGGGCACGGCAGTTCATCGGCATCTGGCTGCGCAGCGCACCAAAGCCTGAGTGCATCTCGGCCGCCAACGAGCGCGCTTTTGCACGGGCCTTAGGGTCACTTGGCCAGCCCTTACCTTCAAGGTAGGTCTCGTTAAGGTATTCACAGATCGCCAGCGAATCCCACACCACCAAGTCATAGTCCACTAACGTTGGTACTTTTGCGGCGGCACCCAGCTCAGCAAGCTTGGCGTAAAACTGTTCACTGAACAGCTTCAGCTTGACCGTTTCCACATCCAAACCAAAGTGTTGGATCACCAACCACGGCCGCAGCGACCACGTCGAATAGTTCTGGTTACCAATGTAAAGCTGCATAGTCTCTCCTTGTTATGCATTGATAGCTTAACAATTGACCGCTCTGTTGAACAGAATAGCGCCACGTTAAAGTAGTGCGGTTTCATCAGGGAGCAGCCTGACACCTTTCTCCTCAAGACATGATTTGCTGCACGATAGTTATAACTCGTTTATGCCCCATTACGTGGTAGGAAAGCCTGCATAACCACTGGCATATATATACAGTACTGGGAATATGCTCTGTTTGAGCCTGCTAGTGTGCTCTCTTTTATTGCTATGTATCCTCCACGATACGGCTAACCGCTTGTTGTAACAGCCTATTTTTAGGTGATAAAGTAGGCATTATGTGGTGGATACATAGCGTAAGGCTCTGTTTAAAGAGAGCATTATCCTATTGAATAAGATGTTAGTCTATCGAGACGGAGTTCTATGACTACTTTTATTAAAAGCGTAGATGAGCTAGAGACTCATTTGTCAAAATACAACAGCGGTTATTTATTTCGCGGACAAGTAAAGCACTATGTAGATTCTAAAGGGTACACAAATATCCCTACATCTTTCAGCAGGCATGGCTGTATTCCTGATGTTATGTTCAAGTGGACGCATTATGCTAAAGCTATTATTCGAGGATTCTCTGGTGCCGACTACTTTGATATAGACTTAGAATTGTCTCAAGCAATACTACAGCACTATGGCTGGAGATCATTTTATGTAGATTTAACTAAGTCTTCTTCTATAGCGTGTTGGTTTGCATCAAACGCATATGAAGAGTCTAAGTCTATTCACATGAGTGAAGATATACATGAGAACCCTGTATGGCTGGTTCATAAAGATGCAAAATATAGTCAGCCTGAAGGGAACGGTCATATCTACATTATAGATTGCTTAGCATTGGAGACCCTTAATATAAAGGTCCATGACCTCACTTCAATGCAAGGCGATGAGGGCAGGCTTAGATTTCACGCCCAGCAAGCATGCCTAGTGGGAAATTTGAGCGACAGGTTGCCTCCTCAAGTTATTACTTCACATATCGAAGTTCCGAACAGTGTGTTGAGAGATTTCTGTAAGAAAAATTTAATAAATGGCGTTTCAGATGTTTTCCCAACAAGAAACGAAGACTTTGTTTTAAATACACTTTTAAGTTTGCCATGGGAAAAAATGCATATCGACAACCCAATACCTACGTTTCGAAGAGGCTTGGAAATTCCAGATTATGAAGACAACTTTATAAAGCATCTTCCTCCCCATGTGACTCTATATGAGAATTTCTGGATTTCTGACAATAGAGATGATCCGGACAACCCATTTAAGAATCTCGTCTTTTACAAGCTTCCACAATTTTCATATTACGCTAATACCGATAAACCTTTTGACATGACTCTTGTTAGTGAGGCACTGGAAAGGCATGGTGATTTTGTTGTTGAAATAGATAGCTTGGTAAAAATAGTGGAGGCGCAAGAGGAATACATTTATGAAAAAGGAATACATGTTTCAGTTAATGACCAAGGTTATATTACGGTGGCTGGGTTAGTTGTCTCTCATCCAAGTAATATTGTTGATGGTGTCGGCACCAATGTTGGTTGGATTTACAAAGAAAATCATAGTGTTTGGGAGCGAGTCGACCACAAAGACGAATGTCCTTGCAACAATACACTCAGACATCAGTTGCAGTTTTCATTACTAAGGATGTTGAATGAAGCGATTAAGGATAAAGAATTTATTACAGAGAACGTTTATTCTTATAGGCATAAAAATGTCCAGCCAGCCTAACAAGTCAAGTCTGTCGGACGCTTCGCGCCGCAGCTTGAATCGTTACCCCCATCGTTTATGTCCAACTCCGCGTTAGAGTGTGAAGCTCTGGCAGCAGGCGCGGCTAACGCTGAACTGCCCCATAACGAGTTGGAGAAGCTTACTAAACCCCTGTATAGACGCGGCTCTTCACCGTTCTTGGTGGAAAGCCATAGACACCCAGCCTTTGTCATTTCCATGTATCCGCATAATTTTTCCATCTTTGGTGCAGACAGTTGAAGTGCAGGATCTGCTAAATGTCTGATTGAACGTCATTGTTGCTGATGTTAACTTTAGAGTCATTAGGGGAAACATGGACAAATTCCATTGAATAAGATGTTATGAATCAAGTGAATAATCATGAAACAGTACAAATATAGAACAACATCAAAGTATTCAATCGAAGGATTAATTAATAATCAGGTTTTCTTTTCGGGCTTTGAGCAATTTAACGATCCATTTGAGTTTAGCAACCCGATGACAGACTTGAGCATCTATAACCAACGAGCTCGCGAAGAGCTAAAGCGCCTTTACTCAGATGGCGTGTTTTCTAAGGCAGACTACCTTCATTTGTTAAATGCAGTAAAGGAACCAGATCAACAAATGAGAAAAAGCCGTTTAGATCTTATGGATAAGATATCTAATGGCTTACACGATTTTGGAGTGTTCTGTTTAAGCGAGGTAAACGATAACATTTTAATGTGGAGCCACTATGGAGAAGAGCATAAAGGGTTCTGTATTGAGTTTGAGGATCTTGAGAGAAATTTAGAAACTGAAAGTTTACTAATACCTGTTAACTATATTGAAGAGTTTCAAGACTTAAATGATCCATCCCCCTTAATCTCTTTGTATGTCGAGATGTTTTCAAACTCCAAAGGCTTGGATGAAGAGTCATGGAAGAGAAAATCTGAATCCTTAGCCAAAGAGATCACTAGTAAAGAAGATCGTGACCTCGGAATTGCTGTTCTAGGAAATAAGTTTGTTGACTGGAAATACGAAAGGGAAATTAGAGTTATAAGTAATACTAAGGGACCACTCACTTATAGCAGTCGTGCAATAAAAAGTATAATTTTTGGTCTTAGAATGTCAGGTTCAGATAAAAGGACTATTAGAAATATCTGTGACACTGAAAAATTGAAACATGTTACTTTCAAGCAGGCACGCAAAAAAGGTAGTTCTTTTGGAATTGAAATAGTTAATTCATAATAGGGCGTTACT
This sequence comes from Aliagarivorans marinus DSM 23064, assembly GCF_000429485.1. Lineage (GTDB taxonomy): Bacteria > Pseudomonadota > Gammaproteobacteria > Enterobacterales > Celerinatantimonadaceae > Aliagarivorans > Aliagarivorans marinus. The sequence goes on along the minus strand of NZ_AUBY01000037.1, from coordinate 14,368 downwards.
CAACACATTCCTAACTCATTTATATCCAGAAAAGAGTCATAGTACTGAACTCAACGCTCCTACGATTACGCCTCACTCCATGTAAAAGCAAAAAAGGCCGCAAAATGCGGCCTTTCCTCAATTCAATACCAACTTACCGACGCTGACGGCGGCGCGCCTGAGTCTGGTTACGTTGGCGGTGTTTGCGCACCGACTTGCGGATCTGCTGGCTGTTACGCGCTCGTGCATCTACCTTCACCATGCTGCGTTCTTCTTTGGGCAGTTGCACCAACTCGCGTAGGTAGTTTACATCGGTCAGTTCCAGCTCTTGCCAGCCGCTGCGTGGTAGGCCTTTTGGCAATGGAAGCTTGCCGTAGCGGGTGCGGATCAGGCGGCTTACTTGCAGCTCTTGCGACTCCCACATACGGCGTACTTCGCGGTTACGGCCCTCAGACAGGGTTACTGAGAACCACTGGTTGATGCCCTCGCCGCCTTGGCGCTTCACCGAGGTGAATTTGGCGGAGCCATCTTCCAGCTCGACACCCATACGCAGGTTTTGGATATGCCCATCGGTTACTTCACCGAATACCCGCACCGCGTATTCACGCTCTACTTCAAAGCTTGGGTGCATCAGGCGGTTGGCCAGCTCACCGTCGGTGGTGAACAGCAGTAGGCCTGAGGTGTTGATATCCAAGCGGCCTACGGCAATCCAGCGGCCTTGCTTGAGCTTAGGTAGGCGGTCGAATACGGTGCGGCGTCCTTCTGGGTCGTTGCGCGAGCAGATTTCGCCTTCATCTTTGTGGTAGGCCAGCACGCGGCAGATGGTGTCTTCTTCTGCGGCCAAGGTCACTTTGTGGCCATCGACCCATACGTCGTCGGTCGATTCGACGCGGATCCCCAAGGTTGCTACTTCACCGTTGACTCTCACCCGCCCCGCATCGATTACACCTTCCATTTCTCTGCGAGAACCCAGGCCACTACGTGCCAACACTTTCTGAAGCTTTTCACTCATTGCAATACCTTGAAGCAATACCAAAGGAGCGGCTGAAGGGGCCGCCGTTACAGACGATTAAGCCTGTTAAAAAAACAGCGTAGCATAACGATTTCCGCTGTGATGGCAACTAATTATCTTTCTGAGCTAGGTTTTGAACTCTTCCGGCAGTTTTGCCAGAAGATCTTCGTCAAGTTCAGGAAGTTGTTCTAGCTGTTTTAAGCCAAAATAATCGAGAAACTCTTGGGTGGTTCCCCACAGCGCCGGGCGGCCGGGCACCTCTTTATGCCCGAGCTTGCGGATCCAATTACGCTCGCCCAAGGTCTGCATAATTTGCGAGCTCACCGACACCCCACGAATGGCCTCAATCTCAGCCCGAGTGATGGGTTGGCGATAGGCAATAAGCGTGAGGGTTTCAAGGGTGGCGCGACTCATGCGCGGGGCCTTCTCGGTCCACAAATGGGACAGGTGCTCGGCGTACTCTTTGCGTGCCTGAAAGCGAAAGCCCGAGGCTACCTCTACCAGCTCGATGCCGCTGTCTTGGTAGCGCAGCGCCAGCTCTTCGAGGATCATATTCACTTGCGAGCGGGCCATACCCAGCTCACTGAGTACCGTGGCTTGCAGATCTTTAACCGTTAACGGGCGACCGGCGACAAACAGCGCCGCCTCCACTAGCTTGACCAGATTTGGTCGAGATGACTCACTCATTCTTGGTCATCGTCTCCATCGTGCAGAATAACTTGAATTGGCCCCAGCGGCTGGCTTTGAACACACTTGATATAGCGCGCCTTAATCAAGGAGAGCACCGCCAAAAAGCTCACTACCACGCCCTCACGTCCCTCTTCGAGCTTAATCAGGCCATGGAAGGGTACAAACTGCCCCGGTTCTAAGCTTGCCAAGATCTCACTCATCTTGGCGCGGGTGGAGAGCTTTTCACGTTTCACTTCGTGGTGGGTAAAGCTGCTGGCGCGCGATAACAAGCCGCGCATGGCATCGAACAGCTCATCCAGCGCCACTTCGGGGTAGCTTAGCCGCACTGGCATATCTTGTGGCTTGTCGGCGCTGGCGTTAAAGATGTCGCGCTCTTGGCGCGGCAGGGCATCGACCTTCTCGCTGGCATCTTTATACAGCTCGTACTCTTGCAGGCGGCGGATCAGCTCGGCGCGGGGGTCGATGTCCTCATCGTCGTCCAGCTTAACCACCGGCAGCAGGATGCGTGATTTAATCTCGGTCAGCAGCGCCGCCATCACCAAATACTCACCGGCCAGCTCGAGGCGTAACTGCTGCATGGCATCGATGTATTGCATGTACTGGCGGGTAATCTCCAGCACCGGCATGGTGGCGATATCGAGTTTTTGCTTGCGGATAAGGTAGAGCAGCAGGTCGAGCGGGCCTTCAAACTGTTCGAGGATCACCTCCAACGCATCGGGCGGGATGTACAAGTCGTCAGGCACATCCAGCCAGGCCTCGCCATTGACCGTGGCGAGCGACAGCTGCTCGGGCGCAGCGCTGTCGCTGGGTTGTTGCGCTTCATCGGGGCCTTGCGGCTGTGAAGGTTTCACCGCTTCGCCCATTTAGCTGAAGGGCTCGGGGTCGCCGGCGCCTTCGCGCAGTAGCTCGGGGGTGTCATCGCTAAGGTCGATCACTGTGGTGGGCTGCTCGCCCAAGTTGCCGCCGTTGAGGATTAGGTCCACCGCATGCTCCAGCTTGTCACGGATATCCTCGGGGTCGGACTCGGTGGCCTCGTTCCCCGGCAGAATCAGTGAGCAAGACATCATCGGCTCGCCAATCGCATCGATAAGCGCCAGCGCAATATTGTTATCCGGCACCCGGATACCGATGGTCTTACGCTTGGGGTTAAGCAGGCGACGCGGCACTTCTTTAGTGCCTCGGAAGATAAAGGTATAGGCACCCGGCGTGTTGTTGCGCAGCAAGCGGAAGGCTTGGTTGCCCACTCGCGCGTAGGCCGACAGCTCGGTCAGGTCGCGACACATCAGAGTGAAGTGGTGGTCTTTATTGAGGCGGCGGATCTGGCAGATCCGATCAAACCCGTTCTTGTTGCCAAGGCCACAACCAATCGCATAGCCGGAGTCGGTGGGATAGACCACCACCCCGCCCTCTTGCACGATGGCAGCGGCTTGCTTCATCAAGCGCTGCTGTGGGGTGTCGGGGTGAACATAGAAAAACTGGCTCATAATCCTTCCTTACCAGCGGTATTGGCTTCGGGCGCGGCTTCAGTTTGTGACTGAAGTACTTCATAGTGCGTCCAATCCTGCCAAATCGGCTGACATTTTTGCGGTAAGTGTAACCCTCGCCCCAGCTCGCGCCAAGCAGAAGGATGATGAAAATCAGTACCTTGTGACGCCAGTAGCCCATGCTCTTCGGCTAAATCGGCAACAAACTGCTGCACTTCGCGATTAAGCTGTGGCGCTGCCACCTCGATGGCGTCGCCGCCTGCGCTGGCAAACTCCGCCACCAGCTTGCGCAGCCACTTGTTGGACAGCCGATAATTGGTGGGGTGAGCCAGCACCGCTTGCCCGCCCGCCTGCTGGATGACCTTGACCGCCTCGGCGATGCTCATCCAGTTATTCGGCACATAGCCAGTATTGCCACGGCGCAGGAACTTATCGAACACCTTGGCGGGGTTGTCGGCCACGCCCCGGCGTACCAGTACTTTGGCGAAATGGGAGCGGGTCACTGGCGCGCTGCCCGCAACCTGCTTGGCTTCTTCATACACATCGGGGTAACCGGCCTTGGCCAAGCGGCGGCCCATCTCAACGGCGCGCTGTTCGCGTTTTTCCCGCTGCTCGGTTAGTGCCGCTTGCAGCACGGCGTTATCCAAATCGATGTTCAAGCCAACAATATGAATATCGAAAGCATGCCAGGCGGTGGAGATCTCGGTGCCGGGCACAATGGTGAGCTTGCTGGCTGTTTTTTGGGCAAGAGCGACACCGTCGGTAGTGTCGTGGTCGGTGATCGCCAATAGCGCTAGCTGCTTATTTTCCGCGCGAAATACCAGCTCTTGAGGAGTCAGTCCCCCATCTGAGGCAGTGGTATGGCTATGGAGATCGATTAACATGTTATTTCCAAAATTATTGCTTGACTTGATTACGGCGAATCCTGTTAACTAATGCTATCAAATTTACTGAGGTCACACATGACTGCTTTTACTTTCAACAAACAACACACTGTATGGTGGTGGCGCACTCCCAACTAGGCGGGTGTGGTTTGTTGTATGTGAGTCTCAGAAACAACAGAATCGAGAAAGCCCGCTAAAAGCGGGCTTTTTTTTTAGGGTTTATAAGATAAATCAGGAGGATAGGCATGGGGCCTATGCACACAGCATATTTGAATAACGTCCAGATCGACGCCGCGTACGTCGATGATCCGCTGGGCTTATATCAGGAGTTGAGTCGCCGCACTCAGCACAATGTGTTACTGGAATCGGCAGAGATCGACAGTAAGGCAGGTATCAAGAGTTTGATCCTGGCGGATGCTGCATTAAAGGTCACCTGTCAGGGCCGCGAGGTCAGCTTCGAAACACTCACGGCAAACGGTCAGGCAGTCATCAACGTGCTAGCCGAACGCCTCGACCAAGACCTTATCCAAACCCACAACGACCAGCAGCTCCTCCTCAGCTACCCCCACCCCGATTCACACTTAGACGAAGACTCCCGACTTAAAGCCAGCTCACCGGTTGATGCCCTGCGCAGCCTGATTGAGATCTATGGCCCTCTGACCGAGCTAAACGAAGGCCTATTCCTCGGTGGTGTGTTCGCCTACGACTTTATCGCCAGCTTCGAAACCCTGGAAAACGTGGCCGATGGTGCTAACAACTGCCCAGACTTCCAGTTCTACCTGGCTGAAACCCTGCTGCTGATTGACCATATGCGCAGCTGCACCGAGGTGATTGGCTCGGCCTTTACCGAAGACTATCAAGCCACCGTGGATGCGCGTGTTGCCGAGCTAAAAGCGCTGTGCGAACAGTCGCACCCAGCCCTTCCCGGTAATGCCGAAAGCTACCAAGGCAAACTGAGTGTCGATGTGAGCGATGCGCAGTACTGCGAGCATGTAGAGCTACTGAAAGACTACATTCGCAAAGGCGACATCTTCCAGGTGGTGCCATCGCGCAGCTTCTCGATGCCATGCCCAGATAGCCTGGCGGCCTACCGCGAGCTTAAGCTAAGCAACCCTAGCCCGTACATGTTCTACATGCAGGATAGCGAGTTCAGCCTGTTTGGCGCATCGCCAGAGAGCGCGATTAAGTTCTGCGCCGAGAGCCGCGATGTTGAGATCTACCCGATTGCCGGTACCCGCCCGCGTGGCTTTAACCCCGATGGCAGCATCAACCTCGACCTCGATGGCCGCATCGAGCTTGAGCTGCGTCTCGATAAGAAAGAGACCGCCGAGCACATTATGTTGGTGGACTTAGCACGTAACGACGTGGCCCGCATCTCCGAGCCCGGTACCCGCCGGGTGGCCGAGCTGCTCAAAGTTGACCGCTACAGCCATGTGATGCACTTGGTAAGCCGCGTAGTGGGCACCCTACGCAGCGACTTAGACGCCCTGCACGCCTACCAAGCCTGTATGAATATGGGCACCCTGACCGGCGCACCGAAAATCCGCGCATCAGAGCTTATCCGCCAAGTCGAACAGCAACGCCGTGGCAGCTACGGCGGCGCAGTGGGCTACATCACCGGTAAAGGCACCATGGACACCTGTATTGTTATTCGCTCCGCCTTCGTGCGCGATGGTATTGCCCAAGTGCAAGCCGGTGCCGGTGTGGTCTACGACTCGGTTCCGCAAATGGAAGCCGACGAAACCCGTAATAAAGCCGCCGCGGTGCTCTCTGCCATCGCCCGCGCCCATGGCAGCAGTCTTCAAGAGGTCAGCCAATGAGCAAAGTATTCCTACTCGACAATTTCGACTCGTTTACCTACAACCTGGTTGATCAGTTCCGCAGCCTCGGCTGTGAGGTCGCCATTTACCGCAACCACCTGAGCGCCGAAGAGGTAAAAGCCCACATCGACGCCTGCGAAGAAGACGCGGTTCTGGTACTCTCTCCCGGCCCGGGTAACCCGCAACAAGCCGGTTGCCTGTTGGATTTGATTAAACTGTGTCGCGGTCAGGTGCCCATGATTGGTATTTGCTTGGGCCATCAGGCCTTGGTGGAAGCCTATGGCGGTGAAGTGGGCCGCGCCGGTGAAGTGGTACATGGTAAATCGTCCAGCATTGAGCACGACGGCCAAGCCATGTTTGCTGGTCTGACCAACCCACTGCCGGTTGCTCGTTATCATTCGCTGGTTGCGACCCAAATGCCCGCCGGGCTTGAGGTCAACGCCCATTACCAGCAGATGCCCATGGCCGTGATTAACCATCAAGACAGAGTTGTCGGATTTCAATTCCACCCAGAATCCATTTTAACTAGTGAAGGCGCTAAACTTCTCGAACGCAGCTTAGCCTGGGCCACTAACAAGGAGGACAAATAATGAAGCAATACCTAGAGCAGGTTTTTTCCGGAACCGATCTAAGCACCGACCAAGCCAGTGATTTCTTCAACCAAGTAATCCAAGGCGAGATTGACCCGATTATCCTGTCCTCCATGCTGACTGCACTCAAAATCAAAGGCGAGCAACCAAGCGAGTACACCGGTGCAGCGCGCGCCTCACTGGCCAACGCCCGCCCGTTCCCAAGCCCAGACTATGACTTCTGCGATATCGTGGGCACCGGTGGCGATGGCCATAACACCATTAATATCTCCACCACCTCGGCCTTTGTGGCAGCCAGCCTTGGCGTAAAGGTAGCCAAGCACGGTAATCGCAGCGTATCGAGCCTGTCGGGTTCCTCAGACTTGCTAAACCAGCTGGGTGTGAATATCGAGATGACCCCAGAGACCGCCCGTAAGTGTCTGGACGAGCTGAACCTGTGCTTCTTGTTCGCCCCGCAATACCACGCCGGTTTCCGCCACGCAGCGCCGGTGCGTCAAACCCTGAAAACCCGCACCATCTTCAACGTATTGGGCCCACTGGTAAACCCAGCTCGCCCTACCCATCAGCTGTTGGGCGTGTACTCGCCAAACCTGATTAAGCCTATCGCTGAAACGCTGGTTGAGCTGGGCCTCAAACGCGCCTTGGTGGTACACGGCGCCGGCCTTGATGAAGTAGCGGTTCACGGCGAAACCCAAGTGGCCGAGCTAAAAGATGGCGAGCTGAGCTACTACACCCTCACCCCAAGCGACTTTGGCGTAAGCCAATACCCACTGGGCGAGATTGCTGGCGGCACCCCAGAGCGCAACTGTCAGGTGACCGAGCTATTGCTACAAGGCAAAGCCAGCCCGGCGCAAACCGCAGCGGTTGCGGTTAACGTAGCAGCGCTACTGCGCGCCACCGGCGTACAAGACGACTTTAAAGTAGGCGTAGAGATGGCGATTGCGGAAATGCAAAGCGGCCGCCCAATGGAGCTATGCCAACGACTGGCGGAGATGAGCCAGTGAGCAGCACTAGACCCGAAATCAAGATGAGCGAAAGCGAGAAGGCCACCGGCACCATTCTCGACAAGATTGTTGCCGATAAAGAGATCTGGCTGCATGAACGCATGGCGCAGCAGCCGCTGGAGAGCTTTCAAGCTTCGCTTACTCCCTCTGATCGCAGCTTCTACGAGGCGCTCAGTAGCAAACCGACCAAGTTTATCTTGGAGTGTAAGAAGGCTTCACCATCAAAGGGCCTTATTCGTCCCGACTTCGACCTACCGCTGATTGCCGGTGCCTACAAGCACTACGCGGCAGCGATTTCGGTACTGACCGATGAGAAGTACTTTCAGGGCGACTTTGCCTTCCTGCCACAGGTTCGCGAGCTGGTCACCCAGCCAGTGCTGTGCAAAGACTTTGTAATTGACCCCTACCAGATCTACTTGGCGCGTCACTACCAAGGCGATGCGGTGCTGCTGATGCTATCGGTGCTGGACGACAACGAATACCGCTTGCTGGCCGAGGTAGCCCACAGCCTGAACATGGGCGTGCTGACCGAGGTGAGCAACCACGAAGAGCTGGAGCGGGCGATTGCCCTTAACGCCAAGGTAATCGGCATTAACAACCGCAACCTGCGCGATCTGAGCATTACCTTGGAGCGTACTCCAGAGCTGGCAGCGCTAATACCCGACGATCGCATTGTGATCTCCGAATCCGGCATCTACAACAACCAGCAAGTTCGTGCGCTGAGCAAGCATGCCAACGGCTTCTTGGTGGGTAGCTCGCTGATGTCGCAAGACGACGTAGATGCCGCCTGCCGCAAGCTGATTCTGGGCGACAACAAGGTCTGTGGCCTAACCCGCGAGCAAGACGTGGTGGCCGCCCAGCAAGCTGGCGCGATCTACGGCGGGCTTATCTTCGCTGAGAAGTCGCCACGCTTTGTTAGCGACGCGCAAGCCTCCAAGCTGGTGAAAGCAGCCCCACTGAAGTTCGTGGGCGTATTCGTTAATGAAGCGGTGAAACGCATTGTTGCGCTGGCAGAGAGCCTGAATTTGAGCGCAGTACAGCTACACGGCGACGAAGATGCCGCCTACATCGACAAGCTGCGCCGCCAGCTGCCAGAATCAGTGGCAATTTGGAAGGCGATTGGTGTAAGCGAACAAGTTGAAAGCGCCCCCGAAAACGCCGACTGCCTGCTGTTCGACACCAAAGTCGGCCAACAAAGCGGTGGCACCGGCGAGGTATTCGACTGGAGCCTAGTGGCCGATAAGCTCGACAAAGCCATGCTGGCCGGTGGCCTTAACCCCGATAACGCAGCCCTTGCCGCAGACCAAGGCGCACTAGGACTGGATTTTAACTCCGGTCTGGAAAGCGCCCCCGGCGAGAAAGATGCAGACAAGATTAACCAGGCCTTTAGCGCCTTGAGAAACTATTAGGAAGTAATGATGAGCAAGCTCAATCCCTATTTTGGCGAGTTCGGTGGACGCTTCGTACCACAGATCCTGATCCCAGCCTTGGATCAGCTAGAGGCCGCCTTTGTTGAAGCCCAGGAAGACCCTGAGTTTCAGGCCGAGTTCCAGAAACTGCTAAACGAGTATGCCGGTCGCCCGACCCCGCTAACCTTGTGCCGCAACCTAGCCAGCAAGACCAAAACCAAGATCTACCTTAAGCGTGAAGACTTGCTTCACGGTGGCGCCCACAAGACCAACCAGGTACTGGGTCAAGCACTGCTGGCCAAGCGCATGGGCAAGAACGAGATCATCGCTGAAACCGGCGCCGGTCAGCACGGCGTAGCCACCGCACTGGCCTGTGCCCTACTCGGCCTAAAATGCCGCGTATACATGGGTGCTAAAGACTGTGAGCGCCAAAAGCCGAACGTGTTCCGCATGAAGCTGATGGGCGCGGAAGTGATTCCGGTACACAGTGGTTCTTCGACCCTGAAAGACGCCTGTAACGAAGCGCTGCGCGACTGGGCGGCCAGCTACGACACCAGCCACTACCTGCTGGGTACCGCTGCTGGCCCGCACCCCTTCCCAACCATCGTGCGTGAGTTCCAGAAGATGATTGGCGAAGAAGCCAAGCAACAGGTATTGGAGGCCGAAGGCCGTCTGCCTGACGCGGTTATCGCCTGTGTCGGCGGTGGCTCCAACGCGATTGGTATGTTTGCTGACTTTATCGACGAAGAGAGCGTGAAGCTGATTGGCGTAGAGCCGGCCGGTAAAGGCATCGACACCGATATGCACGGCGCACCACTCAAGCACGGCCGCAAAGGCATGTTCTTCGGTATGCACTCGCTGCTGATGCAAGATGAGAACGGCCAGATTGAAGAGTCTTACTCGGTATCGGCCGGTTTGGACTTCCCATCGGTGGGCCCACAGCACGCCCACCTCAACGCCATCGGCCGCGCGGATTATGAATCAGTAACCGATGACGAGGCGCTGGAAGCGTTTCAGGCGATGGCCGAGAGCGAAGGGATTATCCCGGCACTGGAGTCGTCCCACGCACTGGCCTATGCGCTGAAGCTGGCCGAGCAAGAGCCAGAAAAAGAACAGATTTTAGTGGTTAACCTGAGCGGACGTGGCGACAAAGATATCTTCACCGTGGCCGACATTTTTGAGCAGCGAGGTACCTTCTCATGAGCCAACGTTACGCACAGCTATTCGAGCGCCTAGACGCCGCCAAACAAGGTGCCTTCGTACCTTTCGTCACTCTGGGCGATCCTAACTACGAACAGTCACTGGCCATCGTTGACGCGCTGGTTGAAGGCGGCGCCGACGCCCTTGAGCTAGGCATTGCCTTCTCTGACCCCGTAGCCGATGGCCCAACCATTCAAGGCGCGAATATTCGTGCGCTGGACTCAGGCATGACCCCACCACGCAGCATCGAGATGCTTGCGGCTATTCGTGCCAAGTACCCAGAGATGCCAATCGGCTTGCTGCTGTACGCGAACCTGGTGTACTCAACCGGCATCGATAACTTCTACAGCCAACTAGCGGAAGCTGGTGTTGACTCTGTACTGGTTGCCGACGTACCGGTTGAAGAAAGTGCGCCATTCCGTGAGTCAGCCAAGAAGCACGGCCTGCAAAGTATCTTTATCGCGCCACCAAACGCCGATGACGCCACCATGCAAAAAGTCGCCGAGTACGGCGAAGGCTACACCTACCTGGTAAGCCGCGCTGGCGTAACCGGCACCGAAACCAAAGCCGGCAAGCCAGTAGACCAGCTACTGGCCAAGCTGAAGCAGTACAACGCACCACCAGCACTATTGGGCTTTGGTATCGCTGAACCTGCACAGGTGAAAGCCACCATCGACGCTGGCGCTGCCGGTGCCATCTCAGGCTCTGCCGTGGTGAAGCTGATTGAGCAAAACCTTGAGGATGCGCCAGCAATGCTGAGCCAGCTGAAGACCTTTGCGGCTGATATGAAGGCAGCGACGCAGAAGGCGTAGCCTTTAAACACGTTTTTACGTAGTAAAAGGGTCGGCATATGCCGACCCTTTTTGTTACCTACCCGCATTTTGTTGCCTACCCGCATCTTGGCGCTTCATTGAGTAACGGGGTCGAGTCGATAGTTGGTTTGCTTACCAGTGAAGCTGCAAGCACATCTCACCCGCCGCTTCGCTGGTGCCACACATTTCGTCGTAGGCGGAGGCATGATGCAACCAGATCTCCTCAAAGCGCTCTGCTTCCACTTGCTCGCGTAGCTGGCTTAAACAACTAAAGGTTTGGATCGCTTGGTCCTCGCCGCGCAAGTACTCTTTCAGCTCGCTCGAACCGGACTCCACCGCTGCCAGATAGCGCCCACCTTCCATCGCATGTACATGTAGTTTCATGGCTGTGCCTCTCTCATTGCATCGCATACCTGTCGAGTAAACGCTGCAAGCAGCCAAATCGATTAGTCAATGCAATCTTTGACAGGTCTATTTTGATTGACTAATCAATAAAGGGTGCCGATTATTATGCACTTCAACAATAAGGAGAATCCATGTACCTGCTGGAGCGCGCACTGGCTCTGTTCGAAGAGCACGACATCAACATCGACACCGCCCGGGAACTTTACCAGCTTGAGCAGATGGCTGAAGGCGAGGAGTTCTTTAAGATCGTCCGACTGTGGGAGGATTTTAGTAATCGCGCAGAGGAAGAGGTGTTTTTGCAGGCTTGGAATGAAGGATTGATATAGTTTTTCTTTCTTTGTGTGGCTTGGTTTTGCTTTAGTTGTTCGTTTCCACTCCGGTTAGTCCCTTTAGTTTTTTGTCACCGCTTTGATTGGTTTCATGATTGGGGTTTTGTTTCCTATGTTGTTGATAGCCTGTGTTTCGCCCTGACGGCGCTGCTGCGGGCGCACCTCTTTCCCTTGACTTTTAGCTATGTAAAATCAAGTATGAGCTGCTGCATATAACAATGTGTTAAACCTCATGTCCGAAGAAGTTGCACTACCTGGAAAATTCAGACGATATCTTGGTCGGCCCTATGGCATGGACTTCCACTTAGTAAACATTACTCTCAAGGATGGACGCAAGTTCCATTCAATGACGGTGGTTCATGAGGATACTATTATTGGCATTAGAACAATTGACGGAACTAGATTTGAGCTAGATTTCTCGAGCGACGACATCCTGCGCATTTACCCAGCTTATGGCGGACGTAGTATCAAGCGACTGTTTGCTTTAGTTACGGTGCTGGTTCTCATGGGTATCATCGCGATATTACTGTTATGAAATCCGAAATTAACAAGACACCCATATTAATGGCTTTAGAATTTTGCTCCTCGCTTTGTTTAGTTGCGTGTTTGAGGTTTTCTTTCCTTTGGCGTTGATAGTCTGTGTTTAGCCTTGACGGCGCTGCTGCACGCGCACCTCTTTCTCTTACGTTGCCAAAGAGACAAGTAGACAAAGAGAAAGGCAACCTCGGGGCTGCTTGCTTACTGCGTTACGCACTCCGGGCGGGCCCGAATTTTCTGCACTCAGCTTCGCATAAATGCTTCGCGTATCAGCCGTACAAAGCCTGCGCTTTGTTAACATCACGGCTTCCACCTCGCTCCGCTCAAACAGCAATTCGACCTGGTCCGCCCTCCGCTTGTATTACTCGTCGCAGCCCAGAGGGACCGGGAGATCGTTGTTAGTTTCTAGCTCGGTTTTGCCGCAAAGCTTGTTGGTAAAGCCTGTAAGACATCGGTTGTATAGCTAGCCCTTGTCGTTCCATATATCCGCATGAGCGTTCCACCTTTCGCGCAGACAGTCGACATGCTGGATCTGTTAACTGTCTGATTGAACGTCATTATTGTCGATGTTAACTTTATAGTCATTAGGGGGTATATGGAATTTTTCCATGTTTAAACATGGAATAATCCCATTGAATAAGATGTTATGCGGGTTCGGTCCACCGTGCATCGTAAGAGGGAATGAAGTGTGTTAAAGGATTTATTTGAAAAAATCATTAAAAGGTCATGCGTTGAAGTTGATATTCTTCCCGAGCAAACTGAGCCACGGGAAACTGAAGCCATCTGCAAGGATTTGACCAAAGCACTCACTGAAGAATTGAAAAAAGAAGACGGGTTTAAGGCTTTGTATTTATATGGTTCTAGGGCTAGAGGAGATCATCATGATAGTAGTGATCATGATTTCTATGTTGTCTTTGAAGATCATGTTGATGACACTATGGAATTCGTACATATCGACAACGCCTTCGTCAGAAATAAAATTAAGAAAAACTTAGCAGCAAGGGGCATTTCGACAAACTTCGACCTAATGATGAGTAAGGTTCGTAGATTTGAGAGACTTGCAAAAGAAGATGGAAGTCATGCCCAACAGTGTTTAGATTATGGTGTCTTAATCTACAGCACCACATAACAAACCAATCAAGTACGCTCCCTATGGTCGTCGGACTCGCTCCGCTCGGCGCTTATTGGTAGCGTTATATTTTTTCGAGGTATCATGGACACCAAAATAACAGTAGCTTTTATCGCAGGGATGTGTTCTTTCATTGGGCTAGTGATTACAAAAGAGCATAAAGTATCCGAGTTTAGGCAGTTATGGATAGATCGTGTCAGAGATGACATTTCTGACTTGATGGCCGGTATTAATAAGCTTGGGTTTTCATGGGATATAAAGTCACATTCTGAGACTGTTAATAATGAATTGTTGAAAGATTTTGTTAAAGAAAATCTAGAGACGTTCAATGAAATTGATGTGGCTATATCTCGTATCAAACTTAGTCTCAACCCTGATAAAGATGCAGATTTGATTGATGTTTTGAATAAGCTGACTGAGGCATCAAATCCTCCAACAGACCTTAAGGCTATGGAAACGTCAATTGATTCTATTGAAGAACTCAGCCATCAAATGTTTAAGGTAGAGTGGGAACGTGTAAAAAAAGGCGAATGGTTTTACCGTTGCACTAAATATCTAGCAGCAGCTTCCGTAGTTGCTCTTGGAGTTTTTTTTGCCACAAAAATATAACAAACGCATCAAGTCGCCCCCTAAAAAGCGGGGCTTGGACATCAATACTACGCGGCGATTAGTTTTGGTGCTTCGCCCAAGTTTAACCAAATCGCCGCTACGTTTTACTGCCCCTTATGCGGGCGTTAGTCTCCGGGCGTTGTTGATCAATTCAGTACAGGGAACACAGTATCCCTGCGCTGTTCAGCAGTTTATCCAGCTGCCTGACGAACAGGCATACCTAGCCTGCTCATTTTGTTCAACGCCGCCACGCCAGCCATAATTTCACCTACTTGAGCGTTGTAATCACGCAGGCTCAATTTGCCGCTTATGAGTTGCTTGTAGCGATACATTGCCGTCTCTGATAGCGACCGCTCATGATAGCCACAATCCTGTTTCCATGATGCTAACTGCCCGCTCTTAAGCGCATTTACGGCTTCGTTCCGCGGGTGCTCACCACGCCAATATCCAGCATTCTTCCTTGGTGGAATGCTGG
>NZ_AUBY01000036.1 GCF_000429485.1 Aliagarivorans marinus DSM 23064 | reverse complement strand
GCTTTGGCGGAACCTTTACAATCAAGTGTACGTGGTCACTTTGGACGCTGAGCTCGACGACCTCACATCCCAACTGAGCACAGTAAACTTGAATACACCGATAGACTTCTTTCCCTACATTATTTCTCAATATCCTAAATCGGTACTTGGGCGTCCAAACTATGTGATATTGACACCGCCAAAATACGTGTGATGCTTGCTTGTATCTGCTCATGTTATTTGTCCTTTTGACTTCGCTAAAAATCAAAGGCGCATTTAGCATGAGCGGGTCTTCAGGCAAAGCCTCACCGGATGATAACCACCTACTGAAGTAGGTGGTTTAGGGCCGAAAACAAAAACGCAGCTGATTAAGCAGCTGCGTTTAGGAATGTGATACCAAGCAAAAAGGCTAGCGTCGTTGGCGCACCGCCTCAAACAAACAGATACCGGCGGCCACAGAAACATTCAAGCTAGACACAGCACCAGCCATCGGCAGTTTCACCAGCTCGTCACAGGTCTCGCGAGTCAGGCGGCGCATACCTTTCCCTTCGGCGCCCATCACAATCGCCATCGGCCCTTGCAGCTTGCAATCGTAGATAAGCTGCTCGGCTTCACCAGCGGTGCCCACCAGCCACACGCCCAGCTGTTGCAAGTCGCGCAGGCTGCGCGCCAAGTTCGTCACCACCACCAGCGGTACGGTTTCCGCCGCGCCACAGGCCACTTTACGCACCGTGGCATTGAGCTGAGCAGATTTGTCTTTAGGCACAATCACCGCGGCCACACCAGCGGCATCGGCGTTACGCAGACACGCGCCGAGATTGTGTGGATCGGTGACGCCATCGAGCACCAAGAACAGCGGCGAGCTGGCTTGCTCGACCAAATCGGCCAAGTCGGCTTCGCTGTATCGGCGGCCGCCTTTAATACGCGCCACAATACCTTGGTGCTGGGTGTTGCCGGCTTTGTCGTCCAGTGCCTTGCGCGGCATTTGCTGTACTGAGCAGCCTAAGCGTTTCAGCTCATTGAGCAGCGGCAGCAGGCGCTCGTCTTGGCGGCCTTTCAGGGCATACACTTCAATAAAGCGCTCTGGACTGCGCTCGGCAAGGGCCTGCACTGCGTGCAAACCGTAGATAATCTCTTGGCTCATGATTTAACTCTTGTTCGCTTTGTTGGCTGCACGCTCACTTTTACCGGCGCGCTGCTTACGCTTTTTCTTTGCTTTAGGCTTAGCCTTGGCTTTCGGTTTCGCCTTGCCTTTGGGCTTATCATCGCCAGCGGATTTAGCCTTGCTGGACTTATCCCAAGGGTTGATCTCGGCCATCTTCTTCTCAGCCGAGGTCTTACGTCGCTTACCTTTATTCTTGGTATCGCGATGGCGCTGCTTGGTTTTACCCTCGTCGCGTCGGCCATTGCGTTTGCCTGAGCCGCGGCGCTCTTCAGCGCGTCCACGGGACTCGTTAGCTGGGCGCTCAAACTCGTCTTCGTTGTCTTGGCTGTTGACCAACACAAACTCCAGCTTGCGATCGTCCATATTGACCGAGGCAACCTTCACCCGTACCGAGTCACCAATACGGAAGCGGCGGCGGGTATTTTCGCCAATCAAGGTCTGGCGGGCAGCATCATAATGATAATAATCACCGCGTAAAGAGGTGATGTGCACCAAGCCGTCGATATGCAGCTCATCGAGGCGCACAAAGAAGCCAAAGCCAGTCACCGCAGCGATATTACCCGGATAGACCATGCCAACATGGTCCAGCATAAACTCGCACTTCAGGCCATCGGCCACCTCGCGGGTGGCATCGTCGGCGCGGCGTTCGGTCATCGAGCAGTGATCGCCAAAGCCGTCCATCTCATCAAGATCATAACGGCGGCCACCAGTGCTGGTATTCGGCTTGGTCATCGCCTTACCGGCTTTTTCCGACTGCTCAAGTGCAATCAGGTACTTGATCACCCGGTGCAGCAGCAGATCCGGATAACGACGAATCGGTGAAGTAAAGTGAGCGTAGGATTTAAGTGCCAGACCAAAGTGACCGATGTTGTCGGGCTGGTAGACCGCCTGCATCATCGAGCGCAGCAGCATGGTCTGGATCAGCTCGCGATCCGGCCGCTCCTGGATCGCCGCAGCCAGCTCAAAATAGTGTTTCGGCTCAGGGCTTTGACCGCCACCGAGTGGCAGCCCCAACTCGGCTAAGAAGCCGCGGAAGGTGTTAAGCTTCTCATCGCCCGGTTTGTCGTGCACCCGAAACAAGATCGCCTGTTGCGCCTTCTCCACATACTTGGCGGCGGCAACGTTGGCTTGAATCATACACTCTTCGATGATCTTGTGGGCATCGTTGCGCACCAGCGGCACGATCTGCTCAATCTTACGCTGGGCGTTAAAGATAAAGCGGGTTTCCTGGGTTTCCAGCTCGATGCCGCCACGCTCAGCGCGGGCTCCCTTGAGCGCCTGATACATATTGTGCAGCTCTTTAAGATGCGGCACCTGATCGCTATAGCGCTTGGCCAAGGCCTCATCGCCATCGAGAATGGCGGCTACCTTGTTGTAGGTTAGGCGGGCATGTGAGTGCATCACCGCCTCATAAAACTTAAAGCCCGACAGACGACCTGCCCCTGAGATGGTCATCTCCGCCACCATACACAGCCGATCGACCGCCGGGTTTAGTGAGCACAAGCCATTGGAGAGCTGCTCTGGCAGCATCGGTACCACTTGGTCGGGGAAGTACACCGAGTTGCCCCGGTTGTAGGCTTCACGATCGAGGGCGGAGTCGGGGCGAACGTAGTAGCTGACATCGGCAATCGCTACCCACAGGCGCCAACCGCCAGACTTCTTAGTTTCGCAATAAACCGCATCATCAAAGTCGCGGGCATCTTCGCCATCGATGGTCACCAAGGGCAGCTTACGCAGATCCACTCGGCCTTGCTTGGCGCTCTCTTCCACCTCTTCTTTTAGCGAAGACACTGATTTGAGCACCGCCTCTGGCCAGCTGTGGGGAATATCGTGGTTGCGCAGGGCCACCTGCACTTCCATACCCGGTTCCATTTTTTCGCCGAGGATGTCCACCACCTTGCCCATGGCATTGCGGTTAAGTACCGGGCGCTCGGTGATCTCCACCACCACCACTTGGCCCTGTCGAGCCCCCATGGTGGCGCTTTTCGGGATCACGATATCTTGGTTGATGCGAGTATCATCGGGCACCACAAAGCGGGTTTGTCCCTCGACAAAAAAGCGCCCCACTAGCTCCAACTTACGCTGTTTCAACACCCGTAAGATCTTGCCCTCACGACGCCCGCGCTTATCCATGCTCGACGGCGCAGCCAGCGCAAAATCGCCATGGAACACCTTGGCCATCTCTTTCGGTGGCAGAAACAGATCAACCCCGCCTTGCTTCACCTTAAAGAAGCCAAAGCCATCGCGGTGACCAATCACATTGCCAGTCACTAAGCCCAAGCGCTCAGGCACAGTAAAATCGCCGCGGCGGGTTTCCACCACCTCACCTTGCTCCATCAGCTCTAACATAATGGTTTTTAGCTGTTGGGCATTGAGTTCGGGGAAGGCGTTGAGGAGGGCTTCGGCAGAGAGTGGTGCCATCTCTTCAACAATGGCTTGGTGTACGCGTTTTTCGATTGAGGCTGAACTAGCCGATGGGTGCATCTTGGCTCCTGAGGGAGGGAAAAATTGAGGTTACAGCGCTAAGGATAACCCCTCCCCCGAGCTTAAGCCAGCAAACTAGGTTTGCTGGCCACTCGCCAAAACAACTAATAAGGCTGGTTACTGGCCTTGGCCTTGGCCACTACGTGGGCAGGCATTTTGCTGGCCAGCGCGGCTAGTAATTGCTCGGCCTGTTTATGGGTGGCCCTATCGGCGATGATCGCATGGTGCAGCCAGCGATAGCCGTCTTCGTAATCAAGAGGGCTGCCTTGACCGGCCACCAGCAGCTCAACAAACTGAAGCTGCGCCTTCAAAAAGCCTTGGGCAGAGGCTTCGCGCAGCAGTGGAATGGCCTTAGCGTAGTCGCGCTGAACCAATATGCCGTTGGCATAGTAGCGGCCCAATTGCTCCAATGCTGCAGCCAGGCCTTGGTTGGCGGCTTGCCACATATAGTGAACGCCCAGTTCGGGATCAGGCTCAACACAAACGCCCCACGCCAGCATGTCTCCCCATAAGAACTCATAGGCGGGGATCGCCACCTTCTCGGCACGCGCTTCGATATCCTGAACCAGCTGACATTCGTCTTCTTTGACCCGATTGAGATGCTGGTTTTGGTTGATCCAGCCAATCAGTTCGTCTTGCTCGTAGATCTCGATGGCGGCGAGCTGCGGGGGCTCGGTCTCGTAGAGTGGCTCGAAGGCAACCTCTTCGCCTTGTTCGGCTTGCTGCTCGCCCGCTTCATCGTCAACGGACATATCTGCCACCGTCTCTGCCACTACTTGGCCAGATAGCATCATCGATAGTGCAAGTGATAAAGCGATTGGGGTTTTCATGGCACACTCTCTTGGGATTTCTGCTTATGTTATCGGACAGCGCGCGGAAAACTAAAGTGGTGCGCACAATTCGATAGTCTGGCGCGATCAAAAAAGGGCGCCTATGCGCCCTTATCGTGTGAATTCGTTTGCGATTAAACGAAGTCTACACCTTTTTGGATGTCGCCTTGCAGGGTATCCAGCATGCCGTCGATGGCCGCTTTTTCGAACGCGCTAACTTCGCCGTAAGGCAGTACTTCAGCAACGCCCTGTGGACCCAGACGCAGTGGCTGAGCGAAGAATTCAGCGTGCTCGCTGCCACCTTCTACGTAGGCACATTCAACAACTTCTTCACCCTGCGCTGCACGTACAAGTGACAGACAGAAGCGAGCAGCCGCTTGGCCCATAGACAGGGTTGCGCTACCGCCACCCGCTTTGGCTTCTACCACTTCGGTACCCGCATTCTGGATACGAGTAGTCAGTGCAGCAATCTCGTCGTCGCTGAAATCCAGACCCAGCTGAGACAGCAGAGGCAGGATGGTTACGCCGCTGTGGCCGCCAATCACGTTGATGTTCACGTCTTCTGGGCTCAGGCCTTTGGCTTCAGCAATGAAGGTTTCAGCGCGGATAACGTCCAGCGAGGTTACACCGAACAGTTTGGCAGGGTCATAAACACCAGCGTTTTTCAGCACTTCACGAGCGATCGCTACAGTGGTGTTTACTGGGTTGGTAATGATGCCGATGCATGCTTTCGGGCATACTGCAGCACATTTTTCGATAAGGTTCTTAACGATGCCTGCGTTGATGTTGAACAGATCAGCACGGTCCATACCCGGCTTACGGGCAACACCAGCAGAGATCAGTACGATGTCGGCACCTTCCAAGGCTGGGCTTGGGTCTTCACCGGCAAAACCTTCAATCGCAACTTGAGTCGGAATGTGGCTCAAATCCTTGGCTACACCAGGAGTTACCGGTGCAATGTCATACAAAGATAATTCAGAACCTGCAGGTAGTTGGTTCTTCAATAGTAGGGAAAGGGCCTGACCGATACCGCCAGCTGCTCCTAATACCGCAACTTTCATGTGACGTTCTCCATTTTTTGTAATTAAGAGGGGGATTCCAGACTGGCATCCACGATAGCCAAAATAGGGAGCAAATACAAACCGCTACAAAAGCACGATTTGCTGAATCCCAAGATCTCCATCGTGCTTCACACTTTTAAGGCTCAGCCTCAAAATATTCTTGATAAAGCTGTCGGTAGCTTCCGTTGTTTTTGACCACAGACAAGGCGTGATTGAGCAAATTCAGCAGTTCTTGATTGTCTTTTGATACTGCAATACCCAAGCCGCTACCCAGGCTATGATCCTTGGGGCGCGTAGCAAGGTGGGTGTATTTGCTAAGCCAATACATAGCGGCTGCTTTGTCGATGAACACGCCATCGATGCGGTTCTTGGCCAAATCATCCAGCGCAGCTTGATAGCTGGGATAGGCAATGGCGAACAGCTCCGGGCGCTGCTCTTGAATGAACTCTTGCAAGCTTGAGCCACTTTGCACCGCAATCACGCTGCCATCGACGATATCAACCGCGACACCTTCGACCTTTGGCACCACAAACACCGCCGAGTTATCGAAGTAGGCATCGCTGAAATCAACCAGCAACTGTCGCTCTTCGGTGATATCCAGCGCTGAGATGGCGGCATCGTAATGGCCGTTTAACACACTGTGTAACAGGCTATCGAAGGGTTGGTGATAGAACTCGCACTTGCGATTGATCTGCCGGCACAATAGCTCGGCCAGTTCAATATCAAACCCGCGCAGGTCTTGCTGCTCAAAGTACTCAAAGGGAGGGTAAGAGGCTTCGGTGACAAAGCGGATCGGCGTTTCGTCGGCGGCCAGAGCGGCGTTACTTAACCAACAAAAAAGTAAGATCTTAAATAGTCGCATCATTAAGACTCAGGCAAGGCCTGCTGGATGTTGTTTTGCTACTTACCAAAGCATACGCCAACAATTGCTGCTAGGTAAGAAAGCAAATCAAAAAAACCGTGAACTAAACCGATGAATTTCTATGCAAAATTGTCGACTAAAGTTGATAACAACCTGAATTTTGTCCAAAATAGCAGCGAGCAAATAAAGGTGAAAAACAATGAAGTACAACGACCGTCAGGAGCAACTGGTTAAAGCATTCAAATCGTTACTGAAGCAGGAACGTTTTGGCTCCCAAGCGGAAATTGTGGCCGCGCTGCAAGAACAGGGCTTTGAGAACATTAATCAAAGCAAAGTATCCCGGATGCTGAGCAAGTTTGGCGCAGTACGCACCCGCAATGCAAAAATGGAAATGGTTTACTGTCTGCCCGCCGAGCTAGGTGTTCCCACGGCATCGAGCCAACTGAAGGTCTTGGTACTGGAGATGGACCACAACGACGCGCTAATCGTCATCCATACCAGCCCGGGCGCAGCACAACTGATCGCCCGCCTGTTGGACTCGTTAGGCAAGGCAGAAGGCATCTTGGGCACCATTGCCGGCGACGATACCATTTTTATTACGCCAACCCAGCAAGCCCGCATCGAAGAAGTGTTTGCCTCGATTAAAGAGCTATTCGAGGTTGCTTAAACGCAACAGATAAGAAAAAGGTCGCCAACTGGCGACCTTTTCGATTGTGCTGTCTTAAACAGGGCTGGGCCTATCGTTACGCGGCAAACACAAACGCCGCATCGTTGGGCACTTCCACCCACACCGTCGCCCCTGCTTGGGCCTGCCAGTGATCGCGTACTCGCGCCTGAAAAACTTGCTGTGCACCCGGCAACCTTAAGCGGAAGTGGGTCTCGTTGCCCATGGGGTGCACCGAAATCACCTCGGCGGCCACCAAGCCCGGCGCCTCTAGCTGATGCAGGCGGACATCTTTCGCGCGTACGATAACCTTGCAGTTGGTGTCATCAGCCAGCTGATGCTGCTTTATATTGCCAAACGGCGTGACAAGGCCTTGTTCCACCACTTGCAACTCAAACTGGTTGCTGGGACCAAATAGCGCTGCCACAAACGCGCTGGCCGGCGAGGCGTAGATCTCGTGCGGCGCACCTTGCTGAACAATATGCCCATGGTCCATCACCACCACTTTATCGGCCATAAACAGCGCCTCTAACGGGTCGTGGGTCACCATTACTGCTGATGCGCCAATGCTTTTTAGCAGGTCTAAGGTATCTTCACGCACTTGCTGGCGTAGGTGTTCATCGAGCGCGGAAAACGGCTCATCGAGCAACATAATACAGGGCTTAGGCGCTAGCGCTCGCAGCAAGGCCACGCGCTGCTGTTGGCCGCCACTTAGCGTGTGCGGATAGCGATCCCACATGTCCTTGAGCCCCATTTTATCCATGGCTTGTTGCAGCCAGGCGCGGCGCTCATCCACATCATGGTGTTTGGCCAGACCATACTCGAGGTTCTTACCCACCGTCATATGGGGAAACAGCGCATAGTCTTGGAACATCATGCCGATACCGCGCTTTTCCGGTGGTGTTTGCAGGCCTTCACTGGCCACCGCCATCGCCAGGCCCGCAATCGAAATGTCGCCCTGTTGCAGCGGCTCCAGCCCAGCGATTAGTCGCAGTAGGGTGGTTTTACCGCATCCTGAGGGTCCAAGCAGCGCCACAATCTCGCCCGCTTGCAGCTGCAGGTCCACATCGATAAGGGCCTTCTGCTGCCCATAGCTGTGACTGATATTGTTAAGAGAAATACTCATCAAAGGCTCACTGTTAGGCGCCAGCGTATTGCTGACGGCTGATGTTACGGCTCATAAAGATCACCGGGATAATCCCGGTAAGCAAGATGGTGATAGCAGCGAGCGCACTGTGCTCAAGCTGCTCCAGCGAGGCGCGATCCCACACCTGCGTAGCCAAGGTATTGAAGTTAAACGGGCGTAGCACCAAGGTAATCGGCAGTTCCTTCATGGTGTCAACGAACACTAGTAGCATGGCCGTTAACAGGCTCGGTCGCATCAGCGGTAGATGAATGCGCCACAAGGTCTTACCGGAGTTAGAGCCTAGGCTGCGTGAAGCATCGTCCATCTGTGGGGTAATCTTGGTCAGGCTGGCATCGAGAGTACGAAAGCTCAGCGCGATAAAACGCAGCGAGTAGGCAATCACCAAGGCTGCGCCAGAACCGGTAATCAACAGCCCCAAGGGGTAATCAAACCAGCGACGAGACAGGCCATCCAGGAAGTTATCAAGCAGCCCCATCGGGTAGAGGATCCCCACCGCCAGCACCGCACCGGGAATGGCATAGCCCACCGTGGCAAGCTCCGCGCTCCAGCGCATCCACGGGCTTTTCGACAAGCGCACCCCATAAGCCAAGCCAACCCCCATTAACATGGTAAAGAATGCCGCCATGGCTGAGAGCGACAGGCTGTTCCAGGCGTTCTGGAAATACACCGTCAGGTCACTATCGAGGCTACGCAGTGAGTAGTTGCCTAGCACTCCCACTGGCAACAAGAAGCCCAAGGTAATCGGCAGCAAACAATAAAAAGTACAGATTAAGCCACGCCCCAAAGGCAGCTTTTCGGCCAACATACGTGGCGACTGGCCACTTAGTTTGTAGTACTTACCGGCGCTGCGGCTATAGCGCTCCAGCGACAGCAGCACGATGGCCACCACCACCAGCAACATGGCCAACTGCGCAGCGCCAGAGAGGCTGCTCATGTTCAGCCAGACATCGAAGATACCAGCGGTTAAGGTGGGCACACTGAAAAAGGCCACGGTGCCATACTCGTTGATGGTCTCCATCATCGCCAAGGTCAGGCCCACCACAATGGCGGGACGTGCCATCGGCAGAACCACTTTAAAAAAGCTCTGGGTTTGAGTCTTGCCCAAACAGCGGCTCATCTCAAACAGGCGCGCCGCCTGCTCCACGAAGGCCGCTCGAGCCAGCAAGTAGACATAGGGATAGAGCACCAAGGAGAGCACGATGATCGCCCCTTCCATCGAGCGGATCTCAGGGAACCAATAGTCACGAGCACTCTGCCAACCAAAGATCGCCCGCAGCGAGCGCTGCACAAAGCCTGCATACTCCAGCTGGTCGGTAATCACAAACGCCAAGATATAGCTGGGTACCGCTAACGGCAGCAACAGCCCCCATTCCAAGAAGCGCTTCAGTGGAAAATTAAAGCGCGTCACCAACCACGCGGTACTGGTACCAATGAGGGTGGTGAGCAGCGCGACGCCGATACACAAAATCAGGGTGTTGTTTAGGTAGACCCAGAATATTCGGTCCAGAAGATGGGACCATAACTCGGCATTGGGTGTGGCGGAGAGCCACAACAGGGTGGCCAAAGGCAGCAGCGCGAACAACGCGATGCAGCAGGCAATCATGACCCAGCGGTCAATCCTGGTAAAACGAAGGTTGTCAAAACTGGCGAGATTAAGCATGTTCTACTTGGCGTCAGATAAACCACAAAAAGCTGGCACACAGCCAGCTTTTACATCAAGACCCGAAGCGCTTAGAGATCGAAACCTACTCGGTCAACCAAGCGGGCTGCTGCAGCGCGGTGCTCAGCCACCTCTTGGAGGTTAATGCGGTCAGCTTTGAAGCTACCTAGGCTTTCGATGTAACTGTCAGTTGCAATTCCTTCGCGCACAGGTTCTTCAAAATTGGCGCTAGCGTACAGTCCCTGAGCAGTTTCGCCAAGCAAAAATTCTAGCAACTTAATTGCGTTATCGCGGTTTTTCGCGGTATTTAGCAAGCCAGCACCAGAGATATTGATATGCTGGCCTCGGCCACCAATCTCTTGGTCTAGGTAAACGACGCGGATCTGTTCAGCCCACTGTTGCTGCTCGGGGCTCTTGGTATTGTAGTGCATCTTACCCATGTAGTAGCGGTTGGCGATAGCCAGGTCACACTGACCTTCGAAGATAGCTTTGGCCTGCGCGCGGTCGTTACCTTGCGGCTTGCGAGCCAGGTTAGCTTTCAGGCCACGCAGCCATTGCTCGGCGGCCTCTTCGCCATCTTCAGCAATGATTGAGGCAATCAGACCGATGTTGTAAACATGTTTACCAGAGCGAGTACAGATGCGGCCTTTCCACTTAGGGTCGGCCAAATCGCGAATTGAAGTCAGGGCATCTTCGGCAACATCTTGATGCGCGTAGATAACGCGAGCTCGGGTAGTCAGCGCAAACCACAGATTTTCTGGATGACGCAAGTGGGCAGGTACCACCTGACTAATCACCTCGGATTCTACTGGCTCAAACAGGCCGGCTGCGCGAACCTCTTCCAAGCGACCAACATCAACGGTTAGTACCAGGTCAGCAGGGTTGTTATCACCTGCGGCAATGATCTTTTCAGTGAGTCCCTTCTCAGCATGAACAACGTTAACTTTGATGCCGGTCTCAGCGGTAAATGCATCGGTTAGCGGCTTTAGCAGGCTTTCCTGACGGTAGGAGTAGAGGTTTACTTCACCAGCAGCGAACGCAGGCACAGCAGTGGCAAGCGCGGTAACAAATACAGCAAGATTACGGATAGCGTTTAACATTCAGTCAAATCCTTTAATGCGAATCATTTCTATTTGCGTTAAATGCTACTTCAAAGTTTGAGAAAAAGCCAATAAAAAAGCCCGCCATTGGCGAGCTTTTTAAGACATTAATTTTATTTGAGATTAGCTGGTCGCTTTTACGCTTACGAACTCTGGGTAGGCATCGATACCACAGTCGGCCAAGTCCATACCGTTCATCTCTTCTTCTTCGCTTACGCGGATACCCATTACTGCTTTCAAGATGCTCCACACTACGAAGCTTGCTGCGAATACCCATACGAAGATGGTTAGGGCGCCAACAATCTGGCCGCCGAAGCTGGCATCAGAGTTAGTTAGTGGCACCAGCAACAGACCGTACAGACCAACAACACCGTGTACTGAAATAGCACCTACTGGGTCATCAATCTTGATTTTGTCCATGAACACGATTGAAGCAACAACGATTACGCCAGCAACCGCACCAAACAGCGTGGCTTGCAGAGCAGTCGGAGTTGAAGGCTCAGCAGTAATGGCAACCAGGCCAGCCAGAGCGCCGTTCAGCATCATGGTCAGGTCAGCTTTACCCCAAGTCAGCTTACACACAACCAGAGCAGCAACCGCACCGGCAGCAGCCGCGGCATTGGTGTTCAGGAATACCATCGCAACAGAGTGAGCGTTAGCCGCGTCAGCCAGTTTCAGAACCGAACCGCCGTTGAAACCGAACCAACCCATCCATAGGATGAAGGTACCCAAGGTAGCCAGTGGCATGTTTGAGCCTGGGATTGGGTTGATAGAACCGTTTTTGCCGTATTTACCTTTACGTGCACCCAGTAGCAATACACCAGCCAATGCAGCAGCAGCACCCGCCAAGTGAACGATACCTGAACCCGCAAAGTCATAGAAATCCAGAGTGTACAGGCCGAATACCGCTTGACCGCCCCAAGTCCAGGCACCTTCAAGTGGGTAAATCAGACCACACATAACTACTGCGAATGCCAGGAAGGCCCACAGCTTCATACGCTCAGCTACCGCACCAGATACGATAGACATAGAGGTTGCTACGAATACAACCTGGAAGAAGAAGTCAGAAGCGCCTGAGTATACACTACCGCCGTCAAAACCTTCTTCAGCTTTAGCAGACAAGATACCGCCCAGATCGAAGCCTTCGATACCAGACAGGAACAGGCCGCCGCCGTACATGATTTGGTAACCGCAAATCAGGTACATGATACAAGCGATGGAGTACAACGCTACGTTCTTAGTAAGAATTTCGGTGGTGTTCTTGGCACGAACCAATCCAGCTTCCAACATCGAGAAACCAGCAGCCATCCACATAACCAGCGCGCCACACACCAAGAAGTAAAAGGTGTCGATGGCGTACTGAAGCTCAAAAATTTGATTTTCCATATCTCTAAAACCCCGTCGTTTTTAAACTTGTTTCGTTTCTAGATCGCTTCCGCATCGACTTCACCGGTACGAATACGTACCACGTTGCTTAAGTCGTAAACAAAGATCTTACCGTCACCAATCTTGCCGGTGTATGCAGCACTGGAAATCGCCTCGATGATGCGATCCACGTTTTCTGCCTTGGTAGCAATCTCTAGTTTTACTTTGGGCAGAAAATCCACTTGGTATTCTGCGCCACGATAAAGTTCGGTGTGTCCTTTCTGACGTCCAAAGCCTTTAACTTCAGATACGGTCAAACCATCAACGCCAACTTCGGCAATAGCTTCGCGTACGTCATCCAATTTAAATGGCTTGATAATCGCACTGATTATTTTCATCTGAGTTCCCTCCAGAGAGTAATCGATAACTGAGTGTCGGATAGACATAATCAAGCGCTATGCCAAAGCGTTCAAAGCCTTATGGAACAAGGGATTAGATAAAATACTCAAGCGTAGGTCACAGCCATATCGCACCACCGTGGTGCGATATTTTTTTGATTTGCATCAATTATGGGCAGTCGGGAATTAGTACAGGAATCGAGCACCAATGCAGTGCACTTACCGGAGGGCGGCGCGTGTTATTTGCGCTTGACGCAGAGCAAAAATCTGTTGAAAAGGTGGGTCATCAGTTAATAAATGATTGAACTGACTCTAATAGCTGCACCATGTCCTCATAACCGCAGGCGCAGTCATAGCTGTTTTGATAGAGCCCTTCATTGAGTGCGAGATGCTGTAATTGCTCGCCTTCAATTGGTGCAGTTTGGATGGAAGCCTCGTCGAGATCGGCCACAATCAGATATTCAGCGCGTTGCACTGAAAGCTGTTCACCGAGTTGTAGCGCTTTGAGTTGAGAGAGAAACTCACCGACATAGGCAGGACTGTGTTGAAGCTCGTGCTCCAACCATTGCGAGAATCCACGGTGTTCATCACCGCAATCAACTAAAAGCGCACCGTCTAGGGTGCGCTGAATACTTAATTCCATCGAACAAGTTTAGTCGTTGATGTAAAAGCTCTGCAACTTTTCAGCCACCGAAGTCTGGATGAAATCCACTGGCACCAGCTTGTAGGCAGCATTCGGCTTAAGCGAGAACGAGCTAGCGACAGCAGCACGGACTAGGCGGTGGAACGACTCTTGATCGAAGCGCTTAAGCAACAATGATTGCACATCCATCAGTACGTTAAAGCCCATCAACTCTTTTTGAGTCTTCGAGGCCATTGCCAGTACTGGGATATCGGCACGGGCTGAGGTATCGCCGGTGCGGATCTCTTGAATCAAACGCAGGCCTGCAGACTCTGGCAGCTCAATATCGACGACTAGCGCATCAAACTTGTTGGTCATCAGTTGCATATGGAAGTTATCAAGGTCATTCACAACTTCAATATTCATGCTGCTTTCGGTCACGATGCCCTGTTGCAGTTCGCTGTATAGCTCAGGGTTGGTTTCCAGTACCAGTACACGACTTGGTTGCTCGGTGCTTTCTGGCATCTCGCCGCTCTTGCGCGACTCAGCCTCGCAACGTGCGATATAGCCTTTCTTCGGAATGGTAGCAATAGTCAGGTCGTTAGCGTCCAGACCACCGATGATCTTACGCAACTGCGAGATGTGCTGATTGATGGTGTGATCCGAAACAACGCGGCCCCACACAGCTTTAGAGAGCTCATCTCGTCCAACGACTTGGTTTACGTTCTGGCACAGGTAACCTAACAAGTGAGCGCGTAGCGGCCCCAAGTAAGTACTTTGTTCTTGGTAAGTCAGGCTATTCTGACTCATATCAACGGCTACCGAGCCAACATTTACAACATCATTAAACGACATAGGTCTTCCCATACAACAAGTAAGAATTAACTCAAAATCTCCTGCGCCTATTTTTACCAGCTATAGCTTTAATTATCCAGCTTTCTAAATTTTTGATGTGGCTATTGAGACATCAAACGAGATATTTTCTCTAATTGCGGAATTTATTAGGGTTTTACTCTATGCAGGTTAATTTTTGCACCAAAATGGATCATCGCTTTATGACAAATAAATGTAAAAAAGCGCGGATAACCGCGCTTTTTACATTGATAAGTTGTTACTGTTTTTTTAGACGGCCTGCTGAATGATCACCTCATCAGCAACCTCAACGTAGTCTTTGATCTCGTCAAAATTGAGGTAACGATAGGTATCGGCAGCGCTCACATCAATCTGCGCCGCATACTCCAGATACTCATTCACAGATGGCAGACGCCCCATAATGGATGCCACCGCCGCTAGTTCTGCCGAGGCCAAGAACACGTTCGCCCCGGTACCCAAACGGTTCGGGAAGTTACGGGTTGAGGTCGACACTACCGATGCCCCATCTGCCACTCGCGCCTGGTTACCCATACACAGCGAACAGCCCGGGATCTCGGTGCGGGCACCGACTCGACCATAGATGCCGTAATAGCCTTCCTCGGTCAGCTGTTTTTGGTCCATGCGAGTTGGCGGTGCAACCCATAGGCGGGTTGGCAGCGCGCCGTTGTGTTTATCCAACAACTTACCGGCTGCACGGAAGTGGCCGATGTTGGTCATACACGAACCGATGAACACCTCGTCGATATCAGTACCCTGTACGGTGGACAGCAAGCGCGCATCATCCGGGTCGTTCGGTGCACACAGAATAGGCTCTTTGATATCGGCCAAGTCGATTTCGATCACCGCCGCGTACTCGGCGTCGGCATCGGCTGTCATCAACTCAGGCTCTTTCAGCCACTCTTCCATGGCGGTGATACGGCGTTCGATGGTACGGCGGTCGCCATAACCTTCAGCAATCATCCACTTAAGCATCACAATGTTCGATTGCAGATACTCGATGATCGGCGCTTTATCTAGCTTAATGGTACAGCCAGCGGCACTGCGCTCGGCGGAGGCATCACTTAGCTCAAAGGCTTGCTCAACTTTAAGGTGCTCAAGGCCTTCAATCTCCAGTACGCGACCAGAGAAGATGTTCTTCTTACCTTGCTTCTCAACGGTTAGCAGACCTTGCTGGATAGCGGCATAAGGGATGGCATGAACCAAGTCACGCAGGGTGATACCCGGCTGCATTTCGCCTTTAAAGCGCACCAGCACCGACTCCGGCATATCCAATGGCATCACACCGGTTGCCGCAGCGAAGGCCACCAGACCCGAGCCGGCAGGGAAAGATATACCAATCGGGAAGCGGGTGTGCGAGTCGCCACCGGTACCAACGGTATCAGGCAGCAGCATACGGTTTAGCCAAGAGTGGATAACACCGTCACCAGGGCGCAGCGACACACCGCCACGGTTCATAATAAAGTCGGGCAGCGTGTGGTGAGTTTTCACATCGACCGGCTTCGGATAAGCGGCGGTGTGACAGAAGCTCTGCATAGTCAAATCCGCCGAGAAGCCCAAACAGGCCAAGTCTTTCAACTCGTCACGGGTCATCGGGCCGGTGGTATCTTGCGAGCCAACGGTGGTCATCTTCGGCTCACAGTACTGGCCTGGGCGAACCCCTGCCACACCGCAAGCTTTACCCACCATTTTCTGAGCGAGGGTATAGCCTTTGCCGGTATCAGCAACATCGGCTGGACGCTTAAATACGGTGGATGGCTCAAGCCCTAAGGCTTCGCGCGCACGGTCAGTCAGGCCACGGCCGATAATCAGGGGAATACGGCCACCGGCACGTACTTCATCCAACAGCACATCGGTTTTTAGTTCAAAGCTCGACAGCACTTCATCGCTACCGGCTTTTTTCACCACACCTTCGAAGGGGTAGATGTCGATAACATCGCCCATGTTGAGCTTTTCAACATCCAGCTCGATGGGCAGTGCACCGGCATCTTCCATGGTGTTGAAGAAGATCGGGGCAATCTTACCGCCCAAACAGAAGCCACCGGCACGCTTGTTTGGCACGTAAGGGATATCATCACCCATCAGCCACAGAACCGAGTTGGTCGCCGATTTACGCGAAGAACCGGTACCAACCACGTCACCCACGTATACCAGCGGATGGCCCTTTTCTTTAAGCGCTTCGATCTGCTTCATCGGGCCGATCGTGCCAGCGTCATCCGGTTCAATACCATCGCGCGCGTTCTTCAGCATCGCCAAGGCGTGTAGCGGGATATCAGGGCGAGACCATGCATCGGGTGCCGGAGACAGGTCATCGGTGTTGGTTTCACCGGTGACCTTAAATACGGTCAGGGTTGATTTCGCAGCCACTTCAGGGCGGCTTAGGAACCACTCGGCATCGGCCCAGCTTTGCATCACCGCTTGCGCATGAGCATTACCGGCCTTGGCCTTTTCTTCCACGTCGTAGAAGGCATCGAACATCAGCAGGGTATGCGACAAGGCTTTGGCGGCAATCGGCGCCAGCTCTTCAACCTCGAGCAAGGCCACCAGCGATTCGATGTTATAGCCACCTTGCATGGTGCCCAGCAGTTCAGTGGCGTAGGCAGCACTGATAAGTGGAGAGTTCGCGTCGCCCTTGGCGATAGCAGCTAGGAAGCCCGCTTTCACATAGGCGGCTTCGTCTACGCCCGGAGGCACACGATTAACGATTAGATCCAGTAGAAATTCTTCTTCACCGGCTGGTGGAGATTTTAATAATTCAACTAAAGCGGCTGTTTGTTCTGCATCGAGGGGGGTGGGTACGATTCCTTCAGCAGCACGCTCTTCGACGTGTTTTCGATAGCTCTCAAGCACGACTCGCTCCTTTTATAATGGGCCTGATGGCCTAGTCCAATAGCGTGGGCGGGGAGCCTCACGGCCTGCCAATATAGCAGTTATTAACGAGTTTTTAAAATATCCGGGCTCACACCTTGGTCGTAGCCAGCCCTTACATGGCCATAACTTTCATCGACTTAATGGTCAAGTTTCGCAAAAAAGAGATGGCCTACGTTACATTTTGTTCACATCACTTAATTAGAAATCATTGCCGATGAACAGATACAAGGAGGACTCCTCTTCATTATGGCCGTACGATAGAATAATCGGTCCCAACAGGTTGGTTTCCAGGCCAGCAAAGATACTGGCGGCGAACTGACTAGTGCCCCACGACAGATCGCTTAGCTCGTTCCAAACCCCGCCGCGCTCTAATGAGCCACCTAGGTAAAACGGCGTGGTAATCCCGGAGCCAAACTCGCGCCAGCGGTAGTAATACATCAGACCACTCATCGCCTTGTAGCGACCGGAGAGTTGATCTTTGCGATAGCCGGACAATCGTAAGAATCCACCTAGATCTTGGGCATTGGTAGGCACTAAAAAGTCGGAGTCCGAACCACCAAACTCGCCATACCAGGTCAAGGTATTCTGCAGATAAGAAAACGGCAGCTGCCATTCGCCATCCAGGGTCGGCACCCGGTTGGGCGAGAAGCCGGGCACATCTTCGGTGTTATAGCGCCATTCAACGCTCAACATCTTACCTTGGGTGGGGAAGCTAATACTGTCCAGGGTGTCGTAGTCAAAACGCAGATAAGGGCCATACAGTTCGTAATCACTCTTAAGGTTAAAGCCCAACGCGGTTATCTCACCGCTTTCCCAAGCCGCCCCTAAGCTCCACGCCTGCCAAGGGCGATAGTGATAAGCCAGCTCGCTGAACACATTGTAGGTTTTGAAGCGAGTGTTGAGATACTCTAACTCGTCATCGATGCCAAACACCCGCCGTTCCACGTCGTTGTACTCAAAGCCCAGCGCCCACGAGTAGCGCAGCGCGTTATCTAACGGCGTATAAAACTCGGTGAATACCCGCTTGTGGGTGCCGACTTCTAGCTCGTTGCGCCATTCCGCCCCCAAAGGATTAAGCTGGGTCAGCGTGAAGGCTAGCCCCATGTTGCCGTCGGTGCGGTCCTCAAAATTTTCTTGAATACTAAAGTGCAGCGCGAAGAAGCCCGGCCCCCAACTCTTTTCGGTAGCTTGAAGCTGCAGTACATTTTCGCCGTCTTGCTGGGTAACTTGGTAATCCACTCGCTCAAAGCGGCGCAAGGCATACAGCTCTTTGACCTGCTCTTCCAGCTCGGCAATCGAGTGATACTCGCCCTCTTCCAGACCAAGTCGCTCCAGCAGCACCGCATCGCTATAGCTACTTTGGTTGTCGATGGCGATCTTACTGATATAGATAAGCTCTTGCTCGTTAAGCTGGCGACGCCGCGCGGCGATTTGCTGCTGATGGCCTTCGTAGTCAAAACCTTCGAACAACTTTGCCAGCTCTGCCAACGGCTCACGGGCGGCTTCGATACCGCGCTGTTGCGCCAACGGCATTGCAGCAAACTCCGAGGTGCCGATATCGCTGATATCGGGGACAATCAGCAAATCATGGCCCCCCAGCATGGCGATCTGCCGCTGGGTGCCTGAGCGAGTCAGGAATATGGAAAGCTGATCGACCACCGCCACCGCTGAGTCCAGCTCACTCTTGGGTTTGAGCTGGGCGCCAATATCCACGGCAATCACAATATCCGCCCCCATCTCTTTGAGTACACCGATGGGTAGGTTATTTACCACCCCACCATCGGAGAGCAACTTGCCCTCCCACTCGATGGGGCGCAGCGCGCCGGGCACCGACATACTGGCGTGCATGGCGCGACTGAGCTCGCCGTGGTCCAGCACCACTTCCTGCATGTATTCGATGTCGGTAGCGATCGCGCGATAAGGAATGGCCAGTTGGTCGAAACTAGTGAGAGCATCAAGATTGCCCACCGCCTTGCGCAAAACCCCCGCCATCGTCTGACCTTGCACCGCGCCTTTGGGCAGGCGCACCCCCTCAGACGACACACCGAAGGGAAGTTCAATGGTATAGGTATCGGCTTGCTGCTTATTACGCAGCGCTGATTCGCCACGCCCTACGTCGTCAACAAAGCCGCTGTTCCAATCCAGCTGATAGGTTCGCCGGGCGATCTCTTCACTGCTCAGGCCCAGAGCCATCATGCCGCCAAAATAGGCCCCCATGCTGGTGCCCGCAACATAATCCACCGGGATCTGATACTCCTCCAACAGCTGCATCACCCCTAAGTGGGCACCGCCCTTGGCACCTCCGCCTCCCAGCGCCAAGCCTACGGTGGGCCGCTCCGCCAACGATAGGCTGGAGTAAAAGCCGAGTACGATAACCAGCAATGCGCGATAAGCCACTGACCCTCCTAGAGAAGTGCTGATAGTAAAAAATCCACTTGCTGAGCAGGTGGCTTTGACACGGCCCCCTAGAAGAGGGCTCACCTATACTACTGCATTTCTAGTGACATCTGACGTTCTTGCTCTTCTTTCTCTACCTTGTCTTGATGCCTGACATACCGCCTGATTATGTCTTCGTTCGCCCCAACGGAGTCAACGAAGTACCCTCTTTGCCAAAAGTGATTACCCCACAGTTTCTTCTTTCTCAAGTAAGGAAACTTCGCAAACAACCTAATCGCGGTTCTTCCTTTCACGAAGCCTACATACTCTGAAACACTCAGGCTCGGGGGCATCCTGACAATCAAATGGACATGGTCAATTTGAACATTTAGCTCAACGATTTTGCATTTCTTCATTGAGCTGTAGATGTAGATCCCTCTATGC
>NZ_AUBY01000035.1 GCF_000429485.1 Aliagarivorans marinus DSM 23064 | reverse complement strand
TACAACCTAACATGCTCCAGCCCTTGCGCTAAGCTCTGCTTCAGCTCATCCCACTGGCTGCTATTGTCCACAATGCGGGGCGTTACCATAATGACCAACTCCGTTTTGGTCACACTCTCAGTCTTGGTACCAAACAGCCCTCCTATCAAAGGCAAGCCTCCCAGTACCGGTACTGCCGAACCATTGTCTGTTACATCTTCACTAATTAAACCACCCAGTATCACCGTCTGGCCCGACTCCGCCACCACCTCTGTGGTGATACTCCGGTCAAAAATAGACGGGTTACCTTCTACTGAAGTACCGCCATCTACCTGGTTACTGTTCTCCTGAGAGATGGTCATCGACACGATACCTTGCGAGTTAATCGTGGGCGTCACCGACACCTTCACACCCGTCTTACGGTATTCCACTGAGCGAGTTACACCATTATTGCTGTCTGTCGTGGTCTGCCCAACCACCGGTATATCGGTACCCACATTGATGTTCGCTTCAACACCATCTCGCACCAACAAGCTTGGCTTCGACATGATGTTCACGTTGTTATTGCTCTCAAAGGCCTGCATGTTGATGAAATCATCCCCACTCATCCATTTGATAAAGCCACCACCGACACTATCCAGACCAAACGCATCTGCCGTACCACCAGAGAAGTTGCCCTTGGCAAATGCCCACTCCACACCAAATTTAAACTCGTCAGTCATGGTCACTTCAGCGATGGTCATTTCCAAAATGACTTGCTTGGGCATTACATCCAACTGCGCAATCAGCGGCAGTAGCCCCTGATACTCATTGGCACTGGCCTTGAATATCAAGGTATTCGCTCGCTCATCCACCACCAGGCTCATGCTATCGTTTGACACCGAGTTGCGACTTTGCGCATTCTCTTCCACCCGTGCTGAATCTCGTTCGGCCGAACGTTGTACCGACATCGAGCGTCCGCCTATCAGCTTACTCAGGCTCTCACCAATATCAGTGGCTCGGGCATACTTAGGCTGATAGATAAAGTAACGCAGCTCCGCTCCTTGGCTCGGCTTATCCATTTGCTCGGCCCAGTAGCGCACCCGCCCAACAAAGCTGCTCTCCGAGGCAAACACCGCCAAGGCCCCCAGCTGGGGAATCGGTACCAATGAGATACGGCGGTCATTTCCAGCCTCCGGGACTATCCCTTCGCTTTTAAGCAGCTCATTGACCGTCTCGATAAAGTCTTCAAGGGTGATATAACGCAGTTTTACCAGACCGATATGCTTACTGGTGTTCGCTGGCGCATCCAGTATTTTTAACAACTCAAGTGCACGTACTACCTGAGTACGGGAGCCGCTCAGTATCAATACCCCCCGGCGCAGGTCCGGCGAGACTTTCACCGAAGTGAGTTCGCGCAGTACCCGAAGATTTTCCAGGCCAAACACAAACTTTAGCGGCACCACTTGAGCTACATTCTGCGCACCTTCTGGTATCGAATCGGGTGAAGCGCCATAGCCCAGCACTGTGTTCCCCTGCCCACCTTGTTGCAGGTTCATTATCACGTACAAGCCATCACGAGCCTGAATAGTGACCTCTCGCTCCAACAACAGCTCTTGAGTCAGCTCAAACAACCGGCGGGGACTGATGGCGCTTTGCACATTCAAGGTAACCGGAGTACGGATACTCTGGAGGTTATCACCAAGGATGTAGTCAACTTGCAGCAACTCTCCAAACACGTAATGCAGAAAATCATTCATCGGCATTTCATCCGCCGCCAAACGAATACTTGCTTCTGAACCAAACTGACTCGACAGGCTGGCTCCCGAGTTAAACCCCTCTGACCCCAAACTCAAGCTCGGTACCGCTTCAAACTGCCCGCCCTGCTCAGCCTCTGGTAATCCCTCACTAACCTCCGCTTCGGCAACTGGCTCGCTGGCCTCCGCGCTTACTGCCTCCGCACTTTCTAAGTACGAGCTCTCTAACTGATAGTTGCGGCTCGCAGGATCTGTTAATACGCAGCCAGAAAGCTGAATAAGCGCAACTGAGGCGATAAGTAATTGTTTAAAATGCATTTCCATTGTTGTCCATAAAGCACAAAATACGGGCTTAATCGTCCGTTGCTTCTACTAGTCTAAATAAGTTGAGTTCTTGGCGGTGCCCACGGTACACGATAGTGGCACGCTCCGGCGAAGGGTAGCCATTGCGATTCAAGGTTATCGATTGTTGTTGAGGAAAGCCAATGTATTCAAAGGATTGGGACGATATAGTAGATCGAGTTAATACATCCTGAAAGGTAATCTGGTTATTGTGCATATCTAGCACAATGCCACCACTTCGACTAAACGCACGCTGGCTCATCAACCTAATTTGATTTTCAAATCGATTGAGCTCAGCTTGGGCATTCGCTCTAGCGACTTGATTAAGCGTTGCAGGGCCGATCAATGCGGCCCCCAAGCCCATCAGGCTTAGCACCACCAATAATTCAATCAAAGAGAAGCCCGAGTTGCGCATCTATAGCGCCACATCGTTAAGAGAAGTAATACTTAGCAGCATAACTACTACCACCCCGCCAACGATGCCGCCCATCACCAAGATCATCAGTGGCTCAAGCAGAGATGTGAGCTTAGCTGTCCACCCCTCAAACTCGTTTCGGCTGCGCTGAGCAACCTCATCAAACACCTTCGGCAACTCACCACTTTCCTCACCTACCTCAATCAGCGATAGGGATAGATCACCAAACAAATCCGTGGCTTGTAGCGAAGAGGTAAGCGATTCACCGTTGGTCACTTTCGAGCGCGCTGCCAGTAGAGCTTTGTTAAGCTTCGGCCATGCTACGCCATCGGCAACCATTTTGAGTGCGAGCTCCAACTTAACACCACTACTTAGCATCATCCCTAAGGCGCTACTGACCTGAATTCGACTAACCAAGTAGACAGACTGCCTAAGACCGGGCACATCAACCAGAAACTTGGTTAACACCTTGGTTAGCTGACCGCTGCTACTAAGGTGGATCAGCCAAAACACCAATAGCGCAATCCCTGCAAACAGATAAAGTTGATAGTTCTGCATCCAGCTACTGACAGCAAGCAGCATCTCGGTGTAAACCGGAAGCTCAGAAGCCTGCTCGAAAAGGCCACTCATTCGCGGAACGATAAAGTTGAACACAAACAAGATACACGCAACACAAACGAACAAAATGACCAAAGGGTAGGTTAATGATTGTACAATCTTGGCCTTTAACTCGCAGCGAAACTTAAGTTCTTTCGCAAGTTGCGAGAACACCAAGGCAAGATTGCCGCTCTCCTCAGCCATTCGCACCAAGCTAATGTACACACTGTCGAACCCCTTGATATCAGCCATAGCAGTGGATAGAGGCGCCCCCTTGCGGACAGCTGCAGCAAGCTGACCAAGTACCCGAGCCACATTACTACCACTGCCCTTAGCAAGAATATCCAAGCCTTTGTCGATTCGAACGCCGCTATCGAGTAACAGAGCAAGCTCAGAGGTCATCACCTCGAGCTCAGTGAGAGTTAGCGGTTTGATGGCAACCGAAGCGTCTCGCGATGACTTATCGGCCTGCTGCAATAGCGTAACCGTCAGCCCTTGCCGTTTGAGGGAGTGTTTGGCGTCACTGAATGAACGCTCATCCAGCTCCCCTTTGGTTACAGCCCCGTGTCGGTCGACCGCTTGGTAATGAAAGCGTGCCATCAGTTTGCCACCCTCATGACCTCTTCCACAGTCGTAAGGCC
The DNA here is from genome assembly GCF_000429485.1 of Aliagarivorans marinus DSM 23064. Lineage (GTDB taxonomy): Bacteria > Pseudomonadota > Gammaproteobacteria > Enterobacterales > Celerinatantimonadaceae > Aliagarivorans > Aliagarivorans marinus. Next base: position 19,839 of record NZ_AUBY01000035.1, on the reverse strand, counting down.
CTGTGCCACTTTCAGCAGGCCATCATCAACGAGTCCGCGCCCTCCCTGCTGACGATGATACGCAATCGCTTTTTGCAGGAAATGTTGGTCTTTTTTCAAGGCGCGTACCTGATCATCGATAGCTAAGTATTCAATGACCGCCATTCGCCCTTTATAGCCCGTATTTCCACAGTGTTCACAGCCAACGGCTTGACGCAGCCTTAACGGTGCGCCATGTCGAAACTGGCTGTCCAGTAACTGAGGATAAAGCTGGGTGAGTTGCTCACTGTTATCAGCGGCTTCGCTACAATGAGAACATAATTTGCGCACCAAACGTTGCGCCACTATCGATACTAACGCCGCATTCAGCAAATACTCTTCCGCCCCAAGGTCAAGTAAGCGGGTAAAGGCCGAAGGCGCATCATTGGTGTGAACCGTGCTAAAAACCAGGTGGCCGGTCAAAGCCGATTGCATGGCGATCCTAGCTGTTTCAGCATCGCGGATCTCACCTAACATAATCACATCGGGATCTTGCCGGACAATTGAGCGCAAACCTTCAGCAAAACCAAAACCGATATCGGACTGAACCTGTACTTGGTTGATACCCCTGAGCTGGTATTCAACGGGATCTTCTAGTGTGATGATCTTGCGGGACTCATCGTTAAGTAGACTTAAAAACGTGTACAAGCTGGTGGTTTTACCCGAGCCTGTAGGCCCGGTAAGTAATACTACGCCCGAAGTCTTGCGTATATCACCCATGATTGCCTGAAGGATATCCTCTGACAGGCCAAGGCTAGCCACATCGTAAGTAATCGACTGCTGGCGTAAAAAACGCAGCACCATGCTCTCGCCATCAGCCAGGGGGAGCGCCGATACGCGAATATCGAGCTTTTCGTTGGCGACCTTGATGTCGATTTTGCCATCTTGAGGTCGTCGTTTCTCGGCGATATCCATACCCGAGAGGATCTTTAACCGAGAGATAACTGGAATACTGAGTCGAGAAGGAATGGTGTCCACCTCTTTGAGCACCCCATCGATACGCATGCGAACTCGGTAAGTACCTGCGACCGGCTCTAAGTGCATGTCAGATGCAGCAAGCTTGAGACCTTTGGCAATAAGACTATTTAACAAGTTAACTACTGGAGCTTCAGAGGCCATCTCCCGCAGCTTATCTTCCTCAAAGCTACTGAGTTGTTCGAGTTGAGTTTCGTCCTCTGTGGTCAGCGCCAACAGAGGTTGAACCACACTATCGAACTGCGCTTCAGACACGGCAAACAAACGGTACTGGCGATCTGCACAGAGTTCCTCGAACAGTTCCATCGCCTCTGGGTTAAGCGGGTTCTGCGCGAGAACATCAAGCTGACCCTCTTGGCTGCTAACAACTAACCATCCATAGCTGAATAACTCGTCATAACCCCTTCCTTGCTGCGCTTGAGCAAGCTCTCCAAGAGAAAAATCACTGAAAGGTGGTAACTCAAGGTACTGCGTATAAAGCGCTGGCAGGTTTTCCTCGGCCAGCGCCCCCATATTCACGAGGATATGCTCCAAGGTACCGCTGTTACGTTGTTGGAAATGGCGCGCTTTTGCAAGATCATCGCTGGCAACACCAAACGCATGCTGCAATAGTTGCTCGAGCCGACTCATTGGTAAATGATATCCGCGGCCTCGCCCTCGCCGCCTTCCTGCCCATCAGAGCCTAGGGTACGCAAATTGTAGGGCGCGCCGTTATCGCCGGGAGCCTTGTATATATACTCACGGTTCCATGGGTCTAAGGGTAAGTCTCGGGGCAGATAAGGCCCATCCCAGCCAGTCTGATCATCCTGCCGCAGTTGCGACAAAGACCTAGGGTAGTTACCGACATCCAAGCGATAGACGTCAAGTGCAGTACCAATCATCTGCATTTGCGCTTCGGCCGTTTTGATCTTTGATGAGCCAACCTTAGAGAACATGCTAGGCGCCACTAAAGACATTAGCAGCCCCATGATAACAATAACTATTAGCAGCTCCATTAAGGTGAAACCTTGCTGACGCTTACAACGAGCTGATAAGCTGATACTACTCATTATCAATTATTCCATTTGAAATTAGTTGCTCCCGCGACTTACGCCCAAGCCGGAAACCAGCATGACAAAACCACACAAACAACCAAGCAACACCGAACAACCCGAATTTTATTCCGAAACATTCCAAATATTCAGTGATTGCTCTCTGTATTAGAGTTAAGAGTTTAACGAAATGAAGAAAATTGGCAAGGATTATAGCGCCTCACAAAGCGTACTGAAGATAACACCAGCTGTAACCACTACAGCTTAAGCACACAAAGAAATTAGGCACTATTGCAACGCCCCAATCGTTACAACCCAACAGTTTCCCGGCTACTAGACATTAGCTGGGTATCCGCTGTACGCTGTACGTAGGTTTCTAGTAATCTCATAGCCGCAGGAGTGCTTACTCAGTTGCGAAAAGCCAAACCTTAACAGCCTTATACAACAACGGCTAAAAACACCAACAACAAAAACATTTTCTGACTTTTCGACACCAACGGGCACTTTACTAAAACTGACGATTCCATATGCCCCTTCTCAAATTTAGTAGAATTTAACGCTGCCACCGAGTGAGCACCCACCTCCCCTTCTACCCCAACAAACGTTAACCCGAAAACAAACTGCCTATTTTTCGAACACTCGGCAAAAATCCGATTAACCAGACGTATATTCTGCATTGGCTCCACCAATCAGAATATTACACCAATCAACTGACGTGCTAGCCCTTCTTAATTTTCATTTTATTCACAATTCAATCACTAGCGCTCTACAGGCCCTGTGGTATGACATTAACCATGACAACAATATTTCAAACAGCATGTTCATTGAATACAACAAAAACTGGCCTAATGAAAATATCACGTCAAAAGAGTTATTGGCAGAACAAAGCGTTACTAGCAAAGAAAGGTCAGACATTTAGCAAAATCAACAAGGTGTGATTAACCACAATTTTAATAAAATAATATGCTGACAGGCGGTTGATGTTAAAAATCAATTCCATTATATTCGATTCAGCAAGTGAGTTGACTAATTTACTTGTTAGGAATTTGAGTTGTAATCACATGCGTCACGGGGCCGTCTTGTACCAACCCGGGTGGCTTGTTGGCCTCAGCGGTGAGCGCACTCATTAGCAATACATTGGACGTTATAGCTATGGATAATTTTAAACGGGCTTATAACACCGATTTCATGGAATTGGAGATTTACGAGAAATGAAAACTCTATTTAAAACTTCACTGGTAGCACTTGCAGTGACTGGTAGCTTCGCAGCTAACGCAGCTACCATTAGCACCCCTTCTGCTGACCGCCTGACCTTCACCAACGAAGCTGTACAAGCTGGCCTGACCAACGTTGACGCAACTGCAGACCTAGTATTTGACGTTATCGTTGCCAACGAGCACCCTGCAGGTTCTGAGATTGTCTTCACCTTTGACAGCGCTGTTGACCTAGGAAGCGTAACCGGCGGCACCTGTAACGCTCCTACTGTTGGTCAGTTCACCTGTGGTAGCTTAACTTTTGACGTAGGTACCGGTTCGTTTACCTTTGACGAAGTAGAAGTTGATGCAAACGCGGGCACTATTTCCTTCAATGTAAACTTGGGTAACCCACTGATTGCTAACTCAGCATTCCGTACTACTATCCCTCAACCAGCGATCGTAGTATCTGGCGCATCTAGCCTGCAATACGATTCAAACCTAGCGGGCGCTCCAATTGAAAGCGGCGTTGGTCCAATTGCAACCCAAGGCGCTCAGTTCTCATACAGCATTGAGACTGTATACAACAACCGCGTTGATCGTATCGACTACTCCAAGTTCTCTACCTTTGCCTTGGCTGAAAGTGCAAACTCAGACGTTGCAACTGTGAAACTTATTGATGCAGCTGCTGACTACAAAGTAGCAGTAACTACTGCCGTTCAAATGAACGTCGCGGTAAATGGCGCGCTGTACGACGGCACCGTTGGTGTTAACGCTGCTAACTTCATTACTGCAGGCACAGGCCTGACTTGGGACGTTGCTGGTCCACAAGACATCCCAGCGGCTGGCGGTAAAGTAGTTGGTTTCACTGATAACGTAACTGGCATGAACAAAACCACCGTTGCTGTGTTTGACTTTGCCAACACTACCGAAGAGATTCCAAGAACTGCGTTCACTCTTGACCTGAGTGTTCAATTCGATGATAGCGGAGCAACTCAAACCAACACGTTGGCTGAAAAAGCTTCATTCGGTGAGTGGGCTCTAGATGCATCTGTTGTTAACATCCCATACCTGCCAGTAGGCTACAGCCACCTGTCTTCTGCTATTGAGTACAGCAACCACGGCACTGCTGCCGCTTCTGTTCAAATCACTGCATTTGACCAAGACGGTATCCAGTACACCGGTGACCTAGAAGACGCAGCACCTAAGACTGTTACTCACTACAAAGAGTCAGTTATTGCTGAAGCTCTAGGCCTGGAAGGCAACGAGCGTCGTAAGCTGAACATCACCTTTATCTCTGACGCTGATGAAGAGAACGTAAGCATCGTACCTTACTACCGTGAAAACGATTCTCGCGTACAGACCATCAACGATCAGTACAAAGGCAAGTAATAGTTAGACTATAATTTGTTAGTTAATTAGCCTTAAGCCGGTTAGCGCAAGCTAGCCGGCTTTTTTGTGATCTATTCTTTTCGCGCTAATCGCGAGTAACCTATAGAACAGATGTAAGTAGTGTTACAATCGCTCCGCTTTTCGATAACCTAACGATTTTTAATGTCACTTACTTTACTATCCCGGCTCTCCCAGCATTCGCTGTTACGTTCCTTAAGGGTGCTTATCAGCGGTAATGCGGTGGCGCAGTTGCTCAGTGTTTTGGTAGCGCCGCTACTTACCCGACTTTACTCGCCGGATGACTTTGGTATGCTCGCGTTGTTCATGTCGGCCAGTGCCATTGCAGCCATCCCTATCTCATTGCAGCTCGAAAGCGCAATACCACTGCCAAAGAGACAAATCCAGGCAGCACGAATATTTGCAGCGTCAATATCCGTGGCAGCGATTTCGACTCTAATATTATGTATAGCCCTTGGGGGCTATGCGCTGTACAGTCATTTGGTGGGAACGCAACCACATTACCCACTGTATGTGTTCGCTCTTGCGATCATTTATGGATATGTGTTAAGCGCCGAGCGCGCTAGTCAATACTGGTTGTTGCGTTCAGACCGAATCAAGCTTATTGCGCTGGGCGCGGTCATTGCGGTGTTTTGCTCGGCCTCATTTCGCTTAGTCAGTGGTGGTCTGGCACCAAGCGGGTTAACACTGATAGTGGGCGCATTTGTGGGTACTGGTGCAGCGCTAATTGCCTATGTAAAGTCGGGGGCACTCAGTACCGCTACGTGCCATTGGCAGCGATTCTCACTGTCTGCTTGGCCTACACTCATTACGCGTGTTTGCCGGGAGTATCATGAGTTCCCCAAGTTTCAGGTACCGCAACGTCTGCTGAACACTGCAAATAAACATGCGCCAGCCATCGTGCTAATGGGCTTATTTGGCCCAGCTATTGCGGGGTTCTATGCGCTAGCAGAGCGTATTGTTCACCTCCCCGGCCGGTTGGTGTCTGAAGCAACCCGCAAAGCGTTTTACCGCCATGCAGTAAAAAAGACTCACGATGAACAACCTATTGCTAGAACGCAACTGTTAGCTACTGGCGTATTGGCGTTAGTGGGTTTTGTGCCTTTCACCACACTGTTCTTTTGTAGCCCTTGGTTGTTCAAGTTTGCCTTTGGTGAAACGTGGGTCCAAGCTGGCCAGTATGCATCGTGGTTGGCGATTTGGATTTACGCCGTTTTCGTGAATACCCCTTCAGTGGCGTTAATCCCGATACTGCGCAAGCAAAAGCGTTATCTGCTGTTAAACATTGTTGGTTCCACGACACGAGTGACCAGCATGCTTATTGCAGCACTGTTTTTTAGTGCCGAGACAACCGTTGTGACATTCTCTATTGCAGGCTTGTGCTACAACCTGATTGTCATTGCAGATGTGTATAGGCAAGTGTGTAGGTACGATCAGCAACTACAGCGTTGAATGAGTTAAAGTATGTCAAATACCCCAGACTTCCCACAAAGCTCCAGCAAAGTATCCATCAGTCAAATTCAGTTAGATTTGTCTAGTGGACGGTGGAAGCTATTTAAGCAAAGCAAACAGATAGAACACTACATTCCAAAGTACATGTGCAATGACTTTGATGCGCTGGATGCCTGCCTGCCTTACATCAAGGTGAGCTATGACGGAGGCAAGGTTTGCAGCATTGAAGCGTTTCCCGGCCTGGTTCGCGAGCAGCCACTGTTTTTTAATGTCACTTCAGGTGTACTGTCTATTCATGACTCTCCTACTGTAGAGCCAAGCTCAACCTTGGATGATGTCAGCGCACTTAACTGGCTAACCTTTGGTTACGCAACGTTTGACCGAACTCTGTTTAACAATACCAAGTCAATCCCCGCCAGCCATAAACTAGTCGGACAACTTAACAGTGAGTTGCGTATCGAACCGGAGTACGTATATAACTCTCATGCGGAGCGCAGAGGCGCAACAAGAACTGAATTGGTATCCAGCTTTATGGATGCCAGTGAAAAGGTGTTCGACAGCCTGATCAAGGCCTCACAAAACAAGACCATTATTCTGCCCTTGAGTGGTGGCTATGACTCTCGCTTTATCGCCGCAATGCTCAAAAAAGGCGGGTTTAGTAATGTGAAGTGCTTTGCCTGGGGACGACCTGCAAACGAAGATATATCCATTAGCCAGCACATTGCCCAAAAACTAGGGTATCAATGGCAGTACATCGATTATTCTACGCAAGCTTGGCAGCAAGTACTGGACAATGATACCTATCCGCGCCTGTTGGACATGACTAGTGGCAACACTTGTATTAGCGGCGTGGCATCGCTGCCTTTCCTTGAGTACCTTGAGCAGCAAGACATCACTGGCTCGGTGATGGTTTTTGGCCACTCCGGAGGCTTTATTGGTGGGGGCCATTTGCCGAAATCGCTGAACGATAACTCCAGTACTGATGATGTGGTAAGCGCAATTTTCAATCGGCACTGCCTGTATAAAGGAGGGGACATAAGTCCGGTACGAGACGAGCTGACAGCCCAGGTTAACTATTTAGCGAAGCACCTCGATAAGCCCTATAGAGCCTTTGAGGTATGGGATTTGATGGAGCGACAGGCAAAGTTCATCGTAAATACTAACCGCTATTACGAGAACATGCAGTTACCATGGTCTATGCCATTGTGGGATAGCCGCTTGTGCGATTTTTGGGCCACGGTTCCACCAAAACACAAGCATGGGCTATCACTGTATAACCACGCGCTGGAAACCCAAGTGTTCAAGCCAATGGATATCGCATTCCCAGCGGACAAAACTCGCTCTAGGTCACCAGTGGCTAACCGCCTCTTTAGGCTTGCCAACAACCCCTCCTTACTCCTAGACAAGCTAAAAGGCGTAAGAGCTAACCCATACCCTAACGACGAGTATGGCTTCACTTGGTTTACTAACCAGCTGAGAAAATCCGCTCCAACGCATGATAAAGCACTGACAGATTTTGCGAGCAAGTGGTTTCAAGAACAGGGCTCGCCGGAAGGAAAAGGTATTTACCCTGCAATCGCAATGTACGCATTTTTACATCTAGCAGCGGGAACGTTGTCACAAGATAACGATTAAACAGCTTCGAGATTAAGCGTTAGCCACTGGCCAAATCCAGCCTTGGATCAACGTGTTAACAGTTGCTAACGGATTGTGTTTGCTATCGCCTGTTCAAGGTAAGTATAATTTGCCTCTTGAGGCGACAACCGTTGTGCTTGGAAGCAAGAGGGGATTGGAATGTCCTTGTCTTGCTTTGTCTTTTCCCTAAAACATAAACCATTGAAAATGACTCGAAGATTAATAAGAAACTTGCGCGCTCTGGTCTTTCCTTTCGCGCTTCTTTTCTCGCTGCCTGGCTTGACGATTGATATCACGCCGCAAATGCTAGAGCAGTTTCAGCAATTACCTCCAGCACAGCAACAAGCGTTAGCCCAACAATATGGCATCGACCCATCGATACTGATGATGCAGTCGGGCTCAGCTAGCGCCAGCGCGAACAGTGGTACGGCTTCACCGGTGCCTGATGACCCTTTTGCTCTGCAGGTGATGCGCCAAGAACAGTCAATCTTGGACAGCATGCAGGAAGAGGAAGAAGCAAAGGCGCTCAAGCCTTTTGGTTATGATCTCTTCCTCACACAGGCCCAACAGGGTGCTAACTTCACACCGGTTACCGATGTGCCCGTTCCTGATGATTACGTACTCGGCCCCGGCGATACCATTCTTGTTCAGCTATTCGGAAAACAGAGTCGAGAGCACCGCCTAGAGATTGACCGCCAGGGCAAAGTTAAGTTTCCCGACATTGGTCCGGTTAACCTTGGTGGATTGCGTTTTTCTGATGCTAGAGAGGTCATCAACGAAGAAGTAAGCCAGAAACTGCTTGGCCAAAAGGTCTATATGACCATTGGTGAGCTGCGCACCATTCGCGTATTTGTGGCCGGCGATGCAAACTACCCGGGCTCTTACACTGTCAACAGTTTGACTACGGCATCACAAGCACTATTTCTAGCCGGTGGTATCAAAGAAATTGGCTCACTCCGTAATGTTCAAGTAAAACGCGGTGATTCACTGATTGCTAATTTCGACCTTTACGATCTGCTGCTCCGTGGCGACGCCTCCGGTGATGTGTCATTGCAATCTGGTGATGTGGTTTTTGTACCCGCACTAGGCAGTACAGCAACCGTTGAAGGTAGCGTAAGACGCCCTGCAATCTACGAACTCAAGCAAAACGAGACCATTGGTGACCTGTTAGAGATGGCCGGAGGGGCCCTCCCTGATGCTTATCCTAAAGCCTCAGTGATAGAACGTGTTGACGATACGTTCACTCGCCACGCGATCAATATCGATTTGAGCAATGCCGATGCCCAGCAGCAACGCGCGCAAGATGGTGACAGACTACTCGTTCGCAGTGGCAACGCGTTGGTAGAAAACTCCATCACCTTAGTAGGAGCGGTGGCCCGTCCGGGCATTTATCAGTGGCGAGAAGGCCTGCGAGTTCAGGATTTGCTATCTAACTTCAACTCTGACTTGCTACCTAGCTCTGACCCTCGCTACGCTATCGTAATCAGAGAAGCGTATATAGGCAGCGACATTGATGTTAAAGGCTTTAAACTTGCCGAGGCTGTGCTTAATCCTCATAGCCCACAAAACATTGAGCTTCAGGCCAATGATAAGTTAATGGTTTTCAACCTAAGGGACGAGTTAGTTAACCGTCGTGAGTTAGCCCGTTACTTTGTGTCTCTTAGTCGTGAGCAAAGCGATATTGAAGTCGCTCAAATTGAGATATCACAACGCGGCAAATCTGCACAAGCACTGCTCCTAGAGCAGCAACAAATGCTGAACCAAGAATCAATTGGCGGCGTTGCAATCGTGTCCTCAGGTAACGTCGAGAGCGATTCCACAGAGTCCCGAGAAGAGAACCTACGCTTACAAGCCTTACTCAATCTATTTACCAACGAAAGACTGATAGCTCTCTCTGCCAACCTCAAGAGAGATGAGCTGCTTACCCCTGTTATATCGAAACTAGAGAGCCAGGCGAGCTACCAACAACAAGTGCGCATCGTTGGTGTTGTTGGAGAAGTGAATTATCCCGGCGTATACCCTCTGGTTAATCAAGGGCGCGTCGAAGATCTCATCTTGCTGGCGGGCGGGTTAAAAGAAAGCGCCTTTATGACAAAAGCGGAGCTGACCCGTACCGAAACAGATTATGGTGCGCATGTTCAGCACTTGCCGATCAACCTCAATCAAGTAATGGCAGGTGACATTGTCGCTAACCTTCCTTTACTCAGCAAAGACAGGCTCAACGTACTGACTCAGCCTAATTGGCAAGAAAACCCGACCATCGAGCTGCGCGGCGAGTTCAACTTCCCGGGCGTATACTCTCTGCGTAAGGGTGAAACACTTTCTGAGGTGATAGAGCGAGCGGGTGGGTTTACCGAACACGCCTACCCTTATGGTGCTGTGTTTACTAGAGAGTTCCTCAAACGCCAAGAAGAGCTGGAAATTCAACGTATTATTGACCGCTTACGCAAAGAGGTGGCAAACCGTACTCTTTCACAACAAGGGTCGTTCGCAAGCGCTGCAGACTCACAAACGATGCTTGCCGAGTTAGAAAAGACCCAATCGGTCGGTCGTTTAGTGATTGATTTGGAGCGCGTATCTAAGGCCTCAACAAACTACGACTTCCCTACTGAAGAAGGGGACATGCTATACGTTCCGCCTAGGCGAGACACCATTGCCGTTATGGGTGAGGTACAGCACCCTACTTCCCATCGTTTTAATGGTGAGCTGACGATTGAGGAATACCTAAAGTTATCAGGAGGTATGACACGTCGAGCCGATAAAGGACGGATCTACGTTATTCGAGGTGATGGCTCGGTGCTACTGCCAAAGACATCGTTCTGGTTCGGCGGCAAACACACTCTTCATGCTGGTGATACGGTGATCGTTCCGCTTAAGACCGACTACAAAGATGGCTTAACACTGTGGAGCCAGGTTACCAATATCGTCTATAACAGCGCCGTTGCTCTGGCTGCACTCAATATCTTCTAGAACCGTTAAGGGGCGAACTTTCGCCCCTTATATCAAATGAAAGTCTATGCTAAATAATCGAGAAACTCGCGCTGGCAAGGGGTTGGTGACAGTGTATATGCCTACCTGTAATCGCTTGACCTTACTGCAAAGGGCGGTCGACTCTGTGTTGTCACAAACCTATCCAGACATTGAGCTAATCATCGTTGATGACGCGTCCACAGATGGCACGTGGGGATATCTTCTCTCACTAGCGGAACGCTATGCCAACATTCGAGTGTTCCGACAAGATAAGCCACAAGGCGCATGTGTTGCGAGAAACATCGCAATTCAACAAGCGAACGGATACTTTATTACCGGACTAGACGATGATGATGAGTACACCCCAGAGCGAGTTGCAACCCTAGTTAGTGCTTACAGCTCTGATATGGCATTCGTTTGCCATGGTTTTTTTTGGCACTATGGGGGCAAAAGCAAAACAGTAGACTCATCGGCTAGAGACATATCGCTTGGCGATATCTTTGATTACAACTTCGCGGGTAATCAAGTGCTTACTGAAACAAGTAAGCTTCGCGATATTGGTGGTTTTGATCCGAGGTTTGTAGCATGCCAAGATTATGATACTTGGACACGTCTCATACATAAGCATGGCCCTGCGAGACGTATCAAAGGCGCCAGTTACTACTTGCATCAAGGTCATACTGGCCCAAGAGTGACCTCCAAGCCCAATAAAGCGAAAGGCTATCAGCAATATTACCAAAAGCATGAGAAGCTTTTCACAGAGAGGAATAGAGCGAATCAGCGTTACATGCGGCGAGTTGCATTACGAGAATCTTACTCACTGATTGAACTTCTGGCAGATCTACGCTTTGGTTTTTGTAGGCGCAAAACACGCTACTTTCTGAGCAGATCTTTTCCTTTTATGGCCCAACTTCGCCAAAACTGGCTTAGGAAATAATGTGAAAGTAAGGTTTTTTGGCCCTCACCTCTTCTTGTCACGTGGAGGGATGAGCTCAGCACTAACAGCATTTGTAGGCGGATTAGAACGCCACTACGACTTTGAATATACAGCCACCCAAAAAGACGGAGAGCGCTTCTTCCAAAGTTGGCTTGCTGGCGTAATCTACATGCTCAAACAGGGCAAAGGGCATTACCAAGACAGCGCATGCTGGTTCCATATGGGTCCTTGGCTCTCAATGTTGCGAAAATTCTCTTTAGCATTGATAGCAAAGTGCTTTAGAGCTAAGTGTATCGCTCATTTCCACTCGCCCACGTTGGATCAATACCTAGACTCCAAACTGGGAACGTTATTCGTAAGATTGATACTTGTTCCTTTTGATCAGGTTGTCGTATTAACTCCATGGTGGAAAACACGCTTACTAGAGGTAATTCCTCATCTATCGGTTAATATTGTTGCCAACCCCATCGGTTCAGAGTTAGAAAAAATCGCAACGCAACGCTTGTCAGCGCCCAGCAGACAAGCCCCAGTATCGTGTATTAAAGTGTTGTCAATGGCCAGGCTCGTTGAAGGAAAGGGCATAGAGCTAGTAATTAGCAGCTTTTCCCTTTTACCAAAACAGTATGAGCTGACCATAGCTGGTGATGGCCCACTCAAAAACCAACTTATAAAACAAGTTCACGATTTGAATCTTGTGGATCGGGTTACCTTTACAGGTTGGCTAGGTAATGATGAGAAAAAAAGCATACTGGAAGACTCGGACATTTTTTGTCTTCCCTCTGAATATGATTCTTTTGGTATGGTGTTTATTGAAGCAATGTCATTTGGCCTGCCGGTAATAGCCAAAGGGTGGGGGCCGATCCCAGACGTTGTCACTCATGACGTTGGAATAGCCGTTCCTGCGGATTGCTCTTCAGAACAACTTGCGCGGTCGCTGCAAGATATCGTACTAAACTATAGCGCCTATCAGCAAAAAGGGCCTAAGCGTGTGATCAATCATTACGCAATAGAAAACATTCGCCATAAGGTTGAGCAAGTTTTACACAAAGACTAAACAGCCTTTATCGCCAGGCTAACACTATATGTTCAAGTATCTTACTTGGAGCAGAAACTTTAATTGGATTAGCTTAAATGACCAAACAGCAGATCGAACCCTTTCAGTTTGACTTATTAAGTGAGCAACTTAACAAGAAGGGCCTCACGTTCACTCAACTTTTATCGGTGCTATGGAAAGGTAAAGTTCCAATTATCTTGTTCACCGCTATATTTGCAATTGGCTCCGTTGTTCTTTCTCTTCGTATGAAAAACATCTATCGAGCCGAAGTTATTCTAAGCCTATCTCAACAAGAATCGACCGTTGGTGGATTGTCGGGTCAGTTAGGAGGCCTTGCATCATTGGCAGGATTCAGTATAGGCGATAGCGGGGGCGATAAATCAGGCCTAGCTTTGGAAGTTCTTCGTTCCCGTGCTTTTTTGTCTGAGTTCGTACAAACAAGAGGCATTCTCCCCGACCTTATGGCGGTCCAAGAATGGCAGGCCGAGCAGGATATTTTAGTCTACAATCCTACCATTTATGATACGGAATCTGATACTTGGGTACGGGAGGTCAACTTCCCTCGTTCCGTTATACCGTCTATGCAAGAAGCCTATGACAATTTCATCGATAGACTTAATGTCGTAGAGAATAAGCAAACTGGGGTTGTCAGAATCTCTATTGACCACCTTTCGCCTCACATCGCCAAAAATTGGGCCAATTGGTTGATCGAAGACCTAAACAATGAGATGCGCCAGCGTGACTTAGAAGACTCGATGAAAACGGTCAACTATCTGGAAGAAAAGCTCAACAATGTTGTACTCGCAGAAATGCAATCTATTCTTTTTCAACTGATTGAAGAGCAAATCAAAACGATTATGCTCGCTGAAGTAATGGACGAGTACGTTTTCAAAATTGTCGATCCCGCAGTTGCACCTGAACTAAAATATAGCCCTCGTCGAGCAATCATTTGCGTATTGGGCACCTTGATCGGTGGCATTCTTGGCGTACTTTTTGTTCTAATTCGATACTTTTCTGCAATTAATGATTAGTGACTTGAGAGTTAACGTTTCCCTCTCCGTAATTGAAATGAATGTAGGCTAATCCGTATGCTTTCAACGCTTCCTACTGGGCAAGTCGTAAAATTAACTTCTTTCGACCACATGTTGGAGAGAGTGCTATTTGCTATGGCCTGCGGCCTGCTTTTCATTGATTCACTAACGGGATTCTTTGTTATGAAAGTAGGAGTGGATCTAAAGTTATCGGTTCTATATAAGCTACTTTTCTTGTTCCTAGGTTTGATTCAACTGTTACGACGCAATTATAGCTACTTTTTGCTCAGTTTCTCTTTAATGGCGTTTGTAATCATTTGGAGCAGCCTGCAAAACTTAACGGGTGGATTGCGTTATCTACTATTTGACTTCGGTGAGGCACTAAAGCTGGTCAGTACAATTATTGTATTTCTAGTTTTTTCAACATTTAGAGTTACCAACTGTAAGAAGAGTTACTTATCATTAATGTATATATCATTAACGGTTTTGGCTATTAATATTTTTGCTTCACTAGTTGGGTATGGTAGCTCATCGTATGGCTTATTTGGAGCTAAGGGCTTTTTCTACTCTGGCAATGCACTATCAGGTGTTATAGTTATCATATCAACGTTCATTTTGGTTAAAGCGGCAGAGCGCGGAATTTTAGCCTATATCTCTTTTTCAGTTTTCTTTGTTTCACTTTCAGCAGTCATTGGTACTAAGAGTGGTATTCTAGGTGTTGCCATCGTGGCATCACTTATCCCATTGCATAGGTTTAACTTCACACCTAAAATGCTAGCAGCTCTTTCCGTCATTGTTCCAATCGGCATTGTTGCGTGTTACTTTGTCTATTCTTTATTCCTTAACTCTCCTATCTATGATCGTCTAGTATATTTTTATGAGACAGGGGGGGTTACGCGCGCCTTACTCTCTGACCGAGATATATTCTTTTGGGACATATTCCCGAGTTTTTCAATGCAAGGTTACACTCGCCTATTGTTTGGCTTCGGCTTTGAAGAATTAAATAAGTTCAATAAAGATACCGTAGAGATGGACCCTATCGATATAGTATTTATTTTCGGATTCGCCACATTCTTTGTATATATTGTGTTGATGAACATTCTATTCAATGTTGTAAGAAAATTTCCTGATAAGGGTGATAAGCTTATTACTGATTTGAAACTTTCCATAGGTGTATCATCTTTTGTTCTTTTGCTAATATCTTCGGTAGCCGGCCATATTTTGTTTAATGGATTTGTGACGTTCATATGGGGTGTAACTATAGCGTTACCATTCTGGAGAAGGAACAACATTGATTACTATAGCAGTTTGCTTACAGCTAGAGTCGGTGGATAAGGTCATTTATGAATAACAATAACGTGTATATCGCAGTATATGGTGAGGGCGGGCATGCGACGCAAATGAATAGGCTAATGCTCGGTTTACAAGATGAAATCACCAATATGGTTGTTAGTATAACTGACGCTGAAACTCGTTACCCTTGGTCTACTTTGACATACACACTGCCGGAAGTCAGAGACAAATATGATAGAGATTGTTGGGGTTCACTTAAGCGCGTCTTCCAAATTGTCAAAAAACTGCGCCAGATAAACAAAGAGCATAATATTGAAGCAGTTATATCAACGGGGCCTGGAATCTCTGTTTTAGCCTCCCTATACTTTAAGACTTTCAGTGGAGCAAAGGTCGTACACGTAGAGACTTGGTCACGCTTTTACAGCAAATCACTAACTGGTATGTTGATGTACCACTTGTCGGACAAATTTTACGTTCAAAATGAAGAGCTATTGAAACTTTTCCCCAAAGCTATTTTGAGTGGTAGGTTATGAATATTTTCGTTACTGTCGGTACAACTAAATTTTCATCGTTAGTTAATGAGGCATCATTAATAACAGATCACCAAATAACGATTCAGCATGCTGACCCCACTAGGGACAATTTGTTTAATACGAGCTTTGACTTTGTTGACAGTATTGACGATTTTTATGAAGCTGCAGATTTAGTGGTAACACACGCCGGTGCCGGTAGTGTTTACTCACTTCTAGAAAGAAAAAAGAAGGTTATAGTAGTACCTAACTTAGAGAGGATAGATCAACACCAGATGGATTTGGCTAAGTATGTTGAGCAAAACCACTATGCCTTGGTTGCTTGGGCTCCAACCCAGTTAATACATAGCATAAAGGAAAGTGAGTCATTCATTCCTGCTCCCTATCAGCCATTGCGTTTTAGTAAGTATAAAGAGATAAGTGATTTTCTAAAATCATGATAGTCAGCCTAAGAGGCCAAAAAGTAGTGTTCATTTGCTAACTAGTAATTAGATAGTCAGCTAGCTTCTAGTTCAAAGTAGTTTGTAACAGGAACCCCATTTTGAACAATGAGATATATAATTAGGTAATATTGCTCATTTCAAACTAAATATCTTCTTTAATTTCATTATTACCGACAAGAACCCCGGAAACCGGGTCAGTTTCCATCCATTACGAAGATAGCAACGTATAACCTCTAGCTTAAACTCGCTCCCCAAGGGTTCCCCATAGAGAGAGAGTGCCCTTGTAAGTGGAATTTGAAATGACCGTTTTCCTATCTTACTTAAGAAACAATTAAAATCACATGTTACCTTAAATCGCTGACGGGCATTCTCCGGGCTAATCGTTTTAGTTAAACTTCCGGTTCTTTCTGTAACGCTGTATATCTTGTCTTCAAATACCGCGATTTGCTTTGCATGATAGCCGGTTTTAAGTGAGAACATGACATCGTTCGAGACTTTGGTCTCATCAAAACTAATCGAATGTCTGTCTATCAAAGTGCGGCGAAACACTTTGCTCCAAGGTACATGGAAACAGTAACGGATACGCTGATTGCTGTGCCTTAAGTATTGCTCGACCATATTCGTATAAATACGATGGCGGTGGCCTTGACGTCCGGTCTCGGCATTTAGGCTGTCGGGAGAGAAAAACAGTAGCTCACTCCCCCCTACCCGAGCCGTTTTTTGGCGGATGGTGTCAAAGGCTCCCGCTAGAAACTGATCATCGGAGTCGGCAAAAATCAACCACTCTCCTGTTGCTATCTGCAGCCCCATGTTCCTAGCACTTCCAGCGCCGCTGTTACTCGGTAACTGCTCGATGTGCAGTGTTAGCGCAGCATGTTGCTGTGCTATGTCAGCCAGCTCTTGGCGCGAGCAACTGTGATCGTCGACGACAATGCACTCAATATCTGGCACCGTAGGTATAGACGAAAGTAGCCGGTTCAACCCGGCTAAATCTTTGAAGTGAGGTATGATTACTGAATATTTCATTAACGCGCTAGTAACTCAAAAACCTTGGCCCACATTGCTTCAGTTTCATGCTTCAAGGTCTTGGCTTGTCGACTGATAACGCCTTTGTATGCGGTAAACTGTTCTTGGTTGGTAACTGCCTCAACGCACGCTCGCCAACTGTTGTCGTCATCGAGTCCGATAAGCAGCTCTTCACAGTGATAATCTTTCAGCAGCATTTGATATTTGTGACTCCACCCGGTCGCAATTACCGGCACGCCCTGAGACAGTGCACTAACCAAGCCGTGAAAGCGAGAGCTAATCACGATACTAGATGCGCCAATGATTCGTTTGATCTCTAGCGCATCTTTGGGATCGAGTAACGGAATGTTGCTATCAACTGCATCGCGAATTTGCTCTGCTAGTTCTCGATCACCCTTGCCTTCGTGGACGAGGAAAAACGGCTTGCGGTTTTTCTCTATCATGCTTCGGGTAAGGGCAATCATGCATTCAATGTAACGATGGCCTTGAGCTTGGTCGTTCATCTGCAGCATTTTGGTATTCGGGATAATGCAAACATCTGCGTTCTCAGCAAACGCGCTAGTTGCTTGTTCGGGTGTTGCTAAGTTAGTAAAGTCGCCAAATTGAAACAGGTTGTCGCTTGTATACGCTGCGGCGTGCTTATACGAAATAGAATCTCGGGCAAACAGCAGATCTACATTAGGGAAGACTTCTCGGCAGGCTTGCTCAAAACCTTCAGAAGTAAATGGGCCAAGTGCTTGAGGTAGAGCGATGACTTTCTTTCCTTGCCTTTTCCATTTGCTGACTTTCCCTAATCTCTGTAATAGTTTCTTGCTGCCCCATTGATCACCATAGGCAAAGCCTGAGGCATCGATTATGACATCAATTTCACCATCAGAAATGACGCCATATTTGTGTTTGAGGCGTGTAGGGATCCAA
The DNA here is from genome assembly GCF_000429485.1 of Aliagarivorans marinus DSM 23064. Lineage (GTDB taxonomy): Bacteria > Pseudomonadota > Gammaproteobacteria > Enterobacterales > Celerinatantimonadaceae > Aliagarivorans > Aliagarivorans marinus. Next base: position 1,923 of record NZ_AUBY01000035.1, on the reverse strand, counting down.
TTGCCAACAAAGCCCAAATCGATCCCCGCTACGCGCAGCGCAAACTTTTGGTAAGTGCCTAAGAACATGCGTTGTTCATAGTCGTGATTTAATGCAGGTAAAACAAACCGCGCTTTTGGGTATTTGTCCCTAATTTTTTCCATGAGAGCTAGCAACATTAACTCAGCTCCTTTATTGGGGATACCGATACCCAAAACCTCAATATTCAAAATTTAGTCTCCGTGAATAACTAACTATACAAAATGCTACTACAACACTTCTTTTATCAACTGACTTGGCGATTTCTTATGTGAATAAGGAATCATACCTTCGGGATCAGGATACCCCACAGAAATCAACATAATGGGACGCTCATAAGGCTTTAGCCCAAGTCGCAGCGAAAGGGATCGCTCTTTTTCCTCGATATCAGGCCAGTTAATGGGACATGTCGAAAGCCCCATTGTTTCCAAAGCTAACATCAGTTGCATCGCTGCAAGTGAGCCATCTATGTATATAACATGCCGGTCTCGCTCAAAAGGATAGGCTGAAAGGTCACCGACGACCACGATAACCGCTGGGATATTGTGTATAAAGCCAGCGGTCCCCATGGCTATGCTTGCAATATCTTGTACATGTTTCCCTTGTAAAGCTGTGTAGAAACGGAAGGGCTGTCGATTACACGCCGAAGGGGCTAAGGATGCAGCTTGTACAGCTTGCTCGATAACTTTCATGCTAACAGCCTTTTCTTGATACCAACGTACTGAACGACGCTGCTGACAAAGCGTTAAAAACTGTTCAAAGCTTGTTTCGCTTTTCACGCCTTCACTACGTCGATAAGGAACATAACCGCTGTTTTTTTGGGGCTCTCTTAACGCACAAAACCGCTTGTAAGCCTTATCGAGCCAAGGAAGCGACAAATCTACAACCGAAAAGTAAGCTGTCAGCACATCGTATGCCCACTGCAACTCTTGACGATCAATACTCGCTGCATTAAGGCATCGAGAATAGCAATCTAGCGTTTCATTTAGGTAGTCTTTACCGAACGCACTACGTCTAGGGCGCATAATTAACCCTTTCTCTAAACGATGAATGTTCCTCCGTAACAGCACGGAACTATCACCAATGTGGTGCAAACTTCGCTGGTAAGCTCGGTGACCAGAAAGCACCGCGTGTTGCTCACGTTTAAACTCACTGGAAAATAGGCTGAAGTAGAGCTTTGATAGTCGTTGAGAACGACTCATAAAATGAGTAATCGGCTTTAGTGCAATTGCTAATAACGTCTTAATAATTCGCTTGAAGTTGCGCAAAGTATATCGTTTTCTGTTAAAGGTCATTTTACCGTCGCTTAAAATTCGGTGTAACCGTAAATAAGTTACTGTTGAGCGAGCCAAACTCAAACTTTTGAGGCAGGCACTCTTGCTGGTAGACGCAGAAAACATACCGCCAGCCAAGGGCGGGATAGGATATCAAGGTAGCTAATGTTACGCCATCATTACTCGCGACAGAAGCATGTTAAAGTGATGGCACCAGAGGTGCTGACTCCATAGGAGCAACCGTTGGTCCCCACCCCTTTGAGGCTTGCGCGGAGCTCTCTTTCGTATGCACGAACACAAATTTAGGGTGTAAAAAATCCACCTGCTGAGCAGGTGGCTTTGACACGGCCCCCTAGAAGGGGGCTCACCTATACTACTGCATTTCTAGTGACATCTGACGTTCTTGCTCTTCTTTCTCTACCTTGTCTTGATGCCTGACATACCGCCTGATTATGTCTTCGTTCGCCCCAACGGAGTCAACGAAGTACCCTCTTTCCCAAAAGTGATTACCCCACAGTTTCTTCTTTCTCAAGTAAGGAAACTTCGCAAACAACCTAATCGCGGTTCTTCCTTTCACGAAGCCTACATACTCTGAAACACTCAGGCTCGGGGGCATCCTGACAATCAAATG
>NZ_AUBY01000034.1 GCF_000429485.1 Aliagarivorans marinus DSM 23064 | reverse complement strand
TTGCTGGTTACAAACAGGTTGAACCTTCTAACGTGAGCGCTCTTCGGGCAAAGCCCACAAGAACGATCACCACCTCCATAGGAGGTGGTTTAATACTGATAATGAAAAACCCGTGGGATAGCATTCTCACGGGTTTTAGTATTGACCAGAAGAACTAAGCAGCCTTAGTGCTCGCGCGTCTTGCTAAACTGCACGTCAGGGTAGCGCTCAACCGCCAGGTTCAGGTTGACCATGGTCGGAGCCAAGTAGGTCAGGTTGTCGCCGCCATCGAGGGCCAGGTTGTCGTGGGCCTTCTTCTTGAACTCTTCGAACTTCTTCACGTCGTCGCTGTGACACCAGCGAGCGGTGGCCACCGAGATGCTCTCGTAGACCGCTTCGACCTTGTACTCAGTCTTCAGGCGATGTACTACCACGTCGAACTGCAGCACACCTACCGCGCCCACAATCAGGTCGTTGTTACGCATTGGGCGGAATACCTGCACTGCGCCCTCTTCAGAGAGCTGGATCAGGCCTTTTTGCAGCTGCTTCTGCTTAAGCGGATCTTTCAGGCGAATACGGCGGAACAGCTCTGGGGCAAAGTTAGGGATACCGGTGAACTTCATCACCTCACCTTGAGTGAAGGTGTCACCAATCTGAATAGTGCCGTGGTTGTGCAAGCCGATAATGTCACCAGCAATCGCGGTTTCAGCGGCGCTGCGGTCACCGGCCATAAAGGTGACCGCGTCAGAGATGGAGACATCTTTGCCCAGACGCACATGGCGCATCTTCATGCCCTTGTTGTATTCGCCCGATACGATGCGCATAAAGGCGATACGGTCGCGGTGTTTCGGATCCATATTGGCCTGGATCTTAAACACGAAGCCGCTGAACTTGTCTTCACCGGCGGTCACTTGGCGCGCATCGGTGGCGCGCGGCATAGGCGCGGGTGCCCACTCCGTCAGGCCGTCCAGCATGTGGTCCACGCCAAAGTTACCCAGCGCGGTACCAAAGTAAACCGGAGTGAGCTCGCCATCTAAAAACAGCTCTTGGTCGAACTCGTTGGATGCACCGAGTACCAGCTCTAGCTCATCACGCAGCTGCGCTGTCAGCTCTTCGCCTACCGCTTGATCAACCTCGGGGTTATCCAAGCCTTTAATGATGCGCTTCTCTTGGATGGTGTGGCCTTGGCCGGTTTGGTAGAGGATCACCTCATCGCGATGGATGTGGTACACCCCTTTAAACTCTTTACCGCAGCCAATTGGCCAGGTAATCGGCGCGCACATCATGTTGAGCTCGTTCTCTACCTCGTCGAGCAGCTCCATCGGGTCACGAATATCGCGGTCTAGCTTGTTCATAAAGGTCACGATGGGCGTGTCACGCAGACGGGTTACTTCCATCAGCTTGCGGGTACGGTCTTCCACACCCTTGGCCGAGTCGATCACCATCAAGCAGCTGTCTACCGCAGTCAGGGTACGATAGGTATCTTCCGAGAAGTCTTCGTGTCCGGGGGTATCCAGCAGGTTGACGATGCTGTCATTGTAGGGGAACTGCATCACCGAGGTGGTTACCGAGATGCCCCGCTCTTTCTCCATCTCCATCCAGTCAGACTTGGCGTGCTGAGCGCTGCCACGGCCTTTTACCGTACCGGCGGTTTGGATGGCGCGTCCGAACAATAGCACCTTTTCGGTGATGGTGGTTTTACCCGCATCGGGGTGAGAGATAATGGCGAAGGTGCGGCGTTTCGACACCTCGGGCTTCAGTGACTCAGACATAGACTCGGTTCTTTTTGAATTCATCAGATAGTGCGCCAGCTGGTCAAAAATCAGACTGGGCAAAAAATTGCCGGGTATTTTCGCTGATCTGGCTGTGATAGACAATCAAAGCAGGGGAAAAGCCGGGAATAATCTTGTGATAAGACTGTTCAATTACGTAAAACGCCCCTCGCAAACTCGCCTCTTCGCTGGTGAAATATTGTTCATCCACTTATAGCAGCCTTGACGATAGATCACGTTTTCATTTTGAGAGCGCTCACAAAATCAGCATCACAGCCTGCCACTTAGGCCAACTTTGCAAGACACGCAGCAAATTTTTGTACCGAAAAAGTTCTCAGTTGCACCAGTTTCACAGTTGGCTTTTGAGCGATATCGACAAAGCTAAATATCGTAAGCGACTAAATAATCTAAATAATTACTGCAACTCACCGGCAATCTCTATCTTGAAAAAGCAACGCAAATCTATTTTGGAAATGATCATGAAATTGACGCAACACTTGCGCAAGCAAGCCCAGTTTTTAGCCTCCACCGTATTAGCCGTGAGTGCCTTTAGCGTATCGACCTCAGCCTATGCGGATTCTCCACAGGGCGCTTACCACACCGGTGAGTACCGCAACGTGTTCGTTGAACTTGGCTTGGGCAACGAAGCGCAGGTGAAGAAAAAGGTCGATAAAGCCTACCAGCAACTGTTCTACTCAAAATCCCGTGGTACCGAAAACGGCAAAGCCTTGTTCTTCCCAGTGGGCGACGATATGGGTTTTATCAAGGATATTGGCAGCAACGACGTACGGTCAGAAGGTATGTCCTACGGTATGATGATTGCCCTGCAGATGAACGACCAACCGATGTTCGACAAACTATGGAAGTTCTCGAAGACCTTTATGCAACACCAAGAGGGTTGGTATGAGCACTACTTCGCCTGGCACGTCCAAGCCGAAGCACCTTACAACCAGATCTCTCACAACCCCGCCCCCGATGGTGAGCTGTACTTTGCTATGGCGCTGCTAATGGCAGAAAACCGCTGGGGTGGCAAAGAGGGCATCTTCGCCTACGCCGATGAAGCCAACACCATCCTCGATGCCATGGTTAATAAGCCAGAAACCTCGACAGCAGTGCCGATGTTTAGCCGCGAAGAGCAGCAGATCCTGTTTGTTACCGAGAAGTCGCTTGGCATCTATACTGACCCCTCTTACCACGTGCCAGCGTTTTATCAGCTGATGGGCGAGTGGGCTTCGGTAGAAAATGAGTTATGGACTGCCGCTGCCGATACTAGCCGCAACTATCTGCATATCTCCCAGCACCCAGAGACTGGCCTCTATGCAGAATATGCCGCCTTTGATGGTACGCCTCAGGTGACCAGCTTTAACAAGATCAGCCACCAAAGCGGGTATGACGCCTTCCGGGTGATCGGCAACATCGCCATGGACTACAACTGGTTTGCCGCCGATGAAGGACAAAAGCAACTGGTCGAGAAGCAACTGCGCTTCTACAACGAGGAATACAAAAAGCACGGTCAAAACTTCCAGGTTCACTCCATGGAAGGTGTGCCACAAGTTGAGTGGAGCAGCCACGGCCAGCTAGCCATGAACGCTACCGGCGCGCTAGTCATCGATAACCAAGATGCCCACGACTATGTGAAACGCCTGTGGAAGCAAGACCTGCCCACTGGTAAGTGGCGCTACTACGACGGCCTACTGCAGATGTTCGCCCTGCTTCACCTAAGCGGCGAATACCAAATCTACGCACCGAGCAACTAACACTTTCACGCTTTAACTGGTCTATCACCACCCTCACAGAGGGTGGTGTGGGCCCGGCTACGCCGAATCCATGGCAAGCGGATACGCCAACGGTTCAGCACCATGAAATGACGCAAGAAAAAGGAACTTTATAATGAAAACAGCAAAGTACTCTGCCCTAAGTCTTGCTTGTGTACTCGCGCTGAGCGCCTGTAACAGCAGTAACGACGAAGATCCTGTCGATCCAGGCCCCGGCCCGGGCCCCGATCCCAGCCCTGAAACCGCCACCCTGTATAGCAATGGCCAAGCCATTAGCGGTGCCAGCCTGCAGATTGGCAGCTCTGAAGACTACGGTATGAGCACCCTGGAAGTAGGTGGTAGCTTTTCCGATGGCGGCCTGTCTGCCGAGCAAGGCGGTGGCTTTGATAATGGCGAAGAGACCGAGCATAGCTGGATGGTGTCCACCACTGGCGCACAAGATGAAGCGTATCTGGTGGTGCAACACGCTAGCGGCATGGATCTGAGCGAGTACGCCGACGGTGCGCTGCGCATTCAACTGAAGGTTGATTTAGCTATCGATGATGGTGGCGAGAGCCTGATTGCCATGCAAACCGATGGTGGTGCCAGTCCATGGCTGGATCGAACCAACTTCTTTTTCCCACAATCAGCGCTGACTGCGCTGGAAGGCGAAGGCTGGCAGACCCTGTATCTGCCACTGAGCTGCTTCGAAGCAGACGAAGCCGGCGCGTTTGACCTGAGTAAGGTTAACCAGCTGCTACGTTTGGATATGCGCGATGGCGCTACCGATTACGAGCTGGCGGGTGTCTACTTGGATATGGAAGCAAACCTGCCAGAAGGTGCGGTGAGCTTGTGTGATAGCGACGAGCCCGGCGAACCGGATGAGCCAAGCCTACCCGGCGATATTCTTTACGCCGATGGCGCTGCAGCCAGTGGGCTTGAGCTAAAAGCAGGTAGTTCACCTGACTACAACGAAGTATCTTTGGCCGACGCCGATAGCGCGGTGAGCAACAGCAACATGACCGTTGCAGCAAATACCGATGGCGACGGTAACGTCGTATCTTGGACAGTCAACAGCACCACCAGCGGTGATGAAGCTTATCTATTTGTCTACTCAGATACCCCCATGGACATGAGCGGCTACAGTGACAGCGTGATCTTGCTGGACCTGGAAATCACCAGCGCCAGTGGCAGCGACTCCAACCTGCTCGCCCTGCAAAGTGATAGCTGGGACTCCCGTAAGGCTCACTACTTTAGCAACGACCAGTTTGCCGCCCAAGCCGGTGAAGGACGTAAGGTGTTCTCGGCGCCACTGTCTTGCCTAGCGGGCGCCGATCCAAGCTTTGATCAGAGCTCGGTCAAACAACCGATGCGCTTGGATGTGCGCGGCGGTGCGGCCCAGTACATCTTCTATGGCGTGAGCATTGCGGCTGCGGCAGACGTGCCGAGCGACGCCGTGAGCCTGTGCGAGTAATTCCTTTTACTCTCAGTAAGTAGTATCAGTTTTTCCTTCCACTTGCCCGCCTCTGTGCGGGCCTTTTTTTGCGCGTAGTTCCAAACCTGTTGTTCCGAGCGCCCCTACTCTGTCAACTGATAGAGCGATTCCATGGTCAACGGCAACACCTGTTCGCCGCGGTGAAAAGCGCTGAACTGGGCGAAATCAACTAACTGTAAGCTCGCAGGCGTGCTGGCGCGGCGATACCGTGCAACGCCTTGTTGGGTCAGTTCGAGAAAGCCCGTTCGTATTACGCGACCTTCTCGTTTCGCGAAATCAACGCCGTGAAAGTGATCGTATATAAGCAGCAACGCCTTCCCCCCTTCTAGAAAATGTTGCCCCATTGATAACGCCATCTTGCCTAATTCAATAGCGCCTACAGCATCAGGAGACCAATCGATACCCGAGACATAAACCTGTTGGGTCAACGATGCAGCATGATCGTTGAGACCCGCCAATGTGCCGAGGGCCACTTCGTCGCTGGCGTTCCAGAAGGCATCCACCTCTGGATAGCGAGCTAACAACTGGGGCACTTGCTTACGCGAAACCTCGCCACTCCAGTTGGTAAATACCAGCTGTTGCAAATGCACTTGGGGGTAGTCAATCAAAAATCGATTCAGGCCCTCATTGCGCTCAAAGGCCACCTCTGAATCGCGGCCGCCACTCATCGCCACCAGCTGCATGGGCTGCTCTTTACTGAACTGGCGGAACTGACTGGCATGCTCAAACAAAGACTTTGCTTGGGCATAGCCTGCTGAGACATCATCCGGGTAGATATGGCCCAGCCAGTGACTGAAATTAACGCGAGGTAACCCGATGGATTCAGCTTCTTCAGAGGGTAAGGCGCTGTTGATGGCAATGGAGTAGATCTGTGCCTGCTCCAGTTGCTCTAATAGCACCTTGATGGTGCTGCGATGGGGCATAAACACCACGTAATCGGGAGGTTCATCGGTTTCGGCCAGCGCCATCGCTTGGCGCAGGGTCTCCATCCGACCGCTGGAGTGATACAGCTCCAGTTGCATATCCAGATCATCGGCGACCACCTGCATAAAGTCGCTAACCTGCTTCCAGAACAAATTTTCCGGCCCAGTTGGAATAAGGAATGCTACTCGAGGAGCCGCTACCACTCCTGCGCTGATGGTCAGCAACAAGGCAGCAAACAATGAGCGCATGGCTCACCTCCTTAGGACACGTTGCGATAGCAGTAAAGCTAGCCCAAGGAGTTAACGCACGCGCAACGACGCGGAAAAAGCGCGGGAGACTTCTCAGTTTGGGAAAAGATTGTCGCTTATTGCTTCAAACCGTCATCCAACCAAGCAATCACCAGCTGATAACTAACAGCCAGCACAACAGCGCCAATAAACAGGCCAACAAAGCCCGACATCAACAAACCACCAATCGCCCCCAGCAAGATAACCAGCATCGGCACATCAACGCCCCGCCCCAGCAGCCAGGGTTTGAGTACGTGTTCGCTAAAGCTCGCCACTATGCCCCACACCGCAAAGGTGATCGCCACCCACATCGGTTCGGTGTAAAAGACGTAGATAATCACCGGCCCCACCACCAGTAACGGCGGAAGTTGGGCGATGGCAAGCACTAACACCAAGGCGGATAGCAGCGCAGTCGCAGGAATGCCCACCGCCAGAAAGGCGATTGAAATCAACACCGTCTGGATTAAGGCCACGCCCAGCACGCCTTTGGCGACACTTTGGATGGTATCGCTGGCAAGCTGGATCATCGCCGGGCCGCGATGGCCGAGCAGCCGCTCGGCAAAACGCTGGCTAAGCTGCTTACAACGCTCCGAGTTAGCCAAAAGCACACCGGCCACAATAAACGAGAAGCAGAACAGGAACAGGCTGGCCACCACGCCACCAGCAAGGTTCAGCAATACCGCTGCCCAATCCGCCAAACGCTCAGAGTGTTGCAGCAGGAACTCTTGTGAGTCCTGCGCTGCCAATGCCCATTGCTGGAATAGCCACTCACCGATAAACGGCCAATGGCGGATCGCCGGGTAAGGCGCAGGCAGGGCAAAATCCCCTTCTTGCAGGTTTTCGGCGAAATGCGACACACTGCTGACCACCGCACTGGCCAGTTGAACACCGGGGATCAGCAATAACATCAGGCCCAATAATACGATGACCACCGCCGCCAACGAGGCGTTGCCAAGAGAGTTGCGTAAACGTCGATAAGGCGGATAGAGCGCCACCGATAGAAAGGCCGCCCACACAATAGGGGTAATAAATGGCTTCAAGATGTCGTAACACCACGCCACCAGAACAAACAATAAGGCTATGCGGACCGCTGCTTCCACAGCGTTTTTTTGAAAACTCGCCAACGATCTTTCCTTTGAGCGCCCTCTCGACGACGCGTTGCCAGGCCAGTAAGAACTGTCAGTGTGAAGCAGCGCCGCGACTAAAACAAGCCTATGAGTTGGCGAAGGTTTTTAATGATGACACTGAGCTAAACTCGCCATCTCAACGCACGCGCGAAATCACCTTTATCAAGTGGTTTTGATACAGCTTTCATCAGCGCTTGCCACCACTCACATTAGTAAGATTTGGTAAGCCCAGTGTGACTTTCCACAATCCTTAAACGTGATTGCTTTACATACAGTGAAGCCAGCAAAGGAAGGAAAATGGAGGCCCTAAGCGGGCCATAGACAATGTTCTGCCAGCAACATCAATACACTGATTTTAATTAATAAACGTAAATGGCAGCGACGAATACAAGAACCACAAACCACTGGAGCGCAACCCCAGCGGTTAAGAAAATAAAGAATAAGGATGACTAAGGATGCTAAATAAGCACTTTCCCAAGGGCGCCAAGCCGCTGTTGTTGGCGCTAGCCGTCAGCAGCAGCTTTGCTCAGGCAGATCCCCTCAGAGAGATCCTCGACGAAAACACGCTACTGATCGGCTCAGCGATGATGACCGATCATATCGCCGAGAAGAAGTTTGCAGAAGTACTCAAAACCGAGTTCAACCTGCTAACGCCTGAAAACGAGATGAAGTGGCAATACATTCAGCCAGAGCGCGGTGTTTACGATTTCAGCAAGGCAGATGAGCTTGTTGAGTTCGCTGAGAAGAATGGCATGGAAGTGCGAGGCCATGCACTGGTGTGGCACATCCAAAACCCGGCATGGCTAGAAGAAGGTGAATTCACCCGCGAAGAACTGCTGGAGATCCTCGAAGATCACGTCAAGACCGTTGCTGGTCACTACAAAGGTCGTATCAAGTACTGGGATGTGGTGAACGAAGCGCTGGATGATGCCGGCGGCTGGCGCGAGACCATCTGGTATAAAGGCATTGGCGAAGAGTATATTGCCAAGGCCTTCCAGTGGGCCCACGAAGCCGACCCGGATGCGCTGCTGTACTACAACGACTACAGCACCGAAGGCACCACGCCTAAAGCCAACGCAGCGTACCGCTTAGTTAAACAGCTGCAAGAGCAAGGCGTGCCAATTCATGGCGCCGGCACCCAGCTGCACCTGATCAGCGGCGATATCCTGCGTACCGCCAACATTGCCGCCAACATTGAGCGCCACGAAGAACTCGGCCTGGAGTATCACTTCACTGAAGTGGATATCCGTATTCAGGGTGAAGCGACCGATAGATCACTGGCAGAACAAGCCAGCATGTACGAAGAGTTAATGAAACTGGCGCTGCATTACGATGCGGTGAACGTGTTCACCACGTGGGGTCTGACCGACAAGTACAGCTGGATCCCTCATTGGTTCAATGGCTGGGATCACGGCCTGTTATGGGATAAAGAGTATCAGCCGAAGCCTGCCTATCACGCCGTGCAGTCACAAATGGAGCTAAAGCGGGATGGCAAGTTTGAATGGCAGCCGCCGGTGCGCATTGAAAGCGATAACCGTTATGTTCAAGCTTTCGTATCTCCAGAGGCACCTAAAGCGCTATCTCTGAATAACGATGCTAGCGTATGGGCAGACGCCACCTACTACCCATTTGCATTCAACCAACTGGAAGGACGCGACCAGCGCTTGCCAAGCGATCAGGAGATCTCAGGCAAGTTTGCGTTAATGTACAAGGGCAACACCCTGTACGGCCGGGTTGAGCGCGAAGATAACATCACAGTGAACACCGCAGAGCCGGATTACGAGAATGACTCGGTTGAGGTGTTCCTGCGTCCGGGCAAAGACGAGCCCTTTGTACAGTATCGCGCCATCGTAGGCCAAGACTTTGGCCCGCAAGGCTTTGATGCAAAAGCGAAAGGCGTATGGCACGACGACGGTAAGGTGTTCGAGTTTGCGATTACGCCAAACTTTGTCGATACCTTGGCGGGTAAGACATGGGGCTTCAATATCGCTCTGGCTGACAACGACAAGGCAGGCACCGAGCATGGCCAACGCAGCTCACAGCTCTATCCGGTAACTGGCACCAACTCCGGCTACTTGGGTGAAGACTTTGCCGAGATCTTCTTCCCGGGGCAGAACTTAGAAATTTCAGCAGTTCCATTCGAGAATCCTTATACCTTCAAAGCAACAGAGATCAGCCCTTCTGGCGAGTTTGGTAGCTACGAGGCGAAGGATTGGCTGAACGCCTACCACTACTCGTTCGTGTTCAACCAACTAAATCGTCGCGATATGTCGCCACCTGCTCAAAGTGACCTGAATGGTTCGTGGAAGCTAGGTTATCAAGGCAACGTGCTCTATGGCGTAGTACATCGTCACGACGATGTGACCGTGACCAACCACGAGCATGACTATGAAAACGATAATGTCGAAGTGTTCCTGAAAGTCGGCGAGCAATTTGTGCAGCTACGCAGCATTGTGGGTCAAGACTTCCAAGACAGCAGCTTCCCGGGCAAACGCGTCGCCAAGTGGAACGACGATGGCACCGTGATGAGCTTTGCCATTGAGCTACCAGTTGAGAGTCTGGCAGGCGAGCGCATCGGCTTTAACATCGCCTTGGCTGATACCGATGACGTAAGCAAAGGCCGTAGTGCTCAGCTCTACCCAGTACCTGGCACCAACGCAGGCTATCTGGGTGAAGAGCTAACAGTACTCGACTTCGTGCGCTAAGCGCTCTCGATAATAGTCACAATACCCAAGCGCTCTACTGGTCCGTTCCGGTAGGGCGCTTTTTTGCGCATTTATTAAGCGGTGCAAAATTGCTAAGATATACAGAGTATTAGCTTGCATTTGGGATAATCATCAGGGGCCATGGAAGTGTTCAAGAAAATCCTGCTCAGCTGCCTGCTGATTGGCGTGGCGGTGGCGGCCTTAGCCTATATCTTTATTTTTCATGTCCAAGACCGCGGCGTGCATGCGAAAGATGGCTGGCTGTTTGATCTTGAAGGCTACTATCAAGCTATCAGCCGCTCACGCTTTGAAAACCAACCGATCCTACTGTATGTAAGACGCAAAGCCTGTCAGCGCTGTCTCGATTTTGAGAAGGACTTTCTCAACAACTCGGCGCTCAAACCGACCTTGAGTGAGTACATCAAGGTGCAGATCAACATGGATACCGATCGCCGCCATGAACGCTTTGCTGACCAGTTTGGTATGTATACCTACCCCTCGCTGTTTGTACTCAACGACCCAGACTATGCGGTGTCGACCTTCTTAGTGTTGGCCACCCAACAGATTTGGGTACCCATGGAGCAACATCTGGAAAAGGGGAATTTCATGCCTCTTTCCGAAACCAGCTTCCGTCTCGCCTTGGAGCGTGCCAAAATACGCGCCCTTCAGCCACCGTCAGAATAGTCCAGATACGCCAATGCTTAATTGCCGACTTTCAATGCTGCTATTGTGCAGTGCTTTCGCCGCTACCTCCGCACATGCCGCCTATCTGGAAACCGAGCCGGGAGACTGGGGGGTCGCGATGTCGTTCCGCAGTGCCACCATCCCCTTTAACATCACCGAGGATCTAGTACCCGGGGTACACGACTCGGAGTTTGTGAACGATTTTGTGCCTATGTTTTACTACCACGGCGAGCACGTCTATATGGACGGCACCGAGCTCGGTGCATATCTGTGGAAGGGCGATAACTCCAGCGTGGCGTTGATGGGCCGCTATCGCTTCTTCGATATTCCGAAAGATTTACAGAATGCGATACGCAAAGACGGGCTGGACACCGGCCTAAAGTGGACCTGGCGCTTTGACGACGATACCTTTTTCAAAGCCGACCTGCTGACCGATCTGGAAAGTCGCTTTCAGAGCAACCTCGAGCTTAGCCGTTACTACCGAGGCAATGGTTGGCAGCTAACCCCCTATGCCAGCGCCAAGCTTAAAACCAGCCGCTTTAATAGCTACTACTATGGCTTAAGTGAGGCCACCGATATCGATGCTAAGGCTGACATCGACTGGAAGGTGGGTTTGAGCGGCCGTTACCACCTGTGGCAAGAGCTCTATTTAGTGGGGGACGTAGGTGCCAGCGTATTCGGCTCAAACACCCGCGGCCTGGATACTATCGACAAGAGTGGCCAATTTGAGTCCTATGTGGGCTTTGCCTTTTTCGGCAGCGAGCTAAAAAAGGGCAACGCGAGTTTGCCCAGCGGCTATCTACGGGTTGCCCATAACTGGGGAACCCCTTCCAACCTAAGCGAGATCCTTGAGTTTGACTGGGAGCATAACAGCAACCAGCTTACCTCCATCGCCTACGGTCATAAGCTGAGCGACACCTTACTAAGCTTGCCGATTGAGGTGTATCTGCATACTGCGTTTGCCTTTCACTACGGCTCATCGGATCAAAGCAGCAAGACCGAGTATGTGTTCGCCTTTAAAGGCTATTACACCTTTAACACCCCAGTGCGGGTGCGCTTTGGTGCCGGTGAGGGCCTGTCCTACATCTCTAGCCTGACCTATATCGAAGATACCGAGATGGAAGATAAGGGTTACAAAGGGAGTAAGTTTATGAACTACCTGGATTTCTCTCTCGACCTCAACGTTGGCGACCTGTTTAGAAAGCCACAGTGGGAAAACGCATGGTTTGGTTATAACATCCACCACCGCTCCGCAATCTTTGAGAGCTCTGCGATGTTCGGGCGGATCAAAGGTGGCAGTAATTACCATGGCTTCCATCTACAGTGGCATTGGTAATGCCTAACCAGCCCTGATACGTTACCTACTCAGCGGGAAAGTGCCGAAACATAACGATGGCATCTTCCCGCCCTTGCTCGCTCGGGTAGTAGGCCTTGCGCCGCTCCACCTCAACAAACTCGAACTGGTTATAGAGGTTGATTGCCCGCAGGTTGGACTCTCTGACCTCGAGGCACATTAGCTGCCAGTTTAGCGCTTCAGCATCCGCGATCAGCCTGCTCATTAGCTGCTTACCCAGCCCTAAACCCTGAACATCGGGGTCGACCGCCAGATTGAGCAGTTCCGCCTCGCCTGCCACCTCGCGCACGATGGAGTAGCCGAGCAACTGCTGACCACGCCATAGCCCGGTGTTGTGGTAAAGCCGACCAAAGCTGCCCTGCAGCAGACTGTGCGACCAGGGAAAGGCATGGGCAAGTTGCTCGATACGCGCAATCGCAGCTAGCTGCTCAGCCGCTAAGGGCTCGAACACTAGCTCTGACATAGCTGCGCCCACACCCGGCGCTTGGCCTCAACCTGCTCCAGCATCTCGTCCACAGACGCGCACAACAGCTTGGGCCCGGTATCCGCTCCCAGCGCAGAATCAACGCTTAGCACCCACCCCGAAAAGTCCTTCGACAGCCGCGCAGGCGCCATTACTGTCGCCTTCTCCGCGCCGCCTAATACCACCGTCAAGCGATCAGCAAGCTGCTGCTGACGCGCATTGAGTGGCGCGTCACTGAGCACCACCAGCGGCACATCAGGGCATAATTGCGCGGGGCGACGTTCGAGCCAAACGTCGATATTCATGGCCTTGAGGTAGTCTTGAGCTTGCCGGGATATCACGGGAAAGAATCACTAAAGTAACTAAAAACGGGCAGATAGTAGCAAATAATGTCGCCAAATGGAGCTAAGCACCCGACAGTTTTTTGTTCGATTAGTCCACAAAAAACTTGTAAACGAGACGTTAAGCAATAAACTATGCTGCTGCAAAATGAGTGTGTTGTTAATTAACCTTACCCTTTCAAAGGGAAACCGTTGACTTACATTTTGCGTATATCTGCGTATAGCTTTTAAGCAGGCTTGGGCGGGCTTGGCAAAAGCAGCATAAGGATTTGCGAGTACTGATTCTTTCTGCTATAGATAGCCGCCTATTATCCTCGACTGTCGGAACAGTCGGCAGTATGGAATTTGGGAGAAAGGTATGCCACAAGGCAAAAAGAAAACACTAGGTGTACTGTCCATCGCAGGGGTTGAACCTTATCAGGAGAAGCCGGGCGAGGAGTACATGAATGATGATCAGATGAATCATTTCCGTACCATTCTCGATGCGTGGCGCAATCAATTGCGTGAGGAAGTCGACCGCACCGTAACCCACATGAAGGATGAAGCAGCTAACTTCCCCGACCCCGTTGACCGAGCCGCTCAAGAAGAAGAGTTCAGCTTGGAACTGCGTACCCGCGACCGTGAGCGCAAGCTTATCAAGAAGATCGAAAAGACCTTGGTGAAGATCGAAGAAGACGATTTCGGCTTCTGTGATGCCTGCGGTGTAGAAATCGGGATTCGTCGACTGGAAGCACGACCCACCGCCGACCTCTGTATCGACTGCAAGACCCTTGCAGAGATTAAAGAGAAACAACTCGTCGGTTAGTCGAAGGGGCCACGCAAGTGGCCCTTGCTTTTTATATGTCTCAACAAATGCGTCGTCGCTACGTAGGGCGCTTCGCCCCCTCTCCTTCCGGTCCACTCCACCTTGGCTCATTGGTAGCTGCCCTCGGCAGTTATCTGCAGGCGCGTGCCAGTAACGGCCAATGGCTGGTGCGTATAGAAGATATCGATCCACCGCGTGAGCAACCCGGTGCAGCATCACTGATCCTCAAACAACTAGAGCACTACGGCCTGTATTGGGATGGCGAGGTGCGCTATCAAAGTCAGCAGAGCGAACACTATCAAGCTCAGCTGGAACATTGGCAGCAGCAAGGGCTGGCCTATTACTGCCAATGCACCCGCAAGCAGATCAAAGCCGCCGGTGGCTATTACCCCGGGACTTGTCGACGCTTAATGCTGGGTGCCGATAATGCCGCGTTGCGCCTGAAAACCGACGCCGCAGTCTACCAGTTTGATGACTGCCTAAATGGCACCATCAGCATCCCTCAAGCGTTAGCCGAAGAAGACTTTATCGTAAAACGCCGCGATGGCCTGTTCGCCTACAATCTGGCGGTGGTATTAGACGATATCGACCAAGGGGTGACCGAGGTAGTCCGTGGTGCCGATCTGATTGAGCCAACCGGACGACAGATCTACATCTATCACTGCTTGGGCCAATCGCTTCCCAGTTACCTGCATCTGCCATTGATCCTCGATGAACATGGCAACAAGCTCAGCAAGCAAAACCACGCCCCATCTATCTCCGATGCACAGCCACAACAACTGCTGCTGCAAAGCTTGAAATACCTGGGCCAACACAGCGATCCGCAGTGGCTTGAGCTAAGCTGTGAGCAACTGCTGCAGTTAGCTGT
Organism: Aliagarivorans marinus DSM 23064; assembly: GCF_000429485.1. Taxonomy (GTDB): domain Bacteria; phylum Pseudomonadota; class Gammaproteobacteria; order Enterobacterales; family Celerinatantimonadaceae; genus Aliagarivorans; species Aliagarivorans marinus. The sequence continues at coordinate 19,243 of NZ_AUBY01000034.1, read as the reverse complement.
CGAACACTGGGATTGGCAACGCATTCCCCATAGTGAGATGCACTCACTCTGACACAGTTGTATTTCTGCTGAAACTCGCTATATTAGCGCCTTATTTTTAGCCAAGATGTAGTATTTTTTCAGGGGGCAACCATTTTAAGTCGCATCGCCAAGGGCATTAAGCGCATGATTAAGCCGCAAGCAACAGAATCGGAAATTCGCCTTGAAAAGCAGGTGATTGGACGCGATCAGCACAATATCTCCCGCCAGGACATTAGCGAAAATGCGCTGAAGGTGCTGTATCGCCTACACAAATCTGGCTACGAGGCCTATCTAGTAGGCGGTGGTGTACGCGATCTTCTGTTGGGCAAGCACCCGAAAGACTTCGACATCGCCACCAATGCTACTCCTGAGCAAATCCAGAAGCTGTTCCGTAACTGCCGCTTAGTTGGCCGCCGATTCCGTCTGGCACATATCCTGTTTGGCCGCGATATCATCGAGGTTGCCACCTTCCGTGGCCACCACGTCGAAGCGCCCGACAAGCACGCCAAGCAAAGCGACGAAGGCATGCTACTGCGCGACAACGTCTATGGCGGCATCGACGAAGATGCTGAGCGCCGCGACTTTACCGTGAACGCCCTGTACTACAACATTGCCGACTTCTCGGTCGTCGACTTTGCCGGCGGCATCGACGACATTGAAGCCCGTCGTCTGCAGTTAATTGGTGACCCAGAAACCCGCTACCGCGAAGATCCGGTACGGATGCTGCGCGCCGTGCGTTTTGCGGTAAAACTGGACTTCGAGATTGCGCCAAGCTGTGGCGACCCGATCCCGCAGTTGGCCCACCTGCTCAAAGATATTCCAGCTGCACGCCTGTTCGAGGAGTGCCTCAAGCTATTTATGGCAGGCCACGGCGTCGACACCTTCAAGATGCTGCAGCAAACGCAATTGCTATTTTCACTGTTCCCGCTACTCAAGCCTCTACTGCAAGAGATGGATGAACGGGACCCAGATGTACGCTTTATTCTGGCGGCGCTGGCCAGCACCGATCGCCGGGTCAACAACGACCAGAAGGTGACGCCTGCGTTTATCTTCGCCGCGCTGCTATGGCCATTGGTACAGCAGAAGAAAGAAGAGCTACTGATTGAACTGTCGCTGGGCGAGCACGATGCCATGGTCATGGCCATGGGCTGGGTGCTAGACCAACAGTGTAAGAGCGTGGCGATCCCACGTCGCTTCACCACTGGTGTTCGCGAGATCTGGCAGCTACAGTCGCGCCTGAGCCGCCGCCACGGCAAACGTGCCTTTGCCACCTTCGGTCACCCGCGCTTCCGCGCCGCCTATGACTTCCTGGAGCTGCGCGCGCAAGCCAGCGAAGACCCAGAGCAGACCAAACTGGTGGAATGGTGGCAGCTATGGCAACAGAGCAACGAACCCGGCCGCTCCAACATGCTGCGCCAACTCAACAAAGGCAATGGCCCGCGCAAGCGCCGCCGTAAGCCACGCAAACCAAGCGCTAGCCAGGACTAATATGCCTATCTGCTATATCGGCCTGGGTACCAACCTGGGCGATCCGCTTAAGCAGGCGTTATTGGCTCGCCACACCCTGAGCGAGTCACCGCTATGGACACTTAGCGCGGTGTCTTCGCTGTACCGCAGCCGCCCAATGGGTCCTCAGGATCAACCCGACTACCTGAATGCAGTCGTGGCGCTGGAGACCTCACTCTCCCCCGAAGCCCTGCTCGATGCCCTACAAGCCATCGAGCAACAACAGGGGCGCCAGCGCTTGCGCCGCTGGGGAGAACGCACCTTAGATCTGGATATCCTGCTGTACGGCGATCAGGTACTTAGCAGCGAACGGCTGCAAGTTCCCCACACTGGTATGACTCAGCGAGAGTTTGTATTATTACCCCTCGTTGAAATCGCCCCAGAGCTACATCTGCCAGATGGCCGAGCGGTCAAGGATCTCGCCGCCGCCATCGATAATAATGGCCTGCACATCGCTAAACGCCCAATGGAGTGGGTGGGAACACATTAACAATCAGAGGGCTAGACCCTAAGGTTATTAACATGACACGAATTACTGCCGCCCAGCTGAAGCAAATGAAACAGCAGGGAGACAAGTTTTCTTGTATCACCGCCTATGACGCCAGCTTTGCTGCGCTGTTTGATCAGGCAGGCATGCATATGCTGCTAATCGGCGACTCCATGGGAATGGTACTGCAAGGTAATGACGACACCGTCGCGGTGACCGTTGAGCACGTGGCCTACCATACTCGCAGCGTCGCCAACGGCTCAGATAAGGCGCTGATTGTCGCCGACATGCCGTTTATGAGCTATGCCACCACCGAACAAGCCTACGAGAATGCCGCCAAGCTGATGCAAGCGGGCGCGCAAATGGTCAAAGTAGAAGGCGGCGACTGGCTAACCCCGACTATTCGCGGCTTGGTGGAGCGCGGTATCCCGGTGTGCGGTCACCTCGGGCTGACGCCACAATCGGTACACCTGTTCGGCGGCTTTAAGGTACAGGGCCGCGAGCCTGAGCAAGCCGACGAGATGCTCAAACATGCTATCGAGCTTGAGGCCGCAGGCGTGCAGCTATTGGTGCTGGAGTGCATCCCCACCGAGTTGGCCAAGCGTATTACCGATGCCTTGCAGATCCCCGTGATCGGCATTGGCGCCGGCAATGTTACCGATGGCCAGATCTTGGTGATGCATGACGCCTTCGGTATCACCAAAGGCCACATCCCGAAGTTTTCCAAGAACTTCCTTAGCGAAACCGGAGACATCCGCAGCGCCGTCAGCCGCTACATCGAGCAGGTGGCCAGCGGTGAGTTCCCAGCAGCAGAGCACAGCTTCAACTAGTCATGAAAGTCATTACTTCTATTGAACAGCTACGCCCAGCGATAGCTGAGCTTAAGCAGGCCGGTAGCCTTGGCTTTGTGCCAACCATGGGCAACTTGCACGATGGCCATTTGGCGCTGGTGAGTAAGGCTCAGAAGTTAGCCGATCAGGTGGCTGTTTCTATCTTCGTTAACCCGATGCAGTTTAACAACGCCAGCGATCTGGAAAGTTATCCGCGTACCCTCGAGCAAGACTTAGCGGCGCTGGAGCAAGCGGGTGTTGCGCTGGTATTTACCCCAACCCCAGAGGTGATGTATCCAAACGGGCTGGAGAGCGAGACCCGGGTAGAAGTCACCGGACTCCATGATGTGCTAGAAGGCGCCATGCGCCCGGGCCACTTTACCGGTGTTGCCACCGTGGTCACCAAACTGTTTAACCTGGTACAGCCCGATGTGGCGGTGTTTGGCGAAAAAGATTACCAACAGCTGGCACTGATCCGTAAGTTCACCCGCGACCTGTTGCTGCCCATCGAGATTGTCGGCCTGCCTACGGTGCGCGAAGCATCTGGTCTGGCAATGAGTTCACGCAACAACCGCCTGAGCGAGCAGCAGCGAGCTCTCGCGCCCAAGCTTGCCCGGATCATGCGCCAACTCGCCGAGCGCGTTCAGCTAGCAGAGATTGAGCAAAGTATTGCCTGGGGCGAGCAGCAGCTCAACCAACAGGGATTTCGCTGTGACGGTATCGATATCGTCGATGCCGATACCCTGGCCCCACTTAGCCCGTCGTCTAAGCGCGCCGTCATCTTGATGGCAGCCTTTCTGGGCGACGTAAGACTTATTGATAACCTTGTGGTGGCACTGCCCCAGCACAACAGCCAGGCCTGAGCCGGCAACCGTTTATAAAGGAGAATCAACCATGCAAACCACCATGCTTAAGGGCAAACTTCACCAAGCACGCGTGACCCATGCCGAACTTAACTATGAAGGTTCATGCGCCATCGACCAAGACATGCTGGACGCGGCCGGTATCCTCGAGTACGAGAAGATCGATATCTACAACATCGAGAATGGCGCCCGCTTCTCTACCTATGCCATCGCCGGTGAGCGCGGCTCAAAAATCATTTCGGTAAATGGCGCGGCCGCTCGTCAGGCAGCAGTGGGCGATCGGGTAATCATCTGTGCCTACGTGGGCATGGGTGCTGAGCAAGCCCAGGCACATAAGCCTTCTTTGGTGTATCTCGATCAGCACAACAACATCGTACGCACCAGCAAAGACATTCCGGTGCAACTGGCCTAAGTTTCGCACCAAATCAGTGCAAGACAAACATTCCTTGTTATCGCCACCAAGGAATCTTTTGAAAAAACCAAGTGTCAACCATGCACTTGGTTTTTTATTTTGCCTTTCTGCCAAACATCGAGATTTTCCTTAGCGAGTTAACCCGCAACTTTGGCATTTTGTTTGCCAGTACTTAGCTTTAGCTCGATCCAGGTTGTCTCAGGTGAAGTGGTATATCCCTCTTTTTTCAGCGCTTAGCGGCGATTATGTGGTTACTGGCGTCGACCCCGGTAATGCCCCACTACAGAGCCAACTCAAGCAGCTAGAGCCAATGCTACGCCGTCACTGGCGACTGCACATGCAGTATCTAAGGCACGACCTTTTTCACCTCGCCCGCCTCGAAGGGCTACAAGAACAGATCGACGAACGAGTCATCGCCCTACACGCCCACCATGGTGCCAGCCCTCTGCACCTGTTCGCCCACGAGTGGCAGGCCTTAAAACACTGTGACAGCCTGCCAGAAGCCAGCTTGCGCCATCGCCGACTGATTCGTGCCAGCCTACAAATGCAAACTTCATAGTCTTATTTGCTCAAAGCGGAATGGTGCTTGCTAGTCTCTTATTGATGCTCATATCACCGATATGGGCAACACAGGATGTGACAAGACAGCAAGGAGCAGTATGTCTCGATTTTATTACCCGGTGTTGTTGGCGCTTGTGCTTGGCTCAGTGTTGCTCAGCCTCAGCCAGCCACTCACCTTAGTGATGTTGCCAGGGCTCGCCTATTTATGGCTCGCCTCCCGCAGCACGCCTCTCACCCCCAGACCCGCGCTCGCCGACACCGAGCTACAGCGTAGCCTCGAGGAGCAGGCTGATGCACTGAGCGAGATGAGCCACTGCGCCCGCGAACTCAGCAAGCATGCAGAGCAGGTAGCCAGTGGCACCTTACAACAGTCCCAAGCCAGTGATAGCTCATCAGCCGCGGTGCTGGAGATGAGCGAGTGTCAGTCGGAAGTGGCGCGCAACATCGAACAAGTGGCCAGCGAAAGCCAACAGGCGCTCTCCATTGCTGAGCGCGGCAGCAATGCCAGCGACCAAGCCTATCGGGCCACCCATGTGCTGCTGGAGAGCAGCCAGCAGACGCGTCAACAACTGCGTCAGCTAAGCCAACAATCTTCTAGCATTAACAGCTTCACCGAGACCATCCTCGATCTGGCGAAGCAAACCAACCTGCTATCGTTAAACGCCTCCATCGAAGCGGCCCGCGCCGGTGACCATGGCCGGGGCTTTGCCATCGTCGCACAAGAGGTTCGAGAGTTGGCCCAGCACTGCCATCAAGCTGCCGATCAGATCGGTTCGCACATCAACGCCCAAACCAAACAGCTTGATGCTACGGTGGCGCGTTTTAGCGAGCTCGACCAACAGGTTTGTGAGTTACAACAAAAGATCCAACACAGCCACCAGCTACATGGCGAGATCCAGCAAATCAACCAACTGCTGCAGCAGCAGCTTGAACAGATCAGCGTTGCCAGCAGCCAGCAGAAGTTGGCTACTCACTCGCTGGCCGAACATATCAGCGAGGTCGCCGATGCCGCCCGCGCCAATATGGCCAGCGCCGAGCAAAGCGCCGACATCGCCCAGCATCTTCGTCAACTAAGTCAGACGGAGGCCTAGATGAACCTTTACTTACCCCTTGGGGTATTAGCCGCAATGGCTCTCGCGGTGCTCGCATCTCGCTACATAGCCAAACGGCGTTTACGCCAAACTCGCCGCAGCGGCTTGGCATTACTCAGTCAGCTGAAAGAGTTAGTGGTCCGTCAGCAGCAGCACCGTGGGCTCAGCTCTTCCTATCTCAAAGGCAACCAGCAGGCGCTGAGCGACCTACAGCGCCTACAACAGGAGCTGCGTAGCTGGCAAACCCGGCTCAACGACCATGCCTATATCGCCAAGCAGACACGCTGGCAAAGCTATCTGCAGCACTGGCAGCGCTTACATGCTTCTTGGCAGAGCAACACCTTGGAGAACAACATCACCCAGCACAGCTTGATGATCCGCAACCTGCTGTACTTCGCGGAGGATATCGCCATCGAGTTTGAGATAAACAGCCTAGATGGACAGGGACTGTCGGTCAGTTTTCTGTGGCACGAGCTATTGCTGACTGCCGAATCGATCGGTCAGGCGCGGGCGTTGGGAAGCGGCTTGGCCTCGGCGGGCCATAGCAGCAGCGTTGAGCGGATCCGGCTATCGTTTCTGCATCAGAAGATTGCCGAGACCGACCCGGCCACCCTCGACCAATACAGCTATTGGTTGCTGCCCGAAAAGCAGCTGCGCTGGGACTCGCTAGCGCGCCTGCAACAAACCATCGAGCAGGATCTTATCAAGACAGAAACGCCCAGTATCTCGGTTCAGGAGTACTTCCGTCAGGCCACAGAGGTGTTGGACGCAATCTATCAGGTCTTTGACGCAGGTATCGAGCACCTAAGCCGAGAGGCCTAAAGCGGCCGGGTTGGCCGCTCTTTAGCGCTTACTTCAAGCAGAGCCCAGGTCGCTGTCCAGTCGCCAAAGTGGCTGGCCACTGGCCTGATACTTCTCTTCGAATGGGGTGATTGGCCGCTCGGGATTGATCTGCTGCAACGAAGAACCGTGGCCTGCTAGCTCAAGCGCTCGGGCAAACTCTTGCAGGTACAGGGGCCAATTACTACGCAATTGCAGCTGGCCACCCAGTGCCAATAGCGAGGGAAAGACTGCGCTACCGTGCCAACGGCGTTGCAGATGTACCGACTTCGGCCAGGGATTGGGATAGAGCAGATAGTGGTGGCTCAGTGCCCACCCCGCCTCTTCCGCCAAACGCCATAAGTCGTTGAGGTTTACCCGCAACAGCAGATAGTTCTCACCCTCGGTAGGGGTGTGAGCGTGGTGTCGCGACAGCCGATGCTCTGACTTGTCCATACCAATCACCAGTGCCTCGGGGTGCAGCTCCGCCAGCTGGGCAGTGCTCGCCCCCACCCCACAACAGGAATCAAAGATCAGCGGCTTACCGGCGCGCTCAACCTGCTTCTCCAATTGTTTGAATGCGGCTAATGAGTGCTCCTGATAGGGCTTAAGGAAACGATGCGCAAGGTGGCGCTGCACCACCTCATCAAGACGTTCATGCAGGCCGGTTTGGTTCGATTCAACGTTTCTAGAGCAGGCATCCATTAGCTGCGCAGCCCATAGCCGGTCTTAATCAGGTAAAGCGCCCACAAATACAGGCCAACAATAAATGCTGAGATCATCGAATAGCTGGTCAGCAACGAAACATCAGAGATCCCCAAGAAGCCATAACGGAAGGCATTCACCATATACACGATGGGATTAACCTTCGACAGCGCCTGCCAAAAATCGCCCAACAGCGTTAGCGAGTAAAAAACACCGCCCAAGTAAGTCAGCGGGGTCAACACAAAGGTAGGAATGATGCTGATATCATCAAAGGTATCGGCGTAGATGGCGTTAATCAGACCGCCTAGCGCAAACAGCACCGAGGTGAGAAACACAGTAAGTGCAATCACCAATACGTTGTGTAGTTGCAGCGGCACAAAGAACAGCGAAACCAGACTGACAATCAGCCCCACCAGCAGCCCACGCGCCACACCGCCACCGACAAAGCCCGCGATGATGATGTAGTTGGGGACCGGCGCCACCAGCAGCTCTTCGATATTGCGTTGGAACTTACAGCTAAAGAACGAGGACGCTACATTACTGTAAGAGTTGGTGATTACCGACATCATAATCAGGCCGGGAACAATAAACTCCATATAGCTGTAGCCGCCCATCTCGCCGATGCGCGAGCCGATCAGGTTGCCGAAGATGACAAAATAGAGGCTCATGGTGATCGCTGGCGGCACCAAGGTTTGCACCCAGATGCGGGTAAAGCGGATAATTTCTTTGCTGATAATGCTCTTCAGAGCAATTCGATAAACACTAAGATTCACGGTTACGCCCCTCGCTCACCAGTTCTACAAACAACTCTTCTAAGCGGTTAGCCTTGTTACGCATACTCAGCACTGTAATGCCCTGCTTGTCCAGTTCCTGGAACACCGCATTCAAGCCCTGGCTCTTAGCCACATCCACCTCTAAGGTATGATCATCCACCATTCGGCAGGTAAAGCCTGCCAAGCTATCGATGTGCGAACCCGCTGGTAGATCAAAGATAAAGGTTTCAATGTTGAGCTTGGATAGCAGCTGCTTCATCGAGGTGTGCTCGATCAGCTCGCCCTTATCGATGATGCCGATGTTACGGCATAGCATCTCGGCTTCTTCCAGATAGTGGGTAGTCAGAATAATGGTGATCCCCTGCTGGTTAAGCTGGGTGAGGAACTGCCACATGGAGCGCCGCAGTTCGATATCGACACCCGCAGTCGGCTCATCGAGGATCAACAGTTGCGGCTCGTGCATCAGCGCACGAGCAATCATAAGCCGACGCTTCATACCGCCGGAGAGCTCACGGGCGCGGCTGTTGCTCTTCTCCCACAGATCTAGCTGCCCTAGGTATTTTTCGGCGCGCTGCAAGGCGACTGAGCGAGGTACGCCGTAGTAGCCGGCTTGATTGACGACAATCTGCAACACCGTCTCGAACTGGTTGAAGTTAAACTCCTGCGGCACCAGCCCCACTTGCGCCTTGGCAAGCTCCAGCTCTTGGTCGATATCATGACCGAAGATATGCACACTGCCTTCGGTTTTATTCACCAAAGAGGTGATGATGCCGATGCTCGTGGACTTACCGGCACCATTTGGCCCGAGCAGAGCGAAGAAATCGCCCTTTTCCACTTTTAAATCAAAGCCTTTAAGCGCTTCCACGCCTCCGCTATAGGTTTTTTGTAAACCCGATATTTCCAACGCGTACATAACAAACCCGCTAAAACAAAAAGTGACCCAGACAGGTCACTTTTTCAATTGAACAGCAATCCCGTTATTTCCATGCCTGGGTATCGATGCATCCCAACTTGCTTTTCGACTAGCTTAAGAGAGCAATACCCGGAAATATCACGGGGATAGATACTTAATCCAGTGGAATCACTTTACCGATATAAGGCAGGTTACGATAGATCTGATCGTAATCCAGTCCGTAGCCCACCACGAATTCATCAGGGATAGAGAAGCCCACATAATCAACCGGCACCTCCACTTCACGACGAGAAGGCTTGTCCAGCAAGGTGCAGATCTCTACGCTATGCGGCTCACGCAGGCTCAGCATCTCGCGAACCTTGCTGAGGGTATTGCCCGTATCAATGATGTCTTCAACGATAATGATGTCACAATCTTTGATGTCATCATCCAGATCTTTGAGCACCCGCACATCTCTGGAACTTTCCATAGCGCTTCCGTAACTCGATACTGTCATAAAATCCAAGGTTAAGTTACGCTCGATTCGGCGCGCCAGGTCGGACAAGAAGATGCAGGAACCACGCAGCAAGCCTATTAGCACGAGCTTTCTATCAGACTGATATTTTTCAGTTATTTCTTTACCCAACTGTACGATACGCTCAGCAATAACTTGCTCGCTGATCATCTCTTCAATACGGTGTTTCATGTAATCGACCTATGGCTCTTAATGTGTCAGTAATAGCTGGTAATGAGAATACAAACTATTGATATCATTAAATATATCTACTTTGACATTAGATATTTATATCAATAACCTACAAATTTCTTTGCACTTACTCTATGATTCTCTAACAAAGGCGTAGACTAGCGTGCCTTCAGCAGTTAATCGGCACATTTTAGATTATATTTATCTTAAAAAGTAGGCGCCCTTGGAACGAAATTGGTAGCAAGCACGAGAGTAACATATGCAAACAAGTACTATTAGACGTCGCACCCGACTCTCACCAGAAGTCAGACGTAAGCAATTGATGGAATGCGCCATCGAAGTATTTGCCCGCCGCGGTATTGGTCGAGCTGGTCATGCTGAAATAGCAGAGCTCGCCACCGTGTCTGTGGCAACAGTTTTTAACTATTTCAACACCCGCGAGGACTTAGTTGATGCAGTGCTCTCTGAAGTAGAGCAGACCATGCAACAGCTCGTTGAAGCTGCCTATGCAGATAGCGACAGTGCCATGCAGGCGGTGCAAAACCACCTGTCAGCGCTGCTCGATATGACCTACGACCAACCTGATGTTATCCGCATCTGGCTGGAGTGGAGTTCTTCTGTTCGTGAAGACGTATGGCCACGCTTTAGCGACATCTCCGGTAAGATCAACAAGCAAATCGGCGATGTACTACAGCAAGGCTTCGACAAGGGCGAGATCAGCAGCTCGCTTAACGCGCTGCAGGCCGCCCAAGCCATTAACGGTGCTATCTACTTGGGCGTGCAAATGAGCAACCGTCCAGATAAGCCAGCCAAACAGGAAGTTCTCGACTTCTTGGGCGACTACGTACAGTCGCTGCTGCGCCCACCTGCACACTAGTCGATATCCGACTAGCCATGAAAAAAGCCCTATTTAGGGCTTTTTTGTTTTAAGGCATCCACTAAACGGCGATGCAGTCCGGCAAAGCCACCGTTACTCATAATCACAATATGACAAGGCTCTGCCAACTCGTTGTCCAGCAAAGTATTAAGCAGCTCATCAACCGTTTCACTCACTTTAGCATTAGGCAGTTGCTCTGCAATCGCATGCATCCCCGCAGGCTCTTTGCCTTGATACAACAAGCACTCATCAGCCAGCGCTAAGCTTGCCGCCAGTCGGTCTTGGTGAACCCCCATCTTCATGGTGTTGGAGCGCGCCTCTAGCACCGCAATGATTTTGTCGCTACCCACTTTAGCGCGTAGCCCTTGCAAGGTTGTCTCAATGGCGCTGGGGTGGTGTGCAAAATCATCGTACACCGATACGCTATCCACTTGAGCCAACAGCTCCATACGTCGTTTCGGTGGGATAAAGCGGCTCAGGCTATCAACGGCATGCTCCGGCTTAACCCCAACATGCCGCGCTGCAGCAATCGCCACAATGGCGTTCTGCACGTTGTGTTCGCCGATAAGCGCCCAATCAACGGTTCCCTGCAGCTCAGAGTTAAGGAGAACCTTAAACTGCTGGCATGAGGGGACTACGGCCTCCCAGGACCACTCCTTACCGCGATACTCACACTCCGTCCAGCACCCCATTGCCAGCACCTGCTCGAGTGCTTCGCAGTCGCCATCGGAGATGATCCTGCCGCTTTCCGGCACAATTCGAACCAAGTGATGAAACTGACGCTGAATATCTTTCAGGCTATCGAAGATATCCGCATGGTCGAACTCGAGGTTATTAAGCACCAAGGTGCGCGGTTGGTAGTGCACAAACTTCGAGCGCTTATCGAAGAACGCACTGTCATACTCATCGGCTTCCACCACGAAAAATGGCGTATCGCCATTGCGGGCTGACACGCCAAAGTTCTGTGGCACCCCGCCAATCAAGAAGCCCGGCGCTAGTCCGTTATCTTCGAGGATCCATGCCAGCATGCTTGCTGTGGAGGTCTTCCCATGAGTCCCGGCAACCGCTAGCACCCAGCGCTGCGGTAGAATATGTCGCTTAAGCCACTCCGGCCCGGAGCAGTATTCCAGCCCGCGATTCAAGACATACTCGACACAACGATTGCCGCGGCTCATGGCATTACCGATAACCACCAGATCTGGGGCCGGCTCGAGCTGAGCGGGGTCAAAACCTTGGATGAGTTCAATGCCCAGCGACTCAAGTTGAGTACTCATGGGCGGATAAACATTTTCATCACAGCCGGTCACACGATGGCCCGCCTGCTTTGCCAGCATTGCCAAACCGCCCATAAAGGTGCCGCAAATACCGAGAATATGGATGTGCATACTGCTTACTCAGAATCAATTATGCGCCTAGGATAGCAAAACATTGAGGCCTGTTAACGAGAGAAATGAGCCACTTAGCGATATACTTCCCATAATCAGTAGTTGCTCAATTCAATCCACTAAACAGCGAGACAGCCCATGTATAGAACAATTCTCAGCCTTGCGCTAAGTTCCGCGTTGTTTGCTTGCAGCCAAGCCAACAACGACCCTCAGCTTGCCAGCGATGGCTACTGTGAAGAGCCCAGACCGGAGATCTGCACCATGGAATATGCGCCAGTCTGCGCAGTTGTAGATGGTGAGATGAAAGAGTACGGCAACGCCTGCTCGGCCTGTGCCGATCCTCAGGTTGAAAGCTTCCAAAACGGCAACTGCCTGTAACAATTTATTAACTTTTTTAGTTAAACATAATAATTACTGCTATTCGTTAACGTAGACGTAGTGTGAGAATGAGGTGTCTATGTTAGCGAGAGTGTGTAGTGTACTCGTCAGCCTTTGGCTGGTACCGTCTGCGATGGCCATGAGCGAGCAAGAGCAAACCTTGCCCTTTCAAGGCAATTGGAGTTGGACTGACAACCGGGGTGCTCTCCGGCAGTCCCAGATAGAGATCAACCAAGACATGCGAACCGAGGCCGAACAAGAGCGGATTAAAGTCAGCTTCAGCCTCGCCTACCCCGTTCAAGCTCTCAGCACTTACCTTACCCCCCGCCTAAACTATGCGGTCAAGATGATTCGACGTCATCAGCAGGTCTCGCAGGAACACTTGGTGGAAGCGTTAAGAAAAGACACCGTCGATCTGAACGACCCTGCAGCGATGATGATGTGGGATGCCTATGAGCAGTACAAGCAAGATGCTTATCGACACCTGATTGTGAAACCTTGCCAACACCCAGACCATGCCGCATTGCCCTGTGTTCGCCCAAACTACTCACAGCTGTTCTACCTAAACAGAGGCCGTTTAGGCGGGCTAGCGCAGCAACTGCACTCGCCACTTGGGCCGAGTTACTCCTTGGAGAACGCTAAGGCTTGGCTCGGTAACATCCCCGAGCGTGAAGAGACCCGCCACGATTTTGCCAGCCCCTTGAATGTGCTCACCAGTAACTCTGCCGATAGCGATGAGCGTGCCTTATTGCTGGCAGTACTAATGAGCCGCATGGCACCGGGCTATACCATGCATATGCTCTATCCGGAGGGAAGTATCGGCAGCGTGTCGCCGGCTTGGCTAACCATCGACGCCAGCAGTGGGATTGAGGGCGTAACGGTTATCATCGACGAGCGGCCGCATACGGTGATCTCAGGCCCCCATGAGCAGATCCAACAAGCCCTGTTGAGTAAAACCAAGCTGGTGAGTGACGCTTTATACTAATGGCGCGGGCCGTTAAGCCGATAAAAAAAGAGGCGCTTTGCGCCTCTTTGTGTTTTTACCTTGGATTCACTGGGTCGAACCGGCTTTTCAAGGGGAAAAACTCAGTCAAACATTGACATCAATAACAATAAGCTTGCAATGTAGAGACCCATAAGGACCGTAAGAGACTTGTGGCGCCGAGTCCACAGCTTGATTCGTCGGAACACAATAACCCCCAGCGTTTCTCTTAACCTTAAGTTAACATTTTAAATACAAAAAGCAAGCAAACAGCTGCGACAAGCAACGGTAAATGACTCTTTAGGGGACTAACTCAATGGCGAAAACGCCCAATACAACTAGCAGTAAGAAGCGAAGGATAAACGTTAAACAACAGTTGCAAGAAGTTGCCCACAAACGCGGGATTGACGCCTTGCTGCAAGAATCGAAGCCACACTCCAGCTTTGCTCAGCGCGCAGAGTATCGTGAAAAGCTGGAGCATGCCCGCGAGCAGCAAAACCTTGAGCGCATCAGCGCCTTGGCAATGAAACAAGCCAGCGACCAGGAGATTGGTAACGAGCCCGATGCCGACTGGATGACCGAGTTTTTGCGCTTAGCCTCTAAGACCCAAGTACCTGCCATGCAGCAGCTATGGGCCAATATCTGGTCGGAAGAGCTGCGCCAACCCGGTAGCTTCTCGGTCAAGGCGATGCAGACGCTCAAACAGATGACCCAACGCGAAGCTCAGTGGTTTCAACATGCCTGTGAGATGACCTGTCAGGTTGGAGGGGAACTAAACCGTAAGATTGTGACCGGGGTGATGCGACCGCCTGCAGCAATTGGCTGGGTGAGGCCAAAGGTGGAAAAGCTCAACCTGGGCCAGTTTCGTCTGCCCTACCACCATATTCTGCATCTGGCCGAGCTCGGCCTAATCTACGATAGAGAGCTGGAGTTTCGCCCCAACTCAAGTCAGGCAACCTATTTGAGCATCAATGGCCGCAGCCACGCCATGCGTCCGCATAGCAAAGGCTGCCGGGTAACTTACTACCGTTTCACGCCAATGGGCGATGAGCTGGCCAAACTGATTGGCGACCAAGCTGATAACGGATACTGCCACCAGCTGCTTGGCCTGCTAGAGCACTTCTTCGAAATGAACTAGCCCGCCAAGTCGGAAATGAAGCGGTATTAGATACCGCTTCCTCCCATCTCTTCATGAATACCGCATTCGCGGGTTAGGCCAAAGAAGCGGGTTTCCTCTTCACTCATGCCGAGCTGCAGCGGCTGCGAGGTTTGCACATCACCCACCGACACATAACCTTGCTCCCATAAGGGGTGGTAAGGCAGATCGAACTCTTTCAGGTAGTAGTGCACATCTTTGTTCGACCAGTCGACGATCGGCAGTACCTTGAACGCGCCGTTTTGCACCTGAAGTACTGGCAACTGAGCGCGCGAGCTCGATTGCGAGCGACGCAAACCTGTAAACCAAGTCTGCACGCCCAGCTCATCAAACGCGCGGCGCATCGGCTCAACCTTGTTCAGTTGGTTGTAGCGTTTGATGCCATCTACACCTTCCTCCCAAAGCTTGCCAAAGCGAGCCTCCTGCCAGGCCGGAGACATCGACGAACGATAAACCTTCAGGTTCAGAGTTAATCGCTCCCCCAGCTCATCGATAAAACGATAGGTTTCGGGGAACAAGTAGCCAGTATCGGTCAACACCACCGGAATGTCCGCTTGAGCTTGCGTCAACAGATGCAAGCTCACCGCGGATTGGATCCCGAAGCTGGAAGTCAGCACCCGCTGTGGTGGAAGGTGTTCCACCGCCCACTCAACACGCTGCTGGGCACTCATCTTCTCCAGCTCTAGATTTACATCCTGTAGCTCAGCGGCGCGAGCTTCAGGGGAGAGCTGGAGGAGCTCATTCAAATTCAGATTAGTCATAAAAGTCCCTCACACTGACTTTCACTTCTTTAACAATGCCGGCACGGATAACGTAATCACCAAAGGCTTCACCCGCTTCGCGCTGCTTGGCCCATAGGCCGATCAGCTCGTCCAATTCCGCCAAGATCTGCTGCTCACCGATGTTCTCACGGAACATCTTCGGCACACGGGTTCCGGCGCGGTTACCACCCAGGTAGAGGTTGTACTTGCCCGGGCCTTTACCGACCAGCCCAGCCTCGGCCAACATGGCGCGGCCACAGCCGTTCGGGCAGCCCGTCACACGCAGGATGATGTTCTCTTCTGCGGCTAAATCATGCTTCGCCAGCAACCCTTCAACCTCAGTAACCAGCCCAGGCAAATAACGCTCTGCCTCGGCCATAGCTAGCGGACAGGTTGGGAAGGCCACACAAGCCATCGAATTTACCCGCTGCTCGCTGTGGCTTGGGTCAATCAGACCATGCTGCTCTGCCAAGGCTTGGATCTTGGCCTTTTGCGCCTTGCTTACGCCGGCAATCACCAGGTTTTGGTTGGCAGTCATGCGGAAGTCGCCCTTGTGGATCTTGGCGATCTCGGCGACACCGGTTTTCAGCGGGTTGCCGGGGTAATCCAGCAGGCGGCCATTTTCGATAAACACGGTCAGGTGGTGCTTACCGTCGATACCTTCCACCCAGCCGATACGGTCGCCACGCTCGGTAAACTCATAGGGACGCGAGTCCTCAAAGGCCACCTCAGCACGCTTCTCGACTTCGCGCTTGAAGGTGTCGATACCGACACGATCCAAGGTGTACTTGGTCTTGGCATTCTTACGGTTAACCCGGTTACCCCAATCACGCTGGGTGGTTACCACTGCCTCGGCCACAGCCAAGGTATGTTCCAGCGGGATAAAGCCAAAATCGTCGGCACGGCGTGGATAGGTAGAGGTGTCACCGTGGGTCATCGCCAGGCCACCACCAACCAACACGTTAAAGCCCACCAGCTTGCCGTTGTCGGCAATCGCAACGAAGTTCAGATCGTTGGCGTGCACATCCACATCATTCTGCGGTGGAATGACCACCGTGGTTTTAAACTTACGTGGCAGATAGGTTGAGCCGAGGATCGGCTCTTCATCGCCGCCTTCGAGCTTCTCACCATCTAGCCAAATCTCGGCATAGGCACGGGTTTTCGGCAGCAAGTGCTCGCTGATCTTCTTGGCCCACTCGTAGGCCTCCTGATGCAGCTCGCTCTCCACCGGGTTGCTGGTGCACAGCACGTTACGGTTTACGTCGCCGGCAGTGGCGATAGAGTCGATACCGATGCTATTCAGAGTCTGGTGCATCAGCTTGATGTTCGGCTTAAGCACACCATGGAACTGGAAGGTCTGACGGGTAGTCAGACGGATCGAACCATACATGGTCTTGTCATCGGCAAACTTGTCGATGGCCAGCCACTGCTTAGGAGTGATAATGCCACCGGGCATACGTGCCCGCAGCATCACGTTGTGCAGCGGTTCTAGTTTTTGCTTAGCTCGCTCGGCGCGGATATCTCGGTCATCCTGCTGGTACATACCGTGGAAGCGGATCAGCTGGAAGTTGTCGGCGGTGAAGCCACCGGTAATCCGGCCTTGCAAGTCTTGTTCGATGGTACCGCGCAAGAAGTTGCTCTCAGATTTAAGCCGCTCGTTATCAGCCAACTTGCCTTCAACGATTAATTTGTTCGCGCTCATTAATACACATCCTTCTGATAGCGCTTCGCGGTGCGCAATGATTTCAAATACTCTTCTGCCTGCTCGATGCTCTGCTTGCCATACTCGGCGATGATCTCTAGCAGCGCTTGATGCACATCTTTGGCCATGCGGTTGGCATCACCACAAATGTATAGGTGAGCGCCACGCTCCAGCCAGGCAAACAGCTCTTCACCTTGCTCGCGTAGGCGGTCTTGCACGTATATCTTCTCGGCTTGGTCACGTGAGAACGCCACATCCAAGCGCGTCAGCAGGCCGGATTTCAGATAGCTCTGCCACTCCACCTGATAGAGGAAGTCTTGGGTGAAGGTTTGGTCGCCGAAGAACAGCCAGTTGTCACCCTCTGCATCCTGGGCATCTCGCTCTTGCATAAAGGCGCGAAACGGAGCGATACCTGTTCCTGGACCGATCATAATAACTGGCGTGTTAGAGTCAGCGGGTAGGCGGAAGTTGTCGTTGTGCTCAACGAACACTCGCACGTTTGCAGCATCTTCAGCACGCTCGGCCAAGAAGCCCGAGGCACCGCCTAAACGGTCCTGCTCGCCCTGTTGATAGCGCACCACCCCCACGGTGAGGTGAACCTCGCTGTCCACTTCGCTTTGGCTAGAGGCAATCGAGTAGAGGCGAGGGCTCAGTTTGCGCAGCGCATCCACCAGCTGTTGAGGGTCCAGCTTGGCCTTCTTCTCCAGCAATACATCAATCACCTGATGATTGGCGGCATACTCACGCAGCGCATCTTTATCGGCGCAGATCTTCTGTAGCTTTTTGCTGCCTGACAGTTCAGCCCAGAACTCCACAAAGTTACCCGGGGTTTGGGTCAGCTCTAGTTTAGTAATCAGCGCTTGCTCCAAAGACAAGGTCTCTTCACCGACACTCACTTCGCTGGCACCGTCTAACTCCAAACGCTGCAGGATCTGTGCAACCAAGGCAGGGTCATTGTCAAACCACACACCCAGTGCATCACCCGGCTGGTAGGTCAACCCAGAATCACCCAAGTCGATTTCTACGTGGCGCACATCTTTAGCCGAATCACGACCGGTAATCTTCTGTGAAAGGCCCAGCTCAGCTTCCAACGGATTCTTCTTGCTAAAGTTATGGCTGCTAGCACCAGCGACCGGCAGCGTTACCACGGAGGCAGAGGCCTGCTCTAAGGTCTCCTGCACTTTAGCTAGCGCGCTCTTACCCCAAGCGGCTGCGTCATCATCGTAATCCACATCACAGTCGACACGCGGCACCACACACTCGGCGCCTAAGGCTGCCAAGCGCTCATCAAAGTCTTTACCTGTTTGGCAGAAAAACTCATAGCTGGAGTCACCCAAGGCCAGCACGCTGTATTTCAAGTTCGGCAGTTTAGGGGCTTTCTTAGATGCCAGGAACTCGTGGAAGGCCAGTGCGTCATCGGGTGGCTCACCCTCGCCGTTGGTACTAGACACAATCAGCAAGTGAGTCTCTTGCTTAAGGTTCTTCGGCTTGTAGTCAGCTACGTTAAACAATTCTGCACTGATGCCTTGTTGCTGAGCGCTATCAAGTAGCTCTTCGGCCACGCCCTTGGCGTTACCGGTCTGTGAGGCATAGAGAATTGTCAGTTTGGAAGCTGGCGCTGCTGCAGGCTGCACTGCCACATCGGTATTTTGAGAAACGCCATAGAGATAACCACTTACCCAAGCAGCTTGCGCTGGGCTAAGTTCGGCGGTGGCCTGTTGCAGTGCCTTGAGCTGAGGCTCGCTCAACGGACTGGCTAACGGTGATAGATCCTTTAACAACATGGTTTCGGTCCCAGAATGAAATTAGCCCTAGTTTAACCAAGTGATATAGGGCGGAATAAAGAATAAAACGGGCTGTTTTATAACCGATGGGAATATATTTCGATCACTAATTCGGGTAAGAAGCGAAGATTGAAGAAGCGATGGAGAAAGTGCTACGTGACCTTGATAAATATAGAGTAGGTGTGAAAGAGAAGGGCCTCATTCGACTACTCCCGCTTAGCATGGAGCGGCTATCGCTTTGGGTGTAAATATCCACCTTCTAAAGAAGGTGGCTTTGAATGAGCCCCCTCGAAGGGGGCCTTTGTCTAGTGCAGCGCCAACTCACCTTGCTCTTGACGCTCAACTTTCTCTTGATGTCTTACATATCGGCGTATGATTTCTTCGTTAATACCCACAGTATCTACGAAATACCCTCGCTGCCAAAAGTGGTTGCCCCAAAGCTTGTTCTTCCTCAAGTACGGAAACTTGTTGAATAGCTTCAGAGCTATCTTCCCTTTTAGCGCCCCCATCAGCTTGGAAACACTCAGCTTTGGCGGAACCTTTACAATCAAG
>NZ_AUBY01000033.1 GCF_000429485.1 Aliagarivorans marinus DSM 23064 | reverse complement strand
AGCAAACAGATAAAGCGGCACTAGCTCAGCTGGTAGAGCGCAACCTTGCCAAGGTTGAGGTCACGAGTTCGAACCTCGTGTGCCGCTCCAAATCGAAAGCCCCGTTGGAAACAACGGGGCTTTTTTCGTTCTCGATTGACGGGTATTTCTCGATCCTCCACCATAGCGTTCATCACTTTTCGCCCGAGCTGTTAGCTATGTCAGCCATTCAACAAGCCTGTCAGGCGCTTGAGCAATACATCGAACCTGAGAAGGCCGCGCATTATCCCAAGTTCTTTCAGGCCCAAGCCGGAGGCTATGGCGAGGGGGATTGCTTTCTCGGGGTGCGGGTGCCGAATATTCGTTTAGTCGCCAAGCATTACCCTCTGACTATCACCGACAGCGCACAGCTATTGGAGTCGCCATGGCATGAGCAGCGCCAGCTGGCCTTGGTGAATCTGGTGAGCTTGTTTAAGCGGGGCTCGGCGGAGGAGTGTGAGCGCATTATTGCTGTTTACTGGGAGAAGCGGCGCTGGGTGAATAACTGGGATCTGGTGGATTGCTCATGCCCATATATCTTGGGGCCCTATGTTTGGACGCATCAAGACATCGCGTTGCTTGTACGCTTTGCCTCCGACCCGCTGCTTTGGAGTCAGCGGATGGCGATGGTTAGTAGCTGGCACTATATCCGCCAAGGGGATAGCGCGCTGACCTTGCAGCTGGCCGAGCGTTTTAAACATCATCCACATCCGCTGATGCACAAGGCGGTAGGCTGGATGCTCAGGGAGTTAGCCAAGCGCGATCAAGCATCAGTCGAGGCGTTTCTCAAAGCCAATCTTGCCAGCTTGCCTCGGGAACTACTGCGATACACCATCGAGCGTTTTCCCGAGACCTTGCGCAAAGCCTATCTGTCAGGCGCTGTTCTGAGCTAGCGCTCAGTTATTCGAGTCGTCACCGAATTCGTGGAGGGCGTACATGGCTGCGCCAACAATACCCGCTTGGTTGAGCCCTTGGGCGGGAACCACCTCGGATTTCACCTCAAACTGCTCCACGTATTTGTCGAACTTCTTGCTGGCCCCACCGCCGATGATCATCAAGTCGGGAGAGAACAAGAACTCGAGGCGTTGCAGGTAGGTATTAAAGCGTTTGCCCCACTTCTTCCAGCTCAGATCTTGCTGTTCGCGCACTCGGGCGCTGGCATAGTGCTCGGCAACGGTGTCGCCCAATAGCAGGTGGCCCAGTTCAGTGTTGGGCAACAGTTCTCCGTTAACAAACACCGCCGTGCCAATGCCGGTGCCCACGGTAATCAGTATCACCACCCCGCTGCGATCTTGCCCCGCACCGAAAGCCATTTCAGCTACGCCGGCGGCGTCGGCATCGTTTACCACCACGCAGTTACAGCCAGTGGCGGCGGAAAATAGAGCTGCCGCATTAGTGCCAATCCAAGATTTGTCGATATTGGCCGCCGTTTGAGCCACCCCATGGTGCACAGTTGCTGGAAAGCCGCACCCCACTGGCCCACGCCACTCAAAGTGATCGACCAGCTGTTTCAGGGTATCTGCCACGGCATTGGGTGTAGCCGGTTGGGGGGTGGGGATGCGGTGGCGTTCACTGAGCAGCTCGCCGCTAACGCTATCTACGATGGCGCCTTTGATCCCGGTGCCACCAATATCAACTCCAAGAATTCTCATAGTATTCCTATGTTTACTAGGTAAATGCTTACTAGGTAAATCCAATCTGCTTACAGGGTAAGGAGTAAGCAGATGGAATGCCAGCTTTGCGGGCTAGCAAACGGCAAGACTATGAAGTTACCCTTGTCGGGAGGCGCTGGATGGTTTTAGCGGTAGGATATTTTGTGGTTCGTCTTCAGCGTAGCGGTCGGCCACGTCTTTCCAGTACACCTTGGGTAGGTAGAAAAAGTAGTAGTTTGCCCGGAGTCGGTCCGCTACAAAGCCCAAGCCATGGTGGCTTAACTCCGAGTGAACGTCAGCAACAAAATCCGGCCGTAGGTTTTGTCGGCCAGAGAGTGCTTTAAGGTCATCACGGGTAATCACCACGCCTTCGAGCTGCTGACCAAAACGATTGATCAACCACGTTGCAAACTCTTTGGAACTCTTCATCGCCATAACGTTACCTCCGCATCACTTCTCTGCCTGATGGCTTTTATAGTTATAGCTGAACACCAAAGCTTTGCTGGATTGCTTGTTAATCTGCTTTTGAGAATGTAGAGCTGGCGGGGAATCGTCGGAAATAGCGTTTAGTAAAGTTAAGTTTACACTCCGCCTAGGCGTCTCGGGGCAGGCCTTTTTTGACAATACGGATCAAGCGCTGAGTTTTTCTGGCCAAGGCCGCTTTGCCTTGGTGCTGCTTGATGGCCCATTGGATGTGTTCATCAAGCATCTCGTCTTGGCTATTGGCTTGGTTTAATACCTGCAAAATCTGCTCGTCGAACTCGGCGTTGCCCATGGCAACGGCCAGGTTACGCTGCCACTGAATATGGCCAATCCGGCGAATGGCCGAGCCTTCAGTGGCTTTGAGGAAGGTGGCTTCATCCCAGCTAAACAGCTCTACTAAGCTCTTTTGCTCGAGTTGGGCGCGAACCTGAAAATCCTGCTCTTGGCTGACTGAGGACTCGCGGTTCCATGGGCAGGCCAGCTGGCAGTCATCACAGCCGTAGATGCGATTGCCCAACAGCGGGCGCAACTCTTCGGGAATGCTGCCAGCGTGCTCGATGGTTAAATACGAGATGCAGCGACGGGCGTCAATCTTATAGGGGGCGACAATCGCACCGGTCGGGCAGATGGTCATGCAGGCCACACATTCGCCACACTGCTCATCGATGGGCTGATCGACCGGCAAAGGCAGGTCGACAAACAGCTCGCCCAAGAAGAACCAAGAGCCCGCCTTAGGGTTGATCAGCAGGCTGTGTTTTCCCTGCCAGCCGAGTCCGGCCTTGCCGGCCAACTGGCGCTCTAATACTGGCGCTGAGTCGACAAAAGGACGCAGATGTAACTGGGTCTGGCAATACTCGCTGATGGCTTGTCCCAGTTGCTTCAAGCGTTTGCGCATCAGCTTATGGTAATCGCGACCAAGCGCGTAGCGGCTGATATAGGCCTGTTTGCTGCTTGAGAGTGACTGGGCGAAGCGCGCGTCTTCTGGCAGGTAGTCGAGCCTGACCGAGATGACCCGCATGGTACCGGGGTGTAGCTGTTCGGGGTGCTTGCGCAGTTCGGTGTTACGCGCCATCCAATCCATTGAGCCGTGGCAGCCTTCGGCCAGCCATTTATCGAGCTGTTGGTGATGTTGACTGAGATCCACATCTGCTATGCCGATCTGCTGAAAGCCTAGCGCTTCACCAGTATGCTTGATATGTTGAACCAGCTTTTTTAAGTCTATTTCGGATGGATTATTCATGGCGCAAATGCAGGGAAACCTCAGTGCAAGCCTACCATATAGCGTGTGGCGGGCCGAGTTAGTAAAAGACCAAGAGGCTAAGTTAGCCGAGCAGCATGATATCAGTTTAGCTGCGTTAATGGAGTTGGCCGGCAAGGCAGTATTCGAGACCTTGACCACCCGCTGGCCCGAGGCAAAACAGATCTTGGTGCTGGCCGGCGGCGGAAACAACGGTGGTGATGCCTATGTGGTGGCACGCCTCGCCCAAGCGGCAGGGCTACAGGTGCAGGTAGTAGAGGTGGGCGACCCAGAGCGCCTTCCTGAGCAAGCTGCTACAGCGCGCGATAACTGGCTGGCCGATGGCGGCGAGGCAGAAAGTGCCCAATGGGCCGAGTGGCACAGCGATGTGATCGTCGATGGTCTGCTTGGCACTGGCGCCAACGGTGAGGTGAGAGAGCCTTACAAGCAACTGATCGAGAAGGCCAACTCGGTGGATACCCCGGTGCTGGCGATTGACCTGCCTTCAGGTCTTTGTGGTAACACCGGCAAGCCGCGCGAGTCAGTGATGATGGCCGACTGCACGGTCACCTTTATCGCGGCCAAGCAGGGTCTGTTTACCGGCCTAGCGGCTGCGGTAGTCGGCGAGCTGGTGTTTGCGGGCCTTGGACTGGACGCGGCGTTTGAAGAGCAGAACAAAACCTGTGTGGAGCGGATTAACCCTGAGTCGCTGTTTAGCTTGCTTAAACCCCGCTCACCGGTAGCCCACAAGGGTAACTTTGGCCGAGTGGCTATCTTGGGCGGTAACATCGGTATGCCCGGCGCCATTCGTTTAGCGGGTGAAGCCAGCCTGCGCAGCGGTGCCGGTCTGGTCAACATCCTAACCCGCAGCGAGCATCAAAAATCGGTACTCTCTGGTCGACCCGAGCTGATGGTAGCGGGTATCGAATCTGGCGAGCAAACCTTGCTGGCGAACTTGCTGGATAAGGCCAATACCGCGGTAATCGGCCCGGGCCTCGACACCGACGAATGGGCCAGTGAGCTGCTGACCGCCTGTTTGGAGCGCGATTTCCCTCTGCTGGTCGATGCCGATGGCCTGAACCTACTGACCAAGATGCCCAAATGGCGGGGCAACTGGATCCTCACCCCGCATCCCGCGGAAGCGGCTCGCTTGTTGGCCTGCTCGGTGGCTGAGATTGAGGACGACCGCATCACTGCCGCGCGTAACATCCAGCAAAGTTTTGGTGGTATTTGCGTGCTTAAAGGCGCCGGTACTATCATCGCTGGCGACAATGGCCGGGTGCGTATCAGCAGTGCCGGTAATCCCGGCATGGCTTCAGGTGGGATGGGCGATGTATTGTCTGGTATAATCGGCGGTTTGCTGGCTCAGTTTGCTGAGTCGATAGACCTATTTGATATTGCCTGCATAGGCGTGACCATTCATGGTATGGCGGCAGATCTAGCAGCCGAGCAGGGACAGCGTGGCCTGCTCGCGTCCGATCTGATGCCTTATGTGCGGCAATTAGTGAATCCCCAATAGTAACGAGATGAATTGGCAGACTTTTCTTAGTGATGCCGAGGCCACTGTTGACCTCGGAAGACAACTTGCAGCGGCCTGCGATAGCGCCTGTGTTATCTACCTCAACGGTGAGCTCGGCGCGGGGAAAACTACCCTTAGCCGCGGGTTTATCCAAGGCCGCGGTCACCAAGGCCAGGTAAAGAGCCCCACTTACACCTTGGTTGAGCCCTATCAGCTCGGCCAGTGGCGGGTGCATCATTTCGATCTCTACCGCTTGGCTGACCCAGAAGAGTTGGAGTTTATCGGCATTCGTGACTATTTTGCCGATGACTGCCAGTGTTTGGTGGAGTGGTCTGAACGAGGCCTGGGGTTCCTGCCCGAGGCTGATCTGATTGTTACCCTAAGCTATCAAGGTGAGCAACGGGTCGCAGAAGTGGCTGCCCAAAGTGATATTGGGCGCGAAGTCGTAACACGAATGGACAATGATGAAAGCTAAGTGGTTTTGGGTTTTTCCTCTGATGTTGATGCTGGTTAGCGCCAACGCGCTAGCCAACAAGGTGTCGGGGATCCGTGTATGGGCTGGGCCGGAGAACACCCGCTTAGTGTTGGATTTGTCTTCGGCGGCCGACTACAGCTACTTCAATCTGAGCAATCCGCATCGCTTGGTGCTCGATCTGAGCAACACCCAAATGCAAGTGGACTTGGCCAAGGTATCGCTCAGCGGCAACCTGGTGAAGAAGCTACGCCCGAGTACCCCCAAAGCAAAACAAGACTACCGCTTGGTGATTGAGCTGGGCCAATCGGTGAAGCCTGTGGTGTTTCCTCTCAAGCCTACCGGTAGCTATGGCCACCGGTTGGTGATCGACCTGCCGGATAAAAAAGGTGAGCAACGGGTGGCGCAGGAGCAACAGCAAGTTGCCAAGACCCAGAGTACCCAACAGCTCACTGGTGATCGCGACATCGTGATTGCCATCGATCCGGGCCATGGCGGCGAAGATCCCGGGGCAATTGGTCCCAAGCGTACCTACGAAAAAGGGATTACGTTGGCGATCTCCAAGCGAGTCGTCCGCCTATTGAATCAAGAGCCGGGCCTTAAAGGCGTGTTAACCCGCACCGGTGATTACTATGTAAACCTTAATCGCCGCTCGCAGATCGCCCGCAAGCACCGCGCCGACTTCTTGGTGTCGGTTCATGCCGATGGCTTCTCAACCCCGCAGCCGCGAGGCGCGTCGGTGTGGGTGGTGTCGGCAGGCCGCGCCAAATCTGAGGTGGGGCGGCATATTGAGGACCATGAGGTCCAGTCTGAATTACTCGGTGGCGTGGGCGAGGTGATGGGCTCGGTGGGTGGTGATGCCCATCTGAACTTTGCCTTGGTAGATATGCAAAAAGATTATTCGATGAATACCGCCTACTCTGCGGCCACCGAAATCCTGCGTGAGTTGGGCAAAGTGGCTCACTTGCATAAGAAAAAGCCGGAGCACGCTAGTTTGGCGGTGCTCAAGTCGCCAGATATTCCCTCGGTACTGGTCGAGGCGGGCTTTATCACCAACCCCGGCGAAGAGAAGAACCTGCGTGACGGCAACTACCAAGAGCGCATCGCCAAGGCGATCGTGGCCGGTATCAAGCAGCACTACCGTCGCCAGCCTCCAGCGGGCACGCTGTACGCGATGCGCCATGCTGAGCGCAAACACACTGTGCAGCGTGGTGAGTCGCTGTCGGTGTTAGCGCAGCGCTACAAGGTAAGCGTGGCGGGCCTTAAGCGCGCCAATAACCTTAGCTCGGACTCGCTGCGCATCGGCCAGGTGCTGGTCATTCCAAGTAGCTAGTATGAGTATTCAGATCCTGCCGGCGCAGCTGGCCAACCAGATTGCGGCCGGTGAGGTGGTCGAGCGGCCAGCCTCGGTGGTCAAAGAGCTTATCGAGAACAGCCTGGATGCTGGGGCTACCCGTATCGATGTGGAGATCGATAAGGGCGGTGCCAAGCGGATCCTTATTCGCGACAACGGCAAGGGCATCGCCAAGGCCGAACTTGAGTTGGCGCTTAGCCGCCACGCCACCAGTAAGATTGCCTGTATCGATGACTTAGAGAGCATCGCTACCCTCGGTTTTCGCGGCGAAGCGCTGGCCAGTATCAGCTCGGTATCCCGACTGACCTTGACCTCTCGCCCAATCGATCAAGAGCAGGCTTGGCAGGCGCGCGCCCATGGCCGCGAAATGCAGGTGGATCTGCAGCCAGCGGCGCATCCACCCGGTTCGTCGCTTGAGGTGCTGGACCTGTTCTACAATACCCCGGCGCGGCGTAAGTTTCTGCGCACCGATAAAACTGAGTTTGCCCATATCGATGAGCTGTTAAAGCGTTTGGCGCTGAGCCGTTTTGATGTGGCGCTAAGCCTAAAACACAACGGCAAGACGATGCGCCAGTATCGGATTGCACCGGATCAGCCCCGCCAACTGCGCCGGATTGCCTCGGCCTTGGGTAAGGGCTTTACCGAGCATTGCCTCTATCTCGAGAACCAACATGACCAGCTGCAGCTAACAGGTTGGCTCGGCCTGGCCGACGCTGCGCGTGCCCAAAACGACCAGCAGTATTTTTATGTAAATGGCCGGATGATGCGCGATAAGCTGATCCAGCACGCCATTCGCCAAGCCTATGCGGGCCATATAGCAGAAGACTCTCACCCGGCTTACGTACTGTATCTGGAGCTGCCGCATTCGCAGGTGGATGTAAACGTTCACCCGGCCAAGCACGAGGTGCGTTTCCATCAGGCTCGCTTGGTTCACGACTACATCGTACGGGTATTGGCGCAGACCTTGGGTGCTGCCCAGCAACCGAATCTAGCGTCTCAGTGGGCGCCCGAGCAAGATAGCGACGGTGCTGCACAGTCAGACTCTCCAGCCGCGAGTTCACATTCATTGAGCGGTGAGCACAGCTATTCACCGCAGCATAGCTATCAGAGCGCAGGCGAGCCTCGCGCTGACTCAAGTGGTCGCTCTCCAACTTCAGCCTCATCCGGTGGGAGTGCGGGAGGCAGTCATGACTACCGCAGCCCGCTGCGCCCGGCGGTGCAAGAACAGCATCAGGCCTACCATCAGTGGATGGACCGCAGCGCCTCATTTGCCAAAGAACATGCCGATGACCCCACCGTTGCTGTATCGGCACAGCCTGACAGCAATGTTGCTTCCATGGAACCATCGACCAGCTTGCGCCCCTTGTACCTGCAAGAGCAAGGTTATCTGCTTGCCGAGCGGGCGGGGGAGTTGGAGCTGTGGAATGTGAATGCCCTGCAGACCAATGTTTGGCGTAAACAGGCCTTGGCCCAGTGGCCGCAAGGCCTGCAACGGCTCCCCTTGCTGTTGCCGCTACAACTAAACTTAAGTGCTGGCCATATCGCGCTTATCGAACAGCAGAGCGAGGCGCTTAAGCGCTTGGGCTTGGTGCTAAGGCCGTCGACAGCTAAAAAAGTCAGTCTGTGTGAAGTGCCTAAGTTGGTGCGCCGTTGTGACTTTAGCCATGCGCTGCCGCAGTTCTTTGAGCTGATGGAAGGTCAGGCGGAAGGGAGCTGGCAACAGCCCGAGTTGGTACTAGACGCGCTGCTTAGCTGCTGCGCCAGTACCCACCATGTCAAAGAGTGGCAGCAAGTCCTACACTTGGTGCAACAGTTCGATACCGAGGAGTGGTCGGCCATGGCGGGCCGCTTAAGCAAGCCGGTTGACCTCACCGAATATATTAAGAGTTTCTAATATGAATGCTTCGCTGCCAGTGATTTGCCTGATGGGACCTACCGCATCGGGCAAAACCGCGTTGGCGATTGAGTTACACCAAAAGCTGGGCGCAGAGCTGATCAGTGTCGATTCGGCCCTGATCTACCGTGGCATGGACATTGGTACCGCCAAGCCCAATGCTGAAGAGCAGGCCTTGGCACCTCATGCCCTGATTGATATCTGCGACCCTACAGAGGTTTACTCTGCGGCTGATTTTCGTAGCGACGCGCTGCGTGAAATAGAGCGGGTTCACCGAGCGGGTAAGGTCCCACTGTTGGTCGGGGGAACTATGCTCTACTTCAAGTCTCTAATTGAAGGGATCGCCGAGTTGCCAGCGGCCGATGACGCGCTGCGTGAGCAAATCATCCAGCAAGGCGATGAGCAAGGGTGGCAGTCTCTCCATGAAGAGTTGCAGCGTATCGACCCTGCTAGCGCGGCCCGAATCAATGTTAACGACAAGCAGCGGCTGATGCGCGCCATTGAGGTATATCGTTTGACGGGCAAGAGCTTGAGCGCATTACAGGCCGAGCCGCCTAAACAGCTGCCCTATCGTTTTCATCAGTTCGCGATTGCGCCGAGTGAGAAAGAGGTATTGCATCAGCGCATCGAGCAGCGTTTCCACTTGATGCTAGAGCAGGGCTTCGCCGATGAGGTGCAAGCCTTAATAGATCGTGGCGATTTGGATCTAAGCCTGCCTTCGATGCGTTGTGTGGGGTATCGACAGATGTGGAATTACCTGCACGGCGAGCTGGATTATCAGGAGATGATCTTCCGCGGGGTGGTCGCAACCAGGCAGTTAGCAAAGAAACAAATGAACTGGCTGAATGGCTGGTCAGAGCTGAACTGGCTTGACAGTAACGCAACTCAAAACGATAAAATAATCATAAATTCACTGAGTTAAACTTGAAAATGGCGCTATAAGCAACCACCTTACTGGTATATACTGGCGAGGGAAGTTTAGCCACTTAATCAGTGACAGATAACAACAAAGGAAATAATAAAATGGCGAAAGGGCAGTCTTTACAAGACCCGTTTTTGAATGCGCTACGACGTGAGCGTATTCCCGTTTCGATTTACTTAGTAAACGGCATTAAGCTTCAGGGGCAAATCGAGTCGTTCGATCAATTCGTAATCCTTCTGAAAAACACTGTGAGCCAAATGGTTTACAAGCACGCAATCTCCACCGTTGTACCAGCGCGTGCTGTATCTCACCACACCCCGGCTCCAAACGAAAATAACGAAGAGTAGTTATCTCAGTGGTATTCGGCCACTGCGATACCAAGGAGTAAATTAGCTTGTTTGACCGTTATGAAGCAGGTGAACAGGCCATTCTTGTACATGTTAATTTTACAGACGAGGATGAGCGTGAGGATCTGCAGGAACTGAAGATGTTAGTCGGTTCTGCGGGGGTTAACGCCGTTGCAACGGTTACAGGAAGTCGTGTTGCTCCCCACCCCAAGTACTTTGTTGGGGCGGGTAAAGCGGAAGAAATTGCCGAGTACGTGAAAAGCCAGCAGGCGGATGTGGTCATTTTCAACCACGCGTTATCGCCTGCGCAGGAACGTAATCTGGAGGCCCTCTGCGAAGCAAGGGTATTAGATCGTACCACTCTGATTCTGGATATTTTTGCTCAGCGTGCGCGTACCCACGAGGGTAAGTTGCAGGTTGAGTTAGCGCAGTTGCGTCATATGTCTACCCGATTGATTCGCGGTTGGACGCACCTAGAGCGCCAAAAAGGCGGTATTGGTCTACGTGGCCCGGGTGAGACACAGCTGGAAACTGACCGACGTTTACTTAGAGCGCGCATCAAGCAGATCTTGCAGCGCCTCGAAAAGGTCGGAAAGCAGCGTGAGCAAGGGCGCCGAGCCCGCCAGCGCGCCGAGATCCCTACCGTATCTCTGGCCGGCTATACCAACGCCGGAAAATCCACCCTGTTTAACCGGATCACCACCTCCGAGGTGTATGCCGCAGACCAACTGTTTGCCACCCTCGACCCTACGTTGCGAAAGATCGATATCGACGATGTGGGCAAAGTGATCCTGGCGGATACCGTTGGATTTATTCGTCACCTTCCCCATGATCTGGTTGCGGCGTTTAAAGCAACCCTGACCGAAACCCGCGAGGCTGATCTGCTGTTACATGTGGTCGATTGCGCCGATGAGCGGATGGCAGAGAACATTGAGCAGGTTGACATCGTATTAGAAGAAATTGAGGCCAACGAGGTTCCTACCATGTTGGTGTTCAACAAGGTCGACCAGCATCCGGATCAAGCTCCTCGGATTGAGCGAGACGAGGATGGTGTGCCACAGAAGGTGTGGTTGTCAGCCCTCAGTGGTGATGGACTGCCCCTTTTATATCAAGCGATTAGTGAGCGCTTGTCCGGTAGCATGGTGACTCATCAGTTGCGTATTCCGCCCGCTGAAGGGCGTTTGCGAAGCCGTTTATATCAGTTAGACTGCGTAGATAACGAGGCTATTGATGAAAGTGGCAACAGCTTGGTCGATGTGCGGGTACCTGCCGTGGAATGGCAGCGCCTGGACAAACAATTTGATTATCAGCTCGAAAAGTACATTACTCATTAGTGAGTAGCATTAACCCTTAAATTCTGGAGACACAGATGGCCTGGAACGAGCCTGGCAACAAAGGTGGCGGTGACCGCGACCCTTGGGGCAATAACAATAAGAATCAGGGTCCGCCTGATTTGGACGAAGTGTTCAAGAAGCTAAACCGCAGCCTGGGAGGGATCCTCGGTGGTGGCAAGAAACCCTCGGTGCCGGGAGGCGGCGTGGGTGGCTTTGGTATTAGTATCATCGCGGTGATCTTGTTGGTGATTTGGGTCGCAAGCGGCTTTTACACCATCAAAGAAGCAGAGCGTGGGGTTAAGTTGACCTTTGGTCGCTACAACCAGGAAGCCGGGCCGGTTGAGCCGGGTCTGAACTGGAAAGCCACCTTCGTTCAAGATGTGATTCCAGTCGACGTAGAAACGATCCGCTCGTTGCCAGCGTCTGGCTTTATGCTGACCGAAGACGAAAACGTAGTGCGGGTTGAGATGGACGTTCAGTACCGTGTGACCGACTCTGCCAAGTACCTGTTCAGCGTGACTGCACCGGATGACAGCTTGGCTCAAGCCACCGACAGCGCTCTGCGTTATGTGGTGGGTCACACCAGTATGGATGACATCCTGACCACCGGTCGTGAAGTTGTGCGTAGCCAAACTTGGGAGCTGATTGAAGAGATCATTGCTCCATACGACATGGGTGTATCGATTATCGATGTGAACTTCTTGCCAGCGCGTCCGCCGGAAGAAGTGAAAGATGCCTTCGATGATGCGATTGCCGCGCAAGAGGATGAGCAGCGCTACATCCGTGAAGCCGAAGCCTATGAGCGTGAGATTGAACCGCGTGCCCGTGGCCGGGTTCAGCGTATTGAGCAAGAAGCTCAAGCTTATAAAGAACAAGTGGTACTGAAAGCACAGGGTGAGGTATCTCGCTTTGTTCAGCTGCTACCTGAATATGAAGCTGCCCCTGAAGTGACGCGCAACCGTCTGTATTTGGAGACCATGGAGCAAGTGTATGGCAACACCAGTAAGGTGTTAGTTGATGCGCAAAACAACAACTCCATGATGTACTTGCCGCTAGACAAGTTAGTTCCCGGGGAAACCCGTAGTTCGGGCAGCAGCGCTTCTTCGAGCTCCAGCTCTCGCAGTAGTGGGATCAGCCAAGACAACTTTGGCTCAGAGCCAACGCGCAGCAGCACTGGCCGTAGCTCAGAACGTTCTTCAGGGAGAAACTAAGCATGAAACAACTATCTATCTTTGCACTGATTGCAGTGCTGCTAGTGGGTTTCTCCTCGGTGTTCGTGGTGCAAGAAGGCGAACGCGGCATCGTGGTCCAGTTCGGCAAGGTGAAACGTGATTCGAACGGCGATACTCGCGTATATGAGCCCGGCCTGCAGTTTAAGGTACCGTTTATCGACTCGGTGCGGATACTGGATGCACGTATCCAAACCTTGGATGGCAACGCTGACCGCTTTGTGACCTCTGAGAAGAAAGACTTGATCATCGATTCCTACGTGAAGTGGCGAATCACCGATTTCTCACGTTTTTACCTCTCAACTGGTGGCTCCTTCCTACAAGCTGAATCACTGCTACAACGGAAGATCAATAACGGCCTGCGTTCAGAGATTGGTTCGCGCACCATTCGCGAAATCGTCTCCGGTGAGCGTGGCAAGGTGATGGAAGATGCGCTGCTACGCATGGCTCGCTCGTCTGAGATTGGTATCGAAGTGCGTGATGTACGGATTAAGCAGATCAACCTGCCTGACGAAGTCAGCAACAGCATCTTCCAACGGATGCGCGCTGAGCGTCTAGCTGTGGCCAAAGAGCATCGCTCGGAAGGTCAGGAGCAGGCTGAAATCATCCGTGCTAACGTTGATCGCCGGGTCAGTGTGTTGCTGGCTGACGCTGACAAGCGTGCTCGCGAGATGCGCGGTGAAGGTGATGCGGAAGCGGCCAACATCTATGCGAATGCTTACCAAGCCAATGCCGAGTTCTATCAGTTCTGGCGAAGCCTGGAAGCCTACCGCAAGGCCTTCGATACTGGCAGCGATGTGATGGTGCTTGAACCTGACAGCGAGTTCTTCCAGTTTATGAAGCAGTCGCGCTAAGCACTGATGAATGCAGAGGACCCGGCCGCGTGCCGGGTTTTTTTATGACACTAATACTGACTGTAATTGCCTTTATTTTGCTTATCGAAGGTGCCATGCCTGCGCTGTTCCCGAACCGCTACAAGGCTTGGTTAGACTACCTTTCCCAGCAGTCTCCCGAGTCTTTTCGTCGCTTAGGGATGACTTTTTGCGCCCTTAGTATAACCTTGTTAGTTGTGATTAATCTTTGACCTAAAGCGTGAAAATCTGTATAACGGGCTCCCTTTGTAAACCCGATTTCTGATAGAATCGCTTTTTAACTAACGCAGAAAACACAATGGGAAAAAACGTAGTCATTCTCGGCTCCCAATGGGGAGACGAAGGTAAGGGCAAGATTGTTGACCTACTTACCGACAAAGCGGCCTATGTGGTGCGCTACCAAGGTGGCCACAATGCAGGCCATACCCTTGTCATCGACGGTGAAAAAACCGTACTCCACCTAATTCCATCTGGCGTACTTCGCGAAAATGTTACCTGTGTAATTGGTAACGGCGTGGTATTGGCTCCAGACGCGCTATTCAAAGAGATGACCATGCTGGAACAGCGTGGTGTACCAGTGAAAGAGCGCTTGGTTCTGAGCGAAGCTTGCCCGCTGATCCTGCCTTATCACGTTGCACTTGATGCAGCCCGTGAGAAAGCCCGCGGTAAGAACGCCATCGGTACCACCGGTCGTGGTATTGGCCCAGCGTACGAAGACAAGGTTTCTCGTCGTGGCCTGCGCGTTGGTGATCTGTTCGATATGGACAAGTTCGCTGCCAAGCTAAAAGAAGTCATGGAATACCATAACTTCCAGCTGAACCACTACTACGACGCGCCTAGCGTTAGCTACGAGGAAGTCCTCGAGCAGATGCGTGAGATGGCACCGACCTTGACCGCAATGGTACAAGACGTTACCGATTTGCTGGACAAAGCCCGTCGTCGCGGTGACTCAATCATGTTCGAAGGTGCTCAAGGCACGCTGCTGGACATCGACCACGGTACTTACCCGTATGTAACCTCGTCTAACACCACCGCTGGCGGTGTTGCCACTGGTAGCGGCTTCGGTCCTCGCCACGTGGACTACGTGCTGGGTATTACCAAGGCTTACACTACCCGTGTTGGCGCTGGCCCATTCCCAACCCAGTTGGATGACGAAGTCGGCGAGCATCTTGGTGTGAAAGGCCACGAGTTCGGCGCAACCACTGGCCGTAAACGCCGTTGTGGTTGGTTGGACATCGTAGCAATGCGCCGCGCAGTGCAGATCAACAGCTTGTCGGGCCTATGCCTGACTAAGCTGGACGTACTGGATGGTCTTGAAGAGATCAAACTGTGCACCGGCTACCAGCTGGAAGATGGCACTGTGGTTGACGTACCGCCAATGTCTGCAGACGATTACGAAAAGGTAACGCCTGTTTATGAGAGCTTGGCTGGTTGGTCTGACAACACCTTTGGTGTGACCGAGCGCGAACAGCTACCTGCAACTGCATTGGCTTATATAGCTCGCATCGAAGAGCTGCTGGAAGTGCCTGTAGATATCATCTCTACCGGACCTGACCGCAATGAGACCATTATCCTGCGCCATCCTTTTGCTGAAGCATAAGGAATAGCGGGATCAAAAAAGGCTGCCTTGGGCAGCCTTTTTTATTGGTGTGCGCTGATTATCTAACGTTTGACGCGCGAGGCTAAGCTTGCCGGTCAGCGGCAATGTACGCCAGTGAGATCAACGCTTGTTTGGCCTCACTCTCAGGCAGTACCGCTAGCGACTCTACCGCCTTGAGGGCTTCTTGATAGGCACGCTCGCGGCAGTAGTCCAGCGCCTTGGTCTGCTCAAGGATTGTTAGGATGGCGTCGAGTTGATCGCGGCCGTCACCTTGCTCGATGGCGTTGCGAATTAGCTGCGCTTGCTCAGGCTCTGCTTTACCCATGGCATAGATAAGTGGCAGGGTTGGCTTGCCTTCAGCCAAGTCATCGCCTTGCTGTTTGCCCATCTCAGCTTGGTCCGCTGTGTAGTCCAAGATGTCATCCATCAGCTGGAAGGCAGTGCCGAGGTAACGACCATAGTCGGCCATTGCCTGCTCAATGGCGGGATCTTTTTCGGCGAGTACTGCCGCTAAGCGGGTAGCCGCTTCAAAAAGTTTGGCGGTTTTGCAGTAGATCACGTCGAAATAGCGCGCTTCGGTGGTATCGGGATCGTTACAGTTAATTAACTGCATTACCTCACCCTCGGCTATCACGTTGGTGGCGTCTGCCAGGATATCCATCACCTTTAAGTTTCGCAGCTGGGTCATCAGCTGGAACGAGCGCGAGTAGAGGAAGTCACCCACCAGTACGCTAGCTGCATTACCGAAGCGGGCATTGGCGGTGTCTTTGCCGCGACGCAGCGCCGATTCATCTACCACATCATCGTGTAGCAGTGTGGAGGTGTGGATAAATTCGATGATGGCGGCCAGCTTGATGTGGTGATCGCTGCTGACTTGCATGGCTTGGGCTGCCAATACGGTAAGTAGCGGACGGATCCTTTTGCCACCACTGTTAACGATGTAGACCGCAATCTGGTTGATCAATGCAACATCTGAAGACAGCTCTTGGTAGATGAGCTCGTTCACTGCCGTCATATCGGCGTCAGAAAGTTGCTTAATGGTGTCCATTTTCATAGTTTTTTATTAGGCTACCGGGAGCTGTTAATGCAATGAAGTGTAGTGCTTTTCGTAGTGTTTTACGCGGCGCTATCTTACCTTAAAACCAGCGCCTGCACAGCTTGCGAGCGGTAAAATCGAGGGCCTTGGATGAAAATTAAACTTTTTTCATTTTGCCCTTGCCTGAAGTGATCTTTTTCCGTAGAATTCGCGGCCATTGTTTAGAATTAAAAGCGTCCAAATTTAGTGGGCGCGATAGCGGAGTTTGAAAATGTACGCGGTTATCCAAAGCGGTGGCAAACAGCACCGTGTTGCCGAAGGTCAAACCGTTCGCCTAGAGAAACTTGAAGTTGAAACTGGCGAAACCGTTGAGTTTGACAACGTGCTACTTGTTGCCAATGGCGACGACGTAAAAGTAGGCGCACCTTATGTTGATGGTTCTAAAGTAACTGCAGAAGTAGTTGCTCATGGTCGTGGCGATAAAGTTAAGATCGTTAAGTTCCGTCGTCGTAAGCATTCACGCAAACAGCAGGGCCACCGTCAGTGGTACACTGAAGTTCGCATTACTGGCATCAACGCTTAATTTAGGGGAATACACTCATGGCACACAAAAAGGCTGGTGGTAGTACTCGTAACGGTCGCGATTCCGAAAGTAAACGCCTTGGTGTTAAGCGCTTCGGTGGCGAATCTGTTCTAGCGGGTAGCATTATTGTTCGTCAACGTGGTACTAAGTTCCACGCTGGCTCAAACGTAGGCATTGGTAAAGACCACACTCTTTTCGCCACTGCAGACGGTAAAGTAAAATTCGAAGTTAAAGGTCCTAAGAACCGTAAATACGTAAGCATCGACGCTGAGTAATTACTTCGAACTTTACTGAAAGCCCCGCTATAAGCGGGGTTTTTTTGTTTCTATACTGGATAGTCTAAGCCGGTTAGTAAGCGGAATCCTGAACATGAAATTTGTAGATGAAGCGGTCATTAAAGTAGACGCGGGTGATGGCGGTAACGGCGTCATTAGCTTTCGCCGCGAAAAGTACGTACCACGCGGTGGGCCCGACGGCGGCGATGGTGGTGATGGCGGTAGTGTATACCTGGTCGCTGATGAGAACCTCAATACCTTGATCGACTACCGTTTTACCCGTTTTTACGCTGCTGAGCGTGGCGAGAACGGTCAAGGTGGTAACTGTACCGGTAAGCGTGGTAAAGACATCGAGTTGTCAGTGCCAGTGGGCACCCGTGCCCGTGACGAAGATACCGGCGAGATCCTAGGCGATCTTACCCAGCACAAGCAGCGCCTGTTGGTGGCCAAAGGTGGCTATCACGGCCTAGGCAATACGCGCTTTAAGAGCAGTACTAACCGTGCGCCGCGTAAAAAGACCAACGGTACCCCGGGTGAGGTGCGCAACCTCAAGCTAGAGCTGCTGCTGTTGGCCGATGTTGGCCTGCTCGGTCTGCCTAACGCCGGTAAGTCGACCTTTATTCGCAGCGTATCGGCGGCCAAGCCGAAGGTGGCTGATTATCCGTTTACCACCTTGATCCCGAATTTGGGTGTGGTTCGCCAAGGTTCTAACCGTGGCTTTGTGATCGCCGATATTCCTGGCTTGATCGAAGGTGCTGCCGACGGTGCGGGTTTGGGTGTGCGCTTCCTCAAACACCTTGAGCGTTGTCGCCTGCTGTTACACATTGTGGATGTGTTACCTGCCGATGGCAGCGATCCGGCAGAGAATGCGGTGACCATCCTCAATGAGCTTGAGCAGTACAGCGAAGCCTTGGCGGGCAAGCCGCGCTGGTTGGTATTCAACAAGCTGGATCTGGTGCTCGAAGAAGAAGCCGATGAGATCATCCAATCAGTGGTTGACGCACTGGAGTGGGACGGCGATATCCATAGGATTACCGCACTGACTCAAGAAGGCACCACCGACCTGTGTAAGCAGGCGGGTGATTACCTGGATAGCTTGCCTGAAGTACAGCACGAGCTGACTGAGGAAGAGAAAGTCAGCTTCCAGTGGGATGATTACCATAAGAGTCAGATCGAACAAGCTGCCATCGAAGACGATGATGATTGGGATGACGACGACTTTGATGATGATGACTATGATGTAGAAGTCGTCTATCAGCGTTAGAATAAGGGGCCGCATATCGCGGCCCTTTTTGTTTCGAGCATATTTTGCTCGAGTAGTACGATGGAGAACACATGGACGTCTCACCCCTCTCGGCTCCCAATGAACCGAGCCTGTCTCGCGATCTGCAAAACCAGTTATGCCGCTTAGTCGCGCGGGTTGCACAAACCCTGATGCAACATGGCGCAGAAACCAAGCTAATCGAAGAAACCTCTATTCGCCTCGGCACCTGTCTAGGTCTGGAGCAAGTGGACATGGCGATTACCGCCAATGCGATAGTGATTACCGGACGCGTCTCTGGGCGCTGCGTTACCACCACTCGTCGAGTCTATGACCGTGGCTTAAACATGCAGATGGTTTGCGAGGTGCAGCGGTTGACCATTATGGCCGAGAAGCACCTGTTAGATGCCGCTCAGGTGGAGCAGCGCCTAAATAACCTAGTGCCCCTTAAATACCCGCGCTGGGTTATTGTGGTGATGGTAGGGCTCTCTTGTGCAAGCTTTGCTGCCCAGTTTGGCGGCTCACTGCCGGTCTGCTTGAACACCTTTGTAGCAAGTAGCTGTGCGATGGCGTTTCGCCAAAGCATGGGTAAACGACACCATAGCCCGATGGTGAACTTTTGCCTCACAGCCTTTGTCGCCACCATGATTGCCGGGGTGGCGACCACTTTCCACTTAGGGAGACACCCTGAGATTGCACAAGCCGCTTCGGTGCTGCTGCTGATACCCGGTTTTCCGCTAATTAATGCCGTGTCGGATTTGGTTAAAGGGCATATCAATATGGGCATCGCGCGTTGGTTCTTTGCCTCCTTGCTGACGCTCTCTGCAGCAGTTGGCGTGAGCTTTGCCATGTGGCTGGGTCATCTGTGGGGGCTATGGTAATGACGTTACTGATGCTGTTTATCAAACAAGCGATACTGGCGGCGATACCGGCCGTAGGCTTTGCCATGCTGTTCCACGTGCCAGCCAAGTACCTCAAGTTTTGCGCGATTCTGGGCGCCTT
This sequence comes from Aliagarivorans marinus DSM 23064, assembly GCF_000429485.1. Classification (GTDB taxonomy): domain Bacteria; phylum Pseudomonadota; class Gammaproteobacteria; order Enterobacterales; family Celerinatantimonadaceae; genus Aliagarivorans; species Aliagarivorans marinus. The sequence continues at coordinate 14,783 of NZ_AUBY01000033.1, read as the reverse complement.
TGGCTATGTGTGCCGCAGTGCACTGTTGCAGTTGCAGTTGCAGATGCCCATAGAGTGGGCCAGTTTAGTTGCCGCGATGCTGATTGGCCTGATTGCAGTGTACTGGTCGCGTAAGCACCTAATCCCAAGACCGGTGATGACGGTGGCAGCCGTGATCCCCATGGTACCGGGCAGCTTTGCGTTTAAAACCATCCTGAGCCTGCTAGCACTCTACAACCACGGCTTCGATAACCAGTTGTTGGCCGAGGTGTTGGAGAATGGCTTAAAAACCTTGTTTATTTTGGGTGCACTAAGCTTTGGCTTAGCGGTGCCATCGATTATCATCTACCGCAATCGACCGATAGTATGAGTAGTAAGTTTTGAAGATTTCCATGATTGCCGCGATGGCAGACCAGCGAGTGATTGGCAAAGACAACCAAATGCCTTGGCATATGCCCGCCGACCTACAGCACTTTAAAAAGGTAACGCTAGGCAAGCCGGTGGTGATGGGGCGACTGACTTATGAGTCCATTGGCCGTCCATTGCCGGGGCGATTGAACATCGTAGTAAGCCGTAATAGCGAGCTAAGCATCGAGGGCGTGACCGTGGTGAGCTCAATAGAGCAGGCCAAAGCGGTGGCGGGGGATGTGGATGAGCTGATGGTGATCGGTGGCGCCAAGATTTATCAGCAATGCCTGCCCACGGCCGACCGCCTATATCTCACCCATATCGACCTCAGCGTAGAGGGTGATGCCCATTTCCCTGATTACCAACAATATGCATGGAATGAGCTACAGAGCGAATCCCATCCGGCAGACGAGAAGAACTCCCACGCCTACCGCTTCGTGACCTTAGAGCGCGCCTAGGCGCGAGCACCTTCCACACTTTGCTGGGTGAACATCTTTCCGTCCTCCCAGCGCAGCATACTCAGGTAGTTGCCCCACACGCAGCCAGTGTCGAGGGCAATCGCTTGCTGGCAATCGGTTTTGCCCATCAAGGCCGCCCAATGACCGAAGATCACGCTGCGCTTACGTAGTGCTGGGTTATCTAAGGTAAACCAAGGCTGCAATGGCGTCCCCTCGACCGAATCAGGCGCCAGCTTGCTGTCAAAGTCCAGCCGGCCATCGGTATAGCAATAACGCATCCGCGTAAAGGCATTGATGATAAAGCGTAGGCGCTTGTAGCCGCTTAGCTGCTCATCCCAGCTATCGGGCTGGTTGCCATACATCTTTTGCAGCAATGTGCGATAGTCGTCGCCTCGCAGTTGCTCAGAGACCTCGTTACTGAGTTTTACCGCCTGCTTGGCACTCCAGCCCGGGTAAAGTCCTGCGTGGCTGACCAGGATCGGGTAGTCGGGATGTTTGATGGCCAGTGGCTGCTGGCGCAGCCAATCACACAGTTCTGCCAAGTCTGGCGCATCTAGCAAAGGGGCGAGCCGGTCCGACGGCTTTGCTCGATGGATCCCATGAACCACCGCCAGCAGGTGTAGGTCATGATTACCCAAAACCACACGTGCGGCCGCACCCAAGCCTTTGATAAAGCGCAGGGTCTCTAGCGATTTAGGTCCACGCGCCACCAGATCGCCGGTGAACCACAACAGATCTTTGCTTGGATCGAACGCAGCTTGCTGGAGCAGCAGCTGCAACTCATCGAAGCAGCCCTGGATATCGCCAAGAAAATAGTTGGCCATGGCTTAGTGAAGTTTGTTGGGGAGGCTCAAGCGAAAGGCCGGGATCTCGGCTTCCACTTCCTGGCCTTCGTCATCTTCAAGAAAGTAGCGCCCCTGCATTACGCCCACCTCGGTGCTGAGCATGGCGCTGCTGGTGTAGGTAAAGGGTTTGCCAGGCTCGAGGGTGGGCTGTTTGCCAACCACACCATCGCCTTTGACCTCTTGCACTTCACCGTTGCCATCGGTGATCAGCCAGTGGCGGCGGCGCAGGGTGAGTGCGCAGCTGCTGAAGTTGGTGATGGTGATGGTGTAGTAAAACGCAAACTGCTCCTGATCGGTACTGGAGTGCTCGGGCATAAAGCCGGTCTCCACTTCAATATCCAATTGGTAGTCAGCGTCTTCAGTCATTGGCGGCGCCTTGTTTGTCGCAAGCCAGATTGGCCAGCTGGCAGTATTGCTCAAGGGTGAGGTTCTCTGCGCGCAGCTTAAGATCGAAGCCTTGGGCTTCCAGTTCTTCAGCGCTGAAGATATTGGACAGCGAGTTGCGGATAGTCTTGCGGCGTTGGTTGAAGGCCTCTTTACACACCCAATCCAGTGCCTTGAGATCTTTCAGGTCATGCAATGGGGCTTCATAGGGCTCCAGGCGCACCACGGCAGAGTCTACCTTTGGCGGCGGTGCAAAGGCCTCTGGTGGCACTTCCAGTACCGGCAGCACCTTACATTGCACCTGAGTCATAACCGACAAGCGGCCGTAGGCCTTGCTGTTCGGCCCTGCGGCCATACGCAGTACCACTTCTTTTTGCAGCATAAAGTGCATATCACTGATCTGCTTGGCATAGCTCAGCAGGTGGAAGATCAGTGGGGTAGAGATGTTATACGGCAGGTTGCCAAATACCCGTAGCTTGCCGCCTTCGGCTAGCTGGCGAAAGTCAAACTTTAGCGCATCGATCTCGTGGACGGTGAGCTTACTAGCCAGGGTTGGGTGCTCGCGCAGGCGCTGGGCCAAGTCGCGGTCCAGCTCCACCACATTCAGGTGGCCAGCGCCATTAGCCACCGGCTCGGTGAGTGCACCGAGGCCTGGGCCGATCTCAACCAGCTTATCTTCTGGTTGCGGGTAGATGGCCGCCACGATCTGGTCGATGATGGCGTCGTTGTTTAGAAAGTTTTGGCCAAAGCGTTTACGTGCGCGGTGACCTTGGTGTACCTGTTTATTCATGTTTACTCGCTGCCATGGATATGGCCTGATTTAGCGCGGTGAGCATGCTACCGCTGTCGGCCTCTCCTTTACCTGCCAGATCGAGCGCGGTGCCATGATCTACTGAGGTGCGGATAAAGGGTAAGCCTAGAGTGATATTGACGGCCTTGCCAAATCCTTTGTATTTCAGTACAGGTAAGCCTTGGTCGTGATACATGGCGAGTACTGCATCGGCGTCGGTAAGATATTTTTCCTGGAACAAGGTATCTGCGGGCAGCGGGCCAACTAAGTCGAGGCCCTGCTCGCGCAGGATGTCCAGAGCGGGGATGATGATGTCGAGCTCTTCGCGGCCCAAGTGACCATCTTCTCCGGCATGGGGGTTTAGGCCACACACATAGATGCGCGGCTGTTTGATGCCAAACTTGTTTTTCAGGTCATCGTTGAGGATGGTGATCAGCTTGTGCAATCGCTCCTCGGTGATGGCCTTCGACACGTAAGCCAGCGGCAAGTGGGTAGTCGCCAGGGCAACTCGTAACCCCTCGGTGGCGAGCATCATCACCACATCGCTGGTACCCGACTGGTGGGCAAAAAACTCGGTGTGGCCGCTAAAGCTGACACCGGCTTTGTTGATGATCCCTTTGTGCACCGGGCCAGTCACAATCGCTTGAAAGCTCTCCTGCATGTTGCCATCGATGGCCGCTTTAAGGGTATTCAGCACATAGTGACCATTGCGCTCGTCAAGCTCACCGGGCACTGCTGGCACCGCACAAGCGATAGGCATAACCGTTAAGGTGCCGGCCGCTTGCGCCTTGGCGGGCTGATCGGGTTGGTAGGGTAGCAGGCTAACACTCAAGCCCAGTAGGTCAGCGCGCTCACGAAGAATACGCGGGTCTGCAATGGCGACCAGCTCCACAGGCCAATCATGCTGAGCGATTTGCAGCACCAAGTCCGGGCCGATACCCGAAGGCTCGCCCGGAGTAATGGCAATACGCATAACCATGCTTAACCCTCGCTCTCTAAGATTTCGATGTAGGCATCTTCTTTGAGCTCTTCTAACCAATTACGGCTCTCATCGGCAAACTTGCGGTTGAACAGCATCTGTTGAGCACGGTTGCGGCTGGCTTCGTTGGTGGTATCGGTGGTGCGTTTCTCAGTAACCTGCAGAATGTGCCAACCAAAGGCGGTTTTGAAGGGCATGCTGATCTCGCCTTCGGTTTGCTCGATAGCCGCTTTTTGGAACTCAGGTACGTAAGCGCGTGGGTCAGACCAACCCAGTTCACCACCGCGCACCGCAGAGCCCGGGTCTTCCGAGAACTGACGAGCCAGATCGGCAAAGGCGGCTTCGCCGTTTAGGACCTGTTGGCGCAAGTTGGTGAGCAGCTCGACCGCTTTGGCATCGCTAAGAATAATAGAAGGCTTCACCAGGATATGGCGGGCATTTACTTCCAGCGTCTCAACGCGTTGCTGCCCTTCAATATCTAGAACCTTGATAAGGTGGGCGCCGTTGCTTGAGGCAAATGGGCCGATAAGCTCACCGGGAGCTGGGTCCTTTAACGCATTGGAGAACAGTGTTGGCATCTCGTTTTCCGCCATCCAGCCCCAGTCGCCGCCTTCCAGCGCTTTTGGTCCGCGTGAGTAGGTCGCTGCCAGGGTATTAAAGTCTTCACCCTGCTCAAGGCGACCTGCAATCTCTGCAGCCAATGCCATGTCGGCTTCTTCGCTGCCCTGATCGCGCACCATAATATGGGCAATGTGGTAGCGTACCCCTTGGTTGCCCTCGGCTTGCATCATCTCAACCAAGGCATCGACTTCTTGTTCGCTGACATTAATACGGCGGCGAACTTGGCTACGGCTAATTTCACCGATAACGATCTCGTTGCGAACCTCTTCGCGGAACTGCGCATAGCTCTGGCCGGCTTCAGCAAGCTCTTCGGTCAGCTCTTGGCGGGTTTTTTCTTCACTCGCCAAGATATTATCGATGGTGTTCTCAAGCTGGGTGTCGCTGACCTGAAAACCCATTCGTTTCGCCAGCTGTAGCTGCAGGCTCTCTTCGATAAGGCGGTTTAGCACCTCTTCGCGCAGTTCTTGCTCAGGGGGAAGCTCTTGCTCGGCGCGGGCGGCGTTAAAGCGCACTTGCCCGAGCATTTGCTCCAGCTGGTTGGCGGTAATGACGTCTTCACTGACGATGGCTACCACCTTATCCAGGAGTACTTCTTGTGCGCTAGCCGACAGGCTCGCAACGGCGGCAACAAATGCGGCGGCAATGATGGAAAATCTCTTCATTATCTATCCGTGTACTGTCATGGTTTAATGGACGTCATCAAACCTAGTTATTCAAATAAAACGGTCGGCCATATTTAAAGGTGCCGCCGTCTAACATCTTCTGTTGGCTGCTGGTATCGCTGCCACCCAGGCCTCGAATCTCGAAGTCTAAACGCAGCGAGCTATCGAACTTACCAAAGGTATCGCGCTCCGAGCCTTCAACAAAGTTGGACTTCAGGTTGCGACGATAGGTAAGGCGGATCCCCCAACAGCAGGCGTCGTATTGCACGCCAAAGTAGTTCTCGATACTACGATTCAGTTCGGTGTCGTAGTAGTAACTGGCTACGGCACTGATATTGTCGCGGATCGGCCAAGCGACCTTCGAGCCAATCTGATTCACATCGCTGATCATGGTTTCATCTGCCAGCGAGTAGCGGTAGTTTAACTGAATTAACTTGCGTAGCTCTGGCCGCCACTCGACGGCGGCATTGGCTTTGCGTACCTCTTGGTCGCGAGTGTCCACTTGTAGGCCAAGGTGCACATACCAATCGTCGGCAAAATGGCCATCGCCCTCGAACGCCAACGCAGAACTCGAGTTCTCGTTGACGTCACTATCGCGCAACAGGGTGACGCGGCTTGGGTCGAAGTAAAATATCTGACCAATACTCAGGCGCAAAGTTTCGACATTGTTCGGGCTAAGAAAGCGCGAACTGACCCCCACGGTTAACTGGTTGGCATCGCCAATGCGGTCCAGACCACTGAAACGTTGGTCTCTAAATAGGCCCCAGTAGTCCTGCTGCAGGTAATCGGTGTCGTACAGGCCGATCTCTTCTTGGTTCCGGTAAGGAATATACAAGTACTTGACCCGCGGCTCTAAGGTTTGGGTATAGCCCTTGTAAACCAGCAGGCTTTCGCGCTCGAAGTTAAGGCCGGCGTCTACGCTTAAGCGGGGCATAGTACGCGAGAATGAACCGTTTCGGTAATCTTCCTGCTGACCAATCCCGCCGTCCTGATTGTAGTAGGTCATCAGCATTGCCATGTTGGCATTAAGATAGCCAGCGGGCACTGAATAGGGCAGGTTGATGCTCGGTTCCATATGGTAGCGTTGAGCGCTATGGAACTGGCTGTCACCGTGCGTAAAGTTGGACAATTCAGCGCTCAGTCCGACGCTCATTTGCTGCCAGCGAAGATCCCAGTCACCGTCGAAACTTAGTTGAGGCAGAATAGTGTGTGGGTCTTCTTCGTTACCGAGCACCTGAAAATCTTGCACCCGCAAGCGGCTGTACCAGTTGTAGGTATGGTAGGCCACGGTACCTTGTTGCAATAAGCGGTTTTCGCTCTCTTTGCCAATACGATCGCCAAGGTCGTTAAAGTAGTTGTCATCGCTGATGCGGCTGTAGTCGCTGCTGACCCGCCAATGACGTTGCCAGCGCCCTTGGTGGCTCCAGTTGAATAGATAACGCTTGCCATCGTAAACCCTATCGTTGGCCAAAAAGTCGAAGTTCAGCTCACCTTCATGGTCATCGACCAAGTAGCGGAACTCGTTTTGTAGCTGCAGGCCGCGGCGCGTCATCAGGCGGGGCGTGATGGTGGCATCGTAATTAGGGGCGATGTTCCAGTAGTAGGGCGTCTCGATGTCGATACCATTGCTGGTCGAGGTAGAGATCGATGGGAACAGAAAACCACTATGCCGTTGATTGCCAATGGGGTAGCTGAAGTAAGGCAGATACATTACCGGCACATCGAACAGTCGCACTGTGGCATTGCGGGTGGTCGCCCACTCATTCTCAGTATCAATGTCGATGCTCTCGGCGCGCACCTCCCAGCTCTTATCGCCGGGTGGACAGGCTGTGTAGCTGGCACGTTCGAGCGATAACTGACGGTCGGCATCGATCATGAGGTTATGTGCCTCGCCACGCCCTTGCTGGCCATGCAGCTGATACTGAGCAGACTTCAAGGTCGCTTGGTCGCTGACCATATCGGCTTCCAGCGAGTCACTGTCGACGGTTATCTGGCCGTCTTGATAACGGATCTCTCCGGATGCAGTCAATGTTTGCTTTTGCTGATCGATTAGGGTTTCGTTAGCATTTAAGCTTCTGTCGCCTTGGGCAAACTCTACGTCGCCACTGAAGCGGGCGTGGTCGCCTTCCTTTGCTGATAACTCGTCAGAAGAGATGGTGTAGGGAGTATTTAAATCAACCGCTTCCATGTCTTTTGCTGCGGGAATGTGGGCGTGGCAGCTAGATACGTTGAGAGGAGTTTCTGCCAAACTCTGCGCGCTATAGCTGGCCAGTGACAAACCAAGCATTGCAGAGAGCCGTCTGGATAGGCTGGACATAGAGTCGTCGAGTTTCCCTGATAGAATTCTTGTTCAGTCGGTAAAGCCTTACTTCGGCTTGAGCTTTAGCGACACCGCAGTTAAAGTGAGCCGGTTATGATACTGGATTTACCCAGTTGCGGCTATTGCCACTAAAGAGAAAAATCTAGGTTTTTGCAAGGCTTTTTGAAGCCAGCCAGTGGTTTTTAGTCCCTATCCAACATTTCTGTTTTTATCATGAGGTGGCAATGCGCGTCGGTGGCAAGCTGTTTGGCTTAGTACTGGGTTTTATGTTCGGAAACGTGTTCGGTGCACTACTCGGGCTGTGGCTGGGACACCGCTTTGACAAGGGCATGAGTGCTCTGGGTAGTGGTTTTGTCAACAACGCCGCCGCACAGGAAAAGTTTCTCTACACCAGCTTTGCCGTGATGGGTCATATCGCCAAATCCAAGGGCGTGGTCACTCAGCAAGAGATCCAAGTGGCCAGTTTGCTGATGCAACAGCTAGGTCTGCGTGGCGACGCGCGTGAACGAGCCCAGCAGGCCTTTCGTGACGGCAAAGCCAGCGATTTTCCCCTTGAGCAGCATCTGCGTGAGTTTACCGAAGCGGTAGGCCGGCGCCGCGACCTGCTGCAGATGTTCCTGGAGATCCAGCTACAAGGGGCCTTCGCAGATGGCGTGATCGACTCCAGCGAGCTGCGTATTCTTGAGAAGGTTGCCAGTGCGCTGGGCTTTTCTCAGGCCGAGCTGAAGATGATGATCCGCCGCTGGGAAGCCGAGGTGAACTTCCATCGCCAGCGCCATCAGCAGCAAGGTGGTCGCCATCACACTCAGGTTGATCCTGCCGCCCAGCTCAAAGAGGCCTATCAGATCCTCGGTGTCGCCGAGTCGGATAACGACCAGCAGGTTAAACGCGCCTATCGCAAACTGATGTCGCAGCACCACCCTGACAAGTTAGTAGCGAAAGGCCTGCCCGCCGAGATGATGGAGCTGGCCAAGCAAAAAGCGCAGGATATTCAACAGGCCTACGAGCTGGTGAAACAGCAGCGGGGCATGCGCTAATCCCTACCGTTCTTTTTAACTGAACGTGTTCGCTGGAAATGTTAGCCGGGGAGCACTTCGTTGTTGAGGCCGCAGGCGATAAAAGCTTCGACATTCTCAAGCAACTGATCCGCCAAGGCCTGCATATTCTCGGTTGCAGCCCAAGCCACGTGTGGAGTGGCGATAAAGTTATCGAGTGTGACCAACTGCATCACCGGGTCATCCGCTTTGGGCGGCTCATTGACAAACACGTCGCTGGCCGCGCCTGCAATCTGTTTATTGCGTAATGCCGTTAGTAGCGCCTGTTCATCGACAATGCCACCGCGGGCGGTGTTAATCAGCATGGAATTCGGCTTCATCATCTGCAGCTCAGCCGCGCCAATCATCCCTTGCGTCTGCGGGGTTAACGGGCAGTGTAGGCTTACTATATTTGCCTCGCGTAGCGCCTGTTTGAACTCGACCCGCCCCTCTCTTGCTGGCTCATTTGGTCGTTCACTGACAATAACGTGCAGGCCGTTGGCCTTGGCCAAGCTCGCTACGTGTTGTCCGAGGTTGCCGTAGCCAACCAGTGCTAAGGTTTTTCCGCGAATGTTTTCAATCGGGTAGTCGAAGTAGCAAAACTGCTGAGCGGCTTGCCAGCGCCCGTTCGCGATAGATTGATGATAGGGCCCGATGGAGCGCTGCAGCGCGTAGATAAGTGCCATCACATGTTCGGCGATAGTTTGGGCGGCGTAGTCGCGAATATTGCAGACCTTGATGCCCAGCGCTTGTGCGGCGGCAAGGTCCACATTATTGGTGCCGGTGGCAGCCACCGCGATAAGCTTCAGCTTGGGCAGTTGCTTTAACAGGGCAGCCGTTAGCTGAACCTTGTTCACCACGGCGATATCGCAATCGCTTAAGCGTTCTAGTACTTGTTCTGGCAACGTGCTGTTGTAGTTTTGCCAGTGATGTTCGCCACTTAGTGGGCGGAGTTGGATATGTGGCGCCAAGGTTTGGCGGTCCAAAAAAACGATCTTCATGCTGATGCTTGTGCCGTGCGGGTATTGCAGGTATTGAAGCTTATTGCCAGCCCAAATGCGAGAGCCAGCCGTAAATCAGTTGCGATGTTTCGTATTGTTCAACGCCGTGCAGTGGGGCAATCAAGCGAGTTTGGCGATAGTTGATCTTCTGCCGTTTGTAATTGGCGATGCGCCGTAGCTCGGCACTCTGCTCGCTCCACGGGTGATAACCTGAAGTGACGATATCAAGTACTGGAATAGTCAGCAGGCTGGATTTCTCAGCCAGTTGCTGAGCTTGCTCGCGCCCCTCGGCGTAGGCATCAAGGAGCACTAAGCCGTCGGGCAAGGCTTGCGAATGCTGTGAGTAGTAGTCGACCAACCATGAGGCGGTCATGCCTTGGGCAATCACTAGCTCAAAACCAAAGGCTTGCTCGCGCGACTCGAATGCCTGCTCGCTACGTTGTGTCAGTTGTTCGAACAGACCAGTTAAGGCTTCTTCTTCATCGATAGTGAATGCCGGGCCGGGCAGGGAAGGCAGTTGCATCGCTACGCTCTCCCAGCCAAGTGCCGGTAAGCGCTCGCGTAGCTGCTTAATTACTTGAGAAGAGCTAGGACCTTCTCCCCAGTCTGGATAGAGCCAGGCGGTGCCGTGCTTAAAAGGCGTTTGCTCGCTATGCCAAACGCTTAGAAATGGCGTGTCTTCGATACCGAGTATCCGCACTTCGCCGCTGTCGGCATAGCGCTGGTAGTCATCCAGCAGGTTGGGGTTGGCTAAGGCCGATGGGCTCAGCAAGGCGCTTAGCACTGCGCTAAGGCCTATAGCAATCAAGCTGATGTATCGAGCAGAGGAAGTATTCACCGACGCCGCAACTAAACCAATCATGTACTTATTATCGCCCCAGCAAGCCAAGGCTTTAATAAAAAGCGCTGAATTGATCAGTTTAGTGGCTGCGGTGCCTAAAACGGGGCCGAACTGGCGAACTGCACCCAATCTTCGGTGACTGGGTGATAAAAACCTAACTCTGTGGCGTGCAGGTGCAAGCGCTGGCCATACTCCAGTGCAGCGCCTTCGGCATACAAGCCATCGCCTACAATGACGCAACCCAGCTGCTGCATATGCACGCGTAATTGATGAGAGCGGCCAGTGACCGGCTTTAATTCCATCAGCGAGGTTTGCGGGCGAGCTTCTAGCATGCGGTAATGAGTGAGCGCGCTTTTGCCTTGCTCAAAGTCGACGATTTGCTTTGGGCGGTTTGGCCAGTCACAGCGCAGCGGTAGCTCGACCTGCCCCTGCTCTTCAGTGGGAGCTCCCCACACTTCTGCCAGATAAGTTTTTTGGGTTTGGCGCTGCTGAAACTGTCGCCCTAGCGAGCTTTGAGCTCTGCGGGTGATGGCCATCAGGATCAGCCCTGAGGTCGCCATATCTAAGCGATGCACCACGGTTAAGCTCGGCCACACCCGTTGGGCGCGTGACCACAAGCTATCTCGGTGTTCTAAAAGTCGCCCCGGCACAGACAGCAAGCCTGCGGCTTTATCGAACACAATGATGTCGTCATCTTGGTGAACAATGGAGAAATAGGGCTCCATCGGTGGGGCATAGACAAAATCTGACATTTTCTAACAAGCTTTCCAAAAAACGAGGGCTGCCAAACAGCAGCCCTTTATCTGATTAGTTAACTAAAGCAGCTCACTTAGTTGTGAGACACGAGGATAACACGAAGCGAGTCCAACTTGACCTGAGCCTTGGCCAAGTGGGCAAGGCCGCCTTCGCGCTGCTCGCGCAATCCGTCTAACTCGTCTTGACGGATAGTTGGGTTAATCGCGCGCAGCGCCTCCAAGCGATCAATCTCTTGGTTTAGCTCCGATTTCAGGCGCTGCTCGCCCTCGCTAATTAGCTGCTCGCTTTGCGCCGCTGCTGTCGCAGTCGCTTTTGCGATCAGAGGGTGTACGATAGTCTGCGAAGCGCCCACCAGTTTTGCTGCTAAGTGGCGGTTTACCGGAGAGAGCTGAGCGTTGAACTGATCGAACGACACCTTGTCGCTTAGCTCATTGCCATTTTTATCCAACAGTACACGGATCGGCGTAGCGGGTAGATAACGTTCAAGCTGGTAGTGGCTCGGCGCGCTAGCCTCTGCAACGAAGATGGCCTCAACGAACACGCTACCCACTTCTAGCGCACGGTTTTTCAATAGTGCGACCGAGGTGGTGCCGTGATCCGAGCTGATGATGGTATCGATACACGCCGCAATAAGTGGGTGCTCCCAGCTCATAAACTGCAGGTCGTCACGGCTTAAGGCGGTGTCGCGGTCGTAGGTAATACTGATGCCGTCTTCCGGTAGCCCGGGCAGGCTTGGTACCAGCATACGTTCGTGGGGCTTGAGAATCAGCGCATTCTCGCCCTTGTCCTCTTGATTAATCCCTACGGTATCGAACAGTTTCAGGCTAAAGGTCACGAAGCGATGATCGCCATCGGTTTCAGCCAGTTGCTCAGCCAGTTCTTGGCCGCGTGTGCCGCCACCAGAGTTGATCTCGAGTAGGCGGTCGCGTCCGGTATCTAGCTTTTGCTTCAGCTCGAGGTGGCGCTCGTTGGTGTCCTTAATTAGCGATTCCAGCTCCTCGCCCTCGTCGTTGCCTAGCAAGCCCAGCAAACGTTCTTGGAACTCACCAAACAGCTGGTTACCGGTGGCACAGGTTTGCTCGAAGGCATTCATGCCCTCGTGATACCAACGCAGCAGTTGCTCTTGTGGCGTTTGTTGCAAGTAAGGTACGTGGATCTGGATATCGTTCTGCTGACCGATGCGGTCAAGGCGACCAATCCGCTGCTCTAGTAGGTCTGGGTTCGTCGGTAGATCGAATAACACCAGGTGTTGAGCGAACTGGAAGTTGCGACCCTCAGAGCCGATCTCCGAGCAGATTAACAGTTGAGCACCAGCATCTTCTTGAGCAAAGTAGGCTGCGGCCTTGTCTCGCTCTAGAATCGACATATGTTCGTTAAATACGGTGGCGCGGATGCCTTCACGCAGTCGCACTATCTCTTCAATCGCATTCGCGGTGTCGGCCTTGGCGCAGATTAGCAGTACCTTGTGGTTTTTGTGCGCCTGCAAAAAGCCGATTAGCCACTCGATACGTGGATCGTGGTTACCCCAGCTGATATCGTTCTGTCCGTCCCCGGCAAACTGCTGGTAAAGCTCTTCCGGGAACAGCAGCGCTTGCGGGCTGGATTGGCCCATCATCTTGTTTACCCGCAACGCCGTCTGGTATTGCTCTGGCAGGCTCATCGGGTAGGCGTTTAGGTGACGTTGCGGGAAGCCTTGAATTGCGCTTCGGGTATTCCGGAATAGGACCCGGCCGGTACCGTGGCGGTCGACTAGGTGGCGCAATAGCTCTTTACGTGCATCTTGTTGCTGCTCGTAGCTACTGGCGTTGTCGTTAATCAGCGCTAGCTGGGGCTCAATATCGTTTTCTGACAGCAGCTCGGTAAGCAGGTTAGCGTGTTCAGTGCTGAGCGCCTGTTCGTTGAGCAGAGCTTGCGCGGCTTCGGCGACTGGCTGGTAGTTCTTCTCTTCTTCCAAGAAGGCTTGGTAATCATAAAAACGATCGGGGTCAAGCAAACGCAAACGCGCAAAGTGGCTTTGGTGGCCGAGTTGGTCTGGGGTGGCGGTAAGTAACAGTACCCCAGCGGTTTGTTGAGCCAGTGCTTCAACCACCTGATATTCGCGACTTGGCTTCTCTTCGTCCCACTGTAGGTGGTGGGCTTCATCGACAACGAGTAGATCCCAGTCTGAATCTACTACTTGCTCGAAGCGTCGCTTACTCTTGCGGATAAAGTTCAGGCTGCACAGTACTAACTGCTCGGTATCAAAAGGGTTATCTGATTCTGAATAAGCCTCAATACAGCGCTCTTCATCGAAGATACTAAAGTGCAGGTTAAAGCGGCGCAGCATCTCGATGAGCCATTGGTACTGCAGGGCGTCAGGCACCACAATCAGCACTCGCTTGGCTAAACCTAGGCTAAGTTGCTGGTGGATGATCATCCCGGCTTCAATGGTTTTACCCAAGCCAACTTCGTCGGAGAGCAGTACCCGCGGAGCGATACGTTGGCCGACTTCGTTGGCTATATATAGCTGATGGGGAATCAGGCTAACGCGGCCACCCAGCATGCCGCGCAGTTTCGACTGCTGATAGCCGAGGCGTTGCTCCAGGGTGTTAAGGCGGGTAACAAAGCTGTCGAAGCGATCTACTTGACCGGCGAACAGGCGGTCTTGCGGTTTGTTGAACTTAAGGAAGTGATTAAGGAACAGCTCTTTTAAGGCAACCTCTTCTTCTGTATCAACACGCTTGCCATGGTAGGTAATCAGGCCTTCATGCTCTTCCACCGAGCTGACGACCATCTTCCAGTCTTCGCTACTTGCTATCTCATCGCCAACGTTAAACATCACCCGGGTAACCGGCGCCTCATCGGCGGCATAATAACGGTTCTCATCAGCAGCGGGGAAAAACAGGGTTACCATTCTTCCTTCTACTGCGACTACAGCACCCAAGCCCAACTCGGACTCGGCATCACTGATCCAACGCTGACCAACAGAAAATGACATTCAGCTAAGACTCCACAGACAAAAAAGGGCGGCTATGTTATCCCAATCCCTATGTAAGTAAAGCGCCCCGGGCGGCCGAACGGGGTCTAGGGCAAGTGAACAAGACTAAAACTATAGTGGCCATTTGTAGCTTGCGCGAATGCTCAAAAATGCCCTTTGGTGGATCTTTGAGCAAACGATAAAAAGATCCGAAAAAAGGCTTGCGCTCACAAAAGCGATCCCTATAATGCACCTCCGCTGACAGGGCAAAGCGCTTCGCTAAGCCAAGTGAGTTAAGAGGCTGAGTTAGATAGCTTCTTAGGTTTGAAAAGTTTCTCAAAAAGACGCTTGACAATCCAAATCGGAAGCGTATTATACGCATCCTGCTTCGGCAACGAAGCTGCTCTTAACGAGCAATGTTCTTTAACAAGTTATCAAGCAATCTGTGTGGGCACTCACGAGATGTGAAGCGACAAAAAAATTCGCTTCAAATTATCCTGAGTGAACACAACGTTAATTCAGTGATTTATTTGAGCAAACAACTTTTATTTGAAGAGTTTGATCATGGCTCAGATTGAACGCTGGCGGCAGGCTTAACACATGCAAGTCGAGCGGAAACGACACTAACAATCCTTCGGGTGCGTTATTGGGCGTCGAGCGGCGGACGGGTGAGTAATGCTTGGGAATATGCCTTTACGTGGGGGACAACAGTTGGAAACGACTGCTAATACCGCATAATGTCTTCGGAC
>NZ_AUBY01000032.1 GCF_000429485.1 Aliagarivorans marinus DSM 23064 | reverse complement strand
GCTTTCACCGCAAACCCTGTTGCGCCGTGCCGTGTCAGTGGTGGCGCATTATAGGGAGCCGAGGATTTTGCGCAAGGCTTTTTTGAAGAAAATCACAAAAACGGAGTTGTTCGAGCAAATATCAAGCAAAAGACCTGTTTTTGGCTATTTTCCATACGAAATGCGGCCCTTGAAGACTAACTTGGGCGATCAATTGTGAGGATCTCACCGCCTACCCAGTACTCCCCTCCGCCCAAGCGGCCTAGAGGATCCAGTGCAGTGGCATCAACTTTTAGCCGTTCACCCTTGTTAGCGGCAATCTCATCACTGATGTGTACCTGCTTGACCTCCAGAAACAGTAGCTGCTGAGGCGCGCTGCCAATCTCTTCACTTTTATAGAGCTCACAGTAAAGGGCCACCTTGGCATTCGCTAAACGGGGCAATGGCGATTCATCGAACTCCGCCAATGCTAATGCCTGCGCGCTGACCTCTGACTCACCAACGGCGAGCGGGCGCGAGCTTTCGGTAACCTCACCGGCTAACTCACTGCCTGCAATATGCACGACGCAGCGCTGGCGGCTAAGAATGTTGGCGGCAGTATCCTTGGGGCCGCCTTCGGGGCGTTGACCAATCGATACCATCAATAGTGGGGGATCGGAACACACGGCGTTGAAATAGGAGAACGGCGCCAAATTGTAACTCTCGGCCTTTGAGTTCTCAGTGAGGATCCAAGCTACCGGCCGGGGAGCAATCACCTGGGTCATACAGTGATAGCGCTGATTAGGGGTGAGTTGCGAAAAGTCGAGTTCCATATCGCTTGTCCTGATGTCGTTGGCTTACCTATATAGATAGGCGGCTTAGCCATATAGCGGGCTTGTCTATCTGTCTTATCTACATAGAAGAAAAAGGGAGCCCCCGGCTCCCTTGTGTACAAGAGTGATTGGCTATTGCTGAATAACCTTGGCCAATGCGGCCAAGCAAAGCGCAATGTTTTCCTTGCGAGCGGCATAGCCCATCAAACCAATTCGCCAAGCCTTACCGGCAAACTTACCCAGACCAGCTCCAATCTCAAGGTTGTAATCTTCCAATAGCTGTTTACGAACTGCGGCATCGTCCAGACCTTCTGGAATGGCGATCAGGTTTAGCTGAGGCAGTCGAATTGCTTCATCGACCATCAAGGTCAGGCCTAGCTTGTCTAAGCCTGCTTTTAACTCTTGGTGCATCGCCGCGTGGCGGGCCCATGCATTCTCTAAGTCTTCTTTATATAGCTGTAGTAAAGACTCATGCAGTGCATACAGCGCGGTAACCGGGGCGGTATGGTGATAGGAGCGTTTCTGTTCTCCCGACCAATAGCCCATGACCAAGGTCTGATCGAGGAACCAACTCTGTACTTTCGATTTACGCGCCTTGAGTTTCTCAATAGCCGCTGGGCTAAAGCTCACTGGCGAGATCCCCGGTACACAAGACAGGCATTTTTGCGAGCCCGAGTAGATAGCATCAATGCCCCACTCATCAACCTTTAATGGAATACCGCCAAGAGATGTCACGCTATCGACGATAGTCAGACAACCATGCTGCTTGGCCAGCGCACACAGCGCTTGGGCATCGGAGGCAACACCGGTCGAGGTCTCGGCGTGAACAAAGGCGACAAACTTGGCATCGCTATGTTGCTCGAGTGCTGCTGCCACCTTATCAACGCTAACCGCTTGGCCCCATTCATCTTCAACAACAACAGCCTCGCCACCGCAGCGCTCGACATTCTCCAGCATGCGCTGACCAAACACGCCATTAATACACACCACGACTTTATCGCCCGGTTCGACCAGGTTTACAAAGCAGGTCTCCATGCCCGCAGAGCCCGGCGCAGATACCGCAAAGGTATGAGGGTTCTCGGTTTGGAAGGCGTACTGCAGTAGTTGCTTAATCTCATCCATCATCTTGATGAACAATGGGTCCAGGTGGCCGACGATGGGGCGGCTTTGCGCTTGCAATACGGCAGGGGAAATATCTGATGGGCCGGGGCCCATTAAGGTGCGACGAGGGGGGTTAAACGACTCAATATTCATGTTCTATCCTGAATGTCTCTTTTCGTTGTTGTCCTTGGGTTCATACACTTTAGCACTCATAGGGGAAGGCGAAAAACCCGACGAAATGCGTACAGGTCCTAGGGCGTGTAACGAAAGCGTTAGCCAGACCGCGCAGCGAGCACGAAAAGAACTTAAGGCGCTGAATATAAATTGATCTAAAACAAATGAAATTCAGATAATTTATTACGTGAAATTTCTAATCTCAGGGGCAATGAGCGATAACACCGACTAACGGCTCCGGAACACATCAAGCGCAACTGAATAGAGTCAATTTAGACAAAATAGTCAGTAGCCTATGCATAGGGCTATGCTAACGCCCAAAACCCCACGTAAGCATCTGTTAAGTATTGGATATGTTAAGTCATCACTTTCTACTAATAGAGTCGCAAAGGTAATACATATTCACCATTCTGACTATTTATTCAACGTTATCCAACGCATGCCTCTAGTGGCTTTAGGTCAAACCATATGCATTAGTTTTTCTTATCAAAATTAATGAGCTAAATCAGTTTGTTGACCAAGTGGTGCAGATCTAAACTGATCGCAAATTAAGCAAGAGGATCCGGCCATGAGCAACTCAACCACCACCATTCAAAACAACTCAGTTTTCAGCCAAGCTAAAACCACCTTCGGCGGTTTTTTTCAATTAGGTAACCTATGGCTGCAACGCCAACGCACTCGCCGTCAACTGGCGCAACTTCCTTCTTACCTGCTGCGTGACATCGGTCTGAGCGAAGCCGACCGCTACCGCGAGTCAAACAAGCACTTCTGGCAAAACTAAGTTTCTGCTTTAGGCCAAGGATCTCAGGCTCATACGGCATGTGTTCGCACATGCCGTTTTTGTATCTCCCTTCTGATTATTGCTACTATTCGCCGCACACAGGCTAACTCGAACACTCATGCACGCTGAACTCTGTAACCTTCTGGTGGTTCTCGGTCCCACCGCATCCGGTAAAACCCGCCTGGCCATTGAACTGGCCCGCAAACTTCATGGCGAAGTGATCTCGGCGGACTCTCGTCAGGTCTATCGAGGCCTGGATATCGGCTCTGGGAAGGATCTGGCAGAGTATCAGGAGATCCCCTATCACCTGATTGATATTGTTGACCCGGGTGTGGAGTACAGTGTGTTCCACTTCCAGCGCGATTGCTTTGCGGCCTGTGAAGATATCGTCTCGCGGGACAAACAGCCGATAGTAGCCGGTGGCACTGGGCTCTATTTAGATGCGGTATGCCAGAACTTTGCCCTGCAAGAAGTAGCGATTAACCCTGCCCTGCGTGAAGAGCTGGCAGCGCTCAGCCTGGAACAGCTCCAGCAGCGCCTGCTAGCGCTCAAGCCCGAGCAACACAACGACACCGACATGGCGACCCGGCCACGGCTAGTGCGCGCCATCGAAATTGCCCAAGCCACCGCCCGTGGCGAGGTGATCCACAGCCCGAGCTACCCAAAGGTCCAGCCGCTGTATTTTGGTATTCAGTGGGACCGCCCGGTATTACGTAAACGCATTACCGAGCGCCTTAAGCAGCGCTTGCAGGAAGGTATGATTGAAGAGGTGGAGCAGCTGCATGCTCAGGGCGTAAGCTACGACACCCTAGAGTTTTACGGTTTGGAGTACCGGATGGTCGCCCAGTACCTTAAAGGTGAGCTTAGCTACAACGATATGTTCCAAAAGCTCAACTCGCAGATCCACCAGTTTGCCAAGCGCCAAGACACCTGGTTCCGCAAGATGCAACGCCGCGGCGATGCGATCCATTGGCTCAAGCCCGAGCAAGATCTTGTGGAACAAGCGCTACCGATTATCGAAGGGCGCGACTATCAGCCCTTATCATTTCGCTCAGAGAGCCAGTAGTAAAGCGCCATCACCAGATGGCCGAGGCTAAGGACAGCCACCGCCAACCAACTAAGCTGCAGCGCCACTTTGTATACCGCCTGCCCTACCGGCAGGTAAAGATTCAGTAGCCCAAGCACCACCAGCAACAGCACACATAGCCCCATGCACTGCCGGCAACGCCCCAGCTTGGCGAAGAACCAAGACTCTTCGCAGTAACGACACGCCATAGCGGCCCTTATTTTCCTAACATCCGGCCGATAATAACCTGAAACAGCCGCCCATAGGGAGGGCGCATCAATCGCCCGGCACTCACGCGGGCTTGTTTAAACACAGGTCGAAGCTTAGAAAATTGCAGGAAGCCATCGCGGCCGTGGTAGTGGCCCATACCACTGGGGCCGACCCCGCCAAACGGCAAGTCGTGCTGGCCAACGTGCATTAGCACATCATTGAGCGCGACGCCGCCAGAGAGGGTTTGCTCAATCACCCGCTGCTGCAGCGCGCTGTCGTCAGAGAACAGATACAATGCCAGCGGTTTATCGGCCTGATTAACCTGCTTGAGCGCCGAGTCAAACTCTTGGTATTCCAGTACCGGCAATAGGGGGCCGAAGATCTCTTCGCGCATTACGTGGCTGGTCAATGGCGGATTAAGGACAACGCTCAGCGGATACTTCCCCTCAGCGTCGCCCTGTTGCAGCGCCACTACTTCAGCCCCATCACGCGCGGCTTGCTTAGCCATCGCGTCCAGCCGCTCATAAAAACGCGGATGGATGATGCTGGTATAGGCATCATTGTCGACCTGTGGAAGATGGCGCTGGCAATAGTGGCGACAGGCGTCCACAAAGGCTTGCTGCTTGCCGGCTGGCAACAGCACATAGTCAGGCGCTACGCAGGTCTGCCCAGCATTAAGGCTTTTGCCCATCATGATCCGTTGGGCAGCTTTGTCGATGGGGTAGTCATCGGCAATTAGTACCGGCGACTTGCCACCAAGCTCGAGGGTAACCGGAGTGAGATTAGCACTGGCCGATTGCATCACTCGCCGCCCGGTGGGGGTGGAGCCAGTAAACACCAGATGATCAAAGGCCAAGGCGCTGAATAGCGGCCCTAGCTCGGCATCGCGATCGCCCACTACCCTCACCCACTCGCGGCCCAGATAGCGCTCAGTTAACTCCGCCAGCAGCGTACTTAACTGCACGCTGTGCTCCGACATCTTTATCATCACCCGGTTGCCCGCAGCCAATGCGTCCACCAGCGGGCCGATAGCCAGCAGCAAAGGGTAGTTCCAGGGCACTACGATCCCGACTACACCCAAGGGCTGCGCCTGCACGCGGTTACGCGCCCCCGCAAACCACCAACTTACCTCGCGTTTGTGCGGCTTTAACCAGCGCTTAAGGTGTTTGCGACTATGGCGGACCGCACTCAGTGCCGGGAACAGTTCAATCAGGCGAGTTTCATCACGACTGCGATGGCCAAAGTCTTGGTTGATGGCTTGGCAGATAGCCTCACTGTTCTCTAACAACATTGCTTCGAGCTGCTTAAGGCTCTGTTGCCGGGTAGCAAGATCGGGATATCGCCCCTGATTAAAGATGCGCTGAAGCTCTTGGAGCTGCCCCTCCAGATAGGCTTGGCTTGCAGGCGCTTGCTCAAGCGCCGGTTGACTAGACATAGACACTCTCCCTGCTGGTCCAACCACGATAGGGCGTTCCGATACGAAGTCAAACATCTGCGCCTCGCCAGACTTGATCCTTGTGAGCGAGATCCGCATAGTGCTGATCATATTGAACAATGTGGTAGTGATTCTTTGACAGCCTTTAATGCGCCATGGTGGGCGCGCAATCGTCACCTGCAAACCTTGCTTCCCACCTGGTACAAGCGTAATCAGCAGATCCCCTTGGAGTGGGAGGAGCTAACCCTAAGCGACGGCGATTTTGTCGATTTGGCGTGGCACCCAACCGTTCAGCCTCCCGGTGAGCAGCAACCACTCGCGATTGTGTTCCACGGTTTAGAGGGCTCGGTGCACTCGCCCTACGCCAAGTGCATCTTGCCAGCGTTGGCTGCGCAAGGCTGGGCTGTGGTATTGGTGCACTTTCGCGGCTGCAGTGGGCGCAGTAATCGCCAGTGGCGCAGCTACCACAGCGGCGACAGTGCCTTTGCCGGCGAAGTGGTCGACACCTTGGGCGAGCGTTTCAGCGGTAGCCCCTTGCTGCTGCTAGGCTACTCACTGGGCGGTAACCTGCTGGCTAACTACCTAGCCGATACGCCCCATTCGCGAGTGAAAGGGGCTGCACTGGTATCGCCACCGCTTGATTTGGCCGCCTGCTCGGAGTCTATCCAGCGAGGCTTCTCACGGGTCTATCAGCACCACCTGCTTAGCCGTATGAAGCGCAACCTGCAGCGCAAGATCCGCCAACAGCAGAGCGCACCACTGGCACCGGAGCAGGTCACGCAATGGCGTAACTTTTGGGAATTTGACCAACATTACACCGCGCCAGCCCATGGCTTTGCCGGCGCCGATGACTACTACCAACGCTGCAGCGGGCTGGGTAAGCTCAAACACATCGCCATTCCCACCCTGCTGCTGCACTCCGCCGACGATCCTTTCATGGACAAGCGGGTGATCCCTCAGGCACACCAGCTTTCTACCGCGGTAGAGTATCGTTTGAGCGACACCGGCGGGCATGTGGGCTTTGTCCATGGTAGTCTGTGGCGCCCGCGCTTTTGGCTGGAAGAAGCCATACCGCAATGGTTCAGCCAACAGCTGCAACCAGCTAACAATTAGAGAAAGATCATGCTGATTATCCCCTGGCAACAGCTCCCCGAAGAGACCTTGAATAACCTGATCGACAGCTTCGTGCTACGTGAGGGCACCGACTACGGCGAGCAAGAAGTCTCGCTGGAAGAAAAGCGCTTGGCGGTCAAGCGACAGATCACCAATGATGAGGTGCTGATCGTCTACTCAGAGTTGCATGAAAGCGTCAACCTGATGGAGAAAAGCCGCTTTGCCGAAGCCCAAAGACTTAACCAAGGCGGGGAGGGTAGTTCGAGTGATAAAGTGAATTTACTGATGCAAGCAAAATCAAAGCTTTAACACTGAAAAACATCTTGAAATTTCTATTTTGAAATATTGTCAAAGTAGAGTATAACTCATAAAGTTGCACTCAGATGGCAGTATAATCAAGGAAGATGAGACACAGCCGACAAGCATATCTACTTTAATAGAGGTTTCATATGGAAATAACAACCTTATTACTCGAACAAATCAATCAAAGCGGAGCTATTCCCAAGAAACTTAGAAAACAAGTTAAGCTAGCTTCCAGTGACAAAAAAAACATCATACAAGAATTGGAGAATCTAACACCTTCCTTTTTCGACAAACTACCAACGGCAAGCCAAGAATACTTAAAAGACATGCTTTACCTTGAGTCACACCATAACTCTAAATGGGAAAGGTTCACCCCTGAACTCTCAACAGCTCTAAAGGTCTGCAACAAACTACTTGGTAAAAAGATTTCTTCAAAAATCGCCCCTCACATTTGGGGAAGCATAAGAAAATTAAACCAAAACAAGAGAAAAGCACTTCGAATCATAAGGTTTCATACTCCATTTATGAGGTTTGAGGATTTGTTACAAGTAATAAAATTCAACCCTCTGATTTTACAGTCCCCTTTTTGTAAAGGCATAGCCACGAACAAAGCGATAGATAGCTTTTGGGAGTACGGGAACTCTGAATCAGGTTACATACTCGGAATTGATATAATAAACAGCAATGGTGATTTTTATGTTATAGAGTGTAATGTAAGCCCAGCGATTCTCTCAGATAGAAAAGTTGCGTTCTTGAAAGAGCCTATTGCAGAAGGAATCTCTGAAATCTTGGAGTCAGGAGAATTCTGTAACATAGATATATTTATGCCTTGGCTAACGTCTGTAGACTCATGGTTTTTGGAAGAAATGCAACAAAAATGCGATGAGAAAAACATATCTTTGAACATATTCGAAGACCCCAGAAGAAACTTATCTATCAACTCACAGAAATACCCATCAAAAAGAACACAATCTAAAAATTCAATTTCATTTGACATGAGAGAGCATGAAGCCGGGCAGAGCTTTCTGTTGAATAACAAACACTCCTTCCTAAGTATTCTTCTAGAAGAAAAGAAAAATAACAAAAACTACAAATATAGCGTTGCCCCTATGAGCAGCACCCCTCAGGAAGACTGGTTTAATAAAACTTCCAATTCCCTTCCAAACATAGTAATAAAAGAGCCATCTGAAGACAAAGGCGAGAACGTTCATTTCATAAAAGCAAACTCACCAGATGATGCAATAAGAAAAGCAGAAGCCATTGTCAAAGACACAGAAGGTTATGTTTACCAACCTTTTATAACCTCTAACCTCGTAGATGAAGAGTACGTTTACGACATTAGAAGCTATCTAATCATCACCCCAAGCTCTGTGGTTTTTTCAAAGGCATTTTCCAGAGTATCAGGGACACCAATAGCTCCCCCTCGAAAAAATGAAGAAAACATAGACAGGAAATCGTTCATGAGCAATACCAGTTTGGGGGGCAGAATAGTTAAACTACCTCAATATGAGATAGACAATATCAGAGAAGTCACGATTGATGTTGGTAAAGCCTTGCAATCAGCCCTTGGTTCATCTTTCACAATATCTTAGGTGCCATTTTTAACTATCTTTTCTAGCAGAGGTAGAAAGCATAGAAGGCAAGCTCGAATTGCTGCAAACTACTTTTAGTGCTCTAAGTAAAACAACAGGTCAGGTACTGTATATGTCAGCTAAACATCCCATTATTGCGATCACCGGTTCCTCTGGCGCGGGCACTTCCACCACCAGCGAAGTGTTTGCCCACCTGTTCCGGCAGCACAAGCTGAACGCCGCATTTATTGAAGGCGACAGCTTCCATCGCTACACCCGCCCGGAGATGGATGTGGCTATTCGCAAAGCGCGCGAGCATGGCAAACACATCAGCTACTTTGGCCCGGAAGCCAACGATTTTGATTTGCTGTATGAGTTCTTTAAGCAATATGGCGAGGACGGGACCGGCCAGTATCGGCGCTACCTGCACACCTTCGATGAAGCCGTGCCCTACAACCAAATGCCGGGCACCTTTACCCCTTGGCAAGATCTGCCCAGCGATACCGATGTGCTGTTCTATGAGGGCCTACATGGCGGGGTGGTCTGGGATGAAAAGAACGTCGCCTCGAAAGTCGACTTTTTGATAGGCATGGTGCCCATCGTTAACTTGGAGTGGATCCAAAAGCTGGTGCGCGATACCACTGAACGCGGCCACTCCCGCGAGGCGGTGCAAGAGTCTATCGTCCGCTCGATGGACGATTACATCAACTACATCACCCCGCAGTTCTCCCGCACCCATATCAACTTTCAGCGGGTGCCCACGGTGGATACCTCCAACCCCTTCAGCGCCAAGACCATTCCCAGCCTGGATGAGAGTATGTTGGTGATCCGTTTTCGGGGGATTAAGAACATCGACTTTCCATTCTTGCTGTCGATGATTGATGGGGCGTATATGTCCCGCCGCAATACCATCGTGGTACCGGGCGGGAAGATGGGCTTCGCGATGGAGCTGATCCTATCGCCGATGATTCAACAGCTCATGGAAACCGGAAAAATCCGCTAGGGCCAGCGCCTGCCCACTTTATCTATCACCTTAGGCTACTTGAATCTCATAGCTGTGGGTGATCTCGCAGTGCTTCTCCAGCATCAGCGACACCGAGCAGTACTTATCCATGCTCAGGCTTACCGCACGAGCAACGTGCTTCTCGCTGAGATCAGTACCGGTCACGGTAAAGTGCAGGTTAATCTTAGTGAACACCCGAGGGGCACTCTCTGCGCGCTCAGATTGCAGCTCAACCTGACAACCGGTAACCAGCTGACGCGCCTTCTCCAAAATGCTGACCACATCCACCGAGCTACAACCACCAGCGGCCATCAGTACATATTCCATCGGGCTCGGCCCTTTCTGGCCTTCACCGTCCATAATAATTTCGTGGCCAGATTGGCTATGGCCAACAAACTGCAGTTTATTCGACCAGGTCACACGGGCTTGCATCGACATATCTCCGACTAAATGAAAATCGGCACAGCTTAATCTAGGTCAATCTCCGTTACCAGTGCATAAAGTATGCTGCTGATGAGAAAGCCTTGCAGGGAGCACTTAAGCCTAATATGCTAGGGCAAGTAATGGATGACCATAACAATAAAAATGCTTGCTGCTCAACGAAGTAGTAAGTCGTTAAAAAGACTGAGGATATTTACTTTATGGTAATTGGCAAACCCCAAGCTGATCCAGTGATGGAATGGTTCCTTTCGCACTGTCACATTCATAAATACCCATCAAAGAGCACCCTGATCCACGCCGGCGAAAAAGCCGAGACCTTGTACTACATCGTTAAAGGTTCTGTTGCGGTACTGATCAAAGATGAGGAAGGCAAGGAGATGATCCTGTCTTACCTGAATCAGGGCGACTTTATGGGTGAACTGGGTCTGTTTGAAGACACTGAAAACCCCATCCGCACCGCTTGGATCCGCGCCAAGAGCCCATGCGAAGTGGCTGAGATTTCATACAAAAAGTTCCGTCAGCTGATTCAGGTTAACCCTGAGATCCTGATGCGCTTATCCGGTCAGATGGCCATGCGCTTGCAGGTTACCAGCCAAAAAGTAGGCGACTTGGCCTTCTTGGACGTAACCGGTCGCATCGCACAGACGCTGCTGAACCTCGCCAAGCAACCCGATGCAATGACTCACCCAGATGGCATGCAGATCAAGATCACCCGCCAAGAGATTGGCCAGATCGTTGGCTGTTCACGCGAAACCGTGGGCCGCATTCTGAAGATGCTGGAAGAGCAAGGTTTGATTACCGCTCATGGTAAGACCATCGTAGTTTACGGCACCCGCTAGGGCTGACCGTAACGACAAAAGGCCGCGCAAGCGGCCTTTTTTGTATCTGTGTGACCCGTCCTTATTGCTGGGAGGTATCGGTACTGGAGAAGATCTTATCCGCCGAGGCTTCCACAAAGCCTTGATAGAGCTTGCCGTCAGTCGCTGGGTAGCGCCGGGCAAACTCGTAAAAACAGGCGGGGATGGTATAGCTGCCGTCGCTAAAGCTCACCTCCACCTTGTCTGCCAGCGTGGCACTCTGCTCCAACAATACCGCCGGCGATCCCTTGATCTCGCCCCCTACGCGGTTAAGCGTAAAACCCGCATCACGCAGCACCTGATTCACCTGCTCTAAGCTATCGAAGCCACTCAGGTGATTGACCGATACGGTGAAGTGGTTGGCGCGATAGCCAAAGGCGGCCAGCCAAGCGGCGTATTCGCTCTCGCTCAGCAAGCTCTGATACTCAGCGTAACTAAGCTGCCAAGGCCGCCCTGAGAACAGCACCGAAGGCTGCTGATAGAGCTCACCACTGACTTGCCCGGCTAATCCGCGAACCAGCTGCTGGGCGGACTCTGACAGGCTCTCCACCTGCAGCTCGCTGATAAACACCTTGGGCAGGCGCTCATCGTCATGCTCGTAGTGACGTGCATCCAGATGCTTGTTGGCGAAGTGGTAGCTGCCACCCTCGCGATAACCGAGCGCCAGCAAATGCTGGGCGAAGGCTGCGATGCCCTGCCCGGGGAGGTTGTAGCTGCGCAGGGCAATATGATCGTTGATGATCGCCTCCCCTTGGCCAAGCAGCTGATGAATCGCCTCCGCGCTGGGGGTGACACTGAGGTATTGCTGCCAAAGGCGTTCAAATAGCAGTTGCGGTGTCATGTAGCCTCCTTGCCACTGTCTGGTACTAACTTGTCACTTAGGCCTGTCGCTAAACGCTTAGACCTTCGCTAAAAACCTGGGCCTGGCGTTAAAAACGCAGGCCTGGTGCTAGCTTTTCAGGCATTAGCGACTGCTCGCCTTCCATCGAGGCCACCGGGTAAGCACAGTAGTCAGCAGCATACAGCGCTGAGGCGCGGTGATTACCCGATGCGCCTACCCCACCGAAGGGCGCTGCACTGGAAGCGCCGGTAATCGGGCGGTTCCAGTTAACAATACCAGCGCGAATTCGCGCCAAGAACTCTTGCCAGCGCGTCTCTGAGCGGCTCAACAGACCGGCTGACAGACCAAAGCGGGTGTTATTAGCCTGCTCGATGGCCCAGTCCCAATCGTCATAACGGATCACTTGCAGCAGCGGGCCGAAATACTCCTCATCGGGCAGCGCTTGGATATCAGTGACGTCGATAATCCCCGGCGAAACAAAGCCCAGTTCAGGGCTGGCCTGAGTAAGCTCCAGCAGGCTACGGCCACCCAGCCCAATAAGCTGCTGCTGAGCGTTAACCATCCCTGCCGCGGCGTTGGCTGAGATCATCGCCCCGATAAACGGCTGTGGCTCAGCATCGTAATCGCCAACGGCAATTTGGCCAGCAACCTCAAGTAAACGACTCAGTAGCTGATCGCCTTGCTCGGTGTTCGGTAGGAACAGACGACGGGCGCAGGTACAGCGTTGACCCGCAGAGATAAAGGCCGACTGCACGATATCGTGCACCGCGGCGTCAACGTCGTCGACTACATCGACTACCAGCGGATTGTTCCCACCCATCTCCAGCGCCAGGATCTTGCCCGGATGAGCGGCAAACTGCTGATGTAGCAGGTGGCCGGTGTTCGAGCTGCCGGTAAAGAACAGGCCATCGATACCGGCATGCCCTGCCAGCGCCTTGCCGGTTTCCACTTCGCCTTGCACCAGGTTCAGTACGCCCGCAGGCAACCCGGCCTGCTGCCACAGATCGACTACTCGCTCAGAGGTAAGTGGGGTTAGCTCAGATGGCTTAAGTACCACACAGTTGCCCGCAATCAGCGCTGGCACAATATGGCCATTGGGCAGGTGGCCGGGGAAGTTATAGGGGCCAAACACCGCCACCACACCGTGCGGTTTATGACGCAACACCGCGGTGGCGGCAGGTAGCTGCTGCTCGCTCTCGCCGGTGCGTTCTACATAGGCCTTCTCCGAGATGGCAATCTTGCCGATCATCGCGGCTACTTCGGTGGCAGTCTCCCACAGCGGTTTACCGGTCTCTTGGGCGATCACCTGAGCCAGCTCAGTTTTGTTCTCAGCCAACAACTCAGCGAAACGCTTAATAATGACCAAGCGCTGCCCCAGCCCCAACTGGAACCACGCGAACTGCGCCGCGCGTGCCGCCGCCACCGCTTGGTCGACTTGCTCGGGAGAAGCGCTGGCCCCTTCCCATAGCAATTGATTCTTCGCCGGATCGAGGGATTGAAATCTCGTTCCCTGCCCTGCCTGCCATTGGCCGTTAATCAAGTGTGTGGTTGCTTGCATCATTTCACCTGTTATTTCTCAAATCGCAGTGCGCATGCCCGCAGGCTATCGCCATTACTCAGCAGCAAGGCATTGGCTACCTCAGCACTGACTTGTATCCGCTGTTTATCGAGGCGCACTACGGGAGCGACGCAAGCGCGGAAGTCTTGCATCTTAGTATTCGCCAACAGCAGCTCTTCGCCGCCTTGGTCTTGCGGGCGTTCAGCCACCTCAACCTGATAGAGGGCTGAGTGGCGAACGCTGTGGATCAGATCGCGTGGACACTCCACGGTGGGGCCGGCATCGAAGATATCGACGTAGCCATGTTTGCAGAAGCCTTCGGACTCGAGCAGTCTCAGCGCTGGGCGGGTCTTCTCGTGCACCTCGCCAATCACCTGCTGGGCTTCTTTGCTAAGCAGGCTGACGTAGATGGGGTACTTGGGCATTAGCTCAGCGATAAACTCTTTATTGCCCACGCCGGTTAAGTAGTCGGCGGTGGGGAAATCGACACTAAAGAAGTGCTCTTCCAGCCACGCCCAAAACGGCGAGCGACCATTCTCATCGCTAACCCCGCGCATCTCGGCGATCACCGAGTCGGCGAAGCGCTCAGCATGCTGAGCCAACATCAAGAAGCGACACTTAGAGAGCAGCCGACCATTGTTGCCTTGGCGGTGAGATTCGCGCAAAAACAGCGTACACAGCTCGGTGACCCCGGTGTAATCATTGGTCAGGGTCAGGGTTTCTACGGTGTTATAGACATTCAGGCTGCGTGAGGCATGCACCACCTTGCCCAAATGATAGGTATAGAACGGGCTATTTAGCCCGACCGCCGCCTCGATGGCCGTGGTGCCTACCACCTCGCCGGTGGCGCTATCTTCCGCCACCATCAGGTAGGTTTGATCGCCCGGTTGGCGGGTATCACTGGCAAACGAGGCGATCGAGTGCTGCAGCTTGGAGCGCAGCAGCGGCTCGTCCACTGGCAGCGAGGTAAAGCCGACCCCTGACTCCACCGCCATCTGTAGCAATGCCGGGTAGTCGCTTTCGCGGATCGGTCGAATAACTAACATCTACAGGAACTCCTTATCCAGTAAGTGTTATGGATGTTGCGGCCCTAGGCCGCAACGACCTTGGCTACCGCCTGTTCAAAGCGCTGCATGCCCTCGCGAACATCGGCTTCAGAAATAACCAGCGATGGAGTGAAGCGCACCACGTTGGCACCAGCCACCAGCACCATCAGGCCACAGTCTGCTGCCGCCATCAGGAAGTCTCGGGCACGGCCTTGGTATTGCTCGTTGAGTACCGCGCCAATCAACAGCCCTTTACCCCGCACCTCGGCAAATACATCGTACTTAGCGTTAATCGCGGCCAACTGCTCGCGGAACCACTGCTCACGCTGTTGCACGCCTTCCAGCACCTCGGGGGTGTTGATCAGGTCAAAAGCGGTTTCCGCCACCGCACAGGCCAGCGGGTTTCCGCCGTAGGTGCTGCCGTGGGTGCCTACTTTAAAGGTTTGGGCAATCTCGGTAGTGGTGAGCATGGCACCGATAGGGAAGCCGCCCCCGAGAGCTTTGGCGGAAGTCAGGATATCTGGCTGCACCCCAAGGCCTTGGTAGGCGTATAACGCGCCGGTGCGGCCCACACCAGTTTGCACTTCATCGAAGATCAGCAAGGCATTGTGGCGGTCACATAGCTCGCGCACCTGCTTCACGAAGCTCAGATCAGGGCTGATGATGCCGCCCTCGCCTTGCAGCGGCTCCATCATTACCGCACAGGTATCGTCATCGATTAGCTGCTCAAGCGCCGCTAAATCGTTGTAAGGGATGTGCTGTACATCACCGGGTTTGGGTCCAAAGCCATCGGAGTAGCTGGCCTGACCGCCTACGGTTACGGTGAAGAAGGTACGGCCATGGAAGCCTTGTTCGAAGGCGATAATCTTGGTTTTGTTGGCGTGGTGGTGATCGATGGCGTAACGACGTGCCAGCTTGAGTGCGGCTTCATTAGCCTCGGCGCCGGAGTTACAGAAGAACACCTTCTCGGCAAAGGTATTGTCCACCAGCTTTTTGGCCAAACGCAGGGCGGGCTCGTTGGTCAACACATTGCTTAGGTGCCACAGCTTGTTGCCTTGTTCAGTCAGAGCATTAACCAGCGCTGGGTGACAATGACCCAGGCAGCTAACCGCGATGCCACCGGCGAAATCGATGTATTCTCGCTCTTGTTGATCCCACAAACGCGAGCCTTCGCCGCGCACTGGGATCACCGCAGAGGGTGCATAGTTGGGAACCATGACTTCATCGAATAACGCGCGATCCACGGTCTGAGACATAAACTTACTCCTTGTCTTCAACACTGAGGGCGCTATGCAGGCCCTCAAAAGAGTTAACAAAAGGTTAAACTCGTCCTAAAAGATTGCCTAAGAATTACGTTAAATTGTCGAGATCTCAAGCTATTCCGGTAGAAAATTTCAGGTTAGAGCATTCACCTCAGTGCATAATTCCGCAGGCTAAACTCCTTGATTCAAGCAGGAAGCACAGCAAGCAGTGAGTAATTATGCTAACAAAGAGAATATTTTTTCAAGCGATTTTATCGTGGAATCGACGCGCTTTTTCAGCAGATTTTCAAGAAATTATCCAGCAGCTCCAGACCTTGCTCGGTCAAAATACTCTCGGGGTGAAACTGCACGCCGTGGATGGGTAAGTGCTGATGCTGAAATCCCATGATTTCATCCGGCTCACCTCGCTCATTCTCGGTCCAGGCGGTCACGCTAAGACACTCGGGCAAGCTGGCTTTATCGACCACCAAAGAGTGATAGCGGGTCACCTTGAGCGGCTGGCGTAAGCCGCTAAATACTGACTGGTTGTTGTGAGCAATGGCGGTAACCTTGCCATGCATCGCCTTGCGCGCCCGCACGACCCGGCCACCAAAGTGTTGGGCGATGGCTTGATGGCCAAGACACACGCCAAGGATCGGCAGCTTGCCGGAGAAATGGTCGATGGCCTGCAGCGAGATCCCGGCATCATCGGGCGTGCAAGGGCCCGGAGAGATCACTAAGGCACTGGGCTGCATGGCTTCGATCTCGTCAATGCTGATCTGATCGTTACGCTTAACCGCAACCTCGTGTCCCAACTGCGCGAAGTATTGGAACAGGTTGTAGGTAAACGAATCGTAATTGTCGATCATCAATAGCATGCAGTATCCGGAGCAACAGCCAACAGGCCGCATATTTGAATCGAAAACGCAGCGCAAAGCAAATTTACTCACCGTCAGGCCACTATTGATCGCCCTACCCCAGCGCAGCGTTAGTCAAATAAGCACATCAAGTGAGGGTTTACCATGCGTTGGCTGGTAATTGGCATCGTGTTACTAAGCACAGTGAGTTGCAACAGTATGAAGATCAATCAGTTCGACCAAAGTTCTCCGGTTCTGGTGTTGGAAGATTTCTTCGAGGGACGTACCCAGGCCTGGGGGGTGTTTGAAGACCGTTTCGGCAACCTTAAGCGCAGCTTTACCGTGGACATTACCGGGATAGTAGAAGGCGATATGCTAGTGCTCGACGAGCGCTTTGTGTTCGACGATGGCGAGCTGCAACAGCGCGTCTGGCACATCAAGCTGTTAGGCGATGGTAAATATGTCGGCTTTGCCGATGATGTGATTGGCCAAGCCCACGGCGAGCAAGCAGGCAATGCGCTGCGCTGGCAATACCGGCTCGCCCTCGAGGTGGATGGGCGCACCTGGCAGGTGAACTTCGATGATTGGATGTTCTTGCAGCCGGGCAACGTGTTAATCAACCGGGCCAAGATGAGCAAATGGGGCCTGAACTTGGGCAGTGTGAGCTTGTTTTTCTACAAGAGCGACCACGCTCCACAGCAGGTGTGGCAACGCGCAGGCATGCACACCGCGCAACAGCCGCTAACACCACCGATTAACCTGTAGCCGCAGCGCTCCTCAAGAAACGAACCCCAACAAACAACAAACCCGGCAAAAGCCGGGTTTGTACGTTAACAAGCAGCTAATACCAATCCGGATAAGTAAGTGATCAGAGATTGCGCAGGGAAAATCATTGAGGACGAGGAAGAGCTTGCCGTAACTAGTGGGCTAATTACAAAAGCGTTGACGCTGTCATCAATGATTTTAACCAGCAAGAATGAGCAATTACTTGTGTGGATTGGTATACCGCCTAGGGGCGCTTGATAAAGCCAACCACTTCCTTCACCTTGTCCAGCGTCTTAAGCGCCACAGCGCTGGCACGCTCAGCGCCATCTTTCATCACGCTATCCAGGTAGTCGGCATCTTCGCGGATCTCTTGGAAACGCTGCTGCACCGGCTCTAGCATGGCCACTACCGCATCGGCGGTATCCACTTTGAGGTGTCCGTACATCTTGCCTTCGTAGCTAGCAACCAGCTCATCGATGCTCTTACCGGTGGCAACCGATTGCAGGGTCAGCAGGTTAGAGACACCGGGCTTCTCGTCACGGTCGAAGTAGATGCGCGCCTGCTCGTCTGAGTCGGTCACCGCCGCTTTAATCTTCTTGGAGATCTGCTTTGGGGTGTCGCTCAGCAGCACAAACGCTTTCGGGTTCTCATCCGATTTAGACATCTTCTTGGTCGGCTCTTGCAGCGACATGATCCGCGCACCGAACTCAGGGATATACGGCTCAGGCACCTTGAACACGTCCTCATACGCCGAGTTGAAGCGGTAGGCAATATCGCGGGTCAGCTCCAGGTGTTGCTTCTGGTCGTCGCCCACTGGTACGGCATCCGCTTGATACAGCAGAATGTCAGCCGCCATCAGCGATGGGTAAGTGAACAGGCCTGCGTTGATGTTATTGGCGTGCTTGGCAGATTTGTCCTTGAACTGGGTCATGCGGTTCAGCTCACCCATCTGGGTGTAGCAGTTAAGGATCCAAGCCAGCTGAGCGTGTTCAGGCACCTGAGACTGCACGAAGATAACGCTCTGTTTCGGGTCCAGACCACACGCCAGGTAGGTAGCCAATCCGTCCAGTACTTGAGTCTTGAACTGCTCAGGCTCTTGGCGAACCGTAATTGCGTGCAAGTCAGCCAGCATAAAGTGACATTCATAGTCATTCTGCATCTTAAGCCACTGGTTGATCGCACCAACGTAGTTACCAATGGTCATTTTTCCGGAGGGCTGAATCCCACTTAGAATTACGGGTTTAGTCATTTTCTTCCTACTTCACTTGGATACGTTATTGGAGATCAACAGCGGCGGCATCTTCCAGCCACTGCGCCAGCTCGCGTAAGTCACTGCTGACCGCTTCTGGCTGGCTAAGAGCGATATCTTCACCGTAGTTGTAGCCATAGGTCAAGCCCAATGCCTGACAGCCCGCCGCTTTTGCGGCAAGAATGTCATTTTTTGAGTCGCCAATCATCAGGATGCGCTCGGGCGCCACCGAAAAGTGCTCGGCAGTGTGTAGCAGCGGCAGCGGATCTGGCTTTTTCTTCGGCAGGCTGTCGCCAGACAACACCAGGCTAAAATAGTGGGCAATCCCCAACTCTTCGAGCAGTGGCTGGGTAAAGCATCCCGGCTTATTGGTGACAATCGCCATCGGCCGAGATTCTGAATGCAGGGCCTCAAGCGCTTCGGCAACGCCGGGGTAGAGCTTACTGGCCACACACAGATGCTCGGTGTAATAGGCCATAAACGCTTCGCGCGCCTGTAGGTAGAGCTCGTCGCTAATACCCGGTGCAATCTCACTGGCACCGCTGAGGGCACGTTTAATCAGTACTTCGGCGCCATTACCCACCCAGTGGCGAATGGTTTGCTCATCGAAGGTGTCGCGGCCAAGCTGCTTGAGCATGGCGTTAATCGACAGGGCCAGATCGGGGGCACTGTCCACCAGCGTCCCGTCCAAGTCAAATATCAGCAGCTCGATATCCTGCAGGTGTTTCATTCCAAGCTCCAACTACTTAACCTTGGCCAATGCTTGGCGCATGTCGTCGATCACCGCCTTGTAATCCGGCTTGCTGAAGATGGCCGAGCCCGCCACAAACATGTCGGCGCCTGCTTCGGCAATCTCAGCGATGTTATCGGCGCTTACCCCACCATCGATCTCGAGACGAATGTCATAGCCGCTTTCATCGATACGACGGCGCACTTCGCGTAGTTTGTCCAAGGTAGACGGGATGAACTTCTGGCCACCGAAGCCCGGGTTAACCGACATCAGCAGGATCAGGTCTAGCTTGTCCATCACGTGGTCAAGGTAGTACAGCGGGGTGGCCGGGTTAAACACCAGGCCGGCCTGACAGCCGTGCTCTTTGATAAGCTGGATGGTGCGGTCGATATGCTCAGAGGCTTCCGCGTGGAAGGTGATCATGCTGGCACCAGCCTTGGCAAACTCGGGTACCAGCGCATCAACCGGTTTGATCATCAGGTGCACATCGATGGGCGCAGTCACGCCGTAGTTACGCAGCGCCTTACAAACCATTGGGCCGAACGTTAGGTTAGGCACATAGTGGTTATCCATCACGTCAAAGTGCACAACATCGGCGCCCGCATTCAGCACGTTTTCAACCTCTTCACCCAAACGGGCAAAGTCTGCGGCTAGAATAGAAGGAGCAATCAGGTAAGGCTTGGTCATAGTGGTTTCGCCAGCAAGTTAAATGGGTGGATCACAAAGGTGGGCAATTTTAACTCAGCGATGGCTGTGAGCCAAACCGAATCACCAATGAATCATGACAAGGAAGCGATGATGGCGGCGAAACCTCCCTCGGCCTTAAGAAGCGTGCTGGCGGCGCTGCTCGGGGTGCAATCCGAACAGCAGCGTAAAACCGATTTTCAGTACGGCAGCCTGCCCAAGATCATCCTGCTGGGCGTGGTGATGATTGTGTTGTTTGTGTTGTTGCTGATCGGGGTGGTGAACCTGGTAACCTAGCTCTGTTCGCTGCCAAGCGAGTTACGCCTTGTACAAGGCAAGCAACTCACCCACCTTCAGGCGCTGATGGCCCTTGCGGCTAATAGTGCGTTTGACACTCAACTCTTTGAGCTTACTGCCGCGATAGATGTCGCGGGTAAAATCCAGATCATGGTTGCTGATCAATACCGTGGCACCGCGGCGCTGCGCCTCTCCGGCCAGCTCGCCGAGCTTTTCCTGATCGGCGCGGTTAAAGCCCTTGCTGGCATAGTTGGTAAAACTGGCGGTGGGGCTAAGCGGTGCGTACGGTGGATCGCAATACACCACATCGCCTTGTTTGACCTTGGCAAAGGTATCCACGTAGGAGCAGCACTCAAAGGTGGCGCGCTTGGCCTTTTCGGCAAATACCCACATCTCATGCTCGGGGAAATACGGGCGCTTGTAAGAACCAAACGGCACGTTAAAGCCGCCCTTACGGTTGTAACGGCACAAGCCGTTGTAGCCGTGGCGGTTCATGTACAAAAACAGTAGCGAGCGCAAGTAAGGGTCGCTGGTGCCGTTAAACTGCTCGCGAAACTGATAGTAACGCTCTGAGTCATTGTTCTCGGCAGAGAAGTAGTCTCGCGCATCGGCAATGAACTGCCCGGGCTGACGCTGCAAGATCTGATACAGGTTGATCAGATCCGCATTGATATCGGTGAGGTAGTAACGCGGAAAATCGGTATTAATAAATACCGATGCAGCCCCGACAAAGGGCTCAACCAACAGCTCCCCATCAGGGAGCTGTGCTTGAATGTCTTCTACCAGGCCATACTTACCGCCAGCCCATTTAAGAAAAGCGCGGGTTTTCTTCATGCAAGTTAGTTATTTATCTCGAACTGGACTTGCTTGAACTGCTTGAGCAGCGAATCAAGGCCCTGTTCTTTCAGGCGGCTACGGGCACTGGTCGCGTCACTGCGTTTATCAAAATTACCGTAGATAATTCGGTAGGGGGCGTTAGGTGTAGTCTCCGAACGGTATACCCATACTGGCTCTTGCCACTGGCGTGACGATACAAAGCTCTCGGCTGTCTGGCGGTTCTTGAGCGCCATCAACTGTAGCGTGTAGTGGCTCTCGGGCAGCTCCAGCAGCATCGCTTTAACGTCAGTCACTTTGATCGCAACATCCTCTTCAGCGGCTTCTTCGATAGCAGCCTCGGCTTGCTCAGTTTCAGGTAACTGAGCGGGGATGGGATCCGATGATTCAGCCTCTGCAGGCTCGTCAACCGACAGCTCAGATTCGAGCTCTACCACTGGCTGCTCGCTGGCGGGCTGACTCTGCTCGGCTAGCAAGCGATTGACTACTTCGTCTTCCACGATAACCCGTAGCTCATCTTTGTCGCTGCTTGAGCCTAGCTCAACGCCGTTGCCACTCACCAACTCGGGCAACTCGACATCATCGCTTTCAGCCGAGCCCGGCAGGCGACGTGGATTGGTGGCACTCACGGCATCGGCCGGCTCAGCAGGCAGCTCGGTTTGATGCTCTTCCAACAGCGGTACTTCGATGCGCGCTTCCTGCTCATCGTTATCGCTACCCGACTCCGAGAGCACCTGAACCAGCAGGCCAGCCACCGCGGCGATCAGAATTAGTGCGAGAACGAAGGAAATCTTGCTGCGATTGTTACTTGGGGCATCACTCATGGGTAGCTCTCCGTTAACTATCTCATCCACAAATTGGTAAATCTGCCTTGGGTTACCTTTCGCCCCATCGATATGCTGCTCGATAGCCTCGCGATTCTCCACCTTGGCCTGATAACTGGCGCGGCGAAACAGCGTGGTCGCAAGCAACATCGACTCGCGAAAACTCAGCGCGGCCACATCCATCTGCAGCGGGTGGGCACCCGCCAAGGCACTCACATCACTGAGCGCTTCGCTGTGGAGCAAAACCACTGACAGCGGATGGGGCTGATGCTTGGCAAAGGCTTGCATCAACGCGACCAACTCTTGTAGCAGCTTGGCGGATAGATGCTCAGCGTTATCAATGACCACCAGAATCCCTGACTCGGCCTGCTCCAAGTTACGCTGGAAGCTGTCTAGCAAGGGATCGGCAGGGTTAAACAGCGGCTCATGGAGAAGCTGTTGCAGCAAGGTCTGACGGACTTCGTTGTCGTCAGTTGCCGCTTTTAAGGTCAGTAAGGCTTGATTAGCAAAGGTGCTTTGTTCCAGCAGCAAGCCCGCAACGGCGGACTTGCCTCCACCCGCGTCACCACGGACGGTAATCATTCTAGAGCTGAAGCGAACCTGGGTAATAATGCGCTCGCATAGCTGGATCTGACTCTGCAAGGGTGCATAGATCGCAGCTTGCTGTTGTTTAACCATGTTCTACTCTTATCGGACTCGTTCGATGACTGCTTTTATATCACTTTCCTTAGCTGTATCAACCACTTTCGCGCTACCTATTGACGTAGGCAACACCAATCGCAGCACACCGTTGAGGACTTTCTTGTCACGCAACATATGCGGTAAAAACTGTTCAACGCCCATTTCGCTCGGTGGACTCACCGGTAGCTTGGCCCGTTCGATTAAGGCCGTCATGCGCGCCACTTGCGCCTGATCAACCAGCCCCAGCAGCTCAGCACAATGGGCCGCCATGACCATACCCGCGCCGACCGCTTCGCCGTGTAGCCACTGGCCGTAGCCTTGCTCGGCCTCGATGGCATGGCCAAAGGTATGGCCCAGATTCAGCAAGGCACGGATGCCGCTCTCACGCTCATCCTGCTTGACCACTTCGGCTTTGATTTCGCAGCAGCGGGCAATCGCATAACTCATCGCCTCAGGCTCTAGCGCCAGCAACGCATCGAGATTGGCTTCCAACCACTCGAAAAAAGCAAAATCATAGATAATGCCGTACTTGATCACCTCGGCCAGACCCGCGCTTAGCTCGCGCTCGGGCAAGGTCTTCAGGCAATCGATATCAATTACCACCGACTTGGGCTGGTAGAAGGCACCGATCATGTTCTTGCCCATCGGGTGGTTAACCGCGGTTTTACCGCCCACCGATGAGTCTACCTGCGAGAGCAACGTGGTGGGCACCTGAATGAAAGGTACGCCGCGCTGATAGCAAGACGCGGCAAAACCGGCCATATCGCCGATAACTCCGCCGCCTAATGCCACAATGGTGGTATCGCGGCTATGCAGCTGCTCGAGTAAGGCACTGAAGATCTGATTCAGTACTTCCAGATTCTTGTATTGCTCGCCGTCAGGCAGTATCACTGTATCGACGACCAAGCCTTCCAGGCTCGCCTTAAGCTGCTCTAGATAGAGTGGCGCAATGGTCTCATTGGTTACCACCATTACCTTTTTGCTGGCAATGGCCCCTAGAAACAAATCGGGCTGGACTAATAAGCCCTGCCCGATCGAGATGGGATAGCTGCGCTCTCCTAGAGCAACGGTAAGACGTTCCATCGTGGTCTTAGAATCCTAGTTTTTCGATAATTTGATTGGCTACAGATTTAGCGCTTTGGTCATCGGTTTGAACGGTGTAATCAGCAACCTCGGTGTACAACGGGTTGCGCTCTGAAGCCAGTGACTCCAGTACATCTCTTGGCTCGTCGTTTTGCAGCAGCGGACGACGTTTGTCGCGCTG
Organism: Aliagarivorans marinus DSM 23064; assembly: GCF_000429485.1. Lineage (GTDB taxonomy): Bacteria > Pseudomonadota > Gammaproteobacteria > Enterobacterales > Celerinatantimonadaceae > Aliagarivorans > Aliagarivorans marinus. The sequence continues at coordinate 11,682 of NZ_AUBY01000032.1, read as the reverse complement.
GGTACGGGCAAACTGCTTGTCGATGGTCGTCTCTAAGTAGACAACGATACCGCGCGCAGACAAGCGGTTACGGCTTTCTTTGCTTATTACCGAGCCGCCGCCGGTTGCCAATACAATACCTTGGAGTTGGGTAAGATCATCAATCACACCCTCTTCACGTACGCGGAAGCCATCTTCACCTTCTACATCGAAAACCCAAGCGATATCAGCACCAGTGCGACGCTCAATTTCGTGGTCGGTATCATAGAACTGCATGTGTAGTTGTTGTGCAAGATGACGACCGATAGTGCTTTTTCCAGCACCCATTGGTCCGACAAGGAAGATATTTCGTTTCTCAGCCATGTTTATTCAATTTACTGTCTTTGTCTGTTTAACTCCGCCTTGCGGAGTGCCGTTAACCAACCTTAGTAAAAAGATCAGGGCGGGGATTATCTCAGCTTGAGGGGTTGTTATGCAACCGCTAATAACGCCCCATAAACGGCGTGAAGATTGGCTTGGGCAAAGGGCTTAACGCCCTTGCTCAAACCCGCTGTTTATCGTCTAAAGCGCGTCGACCAGAATTCGCGGTGTTACGAAGATCAGTAGTTCCCGCTTACTTACGCTAGCCACGGTGTTACGGAACAGAAAGCCGAAGCCGGGGATGTCGCCCAATACTGGAACCTTAGTGACCCGATCCACCGACTCTTGTTGGTAGATGCCACCCAGCACGATGGTCTCGCCATTTTTTACCAACACTTGGGTGGCGATCTCTTGAGTATCGATAGCAACAGCCAAACCGGTGGGGGTTTGCACGGCATCACCCTCGCTGTTCTGGGTGATCACCAAATCCAGGATTACATTACCATCGGGGGTGATCTGCGGGGTTACCTTCAGCCCTAACACCGCTTTTTTGAAGGTGACCGAAGTCGCACCGCTTGAGGAGGCTTCCACGTAGGGAATTTCACGACCTTGCTCGATATAGGCGGGCTTTTGGTTGGCGGTGGTAATACGCGGGCTGGCGATCACCTCACCTTTGTTTTCTTGCTCAAGGGCTGACAGCTCTAGGTCGAGGATCTGACCGTTAGCAAACTGCGCCACCTGAAAGGCCAAGGTACCGGCCGGGTTTTGCACCGGCAAATTAACGTTCAGGCGATCGTCAATGTTTTCCAAACTGGTGGTAGTGCCGTTAACCACATCCGATAGGATGTTGTTGGCTCCCTCAAGGGTACCAGAGGTAATCCCGGTGGAGTTGCCTAGGTCGGCGTTATTGGTGACGCCCCAGCGGATGCCCAGCTCTTCGTTTACATCGTCAGCGACGGTAACCATCCGTGCTTCAATCACCACCTGTTTAACCGGCACATCCAGCTTATCTAACATCTGCTTGATGCTAGCCAGTGACTGCTCGGTATCTTTCACCAGCAAGGTATTGGTCCGCTCATCCACAGCCACCGAACCACGCTCGGAGAGTAGAGAGACCTGATCGCCTTGCAGCAAGTTGGCCAGCTCCACCGCTTTGGCATAGTTGATCTGCATGTACTCAGAGTAAAGCGGCGCCAACTCAGCCACCTGCTGGGCGCTCTCGAGTTGTTGGCGCTCTTGTTCGGCTAGCTCAGCGGCCGGGGCCACTAACAGTACGTTGTTCTCCAGCCGCTTATCCAGCCCTTTGACTTTGAGGATGATATCTAGCGCCTGCTCCCAAGGCACATTGTCCATCCGCAGGGTAATGTTGCCGCTCACCGTGTCGGTGGTGACCAGGTTGAACTGATTAAAATCGGCGATAAGCTGCAGCACGGTGCGCACGGGAATGTCTTGGAAATTCAGCGAAATCGGCTTGCCTTGGTAGACCTGCTGCTGTTCGCTGACCTTCTCTTCGACCGCCTTTACTTCCACCATCAACAGCGACTCACTTTGGTCGTAGCGATAGTCGAAATCGCCGTCTACAGTCATCACCAGCATCACCTTACCGGGCTCTTCGAACACTTCCACCTGCTGGACCGGTGTGGCGAAGTCCACCACATCCATAATATACAGCAGCTCACTGCTGACACCGGTATTAAACAGGTTGATGGTCAGGCTTTGATCGCGCCGCTCAATATCGGCGGCGATGGCGCGGTTATTTAGCGAGATCATCAACTGCCCTGAGCCTTGCTTGCCGCGGCGGAAATCCAGCCCCACCACCTGGTTGATTTGCTCTGTGGAGCGGGAGGTAAAATCGGCCTGCGGAGGCGCACCAACCAATAGTCGCAGGGCATCGCCTTCATTTTTAAGCTGATAAGGCATCAGTTTATCTAAGCCAATCTCTATGCTCAGTAGCCCCGCTTTGCGCTCGGTTGTCAGCTGCTGCAGACCATCGAAATTTAGGGGAACCGGGTTGAGCGAGAGCGCCGAGCGCGCCTCGGGAATGCTCAGTACAATCTGGTTCGGCGCATAGGCCAGCTGGTCGCTCACGCCAGTCACTTGGCCATCAAACTGAAACAGCAGCTCAATCACGCCATTGGCCAGGGACTGTGTTTTAACCTCGGTAAGCTGCGCAGCTTGCACTGAAGAGACCATGGCCATTACTAGGCTCAGTCCAAGCACACGATTCCACCACTTCTTAAGCATCATTCCATTCATGCCTGTTTTATCCCTAAATTAAGACTGGTCGAGCGCGAGTTGGGTGAGTCGCTTGCTCCAACATCCTTTACCGTCTTCTACTTCTTCTGTGATGTTTATTGCAGAGGGCTCGATGCTGGTGATCTGCCCCCGGTGTAAGCCAAGAAAGTCACCGACCTTTAGCCGATGCACCTGTGAGCCCGCCTCAACCAGCGCCCATGGTGTGCTGTCCTGCCACACCACGCCGCGCATCGACATACTCGATAAAGACACCAGCTCTAACGGCCCCTTGGCTCGCTGCCAATCGGGCTGAAAGTCACAATCGACCACTAACTCTTCGCTGGGGGCAATCTCAACTTCTGGCTTGGGCAATAAAAAGGGTGAACGCAGCTCACTACTCTGGTAGCTGAGGTGCTCGAAGTGGACAATCTCGGGAATGTCTTCTTCGAGCGGGTATTTACGCGCTTTTACTTCTGCCACATACAGCTCAAGGTTGTCTTGAGTGGGCTGGCAGGCCACCAAGCCAAAAGCGAGAACTAAACCGACCAGATGCTTCATGGCTGCTCCTCTGGCGGTGTTTCTTTGTAGCGGTAGGTTTTCACCAGCAGACTCATCTGTAAACGGTCATCGGCGGTAAGCTGTTTGATGGAGAATTGGTCGAGAATCACAATCCGCGGCAGCGCCGCGACTGCACTGACAAACTCACCCAGCTGGTGATAGCCGCCGGTGACTTCGATGGCGATGGGCAGCTCGATGGAGAAGTCCTGTTCTTGCTCCTCCAGCCAGGTCAGCTGCTTAAACTCTAGGCCATTATCGATACCGACAAAGCTCAGCTCATCGATAAGACCTGGGATCTCATGTTGCTCCGGCAACTGTCTGAGCAAGGTATCGAAGGCCTCCTCCATCTTCTCTACCTGCTTTTTGTAGACCGGCAGGTAGCTGGCAACCGCCGCCTTGGCTTCAAATGAGGAGCGTAGTTCTAATTCTCGGGCTTGTAGGCTCTCGAGCTGCTTTCGCTCGTCCGACAGTTGAAAGTAGTAATACACCACGGCCAGGCCGATACACACCACCAACACAAAGATCCCCTTGGCAACCTTGGGCCAAGACTCGATGTTCTCAAAGTCCAACTCATTGAGCTGCTGAAGATCCATCTTCACTCTCCTTGTCGGGTTGAACCAGCTCGATGGTGACATCGATATGAAAGCGGCTCAGATTAAGCCGCTCGTCTTCACTCTCTTGCGCCACAATCGATGAGATCTGCGGCACCGCCAACCAGCTGCGCTGCTCGATGTTGCGCATAAAACTGGCGACCCGGTAATTGGCCTCACTCATCCCATCTAGCGCCAAGTTAAGTCCTGCGTAGCTAAGCTCATCGAGGTAGACTCCTTCCGGAGTGATAAGTGGCAGCTGATTAAACATCTTAGTAGGCAGATTACGGCGTAGTTGCAGTCGTTCAATCAGAGCAATCCGCTCTTCCAAGGCCTGCTTGCGCGCTTTGATAGCGCGAATTTCGCCGATTTGCGCATCCAGAATCACGATTTGGGTATCAAGATACTGGTTGCGAGCGCTCTGCGCCTTCTGCAAGCCATTGATGTAAAACTGCACCCCGGCTAGGGCCACAACGGTTAACATGACACTCAAGCCAAAACTGAGCCAGAACTGCTGCTTGCGCTTGGCCTTGCGCTCCTCGCGCCATGGGAGCAAATTGATCTTAGACATGATCAAAGCTCCTCAAGGCCAGCCCCAAGGCCGTCATGTACTTGGCCCCCTCTTCGAGGTACATGTTGCGCCCCTGAATCGAGGCCGATAACGGCATACACTCAAACGGGCAGGCAACAATCAAGGGCAAGTCCAGCTCGCCTTTAAGCTGCGTGACGATTTCGCCATCCAAACTGACCCCACCGCTAATCGCAATCGCATCGACATTTTTATAGCCGCTGGAGGAGATAAACAGCGACAGCTGGCGCTTTATCTGCTGAGCCAAGGATTGCACATACTGCGGATAGGCCATTTGCAGCACTTCTTCAGACAATGTTAGGGTTTGCCAGGCTTGGTTGGCTTCGTCGGGTTTCATCTGGGCAAGGGGAGCGGCTTGCAGCGCAAACTGCTCTCCACCGAAGTTCTGCTCGCGGTTGTAGATCACCTCGCCTTTGGTGAGCACCGCAAAGTTCATGGTGCGCTCGCCAATGTCGATCAGTGCGACCACGCCTTCTTGGGCCAAGGGATCTTGTTGATAGCTGAGCTGGAACTGCCAGGCTCGTCCGAGCGCATGGCTTTGCACGTCCACCACTTGGGCTTGAAAATGCGCCTCAGAGAGCACTTCGGCCAAAGTGTTGACCATCTCGGAGCGAGCAGCACTTAGCAATACATCGTCACGCCGTGAATCGTTGGGGTTCTCGCCCAACACTTCGAAGTCGAGGCTGATCTCATCAATGGGGAATGGAATGTTTTTTTCGGCTTCCAGCTCAACCTGGCTCTCCAGCTCCAGCTCAGAGAGACCATTGTCCAGCTGAATGACCTTGGTAATCACCTGATTACCGGAGACCGCCGTTGCTACACGGCGGATCTTTCCCGGCAACTTGCCCCGCAGGCGTTCCAGCGCAGCCACGATATCGTCAGGGGCGCCAATTTGATGATCGACCCAAGCGCCTTCAGGCATCGCCTCAGACGCAATCGCTTCCACACTGTAGCCTTCGCCCTGTTTGGTGAGCAACATTCCTTTGATAGTCGAACTGCCGAAATCAATACCAAACAACGCTGGCGTGCTATTTCTTCCTTTAATTAGCATGAATTTTCGCCAACAGTGATTAAAATTAACGACTTACAGTACTAATTAACATAGAACCTAAAACCCATCCTCGCTAACAGATATCTGAAAGTTGTCGAAACGCTTCACAGATTGACGATATAATCGGCGCCTAACCGAATGGAGTACAACGATTTTCAATGAAATGGCTTAAACGATTGCTGGCGCTAGGCGTTTTTGGGCTTTTTTGCGGCATTGCCGGAGTACTGGGCTTGTACTTCTACTTTGCCCCACAACTCCCCGATGTCAGCACCCTCAGAGACGTGCAGCTACAAACCCCGATGCGGGTGTTCAGCGCCGATGGTGAACTCATCTCACAATTTGGCGAGCAACGCCGGATCCCACTGGCGCTAGACGATGTGCCAGAGCAGATGATCCAAGCGGTACTGGCCACCGAAGACAATCGTTTCTACCAGCACCCCGGTATTGACCCCATCGGCATCACCCGTGCGGCGGTCAACTTAGCGGTGACGGGAGAGAAGAGCCAGGGCGCGAGTACCATTACCCAGCAGGTGGCGCGAAACTTCTTCCTGACCCGGGAGAAAACCTATATCCGGAAGATTAAAGAGATCTTTCTGGCCATCAAAATCGAGCGGGAACTCAGCAAAGACGAGATCCTGGCGCTCTACTTGAACAAGATCCCTCTGGGTTACCGCTCGTTCGGTGTCGGTGCTGCAGCCCAGGTTTACTATGGCAAAGACGTTGAAGAGCTAACGCTGGCGCAGATTGCCGTGATCGCAGGCCTGCCACAAGCGCCTTCTGCGCTGAACCCGATCCGCTCACCCGAGCGCGCACGCGAGCGTCGCAGAGTGGTACTGGGACGTATGCTGACCACAGGTTACATCACCCAAGCGGAGTTTGATGAAGCCAACAACGCAGAGATTACCGCCACCTATCACGGTGCCGAGATCACCCTGCCCGCCCCCTACCTCGCTGAGATGGTTCGCCAGGAGATGCTTGAACGCTTCGGTGAAGAGGCCTACTCCAGCGGGATGGATGTGTACACCACCATCAATGCCAAGCATCAACAGGCCGCCGAGCAAGCACTGCGCGATAACCTGCTAGCCTATGACCACCGTCATGGCTACCGCGGCGCTATCGCCAAGCTATGGGAAGATGGCCAAGAGGCCGAGTCTACTGAAGCATTGATTGAGCGCCTACGTAGCTACCCGAATTACGGGCCATTGCGCGCTGCCGTGGTACTCGAGGTCGGTGAAACCGACGCCAGTATTCTGGTTAAGGGTGGCAAGTCTGGCACCATAGACTGGGATAGCATGAAATGGGCGCGCCGCTTTATCACCGATAGCCGCCAGGGGCCAGCACCTAAGTCGCCTTCGGAGATATTGGCCAGCGGCGATGTGATATGGGTTGAGGCCTTGCCGGTAGACGCAGAGGAGCCCATCGAGACCGAAGGCGAAGCCCTTGCCCAAGAAGATATGGCTGAGGAAGCAGACGCCATTGAGGCGCAAACCGAAGTTGCTCTGGCCTACCGCTTAAGCCAACTGCCCGACGCTGGCGCGGCACTGGTAGCCCTGTCACCCAACGATGGCGCTGTACGCGCACTGGTTGGCGGCTTTAGCTTCAACCAAAGCAAGTTTAACCGGGTAACCCAAGCCAGCCGTCAGGTGGGCTCGAACATCAAGCCGTTCCTTTACTCCGCCGCCTTTGAGCGGGGTATGACCCTAGCCTCACTGGTAAACGATGCGCCGATTAATCGCTGGGACCAGGCGATGGGCGTAGCGTGGCGTCCGCGCAACTCGCCCGAGGTCTACGACGGCCCGATGCGACTGCGCGTTGCCTTGGCACAATCGAAGAATGTGGTATCGGTGCGCTTGATCCGCCAACTCGGTGTACCGCAGGTGATTGATCACCTAGCGAAGTTCGGTTTCCCTGCTGATGAGCTGCCGCGTAACGAGACCTTGTCGCTTGGCTCGGCCTCACTGACTCCGATGCAAGTAGCCAGCGCCTATGGCTCGTTCGCCAATGGTGGTTACTTAGTCAGCCCCTACTTTATCGAGCGGGTGGAAGACAGCATGGGCGAGGTCATCTACCAAGCTGAGCCTCAACTAGCCTGTAGCGAGTGCGAGGAAGAGCTGGCGGCCTTTGAACAGCATCGCCAAGTTGCGGGAGAGCTAGCAGCAGCGCTGTGTGAAGACCCCGAACAAAGCGATTGTGAGCAAGCGCCACACTACAACTTGGCACCGCGAGTTATCTCCGAGCAAAATGCCTTTTTGGTCACCCAAGCACTCAACAGTGCGATCTGGGGCGGTGGAAACTGGTCGCATAAAACCGGCTGGAATGGCACTGGCTGGCGCGCCGCACAGCAGTTAAAGCGTCGTGATATCGCCGGTAAAACCGGTACCACTAACGATGCCAAAGATGCGTGGTTCTCAGGTTACAGCCAGGACTTGGTGGTCACCTCATGGATTGGCTTCGATGACTTTAACCGCACCCTAGGCCAAGCGAGTTACAACAACAACTTGGGCCGAAACCAAGTGACGGGTTCAGAGTTCGGTGCGCGTACCGCCCAACCAGCCTGGATTGATTACATGCAGGTGGCACTGGATGGCGTGGACAACAAGCCGTTTAGAGTGCCAGAAGGGGTGTCTACGGTGCGCATCGACCGCAGCAGCGGTTTGCTAACCAACAAGAGCGATCACACCACCCGCTTTGAGTACTTTGAGCAGGGCTCGGAGCCAAAACGCTACAGCCGACAGCAGTCAGGCTCGGTGTTTGATTCTGAGGATGACGAGCTGTTCTAGATTGCCGAGAACAAGCGGATACTGATAGCAAAAGGCCCCTGTATCACTACAGGGGCCTTTTTAGTTAATTAAGCCTCGCTCCAGTGCTTTTGAATGAGGGCAGCGAGTTCGTTAAAGCAGGGGCGGCGCACCGAGTTCTGACGATACACCATGCTGATAAGGCGAGTTGGCTGCTCAGGGCAGAATGGCCGATACACCACACCTTCAGACTGTTTTGCCGAAGGCACCGCCAGCTCAGGCAACAAGGTCATCCCCATGCCAGCCGCCACCATATGGCGCAGGGTCTCCAAACTGGTCGCCTTAAAGCTGGTGTCCTCTGAGGCGCCGGCGTTAAAGCAGTAGTCCATGGCTTGGTCGCGCAGGCAGTGCCCATCTTCCAGCATCAACAGTTGTTCGCCCTTAAGTGCACCCAGCTCGACTTCCTCGCGCGCATTCCAAGGGTGCTGAGGCGGAAGTGCCAACATCAGCGACTCGTGGTACAGGTCGATGGAGCCGAAGCGCTCCATTTCGGGCAGGTAGGCCAATACCAGACAGTCAATCTCGCCTTCATCTAAACGCTGCAGTAATACATGGGTCTGCTCTTCATAGAGGAACAGCTCCATATCTTTAAAGGTCTCGCGAATATGCGGCACAATGCGTGGCAGCAAGTAAGGCGCAACGGTAGGGATTAAGCCCATATGCAGTGGGCCGGCCATCGGTGCCTGGAAGCTCTTAGCCATATCCTTCATGGCTTTAACTTCCATCAGGATTTTGCGCGCCTGTGCTGCCAGCTCATCGCCAGCATGGGTGAAGATGACCTTACGAGAGGTTCGTTCAATCAGCAGCAGACCGAGCTCTTCTTCGAGCTTGGAGATCTGTCCACTCAAGGTTGGCTGACTAACAAAGCACTTTTCAGCGGCCTTGCGAAAGTGCTTCACTTCCTGCAGCGCCAGTAAATATTCTAAATCGCGTAAATTCATAACCCCTCCATACAAGCACGCTCATAGTAGTGCGATGCGCGCCGTAGCTCCAGCAAATAACCACTGTTGCGGATGATTAGTTTGATCTCAATTAAACCCTCCCCCCGAACTCAAACTACATCCCAACTCTCTGTTATTTACTGGAATTTGTTCCGCAAAATCAGCGCTGGTGTGTTATATAAAACTACAAGGACAAGTCGGGACAGGGTGGTTCCGACATTCAGGAGGAAATCTGATGACGTGGTTTAAGCGTGGATGCTTAGTGTTGCTTTGCTCTTTTCTATTTGCCTGTGGAGGTGGGGACGATTTTAACCTTGGCGGCGATAGCGGGGGCGGAGATGGTGATGGCGACGGAGACGGCACAGGCACCGCGGAACTTTCCTTAACACTTTACGACTGTAATGGTATTAGCGATATTCCCAATGGCTGTGCAACAACCAGTAGCCTTTCCATAGAAGCGCCAGCAACAGTGGTCGCACAGCTCAGAGATGCCGAGGGTAACGCAGCTGCGAATCAGGTGATCAGCCTGGCCACAACCAACGTCAACTTAAGCGCCGAAGCCATTCTTACCGACTCAAGCGGACAAGCCATCGCAACCCTGTTTGCGCAACTAGAAACAACAGGGGCTGATACGCTTACTGCAGCAAACGACAACTTAGGCGCGTCTTCTTCCATCGGTTATCAAGTTGGTCAACCCAATCTTTCCATGACCTTGGTCGCTGGCATCGATGAGTCAGAGACCCTATCAGCAGACGCGACAACTAGCTTCACGGCTACTATCACTGATGGTAACGGCGACCTCTACACCACGCCTGTGGATATCAGTTTCAGTTCCGGTTGCGCCACCAGTTCGCTAGCCAACCTAAGCGAGACGGTAACTAGCGTAAATGGCGTAGCAACTGCCATCTACGAAGCACAAGGTTGCTCTGGAGCCGATACCATTACTGCAACCCCAGCCGTCAGCGTTATATCTCCGCAACAAGCCACCATCAATATTGCCGAGACCAATGCCAACAGCATCGATTTTGTATCGGCCACCCCCGAAACTATCTACCTGTCAGAGTCGGTGGGTAGCACCATTTCCGTTGTGCGCTTTAGAGTGCTGAACGCTCTCGACCAACCCAAGTCGGGTCAAGTCGTTGAGTTCGCCCTAGACTCCAGCTTACATGGCGTATCGATTAGCCCAATCAGCGCTCAATCGAATACTGATGGCGAGGTGGTTACTCGTGTAACCAGTGGGCGTATGTCGGGCACGGTGGTGGTTACAGCAAGTTTCACCGATGAAGACAATAACCAAGTTTCAGCCACCTCTAACTCATTGGCTATTCGCACTGGTATTCCAACGCAAGAGACCATGTCGTTATCCGCAGAGACCCTTGCTGTTGAAGCATGGAACGTCGACGGGGTAACCAGTGAGCTGATTCTGCGAGTCAGTGATGAGAATAACAACCCGGTTCCTGATAACACCTCCGTGGTGTTTACCGCAGAGGGTGGTCAAGTAACAGCTAACTGCCTGACTTCAGGAGAGACAACCAACAGCAGTTGTACCGTATCCTGGGTCAGCCAAAACCCTCGTCCTAAAGGGCATGTACATAGTTTTGCAAGTGGAAGCTGTGGTGCGCCGGGTTACATCCCTGTTGATGTAGCGAACACCCAAGGAACTAATGTCTACGGGGTTGGACGAGCCACGATACTCGCCACGACGCTGGGACAGGAAACCTTCTCAGACGCCAACGGCAACCGCGTGTTTGATAGTGGCGAAACCTATACCGCACTCCCAGAAGCTTGGGTAGACGCAGATGAGAACGGAAGCTTTAACAGCAGCGGTATTTTCAATCACGATAGCAACAACGTGACTGAAGACTTTCGAGACTTCAACAACAACAACGAGTACGACAGCGCTACAGGAGTAAACAACTCGAGCATACCCGCGGCAAGCGTCACCGAGCTGTACAACGGCCTATCTTGTACGCCTGACTCAGAAGCGGCAGGTATCTGTACCCGCGACTTTGTAGAGATACGCGATTCAGTGGTGATCGTGATGGCGACCTCGGCTGCAAATATCTTGATCTCGGATTCATCTAATACCGCCGCTAAGAGCGAGGTTGACCTTATAACCAATGCTTCCGAGTCTCTTGTTATCACTGTGCAGGATTTAAACGGTAATCAGATGCCAGCGGGAACCAGTGTGTCGCTCTCTACAGATAATGGCGAGCTATCTGGCACGACGAGTTTTAACATTGCCGACGGTACACGACTCTGCGATACCTTTGGGGTAACAGTGGTCAGGGAGACCTCACCCAACAACCGCTCTGTAGGCTCGTTGATAGTCGAGGTGACTAGCCCAGCAGGTGTGGTGACCTCTCGATCGATTACCGTTCGAGATTCAGGCTAAGGCACGCAATCGTTTAGGCATCAGGTCTGCGCACCGTGACCCGATGCCCATAAACACAAAAAGGCGAGCCGAAGCTCGCCTTTTCTAATGCGTTCCTAAGAACCGACTAATTAGTCGATGATCTTAGATACAACACCTGCACCTACGGTACGGCCACCTTCACGGATAGCGAAACGTAGACCTTCG
>NZ_AUBY01000031.1 GCF_000429485.1 Aliagarivorans marinus DSM 23064 | reverse complement strand
CGGAACCTTTACAATCAAGTGTACGTGGTCACTTTGGACGCTGAGCTCGACGACCTCACATCCCAACTGAGCACAGTAAACTTGAATACACCGATAGACTTCTTTCCCTACATTATTTCTCAATATCCTAAATCGGTACTTGGGCGTCCAAACTATGTGATATTGACACCGCCAAAATACGTGTGATGCTTGCTTGTATCTGCTCATGTTATTTGTCCTTTTGACTTCGCTAAAAATCAAAGGCGCATTTAGCATGAGCGGGTCTTCAGGCAAAGCCTCACCGGATGATAACCACCTACTGAAGTAGGTGGTTTAGGGCCGAAAACAAAAAACGCTTGGCATGCCAAGCGTTTTTTAGATCCAAAGCGAGCTGCTAAGGCTTAATAATCACCCGGCCGGTTACCTGACCTTGGGTAATCGCTTCGGCCTGCTCAGCCACCTCGTCCAGGCTCACCTCTTTACATGCGCTCTGGTAGTAGCTCTCGGGTAGCAGTGCTTGTAGCTGCTTCCACGCTTCGATGCGACGCTCGCGTGGGCAAGAGACCGAGTCCACCCCTTGTAGGCGTACGTTACGCAAGATAAACGGCATTACTGTAGAAGGCAGTTTGAAGCTGGCCGCCAGGCCACAGGCCGCGACGGTGCCGCCATAGTTGGTTTGTGCCAGAATGTTCGCCAGGATATCGCCACCAACGGTATCGACTGCGCCCGCCCAACGCTGCTTGTCCAATGGTCGACCCGGCTCGCTCAGGGTTGCACGGTCCACCACCTCTGACGCGCCCAGCTCTTTTAACAGCTCGGCATTTTGCTCCACTCGACCGGTCAATGCCGCTACTTGGTAGCCCAACTTGGCCAGCAGGGTGACCGCCACCGAGCCCACTCCACCGCTGGCGCCAGTTACCAATACCGTGCCGCTCTCTGGAGTAACGTCGCCTTCTTGCAAGGCCAGTACACACAACATGGCGGTCAGGCCAGCAGTGCCCACCATCATCGACTGGGCTTCGCTCATGCCGTCGGTCAGCGGTACCAGCCAGTCACCTTTTACTTGGGCTTTCTCGGCCATGCCACCCCAGTGGCCTTCGCCCACACCCCAACCGGTCAATACCACTTTGTCACCCACCTGATAGCGTGGATCCTCCGATTGCTCAACACTGCCAACAAAATCGATCCCCGGTACCATTGGCCAAGAGCGCACGATCTTGCCCTTGCCGGTGATCGCGAGGCCGTCTTTAAAGTTCAGCGATGAGTAATCCACGGTAACCCGCACATCTCCTTCCGGTAGCTGGGCTTCGTCTACTTGCTGAATCGATACCTTTGGTGCATGGCTATCAGACTGTTCTAGTACCAGAGCTTTAAACATGTTTTCCTCACTTGTTGTCACACAGTGTTAGCGTGTTTTGTTGGGGCAAATCCTAGTCGCCCAGCGCGAATGATTCAAATGAATAGTTATCAACAACAACATGCGCCAAACGCATTTAAGCCAATCCCATCACCCGGATCCGCTCATCAATTAACTTACCGCATTCCTGAACCAAGAGATCTCTTAGCCAGCTTTGCTCCGGGCTATGCTCCACCCGCGGATGCCACAGCAGCGAATAGTCGAAGGGCTGAAACTCGAACGGTAGCGAGTGCACCTTCAACTGATAGCGCTCCGCCACCAAGTACGCCAGATCGGCAGGCACGGTAATAATCAACGGCAACTGCTCCAGTAGCGCTAACGCCGCCTCCAGGTGATAGGCTCGGATCACCACCCGCCGCTCAGGATGAGCGCTTAAGGCCTCATCAAGCAGCGCTTTGACCCCATCACTGATAGCGATTAAGGCATGCGGATAGCTCAGGTAGTCCTGCAGGCTCATCGTGCTGTTGGCCAAGGGATGGCTCGGCGAGACCAAGCAAAACACACTCACCAGGCCAAGCTTGGCAGACTGCAACCCAGAATAGACTTGCGTGGGCCGACAGATCGCCATATCCGCTCCACCAGGCCCCAACTGAGCCGGCAGCGCCTCGTGTTGAACCGGGGTAAACTCCAGCGCGATATTAGGCGCCTCGCGGTACACCCTCGGCAAGGCAAACGGCAAGATGGTTTGGGTGGCGTAGTCGGTGGCAGCAATACTAAAGCGGCGATGGCAGGTCTGCGGCTGAAAGCTTTGCTCGCTGAGTAGCTCTCCCAGACCCGACAACGGCCCTTGCAGCTGTTGCACCAGCTGCAGCGCACGCTCGGTGGGCACCAACTGATGCCCCTGGCGAATAAACAACGGGTCGTCCAACAGTTGGCGCAAGCGCCCAAGCAAACGACTGGTGGCCGACTGACTTAACTTTAGCCGCAGCGCCGCTCGGTTGACCGAGCGCTCCTCCAGTAATATCACCAAGGCGACCAACAGGTTGAGGTCGTGCCGATACAGCGACTCGAGATCCATATCACTCCAGATTTAAGACTGACAAAACAGGCTTACCTTACACCGCTTTGGTGCTGTTTTCGCACACTCAATGTTAATTGAGACTAACTACAGATCCTTGGTGGTCTCCAGATAGCCATAGTCAGAGATCAGGGTATAGGCGCGCGCCTTCTCCAGATACTGCTGCTGCGACTCGATGATCCGCTTCGCTAAGGGGTCATTCGCCGCGTGCTCGGCCAGTAAGGCATCGTTGGCCTGCTTAAGCGCCACCAGCACCTCGGGTGGGAAACTGCGAACCTGAATGTCTGGGAACTGTTCGCGCATCTGACTCCAATTCTCAGTAGACATGGCCGTGGCTTGCACGTACATGTCAAAGGCGGTCACCCGCATGGCGGTAATCAAGATCGCCTGCAGATCATCAGGCAGGGTGTCGAACTTAGCGCGATTGACCAAGAACATATTCTCCGAGCCGGGCTCGTGCCAGCCGGTGTAGTAAAACTTGGCAATCTTATGGAAGCCCATGCGCAGGTCCATGGAAGGCCCCACCCACTCTAAGGCATCGATGGTGTTGCGCTCCAAGGCCATATACAGCTCGGCAGGCGGAATGTTCACCGGCGTCGCGCCAACCTCAGCTAACAACTCACCGGCAAAACCGGGGATACGCATCTTCAGGTTCTGTAAGTCCTCGACGCTGGTGATCTCTTCGCGGAACCAGCCGCCCATCTGCACCCCAGTATTGCCGCCGGGGAAAGTCAGAAGGCCGTGGGGGGCGTACACTTCCTGCATCAGCTCCTGGCCACCGCCATAGTAGTACCAGGCGTGCTGCTCCATCGCCGTCATGCCAAAGGGCATGGTGGTGAAGTACAGGGTGTTAGGCACCTTGCCCTTGTAGTAGTAGCTGGCGCTGTGCCCGAGATCGTACTGGCCACTTTTGACCAGATCGAAGATCCCCAGTGGCGCCTTATGTTTGTTGGCCGAATCCACCTTTATCTGCAGCCGGCCACCCGACATCTGTTCGGCCATCTGAGCAAAGCGCTGCACGCTATCATCGAGTAACGGCAGTTTGCTGGGCCAGGTTTCGGCAAGGCGAAGCTGATAGGTTTTGGCGCTGAGGCCGAAGCTGCAGATAAGGCAAAACAGGCTTGCAAGCAGGGTCTGCTTGCGCAGGGAACGTAGGATCATAAACCTTCCTTGGTAGGGTACATTTTTAACATCTTGTTTTTGTGACTTATTCAGCCTAGCAAAAACATTGGTCTCCCCCCAATGAGGCTTTAGCAGCATTTACTGCACCAAAGTAATCCTTGGTTTTTATAGGGTTATATTCGTTGTGGGTATTTACGATCGACGCTCAAGCCAGCAATCACAAGCATTTGAGATTTTTATCACATTTTTGGCACTGCATTTGCCTGAGCGCAGTTAACCATACGCACTGCGTTAGCTGCTCAAGGAAGAACAGTGATAACCCAAGCAAGGATGGAGCAGGCCCCGAAGATCGTGATCATCGGAGCTGGCCCGGCGGGCTTTCGTGCCGCCGAAGAGATACTAAAGCGCCAACCCGATGCCACACTCAGTTTGATTGGCAATGAGAGCAGTTATAACCGGGTACAACTCTCGGCATTATTGGCCCACGAGGTCGGCGTCGAACAGATCTTCTATCAACCTCTGGGTGGCGAGCGGCACCCCAACTTTCAGCATATCCAAGCCCACATCGTCGAGATTGACCGCAGCCTCAAACGGCTCACCGATCAGCAAGGCCAACACTATCACTATGACAAGCTCATTCTGGCCACTGGCGCCAAGCCGCATGTCCCGCAAATCAACGGCACCGATCTCGACGGGGTGCTGGTGTTTCGCAGCCTACGTGATACCGAGCGGCTACAAGCGCGCTTAGCCCGGGCTAGGCACATTGCGGTAGTCGGCGGCGGCTTACTCGGCCTGGAAGCTGCGCGCGCACTTCGGCGCAACAACACCCAAGTCACCATCATCCAGCAAGGGCCATGGCTGATGAATCGCCAGCTCGATCATAAAGCAGCCGCGCGCCTGAGAGCCAGTGTGGAGGCTTTGGGGATCACGGTTATCGAAAATGCTGGGGTGCGCGAGATCAGTGGCCTCGGCCGGGTTGAGCAGGTACACCTGCACCGCCAGCAGCACCTCGAGGTGGATACCGTGGTGCTGTGCAGCGGCATCCGTATCAACCATCAGCTGGCCAAGCAGGCCCTGCTGAAGGTGGCTAAAGGGATCTTGGTGGATCGCCAGCTGACCACCAGCGATCCGGATATCTTTGCCATCGGCGAGTGCTGTGAGTTTGAAGGCCAATGCTTTGGCTTGGTGGAGCCGGGCTTAGAGCAAGCTGCCATCGTGGCCGACACGCTGGCAGGAGGCTCAGCCGAGTACCGAGGCTCTCTCAATGTCAGCCGCCTAAAGGTGGTGGGCGAGCAGGTCTGCAGTATCGGGGATATCCATAGCGCTGCGGCATCGACGCTGGCCAAGGTGCTGACCTTTGAAGACAGCAAGCACTATCGCAAGGTGGTGCTGCACAACGGGCGGATCACCGCCGCCATCGGCATCGGCGAGTGGCCGGAGTTCCGCCAGATCCGCGAAGCGATACTAGAGCAACGTCCGCTGCGTTGGTGGCAAGGGCTGCGCTTTGCCAATCACGGTCGTTTATGGCCAGAGCAACAAGACAGCCCGCAGCATTGGCCGGAGCAAGCGCTGATCTGTCAGTGCAACCGGGTATCGCGCGGCCAATTAAGTACTGCCATCAGCGCGGGCGCTTGCAGCATCGAGCAGCTGCAACAGCAAACACAAGCCGCCACCGTGTGCGGCAGCTGCAAGCCGCTGCTCACTCAGCTGCTTACCCCAGACAATCAAGCCGCCAGATTGGAAAAGGAGCAAGGCTCAAACACCTTGACGCTCGCCAGCCTGCTGGCTTGCTGTATCGCACTACTGATGCTGCTGGTGCCCGGACTGCAACCGCCAGAATCAGTGCAACAAAACTGGCGCTTGGACAAGATCTGGAACGATGGCTTCTACAAGCAAGTCAGCGGCTTCACCCTACTCGGGCTGACCTTGCTAGGGCTTGGCCTGTCGCTACGCAAGCGCTTCAAGTTCAAACTGCCCGGCGACTTTAACTACTGGCGACTCGCCCACGGCCTGATTGGGGTTGTCTGTGTCGCCATCTTGGTCGCCCATACCGGGCTGCATCTGGGCAGCAACCTGAATCGCTTTCTGGTACTGAACTTTTTGGCGGTATTGCTGCTGGGCTCGCTGACCGGATTAAGCGTTGCCCAATCCCACCAGCTACCGCTGCGCCAAGCAAAGGGCCTGCGCCAATGGTGGAGCTGGCTACATATCTTGATTAGCTGGCCACTGCCAATCCTGTTGGCGGTGCATGTGCTTAGCGTGTACTACTTCTGAGGAACCAAATGTGAAACGAACCCTTTGGTTGCTCTGGTCAGCCATATCGATTGCTATTGCCAGTTACTACGCCTGGAGCCTGGTCGGCCCCAAGCCAGAGGCCCGGCAGGCGTTTATTGTTGGGGCCGCGAGTCATGGTCACTACCAGATAGAACTCGCCTGTGAGAGCTGCCACAGCTCGGCCTTTGGTGGGCCGGAAGTGCTGCAAGATGCTTGTATGTCTTGCCACGGGGCCGAGCTCGAGGCCGCTCATGACTCGCACCCGAAATCGAAGTTTACTGACCCGCGCAATGCCGATCGCCTGGCGATTATCGATGCCCGCTACTGCAGCTCCTGCCACCTGGAGCACCAACAGGAGCAGACCTTGAGCATGGGCCTGACCTTACCGGCCGATTTCTGTTTTGAGTGCCACCAAGATATCGCCGAAGAGCGCCCCAGCCATCAGGATCTCGCCTTCGACAGCTGTGCCAGCGCCGGCTGCCATAACTACCACGATAACCGAGCCTTGTATCAAGACTTCCTGATTAAGCATGCTGGCGAGCCTGCGCTGCTCAGCAACCCCAGCCTGCCTATCACTAATCACGCCAGTTTGATGGCCGCCAACTTAGCAGCTTTTACACCGACCTTGAGCGATGCCCAGATGATGGAGCGCCACCCGGCGCATACTGCCGACTGGCTAGCCAGCGCCCATGCCAACGCCGAGGTTAGCTGCAGTGCCTGTCACCAGCCAGAGTCGGAAACCGCCTGGCAAGAGACACCCGAGATGCAGGTCTGCGCCAACTGCCACCAGCAAGAGCAGCAGGGCTTCTTCGCCGGCAAACACGGCATGCGCCTTAAGGCGGGCTTAAGCCCCATGACCCCCGCCCAATCCAGCTTAGACTTTCACGCCGAGGCGGCTGACAGCGAACTGAGCTGTGGCAGCTGCCATGAAGTACATCGCCAGGACCGCCAAGCGGCTGCCGTAGAGGCCTGCTTGGATTGCCACAATGACTCTCACAGCCAGCACTTTCTCGACTCGCCCCATGGCCAGCTATGGCTGCAAGCGCAGGCGGGCGATATCCCGGCCGAGCAAGCGGTCAGCTGCGCCAGCTGCCACCTACCGCGCATCGAGCAAAAGCGTAATGGGCAGATGATTGTCAGCGTTCAGCATAACCAAAACGATAATCTGCGACCCAACGAGAAGATGATCCGACCGGTCTGCAGCCAGTGCCATGGTGTCGGCTTTGCCATCGACGCCTTGGCAGACCCCCAGCTAATCCGCAACAACTTCAGCACACAGCCCAGCAAGCATGTGGTATCGATAGATTGGGCGCTTGGAGACTTTCCAAAACACACAACAAAGGATGATGAGTAATGGAGTACCAAACACAACGCCTGGGGCTAACAGCCCTCACTCTTGCCGGTTGCCTGAGTATCGTTGCCTGTGGCGATGAAGCGGTCGGTATCGAACCCAAGATCTACACCGACTCACTGTTTGCAGTGATGAAATCTGACCGCACCAACTACACCAAGTTGGTGGTCAAACGCCTTGGCCCAGCAGGTGCTGGGGTGATCAGCCCAGATGAGCACTGGAAGGATCTGGAAGATGGCACCCCACTGCCCGCTCAGATGTTCCGCGCGGGCGCCGAAGGGGTGGCAGAGCTGACCGATGATTTCACCTACTCATTGCAGTCACTATGGCCAGTGAACAGCCAGAACGCACCGCGCACCGAGATGGAGAAAGAAGGGCTACAGTTCATCTCAGACAACCCCGGTGAGAACTTCTATGGCACCGAGTCGCTGGGTGGGGTGGATTACTTCACGGCAGTCTACCCAGACGTGGCGGTGTCCGATGCTTGCTCGAACTGCCATAACGAACATCCCGACTCGCCCAAAACCGACTTTAAGGTGGGTGAGGTGATGGGCGGTGTGGTGATCCGAGTGCCACTGGGATAGGCCTATGAGACTTGTCAGCCTAAGCGTGCTGGCCGGCGCGCTCATCGCTTGCGGCGATGACGCGCTAGAACAGGCCGCCGTCGACTACCAACAGAACTGCAAAACCTGCCACGCCCAAGGGATCAATGGAGCCCCGATTGTCGGCAATAGTAAGATGTGGCAGAGCAGACAACAGCAAGGTCTTGAGACGCTAGCCAAACACGCCATCGAGGGTTACGGCTTGATGCCCGCCCGTGGCGGCAGCCAGCTCAATGACCAGCAGATCGAGCAAGTGATTCGCTATATGCTGAAGCAACTTCCCGACTGATAACGACTACTAAGTACAAGGAGCAGAGTATGACATCACTATTTGACCAACTAGGCGGCCAGGAAGCCGTCGATGCCGCCGTCGATATCTTCTATCGCAAGGTATTGATGGATGACCGGATCAGCCATTTCTTCGATACCGTGGATATGGACAACCAAGCGAAGAAGCAAAAGGCCTTCCTGACCATGGCCTTTGGTGGCCCCAATGGCTACACCGGCAAGGATATGCGTGAGGCCCATAAGCACATGAACCTCACCGAGGAGCACTATATCGCGGTGGTGGAGAATCTGGCTGCCACCCTCACCGAACTCGGTGTTAGCGAAGAGAAGATCGGTGAAGTGGCAGCCATCGCCGACACAGTGAAAGACGACGTGTTAAACCGTTAAGTAAACCGGCACCAGGAGGGATCCAGCATGGCTCACATCTACTACCAGCAACACGCCCACGAAAGCCAGCAAGATGAGAGCGTACTGGATACCCTGCTGCGCCACGGCCATGGCATCGACCATGGCTGTCGCAGTGGCCAATGCCAAAGCTGTCTGATGCAGGTGGTGGAAGGGGAGATCCCGGCCAAGGCCCAGCAAGGGCTTAGCCCGCAGCAAAAGCAGCGCGGTTATGTGCTCAGCTGCCAGTGCCCAAGCGACGCAGGGCTTCACGTAATGCCCGCTGAACAACGCAGTGCACACTACTCGGTAACCGTGCTGGGCAAGCAGCAGCTCTCGCAACAAGTACTGGGCTTAAGCCTCAGCCGCCCCTTCGATTATCAGGCTGGCCAGTTTATCAACCTGCACGCCAACGACTGCACCCGTAGCTATTCACTGGCCAGCAGCCCCGGCCAGCATCAGCATCTGGAGCTGCAGATCAAAACCCTTGCCGACGGCCAGCTCAGCCCTTATCTGTTGGAACAGTTGCAGGTGGGCGATCAAATCACCGTCACCGGCCCCTTTGGCGAATGCAGCTATAACCCGCAGGCCCCCGAGCAAGACTTGCTGCTGGTTGGCATTGGCACCGGCGCCTCGCCGCTTTATGGGATCTTGCGTGAAGCGTTGAGCCAACAACACCAAGGCCACATCGATATCGTGCTGGGGGCGCGCCAGCGGCAAGATATCTATCTGCATGACTATTTAAGCACTCTGAGCCAGCAGTATCCGCAGCTCAGCTATCACCCCTGCAGCCAACAAGATGGCGAGGATATCTACCGCTATGTCACGCAACAGCTCAGCGATCTGGCCTCTAAGGAGCTGTTTATCTGCGGCGCCGACAGCTTCGTGCAAAAGATGCGTAAGCAATGCTTCTTGGCGGGAGCTGCCATGAATCGCATCCACTGCGATCGCTTTACCGCCGCGAGATAAACCCGCAGCTTCACGAGATGAAACTGGGCAATTATTGCCCGATCCCCCACTGTTAGGTTATTATCCCCGAATCTAACGATTTAGCGGCTTGTTATGCTGCGATAAATCGATAACCCCATATAATTATTTAGAGGTACCCATGTTTAAACGCGCTCTGATGATCGCCGGCGCCGTTGCTCTGTCTGGCGCGGCGAATGCTTCACAACTTAGCCTTGAGTTGAACAACCGCTCGGTTGCTACCGGTCTGGTGGCTCAGCTTGGGCCAAACGCGCAGTTTTTCGCTGATTACACCTACAACGAACGTCACGGCAACCTAATCAATGCCGGGCTACGCGCGATCAAAACCGTCGATCAGCACAACTTTGGTGTGGGCATGAAGTACGTTGGTCTGGATGCCCGGCACGGCGACAACGCCAATGGCGCAGCCTTTGGTGTGAACTACTCAACCTTCATCGCACCGAAAGTAAGCGTTGCCACCAGCGCGCACTACGCGCCGTCAGTATTGCTAAGCAGCAGCATCGACAGCTACTACGATTGGGACGTAAAAGCCTCTTACGCGATGATGGACAACCTGGACCTGTACACCGGTTACAAGCTAAGCCGCTTCAACTACGAGCGCGCCGATCATCTTAAGTTCGACAACCGCGTTTACCTGGGTGCCCGCTTCCGCTTCTAAGCCGCAGCTAACACCCAAGAGCCAGGCCATCGCGCCTGGCTTTTTTGTAGCTAAGCAACAATTGCTCGAATAGTGGCGATAGCGAGAGAGTTATTGCACATATAATCGGCATATGCGCTATCTTTGCACACAATAGCCCCTTCTTGCTTCTTATAATTTCAATCATCACTACTAAACGACGTTGAAATATAGGGAACGCTCCATGTCACAGTTCAACCACGGCAAATATCGCCCTTTTCCTCAGGTGCAGATCGCTCAGCGGACTTGGCCGGAAAAGCAAATCGAGCAAGCACCGCGCTGGTGTAGCGTTGATCTTCGCGATGGCAACCAGGCACTGATCGAACCGATGTCTGTGGAGCAAAAACAACGACTGTTTAAGCTATTGGTTAAACTGGGCTTTAAAGAGATTGAAGTCGGTTTTCCAGCCGCTTCCAAGCCGGACTACGACTTTGTCCGCTGGTTGATTGAAGAGCAGCAGATCCCCGAAGATGTCACTATCCAGGTGCTGGTGCAGGCGCGCGAGGCCTTGATCGACAAAACCTTTGAGTCACTCAAAGGCTGCAAGCAGGCTATCGTCCACCTGTATAACTCCACCTCGCCGGTGCAGCGCAACAAGGTGTTCGGCTTAGACCAAGACGGAATCATCGACATCGCCCTGCAAGGCGCACGTTGGATCAAGCAGCACGCCGAGGCCAACCCCGACACCGATTGGCAGTTCCAGTACTCGCCCGAGAGCTTTACCGGCACCGAGTTGGAGTTCGCGGTTGCCATCTGTAATGCGGTAGTCGCAGAGTGGCAAGGCTTGTCGGCCCATCCGACCATTCTGAACCTGCCCGCGACCGTGGAGATGTCGACGCCCAACGTCTACGCCGATCAGATTGAATGGTTCTGCCAGCATATCGCTCAACGCGAGCACGTGGTTATCAGCCAGCATACCCATAACGACCGCGGCTGTGGCATTGCCGCCGCTGAATTAGGGCTGTTAGCCGGTGCCGACCGGGTTGAAGGTACCTTGCTGGGTAACGGCGAGCGTACCGGCAACATGGACATCGTCACCATGGCGATGAACCTGTACAGCCAGGGCATCGACCCGCAACTTGAATTAGCCAACGTGGATGAGATTGTTCAGGTGGTAGAAGATTGCACCCAGCTGAAGGTCCACCCTCGCCACCCTTACGTGGGCGAGCTGGTGTTCACCGCTTTCTCTGGCAGCCATCAGGACGCCATCAAGAAATGCCTCGACCAGCAAAGCAGCGATGCCCATTGGGATGTGGCCTACCTGCCCATCGACCCAACTGATCTGGGCCGAGACTACCAAGAGGTGATCCGCATCAACAGCCAGAGTGGTAAGGGTGGGGTTGCCTATATCTTAGAGCGCGACTACGGCATCAAGCTGCCGCGTTGGGCACTGATCGAGTTCAGCCAACAGGTGCAGGCCGATGCCGAAGACAGTGGCGAGGAGATCAACTCCGAGCGGATCTGGCAGCTGTTCCGCAAACACTACCTGCAAGCGGGTCACTACAGCTTGGAGCAGTTCGATGTGGTGCAGCGCGACGACCAGCACCAGCTTAAAGCGGTGATCAAAGAAGCCGGGCAGCAAACCCTGGTGCATGGCCAAGGCGAAGGGGCACTGGATGCCTTGCATCAAGGGCTACGTCAGCAGTTGGGCTGGGAGATTGAGATTACCGATTACTGCGAACATGCGCTAAGCCGCGGGGTAAAAGCGCTGGCAGTGTGTTACATCGAGGCGAGAATCGAAGGCAAGCGCTATCTGGGTGTGGCCATCGATACCGACATCCTCAGCGCCAGCCTGCGCGCCTGCATCAGTGCGGTGAACCAAGCTCAACACGTACTGGCGATATCGGCCTAGCTAGTTATTTGCGAGCGGGTTGGCTATAGCTGACCCACAATAAACCCCGCCAAACCCGGCATGCCACCCAAGTGGCTAACGCTGTGAACCTCAAGGTCTGGAAAACGTTGCTTAGCCTGCTCGGTTAAGCGCGGCAGATCGTTTACCACGTGAGTACCGGCCGCAAGAAAATGTGGATAGAACACCAACTCGCGACAGCCTTGGGCATACAGTTTCTCTATTGCGCTGGGTACCAGCGGCTCCGCCAGCTCCAGAAACGCAGCTTCAACAAGAGCCACATCACTGCTCTGCTGTTTTAGCTGCCGGGCCAGAGACTCTGCCAGCCCCAGCACCTCTTGATTTGACTGCGCTCTGCGGCTGCCATGAGCCACCACCAGTAAAGCCTTAGTCATTATCCACCACCCGGTAACGCTGCATATGAAATCGTCCTTGTGTATCAATATCGGCTAATTCGATCGCAATCGCCCGGTCAAAGTAAGGTGCATTCAGCACCAGAGAGTGAAACTCACCTTCCTCACCGCACAAGTCCACGCCTTCAGGCAGCGCCTCAAGCAAGGCCTTGCTGTAGTGGCGGCCGAGGAACTCATCCCCTAAGCGCTCACTGTCAACGCACATCAGCACGGTATCGACGCCACGCGCTAGCAAATCATTGGCCAGCGACTCACTGGACTCCCCTAACAAGGGAAACAAACACTGCCAACCGGCAGCTTCAACATAGGCTTGGCGGTACTCGGCGATGCCATTGCAGTAGATATCGCCAAAGGCGAGGCTATCGAACTCGATGCCGCTATTTGCCAGACCTTCCACCACCAAGCGTTGGTAGACCTTATTGGCAGGAAACACCTCGGGAAGAGCGATCGTAATCAGTGGCAAACCACAGCGTTTCGCCTGTAACTCAGCCACTTCAATCGGAGTACCCTGAAATGGCACATAACGATCAACATGAGTAGTGAATAGGCCAACAACGTGAATATCGTCGCGCTCTAGCAAGCGCAATAAGGTAAGGGTGGCGTCTTTTCCAGACGACCAACTAACAACAACCCGGCGCACGGGAATCCTTGTTTTTTTGGGAGAGGGTATTGAAAGGCCCTCATTACGAGGGCCTGGCGAGATTATTTTACAGCGTCTTTAAGCGCTTTACCGGCTACGAAAGCTGGTACGTTGGCAGCAGCGATTTGGATTTCTGCGCCAGTTTGTGGGTTACGGCCAGTGCGAGCTGCACGGTGGTTAACTTTAAAAGTACCGAAACCAATTAGCTGAACTTGATCGCCTTCTTTAAGTGCATCACTGATAGCAGTCAGAGTCGTTTCAAGGGCGGCTTTAGCTTGTGCTTTAGAAAGGTCAGCCTTCTCAGCAATAGCGTCAATCAGCTCAGTTTTGTTCATAAGTAATAAATCCTTTATGTCAGTATTAAATTAGCCGCATCCACTTTAAGAGAAAAAAAATAGCGGCGCAAAGTATTTTTTGGCCTTGAGCCCTTATTTGGCGCGGCTTTAACCAATTTATGGGCGAAAAGTCACAAATTGGCCGCATATCGTTAAGCCCGACTAATCAAGGCTGATACCAAGGTTGCTAACGCCTTGATTGAGAGCAAAATTCCGCAATTCCTTTAAGTTATCCAAATTATCAACTAGGTGCTCTAGATCATCCAGTAATTGACGCTGAAAAGCCTGCTCTTCCAGCACCAGTTCTTCGTCGAGCAATTTGCTCTCATCCTCCTCCTCGTGCAGCAGCGACAAAAAGCCCAAAACTGCCCCCATCGAGGTTTGGCTTGCCTGCTCCGCTTCCTCACCGGTGGCTTCCGATAAGCTGGCAAACAGACACTCGGCCACCACACAGCAATCCAACGCTGGATAAACCCCGTAGCTGTCGAACTGCTCAGGATCGGGGATCAGCTCCTGGAAGCGTTCTTGATGAACCGGGGCATTGAACTTGGTTTTCGGGTAGAGCAAGGCTTCCCAAAACAGACGCAGGTACTTATCAAAGCCTTCAGCGCCAGCAAACTCGGTAGATTCGCAGAACAATAGGTAGTTCGGGCTCATCCGCTGCAAGATAGCAACACAAAACAAACTCTGCTGCCGTTTGCTGAGTTGAGAGAGGCGTTCAAGGAACGTGTCGTCAAGCATAGTAACTCCAAGGGTGTATCGTGGGGGGCTCTCGACAGCATCAAGACTAGACCGTAATATCCTGTTCAACCAGCGGGCAGGGAGAAGAGGGAGAACCAAATATGTGCAAGGTGGCTATTGTAAGCGAGTTTGCCGCAGATTATCACCAGCATCTGGCGCCGCATTTCCCCACACTACAGTGGCAACTAGCTCAGTCACCCGAGCAACTCTCATTGGTGGGGCTGAACGCCGAGATTTTACTGGCCGCTCCGCAAGATGCTGCTCAACTGGTCGCCAAGATGCCCAAGCTGCGGTGGTGCCACTCCACCTTCGCCGGCGTCGATGCGCTATTGGCCCCTTTGCTCCCCCGCCACTACCAGCTGACCAACAGCCGTGGCAGTTTCGGCCCACTGATGAGTGAGTATGTGTTCTCCCATCTACTCGCCCATTTTCAACAGCACCATCACTACGCAGCGGCCCAGCGGCAAGCGAAGTGGCAACCAATAGGCGGGCGCAGCCTGCAAGGTCTAACGCTGTTTACCCTCGGCAGTGGCAGTATTGCCCAGCATCTGGCGGGCACTGCGCGGCATTTTGGTATGCACAGCTTTGCACTGAGCGCCAGTGGCAGCGCGCGCCCTCACTTTGAACAGGTGTTTCGTTTTGACGACCAGCTCGAACAGCTGGCCAAGGCCGACATCGTAGTCGCGGTGCTGCCTCACACCCAACAAACTGACAAGTTGATCGACCAGCACGTGTTTGATGCGCTATCCCAGCATGCTTGGTTTTTTAACGTCGGGCGCGGCGCAACGGTTGATCAGCAAGCCATGCTGCGCTTTGCTCAAGCTAACCCGCAAGCGCGGCTAACTTTGGATGTGTTTGAGCAAGAACCGTTAGCGGAAGATTCCCCGCTATGGGCGCAGGCAAACATCACCATTACCCCGCATATTGCTGCCCCTAGCCGGGTAGCCGATATCGCAGGGCTTTTTCAGCGCAATCTTCAACATTACTTAACAAATGAAGCATTGGAGCATGTGGTGGAGTTTGACCGGGGGTATTGATCAGGTGGGGTCTTGATAAGAAACTTGGTCATCTAAGTCAAAGGCATTGAACGCCCGATCGCCTAGCGAGTTGAGCACCCGCACTTCGCCTTCCAATATGGCGATGATGATCTTGCCGAGCTTTTCACCAACCGGAATGATAACCCGTCCCTGTTCGCTCATTTTCAAGCCCGACAGTACCTGCTGTTGCAGCAGTAATGGGTTTTGCTCATCGTAATACAGCATGGTTACTTTCATTTCACATCCTTGTGTTCGGTCGGCCTAACTCAGCCACAGTGGACTGCCAACAGGGCCGCCTATCGGCCCGGCTCAGTTCAGCCTTCCAGTAAACTTAGCATAATGTTTGGTTGATACCAGCTAATTTCACTGAGTTTCAGAGCTTGCTCCTGAAACCTTCTTATTGAGTTGTTAATAACTAAACTTTAGGCCCTTTGAATAGCCATAACAGCGCGCCTAGCAGCGGCAGCAAACAGATCAAGAACACCCACAGATACTTGCGGCCAATCTCGGCGCTGCTGCGCAGGGTTTTGTAGATCGCGATAAAGTTCACGGTAAGAATCAGCATTCCTAACCAAAGAGACATGCAACTTCCTTAATAATTTTTTGTAGTGTTATTCCAGATCGATGGCGCGTTTGAGTGTGCGTAGCTGGCGCTCTCTTGCCTCCAGCTCAGGCGCATCCCGCAGTTGCTGGTATTGGGCAATCATCAGTAACTCGTGATCCAGCCAGGCCCTGACAAACACCCCATAGCGGGTGTCCAGACCATACTCAATCAGTTCGCTGTAGTCGTAGTCAGGCTGCTCACTGTACAAGGCTTGCTTAGCCGCCACCAGCGACTCGCCCAAGCCTGCCACTTCAGGGTAGCCAATTCGCAGCTCGGCATCCGGCTGGGTATTTTGGCAAGCCAGCAAGGTGAAGGTCAATAAGCTACAGACTAACACTCGCTGTCGTATTACTCGCATTGCTATCCTCGCAGCATGTTCAAAAACATTACCAGCAAGAATATCGAAAAGCCGATGCGAAGGCGACGTGGCGGGATACGATTCGCTAGGTTCGCCCCAAACCCGGTAAACCACCAGCTCGCCAAGACGATGCCAGCGAGTGCCGGTAGATAAACGTAACCCAGGCTGCCAGCGGGGAGCTGCGGGTTATCCCAACCATGCGCCACATAGGTGAGCGCGCCAATCAGCCCAATCGGTACACCACAGCCCGATGAAATGGCCACAGCCCGTTGTGGGGTGCGCCCCATAATGGTCATCAGCGGCACGGTAAGGGTGCCACCACCGACCCCAAACAGCGCCGACATAAAGCCAATACCGCTGCCAGCCGCAGTCAGAGCAAGCTTGCCCGGTTGCCAGTTGCCACTACCGGGCTTCCAACCACTGGCCATGTACACGGCAATCACCAGGATAAAGCCACTGAAGACGCGTCGTAGTAGCTCGCTGTCCATCGCGGCAGCCACCGAGCCGCCCAGTATGGTACCGAGCAAGATACCCACTAATAGCTGCAGTACCGTGCCGATATCCAGATTACCAAGCTGCCAATGGCGCCAACTGGCGCTGGCGGAGTTAAATACGATCGCCGATAAAGAGGTGCCTAAGGCTAGGTGCATGTGCACGCTCGGCTCAACGCCGAGTACCTCAAAGCTGGCCAGGAACACCGGGATCAGCACCAAACCGCCGCCCACACCAAATAGGCCAGAAAGAAACCCGGAGATGGCACCGGCCAACAAGTAGATAGCAATGACTAGCATAAGAACTAGGAGCTCGACTGATAGGTACTAATGGACTGTCGAAGGAAGCCTCGGTCATCGGCCTCGCCGAATTCGCGGATCTTACTGGTTGCAATGGCTAAGACTAACAGCACTGCGATTACGCCCCATTGAAGGTGGCTGAACATGGTTTAAGTCTCCTCTGTTACGGCTACTGCCTAACACTTCATCCGTAAAGAGAAATACCGATAGGAAGCCAGATATAATTCTGACCCCCTAGTTTTATGCCATACCTTAAACCAAATCAACAACTATTTGTGATATTTTTTGCTCAAACTGTGCACGGACTCAATAAAGGCCCCAGCGTGCTCTGGGTTCACATCCGGGTGGATACCGTGGCCCAGATTAAACACATGACCGCTGCCCTCACCATATCTCGCCAACAAGGCGTCCACTTCCTGCTCGATCCGAGAGATCGGTGCATACAGCATGCTCGGGTCCATATTGCCCTGCAGCGCCACCTTATCGCCGACCCGGCGACGGGCATCATCTAGATTGGTGGTCCAATCCAGTCCCAGCGCATCACAGCCGGTCGCCGCGATATGCTCCAGCCATTGGCCACCGTTCTTGGTAAACAGCGTCACCGGCACCCGTCGTCCATCGGCCTCGCGGGTCAGGCCCGATACGATTTTCTGCATGTAGCGCAGCGAGAACTCGAGATAGTCGCGCTCGCTCAGCACACCGCCCCAGGTATCGAAGATCATCAACGATTGCGCCCCGGCGGCAACCTGCGCATTCAGGTAGCTGGTGACCGAGTCGGCCAGCTTGTCCAAAAGCTGATGCATCACCTGTGGCTGGGAAAAGGCCATCGCCTTGATCTTGGAAAATGACTTGGTCGTTCCGCCCTCGACCATATAGGTCGCCAGCGTCCACGGGCTACCAGAAAAGCCAATCAGCGGCACCTCGCCTTTTAACTCGCGACGAATGGTGCGCACCGCATCCATCACATAGCCCAGCTCGCCTTCGGGATCGGGGATCGGCAGCTGCTCAACCTGCTTGGCACTCTCGATGGGGCGCTCAAAGCGCGGACCTTCGCCAGCAGAAAAGTACAGCCCCAAGCCCATTGCATCAGGAATGGTCAGAATATCGGAGAACAGGATTGCAGCATCCAGCGGAAAACGGCGCAGTGGCTGTAGCGTCACCTCACAAGCCAGCTCGGGGTTGCGGCAAAGACTCATAAAGTCGCCCGCTTGCGAGCGCACCTCACGGTACTCTGGAAGGTAGCGCCCGGCTTGACGCATCATCCATACCGGGGTGTAGTCAACAGGCTGCTTAAGTAGCGCGCGAAGGTAGCTGTCGTTTTTCAGCTCAGTCATGAATTCCTTGATTCCTATTCCTCTTACCGCTCACTTGAGCAGTAAATCGTCTATCGTTACGACTAACTTAGAAGCCAGTCACAAATTTTGCCCCCAGAGAAAGCAAGTGTTTGCTGCCCCTTGGCGCATTTGATACAAATTCCAGCGCTCTCCGCCCGCTTTACAAGAAGGCAGTAATAAGAGCCCAATCTGTTTCTGGCCCGCCGGTTTACCGACGGGCCTTTTTATTTGCCCTCTCGCCAGCGCTCAATCATTGCCCGGGCAATGGTGCCATGGGGTGGCAAGTCCGGCAGCTTATCGCGCTTAAACCAACGCGCATCTAATAGCTCGCGCCGGTCAGCCTCAATATCCCCTTCCTGATACTCAGCGAAATACGCCGCCATCAACGAATGGGGAAAGGCCCAAGGCTGGCTCTTCCAATACCGCAGCTTGTGACAGCGGATCCCGGTCTCTTCCTCCACCTCACGCACCACCGCATTCTCTAGCGTTTCACCGGCCTCGACAAAGCCCGCCACCGCGGTATAAAAACCATGTTTATGGCGACGATGGCTGGCTAACAGCACTTCATCGCCCTTGGTAACCAACACGATGATACTGGGGGAGATACGCGGGTAGGCGCGAAAACCACACTCTGGGCAGGCCACCGCCAGCTCCCAATCGACCCGCTGCATGGGCTCGGCGCAGCGACCACAAAAGCGATGGGTATTCAGAAACAGCTCGATCTGCTGGGCCCGTCCAACCAAGTCAAACAGGCCCGGCTCCAAACGGAACATCGACTCACGTAGCGTCAGCCACTCGCCGATCCCCATATCGATGGGCTCGGCCAGCTCCATCCGCCGGCAAGGCTCGCCTTGATACTCAGCAAACTCTTCTGCAGTATCGAAATCCAACGCTGGAAATGGTAGCTCTTGCACCTCACCAAAGGGCAAGCCTTGCCCTTGTGGAATCACTAACACCTTGTCACCACAGGTAAAAAACCACCAACCGAATCCCAAAGCTGAATCTCCCTTAACAATCTGGGTCGCCATCTGCAACACAGGATGCGTGATAGGTAACAAGAGTGCAACTATTGACATCATATCGAGTTAGCCTCAAAGCGCCGTAGAAAGCGCTTAAACTCAAAGTTATCGGGAAATTAGACCAAATAGCAGTTGACCCCTGTGCGCTTTTTATTTACTTATTAGAGGTAAAGAAGACGGTTGAGGATGCCGCTTATGTTAACCCGATTAGAGCAAGCCAAAGCCAAATGGGGCGGGGCCAGTCAAGTGATTGATAACTGGTTAGAAGCTCGCAAAGAACTACTTATCTCCTACTGCGAGATTGCCGGACTTCCACCTTATGAGTCGGCGGATCGTGGCCTTCCTGAAAATGACAAAATAGTCAGTTTTTGTGAGCAACTGGTTGATTACGCCTCAACCGGCCATTTTGAGGTCTATGACCAGATCGCCGAGCGTTGCGAAGCGGGTAGTAGCGAAGCCTTAATCTCAAAAATCACTGCCACCACCGATACTGCGCTAGCCTTCAATGACCGCTATGCCGAGGTGGATGACCAAGAGCTAGAGCTAGCCAACCTGGACCGAGACCTGTCGGCGCTCGGACAAACCATGGAAGAGCGCTTCGCCATCGAAGACAAGCTGCTCGACGCTCTCTACCAGCAAGCCCAGCAAACTAGCGAATAAGCAGTTTTCACCCATAAAAAAAGCGATGCCGAGGCATCGCTTTTTTGTTGCGAGATCCGCTTACTCAGGCTGCGTTTCGGCAACTGCTTCGGCTTTTTCGAACTCAAGTAGTTCTACTTCGAACACCAATACCGAGTTTGGTGGGATTGAACCTGCGCCCATCTCGCCGTAACCCAGCTCAGACGGGATGTAGAATTTGTACTTAGAACCTACAGACATCAGCTGTACGCCTTCGGTCCAGCCAGGGATTACGCGGTTCAGTGGGAAGCTGGTAGGCTCGCCACGGGCAATTGAGCTATCGAACTCGGTGCCATCTAGTAGGCTGCCCACATAGTGTACGGTCACCATGTCTTCTGCCGCTGGCTTATCGCCCTTGGCGGCGGTCAATACTTCGTATTGCAGGCCAGATTCGGTCACGCTCACTTCTTCACGCTCGGCGTTTTCAGCCAGGAACTTCTCGTTCTCGGCAAGCATTGCCGCTGCTTCTTCGGCCGCTTTCTCTTGAGCCAGACCAGCCAGGGTTGCGTCCAAAGCTTGTAGCGCTTCTTGCATCTGCTCTTCAGACATTGCAACTTCGCCATCCAAACCATCTTGCATACCGCGTAGTACCAACGCGTTATCTAACTCCAGGCCAAGTTCTTGTTGCTGTTCCAGAGAGCGACCGATGTAACGGGAAACTGAAGCACCAATAGCATAGGCTTGTTGCTGCTCAGGCGTGTCCAAACTTACCGGCTTCACTTCTTCTTGGGCTTGCTGCTGACAACCCGCCAGTGCAACAGATGCGGCCAATAGTGAAAACGCGAAATACTTTTTCATTCAATTTCTCCATTTTGGGATGAAACCTGGGGAGAACCCCAAGTCTTATGTAAGTGAATGACTTACAATGAAAGACTTATACTAACCGTATTTAGTCACCACAAACTAGCAAGAGTTCTCACGAATATGAGATTGTTGAGTCGTTTTTTATTAATCTCGTGCAGCTTTTTCCTGATTAGCGCCTGCACCGGTGAGCAAAAACCGCTGGTGCAGTGGCAGCCCGCCAAAGACGGCGCCTATGCCGCCGATATCTCCGACAATGGCAAACTGGCGCTGATTTCCGATATCAGCCGTGGGCTAAGCTTGTGGGATCTTGAGCAACAAGCACCAATCCATCGCTGGGATCTCGGCGATGAGTTCGATGATCAGGTGTTTATCACCAAGTTTGCCGAAGGACATGATTTTGCCATTGCCGCCAGCCGCGACGCCTTCGGTATCTGGGATGTAAACAGCGGCGACCCCATCGGCTACTGGCTTATTAGCGACTCCAGCATTCGTGATGTCGCCCTCTCCAAAGGGGCGCGTTACGTGTTATTGGGCATGGGGGATGGCAAGGTCATCCACCTCGACCTGCGCACCGGGCGCCGACTCGAGTTTCAGGGCCACAGCGAACGCATCAATGCGGTGGCGATGTCAGCCAATGGCCGTTTTGCCCTCACCGGCGGCAACGACCACCAAGCCTTGCTGTGGGATACCCAGAGCGCGCAGATCATCCAACGCTTTCCCCATCAAGGCCGCATCTCAATGGTCGCACTGGCACCAGAGGGTAACCTGGCATTTACCGCAGATAGCGGCGATCAAGCCAAGCTGTGGCGCATTCCCTCGGGCGAGCAACACAGCAAGCTAAAATTCACTGCCCGCCAGAATATCTTCTCTCATGTTCGCTTTGTTAACGACGGCCAGTGGCTACTAACCGGTTCGGCCGCCCGTAAACTCAGTCTGTGGCACGTCGACAGCGGACAGCCACTACAACACTGGAAGGTCAAGCCAAGCCAGAATGCCGGGCCGCAAAGCGCGGTGGTGTATAGCGCCAATCTGCTTGACAAGCAGGGGGTGGTGAGCGCAAGCTCCTCGGGTTTTGTAGAAGTGTGGCCCATCGAGCAATGAGTGAACAAATGCAGCGTCAAATCGAAGAACTGGAAACCAAACTGGCCTTCCAGGAAGATACCATTGAGCAGCTAAATCAGGCCCTGCAGAGCCAACAGCTGCAGCTGGATATCGTGCAGCAGCAGCTCAAACTGTTAGCGGCGAAGATCCGCGAAGGCGGCTCCAGCCCCGTCGCCTCACAAAGCGAAGAGACCCCACCACCGCACTACTAAGCGCCTCTAAGGGCGTTTTTCTAAACGAGGTTAAGGTTTAAAGCGCCCAATAATCCCCCACTCTTCCTGCTTGGCTGCCTCCGGCTCATGGTCTTGGTAGTCGCAGCAGACACATTCCACCCAGCGCCGTTCCCCTTCGGTGACTACCCGCAAACTATCCTGCTCCTGACATTTTGGACACTGCGCGCCTGCGATAAAACGGTACTTTGGCATGTGCTTTGTTCCTTGGACTACGCCTCTGAGGTATGATTGCGCCATTATTGCACAGAGCGAAAATTTAGCACCAGCCCCAATGATTACAGCCAGTAGTATCACCCTGCAGCGCGGAACCAAGGTTCTGCTCGATTCAACCAGCCTCACTATTCACCCGGGCCAAAAGCTCGGCCTGGTGGGTCAGAACGGCTGTGGCAAATCCAGCCTATTCTCGTTACTACGCAATGAGCTGCAGGTGGACGGAGGCGAGCTCTACCTCCCCAGTAACTGGCAGATCGCCAGCGTGGCTCAGGAAACACCCGCCCTTGATACTCCAGCAATCGACTATGTGATTGAGGGGGACGTTGAGTACTGCGAGTTACAAGCCAAGCTGGCCCGCGCCGAACAGCAAGGTGAAGGCGAAGCGATTGCACTGCTACACGGCCAGCTGGACGCCATTGGCGGCTACCAGATCCGCGCACGCGCCGCTGAACTTCTGGCCGGCTTAGGCTTTGATGAGCCTGCTCAAGCCAGCCCGGTGCGCTCGTTTTCGGGTGGTTGGCGGATGCGCCTGAATCTAGCGCAAGCGCTGCTGTGCCGCTCAGATCTGCTGCTACTCGATGAACCGACCAACCACTTGGACTTAGACACCGTGGTGTGGCTGGAGCAGTGGCTGCGCCGCTACCCCGGCACCTTGGTGCTGATCTCCCACGACCGCGACTTCCTCGACAACATCGTTGGCCGGATCGTACATATCGAGCAGGCCACTCTAAACGATTACACCGGCAACTACAGCGACTTTGAGAAACAGCGCGCCGAAAAGCTGGCTCAACAACAAGCCCTGCATGAGAAGCAGGTACGTGAGCGGGCGCATATGCAAAAGTTCGTCGACCGCTTCCGCTACAAGGCCAGCAAGGCCAAGCAAGCGCAAAGCCGCTTAAAGGCGCTGGAGAAGATGACGCTGATTGGCGAAGCCCACGTCGACTCCCAGTTCAGCTTTAGCTTTCGCGAGCCCGACAGTCTGCCTCTGCCGTTGCTGACCATGGATGAGGTGACCGCCGGCTATGGCGATAAGCAGATCTTAAGCAAGCTGCAGTTTAACTTGGTGCCAGGCAGCCGCATCGGCCTGCTGGGCCGCAATGGCGCAGGTAAGTCGACCTTTATCAAGCTGCTCTCCAAAGACCTGGCACCGCAAGGCGGTGAGCTAGATATCAACCCCAAGGCGCAAGTTGGCTACTTCGCCCAGCATCAGCTGGAGACCCTGCGCCTCGATGACAGCCCACTGCAGCACCTACAGCGACTAGCCCCCGACAACACCGAGCAAGAGCTGCGTAACTACTTGGGTAGCTTTGGCTTTCATGGCGACAAAGCACTGGACAAGGTGGCACCGTTTAGCGGTGGCGAGAAAGCCCGCTTGGTATTGGCGCTGATAACCTGGCAAAAGCCCAACCTATTGCTGCTCGATGAGCCCACCAACCACCTGGATTTGGACATGCGCCATGCGCTGACCATGGCCCTGCAAAACTTTGAAGGCGCGATGGTGGTGGTCAGCCACGACCGGGCACTGCTGCGCGCGACCACCGATGAGTTTTATCTGGTGAGCGACGGGCAACTCAGCCCCTTCAATGGCGATCTGGATGACTACCAGCGCTGGTTAAGCCAAGCGCAAGCGAATACCGCCAACAGCGGCAGCGAGAGCAAAGCCGCCAACGAGGCCCCCTCCCGCAAAGAGTTAAAACGCCTGGAAGCTGAGCATCGCCAAACACTCGCACCTTTGCGCAAACAGCTTAATAAGGCCGAAGCTGAGATGGAACGCTGGCAAACTGCGCTGGAAGAGGTGGAACAACAGCTGGCGGATAGCAGCCTCTACGAGGCGGAAAATAAGGCGCAGTTACAGCAATGCCTCGAGCGCCAGCGTGAAGCCAAGCAGAAACTCGAACAAGCAGAAGGCCAGTGGTTTGAATTAGAAGAGGAAATTGATGCCCTTAACCAGCAATTTTCTGCCCAATTCGCCGACTAAATGGGCTAATATACCCGAACCGCCTCAAGATGCTTGTTCAGCGAGATTTCCAGTCCCTCAGGCAAGGCACTGCTGCGCCGATCTAGTGATCTAAATCAAGCAGCAGTAACGCAGTATGAGGGACTGGAAAACTCGCCCTTTGGGAGGAACTCAATGTCCATAGTTCT
This sequence comes from Aliagarivorans marinus DSM 23064, assembly GCF_000429485.1. GTDB lineage: Bacteria > Pseudomonadota > Gammaproteobacteria > Enterobacterales > Celerinatantimonadaceae > Aliagarivorans > Aliagarivorans marinus. Next base: position 17,470 of record NZ_AUBY01000031.1, on the reverse strand, counting down.
TCGTTGAAAACACTCGAAATGGGTCATCATTCCCGCGTATTTTCGCCTCGCCCTATGGACATTGAGTTACTCTGAATCCTGCATCTTGAGGCGGTTCGGGTATACCGATGCAAGCCCGTACACATGCAGCGGGCTTCTCTCATCATTGCTTCAGGAAGGATTATGGAACAGCAAAAGCCACACCTTGGGATTTTAGCTCTGTCGTTGGTGTTGATCGTGGTCGGCATTGGTGTCATCGCCTTGGTACTCCCCCACGCCTTGGGGATCCTTAGCCTACCCAGCGAAGCGCCGTTTATGGGTGATTTTGTCGCCTGGCTACTGGCCGATACCGAGGCGCTACAGGCCTCTGCTGGCGAAGAGTTTTTCGAGATATTTCAGACCTTTGTTAAGGTCATCGTACTGCTAGTATTTCTTTATGCTTGCCTCAAGCTGGTGGCTATCGGCTTGATGATTATCCGCGAAGGGGTAAAGCTGTTACGCCCTACCCCTGCCAAGAAAAGCAAAGAATAAACGCTCTAGAGCGTTAGAATCGAGCTCGCCAATCCGAAGTAGATCAAGACACCTGCCACGTCGGCGATGGTTGCAACCAGCGGCCCCGAGGCGGTGGCGGGGTCCATCTTGAATTTGTTGAGGATAAACGGCAGGCTCAGGCCAATCAACGAGCTGGCCAACACGATCACGATCATCGAGATGGCGACAATCAGGCCCACCTCAAAACCGCCACGGAACACCGCCAGGCTAAACACCGCGATCGCCATGGTGCCACCGAGCGCAGCGCCTACCAGCATTTCCCGAGAAAACAGCTTGGCCCAGTCGCTTTTGTCCACCTCGCCGGTGGCCAATGCCCGCACCATCAGCGCCGCTGCCTGGGAGCCTGCGTTACCGCCGCTACCAATCAGCAGAGGCAGGAAGAAGACCAAGGCCACGTGGGTCGAGATGGTGTCTTCGTAATGAGCAATACCGGCACCTGAGAACATCGCACCGAATACCAGCAGTATCAACCAGAAGATCCGTTTGCGGTAAAGCTCGCGCAGGCTCACTCGGTCCACCGTCTCTTCCAACACTCCTACCGATGCACTCTTCTGGGCATCCTCGGTGGCCTCTTCAACCACAGCGTCCATCGCATCATCGTAGGTAATAATACCGACCAGGCTGTCTTGCTCGTCGGTCACCGGCATCGCCAGCAAGTCATAGTGACGGATTTGTTCAGCGGCATGTTCCTGGCTTTCGTCTACGTGGACCGAAACCACATCGGTTCGCATGATGTCGGCGATCAGTGCATCCGGTGAGGCCAGGATCAACTCCCGTAGCGACACGGTACCCAACAGCTTACGCTGCGGATCGATCACATAGGTTTGATAGATGGTCTCTTTGTCTGGCGCTTCCAAACGCAGTTGCTTAATGGCGCGGCTAACCAACCAGTGGGCCTTAATGGTGGCGTAGTCCGAGGTCATGATCGCCCCGGCAGAGCCTTCTGGGTAGCTGGCCAAGCGACGTAGATCTTCACGCTCAGCCTGAGCAAGGCCCGGCAGGATCATCGCCCGGTGGCTTTCATCCAGATCGTTGTATAAATCGGCGCGCTCATCCGCGTCCATTCGAGAGAACAAGGCAGCCAGCTTGGTGCGCGACATAAGTGCCGCTACATCGGCTTGCATATAGGGCGGAAGATAAGCGAACAGCTCGGCGCGATCATTAAGGGAGAATAAGGCCAGAAGCTGCTGGGCTTCTTTTGCCGCGAAGTCGGCAATGGTGCTGCCTACGTCGGCATGGTGATTATCTTCGAGCGTGGCGCGCACTTCGACTTTGTCGAGCGTGACCAAGCCCTTTTCTAGTTTTTCAGCTAGTGTCAGCATTGACCCTCCTACACGGAAGCGCCAACACTCAGTATGGACGACCCGCGAGATTAAAATATTGAGATGAGAAGGAGACTAAGAAAGTTTCTACTGTCCGGGTCCATTATTGTTTCCTAAGAATAAAACGCCGCGATTATAGGCCCAAAGCGGTTGAATCTCAAGCAGATAGGGCAAAAGCAAGGGGAGCTCAGCTCCCCTTTTTTTACCAATTAGAATACAGACGCTTAGGCTAGTTTACGTTAGGCGCCAGCCAGCGCTCGGCATCGCTCAAGGTCATGCCCTTACGCACAGCATAATCTTCCAGTTGGTCATGTTGGATGGTTGCAACCGCAAAGTAGCGACTCTCAGGGTGGGAGAAGTACCAACCCGATACCGCCGCCCCCGGCCACATCGCGTAGCTAGAGGTAAGCTGCATACCGATGCGCGCTTCCACATCCAACAGCTCCCAGATAACGCCTTTCTCGGTGTGCTCGGGGCAGGCTGGATAACCCGGAGCCGGGCGGATCCCTTGATACTTCTCGCGGATCAGCTCGTCGTTGTTGAGCTTTTCATCTGCGGCGTAACCCCAGAATTGTTTGCGCACCTGCGCATGCAGGTACTCAGCAAAGCCCTCGGCCAGACGATCGGCCACCGCCTGCACCATGATGGCGTTGTAATCATCGCCCGCTTCTTTATAGGCCGTGGCTATCTCGTCTTCGCCGATACCGCCAGTGACCGCAAAGGCGCCAATGTAATCAGCCACGCCACTGTCTTTTGGTGCAACAAAGTCAGCCAAGCAGTAATTGGCACCTTTGGTTTTTTCGGTCTGTTGGCGAAGCTGGCAGCTGGTTTGAATTACCTGCTCGCGTGACTCGTCCTGATAGATCTGGATATCGTCGCCCACGCTATTGGCTGGGAACAGGCCGCAGACCCCGGATACCTTGATCTTCTTACTCTGCTTGAGGCTATCGAGCATCGCTTTGGCATCGGCAAACAGGCGCTTGGCCTCTTCACCCACCACCTTGTCTTCCAAGATGCGTGGGTACTTACCGGCCAGCGACCAAGTCATAAAGAATGGGGTCCAATCGATGTAAGGCTCGATCTCTTCAATCGCCACGTCGTCGAACTGGATCACGCCAAGCTGATTGGGTACCGGCGGCTGGTAGCTCTGCCAGTCGGTGGCAAAGGCATTGGCGCGCGCCTGCTCCAAGGTAACGGGTGCTGAGCGCGGGCGCTTACGGGCATGTTGCTCACGCACGATGTCGTAGTCTTTCTGCAGCTTCTCAACAAAGGCAGGCTTGAGCTCTTTAGACAGCAGGCTTTGGCAGACGCCCACCGCCCGCGATGCGTTTGGCACGTAAACCACCGGCTCTTGATAGTTTTGCTCGATCTTCACCGCAGTGTGCGCTTTAGAGGTAGTGGCACCGCCGATTAGCAGTGGCAAGTCCATCTCCAGTCGCTGCATCTCCTTGGCCACATGTACCATTTCATCGAGCGATGGGGTAATCAGGCCCGACAGACCAATCATATCGGCGCCTTCTTCCTTGGCCACCTTGAGGATCTGATCGCAAGGCACCATCACGCCTAAATCGATCACCTCGAAGTTGTTACACTGCAGCACCACGCCCACGATGTTCTTGCCGATATCGTGCACATCGCCTTTCACGGTGGCCATCACGATCTTGCCGTTGGATTTTTGGTCAGCGTCTTTCTCTTCTTCGATGTAAGGCTGCAGGTAGGCCACCGCGCGCTTCATTACTCGCGCCGATTTCACCACCTGTGGCAGGAACATCTTGCCGTCGCCGAACAAGTCACCCACCACATTCATGCCGTCCATCAACGGGCCTTCAATCACGTGCAGCGGACGGTCGGCTTCTTGGCGGGCCAGCTCGGTATCATCCTCGATAAACTCGGTAATACCTTTGACCAAGGCGTGCTCAAGACGCTTGGCCACCGGCCAGCTGCGCCATTCCAAGTCTTGGGTGTTTTCCTGGGCCTTGCCGTCGCCGCGGTAGTCTTCGGCGATGGCCAGCAGGTCATCGGTGGCATCGGCGTGGCTGTTCAGCACCACCGCTTCCACCTTCTCTTTGAGCTCACTCGGGATATCTTCATAGATCGCCAGCTGCCCGGCATTCACGATCCCCATATCCATGCCGTTTTTAATGGCGTGGTAGAGGAATACCGCGTGAATGGCTTCTCGCACTGGGTTGTTACCACGGAACGAGAAGCTCACGTTAGACACACCGCCGGAGATCATCGCATGGGGCAGGTTGTCTTTAATGTCTTTCACCGCCTCGATAAAGTCGACAGCGTAGTTGTTGTGCTCATCAATCCCGGTGGCAACCGCGAAGATGTTCGGGTCGAAGATAATGTCTTCCGGTGGGAAGCCCACTTGATTGACCAAGATGTCGTAGGATTTGCTACAGATCTCGAACTTACGCTCGCGTGTATCGGCTTGGCCCACCTCGTCGAAGGCCATCACGATCACCGCCGCACCATAGCGACGCAGCAACTTAGCTTGCTGGATAAACGGCTCAACGCCCTCTTTCATCGAGATAGAGTTAACGATGGGCTTACCCTGCACACATTGCAGGCCGGCTTCCAGGATGTCCCACTTGGAGGAGTCGATCATCACCGGCACCTTGGCAATATCCGGCTCTGAGGCAATCAGGTTCAAGAAGCGTACCATCGCCGCCTTTGAATCGAGCATCCCCTCATCCATGTTGATATCGATGATCTGAGCGCCGTTCTCCACTTGCTGCAGGGCGATCTCGATGGCTTTGTCGTAGTTCTCTTCTTTAATTAAGCGCTTGAAGATAGCTGAGCCGGTCACATTGTTACGCTCACCGACGTTCACGAACAGCGTATCATCGTGAATGTTCAAAGGCTCAAGACCAGAAAGGCGACAGGCCACCTCAATCTCAGGCAGCTTACGGGGTGGCAGTTCGGCCACCGCATCGGCCATCGCTTTAATGTGCGCAGGGGTAGTACCACAGCAGCCACCAATCAGGTTAACGAAGCCAGATTCCGCCCACTCCTTCATTTGTGCGGCCATCTCTTCGGCGCCCAAGTCATACTCACCGAAGGCATTAGGCAGACCGGCGTTGGGGTGTACGCTAACAAAGCCCTCGGAGATGCGGCTCATCTCTTCAACATACTGGCGCAGCTCATCGGGGCCGAGAGCACAGTTCAGGCCCATGCTCAGTGGCTCGGCATGGCGCAGCGAGTTGTAAAACGCTTCCGTCGTCTGGCCACTCAGGGTTCGGCCGGATGCGTCGGTAATGGTGCCGGAGATCATAATGGGCAACTCACGGCCAATCTCCTCGAACACAGTTTTAACCGCAAACACCGCTGCTTTGGCGTTGAGGGTATCGAAGATGGTTTCAATCAAAATCAGATCGGCGCCGCCTTCAATCAAGGCATTGGTGGACTCTTTGTAGGCTTCAACTAGCTCATTAAAAGTGACATTCCGGTAGCCAGGATCGTTAACGTCCGGCGAGATGGAACAGGTGCGGTTAGTAGGCCCTAACACACCGGCAACGTAGCGTGGCTTATGGGGCTCAGCGTCGCTAAGCTCCTGCGCGACCTGTTTGGCGATGCGTGCCGATTGCAGGTTAATCTCAGCAGAGAGTTCCTGCATATCGTAATCGGCCATCGCAATGGTGGTGGCGTTAAAGGTGTTGGTCTCGATGATATCGGCACCCGCTTGCAGATACTCGCGATGGATATCTTTGATAAGCTTGGGCTGAGTCAGCGACAACAGGTCATTGTTTCCCTTTACGTCACAATGCCAATCGGCGAAGCGTTCTCCACGGTAGTCCTGCTCTTGCAGCTTGTGGCCTTGGATCATCGTTCCCATACCGCCATCGATGATCAAAATGCGTTCGGCGAGTTGTTGCTGGATCTGTGACACCTTTATTTCCTTCTAGGTCTTGCGAGCGGGCAGTTTAGCATAGCCTTGTTCAGGGAATCGCCAAGCCTCCCCTGTATGAAATTATTTCAATATATTGTCTGATTTAGGCTGCAGTTTTTGCAGATCGTACGGCGTGGTCTGGTACACGCAGTAGTTCAGCCAATTGCTGTAAAGTAGGTGACCGTGGCTGCGCCAGGTTGCACACGGCATCTGCTCGATATCGTCGTCGGGATAGTAGTTACTCGGTAGCTGGGGCTCCATTCCTTCCGCCAAGTCCCGTTGATATTCGTTGTGCAGGGTGCAGGCGTCATATTCCGGGTGGCCGGTGATAAACACCTGACGGAAGTCCTCGCTACACAACAGGTAGCTGCCGGCATGTTTGCTGTCGCCCAGCACCAACAGGTCGGTTTCCTGCTCGATCAGCTTGCTATCGAAATGGGCATAGCGGGACAACGGGGCCAGGAATCGATCATCAAATCCGCGCACCAGCGGGTTATGGCGATGCTTGGTTTGATGCCAGTACACGCCGGATAACTTGTCTTCCCGAGTTTGGCGCTGCAAACCGTACAAGTGGTAGAGCGCTGCTTGCGCTGCCCAACACAAGAACAAGGTGGAGTTCACATGGGTCGTCGACCAGTCGATGATCTCCTTGATTTGCTCCCAATAGTACACATCCTCAAACGGCACCTGCCCCAATGGCGCACCGGTGATGATCAGCCCATCGAAGTTACGCTCACGGATCTTCTCGAAGTCGGCATAGAAGCTGTCGATATGCTCCTGCGGCGTGTTCTTAGACGGTCGATGATCGATGCGCAGCAGTTCCACATTCACCTGCAAGGGGGAGTTAGAGAGCAAACGTAGCAGCTGGTTTTCGGTCTCGATCTTCTTGGGCATTAGATTGAGGAGCACCACCTGCAGTGGGCGAATATCCTGATTAACTGCGCGCGACTCAGGCATGACGAAGATATTTTCATTGCGCAGAACTTCCGCTGCAGGCAATTGGTCGGGTATACGAATTGGCATGTTCTGACCTAACTAATCCATTTAGACATCTAGAGGTCTATTTTAGTTGGTTGTTGCGACAAGTCTAGATCTGATAAAAATCACTTGGAGATCACCCGTAGCTTATTCATAATCAAAGGGTTTACCCAGCCACCAAAAGGAAGTATGGCCGAGTTAAAATTGAGCGTTGAGCGCTTGCAGCCAGGGGTTTTCGTTAAGCTCCCGGTGAAGTGGGGCGAGCACCCCTTTATGTTCACCAGCTTTAAGATCAAGAGCAACGAGCAAATCGCGGTCATCCGCAGCCTCGGGCTTAAGCACGTCATCGTCGTTCCAGATAAGAGCACCTCAGCACCATTGCCTCCTACCAACGGCGATGCTCCTGCACCACAAGAAACACCGGATGCAAAGATCGAAGACAAGCTGTGGGATGAAAAGCGTCAACGCATCGAAGAGCTCAAGCAATATCGTCGTAACCTACAAAAGATCGAGAAAGAGTTCGGTCGCTCCGTAGCGCAGGTGCGTGCGGTGATGAGCAAGATAAAGAGCCGACCATTAAACGCACTGCAAGACGCGACTACCCTGATTTCCACCATCGCCGATGACATGATCAATGGCGAGAACGTGGTACTTCATTTGATGGGTGATGGTAAAGAAGCTGACAACTTTTACTACCACAGCCTCAACGTCTCGATTCTGGCAATGATGCTGGGTAAGGCGGTTGGCCTTTCTGAGCGTGATATCAAAACCCTAGGCCTTGGTGGACTATTCCATGATGTGGGCAAGATGCAGATCCCCGACCCTATCCTACGTAAGACGGGTAAGCTGACCCAGCAAGAAAGCAATCTGTTAAAGATGCATACCAAGTACGGGGAGAAGTTCTTAAATCTCTCGGAGACAGTTCCAGAACAAGTTAAGACCATCGCCGCTCAACACCATGAATATCTGGATGGGTCGGGCTATCCGGCGGGCCTAAAGGGTGACCAGATTGACCCGCTTACCCAGGTGATTACTTTGGTCAACGACTATGACTCACTTTGCCATCCGCCCGACCCTAAGCAAACCCGTATCCCGTTTACGGTGATCTCCTACCTGTACAAACAGCGCAAGAAGCAGCTTAACTCGCAGCACCTTGGTGTGCTGATCCGCTTACTGGGGATCTATCCTCCGGGAAGTGTGGTTCAGTTGAGTAACGGTCAGATTGGTTTGGTAATGTCGGTCAACTCGGAACGTTTGTTGTTTCCAGCGGTGCAGGTATATGACCCTGCTATTCCCCGAAATGAAGCGCCGATCATCGATTTGGAAGCGGCTCAGATCACTATCGAACGGGCGCTCAAGCCGAAGGCGCTGCCGCCAGAAGTATTTGAATACCTAAACCCCCGCACTCGTATCTCGTTTTACTACGATCACAGTAAAGCACTCTAAGCGCTTCGCTTTCTCAACGCGATATACGAAATTCAGGCATAAAAAAACCGGGCTAGAAGCCCGGTTCTTTCATCATTCAGAAGCTTACTCAGCAGCTGCTTCTTCAGCAACTTCTTCAACTTCTGGACGATCCAACAGCTCGATGTAAGCCATTGGAGCGTTATCGCCAGCACGGAAACCACACTTAAGAATGCGGGTGTAACCACCGGCGCGCTCTTGGAAACGTGGGCCCAGCTCAGCAAATAGCTTAGCCACTACTTCTGCGTCGCGGGTGCGAGCAAAAGCTAGACGACGGTTAGCTACGCTGTCATTCTTAGCCAAGGTGATCAGAGGCTCAACAACGCGACGAAGCTCTTTAGCTTTGGGCAGTGTTGTCTTGATAACTTCATGGCGAACCAATGAACTGGCCATATTGCGGAACATAGCCTGACGGTGGCTGCTGTTCCGGTTCAATTGACGACCACTCTTACGATGGCGCATGACCTTATCCTTCTAATTTAGTCGTTAAAACCGATGACTCTTACTTCTCAGCAATACTCGCAGGTGGCCAGTTTTCTAGGCGCATGCCCAGAGACAGTCCACGTGACGCCAGTACGTCTTTGATTTCGGTAAGCGACTTTTTACCCAGGTTAGGGGTTTTAAGTAGCTCAACCTCAGTACGCTGTACCAAGTCACCAATGTAGTGAATCGCTTCTGCCTTCAAACAGTTAGCAGAGCGAACAGTCAACTCGAGATCATCGACAGGACGAAGCAGGATTGGATCAAACTCTGGCTTCTCTTCTTTCTCTTCAGGCTCACTTACATCACGAAGATCCACGAAGGCATCTAGTTGCTCAGCCAGGATAGTGGCAGAGCGACGGATTGCTTCTTCAGGGTCTAGAGTGCCGTTGGTTTCCATATCGATAACCAACTTGTCCAGGTCAGTACGTTGCTCAACACGAGCAGCTTCAACGTTGTAGGCAATACGCGCTACTGGGCTGTAAGCTGCATCGACAAGCAGACGACCAATTGGACGCTCTTCATCTTCGGCGTGAACGCGAACAGAAGCTGGAACGTAACCGCGACCACGTTCAACCTTAATGCGCATGCTGATGTCAGCACCGGCACTTAGGTGACAAATAACGTGTTCAGGGTTAGCGATTTCGACATCGCCGTCGTGGACGATGTCGCCTGCAACAACAGGACCTGCGCCAGATTTAGTAAGATTTAGAGTGACCTCGTCCTTACCTTCTAATTTAACAGCGATGCCTTTCAGGTTAAGAAGGATCTCAAGGATGTCTTCTTGTACACCTTCTTTGCTGCTGTACTCGTGCAATACACCGTCAATCTCTACTTCGGTTACAGCGCAACCAGGCATAGATGACAGCAAAATGCGACGAAGAGCATTACCCAAAGTATGACCGAAGCCACGCTCTAGAGGCTCTAACGTTACCTTTGCACGAGTTGGGCTAACTTGTTCAATTTCAACTAGCCGTGGTTTTAGAAACTCTGTTACAGAACCCTGCATTGTGTCCTCTCTTTATATTAAGCCTTACTTAGAGTAAAGCTCGACGATCAGCTGTTCGTTAATGTCTGCAGACAAGTCGCTGCGCTCAGGCAGGCGCTTGAACACACCTTCCATTTTAGACGCATCAACTTCAATCCAGCTAGCCGCTTCACGTTGAGCAGCAATCTCAAGAGCAGCAGAAATACGTGCTTGCTTCTTAGACTTTTCACGAACGCTGATAACATCTTCTGGTAAAACCTTATAAGAAGGAATGTTTACCACTTTACCGTTAACCAGGATAGCTTTGTGGCTAACCAGCTGGCGAGCTTCAGCGCGGGTAGCACCGAAACCTAGACGATAAACAACGTTATCCAGACGGCTTTCAAGCAATTGCAGCAAGTTCTCACCGGTGTTGCCTTTCAGGCGAGCAGCGGCTTTGTAGTAGTTGCGGAATTGCTTTTCCAAAATGCCGTACAAACGACGTACTTTTTGCTTCTCGCGAAGCTGTAGACCGTAGTCAGACAGACGTGGCTTACGCGCACCGTGCTGACCAGGGGCAGTTTCTAGCTTACACTTAGAATCAATCGCACGAACACCGCTCTTTAGGAAAAGATCGGTACCTTCACGACGGCTAAGTTTAAGCTTAGGACCTAAATATCTTGCCATTATTCTTTCTCCAATCTATCCAGAAACTACACGCGGCGTTTCTTAGGTGGACGACAACCATTGTGAGGGATCGGAGTCACGTCAGTGATGTTAGTCACTTTGAAACCCGCTGCGTTAAGCGCGCGGATTGAAGACTCACGACCTGGACCAGGTCCGTTCACAAATACTTCAACGTTTTTCACGCCGTAATCTTTGGCAGCTTCAGCTGCACGCTCTGCTGCAACCTGAGCTGCGAACGGAGTAGATTTACGTGAACCACGGAAGCCTGAACCACCGGCAGTTGCCCAAGAAAGAGCGTTACCTTGGCGGTCGGTGATAGTCACGATAGTATTGTTGAAAGACGCATGGATGTGGGCCATGCCATCGACAACTTGCTTTTTAACGCGTTTACGAGCGCGAGTCGGAGTTTTAGCCATTTCTGCTCACCTCTATTTCTTAATAGGTTTGCGTGGACCTTTGCGGGTACGAGCGTTGGTTTTAGTACGCTGACCGCGAAGGGGCAAACTGCGACGATGGCGCAAACCACGGTAACAACCGAGGTCCATCAAACGCTTAATGTTCATAGATACTTCACGACGTAGATCACCTTCAACGGTGAATTTAGCTACTTCGTCACGAAGCTTATCAATTTGTGTTTCGTCAAGTTCTCTGATCTTCACATCTTCTGCGATACCAGCAGCCGCACAAATTTCTTGTGAACGGGTCTTACCGATGCCGTAGATGGCAGTCAATGCGATAACTGCGTGTTTCTGATCAGGAATGTTAATGCCGGCTATACGGGCCATTAGGCACACTCCTATAATTTTTTCGTAAAACGAAGGCCATCTGCGAAAAGCCCGTAAGGATACTCAACAGATGACCGGTTTGCAAATACTATGTCTTGAAATCTACTAGATTAGCCTTGGCGCTGTTTGTGCTTTGGCTCACTGCAAATTACGCGCACAACACCGTTGCGCTTGATAACTTTACAGTTACGGCAGATTTTCTTAACGGAAGCACGAACTTTCATTGCTATCTCCGTAGTTGTTGACTAACCAGAGCGGACCTAGCGGCCGTAGCTCTTGAGGTTAGCTTTTTTCAGAACCGACTCATATTGATGAGACATCAAATGGGTCTGGACCTGAGCCATAAAGTCCATGATAACCACCACTACGATAAGCAGTGAGGTGCCACCGAAATAGAACTGGACGTTCATTCCGATCATCATGAACTCAGGAATTAAACATACAAACGTGATGTACAAAGCACCAGCTAAGGTCAATCGAGTCATCACTTTGTCAATGTAGCGCGAGGTTTGTTCACCAGGGCGAATACCCGGAATGAACGCACCACTCTTCTTCAGGTTATCTGCTGTTTCGCGAGGGTTAAACACCAACGCAGTATAGAAGAAGCAGAAGAAGATGATGGCAGCGGCGTATAGTAACACATAAAGTGGCTGTCCGGGCTGCAATGTCAGAGAAATATCAGACAAGAATGAGAGACTCTCATTTTGTCCGAACCACTGAGCAAGCGTGCCAGGGAACAGAATAATACTTGAAGCGAAGATCGCAGGGATTACACCCGCCATGTTCACTTTAAGTGGTAAATGTGTACTTTGCGCTGCAAACACTTTACGACCCTGCTGGCGTTTAGCGTAGTTAACGACGATACGACGTTGACCACGTTCAACAAACACCACAAAGAAGGTCACCGCGAATACCAATGCAACGATGAACAACAGCAACAACAGATGCAGTTCGCCTTGGCGAGCCTGCTCAGCTGTTTGACCAATAGCAGAAGGCAATCCCGCTACAATACCAGCAAAAATTAGGATCGAAATCCCGTTACCAATACCACGCTCGGTAATTTGTTCACCCAGCCACATCAGGAACATTGTTCCGGTTACCAGGCTTACCATAGCAGTGAAAGTAAATGCGAGGCCGGTATTAACCACCAAGCCTTCCATCATGTTAGGCAGACCAGTCGCGATACCGAACGCTTGTACGGTAGCTAGACCTAAGGTCCCCCAACGGGTGTATTGGTTTAGTTTACGTCGCCCTGACTCGCCTTCTTTTTTCAATTCAGCAAGAGTCGGATGAACAACAGACAGAAGCTGCACGATAATCGATGCCGAGATATACGGCATGATACCTAGTGCAAAGATGGAAGCACGCTCCATCGCACCACCCGAGAACATGTTAAACATCTCTAGGATGGTGCCCTGCTGTTGCTCGAACAACGCAGCTAGTACAGCGGCATCAATACCAGGAAGCGGCACGAAGGAGCCCGCTCGAAACACGATAAGTGCTCCGAACACAAAGAGTAAACGGCTCTTGAGTTCACTCAAGCCACCTTGCGCATTTGCTGATGCTATTCCTGGATTCTTAGCCATGGTTTGTACTATTCCTCGATTTTACCGCCAGCGGCTTCAATTGCTGCGATAGCACCCTTGGTGGCTTTAATGCCTTTCAGGGTTACAGCCGCTTTAACATCGCCAGACAGAACAACTTTCGCGAACTTAATGTTGCGAGAGATGATGCCAGCTTCCTTCAAAGCGTTCAAATCTACCACGTCAGCCTTCACTTTTGCTAGCTCGCTAGTGCGAACTTCAGCAGAAACAAGTGATTTACGAGAAGTAAAACCAAATTTAGGCAAACGCTGTTTCAAAGGCATTTGACCGCCTTCGAAACCTGGGCGTACGCCACCGCCAGAACGAGACTTCTGACCTTTGTGACCACGACCACCGGTTTTGCCCAAACCAGAACCGATACCACGTCCTACACGTTTCGCAGCAGGCTTAGAACCAGCCGCTGGAGAAAGAGTATTCAAACGCATGATTATTCTCCCTCTACCTTAACCATGTAAGAAACTTTGTTGATCATGCCACGTACAGCAGGAGTGTCTTCCAGCTCTACAGTGTGGTTGATCTTACGTAGACCAAGGCCAGTTAAGGTCGCTTTGTGCTTAGGCAGACGGCCGATTGCACTTTTGGTCTGAGTTACTTTAATTTTGTTCGCCATGGCTTATTACCCCAGAATTTCTTCTACGCTTAGGCCACGCTTAGCAGCTACGTCCTGAGGAGAATGCATATTCTCTAGAGCGTCGATGGTAGCGCGAACGATGTTAATTGGGTTGGTTGAACCGTAAGCTTTAGACAGTACGTTTTGTACGCCTGCAACTTCCAGAACAGCACGCATCGCACCACCGGCAATAATACCGGTACCTTCAGAGGCAGGCTGCATGTAAACACGCGAACCTGAGTGACGGCCCTTAATAGGGTGCTGCAGAGTGCTACCGTTCAGACGAACGTTAACCAGGTTGCGGCGTGCTTTTTCCATTGCTTTTTGAATAGCAGCTGGAACTTCACGAGCTTTACCGTAACCAAAACCTACGCGACCGTTACCGTCACCCACTACAGTGAAGCTGAAGATACGACCACCTTTAACTACTTTAGAAACGCGGTTTACAGCGATAAGCTTTTCGTTCAGATCACTACCGGTTTGTGCTTCAAATTTAGACATGAGTCACCCCTTAGAACTGAAGACCAGCTTCGCGTGCAGCATCAGCTAATGCAGCAACACGGCCGTGGTATTTAAAACCAGAGCGGTCAAATGCAACAGTGGTTACGCCTTTCTCAGCAGCACGCTCGGCAATTGCCTTACCTACCGCTTTAGCAGCGTCAACATTGCTGGTAGTACCAACCTGTTCGCGAATCGCTTTATCAACAGTAGATGCAGTAGCAACTACTGAAGCGTCAGCTGCGATCACCTGCGCGTAAATGTGGCGCGGAGTACGGTGAATCACCAGGCGAGTCTTAGCCAACTCTTGCATAGCTTTACGTACGCGAGTCGCGCGACGTAGACGAGCAATTTTCTTATCCATAGTGTTACCTTACTTCTTCTTAGCCTCTTTACGACGCACGTACTCATCAGCGTAACGGATACCCTTACCTTTGTAAGGCTCCGGACGACGGTAAGCACGAATGTCAGCGGCAACTTGACCCAACAACTGCTTATCAGCACTTTTCAGCACGATCTCAGTCTGTGAAGGACACTCAGCAGTTACACCTTCAGGAAGGTTGTAGTTTACTGGGTGTGAGAAACCTAGAGTCAGGTCAACTACCTTGCCTTTAACAGCAGCACGGTAACCTACACCTTGCAGTACAAGTTTCTTCTCAAAGCCTTTAGTTACACCAAGTACCATGTTGTTGGTAAGAGCGCGTGCAGTACCTGCTTGAGCAGTAGCGCCACCTTCAACTACGGCGAACTTAAGTTCGTTTTCTTCTTTGGTTACAACAACTGCGTCGTTGAAAACGCGAGTCAGTGCACCGTTGCTACCTTTTACCGTTAGCTCTTGGCCGTTAAGGTTAACCTCAACGCCGGCAGGAATCGCTACGGGAGCTTTTGCTACTCGAGACATTTTCCTACCTCCAATTAAGCTACGTAACAGACGATCTCACCGCCCATGCCAGCTTTACGTGCTGCACGGTCGGTCATAACGCCTTTTGAAGTAGACACGATTGCAACGCCTAGGCCACCCATTACTTTAGGTAGGTCTTTAGCACCTTTATAGATACGCAGACCAGGACGGCTTACACGTTCAATCTTCTCAATAACTTTTTTACCCTCGAAATACTTCAGGGTAACTTCCAGTGATTTCTTAGTGTCACCAGAAACGGCATAGTCGGTGATGTAACCTTCTTCTTTAAGCAAGTTAGCAATAGCCACTTTAACTTTTGACGAAGGCATAACTACAGACACCTTACTTGCCGCTTGACCGTTGCGGATGCGAGTCAACATGTCCGCAATAGGATCTTGCATGCTCATAATCGTTTACTCCGAAATAAAGTGGATTACCAACTGGCTTTCTTAAGGCCAGGAACCTCACCACGCATCATCGCTTCACGCAGTTTGATGCGGCTAACACCGAATTTACGTAGGTAGCCGTGTGGACGGCCAGTTACGTTACAACGGTTACGCTGACGGCTACGTGATGAATCACGAGGCAACGATTGTAGCTTGAGCACTGCATCCCAACGCTCTTCTTCAGAAGAGTTAACGTCGTTAATAACAGTTTTAAGCGCAGCGCGCTTCTCGGCGTAACGAGCAACTAATTTAGTACGCTTCGCTTCGCGAGCTTTCATTGATTGTTTAGCCATAACTCTTCACCTTACTTGCGAAATGGGAAGTTAAAGGCAGCCAGCAGAGCGCGGCCTTCTTCGTCAGTTTGAGCAGTAGTGGTGATGGTAATATCCAGACCACGTACTTTATCGACTTTGTCGTAGTCGATTTCTGGGAAGATGATTTGCTCACGCACACCCATGCTGTAGTTACCACGGCCGTCGAACGACTTAGCGCTCAGACCACGGAAGTCACGTACACGGGGGATTGCGATTGAAATCAAGCGCTCCAAGAACTCCCACATGCGCTCGCCGCGCAGAGTTACTTTACAACCAATAGGGTATCCTTCACGGATTTTGAAGCCTGCTACAGATTTACGGGCTTTAGTGGTCAACGGCTTCTGGCCAGAGATTGCAGTAAGATCTGCAATAGCGTGCTCTAGAACCTTCTTGTCGTTGATCGCTTCGCCAACACCCATGTTCAGGGTGATTTTCTCAATCCGAGGGACTTGCATGATGGATTTGTAACCGAACTCTTTAGCGAGCTCAGGCGTCACAGTTTCCTTGTATAGGTCATGCAGTTTCGCCATCGTTTACTCCAATTACTTAACTAGTTCATTGTTAGATTTGAAGAAACGAACTTTTTTGCCGTCTTCAAATCGGAAACCTACGCGATCAGCTTTGCCAGTGGCAGAGTTGAACAACGCAACGTTAGATACGTCGATAGCCGCTTCTTTTTCAATGATGCCGCCAGCTTGACCCAGGTGTGGGTTAGGCTTTTGATGCTTCTTGACTAAGTTAACGCCTTCAACGAAAACCTTGCCGGTAGGAAGAACTTTGGTCACGCTACCGCGCTTACCTTTGTCTTTACCTGCAAGTACGATTACTTCATCGCCTTTTCTGATTTTGTTAGCCATTATGAACCCCTTACAGTACTTCTGGCGCTAGAGAAACGATCTTCATGAACTGCTCATTACGCAATTCACGAGTCACTGGGCCGAAGATACGAGTTCCCACTGGCTGGTTGTTGGCATTCAGGATAACCGCTGCATTGCGGTCAAAACGAATTACCGAACCATCAGGACGACGAACGCCTTTACGAGTGCGCACAACCACTGCGTTCATCACGTCACCTTTTTTAACTTTACCGCGAGGAATTGCTTCCTTAACGGTAACTTTAACGATGTCGCCAATGCGCGCGTAGCGGCGGTGCGAACCACCTAAGACCTTAATACACTGTACACGGCGCGCACCGGAGTTATCCGCTACGTCCATAGTAGATTGCATTTGGATCATTTGAATGCTCCGCTTTTTACTAAAACTGCCTTTGACACGCTGTCAAAAGCTCTGGCTGCCCTTAAAAGGCGCGAAATTATACCACCCCGATTTTGGAAATGGTAGAACTGTCTAAAATTTGTTTAATTTAATTTGTTTTTATATAAAAAACAGTAGCTTAACAATTTTGAACAGAGCACTTTCGAAGCGAAGAGGTGCTATTTCGGCCTCCACCGTTCACGCTAAGGGATGCAGCCTCCTCCATTTAGCGTGAAATACAAACAAAAAAGCCCGGCGTTAGCCGGGCTTTCTCGATACTGGTGCTGATAGGCAGATTTGAACTGCCGACCTCACCCTTACCAAGGGTGCGCTCTACCAACTGAGCTATATCAGCGGACTCTTGTCTTCACCTATATCCTATATACAGGTAAACACGAAATTGGGAGCCTGGCAGTGACCTACTTTCACATGGGGAAGCCCCACACTATCATCGGCGCAGTTGCGTTTCACTTCTGAGTTCGGCATGGAGTCAGGTGGTTCCACAACGCTATTGCCACCAGGCAAAAAACGGTGTCTTTAAGCAATTCGGATAAGGATAAAACTTTAAATCTGGAGTTCAAACAAGCATTTCTTGTCTAGGTGAACAACAACACCCCTTAGGTGTTGTATGGTTAAGCCTCACGGGTAATTAGTACAGGTTAGCTCAACGCCTCACAACGCTTACACACCCTGCCTATCAACGTCGTAGTCTTCGACGGCCCTTCAGAGACCTTAAA
>NZ_AUBY01000030.1 GCF_000429485.1 Aliagarivorans marinus DSM 23064 | reverse complement strand
TCCAAAGTGACCACGTACACTTGATTGTAAAGGTTCCGCCAAAGCTGAGTGTTTCCAAGCTGATGGGGCGCTAAAAGGGAAGATAGCTCTGAAGCTATTCAACAAGTTTCCGTACTTGAGGAAGAACAAGCTTTGGGGCAACCACTTTTGGCAGCGAGGGTATTTCGTAGATACTGTGGGTATTAACGAAGAAATCATACGCCGATATGTAAGACATCAAGAGAAAGTTGAGCGTCAAGAGCAAGGTGAGTTGGCGCTGCACTAGACAAAGGCCCCCTTCGAGGGGGCTCATTCAAAGCCACCTTCTTTAGAAGGTGGATATTTACTTATTGCCGCGGGCGATTAACCCTTTAGGTAATCCACCACCACGTCGTGGTGATTACTGGTTTTAAACTTGTCGAAGACCTTCTCAATCTGGCCGTTCTCATCGATCAAGAAGCTGATGCGGTGAATGCCGTCGTACTCTTTGCCCATAAACTTCTTGCGGCCCCACACACCAAACTGATCGGCCACACTGTGGTCTTCATCAGATAACAGGTCGAAGTTCAGCTGATGTTTTTCGATGAACTTAGGCAAGCGCTTAACCGGGTCAGGGCTAACACCAAACACCACGGTGTTTAGTGCATCAAGCTCTTCTTTGCTATCACGCAAGCCACAGGCTTGGGTGGTACAACCGGGCGTCAGTGCTTTGGGGTAGAAGTAAACCAACACCTTTTTGCCAGCCAGATCGCAGAGGCTAATCTCAGTGCCATCTTGGTTGGGCAGAGTAAATGCGGGGGCAGCAGCGCCTGCAGTAAGCGTATTCATGAATGCGTCCTTTCCGTTAGATTGACAGAAATTGAAGTTGGTGTTGTTGAGTACCTAGCTTCTCACAAAGCCGATCATAGTCTGCAGATAAAAGTTTGTGATCGGCATCGGTACTTAGTTTGGCTTCAAACTCGGCGCTCAGCATCTCGTTGCCTTGCTCGCTAAACAAGTTCGACTTCAGGCCTACCAGATCCAGGCCATGATCGCTGATCAGTTGGGTGACCTGACTAATGACGCCGGGCGAGTCGGTAATGGTGAGCTGCAACAAGGCGGTGGTGTGGTAGTCGAGCTGGGTGTGCGGTGTGGTTGGCTTGAGTACCGTGAGCAACTGAAGCTGCTGAGCCATGATCGGCAGTCGAGTTTCGATCTGCAGCATGGCGTTGTGTTCGCCGCTCAACAACATAATCAGGGTAAACTCGGAGCCGAATAGCGCCATGCGGCTATCGACAATGTTACAGCCACACTGACTGGCCAGCTGAGTAAGCTGATTGACAATACCTGGCCTATCGGTACCGACGGCGGTTACTACAAGGTGTTGAGTCATAAGCGATTTGAAGACAAGTCTAGGGTGCCATCAGCTTACTTGGCTTTGCCGGGGATTGCTAGGGCGGGGGCCGCGCTTTGCCGCTGAGTTGCCGCTTGTTCAAACAAGATGATCGAAAACTCACATTTGTCACAGCTTAACCGGGCTTGGCCTTGTGTTTAATCAGTACGCTAAGTAACATAGCGAGCTTGTACAGGGAGGCGCAACCGACTTGCCCGCCAAGGTTTTCATCTACAAGTATCCTGACTTTACACTATGCAGTTAGCTTCTGGTTCTCTATTTAAACTGGCCACTTGTTTGGTTACAGCTTCGTTCATTGCCGCATGTTCATCACCCGAGCGAGCCCGCCAAGCAGAGCGAGGATTCAAGTATCTCGACAGTGAGTTGTTGGTACCCCTTAGTACGCCAGAAGGTGTAAATCCGCCAGCCTACAGCGACGAGTTCGCTGTTCCGCCGCTGGGCGAACAGGCAAACAACCGAGTGGGTGGCGATGTGGATGTGCGCCCGCCAGTTCAGGTACTCAACGTTGTATCTGGCAGCCGCTTCGAGGTACTCAACTCCGGCGTGATCTTCTGGTTCGATATCCCACAATCTCAAGGCGAAGGTCAGAGCCGTGAGCTAATGGATCAGTTACTAAACGACTATGTTGCAGGTCGCGGTGGTCGTTTTCAGGTGGCTGATGCGCAAGCGGGCATCTGGTTAAGCGACTGGATTGTAGATGAGAGCAAGGTTGATGGTCGATTGTGGGGAAGCAAAACCCACCGTTTGAGCCAACGCTTCCAATACAGCCTGCAAATCATGCCCCATGGCCGTACCGCAGGCTTTTCCGTTGAGCTGATTGATGTGAATAAAACCATCGAAAACGAACCCGCTGAAACTGTGTTCGATAGCTTTGAGCGCCGTCGTTTGGCTAACATCGAGTTAAATCAACTGATTGGTTTTATTGCCGAACAGCGTGAGCAATATGAGCAGCAGTTACAGTTGGAGCGCGAGCAAGCTCAGCTAGCGGCGATGAATGAACAAGAAGTGGCTGAGTACTTCGATGAGAGTGTATCAGTGCTCATGATTGAGAATGCAGGTGTGGCTAACTTCCGCGCCGATGCCGATTTGGATAAGACCATGAAGCGACTGCGTGAGATCTTGCCGCTGCTAGGCTTTGAGATCACTGACTACGTGTCGAACACCGGCAAGCTTTACCTAAAACGTAAGAGTCCTTCCAATGAGATCCGCCAGCGCTACGGCTTGGAAGACTTGAAGTTCCGTACTGGTGACTTTGTGATGACCTTAGGCTCGAGCGGCGATAATACCTTAATGACCCTTGCCGACGGCGGTGATGCAGTACTGAGTGCCGATGTGTTGCATCAGCTCTACCCTTACTTCGCCATCATGATGAAACGGGGTGATACGCCGCTTAACTAATCAAGGCACATTCAGTAGAGATTAAAAAGCCAGCGTATTCGCTGGCTTTTTCTATATGGCTTGGCGGGTGTCTCGCTGCTCGCTTAGCGCCACAACCTGAGGGCCGCTAAAGTGTTGCACAAAATCACTTTGCTGCGGTAAATGGATGCGTATGCTGAGGTTGGAAAGCTTTGGTAGCAGCTCATAGATGCTGTGGCTTAACTGCTGAGCCACGCCTTGCATTTGCTGTTGTTCCAGCAGCTCTTCACAGCATAGATCCAGGTGCAGATACTCTTGGCGAGAGCCCGCTACTTTGAAGTGCTCGCTGATATAGGCGCGGGTGTTGATCTTATCGTGATGGAACAAGTCTGAGGCGACCAGCGAGTCATGGATGGTGTTAACCAGAAGCTGAAAACCGATATGGCGGCTGAGTGTGGTCGGGCATTCGATAATGCAGTGCGGCATGGGCAATCCTTTGCGAGAATACGGAATACGAATTCCAGCCTGAACGCGCAGCGCGCTACTACACAGGCCTTACAGCACTATATACAGGCTGCTGAGTGAAGCAAAGCGAAGCTTTAATGACGGTTTGCTTAGTGTTTTGCGGCAACCGCCAAGCCTGCTTTACAGCTACTGCATCTGTACAGCACGTAATGCCAACAACTCTTCGGTTCGACTATCTCCCACCGGTGTTCGGAACTTGGCGAACTCATCTTCCAGCAGATTAAACAGCCTTACCAGCTCGGGCTCAAAGGCGCTGCCACTCAGCTCGTTGATGATGCCAGCCGACTTTTCAAAGCTGAATGCGGGCTTGTAGGGGCGCTCAGACATCAGCGCATCAAAGCAATCGACTATGCTTACGATGCGTGCTTCCACCGGGATATCGGTGCCTTTCAAGCCGCGTGGGTAGCCTGTGCCATCCCAGCGCTCATGGTGGCAGCGAACGATATTCTCTGCCACCGGGCTGATGTTGAACTCTTTGATGAGTTGGTAGCCATTCTCCACATGAGTCTGCATCACTGCCCATTCTTGCGGATCAAGCTTTCCGGGCTTTTTCAAGATGGCGTCGGGGATGCTGATCTTACCGATGTCGTGCAGTGAGGCGTAACGGTAGATATCCTGAACCAGCGATGGCTCAAGTCGGGCTGCGGCTGCCATTAGCTTAGAGTAGTACGAGACGCGTTGAACGTGGCTACCGGTTACCGGATCGTCATCCTCTTGAACTCGTTCGATAAGCTCGGTGATTTTTTCGAGTACCCCATGCATCTTCATGCGCTGCCAGCTCTCTTTGAGATGGTGTATGCGGTACTCCAGCAGGCCACAGGTTCCGGTGCATAAGGCGAGTGTTACCGCCAACCATACCCACCAAAGCGGCGTTGAAACCACCTGTAGACTCGAGCTGTCGTGGGCGGTGATGGCTGGAAGGTACTCGGGCGAGTAACGCAGTACGATCGCGCCATAGAGTGGGTGAAAGTCTTTACTTGGCGCAGCCAGAGTTATCGAGGCCATTTGTCCTTCGAAGAATAGTTGCTGCCGAATATCGTTGGTTAGTTGAGACTTATCGAAGTAGTGGCTGCAGTTAAGATCCTTGCAATAGCGGCGATTCGATGACGGGTGCAGCAGAAATTGCCCGTTAGGCGCCACTAGATAGGCTTGCATATGTGCACTGAGCTGTTTTTGCAGCTTGGCGAAGATCAGCCGCATATCGTAGTTGAGCAGCACGAAGCCGAGGATTTGGCCACTATCTTTGGCTGTCACTGCCATTCCGACACGTAACACCGGTTGATAAGGAAGCTCAATCACTCCCCGCTCTACATTTAGATCAATGCTTGAGAAGTAGACCTCATCCGGCGCGGTGGATAACAGTGCTGCCACGTAATAACGGCGTGCTTTGTTTTGCAGGTCGTAGTTCGAGGTGCGTATCGGTCCAGCAGCGCTGCTATCAAATCGCAACAGCTCTTGGCCGGAGGAACTGAGCAGGCGAGCCTGAAGGATATATGCTTGGCTGGCCATCAGTTGGGAGAGGATATCGGCAGAGGTATCAAGTTGGCCTTGTGCCAAGGCGTGCTCACTGCTGTCTAGGGATGAGAGAAACCGCAATTGGTGCTGAGCGTCTTCGCTGAGTTCATCCAGCTGCGTTTGGATGCTGGCGAGATGTTCGTCCAATTGTGCCGAGAGTTCGTCGCTGCGGTATTGTCGGTTGTGGGTCAACACCAAGGTGGTGAAGCTCATTACAACCAGAAGGGTGAGGGTGGTGCCAGCCAGATATAACCAATAACGCTTCATTGATTTAGCCTCCATGCCATCAAACTGAGTATGCGACATGGAGACTATAATAACAATACAGTTAGTACTGGCCTTTAGACCTTAGTTGTGGGCGTGCAGCGCCTCGTTCAGCTCAACGGCTGACTTATTGGTCAGACACTCAATCGCACCACTGATGCTGTTGCGGCGGAACAACAGGTCTGATTTACCGGCCAAGTCGCGCGCCTTAACGGTGCCAGCTTGTTGTTTGTTATCGTCAATCAGTACCACTTTGGTACCAGCAGTGATGTACAAGCCAGACTCAATGATGCAACGGTCTCCCAAAGGAATACCAGTACCGGCGTTAGCACCGATCAGCGACTCTTCACCGACCGAGATGATGATGTTGCCGCCACCTGACAGGGTGCCCATAGTTGAACAGCCGCCGCCCAGATCTGAGCCTTTGCCAACGAACACACCGGCAGAGATTCGGCCTTCAATCATGCTGGTACCGGCTGTACCGGCGTTAAAGTTACAGAAGCCTTCGTGCATGATGGTGGTCCCTTCGCCGATATAAGCGCCCAAGCGCACCCGTGAAGTGGCAGCAATACGCACGCCGCTTGGTACCACGTAGTCGGCCATTTTCGGGAATTTATCCACCGAGGTCACCTGCAGCAGCTCGCCCTTGGCGCGCGCTTCCAGCTGTTTGGCTGGCAGCTCTTCCAAATCAACCGCGCCTTGGTTGGTCCAGGCAACGTTTGGCAGCACTGCAAAGATACCGCTTAGGTCAACACCATGCGGTTTGACCAAACGGTGTGACAGCAGGTGAAGCTTCAGGTAGGCCTCTGGGGTTGACTCTGCGGCATTATCTTCGCTAAGCAGACACAGCACGCGCGGCTGTTCGCTGCCTTTGAGGGTTTGCAGCGCACTTACTTGAGCGCTCAGGCCAGCGGCTTCTGCGTTCGCTAGCAGGGTTTCCAGAATCTCTTCGTTAAGCTCGATAAGCTGTTTACCGCCTTGGTAGTCCAGGCCTTTAGTCAGGGCATCAACTTCAGCTTGCTGTGGCTGGTATACAGGGGCGGGGTAGAACACTTCTAGCCATTCGCCTTTGGCATTCTTACTTCCAACGCCCACGGCGTAACTAAAAAATGTAGACATGTGGTTCTCCATAATTGCGCTTATCTACGGGTAATAATGAATCGGTTTGGTTTAGCTCAGCGCCTCGACCAACACTTCTCGCAACTGTTGCTGCTCGTCCTCGGTCAGTGGCTCTCGCTGGGCATTGCTCAACGAGAAGAAATCCTCGGCTTTTTCGCCAATGGTGGTGACTTTGGCGGCATGCAAGGTGAGCTGTTGTGATTGGAACACGGCACCGAGTTTGGCCAGTAGGCCCGGTTTGTCCAACGCGACAACCTCTAACAAGGTGCGATTGCTACGCGTTGGCAGGTAATCGATGCGTGGTTTGATATTAAACTGTTGAACCTGACGCGGTACCCGGCGTTGGCGGATATCGATGGGCATTTCGAACAGCAGCATCTTTTGCAGGCTGCTCTTGAGCTCGAGGCCTCGCTCGCTCGATAGCGGTTGTCCGTCGCGCTCCAGTACCACAAAGGTATCCAGCACGTAGCCATCGCGACTGGCCATGATCTGCGCGTCGTGAATGGTCAGGTTCTTTTGGTCCAGCTCTGCAGCCACTGAGGCGAACAGGTGATCGATATCCTTGTTGTGGATAAAGATCTCGGTGCCGCCACGGGTCGCTTTACGGCTCACCAGCACCAGCGGCTGATGGATAGAGTGGCCCCACAAATGCTCACTGTGCCATGCGATCTGCTCAGGCGTGTGGCGCAGGAAATAGTCGGCACGGAAGCGTTTCCATAGCTCGCGGATCTGCTCTTGCGAGAAGTTCTTCTTGGCGAGCAGTTCGATGGCCTTGTCTTGCTTGTCGCGGATCACGCCACGCACGTCCACCGGATTCTCCAGGCCTCGACGCAGGGCTTGCTTGGTCGCTTTGTACAAATCGGCCAGCAGGGTGCGCTTCCAGCTATTCCAGGTGTCATCATTGGTAGCGCATATGTCAGCTACGGTCAGGCACAACAGCATATCCAAGTGGCGCTGGTCACGGACCACCTTGGCAAACTCGCTGATAACCTCAGGATCGTAGATATCACGGCGCTGGGCGGTGACTGACATCAGCAGGTGATGTTTAACCAACCAGCTAACGGTATTCGCTGAGGGCTTGCTGTAGCCATGATTCAGGCAGAACTGCTCGGCGTCGATGGCACCCAGCTCGCTGTGATCGCCCTTGCGTCCTTTGGCAATATCGTGGAACAGCGCGGCCATGGTCAGCAGATCGGGGCGCTCGAGTCGCGGGTAGATCTCGCAGCACAGCGGATGGGTCTGTGCGGTTTCTGCAAAGTTAAAGCTGTGGATCTTGCGGATCAGACGATGGGTATGTTCATCCACGGTGAAGGCGTGGAACAGGTCAAACTGCATCTGACCTACGATGCGGCTCCAGGCCGGAAAGTAGGCCGCCAACACGCCGTAGCGATGCATTAAGGTCAGGGCCAAGGCCGTGACATTCGGGTGTTTGATAAGACGACGGAAGCGCTTCTTACAGCCGGGCAAGTCTTCAATCCACTGTGGCAGGCGGCGGCGTGCTTCACGCAGCTGGCGCAGGGTGGATGAGTAGATCCCTTCAATTTCAGGGTTATCAGCGATGTGCTGGAACATCACCAAGATCTGTTCGGGCTGCTGTAGCATCAACTGTTTGTCGCAGCAGTCGATAAGCTTGCCGCGCAATTGAAAATGCACGTCGATGGGGCGCACATCGATGGCTGTGTTGCCCAAGATGGCCTCATCGAAAAGCTGGAGCAGCATCTCGTTGAGCTCGCTGATACGGCGGATGGTCTGGAAGAAGTGCTTCATCAGACGCTCCACCGGCGCGTTGTGCTCGCCGCGATAACCGAGCGACTGGGCCACTGCCAATTGGCGATCAAACAGCAGACGGTCGTCGGCTTTATTAAGGTGGATATGCAGGGCAAAGCGAACTCGCCACAAAAAATCACGGCAATCTTGCAGTTCACGGCCTTCGGCTTTGGTCAGAAAGCCTTCGGTGACCAGATGGTCCAGCTCGCTGCTGCCAAAATGGCGACCCGCGACCCAACAAATGGTTTGAATATCACGCAGGCCGCCGGGGTTGGCCTTGATATCGGGCTCTAGGCTATAGGCATTGCCTTTGTACTGGGAGTGACGCTGCAGCTGTTCCTGCTTTTTGGCTTCAAAGAACTTATCGGATGGCCAGAAACTGTCGCAGCGCACCGCCTCACACAGTTCGCTATAGACCTTGGCGTTGCCATAAAGCAGTCGTGATTCTTGCAAGTTGGTGGCGATGGTGATGTCTTCACGGCCGAGCTTGGTGCACTCTTTGAGGGTACGCACGCTGTGGCCGACATCAAGACGGATGTCCCACAAGAAGGTCACGAACTGGCTGATCTTCTCGCCCGCCTCATCGCTGATGCGGCTGGGGCTGAGTACCAGGATATCGATATCAGAGTGGGGGTGCAGTTCGCCGCGGCCGTAGCCGCCCACGGCGGTAAGCGCGAGCTCTGGGTGCAGGTGCAGTTCGAAGTGCTGCCACAGGCTGGCCAGTACTCTGTCCATCTGCTCTGAGCGAGCCTGCACCAACTCTTCCACATGGATGCCCTGATTAAACTGTTGGGCTAGCCACTCTTGCAGGCGCTGTAAGTAATCGCGTGCCGAGCTCATGCTCAGTTCGCTGAGCTCTGGCAAGCTAGGTTGCTCGATCATCAACTCCATGATTTGAGACCTGTCGGGATTAGCTGTGGGTGATTACGCGCGGGAAGTCTTCTTCATCACGCAGTGTCAGAACTTCTACCCCGGTGTCGGTGACCAGCAGGGTGTGTTCCCACTGAGCTGAGTTCTTGCCGTCGATGGTGCGGGCGGTCCAGCCATCGTCCTCATCAACCTTGTTGCCTTTCTTGCCTTGGTTGATCATCGGCTCGATGGTGAAGCACATGCCTGCTTGGATCGGGGTGTTGTCGAAGTTGCGGCAGTGCATCACTTGCGGCTCTTCGTGGAAGCTCTCACCAATGCCGTGGCCACAGAAGTTCTCTACGATGCCATAGCGGTAGTTGCCCTTTTTCAGGTACTTCTGAATGGCAGCGCCGATGTCTTTGATTTTCGCGCCGGGCTTCACCGCGCGGATGCCCTGATACAGCGCCTCTTGGGTGACCCGACAAAGTAACTTGTCTTGCGCGTTGGCAGCACCCACCAAGAACATCTTGGAGGTATCGCCATAGAAGCCGTCTTTAATCACGGTGACGTCGATGTTCATGATATCGCCATCTTTGAGGATTTCGCTCTCAGAGGGGATACCGTGACAAACCACCTCATTAATCGAGGTACAGATCGACTTAGGGAAGCCGTGATAGTTCAGTGGCGCTGGAATGGCACCTTGCTCATTCACGATGTAGTCATGACAGCGCTGGTTTAGCTCTTCGGTGCTAACACCGGCTTTGACGAAAGGGGTGATCATATCGAGCACGTCCGCGGCCAGTTTGCCAGCGATGCGCATACCTTCGATCTGCTCAGAATTTTTAATCTTTACGCTCATGGATTCTACAAATAGTTGAGTAAGGTGCTTGGTTTAAGCCGCTCAGTGTAACCCAAGGCGTAGCTAAGTTGTAGGCTTGCCGCGCAATCCCCCGGTTTTATTGGTCGGGTGGCCTTTAGAGTTGACGCTTCGCATGACTTTTCTGTTTGTGGTTTTTGCTTTATCCGCTAGGCGAATTATGGTATAAAGCGCGCCGTGTCCTGTGGGCTCTCAGTCGTGTAAGCGGCTAGACCTATCTGGTCACAACAAACTTAATTAAACACACACACGTGCCGTCACATGAGCCGGGGTGCCAAGTTTAGCTTGGTCGGCAAATGGGGTGCGTGGAGGCCTAACCCCAATAGAGGAATTCAAAATGGCAAACGTATCGATGCGCGATATGCTTAAAGCGGGTGTCCACTTCGGTCACCAAACCCGTTACTGGAACCCAAAGATGAAGCCGTTCATCTTCGGTGCTCGCAACAAAGTTCATATCATCAACTTGGAAAAAACTGTTCCTTTGTTCAACGACGCAATGGGCGTGCTGAGCAAAGTTGCTGCTAAGAAAGGCAAAGTACTGTTCGTAGGTACCAAGCGCGCAGCAGGTGAAGCAGTTAAGCAAGCCGCTATCCGTTCTGACCAATTCTACGTAAACCACCGCTGGTTGGGTGGTATGCTGACTAACTGGAAAACCGTTCGTCAGTCAATCAAACGTCTGAAAGATCTGGAAGCGCAAAGCGAAGACGGTACTTTCGAGAAGCTGACCAAGAAAGAGGCGCTGATGCGTACTCGCGAAATGGAAAAGCTTGAGAAGAGCCTTGGCGGTATCAAAAACATGGGCGGTCTGCCTGACGTTCTGTTCGTAATCGACGCAGAGCACGAGCACATCGCTATTAAAGAAGCAAACAACCTGGGTATCCCGGTTATTTCTGTTGTTGATACTAACTCTTCTCCAGACGGCGTAG
The DNA here is from genome assembly GCF_000429485.1 of Aliagarivorans marinus DSM 23064. Taxonomy (GTDB): domain Bacteria; phylum Pseudomonadota; class Gammaproteobacteria; order Enterobacterales; family Celerinatantimonadaceae; genus Aliagarivorans; species Aliagarivorans marinus. The sequence goes on along the minus strand of NZ_AUBY01000030.1, from coordinate 32,106 downwards.
ACTACGTTATCCCTGGTAACGATGATGCGATCCGTGCGATCAAACTTTACTTGGAAGCTGCTGCTGACAACGTAATCGAAGGTCGTCAAGAAGACATCGTAGTACAAGCCGAAGAAGACGGCTTTGTAGAAGAAGCGGCTGCTGAGTAATACGCGCGTAACGCCCTTTACTTAAGCTAACGCTTAGTGATTAGCAGGGGGCAATTTCGCCCCCTGAGTTTTATCCCTAAAATTCGAGGATTGAACAAATGGCAATTACTGCTGCCCTAGTAAAAGAACTGCGCGATCGTACCGGCGCAGGCATGATGGATTGTAAAAAAGCCCTTACCGAAACCAATGGCGACATCGAGCTAGCTATTGAAAACATGCGTAAGAGCGGTGCGGCGAAAGCAGCTAAAAAAGCAGGTAACATCGCTGCTGAAGGCGCAATCATCATCAAACAAGGTGAAGGTTTTGCGGCTCTGCTAGAAGTTAACTGCCAAACTGACTTCGTAGCTAAAGATGCTAACTTCACTGCATTCGCAGAGAAAGTAGCTGCTGCAGCTGCTGAAGCGAAAACCGACATCGAAACTCTGAAAGAGAAGTTCGAAGAAGAGCGTGTTCAACTGGTTGCTAAAATCGGCGAAAACATCTCAATCCGTCGCGTTGAATACCTAGACGGTGCAAGCATTGCTTCTTACCGCCACGGTGAGCGCATCGGTGTAGCAGTAACCGGTGAAGCTGATGCAGAAACTCTGAAGCACGTTGCTATGCACGTTGCTGCTTCTAAGCCAGAGTACCTGTCTCCAGAAGACGTTCCAGCGGACGTTGTAGAGAAAGAGAAGAAGCTGCAAATCGAGATTGCCATGAACGAAGGCAAGCCAGCTGAAATCGCAGAGAAAATGGTTACCGGCCGTATGAAGAAATTCACCGGTGAAATCTCTCTGACTGGCCAAGCATTCATCATGGAGCCTAAGAAAACTGTTGGCGCTATCTTGAAAGAGAAAGGCGCAACTGTAGCTGGCTTCATTCGCCTGGAAGTTGGCGAAGGTATTGAGAAGAAAGAAGAAGATTTCGCTGCTGAAGTTGCGGCGCAGATCGAAGCATCTAAAAAGTAATTTTTGTTGCACCCCAGGTTGCGGTATCATGCCGCAACCTTTCTTGTATTCGTTACACTAAAGAGACGCATATTAATATGAGTATCACTCCTAAACCTGCCTATCGTCGTATCCTCCTTAAATTGTCTGGTGAAGCCCTAATGGGTGAAGAAGGCTTTGGCATCGACCCTAAAGTGCTCGATCGTATGGCTTTAGAGATCAAAGAACTGGTTGAACTAGGTGTTCAAGTGGGCCTGGTTATCGGTGGTGGTAACCTGTTCAGGGGTGAAGGTCTGGCTAAAGCGGGTATGAACCGCGTCGTTGGCGACCACATGGGCATGTTGGCGACCGTGATGAACGGCCTGGCAATGCGTGACTCCCTGCACCGTAACTTCGTCAATGCGCGACTAATGTCAGCCATCGAATTGAATGGCGTATGTGATTCCTACAACTGGGCCGAGGCGATCAGTAACCTCAAGTCTGGCCGGGTTGTGATTTTCTCAGCAGGTACCGGTAATCCTTTCTTTACCACCGACTCTGCTGCTTGCTTGCGCGGCATTGAGATTGAAGCAGACGCGGTGTTCAAAGGCACCAAAGTCGACGGTGTATTCAGCGCAGATCCGGTAAAAGACCCGAATGCGACCCTGTACAGTGAACTGGATTACCAGGAAGTACTCGAAAAAGAATTAAAAGTGATGGACTTGGCCGCCTTTACCTTGGCGCGTGACCACAACCTGCCAATTCGTGTATTCAACATGAATAAGCCGGGTGCTCTGAAGAACGTGGTTATGGGCGCTTCTGAAGGCACCACCATTCATCACATTGACGCATAACCAAAACTAAGGGATCCCAACGTGATTGAAGATATCAAACTAGATGCTAAGCAGCGCATGGACAAGAGCCTGGAAGCGCTGAAGAACCAAATGAGCAAAGTGCGCACCGGTCGTGCCCACCCAAGCCTGCTAAACGGCATTATGGTTCCTTACTACGGTACTAACACCCCGCTAAACCAGGTGGGTAACGTGTCTACTGAAGACTCCCGTACCCTGACTGTGACCGTATTCGACAACTCTGCCATTCAGGCTGTAGAGAAAGCGATCATGAGCTCTGATTTGGGTCTGAACCCAATGTCTGCGGGTAACGTTATTCGCATTCCTCTGCCTCCGCTGACCGAAGAACGTCGTCGCGACCTAATCAAGGTTGTACGTGGTGAAGCTGAGCAAGGTCGCGTAGCGATTCGTAATATTCGACGCGACGCTAACAGTGACGTGAAAGAGCTATTAAAAGAAAAAGAAATCAGCGAAGATGAAGATCGTCGCGCACAGGATGACATTCAGAAGATCACCGATGCAGCGGTGAAGAAAGTTGACGAAATGCTGGCAGCCAAAGAAGAAGAGCTGCTAGAAGTTTAAGCAACGCATAGATGTTATCTAGCCGTGTAGCTTTACACGGCTTTTTTATATGGACATGGGAAATATGAGTTCGAGTCTGGAGCAGATAAAAGCAGTAAAAGATGCTCTTCCACAGCATGTCGCCATCATTATGGACGGCAACGGTCGCTGGGCTCAGCAGCGTGGTAAGTTGCGAGTTTTGGGTCACCAGGCAGGGGTGAAAGCAGTACGTAAGGTCGTGAGTTTAGCGACGCAACTTGAGCTCAAGAGCCTAACCTTGTTTGCATTCAGCAGTGAAAACTGGCGCCGCCCGGAGGAGGAGGTGTCAAGTTTAATGAACCTTTTCCTGAGTGTTTTGCAGCGGGAAGTCAAAAAGCTGAAAAACAACAATGTCCGCCTGCGGATAGTCGGTGACACCTCGCGCTTTAGTGATAAGCTACGTCAGCGCATTCAGGCAGCAGAACAGATGACTGCCAACAACGACGGCCTGATCCTAAATATTGCTGCCAACTATGGCGGCCGTTGGGACATTGCCCAAGCCGCGCAACAGCTGGCACAACAAGTTGCCGAAGGAACGCTACAAGCCAGCGATATCAACGAGCAAGCCCTGAATCAACAGATTGCCGCTGAGTCGGTTGCTGATATCGATCTGCTGATCCGCACCGGCGGAGAGAAGCGCATTAGTAACTTCTTGCTGTGGCAGATGGCTTACGCAGAACTATTCTTCAGTGACGTCCTTTGGCCTGATTTTGACGAGCAAGCATTCGCTGCCGCACTGGCGTGCTACGTGCAGCGAGAACGCCGCTTTGGCTGTACAGGGGAGCAAGTACGCAAGCTGCTTATGAGTAATAGTATGAACGAGGAAAATTTTGCTTAAACAACGCATCGCCACCGCCCTGATTTTGGCCCCCATCGCCCTGGCGGCGATTTTTTTGCTTCCGACCTTTAGCTTTGCTCTAGCCCTAGGCGGCGTGGTGTTACTGGCAGCCCGCGAGTGGGCGCGTATTGTGGCTCCTGACAACGGCAGTCGCGTACTAAGCTTCGCCAGCTTTACCCTTGTTCTCAGCGCCAGTGTGTGGCTCATCCCCTTAAGCGGCTTCGCCGCCAATCCTTGGTTTGTGGCAATATTAAGCGCCGGTCTGCTGTGGTGGCTCGGTAGTGTGCTGCTGATGCGTGGCTACCCCGATAGCGCTAAGCGCTGGAAGGATATGCGTTGGTTTAAGTTGGTGGCAGGCCTGTTGGTGTTGTTGCCTTTCTACTGGTCGATGCTCTATCTGCGAGACCTCGACCCTGATAACCACATCAATGGCGGTATCTGGGTGTGCTATGTGTTGGCCTTGGTATGGGCCGCCGATAGCGGCGCCTACTTTGCCGGCAAACGCTTTGGTAAGCACAAGCTGGCGCCGAACGTTAGCCCCAAGAAAACCATTGAGGGCTTGCTGGGGGGCTTGCTGGTTGCCGGTTTAGTGAACGTGGTTGCCTTGTTATACCTTGATCTAGCGGGCGACAAAGTGGCCTTGTTCTCACTGGCCAGCGCACTAACGGTGATCGCCTCGGTGATTGGCGATCTGGTTGAGAGCATGTTTAAGCGTCAAGCGGGCATTAAAGACAGCGGTAGCTTGCTACCCGGTCATGGTGGTCTGCTTGATCGCATCGATAGCTTGACCGCAGCCATGCCGGTATTCGCCTTTTGCTATGTGATGTGGATGTAGTATGGCCAAGCAGCTGTTAATCCTCGGCGCCACCGGCTCCATTGGTACCAGTACCCTAAAAGTTGTCAGGGATAACCCTGACAACTTTTCTGTCTTTGGGCTGGTTGGTGGCCGCAACCATCAGGCCATGCTTGAGCTGTGTCGTGAGTTTAGCCCGCGCTTTGTGGCGATGGCTGATGCCGATGCCAGTGAGCAGCTGGCGGGTGCATTGTCAGCCAATGGCCTTAGCTGTGAGTTGGTTCGAGGGCAGGCCGAGATCAATCAGCTTGCGCAAGCGGCCGAGGTCGACCTGGTGATGGCGGCGATCGTCGGCGCGGCGGGACTGCACTCCACCATGGCGGCAGTCAAATCCGGTAAAACTGTGTTGCTGGCCAACAAAGAGTCTTTAGTGATGAGTGGCTGCCTGTTGATGGAGCAGGCGCGACGCAGTGGTGCGACGATTATGCCGGTGGATAGTGAGCACAACGCCATCTACCAATGCATGCCGGAAGCTATCCAAACCCAACTTGGCTATTGCGATTTGGCTGCAAACGGTGTCAGCAAGGTACTGTTAACCGGTTCTGGCGGACCGTTTCGCTACACCCCGGTTGAGCAGCTCAGTGCGGTGACCCCGGCTCAAGCTTGTGCCCACCCAAACTGGTCGATGGGGCAGAAGATCTCGGTGGACTCGGCCACCATGATGAACAAAGGCCTCGAGTACATCGAGGCCAAGCACTTATTTAATACCCAGCGTGGGCAGATTGAAGTGGTGGTGCATCCCCAATCGATCATCCACTCGATGGTGCAATACTGCGATGGCTCAGTGCTGGCTCAGCTTGGCCAGCCGGACATGGCAACACCTATCGCCTATGCCATGGCTTATCCTGAACGGGTGCCGACTTCGGTGGAACCGCTGGATTTTGTGAAGTTGGGAGAGCTGAGTTTCTTAGCGCCGGACTTCTCTCGTTATCCTTGTTTGAAGCTTGCCATCGACGCCTGTTACCATAGCCAAGCCGCGACCACGACCTTGAATGCGGCCAATGAGATCGCTGTGGCGGCATTTTTGTCGGGGCAGCTGGAATATTTACAGATATCGCAGATCGTAGAGCAGTGTTTGGAGCGCATTCCAAGCGGTGTTCAACAAGATTCGATTGAAGCGCTGTTGGAGCTAGACCAACAGGTTCGGGCAACGGCTGCTCAGTTAGTAGGAAGAGTGTAATGGCTGAAGCGTTATGGAACGCGATGTTTTTCGTCATAACCCTGGGAATTTTGGTTACCGTTCATGAGTTCGGTCACTTTTGGGTTGCCCGCCGCTGTGGAGTGAAGGTTGAACGCTTCTCCATTGGATTCGGTAAGGCGCTATGGCGTCGGATGGGCAAAGACGGCACTGAATATGTGGTCGCAATGATCCCCCTCGGTGGCTACGTTAAGATGCTCGATGAGCGGGTTGAAGAAGTCCCGGCCGAGCTTAAGCAGCAAGCCTTCACCTCAAAAAGCGTTGGCAAGCGCAGTGCCATCGTCGCAGCCGGCCCTATCGCCAACTTCCTGCTGGCTATCTTTGCGTTCTGGCTGACCTTTATGATTGGCGTGCCCAGCGTCAAACCGGTGATTGGTGAGGTGGCGGCTGAGTCGATTGCTGCGCGCTCGAGCTTGCAAGTGGGCGATCAAATCATCACCGTCGACGGTCAAGAGACCATCGATTGGGAAGCGGTTAACTTGGCGCTGGTTGAGTCAGTAGGCCAGTCAGAGATCCGCCTTGAGGTACGCGACAGCAATCAGCGCCTTAAGCAAGTGACCTTGGATAGCCAAACCTGGGAGCTCAATGATCAGCAAAGCCCCTTGCAGGCCTTGGGCCTGTTACCGTTTCGCCCAGAGGTGGAGCTTACCACCGCCCAAGTGGTCAAAGGTGGCGCGGCTGAGCAGGCCGGTATTCAAGTCGGTGATGAATTGCTGAGCATTAACGGTGAACAATTGGCCAGTTGGCCACAGTTTGTCGAAATTATTCAAGCCAGCCCAGAACAAACGCTTGATTTCACAGTCAAACGAGGTGCGCAGCTGCTTAACATCAGCGTACGGCCGGGTGCCCGTGAGGTTGACGGTGAGCTACAAGGTTACGTGGGTATTGCGCCTACCGCTGGAAGTTACCCGGAAGAGTACAAACTCAACATTCAGTACGGACTGTTTGATAGCTTCGGCAAAGCCGTCGAGCGAACTTGGCAGCTGACCACGCTGACCGTTTCGATGATTGGCAAGTTGGTGACAGGCGTGGTGTCTTTGGATAATCTTAGCGGGCCTATCTCCATCGCCAAAGGGGCTGGCGCCACCGCTGATTATGGGCTGGTGTATTTCCTCGGATTTGTTGCTTTAGTAAGTGTTAATTTAGGGATTATTAACTTGTTTCCTCTACCTGTGCTCGATGGTGGGCACTTGCTGTTTTTCGCTGTTGAAGCAGCGACCGGTAAGCCGGTTTCGGAACGAGTTCAGGATTTTGCGTATCGGCTGGGAGCCGCACTGGTAATGGGCCTAATGGTGCTTGCCGTGGTCAACGACGTAATGCGCTTATAACAATATAATTAGGAATATTTCGTTTTTTATGTTTAAAAAGCAGGTTCTTGCCGGGGTTATTCTGGCATGCATGACCGGTACGGCGGTTGCGAACGATGCCAGCCTTGCGGAGTTTGAAGTAGCAGACATTCGTGTTGAAGGCTTGCAGCGGGTATCTCTCGGTGCCGCGCTGTTGCAGATCCCACTACGGGTTGGCGATGATGTGGATAGCAAGGATATTATCGACAGCATCAAACAGCTTTATGCCAGCGGTAACTATGAAGATGTACAGGTATTTCGCGATGGCGATGCGGTGGTATTCCGCGTTGTGGAGCGACCCACCATCAGTAACATCAGCTTCTCGGGCAACAAAGACATCAAGTCTGAGCAACTGGAAGAGTCGCTGACCGCCTCGGGTATCCGCATCGGTGAGCCGCTGGATAAAACCAACATCCAGAACATTGAAAAGAGCCTGGAAGATTTCTACTACAGCGTCGGTAAATACAGCGCCCGGGTAAAAGCAATCGTCACCCCGCTGCCGCGTAACCGGGTGGATCTGCGCTTTAACTTCCAAGAAGGTATCTCTGCCGAGATTGAGCAGATCAACATCATCGGTAACCAAGACTTCTCAGCCGGTGAGCTCATCAAGCGCATGAGCCTGACCGACAGCGTAGCCTGGTGGAACGTACTGGGCGATAAGAAGTACCAGAAGCAAAAGCTGGCTGCTGATATCGAGACCATCAACAGTTTCTACTTCGACCGCGGCTATGTGCGCTTCCAGGTGGAGTCCACTCAAGTCTCACTTACCCCTGACCGCAAGGGCATCTACATCACGCTAAACCTCAACGAAGGCGAGGTTTACAGCATCAGTGAGGTGGAGCTAAGCGGCAACTTGCTGGATAAAGCCGAAGAGATGGAAGCGCTGGTCACCCTGATCCCGGGTGAGACCTACAGCGGCCAGAAGGTAACCGAAACCGAAGATCTGCTTGCGCAATTCTTGGGCCGCTACGGCTATGCCTACCCACAAGTTCAGGTCTTCCCTGAGATTAACGATGAAGACCGCACCGTGAAGATGAACATCAATATCGAGCCGGGTGCTCGTGTGTATGTTCGTCGAATCAACTTCAGCGGTAACGTGATTACCAAAGACGAAGTACTGCGCCGAGAGATGCGCCAGATGGAAGGCACGTGGCTTTCCAGTCGTTTGCTGGAGCAGAGTCGTACCCGTCTGAACCGTCTAGGCTTCTTTGAAACCGTTGATGTGGAAACCGTACGTTTGCCGGGCACTGACGACGAGGTGGATGTTAACTTCAGCGTGAAAGAGCAGCCTTCTGGCTCGTTTAACGCCGGTGTGGGCTACGGTACTGAATCGGGCTTGAGCCTGTCAGCCGGTGTCCAGCAAGATAACTTCTTGGGGTCTGGTAACCGCGCCGGTATCAACGTAAGTACGAACAAGTACTCGAAAAACTTTGATATCAACTACACCGACCCTTACTTCACCAAAGATGGGGTGAGCTTCGGTGGTCGTTTGTACTACACCGACTTCGAAGCATCTAACGCGGATCTGGTGGACTACAACAACAAAACCATCGGCCTACGTGGCACTTTGGGTTTCCCGGTTAACGAAAACAACCGCCTGAGCTTTAGCTTGGGTGTTGAGCAGAACAAGATCTCTCAGCTGGAAGCCTACGAGCAGATCCAAGATTTCTGGGAGCTACATGCCAGTAACGGTAGCGATGATAACTCGCGTACCTTTGAATCCCTGGATGTGACCATTGGCTGGAACCGTAACGCATTGAACCGTTCGATGTTCCCATCGTCGGGTTCATCGCAGAGCTTCTCGACCAAGATTACGGTACCGGGCTCCGACGTTCAGTACTACAAGTCGAACTTCGAGAGTCGCCACTTCTTCCCGATCACCCGCAATCATGACTACGTGATCATGCTGAAAGGCCGGGTGGGCTACGGTAACGGCTATGGCAAGATTGATGGCAGCGACCACATCCTGCCGTTCTTCGAAAACTTCTACGGCGGTGGTTACTCCACCCTGCGTGGCTTCCGCTCTAACACAGTGGGGCCGAAAGGTATCTATGTTGATGGCGGCCAAGGTCAAGATACCATTATCGGTTCAGAGAACTCGGTGGGCGGTAACGCCATTGCCATGGGCTCGGTGGAGCTGATTCTGCCTACCCCATTCCTGGATGAAGCCTATATTCGTCAGGTACGTACCACGGCCTTTATGGACTTTGGTACCGTGTGGGATACCGAGTTTGATTACGATCGCTATAAGAACATGAACTGCTTGCGCAACTGTGATCGAATCGGCGACTATTCTTCTCCAGATCGAATTCGTGCTTCGGCGGGTGTGTCGTTGCAGTGGCTGTCACCGATGGGACCATTGGTGTTCTCACTGGCTTGGCCAATCAAAGATTACGCGGGTGACCGCAAAGAAACATTCTCGTTCAATATTGGACAAACATTCTAATTGGAATTTAGGAGCTATCTCTTGAAAAAACTAATTTCTACTCTGGTGCTAGGCGCATCGTTGGTTTTCCCTAGCCTGGCCGTACAGGCTGAAACCAAAGTCGCTGTGATTGATGTTCAGAGAATTTTCCAGGAAATGCCACAAGCCCAAGAGAGCGACAAGCGCATTCGTGATGAGTTCGAGCCGCGTGCTCAAGAGATCCGCAAGCTGGAAGACGAGCTACAGGCCCTGCTAGAGAAGCGCGAGCGTGATGCAGCGCTGATGAGCGAAGCGGATATGATCCAGATGAACCGCAAGCTGCAATCTCTGGACAACCAGTACAAGCAAGCACGTGGTTACTTCGAAGAAGACCGCCGCAAACGTAGCGTACAGGAGCAAGGTAAGTTGATGGCCATCATCGAAGCAGCCGTTATTACTGTTGCAGAGAGTGGCGGCTACGATTTGGTGCTACCTTTAGATGCAACTGCTTACTTCAGCAACAAACTGGACGTGACTGAGCAAGTGATTCAAGAAGCGACCAAGGCCAAGTAACATGCAAATTAGCTTAGCTGATATCGCCAAGCAGCTGGGCTTAGAACTTCGGGGAGATGGCAGCGTGCTAATCTCCCGTATCGCCCCGCTGGATAAGTCTGGTGAGGGCGATATTAGTTTTATGACCAGTGCAAAATATCGTGACCAATTAAGTCAGTGTCAGGCTTCTGCGCTGATCCTCGCCCCTGCGGTAGCCGGCGAGTTTGCTGGCAACGTATTGTTGGCTGACGACCCGTATCTTGCGTATGCCAAGCTTGCCCAGCTGATGGACACCACACCCACTTGCGCTGAAGGCATTGCCGAGTCGGCGGTGATCCACCCTAGCGCTCAGCTTGGCGAAGGCGTCAGTGTCGCTGCTAACGCAGTGATTGAGGCCAATGCGGTACTTGGCGATGGCGTGCAAGTCGGCGCCGGTAGTGTGGTTGGCCAAGGTGCCAAGCTCGGCAATGGCACCAAACTTTGGGCCAATGTCACCATTTACCATGGCGTTGAACTGGGCGCGAACTGCTTGGTACAAAGCAACACCGAGATCGGCTCAGACGGCTTTGGCTACGCCAACGACCGCGGACGCTGGGTGAAGATCCCACAACTGGGATCGGTGATTATCGGCGATAGCGTCGAGATTGGTGCATCAACCACTATCGACCGTGGCGCCCTCGATGACACCACCATCGCCAGCAATGTGATTATCGATAACCAAGTGCATATGGCCCATAACTGCCAGATAGGTGAGGGCACAGCCATCGCCGGTGGCGTGCAGATGGCTGGTTCAACCACTATCGGTCGCTATTGCATCCTTGGCGGCAATGTGGGAATTAATGGCCACATCAGTATTTGCGATCAGGTGACTATCACCGGCTATACCATGGTGGTTAAGTCGATCACCGAGCCGGGTACCTACTCATCCGGTATGCCTGCTATGGGTAACCGTGAGTGGCGCCGCTTGACCGCACGACTGGGTAAATTGGACGACATGCACAAGCGTTTGACCACGCTTGAGAAAAAGCAGGTCGGAGATCAGGATTCTTAAGTTAGGACAACACCTTGAGTAACGAATTAAATCGCTTAGAAATTCAGGACATTCTTGAACTTCTGCCCCATCGCTATCCGTTTCTGCTAGTCGATCGGGTACTTGATTTCGAAGCGGGCAAACGCCTGCTTGGTGTGAAGAACGTGACCTTCAACGAGCCGTTCTTCACCGGGCACTTCCCGCAGCAACCGGTGTTTCCCGGCGTGCTAATCTTAGAAGCGATGGCGCAATGTACTGGCTTGTTGGCGTTTAAATCGACCAGCAAACCAGCCGACAACGAGTTGTACTATTTTGCCGCCGTTGATAACGCGCGCTTCAAAAAGCCAGTGGGACCTGGCGATGTAATGCACATGGAGGTGACCTTACTTCGCGACCGCCGTGGCATCGGCAAATTCGCCTGTGTTGCAAAGGTCGAGGATGAGATCGTCTGCGAGGCGGAAATTATGTGTGCCCGCCGCGCCTATAAGTAATTGGAACACTGAATGACAGATAACACTGTGACTATCCACCCTACCGCGATCATCGAAGGTGAGGTTGAGTTTGGCGCGAATGTGAGCGTCGGCGCTTTCTCTATCATTCGCGGTAAGGTAAAGATTGGAGAGGGCACCCAGATTGCCTCTCATGTTGTCATTAAAGGCAACACCACCATCGGCAAGAATAACCGGATCTTCCAGTTCGCGTCGGTGGGCGAAGATTGTCAGGATCTTAAATACGCCGGTGAAGAAACCTTCCTCGAGATTGGTGATAACAACACCATCCGTGAGAGCGTGACGATTCACCGCGGTACGGTTCAGGATAAGAGCCTGACCAAGATCGGCAGCAACAACCTGTTTATGATTAACGCCCACGTCGCCCACGATTGTGTGATTGGCGATGGCTGTATCTTTGCTAACAACGCCACCTTGGCGGGTCATGTGAAGATTGGCGATGCAGTAATCTTCGGTGGCCAGGCTGCTATCCACCAGTTTGGTAAAGTGGGCTCATACGCCTTTGTCGGTGGCTGCGCTGCGGTAAACAAAGACGTGCCTCCTTACGTGATGGCCGTGGGCAACTATGCCCGCCCGGTGGCGGTTAATACCGAAGGCTTGCTGCGTCGAGGCTTCTCGAAAGATGTGGTTCGCGCAGTGCGCAATGCCTACAAAGTGCTGTACCGCAGCGGTAATACCTTGGAGCAGGCCATTGAAGAGATCGAAGTGCTGGCCAAGACCCACAGCGAAGTTCAACTGTTTGTAGACTTCCTGAAGGAAAACGGCCGCGGCATCGTTCGCTAGCGGGTCTTTTTCCGATAAAGAGCCGGGCTTTAGCCCGGTTTTTTTATCCCTGATTTTCTCTTACCGGTCAGATGGCTATGTTAGTATTCCGCATCTAACCTCGGGGCGAGCTAGCCCATTTGTTGAATCATCTTTGGAGCGTAACTTGAGCCATTCATCGTCACATCGCCCCCATATTGCGCTGGTTGCCGGAGAAGTCTCTGGCGATATTCTTGGCGCAGGTCTGATTAAGGCACTCAAAAAGCGCTACCCAAATGCCCGCTTCAGCGGTATTGCTGGGCCGCTGATGAAGGCTGAAGGCTGTGAAGCGCTGTTCGATATGGAAGAGTTGTCGGTGATGGGGCTGGTTGAGGTATTGGGGCGCTTGCCACGGATTCTCAAGGTGCGCAGAAACACGATTCAGCACTATCTGGGCAATCCACCCGACGTGTTTGTCGGTATCGACGCACCGGATTTTAACCTTGGAGTTGAAGCCAAGCTCCATGCTGCGGGCATTAAAACCGTCCACTATGTTAGCCCTTCAGTGTGGGCCTGGAAGCAAAAACGGGTGTTTAAGATCAAGGCGGGTTGCAACAAGGTGCTGGTGTTCTTGCCCTTTGAGAAAGCCTTCTATGATCGCTTCGATGTGCCTTGTGAGTTTGTTGGCCACACCTTGGCCGATCAGATCCCACTGCAGAGCGACAAGCTACCAGCACGCGACAAACTCGGGCTTAGCAGCGACGCACCAACCCTAGCTTTGCTGCCGGGCAGTCGCAATGCCGAAGTTGGGCTACTCAGTCCGGTTTACCTGCAAGCTGCCAAGCGTTTGCATGCCGAGATCCCGAACTTGCAGATTGTGGTGCCCTTGGTGAATGCCCGCCGCCGCGAGCAGTTCGAGGCCTTGGTTGAAGAGTTTGGTAAGGGCTTGCCGCTGACCTTGGTCGATGGCCAGGCGCGCGATGCCATGGCTGCCAGCGATGTGGTACTGCTGGCATCGGGCACTGCCACCTTGGAGGCGATGCTGGTGAAGCGGCCAATGGTGGTAGGCTATCGCTTTAACCGCCTGACCTACGAGATAGGCAAGCGCTTGGTCAAAACCAAGTATGCTGCGCTGCCCAACCTGCTGGCCGATGACATGTTGGTGCAGGAGTTTATCCAAGATGATTGCACACCGGAGAATCTCTCAGCCGAGTTGCTGCGCCTGTTTAAGCAGGACAACAACGCACTGCTGGCCCGCTTTGAGGAGCTGCACCAAACCATCCGCCGCGACGCCGATGAGCGCGCCGCCGCAGCGGTTGCCGAGCTACTGTAGCGCTCAGCTAGGCTCTGAGGGATAGAGGCGCTGCTGGCAGTCACTCCACTGCAGACCATCCAACTGCATCATCGGCATCAATGCCGGTAGGGCGTCGAGCGCCTTGGGATGGATGTCATGGAACAAGATGATACCGCGACGCCACAATAGCATCAGTCGCTGAACACGCAGGCTCACCTGCTCGGCGCTGAGATCGCGCCGCCAGTCCAGGCTGTCGATATTCCATAGTACCAGCGGGATGTTCTGCTGAGCGGTGTACTCGCTGACAGCCTCACTGCGCATCCCATAGGGCGGGCGAAACGCAACCGGGGCCGAGTTATCGCCATCGCTCACCGCATGGATGGCCGCCTGAGTATTGCTCAGCGATTCGATAGCAGGCGCGAGCTCACGGTGGGGGTTATGCGCCCAGCCGTGGGATGCCAGGCAGTGCCCTTGGTAGGCGCCACGCCAGCGCTCGGGCTGGCCTAGTTTTTCCCCCAATACAAAGAACGCCGCTGAGATGCCCTGTGCGCCCAGGTAGTCGGTCAGTGCTTCGGTTCGGCTGGGGTGAGGGCCATCATCGAAGCTCAGCATAAACTCGCCGTCCGCTAGCTCGAAGCCGCTTTGCTCATGCTCGCCCAAGCTGGCAATTTCGCTGCTAACTCGCGGGAAGAGGGCTGCCAAGCGCAGCTGCTCACGCATGTACTGTTGATGAAAGTCTTGGGCCTCGCTCAGCCAGTTCGGTTCCTCATGCGCCAGCAACGCTTCGGCGTAGGCGATAAGCTCTGGCCAACGCTTTAGCGCGCTATCGCCCGCTTTGTTCATGTTGTCCAACAGTCGCTGTTGGGTGAGTGCTATCCAACGCTGTGCCGATGCGACATAGGGATTGTCGACTTTAATTCCCTCAAACAGCTCGCCTTCAAGCTGTTGCTTCAAAGCCAGTGAGAAGACCGCAATCTCATTGGCGGAGGCGCGGTTATAGGCCTCCATCGACGCGAAGGTCGCGATGGGGCTAGCGGGTTCTGCTTGCGCTGAGTTTAGCGAAATTGCCGCGAGCAATAGGCCGCTGAATATCTGTTTTAGCATGTCAGTGATTCATTCGATAAATGGTGAGCGATAACGGTTTAAGTGTTGTGTCATCGCTTGAGTATAAAAAAATGGCGCAGCTCTATGCCACGCCATTGGCTGGTAAGCTCGAGAACTAGTTAGCTAACTTCTCTTTCATGCGCGCGATGCCGTTGTGGTAGGCGCTATGCTCACGCAGCGCCAATGCGGCTTCGAAGTGAGTCAGCGCCTCTGGCCAGTTACCGGCTTTTTCATAGATGCGGGCGATGTTAAAGAATGAGCCGGCTTTAATGGTGTTGGCGCGGCTACCGGAGGCGAGCTCAATCGCTTTACGGTTGGCCCACAGCGCTTCTGCATCGCGGCCCAGTTTGGGGTAGGTCACGCCCAAGTTGCCATAGGCTTGGCTGAACTCTGGGTTTAGGTTAAGCGCCTCTTGGAACAGGTACATCGCCTGCTCGTAGTTACCCTCGGCGTAAACCGCTTCACCGCGGGTGTTTAGCTGGCGGGCGCGCTGCTTCATCGCATCGGTGATCACCGCATGACTCTCGAAGCTATCCGCAGCCAGCAGCTCGCGCATATGGTCGCGGCTGCTCTCTTCACTAGGCAGAGACAGGTACTGGTTAATGTCGTGGAAGGCGCCGCTCTCATCGATGCCAAATACCACCCAATTGTTGGCCTCGATGCCTTCGGCCACTTGGTAGCTACGGATAAGGGTGCGGCCTACATACACCTCTACGCGCGCGTTGCTGCGAGATAGGGCGCTGGAGTTCAGTTGGTCTCGGTTGCTGTAATCGCGCACCATGTAGACATAGCGATCGCCCTGTTTACGCTGGGTAATGGTGATGGTTTCTGGGCCATAGCTGTCGGTATCGTCTACATCCAGATGGGCGTTGTTGCCTTCTTTGGCATACCACGCGATATGGTTGCCAGAGTAGGTTAAGTGGGAATCGAGATCAGAGGGTTTCGCGCCCCAGGTCAGTACGATGCGCATACCATCAAGGTTTGGCATCTCAGGAGAGAGGGCGTAGGTGAAGCCATCACAGGGACACTTCACCACCAAGGTTGAGTAGCCGTCTTTTTCGATCAGCATGGTGGTGTCACCATCGTCAGCGAAGCCGCCCATTTCTACCTGACCACGGCTGTTGGTTTGTGAACGAAGCGAGCTTTCGCCGCTGCGCTGCCAGGTGACTTGGGCGCCGCTAATCGGCGTGTCTTTTTTTACTGCGCTGAGAACCTGAATCGAGGCGGCGTTTGCTGAAAGGCTTAGCACCAGCGCTGCGATACCGATACTTAAGGATGAGAATCGTCTATTCATAGTCGTACTTGGATCTTGGAGTAATAAAAAATGCGTTATATCAAAACCTTATCGATGTCGGTAATCACATTTATCTCATTTGCAATGATTTGAGGTCATCCGGCATAAGCGGTGGTGCGGGGGCGGCTTTTTTTTGGTAGCTGAGGTAACATATAGGGAGTACTAACGTAGCGTGGTAAAACCGCGCACGATAACCAGACAAGCGCGTTGAATGACTGAATTTGAATACCCTCCCATCGCTGGCTATTTCGCCGGTGTTGACGAAGTTGGCCGAGGCCCCCTAGTGGGCGATGTAGTAACTGCAGCGGTCATCCTAGACCCAAGCAAACCGATTACTGGTCTTAACGACTCGAAAAAGCTCAGCGAGAAAAAGCGCCTGGCCTTAGCCGAAGAGATCAAGGCCAACGCGCTGGCGTGGGCGATTGGTCGCGCCACGCCCGCGGAGATTGACCAACTGAACATCTTGCAAGCGACCATGGTGGCGATGCAACGCGCGGTGCAAGGCTTGAGCGTTCAGCCCGGCTATGTGTTGGTGGATGGCAATCGCACGCCAGACTTTGGCCTGCCTGCAGAAGCGGTGGTCAAAGGTGATGGCCGGGTGGCCGAGATCAGCGCCGCCTCGATTATCGCCAAGGTACAACGTGACCATGAGATGGCTGAGCTGGATAAGCTTCATCCTGAGTATGGTTTTGCCAAGCACAAGGGCTATCCCACCGCACTGCATATGGAAAAGCTGGCAGAACTTGGGCCTCTCCCGGAACACCGCCGCAGCTTTAAACCGGTGCAGCGCGCGCTGGGGCAGGGGAGCTAGGCGTGAGTGATCAGCAGATGAGCGACGCTGGCTCTGAGCAAGAGCAAGGCGTCGAGCCGCGCTTTATCCACCTGCGGGTGCATTCTGACTTCTCGATGGTAGATGGCCTGAATAAGGTTAAACCCATTGTTGCCCGCGCCGCCGAGCTAAACATGCCTGCGCTGGCGCTGACCGACCAAACCAACCTGTGTGGTCTGGTGAAGTACTATGGCGCCGCCCATGGCGCTGGCATCAAGCCCATCGTCGGTTGCGACTTTTGGATGATTAGTCCAGAGCTCGAGGGCGAGCAGTGCCGGATCACCGTGCTCGCCAAGAACAACCAAGGCTACAAAAACGTTACCCTGCTTATCTCCAAGGCCTACTTGCGTGGACAGGTACAAGGTCGTCCTGTGCTCGATCGCGAGTGGTTGGTGGAGCACGCCGAAGGGCTGATCTTGCTCTCCGGGGCCCGTGAGGGCGATGTGGGTAAGGCGTTGCTTAAGGGCAACCCTGATGTCGTGCAAAGCTGTGTTGATTTCTATCAGCAGCACTTCCCTCAGCACTACTTCCTTGAGCTTATCCGCACCGAACGTGAGGACGAAGAAACCTACCTACATATGGCGGTGCAGCTGGCGGCAGAGCAGCAGCTGCCTGTCGTCGCGACTAACCAAGTGAGCTTCCTCCATGAAGAGGAGTTTGAGGCTCACGAAGTGCGAGTAGCGATTCACGATGGCTTCGCCCTCGATGATAAGCGTCGGCCAAAGAACTACAGCCGTCAGCAGTTTCTGCGCTCAGAAGAGCAGATGTGTGAGCTGTTTGCCGACATCCCCGAGGCGCTGCAAAACTCGGTGGAGATTGCCAAACGCTGCAACGTGACTGTGCGCTTGGGCGAGTACTTCCTGCCCGACTTCCCCACCGAGGGGATGGCCATTGAGCAGTTTTTGGTAAAAGTCAGTGAGGAAGGCCTCGAAGAGCGCCTCGAGTTCTTGTTCCCCGACGAGGTGGAGCGGGCCGAGAAGCGCCCTGAGTATGATGACCGCCTGCGCATCGAACTCGAAGTAATCAACCAGATGGGTTTCCCCGGTTACTTCTTGATCGTAATGGAGTTTATCCAGTGGAGTAAGGATAACGATATTCCGGTGGGACCGGGGCGGGGCTCCGGTGCGGGCTCGTTGGTGGCCTACGCGCTAAAGATTACCGACCTCGATCCGTTGGAATTCGACCTGCTGTTCGAACGCTTCCTTAACCCAGAGCGGGTATCGATGCCCGACTTCGACGTTGACTTCTGTATGGATCGCCGTGATGAGGTGATCGACCACGTGGCCGAGCTGTATGGCCGGGATGCGGTATCGCAGATTATCACCTTCGGTACCATGGCCGCTAAGGCGGTGGTGCGCGATGTGGGCCGGGTGATGGGCCACCCCTTCGGTTTTGTTGACCGGATTTCCAAACTGATTCCGCCGGACCCGGGCATGACCCTGGCCAAGGCCTTTGAAGCTGAGCCACGCCTGCCGGAGATCTACAACGGCGATGAGGAAGTTAAAGAGCTGATCGACATGGCGCGGATCCTCGAAGGGGTCACGCGTAACGCCGGTAAGCACGCCGGGGGCGTGGTAATCTCGCCCACCACCATCACCGATTTCGCGCCGCTGTATTGTGATGCCGAGGGTCATAACCCGGTCACCCAGTTCGATAAGAACGACGTGGAATACGCCGGGCTGGTGAAGTTCGACTTCCTGGGTCTGCGGACCCTGACCATTATCCAATGGGCGCTGGATATGCTCAATCCAGTGCTGGAGAAGCGCGGTAAAGAGCCGGTCAACATCGCCGCTATTCCAGTGGACGACCCGAAATCTTTCAAGGTGTTACAGGCCTGCCAAACCACCGCGGTGTTCCAGTTGGAATCGCGCGGTATGAAAGACCTGATTAAGCGCCTAAAGCCCGACTGCTTCGAAGATATGATCGCACTGGTGGCGCTGTTCCGCCCCGGTCCGCTGCAATCGGGCATGGTAGATAACTTTATCGAACGTAAGCACGGCCGTGAGGAGATCTCCTACCCGGATGCCACCTGGCAGCATGACAGCTTGCAGCCAATTCTGGAGCCGACCTACGGGATTATTCTCTATCAGGAACAAGTGATGCAGATCGCCCAGGTGCTGGCGGGCTACTCGCTCGGCGGTGCTGACTTGTTGCGTCGTGCGATGGGTAAGAAAAAGCCTGAAGAGATGGCCAAGCAGCGGGCGGTGTTCGAAGAGGGCTCGATCAACAACGGCGTTGACGGCGAGCTGGCGATGAAGATCTTTGACTTGGTGGAGAAATTCGCCGGCTACGGATTTAACAAATCGCACTCCGCCGCCTATGCACTGGTGTCTTACCAAACGCTATGGATGAAGGCGCACTATCCGTCTTACTTTATGGCGGCGGTAATGTCTGCGGATATGGATAACACCGATAAGATCGTTACCTTGGTAGACGAGTGCAACAACATGGGGCTGGTGATCCAGCCGCCCGATGTGAACACCGGTCTGTACAAGTTCTCGGTCAACGAGAAAGAGCAGATTGTTTACGGTATCGGTGCGGTTAAAGGCGTGGGTGAAGGCCCGATTGACGCTATTCTAGAAGCGCGCGCCGAAGGCGGCGACTTTATCGACCTGTTCGACTTCTGCTGTCGCCTGGATCTAAAACGCATCAACCGCAGAGTCATCGAAAAGCTGATCCTCTCCGGTGCCATGGACAACCTTGGTCCACACCGCGCCGCCTTGATGGCGACCTTGGGCGATGCCTTGAAGGCGGCCTCGCAGCAGGCGCAGGCCAATGCTCAAGGCCAAGACGACCTGTTTGGCGTGCTGGCGGTGGAAGATGAGCAGAGCCGTCCGGCCTTTGCCGATGTGCCGAAGTGGAGTGATAAGGTTTGGTTGGAAGGGGAGCGCGAAACCCTTGGCCTGTATCTAACCGGCCATCCGGTGAATCAATATTTGCAGGAATTTCGCCATTATACCGCCGGTCGCTTGGTGGATTTACGGCCAACTGCCAAAGATAAGACCACTACCATCGCCGGTTTAGTGTTAAATAGCCGGGTGGTGATGACCAAACGCGGTGCTAAGATGGGCATTGTGCAGATCGATGACAAGAGCGCGCGGCTGGATATCACCTTCTTCAGCGATGTCTTCGAGCAGTATCAAGACTTGCTGGTGAAAGATCGAATTTTGATTATTCAAGGGCAGGTCGGCTTTGATAACTTCTCTGGTGGTATTAAAATGACTGCGCGAGAAGTCATGGACATTACTCAGGCCAGGGAACGTTGGGTCAGAACTCTCAATCTGAATCTGTTGCGCGAACGCATCGATGAGCAATTCTGGCAGCGCTTTTGCGATGCAGTGCAGCCCTATCGTGCAGGAACCTGTCCGATTACCGTGAATTATCAAGGGGACCGTGCAACCGGTGTATTAAAACTGGGCACAGATTGGCGGGTTACGCCCAGTGACGAGTTGATTGAGTCACTGAGCCTGCTCCTAGGAAAGCAGCAGGTGCGCCTGGAATTTAACTAAGAAGTAAAACTATGAATCCGAATTTTCTAGACTTTGAACAGCCCATTGCCGAGCTTCAGGCGCAGATTGAAGAGTTGCGTATCGTCAACTCCGAGGCAGGTGTAGATGTCGACCTTCAGGAAGAGATTTCTCGCTTGCAGCAAAAGCAGCAGGACCTGACCAACAAGATTTTCAGCGACTTGGATGCTTGGCAAGTTGCTCAGTTGGCCCGTCACCCACTGCGCCCTTATACCCTCGACTATATCGAGCAGATTTTTAGCGACTTCGACGAGCTGGCCGGCGACCGTGCCTATGCCAACGACGAAGCGGTGGTCGGTGGCATCGCCCGCTTAGACGGCATGCCAGTGATGGTTATCGGCCAACAGAAAGGCCGTGAGACGAAAGAGAAGGTACGCCGCAACTTTGGCATGCCAAAGCCTGAGGGCTACCGCAAAGCCCTGCGCTTGATGGAGATGGCGGAGCGTTTTAACCTGCCGATCATCACCTTTATCGACACCCCAGGCGCATACCCGGGCGTGGGCGCAGAAGAGCGCGGTCAAAGTGAGGCGATTGCCAAGAACCTGCAGGTGATGTCGGGCCTTAAGGTGCCAATCATCTGCACCGTGATCGGTGAAGGCGGCTCCGGCGGCGCCTTGGCGATTGGTGTGGGTGACCGGGTGAACATGCTGCAATACTCAACCTACTCGGTTATCTCGCCAGAGGGCTGTGCGTCAATCCTGTGGAAGAGCGCCGACAAAGCCGAGCAAGCGGCCGAAGCGATGGGGATTACCTCTGATCGCCTAAAAGAGCTTGAGCTTATCGATGGCATCGTCAGCGAGCCTGAAGGTGGCGCCCACCGCGACGTGCCGCAGATGGGACTCAACCTGAAACAGAAACTGTTGAACGACTTAAACGAGCTCAAGGCCTTGAGCGTCGATGAGTTGCTGGAGCAACGCTACCAGCGGCTGATGTCCTACGGTTACTGCTAGCAAACAGGGAGCTTCGGCTCCCTGTTCATTACTATGCCCCTGTACTCGCAATTCTCCGACGCACTCACAGTCCACTTAGCTGGTGTCCACAGCCTATTGGTCGGCTTCAGTGGTGGGCTCGATTCTACGGTCGCGCTGCATCTGGCCCAGCGCTATGCCACACAGCATGACCTGGCGCTGCGCGCCATCCATATCAATCATGGCTTGCAAGAGCAGGCCGGTGAGTGGCAGCTACATTGTCAGCAGCAAGCCAAGCTGCTTGATGCCAAGTTCTTGGCCGAACAGGTAAGCATTCAAAAAGCGCCCCGTCAGAGCCTTGAGGCGCTGGCGCGCGATGCCCGTTACCACAGCTTTGCCCAGCACCTACAAAGCGATGAGCTATTGATTACCGCCCACCACGGTGATGATCAGCTAGAGACGCTGCTGCTCAATCTCAAACGCGGTAGCGGGGTGAATGGCTTGGCAGCGATGCCGGTGTCACGCCCCTTTGCCGCCAACAAGCTGGTGCGCCCGCTGCTTGGCTTCAGCCGCAAACAACTTGAGGGCTATGCCCAGCGACATAAGCTCAGTTGGGTGGAAGACCCCTCCAATCAAAGCGACGAGTTTGACCGCAACTTCCTGCGCCAACAGGTGATCCCACTATTCTCTGACCGTTGGCCACAGTTTTTAAGCAACAGTTGTCGCAGCATCGAGCTGTTACAGGAAGCCCAGAGCCTCAATCAAGATCTGGCTACCATCGACCTGCAACAGTGCATGCAGCAGGGTGCGCTGCTGTGCGATGAGGTGCTAAGCCTGTCTACGCCGCGGCAAAATAACCTTCTACGATACTGGCTGAACCAGCAAGGCTGGAGCTACCCCAGTGCTGCACAGCTCAGCGAGCTACGTAGTCAGCTTGAGGCGCGCGCCGATGCCAAGATGGCGGTGTCGATGGAGCAGGGGGAGCTGCGCCGCTTTCGTGGGCGCTTGTATGCGGTGCCTACAGTCTTGTTGCAACAGCCGGCGGATCCGCTCACATGGGATATCGCGACACAGCCACAACTACGCTTTGCCCATGGCGGGCTATTGGACTGTTTTGAAGGCGGCAACTTGTTACCGCCCGAGGGGCAAGTTGTGACAATCCGCTTTCGTCATCAAGTCGACAACTTACTGTTCGATGCGCTGGAGCGTTCGGGGCGGAGGAATCTGAAGAAGCTATTACAAGAGGCGGACATTTCGCCTTGGCAGCGGGCCCGCATCCCCTTAGTGTTCTACGGGGATGAGTTGGTGGCCATTGCCGGCTGTTACAGCAGCCGCACCTGGCAATCGATGCCGGGTGCGGGCATTGGCTTTAGATGGACTGATGCTTGTCCTGATAGAGCGACTGGTCAGCCTGATTGATCAGTTCATCGATGCTATTCCCTTCACTCCAGCGACAGGCGCCGACCGCGGCTGACACCTTGTAGCGGCTGAGTACCGGGTTCTCCAATAGCGCTTGGTCGAGGCGTAGCTTAATCAGTTCGGCGCTGTCCGAGGAGCAGGGCGTGAGCAGCATGGCGAACTCATCGCCACCAATACGGAAGGCTTGGTCGCCGCCACGGGTGATGCTCTTCAAGGTATTGGCAAAGTGAATCAACACCTGATCGCCCACTGGATGGCCTTGCTCGTCGTTGATCTGCTTAAAGCGGTTTAGGTCGATAAGCATCAAGGTCAGTCCTTGATCACTCTCTTTACTTTGCCGCTGTTGCTGTTCGACGGCAGTGTTTAAGGCCTCGTCAAAGTGAGCGCGGTTGCCGATACCGGTGAGGTAGTCGCTGCGCACTCGCTGCTGCAGACGATACAGTTGCAAGCCATTCTTGATGGCGCTTTGGGCCAGCTGCGAGAGCTGCTTGAGCATATCGATTTCGTTGTGGGCAAAGGGGGTATCACGGGTATAGGTGATACGCGCCAAGGCTTGGCGACCTTCGTTTAATGCGATGCTGCGATAGTAGCGTTGGCCACTGAAGATCTGCTGCTCAAGATAGACCTCACCTGCCGATAAACGCAGCGAGGAAAAGGTGACATGCTTGTACACCTGAGCGGCAAAAGTTTGCAGTAGCCCTTCCAGTGTTAAGTCCTGCAGCAGGCTCTCCACAAAGGCCAGTTTCTGGCTTGCGCTCAGCTCATTGTTCTCAGTAAAGTTACCGATCTTCCGAGAAGTTGCCGTGAAATCACGGTCAAATTGCAAAACATCACTCATAGCTTATCGCTCTTTCCATAACCCAAAAACCAGCGTCATGATTCTGACTTGACCCTGACAAGGGTTACTAAAGCAATGTCTGTACCATTTTTGAACAGTGGGTAAAAATTACATCAAACAGCAGCTGCCAGCTTGTCGCTCTGGTTAGCTGCCGAGGAAGGCTTGCAGCTCGGCTTGTTGCTTGCAGGCGTCGCGATAGCCCAGCTCTATCAGGCGGTTGGTATAGCCATTCTCGAACATAATAAAGCTGGTTAGCGCCGAGGGCTTATCTTGTTTCACCCCTAAGGCTTTTAGGAGTAAGCGGCCACTTCGCGGCAGTTCACAGTAATATTCATGGGACAGCGCTTCAAAATCGATGTTGGCGCGAATGCTCATATTATCGATGGGGCGCAGCTGCAAGGAGGTTTGCTGCTTGGGATTTAGCAGCGACAGGTTGCGGTTGATTCGCTGCAAACGCTCCAGATCGGAGTCGATGGTGTCGGAGAAGATCGAATCGAGTAGGTGGCCGGCAATCTTGGCACCGTTGGGGGCTTGCGGCAGGTGATGGGTATCAAGTTCGCCGGGCTGAGATAAATGAATGGTCAAGATTTTGTCAGCGCCTAAGTGAATCGCTGGGCTAAGTGGACTGAGCTGGTGGATGGATCCATCGCCAAAAAAATGTTGCCCGACGCGGATCGCCGGAAAGATCATCGGGATGGCCGCCGAGGCCAGTAGGTGGCTGGTGTGGATCTGGGTGCGCGAGCCATAGCGGCGGTGACGCTGCCAGTCCTGCTGATGCGCAGGTGCTTGGTAGAACGACAATGAGCGGCCATCGGCATAGCTAGACGCAGTAATGGCCAGTGCCTGCAGGTAGCCCTTGGCGATATTGGCATCGATACGTTGATAGTTGAGATAGCGGTTAAGCAGGTCACCCAAAGGTTGATTGTCCAGCAGCGAAAAGCTCAGATCGCCCGCGTAGTCGGCGCGCAAGCCTTTAAACATCACCGCGCTGAGTCGGCCCACCACCAAGCGCATATCGGTACGAAACACATGGTGACAATGGAAGTTACGCCAGATGTATTCAAGCTTTTTTACCCCCAAGCGAAAGCAGGAAGCATAGACCGCTAAGGCCGTTGCGTTGATCGCCCCAGCGGAGGTGCCACAAAGCACCGCAAAGGGAGTGGCATGGTTACGCGGGTAGAGTTCGGCAATGGCTTTCAGTACGCCGACTTGATAGGCAGCGCGGGCGCCGCCACCGGTAAGAACCAGCGCGACGCGGGCCTGTTTATTTTTCTTTGGCATGGCGTAAGTATAAGACAACAATAGAGATTTGCTGTCTTAGCCAAAGCGTGATTGTGCTGGTTAATCGGCCAGGTAGCGTTTAGCAAACTCCTGCTCGCTGCTTGGCGCTGCGTAGTAAAAGCCTTGGATAAGATCGCAGCCCACTTGTTTGAGTAGCTCGACTTCCGGGAGTTGTTCGACCCCTTCAGCGACCACTTGATATCCCAGCGCATGACACATTTGCGTTATCGGTTGAATGACCTTGAGTGCTTGCTCGCCTTGAGTGAGCTGTTGGACAAAGCTGCGGTCAATCTTGACCGTGGTGAGCGGCAGCTCGGTGATCAGCCCTAGCGAGGAATAACCAGTCCCAAAATCATCCAAGGCGATTTTACAGCCCAGCTTGGCCAGTTTTTTTAGCTGCTCCACCGTTTGCGCAAGATCGGTAATGGCTGCTGTTTCGGTGACCTCAAAGCCTAGCTGCTCAGGCGCGATGCCAGCGCCGGAGATCTTATCCAGGGCGGAGGTTACAAACTTATTGTCTACCAGCTGCACCGCACTGACGTTTAGCGACAAGCAGAACGACGGCGGAAGCTGGGCCTGCCAACGTGCCAGCCAGGCAATGCCTTGATCGAGGATCCAATTGCCCAGCGGATTGATAAGGCCGGTTTGCTCGGCCAGTGGAATGAATCTCCCCGGGCTCACATCCCCTAGTTCTGGGTGCTGCCAGCGTGCCAGCATTTCGGCACCTTCCAGGCGCAGCCCGGAAGGGTCTAACTGCGCCTGCAGGGCGAAGCTTAGTTGCTGCTGTTCAATGGCCCGGCGCAGGCTTTGCTCCAGGTCGACCTCGGATTTGGTATCGATATGCATACCGGGGTGATAGAGCTTGGGCGCTGCGCTGTGTTGGGATTTCGCCTGATACATGGCGATATCGGCATTATGTAATAGCGCTTGATAGTTGTCGGCCTGACTGGGGTAGAAGCTGAGGCCAATGCTGGCGGTAACGGTAAACACATTACCGTGGATGGTGAAGCTCTCGCTCAAGCGGCTATGGATGCGCTTGGCCAACTCCATGGCTTGTTGCTTATCGGCCATCGCAGTGACAATGACAAACTCATCGCCACCGAGGCGGGCAATGATATCTTCGCTGCGCAGGGTTTTTTGGATTGAGCTGGCAACATGGCGCAGCAACTCATCGCCGGTGGGGTGGCCAAAGCTGTCATTGACCAGCTTGAAGCGGTTTAAGTCCAATAGCATCAAGCAGTAGGGTTGCTCTGGGTTCTCTGTAAACAGCGCCTGAACCTTCTGGTTTAAGGCGTTGCGGTTGAGTAGGCCGGTCAAGCTGTCGTGATAAGCCAAGTAGTTGATCTTCTCGCGCGAGCGGCGGCTCTCGGTGATGTCGGTGAGTGCGCCGACAAAACGCGAGATACTGCCATCACTCTCAACGATGGTCTCGCCACAGGCGTGGACCCAGCGGTAGTTGCCATTGCGCGCTTGCATCCGGTAGGTGCAGTCAAAGGCTTGCTGTTTCTCGAAGTGTTGTTTGATGTGCTGTTTCACCGCGGGTTTGTCTTGTGGGTGAACTCGCTCGAGGAAGCGCATATTGCCATAGGCTTGCTGGTCCTCGGCACTGGTAAAGCCGAGCATGTCCAGCGAGCGGCTGTTCCACTCTACTTGATTGGCTTTGAGATCCCACGACCAAATCCCATCGTTGGAGGTATTGGCCACCACCTCCAGATGCTCGGCAAAGGCCTTGGCAGTTTGCTCGCGCTGACGCAGGTGGTCGGCCAGCGCTTCCCGGTGCATGAAAAAGGACATTAGCACCAGGTAGTAGGCAAACATCTTGTAGCGCTCTTGATTGCACTCCGGGTGCAGCTGCTTAACCAAAGACAACACTCCCCAAGGGTGGCCGTCGCCCTCAATGGGAAGGATGGTCAGCATGGTGGGGGCATCGGTATCGGTATCTTCCGCCGGTAGTCTTGGAAAGTGTTGCACGCGGCAGTGCTGTGGCATGGAAGCGCCGGTACGTTTGGTGTGTAGGTCGAAGAACACCTCTTCCAAGTGCAGCTGTTGACTGTCTTCCGTGTCGTTGTAGGCCATGCAGCCCCAGTCGAAAAATGGCCCCCAGATATTCGAGATGGTCTTGATCCATTCATAGCCAAGGCCTGCGCAGGCCATCGCCAGTTCATCGTTGTCCAACATGTCGGCGGCGGGAAGCTGTTCTTCGCTACTGAGTGACGGACAGGGTTCGAGACTACCGCAGCTATTTCGTATCACTAGCTGTTGGTCGACGATCACATGCTTGGCTCGGTACTCGGCGCCATTGAGGCGTTGCAGCAAGCGGTCGATGGCGCGATTGGCCAGCTCTGGGATCTGCTGATCGACAGTGGTGAGCTGATGATCGGGGGTGTTGGAGAGTCGTGAATTATCCACTCCTACAATGGCAATATCTTGCGGAATACTGATGCCGCGCTTTTTCACCGACAGTGAGAAACCAATAGCCATTTGGTCGGCAGCAAAGATAAGGGCTGTGCAGTCTGGGCGGCGGGCACAGAACTCATTGGCTGCCTGTGCGCCGCCGAGGGTTGAGGGGTCATTCACCCGGAACAGCCAGTCTTCATCGAAGCTTAGCTGGTGGGAGCGATAGCAGCCTTGTAGGGCGTCAAAACGACTACGAAAATCAACAATCGACATGTCTGCCACATAGCCGATTTTTCGATGGCCAAGCGAATAGAGGTGCTCGAACACTCGCTCAACCCCTTGCCGTTGGTTACTTTCGATCACCTCTACGGGCTTGGGAAAGTAGTCATCCACCGTCGATACCACCGGGATCCTGTTATCGAGCAGGGATTGGATTAAAGCGGGAGAGACTGCGTTTAAGATCACCAAGGCCGCATCAATCAGCTCGAACGATATCTCCTGTTGATAATCGTTAAAGCTGTTGGTCATGATAAAGATGATATCGAAGTTGTCTTGAGCGGCGCGCGCTTGCAGTTGTGCACACATTTCACCCAGATAAAAGCCACTCACAAAGGGGGTAAATACAGCGATAGTGTTGCGGCGATGATTTAGCCCCATGCGATATCCTTATAATATTTTTACTGTCAAAATAACTTAGCGTAAGCGGTTACTTTTCAGCATCGTTTTTTGCTGAAATTGAGAGCTAGATTTTACTGAGAGGGTATTTAACGCAGGGAGTGTGCTGTGGGGCACTTAGGATGTTTCCAGTGTACTGGAATGGTGTTGTAACGAGGAAAAAGCGTTTAGCTGAAAGGGCTTACAGGAGAACGGGCTTCTAGGAAAGAGCTGATAGGAGAAAGCGCTGATAGAAAGAAAGCGTGGGCTGCGGCTAAGCCACAACCCACCAAGGATTTACGCTAGCGCGCTCCAAATATCGTCGATAGCGTATTCGGTCTTCTCTCCGGTGCGGCGGTTTTTGTGCTCAACCACACCTTTATCGAGGCCGCGTTCACCGATCACGATGACATTCGGGATACCCACCAATTCCATATCAGCGAACATCACGCCCGGGCGCTCTTTACGGTCATCGAACAGCACTTCGATGCCTTTCGCCTTGGCTTCGGCGTACAGCTTCTCAGCCACTTCTTGCACGCGATGTGATTTGTGCATGTTCATCGGTACGATCGCCACTTTGAACGGGGCGATCGCTTCTGGCCAGATGATGCCGTACTTGTCGTTGTTCTGCTCAATGGCAGCAGCCACGATGCGCGAAACACCGATACCGTAACAACCCATGGTCATTACCTGGTTTTTACCTTGCTCGTTCAATACCGCGGCGTTCATCGAGGTAGAGTAGTTATCTCCCAACTGGAAGATATGACCCACTTCGATACCACGCTTGATAGACAGGGTGCCATTGCCACATGGGCTTGGGTCGCCTTCAACCACGTTACGCAGGTCGGCCACTTCGCCCAGCTCCACGTCACGGCCCCAGTTGATGCCGAAGTAGTGCTTGTCATCTACGTTGGCACCAGCACCGAAATCGGCACAGTGCGCCGCAGCGCGGTCAACCACAAATGGGATTGGCAGCTTAACCGGGCCCAGTGAGCCCGGGCCTGCACCGATGGCAGCGCGAATTTCTTGTTCGCTGGCAAACTCAAGCGGTGCGGCAACATCAGCCAGTTTCTCGGCCTTGATGTCGTTTAGTTCGTGGTCGCCACGGATAATCAGCGCGATAAGCTGATGCTCAGACTCTTCGCTGGCTTTCACAATCAAAGTCTTGATGGTGCGCTCTACCGGCACATCGAACTGCTCAACCAGCTGGGCGATAGTCTTCGCATCTGGGGTGTCGACCAGGCGTAGCTCTTCGCTGGCAGCTGGGCGTTCGCCTTGCGGTGCCAGTGCTTCAGCTTTCTCGATGTTGGCGGCGTAGTCGCTTTGGTCGGAGAACACGATGGCGTCTTCGCCGGATTCAGCCAGTACGTGGAACTCGTGGGATACGCTACCACCGATACTGCCGGTGTCAGCCAATACCGGACGGTACTCCAGGCCTAGACGCTCGAATACGCGGCAGTAGGCTGCGTACATCTCGTCGTAGGTTTCCTGCAGGCTGGTTTGGTCGAGGTGGAAAGAGTAAGCATCTTTCATCAAGAACTCGCGCGAGCGCATCACACCAAAGCGTGGGCGAACTTCGTCGCGGAACTTGGTTTGGATTTGATACAGGTTCAGCGGCAGCTGTTTGTAGCTGTTGATCTCTTTGCGCGCTAGCTCGGTGATCACTTCTTCGTGGGTTGGGCCCAGTACGAAGTCGCGGCTATGGCGGTCTTTTAGGCGCAGCAGCTCAGGACCAAACTTGTCCCAACGGCCGGTTTCTTGCCACAAGTCGGCGGGCTGAACCACCGGCATCGATACCTCGATGGCATCGGCCGCGTTCATCTCTTCGCGAACGATTTGGGCAACCTTAGACAGCACACGCAAACCGTTTGGCAGCCAAGTGTACAAACCTGACGCCAGCTTGCGGATCATTCCTGCGCGCAGCATCAGCTGATGGGAGATAATCTCAGCGTCGCTAGGCGTTTCTTTTAGCGTAGACAGAAGATATTTGCTGGAACGCATATCAGTCCTTCATTGGTGATTCATTAAAACTGGGCGATTGTAACAGGCTGGTGGCTGGCTGTCAGTGTTTCGCCGGGAAATGCAGGCCATCCCAGTGCCATGGGCGAGACCATCTTGCTAAACTAATCCCTTGTTAGTGTTCCACCTACCGAGAGCGACCTTGCAAAGTTCCAATCCTGATAAGCCCTGGCAGGCCTACTCCCCAGAGCAACTTATTGAGCAACACAAGCAACGTTTGAATGCGATGCCCTGGCTCTATTACAGCCTCAAACCTAAGCAGTTGGCTTGGGCTGAGCCGTGGCAACAAGCCGTACAAGCTAAGCTGCAAGCGCTGGAGACGGTGACGCTGGGGGCTAACTCCTTTATTGCTGAGACGGCGCGGATCTTCGCGGAGCCGGGCCGGTCTATCGAATGTGGTGAGCGCATCGCGGTAGCGGAAGGCTGCTTTGTGCATGGCCCACTGACCCTTGGCGACGATGTGGGGATTAACCATGGCTGCTCGATAGATGGGGGACGGGCGGGGGTGAGTATCGGCTCGCAAACCCGGATCGGCCCGGGCTGTCGCATCTATGCCTTCGATCACGGTATGGCCCCGGATATGCCAGTGTTTCAGCAAGCGGTGCGCAGCCAAGGCATAGTGATCGGCAAGGACGTATGGCTAGGGAGCAATGTGTGCGTAACTGATGGGGTCACCATTGGCGATCATGCGGTGGTGGGCATGGGCGCGGTAGTGACCCGTGATGTGCCGGCCTATGCCATTGTTGCGGGTAATCCCGCTGCGGTGATCGGCGATCGTCGCGACAAATAGTGCTGCTATGCTGAATTGCCAGCCCTGATGCGCGGCGCGCGTTAATGCTGAGTGATTGGTTTGATTTGCTTTTTACTTCGAAGGTAAAGCAATAATTCCAGCTCACTAAGCTGTTATTTGCTGGGTTGATCAAAATATCCTTCTGTATATGGTGTATTATCTTGCGGTTAACACAACGTAGTAGAAGGAAATATCATGGATCGTAGTCCGTCTCTGCTTCAATGGCTGCTAAAAGGCAGTTTGGTAATGCAGATCTTTATCGCCATTATCGTTGGCTCGGTACTGGCTATCGTTGCACCTCAGCTGGCCCTGTCGTTGGATATATTGGGTGGCTTGTTTGTCGGGGCATTGCGTGCAGTCGCACCTGTTCTGGTGTTTGTGCTGGTGATGTCGGCCCTGGCCAATCAGGCGCAAGGCAGCAATACCCAGATGCGCCCCATCGTCATCTTGTACCTGATCGGTACCTTTTCTGCCGCACTGATTGCGGTCGCCCTTAGCTTCTTGTTCCCGGTTGAGTTGGTGTTGGAAGCCGCCGTTGAGCGCAGCGCGCCACAAGGCTTGCAGGAAGTACTCAGCAATCTCGTGTTCAAGATGGTCGATAACCCGGTGAATGCGCTGATTGAAGGCAACTTCATTGGTCTGCTGGTGTGGGCTGTCGGTCTCGGCCTGGCATTTCGTAAAGCCACTGACACCACCCGTCAGATGGTGGGCGATCTGGCCAATGCCGTGTCGGCAGTGGTTAAGATGGTGATCCGTTTCGCACCACTGGGTATTCTTGGCCTGGTAGCCAGCACCATCGCTGAGACCGGCTTTTCGGTACTGTGGGGCTACAGCCACCTGCTAGCGGTACTGCTAGCGGCGATGCTGCTGGTGGCTTTGGTGGTGAATCCGATCATCGTCTACCTTCACACCAAGCAAAATCCTTATCCATTGGTGTTTACCTGCCTACGTGAGAGTGGTATTACTGCCTTCTTCACCCGCAGCTCAGCGGCCAATATTCCGGTTAACATGGAGCTATGTCGTCGCCTTAAGCTGCACGAAGACACCTATTCGGTATCCATCCCACTGGGTGCGACTATTAACATGGCGGGTGCGGCGATCACTATTACCGTGCTAACTTTGGCAGCGGTGAACACTTTGGGTATTGAGGTGAGCTTTGCCACTGCCGTGCTGCTGAGTGTGGTGGCTTCGGTCTCGGCGTGCGGCGCATCGGGCGTAGCGGGTGGTTCGCTGCTACTTATTCCACTGGCTGCCAGCTTGTTTGGTATCGAGCCAGAAGTGGCGATGCAGGTTGTGGCGGTTGGCTTTATTATCGGTGTGATTCAAGACTCGGCTGAAACCGCACTGAACAGCTCAACCGACGTAGTGTTTACTGCGGCGGCTAGTCACTCAGGCGCCAATGTGGCGGCCGACCTGTCGAGCTACCGTCAAAGCACACAAAGCTAAGCTAGCGCCTGTTGAATAATAAAAAAGCTACCCGAGGGTAGCTTTTTTATTTTCGGCCCTAAACCACCTACTTCAGTAGGTGGTTATCATCCGGTGAGGCTTTGCCTGAAGACCCGCTCATGCTAAATGCGCCTTTGATTTTTAGCGAAGTCAAAAGGACAAATAACATGAGCAGATACAAGCAAGCATCACACGTATTTTGGCGGTGTCAATATCACATAGTTTGGACGCCCAAGTACCGATTTAGGATATTGAGAAATAATGTAGGGAAAGAAGTCTATCGGTGTATTCAAGTTTACTGTGCTCAGTTGGGATGTGAGGTCGTCGAGC
>NZ_AUBY01000029.1 GCF_000429485.1 Aliagarivorans marinus DSM 23064 | reverse complement strand
CTTGGCGGTGCCCATAGTGCGACCTGATAGTAGGGTTTAACGATCAGATCGCAGATGAGCGAATAGGTTCAATTCTATTTAGGCAACAACGCCGCTGTTAGTCATAAACAGGAGGATGCGATTCTACGCAGCTTTCAGCTGAAACACGAACGCACTCCCCTCACCTAAGCGGGAGTGCACGGTGATTTCGCTATGATGCAGCTCTATCACCCGCTTAACGATGGCTAAGCCTAATCCGCCGTGGCTGCGCTGATCGCTGACTTGATTAGCCGCGCGATAATGTGGGTCGAAGATATGCGGCAGATCGCTGGCAGGAATCCCGCTGCCTTGATCCCTTACGCACACCTGTACCTTGTCGCTGTCTGTGCCGCCTGTCACCTCCAGCGTAATCACGCCGCCTTTAAAGCTATGGCGAATGGCGTTCTCTAGCAGGTTAGTAAACACTCGCTCCAAGCGCTGTATATCAGCGTTTACTAGGCGTTGCTGCGGCTCGGCCTTCACCGCCAAGCTCACGCCTGCTTCTTCGGCTTGTAGGGCGAGCTTTTGCACCACATCGAAGGCCAGCTCAGCAACGTTCATCGGCTCTAAATTCAAACTGGTATCGGCTGAGTCGAGATGGGCCAGCTCAAACAACTGTTCCACCAATCGGCTGGTGCGTTCGGCATTGGCCTGCGCTGTGCTGATAAGCTGGCAAGATTGCTGCTCGTCGAGCTGTTGGTGTTTGAGCTGCCAAGTCTCTAAGTAACCTTGCAAGGCGGCTAGTGGGGTTCTTAGGTCATGGGAGACGTAAGAGACTAGCTCGCGGCGCAGTTGGTCGGTGTCTTTCACCTTTTGATACTGCTCCTGCAAGCTGGCGGCCAGTTGATGAAAGGCATCGCCTAGCCCTTGGATCTCATCGCCCGATTCAGGTCGCCAGCGATTCTCGGGTAGCTCTGCCTGCTCTAGCCCCTGGCGTTGGAACTGCTGCATCTCGTCATAGAGCTTGCGCAGGGGCCGGGTGAGAAAGGCAAACACCAGACTTACCAGCAGCAAGCTAAAGCCCAGAATGCCGAGTAGTGCCAGCGAGCTTAATTTGAGGATATGGCTGCCTTGCAAAAGCTGGGCAACGTCATCGTAGATCTCGCCGCCGATAATCACATACAGATAAGCCACCAACTGTTGTTGGCTGTTGCGGATTTCGGCCACCGAGAAGATCTTTTGCTTGGTCAAGGATCGCGGGTCATCGCCCACTATCGGCATCGCCTGATCGCCACTTAGGAAGGTTTGGATTGGGGCTAGGTCTACCTGCTGGCGTTTTATCTTGTCGGCCTTGGCCGAGTAGGTCACCAGATCCCCCTGCGGGCTGAGGATGTAAAACTCAAAGCTGGGACCGAGGATCATCATGGTATGAAAGGCATGGGTAATAGCGGCGTGATTGAGTTCGCCATCGCGGTAGAGGTCGCTCTCTTTTACTAGATAGGCCGCCAAGTCCAGATGCAGCTTCTGCTCCACTTCGTTTTGGTAGTCCATCGAGACCTTGTGACCCAAGCCGAGCAGCAGCCCCCCCACCAGCGTGAAGCAGCCCAATACCGCCAGCACCAGCTTGCTATAAAACGGACGAAACTTAGTGAAGCTCATTAAACTTGTACCCCACGCCCCATACGGTCAGCACCCATTGCGGGTTTGACGGGTCATGCTCAAGCTTGGTGCGCAAACGATTGATATGGGAGTTCACAGTGTGCTCATAGCCGCTATGGCTGTAGCCCCAAACCTGATCGAGCAGTGCCGCCCGGCTAAACACCTGCCCCGGCTTGGATGCCAGATGAAACAGCAGGTCAAACTCAGTGGAGGTGAGCTCGACCGGGTCACTCTCCAAATGCACCTGACGCCGCTCCGGGTCAATCTGCAAGGCACCGAACTGCAAGCTAGGGCTGGCAGCCTCAGGTTGCTTAAGCATCTGAACCCGACGCAGCATCGCCTTTACCCTCGCCTGCAGCTCACGCACGCTAAAAGGCTTAGTCAGGTAGTCATCCGCACCCATCTCTAAACCGACGATGCGATCGGCCTCGGAGTCGCGTGCAGTGAGCATTAAGATAGGTGTGATAGAGCGTTCGGCGCGCAGTTGGCGACACACATCTAGCCCATCCATCAGCGGCAAGGTGAGATCGAGAATGATCAAATCAAAGCTGCTACCACAAGCCAGTTGAAACCCGCGCTGGCCATCGCGGCAGCTTTCAACCTGATACATCTGATCCTGCAGATTCATGGTAATCAGTTGATTGATATCGGCATCATCTTCTATCACCAGTATCCGTTGACTCATCATCCCTCCTAGATGGCTTAACGAAAGCTATACGTCCCCAATTAAACTGAACAGCGGGCACTGATACTGCTGGCCCGTTTTTTTGCTCAGTACAAGCTTCTCAATACAACCTGCTCAATAAAACATAGCTTAGTTGATACGCGTTACGACCACTGAGCCCGCTCGGTTGTTGATTCGATGTTGCGGCAACAGCACCGAGTCCGCATCATCGGCTTGGGATACCACGCCCGGGTGGCGGCTGACCGCATCGGCCACATCGTCGCGCGCGGCGTTGTAGCCCTCGCCTCCATCAGCAGGACCGGGGATACTGCCAGCCGCTTCCGAATTAAATTCGGTGCCCGCATCATAGATGGGTAGGTTTAGCTGCATGCTCTCGCCCACCTCCAGGCCGCTCACATCGATTTGCATCACGCCAGTAAAGGCGTCGTTGGTGTTCACCAGCATGGTGGCTACCGATAACAGCAAGCCCGACTTCAGCTCCGCTTGCAGGCTGAGTTCATTGCTGTTGCCCGGCATCAGCACCATTTCCGTACTGGCAACGGCGTATTGATCGGCCAGCGCTGTCATCAGTTGGCTGTTATCGCCCCCCTCCGCCATCACCTCTAGCGCCACAGAGGCTGGCTGACCAAGTTGCCAGAGCATCGCGCTATCGTTATGTAGCGCGGCGAGTACCGGAGAAAACGGCTGGGCAGCTGTATTGTTATGCACGGTTAGCATGTACTCGGCGGTGGTGACAACAGGGTCATCATCGTCGCCACAGGCGGCTAGCCCGAGCACCGCCGCACCGAGCACGGCGGCTTTGATTGCTGTGAGTTTATTCATCGTCGCCCCCTACTTAACCACAACCACAACTTTGGCGACCGGATTCAGCCAACGGTGTACCCGGCTGTTCACATCACTGATGCCGCCATCGGGGTCAGTATCGCCAACGTTACCGGGGTGAATGTGCACTCGGTCGTTCACTTCCGTTGCAATCACACCGGTAGCATTCTCGCCTCCCATACCACTTGGGTTAGCAGGAATACCCGGTACGCCACTGGCGCCGCCGCCGTTGATGATCTCATCGTTGGCCTCGGTACCGGCATCGTAGCCGTTGAGGTACAAGGTATAAGTGCCCGGGGTTTCTGGAATGCTCCACGAGTCCAGCCCAACAAAGCCATCGTTGGTAGGTAGTAACATTGCAACGATGGTCAGTTGCGTGTTCTCTCCGGTATCCCAATCACTGATCATGGTGCTGCCGTTGGCCATCAACAGGCCTTCAGCCGGATTTGCCACGCTGTAGGCGCCAATGCTATCGGCCAAGGTATTCAGCCCGCTGATATCGCCGCCTTCGGCCATCGCTTGCAACTCGGGAGATGCCGATTCGCCCAGACGGAACAGGTAGCTGTCACTGCTATGCGCAGTCACCAGCAAAGGGGTAAAGGTAATCGCCTGCGTCAGGTTACTAACGGTTACGTCGATGGTGGCTGCGTGAGTAAATCCGGCCACAGCGATCAGCGGTAGTGCGGCGAGTGTGCGTTTCATGGTTCTCTCCTTGAAGGGTGATGGTTTAATCACTCTCAAGGCTAGGTAGCGGATATCCCGACAGGTTCACGAAGTTATCACGTTTTTATCACGACCCGATTTGCTGTTGGGGTATACCAGCTAGCAGCCACATTGTCGGCCCCGCTATCTGGTCATCAAAGCTTCACTCTTTTGTCTTAAAAATCCTTGTTTTCTGTCACTTAGCGCATCCACACTGGATTGCCTCGGCAGTCTATTCACTGCCGTTTTTGCGTTTGCAACACCGCTACTTTCAACAAGGACGTTAACTATGATACTGATCCCCTGGCTATTGGCAGCAAGCGCTGCAAGTAGCCCACTTCACGCCGATGTACTATTTAGCGAGTACGTCGAAGGCAGCAGCTTTAACAAAGCGCTGGAGATTGCCAACTATGGCGACAGCAGCGTAGACCTAAGCGGCTACGAGGTAAGACTGTTCTCCAATGGCGCCAGCAGCGCCACCAATACCCAAGAGCTGAGCGGATCGCTGGCCGCCGGTGAAACCTTGGTACTGGTCAATAATCAAGGCGTGATCGGCAATCACGACAACGCGGTTATCCCCGCCGGTATTGGCAGTGCCTCCAGTGTGGTGAACTTTAACGGCGACGATGCCGTCGGCTTATTTTTCAATGGTGTTTTGGTCGACCGAATCGGTCAGATCGGCGTGCGTCAGGTCTGGACCGGCGGCGGTGGCAGCACCAAAGATATGACGCTGCGCCGCATCACCGGCAGCGATGCAGACAACGACAACGAGTCGGAATTCAACCTGGTAGCGCGCTGGTTTAACTTCGCTCAAAACACCGTCGATGGCCTCGGCTGTATCGGTGTGGATGCCTGCTCTGGCGATGGCTCTGGCGGTGATGGCTCTGGTGATGGCTCTGGTGATGGAAGCGGCGAACCCACCGACCCAGAGCTAGTACTCGGCCTGTGTGGCGAAGACAGCACCCCCATCCACGCGCTACGCGGCCAGCAAGGTGGTAGCTTGTCAAACGCGCAAGCCATGCTAGGCCAGCGCGTTGTAGTCGAAGCGGTTGTGGTTGGCGACTTCCAAGGGGTGGGCGACAACTATCAGCTATCGGGCTTCTTCTTACAGCATGCCGATGCCAACCAAGATAGTGACGATGCTACCTCTGAGGGCGTGTTCGTCTACCACTTCCGCGATGCAGTCAACCTAGGCGAACGCGTGCGTGTATTGGCAACCTTCGACAGCTACAGCGGCGGCTATCAACTGACCAGCGTAGAAGGGCTAAGCGTGTGTGGCGAAGAGCCACTACCGAGCGCCACGCCGATCACTCTGCCGTTAGCGGATACCGATCTGGGGCATTTGGAAGGTATGCGCGTCAGCCTGCCACAAACCCTGCACGCCACCCCACGCTACAACTTCAACCGCTACGGTGAGACGGTGCTGTCCTTGGGTAAACGCTATAAGTCTACCCAGCTTTATCCTGCGGGCACCCCGGAGGCCATCGCAGTGGCTGAGGCCAATATCCTCAACCGCTTGTTGCTAGACGATGGGGTAAGTGCCCAGAACCCACCAGAGATCAGCTACTTCCCTCAGCTATCTGCCGAGCTAAGCCTGCGTGCGGGCAGCGAGGTCAGCGGTGTTGAAGGCGTACTCAACTATGCCTTTGGCGACTACCGTGTCCAGTCCACCTCGCAGCCGAGCTTTATCGACGCCAACCCGCGCAGCACCGAGCCCCAGCTCGTTTATGAAGAGAACGGTCAAGGCACCCTGAAAGTAGCCAGCTTCAACGTGCTCAACTTCTTTACCGGCCTAGATTTGGGCGAAGACCTCTACCGCGGCGCCAATACCGCCGAAGAGTTTGAACGCCAGCGCGCCAAGCTGGTTGCCGCCTTGGTCGCCATGGACGCAGACATCGTCGGCCTGATGGAGATCCAAAACAACGGCTTTAGTGACGACAGCGCCATTGCCAACCTGGTTGATGCGGTGAACGCAGAACTGAGCGAGCAGCAACACTACGCGTTTGTCGCGCCAGCGGCAGGCCGAGTAGGCAACGATGCCATCGCCGTGGGCCTTATCTACCGCCCGGCAGTGGTAGAAACCGCCGGCGAAGCTGAGCTGCTGGAGGCCTACCCCTTCGATGCCGCTACCGCTAAGCACCGGGTACCGCTTATCCAGCGTTTTGAACTGCTAGCCAGCGGCGAGCAGCTTAGCGTTGCCGTTAACCACTTCAAATCGAAAGGCTCCAGCTGTGATGCACTGGGCGACCCGGATATGAACGACGGCCAAGGCAACTGTAACGGCCAGCGAGTGCTAGCAGCGCAAACCCTGAGCGGCTACTTCGATGAGCAAACTCAGGTGCTGCTGATGGGCGATTTCAACGCCTACGCCAAAGAAGACCCGATGTTGGCCTTTGAAGCTGCGGGCTTCACCAACGTGGTACCGCTGTTCGAGCAAGGCAACTACTCCTACTACTTCGACGAAGAAGCTGGCAGCCTCGATCACGCCTTAGCCGACTCAGCCTTGCTAAGCCGGGTAGTAGCCGCCACCGACTGGCATATCAATGCCGACGAGCCACGTGGCCTGGACTACAACACTGAGTACAAGACCGAGCAACAAATCGTCGACTACTACGGCCCGAGCGCCTATCGCGCCTCAGACCACGACCCAGTAGTACTGGCACTGGATATGCGCAGCGCAGGCCGCATCGAGGTAGCGCCCTCGCTGACCATTATCGAAGGCGAAACCGCAGAGCTGGTGTTCCAGCGCAGCGGCGGCGACTTTGGTGAAGTGGTGATCAGCTACCAAATCGTGGCCGACACTGCCGATGAGAGCGATCTGCCACTGCTGTCAGGCGAGCTGGTTTGGAGCGATGGAGACCAAAGCCCTTATACCCTGAGCATTGGCGCTTACAGCGACTCGCTTATCGAAGATCAAGAGCGTGCCGTGCTTGAGCTGAGTGTGGTATCAGGGAGTGCGAAACACGCTGAGCAGGAAGTCGAGCTGCTGATTGAAGACAACACCCCACTGGCGGTGAACTTCCCAGCCACAGAGTTTGTGTTCGACGAAGGTGCTCGCCGCATCCAGATCCCGGTCGAGCTCAATGGCCCAGCCAGCGAGCGCACTCGGGTGTGGGCTCTGATCCTGCCCGGCTCCGCCTCCTGGCGTGACTACCGCGCCGCGCCCATCCAACTACTAAGCTGGCGCGAAGGCGAATCGGGTACCCGTTATCTGAATGCGCGCATCCGCGATGATCGCCGGATAGAAGGTGAGGAAAGCTTCCATGTCTACCTGCTATGGTCGCGCGGCGCCGAGCTGGGCGCGCAAAGCTATGCCGAAGTGATTATTAGCGATAACGACTAGTCCCAAGCTATCACTATTACGCGCCGCTCAAGCCATTAGCGGCGCGTTCAGTTACACCCTTCCCCCAACCATTGCCCACAGGTTGTCACACTGCCATCAAGCGAGTTGTAGTAGATCCCTAAATCGGCCTGACCGCGCCCCGACTCATCGCCACCGGCTCGGTAGATATAGGTGCAGGCGCTGCGACCGGCCCGTCGATAACTCTGGTAATCGGCGCTCGCGTTGTTAATTGCACTGGGCGAATCGTTCATCAGGTAGTTCCACAGCAGGTAACAACCTGCGCCGCCACGGCCGATATTGTCATTACCGCTACCCTTATCGGTACCAATGGGCCAGCCGAAGCTATTCATATCTAGGGTGCCATCGAGGTCTTGGATCCGACCAGGCGCGCCTTCGATTTGCCACTTTAAATGCGCGCTGTCGAGCGCCGCTTCGAAGGCCTCGGCGGTGGCTTGATTGGCATTGATTTGGGCGTCGCGGGAGAACGAAAGAAAACGTGGCAGGGCAAACACGGCAATAACCCCAAGTATCACCACCACCACGGTCAGCTCGACCATGGTAAAGCCCTTACTAGGCATGTATCGCTCAGAGTGAGTGCGAACATTGCGAGCATGGGGTCTGGAGCTCATGTGCCACATTTAAGCTTGCCTGCTCAGATACCACAAAGGTTAAGTTTAGTAATAACTTAGGTGCAGAAGCAATTACTCATATTACTATCAATGCAAACTCTAGATCGTATTGCGTGCCAAAATGCGTTGTTTACCACAAGCCGCGATTGCCTGAGAGCGAACAGCGCATTACCAGATACTTTCTAAACTACACTTGAACAAAAATCGATTTCTCTTCGGTCTATAGCGGCATAGTGAATGTGGCCAACCGATCTCAGACGAAGTGACCTACTCCATGACTCTTGCACACACCCTTAAGTACGCCTTTCTTGTTACGTTACCGATGATGCTGCTAGGGCTCAGTGCCTGCCAGCCCCTCCCCGACTCACTGCAGCAGCAACGTGAGTTTGTCACCAGCCATTTGATGGATAACCCGGCCTACCAGCATCATCACCTGCACCATGGCCAGTTTGATCTGCATTACGTGACCAGAGGTACACCCAATCTCGGGGTGGTGGTATGGGTGCATGGCACCCCCGGCAGTTGGACCGATGCGGCTTATCTGATTGCCGATGAGTCACTCACCGCCGACTTTCTGTTTGTTAGCCTCGATCGCCCCGGCTGGGGCAACTCCCAGTATCAAGACCAGCCGCGCCCGGTCCCCAGCATGTTTGAGCAAGTCGAGCTGATTAGCCCGCTGCTGGCCCAGCTAAAACGTGAACACCCTGAGCTGCCGCTGATTCTGGTCGGTCACTCTTGGGGCGCCTCGCTTGCGCCGATGCTCTATGAAGCGCTTCCCGATGATATTGACGCGCTGATGCTATTGGCCGGGGTGCACAGCCAAAGTCTGGGTGCGCCACGCTGGTACAATCGCTTGGCCAGTTGGCAACTGAGCCGCTGGGTAATGAGCTACAGCAACATTGGGCGCGAGCTTAGCCACTCCAACCTGGAGATGTACGCCCTACAGCCTGGGCTAGCGGATAGCCCAGCGCGGCTAGCGCAAATCGATGTTCCTACCATTGTGATCCAAGGCGACACCGACAGCTTAGTGGACCCGCGCCAAGGGGAGTACGTGTATCAATATTTGCCCGAGGATAAGCGCCACTTCCTCTACCTACACAACCAAGGGCACCTGCTACAGATGGAGCGAGCCCCGCTTCTTATCCGCTGTATCGAGGCCTTGCAGCGCCAGCAGTTCTCGCTGTGTGAAGAACAGCAGTAGCAGCTCTGAAACTTAACGCAGCGAGCGCCAAAGAACCCTGCGACTTTCACATTCACAAACCCACTAACTGGCTGAGTGTTAACGATTTTGCTAGCGTGGAGACCTATTTACCCCAATAAGGCAACAGCAGTATGACCCCAGCCGAATTAGCCGCCCAAGCCGCACTGAAGAAGATGGTGTGCAGTGGTGAGATGTATAACGATTACAGTGAGGCCTGCCACTTGGCGCGGGTGGCAGCCGCGAAAAAGGTCAATGCCTATCACAGCGCGGCCAGCGAGCAAGAGAAGCAACAGGTGATGAACGAGCTGTTTGCCAAGGTAGGCAAAAACGTGGCGATCTCCTCGGGCTTTCGCTGCGAGTTTGGCTTTAATATCAGCCTCGGTGATAACGTGTTTATCAACTGGGACTGCATCATGCTCGATTGCAACGAGATCAGCATCGGCAGCAATGTGTTGTTCGGCCCACGGGTCGGCCTGTTTGGAGCAAACCATGCCATCGACGCCGCCGAGCGCAATATGGGCGGCTGCTATGCCCTACCGATCCGCATTGGCGACAACGTGTGGGTCGGTGGCAATGTGTCGATTAACCCCGGGGTGAGCATCGGCGATAACACCATCATCGGCGCTGGCAGTGTGGTCACCAAGGATATTCCCGCCAACGTAATTGCTGCAGGTGTGCCCTGTAAGGTGATCCGCCCTATTACCGAGGCCGACAAAACCGGTTACTTCGCCGACACCAAGCCACTTGGCACCTGGGAATAGTCTGCTGATGCTTCTGTTACCCCGCAAAAAGCGTTAATATAACCAAGCTTTTCAAAGCATTATTCTCAGGGCGGGGTGAAATTCCCCACCGGCGGTAAATTAAGCGCTGCCCCCGCAGCCGTTTATGAAGCCCGCGAGCGCCTGAGTCGCATAGCGATTCAGGGTCAGCAGATCTGGTGAGACTCCAGAGCCGACGGTCATAGTCCGGATGGGAGAGAGTGAACCAGCGAGCCCTCTCGCTGTTATCTATCGATTGATACCGCACCGATTGATGCGGCTTTGTCGTAGGGGTTTAACC
The DNA here is from genome assembly GCF_000429485.1 of Aliagarivorans marinus DSM 23064. Classification (GTDB taxonomy): domain Bacteria; phylum Pseudomonadota; class Gammaproteobacteria; order Enterobacterales; family Celerinatantimonadaceae; genus Aliagarivorans; species Aliagarivorans marinus. The sequence goes on along the minus strand of NZ_AUBY01000029.1, from coordinate 37,481 downwards.
CTGTCAAAGCATCGCTGAGCGCGTGCGTGTTGTTGATCGCTCTTACTTATGCCCTGATTCTGGTAACGATTATGTTGGAGTACACCATGAATCAGACTTCTCTATTAGCCGAATTCGGCCAACCTCTTGAACGTGTAGAGCTGGCGCTAGCCGCCTTAAAACAAGGCCAAGGCGTACTATTGCTCGACGATGAAGACCGCGAAAATGAAGGCGACATTATCTACGCCGCCGAGACCTTAACCGACCAGCAGATGGCACTAATGATCCGCGAGTGCAGTGGCATCGTGTGCCTGTGCCTGACCGAGCAACAAGCCAGCCAACTGGCACTGCCACCGATGGTGATCGATAACACCAGCGCCAACCAAACCGCCTTTACCGTGTCCATCGAAGCCAAGCATGGCGTGACCACTGGCGTATCTGCCGCTGATCGGGTTACCACCATCAAGACTGCGATTGCTAAAGATGCCAAGCCCAGCGACCTGGCTCGCCCCGGCCACGTATTCCCGCTGCGCGCGCGCTCCGGCGGCGTGTTAAGCCGTCGCGGCCACACCGAAGGCACCGTCGATCTGGTGCAAATGGCCGGTTTGTCCCCTGCAGGCGTACTTTGCGAGCTGACCAATGAAGACGGCACGATGGCAAAAACCCCCGAGATCGTCGCCTTTGCCAAGCAACACAAGATGCCGGTGCTGACCATCGAAGATATCGTTGCCTACCGCCAGCACCATCAATTGAAACTGGCTTAAGCCAGTCGTTAGCGCGGGTTCGCTAACACAAACTTGGGCCTGCTTTTGCTTACCTTAGTGCAGCAGGCTCAAGTGGCTTTTACTGACACCGAAAGGCGTTTTCTGCCACGCCAGCGCGATCACAGATTCGGCGCCCCGCTGAAAACCTCCGCATACAGTTTCCTGAGAACTTTCCAATCACTTAGCATTTACGTTTTTTCGTAAATTAAAACTCGCTTTTGTTAATTAGCAAAACACTAACCAACTGTCTTTGCTTAGCTTGCAGCTGAAGTTTTCAGCCGCATAAAGATTAAAAACATAATTTAAGCAAAGGAATGATAATGAATAATCTCACCCATCAGGGCATGCCCAGCCCTCTCAAGGTTGGCGCAGCACTGCTGCTTGGCCTAAGCCTGAGCGTTAACGCCGCCCCTACCCGTCAGAGCGCTCAGCAATCGGGCTATTGGGGCGGCATGCTAATGCCGAGCGCTCAAGCCATCAGCAACAGCGAACTGCAAAGCATCTATTCGCGATTTGTCGACAACTACATCGTCGATGCCGGTACCAATATGGCCCGGGTGAAATGGGGCTCCGGCGGCGCACTGCGCGATGAGAACGGTCAGGTATCGAAAGACGCCTACGCCACCGCTTCCGAGGGCATGGGCTACGGCATGCTGATTACCGCCTATGGCAACGATAAAACCCGCTTTGATAAGCTGTTCCGCTTCTATCAACAGGTGATGGCACAGAACAATAGTGCGCTGATGCCGTGGCTGGTGTGGAGCAACGGCTACCCGGTTACCAACGACATCTGCTATGGCATCGTCGGTCAAAGTCAAGTGTGCTTTGGCGCGGGCGGCGGAGGCCCGGCCACCGATGGCGACATCGATATCGCAATGGCGCTGTTTGTGGCAGCCGACAAGTGGCCCAACTCCAGCCTCGACTACCGCTCAGAGGCCATTCATATCGTCAACGAGCTGCACGACAACTGGCTATCTTGGTGCCCCAACAATGGCGGTACTTGGGTGGTTAAGCCCTATCAAAGCAGCAGCTTTAACCCCTGCAGCGATGAGTTTGACCCATCCTATTCGATCCCGGCATTCTTCCGCTACTTTGCTGAAGCCGCCGCCCAGAGCAACGAGATCCGCAATGAGAACCAGCGCTGGGATTCGGCCGCTCGCGACCTCTACCAAGATATTCTGGATAAGCAAAAAGCCGGCCCCAATAGCGACAAAACCTTTGTGCCGGACTGGATGAAACTCGATGGCTCGGCGGTAACCGGCCGCTCCACTAACTATGGCTCCGATGCATCGCGCATTCCTTGGCGAGTGACCATGGATTACGCCTGGTATGGCAGTGAGTCGGCCCGCGACTGGACCCGCCGCCTGATCAACGATCTGGTGAACAACTCGAACAATGGCGAGCTAAGCGGCATCCTCGCGGATATCGACCGAGCTAGCGGGAACAGCAGCGGTTACAACGGGCGCAGCTTCTCCGGCGGCTTTACCGTGGCCAGCATGTTGTACAACTGGTACCCAGACAATGTTGAAAACTACACCAAACACTGGATAGATGAGACCCTCAACGGCAGCTTGCCATGGAACATTGGCGCCAATGGCTATGAGAACGCCAACAACGACTACTACGGTATGGCGCTATCGGCACTCTATGCGCTAACGCTCACCGGCAATACCTATAAACCTGCATTGCCGTAGCCACTGTAAATCAAGGTAACTCAACGACTTCTGGGTAGTGGGTAGTCGCGAAGAGCGCATAGCAGAAGTCGTTGTATTCCACTGACAAGCTGGCATATCGCCATCGACTACGAGTGAAAGGTATCAAAGTCAGTCAGGATCTGCTCCAGGGACTCAAAACGCTCCGGCACACCAATCCGCTGAGTGAGTGCGTTCACTAAGGCCTCCACCAAGGCAAAACCGGTGATACGGCTTTGAAACACCCCGCTGCTGGTACTTTTTACCACCATCTGCACGTCGCTAAACGGCAAGTAAGGGTTGACGCTGTTGTTGGTGAGTACAATGACCTTGCCGCCGCGTTGATGGAACCACTCCACCAAGCGCACCGCTAAATCGGAGTAGCGATAGTAAGAGATCACAAACAGCACGTCGCCTTCACGCATGTCCAGCAGGTGGTGGGGCAGCAAGGACACATCCGGGGTTAGGTGATAGGTGTTCTTGCGGATATAGCGCGACAGCATCATGAAGTAGGTCACCAAGCCATTCGATGAAGCCGGGCCGAAGGCGTACAAGTTGCGCTGCTTGTCAGCCATTAGCTCGATGGCTTGGGCAAAGGCTTGTTCATCGAACACCTCGGAAAACAGTCTAAAGCTCTCCGCCAGCTCTTTGATAAAGCCCCGTCCACTAATCGCCTCTGATGTTGCCTCAGACAGGCGCGAGGCAATTCGCGCCGGGGTGATCAGCTGGGTTTCTTGAATATGCAGCACCACCGCCTGTTTAAAGCGGCTGTAGCCCTGAAAACCAATGTTTTGCAAAAACCGCCCCACCGAGGTTTTACTCGACTCACTGCGCTTAGCTAGCTCCTCAATCCCTAGGTAAGGGATCTGCTCAAAATGGCTCACCATAAAGTCGGCCACCCGCTGCTCAGCGTTGGGCAGTGGCGCGGCATTTTCAACGAGTTTAGCGAGGGTCTCTGGGGTTAGGGCTTGGCTCATGATGCAAAGTACCGATGTTGGTGGTGTCTGAGTGTGACGGAATGACAATTTGTGTATGTGCGTTGATTAAGTCTAGCGAAATATGATCTAAACCAAACTGTTAGCCGGGAAAAGCACTTTCCCATTCAAAATAACACCAAAGTAGTATTTTATGCCGCCGTAATTTGTTTACGGAGCTATATATGTTCTCTTTGATTGCAATTCCGATAGTTATCGCTACCGGCTACTTCATTGTGAAAAAGTATAACACCCAAGCGGCACTGTTCACCGCGGGTATCCTGATGCTAGCGCTGGGTGCGCTTAACGGCAACAGCGACTTCATCCCCGGCAACGCCTCTTCCAGTGGCGCGGTGGTGTTTGACTTTTTTGTGGTGATTAGTGCCCTCTCCTCTTCGACTCTGGCTAGCCTCGGCCTAATCATTATGTCGGTGGGCGGTTTCTCCAAATACATGAACCATATCGGCGCAGCCAACGCCATGGTGAATGTAGTGACCAAACCACTGTCGGTATTCAAAAACCCTTATGTGGTACTGGCGCTGACTTACATTATCGGTCAGCTGATCAACATCTTCATCCCAAGTGCTGTTGGCCTGGCGATGCTGCTGTTGGTTGCACTGTACCCGGTACTGGTGCGCATTGGTTGCACCCCTGCGGCAACCGCTGCGGTACTGGCGACCACCGCTTGTTTGGACTTGGGCCCGGGCTCGGGTAACTCAAACCGCGCAGCCGAGGTTATCGGTATCGATGCGGCCAACTACTTCCTGGCCAACCAGATGGTTGTGGCACCGGTGGTGATGATTGTTATCGCGGTACTGCACTACTTCTGTCAGCAATACTTCGATAAGCGCGATGCCGCCAACGGCGTTGAAGCTCAAGCACTGACCATCGACGAGCAAGCGCAAACTGATGCGCCGAAGTGGTTCGCTATCTTGCCTGTACTGCCATTGGCACTGCTGCTGGTATTCAGCGAGTTCCTGATTAGCTCAGTGAAGATCGACGTTATCTCTGCGATGTTCTTTAGCTTGGCAGTAGCCATGCTGGCCAACCTGGTACACAGCAAAGACCTCAAAGGCGTGGCCGACTCACTCAAGGTATTCCTGTCAGGTATGGGCACCACCTTCTCAGGCGTCGTGGCGCTGATCATTGCAGCCAACGTGTTTGTAGAAGGCCTAAAAGCGATGGGCTTTATCGACCTGCTGCTGGGCGCTGGCGCCAACCTAGGCCTGGGTTATGTCGGTATGCTGGTGGTAATGGTGACGATTATCGGCCTCACTGCGCTGCTGTCTGGCTCGGGTAACGCAGCCTTCTTCAGCTTCTCACCACTGGCTCCTGAAGTAGCCACCAGCGTGGGCGCATCAACCGCTTCACTGGCACTGCCAATGCAACTGGCTGCAGGTATCTTCCGCTCAGCCTCTCCAGTGGCAGGCGTGGTGATTGCCTGTGCAGGCGCGGCCAACGTATCTCCAGTGGCGGTGGTTCAGCGTACCTTGATTCCGATGATTGGCGGTATTGTGGCGCTGATTGCGATGAGTGCATTGTTCCTGTAGGTAAAGTGTTCCTATAAATGCAGTGTTCTTAGGAACGCAGCAGACTAGGCGTATTGCCTCACTACTCACATAATCGTTAAGGGCTGCTTTGCAGCCCTTTTTGTTAGCCTTTTAGCCCATTCACTAAAGGAGACGAGATGACTTCAGAGAATGTTTCGGTGTTTGACTCGACACTGTACTCGCCGCTATTCACCCAAGCACAGATGAAAACGATCTGGTCTGAGCAACACTTGCTGGCATGCTGGCTCCGCTTTGAAAGCGAAATCGCCGCCGTGCAGGCCGAGCTTGGGATTATCCCGCCCGAGGCAGCCACAGCTATCGCAGCAGCAGCTAAGCCCGAGGCCATCGACTGGCAGCGTCTGGCCGAGGACACCCGCCGGGTTGGGCTGGCGATTAAACCGATGGTGGATCAAATCAGCGAGGCGGCCGATCCCTTGGTGAAGCGCTACCTGCATTGGGGCTGTACCACCCAAGACCTGCTCGATACTGGGCAAGCGATGCGCTTGAAAGACGCCCTGACGCTGCTACGCAAACAGATGCTTGGCCTGATTGAGCGTTTGGCCGAGCTCAGCGATCAGCACCGCGACAGCGTGATGGTGGCGCGCACCAACTCGCAAGATGCCCTTCCCACCACCTGGGGCCTGCAGCTGGCCTCATACCTGAGTGAGATGTGCCGCAACTTACAGCGCCTTGACCAACTGACTCCGCGGGCCATCACCGGAATGTACGGCGGTGCGGTGGGTAATCTCTCTTCTATCGGCGAGCAAGGGCTGGCGCTGCGCAACCGCTTGATGGATAAGCTGGGGCTGAGTCAGCCGGTGGGGCTGTGGAATGCCAGTATGGATAACATTGTCGAGGCGATTCAGAGCTTTGCCATTGTTCATGGCACGCTGTGTCGGATTGCCAACGATATAGAGCTGATGGGCCGCGCTGCGCTTGCCGAAGCCCAAGAGGGCGAAGGCGGCGGCGGTTCTAGTACCATGCCCCACAAGTCCAACCCTCGCGCCAGCAACATGCTGCAAACCTTGTCGCGCATGGGCTGGATGTATGCCTCGTCGGCTCCCAACCTGATGGACCAGCAAGATGTGCGGGCCGCCTCGATGCGCATGCTCAACTGGTCGCTAGTGCCCGAGTCCTGCCTGGCACTGTCCACCGCATTGGAGCGCGCCCAAGGGCTGCTCGACAACTTGGTGGTCAATCGTCGAAACATGCGTCGCAACTTCGCTGCATCACGCAATCTGATCATGTCAGAAGCGGTGATGATGGCGGTGGCAGACAAACTAGGTCGTAGCCAAGGCTATGCGCTGGTTAAAGGGATTATCGATAAGGCAGCCAGCAGCGATATGCAGCTCGAACAGATGCTACTCGCCAGCCCCGAGCTCACCGCCCTGTTCAGAATCGAGGAGATCCGCGCGCTGTGTGAGCCCGCCAACTATCTGGGCTGCAACGATGCACTGATCGACGAGAGCTTGGAGTTCGCCAAGCAGCTTCTAGAGTCTGTTTCGCAGGCATAAAAAGGCCCGGCCTAAGCCGGGCAAAGATGGATGGAAGAGACAGATGGAATAGATTACTGGCGGGTTACGCCAATCGCTTTGCTTGCACTGTCAAAGGTGATGCGATAGGTCGCAAAATCACCCACTTGGTAGTCAGCTGCTGGGTAGGAATCACTCCAGCTGCCGTCATCGATCTTAAAGCGGGCTGGGCTCTCTTCGCCGTTGAAGCTTTGCACGGTGAAGTACACGCCTGAAGCCGCATCGTACTCCAACAAGGTAGTGCCCCAACCATTAGCGGTGCCGCGGAAGTACCAGCTCTCATCACCACCGCTGCCGCCGTTGCCACCATTGCCGCCACCGCTGATACAGTTGGTCAGCGCTACCCAACTGCCCAGCTTGTTGCACAGTGCTGCACCAGTCGTGCTGAGGTCAGCGGTTTGATTAGCACCCGCATCGGAGAAGATCACATTGAGCTTGGACAATGCGGTACCAAAGTCATGGCAGTAGTGACCATCTTGCTGGGTCATCGCTACACCAGGCCATTGAGCGTTAGCAACCGCGGTTTCTGCTTCCACCGCCCAGTAGTAAAGGGTTGGGCTGTTGAAGTTCGCTTGGTTGTCGTAACACACCTTGCTATCGCCAGTGGTGCCGCCATCGCCGTTAACCTCGAAGCCGCAATCGTGCAGGGTCTTCCAGCTACCGCCTTGATAACAGCCAGCGCCCGGGGCGCTCAGATCATCGGTCTGGCCATTACCGTTGTTGCTAAAGATAACGTTAATGCTGGTTAACTCGACACCAAGATCGTGGCAGTAGAAGCCACCATTTTGCTTCATTGCAACGCCCGGCCAAGTAGCATTGGCCAATGCACCGCTTGGCTGCGCCGCCCAGTAGTAAAGGGTTTGCAGCCCGGCACTACCATCAATACAGATTGAGTTCGCAGATACCGGAGAATCTGGCTCACTGCCGCCTCCGCCACCACCACAATCATTGCCACAGCCTGCACCCACTTTAGCGCCGACGTGGATCGCCGCTGCGCTATCACCGGCAACGCTGAAGTTGGCATAGCCACCGCTCACGGTAATCGTGGCAGGGCCGGTTGCACCTTCGCCCAGTACACAGGCACCGGTCGACTCATTAAAGTCAGCTTCGATGATGTTACAGTACTCGCCATCGGGCATTCCGGTGTTGAGGCTTTGGTTCAAATCGCTGCCCCAACGCTTGTTGATTACCACGAACCCTTTACCACCACGTCCAAAGGCGATTTGGTCGTTGCCGTTTTGCCACCAGTCCGACACATGCCAGGCATCGGCAGTATGGTTACGGAACGCCACCATGTTGCCAATCCCGCGCCAGCGGTGCTCACACACCCAGCTGCCGCCATCAAAGCCACAGGCATTGCCGGTGTGGATGCCCGAACTTGGCGGCCCCATGTCGAAGTCACCGTTAAAGTAATAGCCCGACATCACCTTCGGATAGCCATAGGGATAGGCCAGCATGAATACGTTGGCCAGGAAGTAGCCATTGCCCTGCACACCATGCCAGATAGGGCCGTTAGGGTTATGGCGCTCTTCGTCGTGGTTGGTAACAAACGGTACCGCGCTGGAGCTGGCCAGCTCCATTGAGGTGCCGATGTCTTTGAGCTGGGCAATATTGCTTTCACGGAAGGCGGGACCAAGCCAACGCGCATAGCCAAACTCGGTCACATCGCCGATATAGGTGTACTCGGTGGGACGAACCGGCTCACCACCGGCGCCAATCACCTCTTGGAAGATGTAAGGATTACCGTTGAGCTTGCCCTTAATAGCGGCGATGTCGCCTGCAGGGATATGCTTGGCGGCATCAATTCGGAAGCCCGCCACGCCCATGCTGATGGCATCGTTCATGTAATCAGCAATCTTCTGGCGCACGTAATCCGACTCGGTTTTTAGATCGTTCAGGCCAGAGAGGTCGCAGTTTTGGATCTGCCAACGGTCGCCATAGTTGATGTCGCTGGTACAGTTGTGGAAGTCGTTGGAGCCATAGGGCACCTCTGGGAAGTTGCGATCCCAGGCCGCCATATGGTTGATCACCGCATCGACATAGATATCGACGCCAGCCGCCTTACAGCGCTGCACCATGTTTTGGAACTGACCGCGGTTACCACTGCGGCTATCAAAGGAGTAGCCCACAGGCTGATAGCGGGTCCACCACTGGCCACCGTCGATGTGTTTGTTAGGGGGAGAAACCTGTACTGCAGCAAAGCCTTTTGGCCCAAGGTAGGTTTCACATTCGGTTGCCACGTCTTCCCAGCTCCACTCGAACAAGTGGACAAAGGCGGTACGCGGTACTGCACTGACACTGGAGGCATAGCCCAGCGCCAAGCCGGCCAGCAAGCTGGCGGCGGTTTTAGTTACTGTTGTCATTGTACTTTCCCGTATTTTTTATGTGTCTCTTCGGACTTACGGGCTGTGACCGGAGCTATAGTTTGCGTCTATGCGCGGGCTCCTGGTTTGGGGTCGCTCTGTATTAGCCAAACAGAGCAGATCACACCGATTACGGTCGCAGTTATTATGATTAAGCATCCCTGATAATCGGCAGGTACAATCCAGATTGGCAAACAATCAATCCTTGATCTACAGCCACGGCCATCATCCAATGAGGGGGAAGCAAACAACAAGCAATGTATTGTTAACCTGCTCAATAGATCACATTGTTAACACGCTATGTTTGAGCGATATCACAAACTGCCGTGCTTTGTAGCACGGAGTTAGCGATAAACAAGAAGAGTTTTTAGTATTTGCAGTGTTTTCTGCTGATTGCCCGGCACTTTTCGCCCTTGTAGCCAAAGACTTATCTGTAGCTTCTCCTTTTGTCCCAAGGCCTCCAGACGTGCTCGGGTCTGCTGTTGCGCCTGCGCAAGCTGCTCCAGATCGGGAATATCCCGACGGGCATGGTTGCGCCCCAACAGGCTGTCGATGAGATAAAGCTGACGAGCCAGCAACACCCAGCTGAATGCCAGATTCTTAACCGGACCAATGGTCAGCTGCTGCCGTTTGCTGTTGCTCGACACCTTGGCCAACTTGTCGCCCCACAGCCAAACACTGCCAGCCGAGGCCACCGATCCCACCACCGCGCCAAGCATAAAGGTGCCCGCGCTAAGACCCAAATCCACCATAGCGCCAGCCGCACCACCGGAGCCCGCCGCCAGCCAGGTAAGCTGCTTGCGTGGCAGCCCCCACAGTTGCCACTGCTTGGGGTCGAACAGTTCGCTGCTATCAAGCAGCATCTGCTCCTCGGGTTGCTGGTAGTGATAGTGGGACAGACTGGCTTGCAGCCGCTCACGCAGCGCGCGCTCGTGCTGCAGCAAGGCCTGCTTATAGTCGGTGAACAGTTTTTGCTTGGCTGCCTCATCCTGTTGCCCCACGGGACTGCTCAAGCGGAAGTTCAGCAGCTCCTCTAGACCAGATTGCAGCTGATTAAGCGCCGCTTCCACCTTGTCTTCACGTTGCTGCTGAAGCGCATCAATCGCGTGGGCCAATGGCTGTTGCCAGCTCTGTTTTAGGGTGGCGAAGTTACGCAATAGCGCCAACTGCTGCTCGAAACTGGCTAGCAAGGGGTCAAAGTCCACCACCAAGCTGAAGTACTGATCGAGGGCGCTACGCCATTGCTCGGCATAGCGATTACCGTTGATCGGATTGATAATGGCCAGCCGCGGTCGCCCGGTCCAGCGCAGGATCTCCATCTCCGCCTCGTAGTGGCTACGATAGGGCTTGGCGCCGTCCACCACGTAAATAAGTGCGGCGTCCTCATCCATTACCGGTGCCAGCAAGGCCCGCTCGTCTGGGAAGTCATCGCCGTTTTGGGCCAGCCAGCTAGTTATCGCCTCAGCGCGGCGAGCTGCGTCATCGGCTTGTTCGCGCAAGATGGCCAGCAGTGCTTCTGCCCGCTGAAATCCGGGGGTATCGACCAACTCATAGCAGAGTGTGCCAGAGGCTTGCATCGCGTAATGAGTGGCTTTTACCGTGGTGCCAGAGAGCGCCGAAATGCCGATTTGATCGTTTTGCGCCAGCGTTGCCACCAGGCTGGACTTTCCTTTATTGGGGTGACCGACCACTACAAACTTAGGCATGCTTCCCCTCCAACAGATACAACGCGCTTAGCTTCGCTTGGCCCTCAGCAAACAGCTGCCAGCTGTGAATATCGGCATCGCTGAGCGCCCCATCCAGCGGCAGTAACACCAAGCTAAGCTGTTCAACCACGGAGCTGGCCAAGCTATCCGCCAGTGCACCCAGGGGCGGCTCCCAGCCGGGGACCAGCAACATCGTCTCATCGCCACGGGCTTGACTGAGCGGCCGCCGCTCACCGTCATTCGGGCTAAGTACACTCAGCTCGTGCGGCTCCAGCCCCCAGTAAAGCAGCGGGCTTGGCAGCTCAGTCAGCACTTGGATGCTGTCGCTAGCCGCGCTTGAGTCAAGCGCAACATGGGCATCTTCCACCGCACTGCTGGTGTCGACTTGTTGGGCACGCCAGTGGGCCAGTAAAGCCGCAATCTGCGGATCGGCGGCAGGTAGCCCGTCTAACAACTTGGCGCAGCGCCAGTTGCCCACAGCAAACAACACCGCTCGCGGCAGCAGGCAGTAAAACAGAACAAAGGCCAACACAAACGGCCACCAGCGGCCATACAGGCTGGCGTTCACTAGTTGGTTAGCACCGCTCATACGGAAAAACTGGGTATCCGCCACCAGTTGCGGGTCAACACCAGCAGCAGGCCACCAAGCGCTCCATGGCGCAGACAGGCTTACCAGTAGCGCACTAAGCCCCTGTGCGCCCACCTCAATAGTGGTGGCCCAGACAAAGGCCAGATCTTGTACCAGCACCATCACCAACAAACACAGCGCAGCACCGATGGCAAAACACAGGCCAGTCCAATGGGAGAGGTAGAATAGCACCCAGCGCCTAACTTGCGAGGGCAAGCCCTCCACCGGCAGTTTGCGTAGCATCAGCTTCACCCAGGCGATGCCCTGCCCGCGTAAGCTCAGCAAGGAGAGCGCCATCATCAGCCACTGCAGTGGTCCAAACACCAGTAACAGATAAAGAAGGTTGATAGGCTGTTGGCCCGAGTAGGAAAGCAGACCAAACATGGTGGTAATGCCGAGCAGAGCGCCCAGCAGGCTAAACCAATGCAAAGAGACACTGTTTAGCAGTGGAGCGCCGCTTAGCAAAGAACTGTTCGCTTGAGCGCGCCAGCTGCGTAATACCTGCCAATCGCTCAGCCCTTGGCGCTCGGCGGCAGAAAGCGGATGGTCTGGAAAGCGGTTGTGCTGTTGCTCAGAACCATTGCGCTGTTGCTCAGGGCTGGTCAAAGCGCGTTTACATTGAACAAACTCGATGATGCCTTGGATAACCCGCAAATCTTCCCCTTACTAGACCACCACAACAATAATGAGCCCGAAGCCCGAAGCCCGAAGCCCGAAGCCCGAAGCTAACAGCTTAATTCATCTAGATAAACAAAAGCCACAACCGAGGTTGTGGCTTTTTCGATTACTTACAATAGCAGCGAGTGCCTAGGCTTTGCGCCAAGTGGTCCCCTGTGGGCCATCTTCCAGCACCACGTTCAGCGCGTTCAGAGCATCACGCGCGGCATCGGCCGCTGCCCAGTCTTTAGCTGCGCGAGCTTCGTTGCGGGCTTTAATCAGCGCTTCGATCTCGGCCGCTTCATCGCCACCTTGGTCGCCTTGCAAAAAGCTGGCAGGCTCTTGCTGACAGATACCCAGTACTGCAGTTAGCTCCAACAGTAGCTGTGCATACTCGCCAGCCTTGGCCGCATCTTCGCTCTTCAGGCGGTTAATCTCTTTGGCCAGCTCGAAGAATACCGGGAAGGCTTCTGGCGTGTTGAAGTCATCGTCCATCGCCTGCTTGAACTGCTCGCGGTAAGGCGCGGCCAGCTCATCGGATACCGGCTGAGGCGCTACATCACGCAAGGAAGTGTACAGGCGCTCCAAGGATGCACGGCTCTGCTTGAGATTGTCTTCTGAGTAGTTCAGCTGGCTACGGTAGTGGCCCGACAGCAGGAAGTAGCGCACGGTTTCCGCGTCGTACACTTCCAAGACATCGCGGATGGTGAAGAAGTTGTTCAAGGACTTGGACATCTTCTCTTTGTTCACCTGCACCATACCGGAGTGCATCCAGTAGTTCACGTAGTTGGTGTCGTGGGCACAGCAGCTCTGCGCCACTTCGTTCTCGTGGTGCGGGAAGGCCAGATCCGAGCCACCGCCGTGGATGTCGAACACATCGCCCAAGTGCTTCATGTTCATCGCTGAACACTCGATGTGCCAACCCGGGCGACCTTTGCCCCATGGGCTGTCCCACTCTGGCTCACCCGGCTTAGCTTGCTTCCACAACACAAAGTCCAGTGGATCGCGCTTGTCTTGCTCGACTTCGACACGGGCACCGGCTTGCAGCATCTCGAGGTTTTGCTGGCTCAGCTTGCCGTATTCGTCGTACTTGCTTACTTCAAATAACACGTCGCCGTTGTCTGCTTGGTAAGCGTAGCCCTTGTCCACCAGCTTCTGGATGATCTCGATGATTTCATCCATATGGGTGGTCACGGTAGGCTCGATGTCGGGGCGAATCATATTCAGCGCATCGAAATCTTGGTGCATCGCCTTGGTGAAGCGCTCGGTGAGTGCATCGCAGCTCTCGTTGTTTTCGGCAGCGCGTTTGATGATCTTGTCGTCAACATCGGTGATGTTGCGCACATAGGTCAAGTCGTAGCCAGACCAACGCAGGTAGCGGGCTACGGTATCAAATGAGACGAAGGTGCGGGCATGGCCGATGTGACAGTAATCGTAGATGGTGACACCACAGACATACATTCCCACCTTTCCTTCAACTAAAGGTTTAAACACTTCTTTCTTACGGGTGAGAGTGTTGTAGATTTGCAACATCGACAAGCTTCCTGATTACTGATTAGTACTGATATAAAGGCCCGTATTCTAGCACCGTGTATCGGAATAAACAGCTGATTTCCTCGGTGGATGCGTTTAGAATCGGGGCTCAACGACAAACAGACTGTTTAAGGAAACACGATGGTTACTCTACACACCAACATGGGCGACATCACCCTAAGCCTGGACGCTGAAAAAGCGCCAGAAACCGCGGCTAACTTTTTGACCTACGCGCGCGATGGTTTCTACAACGGCACCATCTTCCACCGCGTAATCGATGGCTTTATGGTTCAGGGCGGCGGCATGGCCTCTGGTATGGAAGAGAAAGAGACCCGCGCTCCGATTAAAAACGAAGCCAACAATGGCCTGTCTAACGAGACTGGCACCATCGCTATGGCGCGTACCATGGACCCGCATTCAGCGTCTGCCCAGTTCTTCATCAACGTGAACAACAACACCTTCCTGGATTTCAAAGCAGAAACCACCGAAGGCTGGGGCTACTGTGTATTCGGTAAAGTGACCGAAGGCATGGACGTTGTGAACAAGATCAAAGGCGTCGCCACCGGCAACTTTGGTTACGTTCACCAAGACGTACCACTGGAAGAGATCGTGATCGAATCAGTGACCGTTGCCGACTAAGCCGTGCACAGTTACTTTATTTCCGATCTCCATCTGAGTGAGGAACGCCCCGACATCGTCGGGGCATTTCTGGAATTTCTCAGCAAGGACGCCCCCGGCGCAGACGCCCTCTACATCCTCGGCGATCTGTTCGAATACTGGATTGGCGATGATGACACCTCCGCCCTCACCCGCGATGTGGCCGACAAGCTCAAAGCACTGAGCCAGCAAGGTGTAGATTGCTATTACATCCATGGCAACCGCGACTTTATGTTGGGCAAGCGCTACGCCAAGGCCTGTGGCATGGTGCTGCTCGAAGAAGAGCACCTGCTTAACTTATACGGCAAAAAGGTGCTGATCCTACACGGTGACACCCTCTGTACCGACGATGTGCAGTACCAAGAGTATCGCCGTAAAACCCAAAGCCCCTGGCTACGTCGGCTGTTTTTACTTATGCCGCTGTTTGTGCGCGAGAAGATCGCCGAGCGCATTCGCAGTAACAGCAAACGCTCCAAGAAGGGAAAAACCTTCGAAATCATGGATGTGAATGCCGACGAGGTGGAACAGCGCTTCTTCCGCATGAAGCTCGACTACATGATCCACGGCCACACCCATCGCCCGGCGTTCCACCCACGCGACAACGGTAAGCACGGCCAGCGCATCGTTCTGGGCGACTGGTACAGCCAAAGCAGCGTGCTTAAAGTCACCCCTGAGGCCATCGTGTTAACTGCTAATGGCGAGCAACTGGAGCTTGATCAAGCTCAATAAACTGTGTTGTGGCAGCGCCGCCGATTAGGCCCTGCCATTCACTTAATCGTTTGTTTATTAAGCGATTAACCGCCTCAGACAACAACCACGTGCCATAAAAAGTTCCGCTCTACAGGCTTGACTCCCCCGCATTCCTCGTTCATTACTAGATAAACGATGTTACACAGTTGTTAACTTTTGATTGAGGGATCAGCAATGCTTTTTAGTCATGTTTGGGGACTCGCTTCACATACAAAAGAAGAATGGAAGGACATCGATCAGCACCACGAGGGCATCGGTGCCAGTCTGTTACACCTGTTGCTGGTGGCACTTATTCCCGCCATCTGCAGCTACTTTTCTACCGTTCACATCGGCTGGCATGTCGGTGATAACCGCTTCTACTTAACCGCAGGCAGCGCACTGTATATGTCGGTTGCGATGTACGGCGCACTCACCATCGGCGTAATGAGTCTGGCCTATGCGGCGCTGTGGATGGCTAAAACCTTTAATGCCGATACCACCTATCAGCAAACTCTGGAGCTGTCCGCCTATGTGGCGACGCCGCTGTTTATGGTGGGCTTTGCCACTTTGTATCCGGAACCATGGTTTGTGATGTTGGCCGGTCTGGTGGGTGTGGCTTATGCGGTCTACCTGCTCTACACCGGAGTGCCGATTATTATGCACATCCCTGAGGAGCGCGGCTTTATCTATGCCAGCAGCTTGGTCACCGTGGGCTTGGTGATGCTGGTGTGCATTATGATTTCCACCGTGATCTTGTGGTCAACGGGCACAGGGCCAGTCTTCACCAATTAACGCTTTTCTCGCAACACATCCTAGTAATGTAAGTGCAATTCGCGCCAATCCTTGATTGGCGCTTTTTTGTGCCCAAACTCAAGCAACAGGTAATTAGCTGAGTGCCAGCACCAAGCCACCGATGATCAGCAGCACGCCGACACCACGGGTGTGATACCAGCGCTCGTTCAGCACCCAAACGCCTAGCACCAATCCAAACACAATACTGATCTGGCGCAGCGCCACCACATAGCTGACGTTCTCTACCATGGTCATGGCGTATAGCACGATGCCATAGGTGGCGGCCATCATCCATCCGGTCAATGCTGCGGCTCGGCGACAGCGCCAGGCAGCGACAAAACCGTTATCAGTACCCAAACATACCAACATTATCGCCAGCGGCAGAGCCATCGCCCCAAACTGGATGCCCACGTAGAACAGCGCATGCTGCCAATCAGCAAAGTGGCTGGCAGGCAGCCCACCGAGCACATCCAGCGCCAGCTTATCGGCCACTGAGTAGCCGACCGTCCCCAACGCGGCAACAATCGCCCAAAGCATGCCACCGTTCAGGTAGGCGGAGAGCCGGATCTGGCTAAAACGCTGCAGCGGTACCAGTACGCAGCCAACAGTAATCAGCCCAAAGCCCAACCACGCAACGCTGCCTAGATGCTGCCCCAGCAGTGCAGTAACCATGCCCACCAGCAGCACCGGCATGGCGCGCGCCACCGGATAGACCAAGCCAATGTCAGCCTGCTTGTAGGCCATGCCTAAACCGGCAATATAGATAGCCTGTGACAGGCCACTTACGCCGAGTAAGGCCCAAAAGGTCATCGGCACGGCAGTGATATCCAGCACCAATAGATACCACGCGATAAAGGGGCTCAATAAGGCAAAGCCGGCGAGAGCGGCTAACAGGGCGTAAGCGATCACCCCACCTTGATTGGATTTACCCAGCAGGTTCCATCCGGCATGCAATAACGCGGAGAACACCACTAAGGCAGCGGCAAAAAAAGACATAGCGGTACCACATGGGCCCGACTGGACCCATCAGAGAAAGAAAACCTTAAGCGCTTAACTCAGCAATGGAGTCGATGGTGATGGCATCGTGACGCCAGTATTCGATATCGCAATCGATCAGCTCGCCGGTCTGGCTGTAGTTGATACGCTCCACCACCATCGCCGGCGTGCCCGCGGTGGCCCGTAGCGCCTGTGCGATCTCGCCTTGTAAGGAGCTGGTGGTGATGCGATAGCGAATACGCTGGTATTCCACGCCATAGTGCTCGCGATAGATATCGGTCAGCGAGTTTCGTGAGCAATCGCGCTTTAGCAGATCCGGGAATAGCTCAGCGCGGATAAAGTTGGTCACGTACAGCACCGGCCGCTCTTCGAGGTAACGCACCCGGTCAACCCGGTATATGTCAGAGAACGGCGGTAGCTCGAGCTTCTTGGCTGCATGCTTGCTCGCCAATACCTGCTTGGCGGCTAGCAGCTCGGTGCGCGGCTGGCGCTGCTGCGCCAAGGCCATATTGGTGAAGTTGAGCGTTTGGGTTGGGTCGTAAGACATCGGCTCGGGTGATACAAACCAACCGCGACGGTCTTCCCGATAAACCCGCCCTTCGGCTTCGAGCATCGACAAGGCCTCACGCAGGGTGACCCGAGTGGTATCGAAGGCCTCCGCCAACTTACGTTCAGCGGGCAGTTTTTGGCGAGCGGTGAGCATGCCGTCTTCGATCTGCTCGACAATGGCATCTTTGATTTTTAGATATTGCAACTTGCTTTCCTGTGTTAACGCTTACGCCAGCCTTGGGTTTTGCCTTCCAGCAACTTCGCTATCAGCATATGCAGCAACTTCGCCGCAGCCGCCGAGAGCATAATCATCACCGCCATCGCGGCGGCAGCACCGGTTTGACCGGCATCGTCCATGTTCAACACCGACACTGAAGCAGGAATAGTATCGGTTGCATACAAAAACACAACTGCTGAGGTGGTTGTCAGTGCATTGACAAACATGTAGGCGGCAATGTCCAAAATCGCCGGCAGGCACACCGGTACCGTCACCTTGAAAAACAGCTTGTACTGGGGCAGCTTCACCGACGCGGCAGTGGCCTCAATTTCTGCTGGTAGCTGCTTCAGCGCCGCCAGCGCGGTCATATGCCCCACGGTGTAGTAGTGCACCACCGTATTGACCACCAAGAACGCCATAGTGCCATACATCACATTGAGCGGATTTGCCGGGTCGTTAAAGAAGAAGATATAGCCCAAGCCCAGCACCATCCCCGGCACCGCCATCGGCACCACCGAGAACATCTGCAGCGCCTGACGCATCGGCGCGTAAGAGCGGCCTTTTTCAATCGCATAGGCACCGATAAAGATGATGATGGTGCCAAACAGCGCGGTCCAGCCACCTAAGCGTAGCGAGTTAAAATACGGCGACCAGCCGTAGGTGCTCATCTCAGCGAAGTTGTAGTTATTCAGGGTTAGCGTCTTGTTCCACGGCCAGAAGGTGACCAAGGAGCCATACACCGCCATGCCCAGCACCACTAATACCGCTAGCGAGATGACGCCACAGTAGAGCAAGCACAGACCATCGCGCAGCTTGTTGGGTTCTGGCTGATAGGCCACCGAGCGGGTATCGAACAGGCTCTTCTGCTTTTTCTGCACCCAGCGGTCGGCCACAAAGGCTAGCAAAGCAGGCACCAACAGCAAAATACTGGTGACCGCGCCCATGGAGAAGTTTTGCTGCCCCACCACTTGCTTGAAGATATCGGTGGCCAGCACGTTGTAGCTGCCGCCAATCACCTTGGGCACACCAAAATCGCAGACCACTAGCGTGAACACCACAATCAGCGTGCTGATCAGGCCGTATTTGGCCGCTGGCAGCGTGACAATCATAAAGGTTTTAAAGGGTGAGGTTTTCAGCGCCTTGGCCGCTTCGTACAGGCGTGCATCCGAGGTGCGCAGCGAGGTGTTCAAGATCATCAGCGCATGGGGAAAGGTCCAAAACACCAAGCCCATGGCGATGCCCACCAGGCCGTAGACCGAGTTGCCGCCAAGTAGCTCACGGGCCACCCCTTGGTTACCGAACAAGAAGATCAGGCTAATCGCCGGTAGCAGCGAGGGCGCCAGAATCGGCGCGGTACCCAGTACCTGAAACAGGCCTTTTAGCGGCATGCACGAGCGGGTCAGCGCATAGGCGTAGGTAAACGCTAAGGTGGTGACAATCGCAGTCACTAGCAGCCCCAGCGTCAGGGTGTTGGTTAGCGACTGCCACAGCGCGGGAGAGGCGAAGTAGTTGGCAAAGTTTTCCAGGCCAACAAACTCGCCACTGCGGTTCTGCAGGCTTTTACTGAACATCGCCCACAGCGGCAGCGCCACAAACATCGCCATAAAGCCACACAGCAGCACCAGCAAACCGCCGAGCAACAGGTTGTCGCGACTCAAGCGTTCACGTCGGCGCAGTAGCTGTTCGAGCCAAGAGCCGCCGGTATTGGACATGGTTAAGGTGGTCATTGTGCTCTCCTAACTGGCTAGCGCCGACGGATAGGCCAGCATGCCGCAGCTGCTGATATCGATATGGCGAATATCACCATCTTGCAACGCCAGCTTGGTGTGCGCCTCAATGCCGATATCGGCGATCACCAGCTCAGCCTCGCTATCGTTTAGCAGCTCGCACTCGACCCGATAGAAAGCTCCCATAAACTCCTGGCAGCAGACCTTCACTGGCAGGCTTTGCTCTGACGCGTCCACAAAACGCACGCGCTCAGGACGTACCGCCAGTGATAGCAGCTCACCGACTTCAGGTTGATGGTTACTCAGCTCCGGCGAATCGAAGATAGACTCAGCAACTCTTAGTTGGCGCTCTGCCACCACCGAGCTCTCGATAAAGTTCATCTTGCCGACAAACTCGGCCACAAAACGGCTGGCCGGCTGCTGGTAGATCTCCTGCGGGGTCCCCACCTGCTCAATCACCCCGTGGTTCATCACCACGATACGGTCAGCCATGGTGAGCGCTTCGTCTTGGTCGTGAGTCACCATAATGGTGGTGATGCCCAGCTTGCGTTGTAGCTGACAGATCTCGTCGCGCAAATGGGTGCGCACCTTGGCATCCAGCGCCGAAAGCGGCTCATCCAATAGCAACAAGCCCGGCGACAAGGCCAAAGCACGCGCCAAAGCCACTCGCTGCTGCTGACCGCCAGAGAGCTGATTAGGGAACTTATGTCCCGAGCCCGGCAAGCCAATCAGCGCCAGCCACTCCTCGACCTTGCCCAAGGCATCTTGGGTGGACATGCCCTGATTTTTCAGCCCCAGCGCGATGTTCTCTTGCACTGTCAGGTTGGGGAATAGGGCGTAAGACTGGAACACAATCCCGAAGTCACGCTTCTCCGGCGGCAGGAAGGTGGTATCCGCGCCGTTTTGGGTGATCTTGCCGCTACTTGGCAGGTCCAAACCCGCTATCGCCCGCAGCAAGGTGGTTTTGCCGCAACCCGATGGCCCAAGAAAGCACACAAACTCGCCTTTCTCGATATGGAGTGAAATCTCTTTGAGTGCGGTGAACTGGCCAAACTGCTTGGCCAGACGGTCAATCACCAGATAATGTTCAGAAGTGCTCATAACTGCGAAACAGCCCTAAATATTGGTATAGTCCAAAGAGTAGAGGGCAACTATTGCAATAAGATGACGACGTGTAGATCTCATCGCAACCTTAAAGCAGCCAACGATAGTGCAGGCAGGCAATCGGTGGGCGTTTAGCGCTTCAGTGGATAAGCCCAACAGCGCGCGATCGTCAAATGATCCTTTTTCCGCAGGCGCGAAATGTTAACAGCGCCATGAAAACGCCTTGAGCTTAGGAAGAACAGCCGCCACTGGTCTACGCTCAAAGCCAGACGTAAAGGCAGCATAGCGCTCTCTGGAGGTCTGTTTGAACAGTGGGATAGAGTCTTTTGCAACCGTGCTAATGACCATCGTTGCGATTCTGGTCATTGTGTTTATCTCAATCAACTTGGTCGATGCCAAAGGCGGCAATCCCACCCTTGGCAAAGATTTGTACCTTGAATACTGCATGCGCTGCCACGGCAAATATGCGCAAGGCAAGGGACCGGTGGCCACCGAGCAACTCAGCCCCCCGGCCAACCTGGTGCAAACCCTACGCAACCCACTGACCAACGATACCTACCTGATCCACCAAGTGGTGCTCAGCGGCAAGCCTGAACAAGGGATGCCGGCATTTAAAACGATCCTCAGCCCGCAAGATGCGGAGAATATCTTTGCCTATATACGAGCCTTGAGTAAGCGCGGTGGCTAGCGAACCGACTCCCCTTCCACAATCACATAGCCCCAAGGCCCTAACGTGAACTTCTCAAACTTATCAGAGGCAAAGCTAGCGCCCTGTTGCATTAACACGCGCGGCTTAGAAGCCTCTAGTAGCTCGCTGACATCAAGTTCGCTAGTGCTCGATTGCGCACTGTAGTTGACCACCACCAGCAGTGGCTGGTGCCCTTCACCACTCCAGCGAAAGCCAATTAACGGCGCGGCCAACTTGGCGTCGAGCAAGCACCACTGACCGCGATGAACCACTTCGCGCCCGAGCACCACCAACAGATCGCGATAAAATCCCGCAAGTTCAGGGTTAGTCTGCTCCTGCGGGCCGCGATTGAGGTGCGGCGGAATATGGGTACGCCAGCCTTCAAGCTGGCCATGCTGGAAAAAGCGCAGGCCGGGGCTTAGGTAGCTCAGCAAGGCGGCAGCCTGATGCTGCTTATCGCCAAACACCTTGGCGGCGCGCTGCTCATCGTGGTTTTCCAAAAAGCGCGCCAAACGATGTTGGTAGTCAGGTTCGGCCCGCAGGTGGCCGGTGATATGTTCGGCGTCGCCGGCAATCAAGCGATCCAGCAGCTCCTTGTCGTAGGCGAAATCAAAGCCTTGTTGCTGCATCGCCCACTCCCGCCCCCAGTACACTTCCGCCATAAAGGAAAACGCGGGATGGGCCTGTTTGACCCGGGCAATCGCCTCTGGCCAGAACGGCGCACAAGCGCGACCCCAGGTCTGCTCAAAGATATGCGGCTCGAGCAGCATCGCCATATCGCAGCGCAGCCCGTCGCATAGCTCGCTGATCCGCAATAGCTCTTGCTGCATCGCCCGGTGACACTCTGGGTTGGCGTAATCAAGCTGGGCGGTATCGGGCCAGCCGGGAAAGTAAGGGTCGCGGCCATGGGCGACAATGCGTACAGGCTCGCCTAGCGCAACCTCTGCTAGCGAAAAATAGTTATCAGGCTGGCTCTCAAGCAGCGCCGGATCGCCTTGGATAAAGTAGTCCGGATGCGACTCCAGCCATGGGTGGTCCGGTGCCATATGGTTGGGGACAAAATCCAGCATCACCCGCAGCCCCGCGGCATGGGCTCGCTTGCGAAGCCGCAGCAGCGCGGCATTGCCACCGAGTTCGCCATGCACCTGATAGTCATACACCGCAAAACAGGAGCCGGGGATATCGTCATCACTTAGATCGGGCAGCGTATGGCGAAACTCCTCCTGCCAACTGGGGTGTTGGCGCGAGATCTGCTGGCCAAGCGGCCCGGTCTGCCACACGCCCAGCAGCCACAGCCACTGAAAGCCTTGCTCGCTAAGTGCTTGTAACAAGGCATCATCAATATCATCGAGGGTAGCGGCTCGGCCAAGCTGTTCGCCGAGCTTACGCAGCTCGACCCGCGTATTGTATTGATAGAGTAAGGGGAAAGGAGAGAGGCTGGTCAGGCTCATAGGAAATAACCATGCAGTTTGCTAATCGCTTGATTATAAACTGCTATGCCTCTCTGGCAACGCGTCTGGTAATGCGATACCGCGCCGTTACGCCAGCGCTGCCACGATGGCCGCCTCAATGGTGTCGGCGATAAACTTGGCGTCCTCCATGGTGATCACCAGCGATGGGCGCAGGGTAATAATGCTGCTTTCAATCAACTTAAACGCCAGACCGTTCTCGAAGCACTGGTACATGATCCGCTCTGCTTCTTCGACCCCACGCTGGCCACAGCCATCAGCGCTCAGGATCTCAAGGCCGATATGCAGGCCGATGCCATCAACACTGCCCACGATGGGGTTGCTCGTTTGCATCTGCTTGAAGCGTTCCATCAAGTACTCACCCAACTTGGCGGAGTTTTCCACCAGTTGATGCATCTCGAGATACTCAATCATCGCTAGACCTGCCGCGCCACACAGCCCATTTTTCTCGTGGGTGTAATGGCCTACCGACTGGGTCTCCAACACATTGTATTTCTCGTTAACCACCACGCCAGCAAACGGCATCAGCCCGCCACCCAGTGACTTGCCCAGTACCAAGATGTCGGGAGTCACATAGTGCTCGCAGGCAAACACCTTACCGGTGCGACCGAAGCCCTCGATGATCTCATCGAAGATCAACAGCGCCCCGTGCTCTTCACACAGCAACTTGACCTGCTGCCAGAAGTAGCGCGTCGGCATCACCGGCGTGGCACTGATCGGCTCACCCACCACACAGGCGATATCGCCCTCCTTTTCAAACAAGGTGCGCATCTGGCGGAGGATCTCATCGTCAACTTGTCGCTGCTCGGTGAAGCCCCAAGGGTTGTTCTGGTAGTTGGGGAAGTCCACATGCAGCGCGCCCGGTACCATCGGACCAAGGCGTTTTTTGAACAGGCGCTCGCCGCCCAGGCTGGCCGATTGGAAGCCGTTGCCGTGGTAGGAGTCCCAAAACGAGATGGTCTTCCATTTGTTGGTGTAAGACTTAGCAATCGATACCGCCAGCTCAATAGCCTCGGAGCCACCCGGGCAGAACGATACCCGATCCAGCCCTACAGGGGTCACCGCAATCAACTTTTCCGCCAAGCCAACGATGTTGGAGTTGGTGTAGCGGCGCGAGGTGAAGGTGTTCTTGCTGCGCAGCGCTTCCACCACTTTTTCACACACGTAGTCATTGTTAAAGCCAGCGGCATGTACTCCGTTGCCGTGGCAATCGAGGTAGCGCTTGCCCGCCATATCGACAATGTAAGCGCCTTCGGAATGACTAAGTGCATGCAGCACCGGTGTGCTCAGACTCTGGTGTAAAAACAGCTGCTGGTCTTTCTCTACCAGTTCGCGGGAGCACGGGTCTAGGTGTTGCTGTTGAAACTGAGAGCGCTGCTCGGACAGGTTAACATCGCCCTGTTCGCGGCTGATTTGTTGATCGTTCATAGGTTCGGCTCGGATTAAGTATGTATCGAGGAGCAATAAAAAACGGCCGAAGCAATGACACACCAAGCTTCAGCCGTTCAGG
This sequence comes from Aliagarivorans marinus DSM 23064, assembly GCF_000429485.1. Classification (GTDB taxonomy): domain Bacteria; phylum Pseudomonadota; class Gammaproteobacteria; order Enterobacterales; family Celerinatantimonadaceae; genus Aliagarivorans; species Aliagarivorans marinus. The sequence goes on along the minus strand of NZ_AUBY01000029.1, from coordinate 13,666 downwards.
TAGCTAGATAGCGAAGCTATCTAGAGCAATCGCGAATTAAGACTTAGGCTCTGATTTCGCATCGAAGCGGTCAGACCAATCTTTCAGTACCACCGCACGCTCATCACCCATACGCGCGAAGTCCATCTCTGCCATTTTCGCTTCCACATCTGGGAAGTTGGCAACTTCTGCTTTCACATCAACGTGGCCAACCACTGGGTACATCTCAACGTACAGCTCGTTCGCCGCTTTTGAGATGGACCAGTCAACCACACGCTGCGCAGCTTCAGATGGCTTAACCAGACCAACGGCTTCTGATTCCCAGCCAATGCCTTCAGGGGTAATCACTTTAATCGGAGCGCCTTGGGTCTTCAGCTTTGCGCCACGGCTAGCCATGGAGATACCGATTGCCACTTCGCCCATCGCAGCTTGTACACAAGGCTTAGAGCCAGAGTGGGTGTAGTGAGCGATGTTGTCATCCAGGCGAGCCATGTAGTCCCAACCTTGCTCGTCGCCCATGTTTTGCAGCCACGCAGATACCTGCATGTAGCCAGTGCCTGAAGAGGCAGGGTTTGGCATGGCGATGTGGCCTTGGTACTCAGGCTTGGTCAGGTCTTCCCAAGACTCTGGTTTAGACAAGTTATGCTGCTGCGCAACCACTTCGTTAAAGCAGATTGCGTTGAAGAACGCGTCATTGCCGTACCATGCTTGCTGCTGTTGTGGGTCGTTCAGGCTAGCACGTAGCTGATCCAGACCTTGCGGAGTGTAAGGCTGAAGAATGCCTTCGTTTTTCAGTAGCGCCATGGAAGAGCCAGCCAGGCCCCAAACCACTTCGGCTTGTGGGTTTGCTTTTTCTGCCAACAACTTAGCGGTCATGATGCCGGTTGAGTCGCGTACCCACTTAATGGTAATCCCTGGGTTTTCAGCTTCAAAAGCATTCTTGTATTTAGCCAGGATGTCAGTTTCAAACGCAGTGTAAACCGTCACCTCTTGAGCAGCCACAGCGGCATTACTCATCAAAGCGACTGCGGCAGCCAGAGTTCCTAAAGCAAAACGGTTTTTCATGATTATCTCCAAATTCATGATTTTTGGTCTGTACCAGTTTGGTGGTTTTTAAGGTAGGCGGGATATATGACGTTTGCATGAACGAAAAATGTCAGTTTTTCTAAATCGTGCTCGTCTGTGATGGATGAGCAAAACCACCCGTGAATCTTTTATGACACTGGTTGGAGAGCTATTTACCGCGCCATAGCGGGTTGTTAGAGTTTGCAGCAACTCTGGTATAGTCCAAATTGATTAATATGAAAAACGATTACCTACTGCTCACGCCCGGCCCGCTCTCTACCTCGGAATCGGTGCGGGTCGCCATGCTAAAAGACTGGTGCACCTGGGACGATGACTACAACAAAGACATCGTCGAAGTTATCCGCGGAAAATTGGTGGCACTGGCAACCAGTCAGCCCGGCTATACCAGTGTGCTGATGCAAGGCAGCGGCACCGCCTCGGTGGAAGCTACCATCGGCAGCGCCATTGACCCGCAGGGCAAACTATTGGTGGTCAACAATGGCGCTTATGGCGCACGTATCGCCCAGATTGCCAGCTACCTGAACATTGCTTGTGAAGTGGTGGCACCGGGCGAAACCGCTCAGCCATCGCTGGACGCCATTGCCCAACACCTTAAACAGGATGACAGCATCACCCATGTGGCAACGGTGCATTGCGAGACCACCACCGGCATACTCAACCCCATCGAGGCCATCTGTAAGCTGGCCAAGGACCATGGCAAGACCATGATCGTCGATGCCATGTCGAGCTTCGGCGGTATCCCAATGGACGTGGGCGAGCTGGGTATCGATTTTTTGATTAGCTCGGCCAACAAGTGTATTCAGGGCGTACCGGGCTTTGGCTTTGTGATTGCAAAGCAAAGCGAGCTGGAGAAATGCAAGGGGCAGGCGCGTTCGCTCAGCCTCGACCTGTATGACCAATGGCATTGCATGGAAGTGAATCACGGCAAGTGGCGCTTTACCTCACCCACGCATACCGTACGCGCCTTCTACCAAGCGCTGCTTGAGCTGGAAGATGAAGGGGGCGTTACTGCCCGCCACAAACGCTACAAAGAGAACCAAAAGGTCTTGGTGCAGGGCATGCGCTCGCTGGGCTTCACCCCGCTGTTGGATGAGTCGCTGCACTCGCCGATTATCACCTCGTTCCACTCGCCCGAACACAGCGATTACGACTTCAAACGCTTCTATCTAAACCTTAAGCAGCGCGGCTTTGTGATCTACCCGGGTAAGGTGTCCAACGCCGATTGCTTTCGCATCGGCAACATTGGCGAAGTCTATCCGGCCGATATCGAACGGCTGATTGCCGCCGTACAGCAAAGCATGTACTGGGAGGCCTAAGCGTGGACAGCAACAAGCTAAACAACACTGAAGCCAAAAGTGAACAACACCTGCGCAGCGAAGGCGATGTAAACACCACCGCCGCCCGCCAGCAGTGGAACAGCAATATCCAGCACCCCAAGACCCAAGCCCTGCTGGAGCGCGATGCCAACATCTTCTTACATCAAGCGATGTCGACGCCTTGCCTGGATAGCCTGCAGGCCGCCGAAGGGATCTACATCGTCGATAGCGCCGGCAAGCGCTACATGGACTTTCACGGCAACAACGTGCACCAGCTTGGCTATGGCCACCCTCAGGTCGTCAAGCGAGTGAGTGAGCAGATGGCCAGCCTGCCGTTTTCGCCGCGCCGCTTTACCAACGAGGTCGCTATCGATTGCGCCGAGAAACTGAGCGAGATCTGCGGTGGTGAGCTAAACCGGGTACTGTTTGCCCCCGGCGGCACCTCGGTGGTGGGCATGGCGCTTAAGTTGGCCCGCTTTATCACCAACAACTACAAGGTCGTCTCATTGTGGGACTCCTTCCACGGCGCTTCGCTCGATGCCATCTCGGTGGGCGGCGAAGCCTGCTTCCGCGAAGGCATGGGGCCGCTGATGGCCGGGGTCGAGCGCATTCCACCAGCGGTGAGCTACCGTGGCGCCCTGCCCTCGCCCGATGGCAGCGACGAGCACTACGCCGACTATCTTGAGTATGTGATTGAGAAAGAAGGCGGTATCGGCGCCTTTATCGCCGAGAGCGTGCGCAACACCGACGTGCAGGTGCCAAGCAAGGCTTACTGGAAACGCATCCGCGAGATCTGCGACAAGCACAACGTGCTGCTGATTATCGACGACATCCCCAACGGCATGGGCCGCAGCGGCGAATGGTTTACCTACCAAGCCTACGATATCGAGCCCGACATCCTGTGCATCGGCAAGGGCCTGGGTGGCGGCTTAGTGCCGATTGCCGCCATGGTCACCAAAGACAAGTACAACAGCGCGGCACAAGTCTCGCTGGGCCACTACACCCACGAGAAAAGCCCACTGGGCTGCGCCGCAGCACTCGGCACCATCGAGGCGATTGAGCAAGAAAACCTGCTGGCGAAAACCCGCGAAGACAGCCGCTATGTGGCCGAGCGCCTGCACGCCATGCAGGCCCGCTACCCGCTTATCGGCGATGTGCGCGGCATCGGCCTGTTGTGGGGCATCGAGCTAGTCACCGACCAAGACACCAAACAGCGCGCCTTGGATGAAGCCGAAGCGGTGCTCTACCAATGCCTGAACGACGGGCTGAGCTTTAAGGTGTCGCAGGGCAACGTGATTCAACTCAGCCCGCCGCTGATTACTTCCCGCCAGCAGCTTTGCGAAGCGCTGGATATCTTTGAGCGCGCCATCGCTCAGGTCAGTCACGATTACAACTACGAGGTAAAAGCATGACTACGTCTTCTTCTGTACAAGCGGTTATCTTCGATTGGGCCGGCACCATTGTCGATTTCGGCTCCTTCGCCCCCACCAGCATCTTTGTTGAAGCGTTTAAGCAAGGCTTCGACTTCGACATAAACCTTGAAGAAGCCCGCGCCCCGATGGGCCTAGGCAAATGGGACCATATTCAAGCGGTCGGTAAGCTACCCTCGGTGGATGCGCGCTGGCAGGCCCAGTTTGGCCGCGCCATGAACGAGAGTGATATCGACGCCATCTACGCCGCCTTTATGCCGCTGCAAAAGGCCAAGGTGGCCGATCACGCCGCGCCAATCCTTAACGCTATCGAGGTGGTGGATGGGCTGAAAGCCAAGGGGATTAAGATTGGCTCGTGTTCAGGTTACCCACGCGAGGTGATGGACGTGCTGATCCCCGCCGCCCGCGACTACGGCTACCAGCCAGATTGTGTAGTGGCCACCGACGACCTGCCCCAAGGCGGCCGCCCGGCAGCCCATATGGCACTGAAAAACCTACTGGAGCTACAAGTGAGCGACGTGCGCCGCTGCATCAAGGTGGATGATGCCGCACCGGGCATTACCGAAGGCCACAACGCCGGCATGTGGACTGTCGCCTTGCTGCTCTCCGGCAACGAAGCGGGCCTCACCTTCGAGCAGTACCAAAACGCCGCGCCAGCCGCACTCGATGTAGCCCGCGCCACTGCTCGCGAAAAGCTCTCTGCCAGCAAGCCGCACTATATGATTGACACCATCGCCGACTTCCCAGAGGTGGTCGCCGATATCGAGCGCCGTATCGCCGCAGGCGAGCGCCCTTAGGCGCGATTAGTACACTGTGAATTGGGTCGCGAGGGATTGCGAATCACGTAAGTAAGAAAAAACCCGCGCAAGCGGGTTTTCTTTACTCGACACATAAATAGTTAGCTATCGCCGTAGTAGTGGAGGCTCCCGTTAAAGTACCGCGCAATCAGCTGGTTTTGACTGTGGCTCGATGTCTTTGACAAAATTTGCTTGATCTGCGAACGCACAGTCTCTTTCGACACCCGGCGATACTTCGCAATTTCACTTCCATCCATCCCCTCAACCAATAGCTCAAGGACTACCCGTTCTGTTGGGGTAAGCATAATGTGAGAATAGGGCGCTCTGTCTGAGCCTTGTATTCGATGTAACACCGTCGCCATCTCCCTGCTTACCAGCTTTTGCTCCGCCCAACAGGTAAACAAATGCCATAAATCATTGAAACGAGACCAATTTGATAAAGTAGGCTTCCTCACCATATGAGTGCTGAATACAGCTGTTGAGCCGCCTCTGAGTTTAGCGAGGCCACTCACTGAGTGATTTAACCGGATGACAGGACGAATCAGCTCGTTAAATTCATCCCCCTGAACGCTATCCGCAGATACAATTTCTTGAAGGTAACTCAGAGATCCAAATAGCCGATTGTTGAGGTAAGCCTGTAAATAAACATCATGTTGAATATTGCTTAGATAGCGCTGCAAGTTATCCGCGCTGATGTTAAATGAAAAATCATAGAGTGGGTTGCGCGCTTTATCGACTATTGCCAGATAGGCTTTTTCTACCCCTAGCTGATTCGCCTCGAAGCAAAATAGGTACTCAAATTCTGAATTGTCTATGATCTGGGAAGAACCAAGCACTCGCTTATACATTTCCCCTCCAATACAGTGCGCTATCAATCAAGAACATGATCTCTATCAAGCCTTCAGCCCCCCCTATCCCCCACTTGGGTGATGCCTAAGTCATCACTGATTTTCATAATTCACGGGTGTGTTTCAACTAAACAGTCTGGCCACACTCGGAGCCTAGAAAGCTCATTGTGTTGATGAACTAACAGGACGGCGTAGGGCTCTTGTTTACGAGGACTTGAGCATAAAAAGCCTCTGATAAACGATGTTTCATGCACTCCTTTGCCTGAGCCCACGTTATCAGATGCGTTCGCCTTTTTACACTCTGACGATCGATGTCACGTGTAGTTAGAAACCAAGTTTTTAACTCGCAGTAGCAAACAAGGAAGAACATCATGCGACTCAAGCTAATATCCGGTACAGCATTGCTAACCCTTCTTCTCGCAGGTTGTGGAGGCTCTGATGGAGACTCACCGACCACAGAAGTCACACCCAGTGCAGATCTTACCCCCCTATCTGGAACCGTCGTAGACGGCTACATCTACAATGCGCTCGTTTGGTTGGACTTAAATGGCGATCAACTCGTCAGTGAAGGAGAGCCTCAGACACGTTCGGAACTTGATGGCTCCTACTTATTTGAGCTAGAAGACAGTGTACTGCAGGGGCTACCGGGCGTGAGCGTAATCGCTCAGCTAGACAGCACCAGCTATGATGTGGGCTTGGTCCCACCAAGCTCAATGGACGAGTTCAACGCCGCCGTGAAAGAGGGTAGCTTGGTAGCAATCACTGACAACTCCAATGTGACGGTTAAGCTTACAACCCCTCCCTTCACCTCAGAAGAGCTAAGCAAACTGACTGATGAAGAGGGCTTATCAGGCAAAGCCATTACCCCTTTCACTCACCAGATCTACCAAGCTCTGGCAGAGAGCCTGAGCAGCTTGAGCGATTCCGATATTGACGCAGAGCAGCTACAAGCAGCCATCGATAATCTCGTGGCTAACGAGCAAGCCTCTCAGCTGTCCGAGTATACCCAGCAACTTGAGCAGGCGGGGCTCACAGGGCTCTCAGAGGAAGCGTTAACTCTGATGCTACAAGGCGATTTCATTGCATTGAGCGACGATAGCAGCGCAATGGAAGAGCTCTCAGAAATGGCTCAGATCATGGTGAAAACGATGGTTGAGCAGAATGAACATGCAGATGAGCTCGCCCAAGAACCAGAAAACGCAGGCTGGACGGTCAGCTTTCAAAGTGAACAAGGCACCAAGCACTACATCCCCTACAACATGAATGATGCGGTTACTGTCTCCTATAAAGTGGAGATTACAACCCGTGTCAACGAAGCGCTTGACACCAAAGAGTGGACTAACCAGTACTGGGAATACCTGGATGTTCAAGGCGAGCAACAGCTATTCGCAGAGGGTAAAGAAGTCACTACCCTCACGCTAAGTAGCGGCAACTTCGAGGTGCTGGGTGACCACCGCTCCGATAAGGGCATCAACGGTGTATTTCACGCAGTACACATCTATGAAACAGGCTCGGTAATTACCGAAAATGGAGTGACCACCGAGGACTACTACTTGGTGTTCGATGAGGGAAACCCGGTTGACTCAGGCGGGGCACCAAACTACAACTTCCCAGAACGGGTACTGGACTATGAAAGCGCCGAAGAGTTAGCGGCTGCCTATAAGAGTGGTGACTACAGCGCTATCGAGGCGCTCCAGCACCACATCGAAACTACCCGCTACACCGAGGATTACAAGCTATTCTCTCTCACCTTCAACGAGTTCTTGGAGTTTGACGAGAATACCGATTTTCTAACCGAACGAGCCGACTACCGTGAATATCGCGATGACTATAGCTACTACGATGGCCGCAGCATCTACGAGGTACGCAAGGACTGGGAGGCTGACGGTTCCATCAACGAAGTTCTGCACAGTGAGACGACGCTGGAAGACCTTACCATAGAAAGTAACTCCAACCCCGTGTGGGGGGCTAACCCTGAGTACGATCCATGGTATCAATACTTCAACTACTGGGAAGAGTACAGCCAAACTGAAGGCGCTACCGATAGTGCTGGCAACCCCATATTCTCTCACAGTGCCAAGCGCTACTTGCTAGACCCTGCAACCAACACCAAGTATGTAGATAGCAATGGCGAGTCACCGGTATTCAGCCAGTTTGCTGAAACCATCACAACCCTAGATGCAGAAACCCGCACCTATACCAGCTGGGATCACTTCCGAGTCGAAGATGCTCTGTTGGACGACTTTAACCCAACCTTCGACAATAGTGGCCAAAAATACGCATCAAGCAACTACCAGCGGGAGTTTGTCGAATCTTGGGGCCGTAACATTGACGACTTACCGGGCTTAGTGGGTCCTTTGATGGACCAAGCGTTAAGTGAAAATGCGATTGCAGCTATTGTTTACTCGAGCTCCTTAGACAGCTACAACGCACGTTTCTTTAGCGAAAGTGATTGTGAGATTGAGCTAACCGGCAGTGAAGCAACCAACGCCGCGTTCACCTCGGCTCTCGCGCAATGCGGCGAAGACCTGGGCTTTAGCGACCAAGAAATCCGTGGCGCTCGGATAGCTCGCAGTCGCCAGCAAGGTGAAGTCCTACGAGTTTGGATCTTAGAAGAGGATGGTGCACTGGTTCGCGCAAACATCGGCCCGGAAGACACACAGATATCCAACAAACAAGGGTGGTTTATCAGTGACTCAGGCTACCTGGAGTTACAAGGCGATGAAGACTCCATTCGCCGTCTCGCACCTTATTACAAAGCTGAAAAGGCGATGGGTGTGATTGTGATGGACTACAACCCTATCACAGGCGAGGTATCAGAGATTTGGAGTGAGGGGTACACAGATATCTCAGATTGGGACATCCCAGAGCTGAGCAACTAGCCTCACCGTAGTGAACGTCTATTTGTAGCAGTAGCAAGTCGAAGCCACCCAATAATAAGGGTGGCTTTTCTGCATATACAGTTTCAACTAGTTGATACTGTCGGCAATCGCCTCGAAGGCAGCCATGCGAGGGCGGTTGGTTGGACGTGCAGCGTTAGAGGCACTTTCGGCCGATGAGAACGTGGCAATCACCAAGTCTTTTTCTTGGTTGATGTAAAGCACTTGGCCGAACACCCCACGGTAGGTAGCGATGCCTTTTTCGCTGTCGTGCACCCATAGGAAGTTCTTGTAGCCTTCCAGCCACTCGTCGTACACAGCGGTGTCAGCTTGCTTGTAGATACTCCGCTGGGTGTGCAAACGCTCTTCATCGCTTAGCGTAAAGGTGTCTTGTACCCAAGCCTTATCGAATACTTGCTGGCCGTTGTACTCGCCGTCATTGACCATGGCTAAACCCACTCGGGCGAAGTCACGCAAGGTAGTGTTAAAACCACCGGTGGCAATGGCGGTGAAGGTGTTATCGGCCATAAAGAAGGCGTCATGCTCGGTGCCTAGCTTGCTCCAGATGTTATCGGCAACAAAGGTTTGCAGCGGCTGGCCCGATACGCGGCTGATGATCCAACCAATCACATCGACGTTAGGCGAGTGGTACTCATAAGTATGTGACGGCTCAAGATCGGGGTTTTGCTTAAACATTGGCGCAAACTCCAGCAAGCCGCGTGGCGTGCTGTCTTGAGTTGGGTCGATGGCCATCAAGTCGTAAGCAGGAATAAAGCCCAGACGGCGGAAATACTCAGTACTGAAATCACCCGGAGGCATGTTCACATAGTCTTCCGAGTAATCCAGCGCGCTCACCATGTTTAGCACTTCGCGCACTGTACGCTCCCCGAAGTGGGTATCTTTAAGCTCAGGGATGTAGGTTTGTACCTGCGCGTCTACGTCCACTTTACCTTGAGCGACCAACAAGCCCATTGCCTGTCCGGTCAGCGACTTGGTGCTTGAGGCCCACAGGTGATGATCGCGCTCGGTAAAGCCGTTGAAGTAGGCTTCATGCAACACCTTCCCGTCCTGAATCACAATGTAGCCATCGGTGTTATCGCCGATCATCGCTTGGTCTACGGTGAAGGTCTCACCTTTGTATTCAAACTCAATATTGGCGATGCTGGCATCTAAGGCCTCTGGGATCTGAGTGATTTCACCACTGCGCGGCACCATCACGCTTGGGTGCAGACCTACGTTGCGGAAGGCCCATTGGTTGTAGGGGTGAACGGTCCAGTTGGATTTGGTGACCTGCGCCTCAGGTTTGGCAGGAATGGTGTCCATCACAGCAGATGCACCGGTAGAGAACAGAGTTAGGGCAATAACGCCGGCAATTGTGCTTGTTTTCATCGCTTATGTCTCACGTCTTGATAGCGAGGCTTGAGTTTAAGCCGCATTTACCCATCCATTCACATGCATTATGATGGGGATACACGTTCATAATCCCGTATTTGCTGCGATGATTACCCTTGAGCAACTCACCTGCTTCAAAGCTGTGTTTGAACAGAACAGCTACAGCGCCGCCGCCCGCCAGCTACGCAAAGACCGCACCACCGTGCGCGAGCATATCCTGGCGCTGGAAGATGAGCTCGACTCGGCGCTGTTTACCATCGAAGGGAAAAAGGCGGTAGCCACCGCGCTCGCCCACCACCTTTACCCGCGCGCCAAGCTGATGCATAAACAGGCCTTTGAGTTTGTCGAATCGGCCCTCTCCGCCCATAGCAACCGGCTCAATCAGCTCACCATCTACTACGACACCCAGATCCCGCGGCCCTTACTGACCGCGATAGAGCAGCATTTCGCCAACCAATACCCACATCTGCGACTGCACTACCTGCACCGTAATCGCAGCGACACCAGCGATGCCCTGGAAAAAGGCGAAGCACACATCGCCTTTGTGATTGCCCGCGGTGCCGCCCTATCGGCAGAGCATGTCGGGCAGTTAAACTTGGGCAGTAGCGGGTTTCAGGTATATGCCCACCCGGACTCCGCGCTAGCACAAGCCGAGCGGGTAACGCTGGACCAGCTCACCAGTGAGTTGCAGTGGGTGGTAGAGAACAGCTTGGAATCGAACCTAGGGGAGTTGCGCGTTGCTGGAGAGCAACAGGTAATCAGCAATATCGACTTGCTGGTAGAGATGCTAGCGGTACGCGGCTGGAGCCTACTCAATAGCCGCGATGTTCAGCCCTATGTGGCGCAAGGCAAGTTAAAGCAAGTAAATATGAGCCAGATGCTGCAATCCTACCCCAGCAGCGTGGTGATGCTCTATCCGCTGGCGTTGGAGCAAAACCCGGTCATGCAAAGCCTGTTTGGCGCACTGCCTCAGATAGCAGCGCACTGCCTTAACTAACTTAGAGTGCACGCAGCAGCTTGGCGGGATTCCCTGCGTAAATACCCGGCTGGGTAATATCTTTGGTGACCACGCTGCCCGCGCCGATGACCGCATCATCGCAAATACTGACTGCCAAGATGGTGGCGTTAGAGCCAACGGTGACTCTATCACCCAGTACTATCCGCCCCCAGTTATCTGAGTTCGGGTCAGGCTTGCCACTTTTAAACATATCGTTGGCGAACATCACACCATGACCGATAAAGCAGTCTTCTCCAATGGAAACATACTCGCAAACAAAGGTGTGTGACTGCACTTTGGTTCGGGCGCCAATTCGGGTGTGTTTTTGCACCTCGACAAAGGGGCCGACAAATACCTGTTCAGCCAACTCACAGCCATAGACATTGCTTGGCTGGACTATCGTGACGCCTTCGCCACATTGCACATCAACGATGCCTACTTGCAGGGTTTTGGGGGTTGCCATTGTTGCTCTCTTATTATTTCGCTTTCACTGCCAAAGGCCCAAAACCCATGGCAGTATCAATCAGCTTCACCTTTAACTCGTGCGATACGCCATTCACATCGCGCTCCGGCAGATACTCAACAAACTCAGCGCCGATAAACTTCTCGCTGGCGGTAAGCTTGCTCACCATATACAGCGCTTCACGGGCACTTAGCCCGCCGATATCGGGAGTAGCGCATGCGCGGAATATCGCCCCGTCCAAGGCATCATAATCAAAAGAGAGGTAGATGTGGTCGAAGTCTTGTTCCAGCCTTTGCAGCAAGCCTTGAGTGGCAGCAGCAATGCCTTGTTCTTCTATCTGCGACATCGTCAACCAGCTGATCGCGTGTTCGGATATAGTCGCCAGCTCATTGGGGCCAATATCGCGTACCCCAACATAAAATAGCTGCTCAGGGCGAAGCGCCAGCTCAGGGTCGATTTGCCACTTGGGCCAGCGGTTCATCAGCATCGTCAGTGGCTTACCGTGTAGGTTCCCCTCCGGGTCATCGTTACAATCGGCATGGGCATCCACCCAGACAAGCGCTACCTTCTCACCTCGCTCCACCTGAAAATGCTGCAATACTGCCTGCAAGCTCGCTACGGCAATCGCGTGGTCACCACCAATCGTGATGGGTCGCCGCCCTTGTGAGAAGGAGTCGAGCAGCGCCGCTTTGAGCTGGGCGCTGTAGGCATCTAACGCCGCCAACTTATCGCCTGCGGCTAGGTACTCGCTCACCTCGGCGCTGGGCGCAACATCGCCACAATCGCGAATATCGGCTCCCCAGCGTTGCCTGCGGATAGCCAGCCATTCGTCTAGGCCACCGTCGCCACGGCGTAGCGCTTGAGCGGGATTGTCCTCACTACAAACAGATCCAAACTGGTTTAACGGCGCACCAATCACATCAAAGCCAACAACCACACATTACTCCTTTACCGGTCACTACTCATACTTGCTAGCCCAAGCAGCTACCTGCACCTCAAACGGCGCTTTAATCGGCTCGCCGCTATCTATGGCGATATTAATCGCATCGACCTGACCGTTTTGCTTAAAGCGCTTCATGCCTTCGCTGTTAGCCCAGTAGTAAAGCCCCCAGTTGCGCAAATCCCAGTGGCTATCGTAGGGGTTGTGCTCGTAATCAACGTAAAACAAGCGCCCCTGCAGCCAAACGAAGTTATCGGGGAAGTAATCGATGTTTAGTCCCGCCGACTGAAGGCTGTTGGCCATGGCAAAGACTTGGGCAACGCAGGCCTCGTCCAACGCTTGGGCAATCACCAGCTCGGTCACTGTTGGGCCATCAAGGAAGGTTTTGATTAAATAGCCATGTTCGCGGTCGTGGATTAATAACTCAGGGACCGCAATCCCTAACTGCTGCAAGCGCTGGTAGGCGGCAACTTCTAAATCCACTTTGTTGTTGTCGCCAAAGTCGTAGTAAGGGCAAGGCTCGTGATGCATCAGCTTGACCACAACCTGCCCCTCCGGCCCTTCGGCCAGATAAGAGTAGGCCGACTTACCTCTGCCCAGTAACTCGGTAAGGGTAAACACACCAATGCGACTGTTTAGCTGACAGCCTTCAGCATTGGCCGGCGAGATTTCGCCGTCGCGGTGGTTAATTAGCATTGTGTCCCTCCCCGGTTTCGATTGTAATTGTCACTCTTCAACCACCGTATCAATTGCGAGTCTCTTTAATACTGTTTTAGGTCAAGTGCTTATAAAGCAGCGGAATAAGAGGCTACACCGAACAAGGTAACAACCATGAGCAAACTCATCGACAAACTAGCGTGGCTGCGCATCGAGAATCACAAGGCATTGTGCGTGCGCTCCAAAGGCAAGCAGCTGTTCTACATCCCCGGCGGTAAGCGAGACCCCGGCGAGAGTGACCAGCAGGCGTTGTGCCGAGAGATCCAAGAAGAACTCAGCGTAGCATTGGAGCCAGCGTCATTGTCGCTGTTTGGCACCTTTATCGACCAAGCCGACGGCAAAGACGATGGTACCCAAGTACAGATCACCTGTTATCAAGCGGATTACCAAGGCGAGCTGGCGGTGGATTCAGAGATCGAAGAGCTAGCGTGGTTGGGCTATGGCGATCTGCCGCGCTGCTCGTTGGTGGTGAAGCAGCTGTTCGAGCATTTGTATAGAGAGGGATTGATTCGCTAGCGGACCAACGACAGAGCCGCTGCGGCGCTAATCTTCGCAGCACAAATGATGAACATGCCATGCCTCGGAGAATACTTGCTCAATGAGGCATACTGTCACTAGGGTTTCGCAAAGAGTTGCTCGTTCCGACTTTGCGAAGCCAAGAGATCGAGCAAACCTAAAGCAAGCTTTCTATAAAGTAGACAACTGACAGTGTCCATCTAGATCTTAAGGGCGTTGTTGCCTAAATAGAATTGAACCTATTCGCTCATCTGCGATCTGATCGTTAAACCCTACTATCAGGTCGCACTATGGGCACCGCCAAGG
>NZ_AUBY01000028.1 GCF_000429485.1 Aliagarivorans marinus DSM 23064 | reverse complement strand
GTTGGGATGTGAGGTCGTCGAGCTCAGCGTCCAAAGTGACCACGTACACTTGATTGTAAAGGTTCCGCCAAAGCTGAGTGTTTCCAAGCTGATGGGGGCGCTAAAAGGGAAGATAGCTCTGAAGCTATTCAACAAGTTTCCGTACTTGAGGAAGAACAAGCTTTGGGGCAACCACTTTTGGCAGCGAGGGTATTTCGTAGATACTGTGGGTATTAACGAAGAAATCATACGCCGATATGTAAGACATCAAGAGAAAGTTGAGCGTCAAGAGCAAGGTGAGTTGGCGCTGCACTAGACAAAGGCCCCCTTCGAGGGGGCTCATTCAAAGCCACCTTCTTTAGAAGGTGGATATTTACTTCAGCGCAAACTTTCGAAACTAAGAAGCGCTTCACATTGTTTTTATTTTATACGTTTTTGCTAACCTTATGCTGATGTCAAAACGATAGCCCGGAGATGCGTTTTCTCGACACTGGGCTGAAGGAATAGCTTGGATTCAACCGAACACCGAATAGCGTTAGTTGTCGATAATTGTTACGGCAACTACCAAGTCCCACTTAACCGGGAACTGAAAAAAGTAGCGAAACAGCAAGGATGTCAGTTGGTGATATTCGAAGGGCGTCCGCTGTCTTCAGAGCTTCTTAATGAGGAGCGACACAACAAAGTCTACCAGCATATCAATCCTCAGCAGTTCGATGGCATCTTAACCCTTAGTCCCTGTTTGTTTAGCTACTGCTCGAAGTCGATTGCCGAAGCCTTTATGGCGCGCTTATCGGTGGTGCCTGTGGTGAGCTTGTTCCAGCCTTATGCCGGTGCCCACACGGTGCTCATCGACAACCAAAGTGCCATGCAAGCGATGGTTGAGCACTTGATCGTTGAGCATAGTTATCAGCGTATCGCATTCGTCACCGGCCCTGAGGGCAATGTCGAGGCGGAGCTGCGCCTGCAAGCCTATCGCCAAGCGCTTGGCAAACATGGATTGGAGGTGGACAAGCGCTATCTGTTTCGCGGTGATTTCCGCCCAACCAGTGGCGCAAGAGCCTTACAGGACATCGTCGACAGCGGCTTAGTGGTGGATGCCATTGTGTTTGCCAACGATGATATGGCACTGGGCGCTTGGAACTATATGAATAGCCAAGCTCCTAGCTTAATCGGTAAGTACCCAATGGTTGGCTTTGACGATATACCTTCGGCTAGCCTGGTGTCACCGGCGCTGACTACGGTGCGTCAGCCCCGCGCCGAGTTAGCCAAACAGGCCTTTCGTCTGTTACTGGATGACCATCAGGATGCTGAGCAGATCGTAACGCTGCCTGCGGAGCTGGTAATTCGCCAATCATGTGGCTGTCAGGAAGAGCAGCCTTACGATGATATCCATATGCCCTATCTACAATCGTCTTACCATATCTTCGAGAATATCCATGCCTTGGACCGGGAAAGTCTGTTCCGCCAGCTTTCAAGCTCTCTGCCCAGCCTGCACTTGCGGGGTTGTTACCTGTGTCTCTATCCAATGCCGGATTTGCGTTTAGACGACCCGATCCCTGAGCAGTGTGAGCTGGTGTTCGCCCACCAGTCTGGCTCGCGGGTTTACCTGCCTGAGCCGCTCGCCTTTGCCAGCGCTGATCTGCTACCCGCGCGTTTTTATGACGATGTCACCGTCGATTACTGGCTGGTGCGCTCATTGTCGATCAACGACCAGTACATGGGCTATGTGGTGTTCGATATCAGCGAGGGGCAGGAGTCAGAGGTTGAGCTGATCCGCGGCTTTATTAGCCTGAGCCTGAAGGTGATCTTGTCCAACGAAGCCAGAGATATCGCCCAACAAGAAGCCAAGGACTACCTGGCGCAACTCGAGCAGGTGCTAGCCTCGGTGACCGAGCGTAACGCGCAATTGCAAGATCTCTCGGTTACCGATGAGCTAACCGAGTTGGACAACCGCCGCGGATTTAAACAGAAGGTTCGCCAGCGCTTGCAAGGCCTCGCGCCCGGCGAGAGCTTCACCATTGTCAGTATCGACTTTAATGGACTTAAGCCAATCAACGATACCTGGGGACATGCCGAGGGGGATAAAGCCCTAATGGCGATGGCTCAGGTACTCAAGTCCGCGTTTCGTCGCGACGATATCGTCGCCCGCTTGGGGGGCGATGAGTTTGTGGTGTTCCTAGCTCACTGCGATCAAGCACAGCTTGAGTTACTTAACGGGCGCCTAGTCCAAGAGGTTAATCGCTTTAACACCGAGAACGAGCAAGCGTTTAGCATCGACTGCGCCATTGGCTACGTGGGCGATGTGCTGGGAGAACAGCCCGTTGATCTTGACGCGCTGATGCTCGAGTCTGACCGGCAGCTTGCCTACTACAAACGCCAATCACAGCAGATGCGAGAGTGGGTAAAAGGCAGCGGTAAGGCCAAGCCATAACCTGCTTTTCTTGCTTATCCGTCCAATCGTCTATTTTTTGGTTGTTTAGCGCTCAGCTATCCGCTAAAATCGCGCCTCCTAAAACAGTCACCAACAATTTTGTTTCCTTGCCACCAAGGTTTGACTGTACCGAGCGAGTGGCTATTAACCCGTAAGGAGCAATCATGCGTCATTACGAAATCGTATTCATGGTTCACCCGGACCAGAGCGAACAAGTTGCCGGTATGATCGAGCGTTACTCAGCTGTTATCACTGAGAAAGGCGGTCAGATCCACCGTTTGGAAGACTGGGGCCGCCGTCAACTGGCTTACCCAATCGAAAAACTGCACAAAGCGCACTATGTTCTTTTGAACATCGAAGCTACTCAAGAAGTAGTTGACGAGCTGGAAACTGCTTTCCGCTTCAACGATGCCGTTATCCGTAACATGATCATGCGCACCAAAGCTGCTGTAACTGAAGTTTCTCCTATCGCTAAAGCGAAGGATGAGCGTCCAGCACGCCGTGACGACGAGCGTCCAGCACGTCGTGAAGAGCGTCCTGCTGCTGAAGCACCAAAAACTGAAGAAGCTGCAAGCGAAGAGTAAGAATGTCTGACAACCGTCTGGTGTTGACTGGTCGCCTGCTTAGGGCACCAAAACGAAATACCAGTCCGGCGGGTGTTCCTCATTGCCAATTTTGGCTGGAGCACCGCTCAGCTCAAACAGAAGCTGGGCTCAATCGCCAAGCCTATTGCCAAATGGCAGTGGTGCTAAGTGGCGAGGCATTTGAGCAAGATTCATTGCAATTAACAATGGGGTCTGAAGTACGGGTAACTGGGTTTGTATCCAGTCATAAATTGCCCAGCGGCGAATACCGCTTAGTACTGCATGCCCACACTATTGATTTGTTATCACGAGGATAATGTTATGGCACGTTTTTTCCGTCGTCGTAAATTCTGCCGCTTCTCAGCGGAAGGCGTTGTAGAGATCGATTACAAAGATACTGCAACTTTGAAAAACTACATCACTGAAAGCGGCAAGATTGTACCTAGCCGTATCACTGGTACTAGCGCTAAATACCAACGTCAACTAGCACGTGCTATCAAGCGTGCTCGTTACCTGGCTCTGCTGCCTTACACCGACCTACACAAGTAAGTCGAAGGCTCGGCCTAACTCAACCTTTATATTCGAGGAAAGGTAATGGAAATTATTCTACTAGACAAAATCGCTAACCTAGGCGGTTTGGGCGACAAAGTTAACGTAAAAGCTGGCTACGCTCGTAACTTCTTGATCCCTCAGGGTAAAGCAGTTCCTGCGACCAAAGCTAACTTGGAAGTTTTCGAAACTCGCCGCGCTGAGTTGGAAGCTAAACTAGCTGCTGACCTGGGTGCTGCTGAAGCACGTGCTGAGAAGCTGAACGCTCTTGAAGCTGTTGTTATCACTACTAAAGCTGGTGACGAAGGCAAGCTGTTCGGTTCTATCGGTACTCGCGACATCGCTGATGCAGTTTCTGCTGCTGGCGTTGAAATCGCTAAAGCTGAAGTACGTCTACCAAACGGTGCTCTGCGTACCCTGGGCGAATTCGAAATCGCTATCCAGGTTCACTCAGAAGTAACTGCTACCATCAACCTGAACGTTGTTGCTGAAGACTAATCTTCACAATTCGCTTAGTTGATGTAAAACCGCGCTCCGGCGCGGTTTTTTCGTTTTTGTTGAAAGTTTTCACTGTCTTATGCGGTTTTCCTTTAGGGAATTGTTATCATCATGAAGCAAGCTACCGGGAAGGTGGCAAGACTAGACAGGGAGACTTATCGTGCGCGGTCTATTCGCATTCGGGCTATTTACGTTAATCATTAGCATTACAGCGGTGTTGCCGGCTCAGGCAAATTGGCAAGAGATTGAGCAGCGGGCAGACGGTCAAACCGTGTATTTTAATGCCTGGGCAGGCTCAGAGAACATCAACAGCTATATCCGTTGGGTGGCGCAGCGGGTCAAGCAAGAGCATGGCATCGAACTCAAGCACGTTAAGATCAGCGATACTGCCAACGTGGTCAGTCGGATCATTGCTGAACATGCTAGTGGCCGCGAGCAGGGCGGCAGTGTTGATCTGCTATGGGTCAACGGCGAGAACTTTCGCACCCTCAAACAGGCACAGCTACTGTACGGCCCGTTTGCCGAGCTGCTGCCGAATCTGGCGCTGACCGACCAGCAAAGCGCCTCGCTACAATATGATTTCAGCGAGCCGGTAGCCGGGATGGAATCCCCTTGGGGCGGCGCGCAACTGACCTTTTACTACGATAGCGAGCGGATCAATCAGCCCCCTCGTTTGATGGCGCAACTACTGGAGTTTGCCAAACAGCATCCCGGCCAGTTTAGCTATCCAGCGCCACCAGATTTCTATGGCACCACCTTTATCAAACAAGCGCTGTGGGAGTGGATGGACGATCCGGCGCTGTTGCAGCTGCCCGCCAACCCTGAGCGCTTTCAGCAGCACACCGCTGCGCTGTGGCGCTTCCTTGATCAACTACATCCTCTGATGTGGCGCGCCGGCCAGGTTCAGCCTAATGGTGCGGGGCAGATGCAGCAGTTGGTTAACGACGGCGAGCTAACGCTGGCCTTTACCTTTAATCCGAACGAGCCGGCATCGTCGGTGGAGCAGGGGCGTCTGCCGGACTCGGTACGTAGCTATACCTTTGCGGGTGGCACCATTGCCAACACCCATTTTGTGGCGATCCCGTTTAATAGCTCCGTTCCTCAGGCTGCGATGGTGGTGGCTAACTTCTTATTGTCGCCAGAAGCGCAGGCCCGCAAGGCGGATTTGAACCATTGGGGGGACCCGAGCATTCTGGATATGCGCAAGCTCGATGCCGAGCAACGGGCGCTGTTCGTAGCCCAGCAGCATCCAGCTATGCTGAGTGCCGAGGACCGTGCCCGCACACTGGCCGAACCGCATATCTCATGGTTGGAACTGTTAGAAGCAGAGTGGTTACGCCGCTACGGTAAATGACGCGAATTGATGGACGTTGGCTGGGCGTTTTCCCGGCCCTTACCTTGCTGGTGATGCTAGTGCCGCTATTAAGCGGCTTGTGGTACACCCTACTTCCTTCCTTTGGTTATCTGCCAAGTCTCGGTTTTGAGCAATGGAGTCTGCAGGCGTGGCAAGCGCTATTTGCTCAC
Organism: Aliagarivorans marinus DSM 23064; assembly: GCF_000429485.1. Taxonomy (GTDB): domain Bacteria; phylum Pseudomonadota; class Gammaproteobacteria; order Enterobacterales; family Celerinatantimonadaceae; genus Aliagarivorans; species Aliagarivorans marinus. Next base: position 46,374 of record NZ_AUBY01000028.1, on the reverse strand, counting down.
CCGCTTACTCTGCAGGCGAGTGGCTTGAGTGTGCTAAGTGGCGTGCTCTCCAGCGGCTTGGCGCTGATAAGCGCGCTGTACGTGCTCTCTCACTGTTATCACCGCGCCAGTTGGCGCTGGCTGCAGCGGGCCTTCGCGCCAATGCTAGCGGTGCCCCATGTGGCGCTGGCGATAGGCTTGGTATTTCTGCTCGCCCCTAGCGGCTGGGTGCTGCGCTCACTCTCTCCGTGGCTGACCGGCTTTAGTTACCCGCCGCTTTGGCAAAGTGTGCAAGACCCTTATGGCTTGAGCTTGGTACTGGCGCTGTGGCTCAAGGAGCTGCCCTTCTTGCTGTTTATGCTGGCGGTAGCGGCCGGCCAGCTGCCGCTGAACGCAAGCCTTGCTGTGGGGCAAAGCCTGGGCTATAGCCGGGCGCAAGTGTGGTGGCGAGTGATTATTCCGCAGCTGTTGCCGCGGGTGCGTCTGCCGATGTTAGCGGTGTTAGCGTTTGCCTGTTCGGTGGTGGACGTGGCACAGGTGATCGGGCCCACCAAGCCTCCCACCTTAGCGGTGCTGGTATGGCAGTGGTTCTCCCATAGCGATGTCAGCTTTCGCTTGATGGGGGCCGCTGGCGCGCTTTGGCTGTTAGCCTTGATTGGCTCAGTGCTGCTGGTGTACCTATGGCTGGAGCGACACTATCTACGCTGGAGCCTTGATTGGCAGCTCAATGGTCGCCGTCATCGGCCGCGTAGCGATAAGCCCGCGGGCCTGTTAGTTGCTGCCGCGATGCTGCTAGCGGGTCTGGCAATGGTGGTAATGCTTATCTGGTCGTTTGCTTGGCGCTGGCGCTTCCCGGATATGCTGCCGCAAACCTGGCAGTTAGGGACCTGGCAACAAGCGGCCGAGTTTGCCTATTCTCCCTTTAGCCAAAGCTTGCTGTTGGCGCTGTCCTCTGTGCTGCTCAGCCTGCTGCTATGCATCGGTTGTTTGGAGTACGAGCTACACAGTGACCGCGCCCGTGCGCTGCGATGGTCCAAGCTGTTTTACTTGCCACTGTTGGTGCCACAAGTGGCCTTCTTGTTTGGGCTACAGGTGCAGTTGCTGAAGTGGCAGTTAGATGGACGCTGGCTGGGGGTTATTTGGGCGCATACCGTGTTTGTGCTGCCCTATGTGTTTCTCTCCTTGGCCGATAACTATCGCGGCTTTGACCAGCGCTATATGCAGGCGGCGGTGAGCCTCAATCACCGACCGCTGCTAAGCTTCGTGCAAATCAAGCTGGCCATGCTGGCTAAGCCGATAGCGGTGGCCATAGCGGTGGGCTTCTCGGTGAGCATCGCCCAGTATCTGCCGACGCTGTTTATCGGTGCCGGGCGCTTTAGCACCCTAACCACCGAGGCGGTGGCGCTGGCCTCGGGCGGCGATCGAAGGATTACCGCGGTGATGGTGATACTACAGAGCCTGTTGCCACTACTGGTATTTAGTTTGGCGCAACTGACCACACCCAAGCGCGTGTTTAAGCCTTTTAGTTGGACCTTCCATGTTAGAACTTAATCAGCTGAGTATTCGATTTAGCGGCGATGCTCGCCACCTGTTTTCACCCTTGAGCTTTGAGGTAGCCCCCGGTGAGGTGGCTGCGGTGATGGGACCGAGTGGCTGCGGTAAATCGACCCTGCTGGCGGCGATTGCTGGCACCTTGTCGCGTTGCTTTACAGCCTCGGGCGAGATTGTCCTTAATCAACGGCAACTACTTAAGTTGCCACAAGCGCGCCGGCGGGTGGGGATCTTGTTTCAAGACGACCTACTGTTTCCCCACTTTAATGTGGAGCAGAACCTGCGTTTTGCCCTGGGCGATGTGTCTCGAGATGAAGCCGAACGGCGGATTGCCCAGGTGCTAGAACAGGCCGAGCTAAGTGGCTATCAGCAGCGCGATATCGGCCATTTGTCCGGTGGCCAACGGGCGCGAGTGAGTGTGTTGCGCAGCCTGTTGGCAGAGCCAGAACTGCTGCTGCTTGATGAGCCCTTTAGCAAGTTAGATAAAGCGCTACGGGCGCAGTTTCGCGAGTTCGTATTTGCTCAAATCAAGGCGATGAACATCCCGGCCTTGCTGGTCACCCATGATCATGATGATGTGCCTCACGCCGCACAGGTGCACGCGCTGCAGTGATTGGAGAAAAATCAAAGCCTCTGTTAGGCTCAAAGGGCAGTTGGTCCGTAATCAAGGACCTGAGTGATGGAGCGATATAACTAACAATGAGGATGTTTATGAATAAGTCAGTATTGGCACTATGCTTGGTTCTGCCTTCCCTTAGCCTATCTGCAGCGCCCGCCAAAGCGCCACTTTGCCATAGCTGCCATGGCCCTGATGGCATTGCCGTCATTGATGGCTACCCCAATCTGAAAGGGCAGAATGAAAAGTACCTCTACGACTCGTTGGTTGCCTACAAGAACAAGCAGCGTACCGGCACGACCAATGCCACGGTAATGCAGGGACAGGCTGCAATGTTGACCGATGACGAGATGAAAGAGCTGGCCGCTTATTTCTCGGCCCTGTAATACCCTCCGCTTGAGTGGTGCCGATGGGCACCACTTGCCATCCCGCAACTATCAACTTCCTACCCACTCTTGATGCCCCTTGTTTGAGCGACTGAACGCTTTTGTTCACGCAAAACTCGACGCGAACGATAAACAGGCGCTAGCTCAGTAGCGGCTTATCGCGCATAATAGAGGGCCGAATATTTAACGACGTAATTCCATGGCTCCTTCTGCAAACTCAGCTGCCAATAGTAAGCGACCACGCAACAACACCAAAGGTGATGCTCAGGTCGAGCAGCTTAAGGTTCCACCTCACTCCTCGGAAGCGGAGCAAGCCGTACTTGGCGGCTTGATGCTGGACAATAACGCATGGGATGGCGTCGCTGAGAAGGTGGTGGCTCAGGACTTCTATCAACGTCCGCACCAACACATTTTTAACGCGATGGCGCGTTTGGCCGAGAAGGGTTCACCGGTGGATCTGGTTACCGTTTCGGAAGAGCTGGAGCGCCAAGAACAGCTGGAAGACATCGGCGGCTTTGCCTACTTGGGCGAGATCGCCAAAAACACCCCAAGTGCCGCCAACATTCGCGCCTACGCCGATATTGTGCGCGAGCGCGCGGTGACCCGTGAGCTTATCTCGGTGGCCAATGAGATTGCCGACAGTTGCTACGAGCCGCAGGGCCGAGAGAGTGCTGAGCTGCTCGACTTCGCCGAGAGTAAGGTGTTTAAGATTGCTGAGGCACGTACCAATACCAGCGAAGGCCCACAGGAAGTTAAAAGTATCCTCTCAGATACGATTGACCGCATTGAAGAGCTCTATAAATCTCCTGATTCTGGCGGGGTGACGGGGGTATCCAGTGGGTTTAGTGATCTGGATAGAATGACCGCCGGCTTGCAACCCTCCGATTTGATTATTGTTGCTGCGCGTCCTTCCATGGGTAAAACCACCTTCGCCATGAACCTTTGCGAATATGCCGCAATGACCCAAGACAAGCCGGTGCTAATCTTCAGCTTGGAGATGCCCTCTGAGCAGATCATGATGCGTATGCTGGCCTCCTTAGGCCGCATTGACCAAACCAAGGTCAGAACCGGCCGTTTGGATGATGACGATTGGGCTCGCCTGTCGTCAACCATGGGTCTGATGGCCGAAAAATCGAAGATGTATATTGATGACTCTTCGGGTTTGACGCCGACCGAGGTGCGTTCACGTGCTCGCCGGGTTGCCCGCGAACATGGCGGTATTAGCATGATCATGGTCGACTACCTACAGCTGATGCAGGTACCGGGCCTGAGTGAAAACCGTACCCTGGAGATCGCCGAGATCTCGCGCTCGCTTAAAGCGCTGGCCAAAGAGCTTGAGGTGCCGGTGGTGGCACTATCGCAGCTAAACCGTAGCTTGGAGCAACGTGCCGATAAACGCCCGGTAAACTCTGACTTGCGTGAATCGGGCTCTATTGAGCAGGATGCCGACTTGATTATGTTCATCTACCGGGATGAGGTGTACCACGAGGACAGCGCCAACAAAGGTATGGCTGAGATTATCATCGGTAAACAGCGGAACGGTCCTATTGGTAAAGTGCCGCTGACCTTCCAAGGCCAGTTCTCGCGCTTTGATAATTACGCTGGAGAATTCTTCGACGATGAGTAACCGTGTGTAGTGGTATGGATGTAGCACAAGCTCTGGTGTCGCGAGCAGCCCTGCGACACAACCTCAAGCAACTACGAAGCTATTCGCCCCAGTCCAAGATGATGGCGGTGGTGAAAGCCAATGCCTATGGCCATGGCGTTGAGGGGGTGGTTAACACCCTTACCGAGGCCGATGGCTACGGCGTGGCGCGGGCCAGCGAGGCGGTTGCGCTACGTGAGGCGGGGGTGACCAAGCCGCTGCTAGTGCTGGAAGGCTTCTTCAGCGCTGAGGAAGCACTGCAACTATCCCAACATGGTGTCGCAGTAGCCTTGCACAGCGAAGAGCAGCTGCGCTGCTTGGAGCAAAGCCGCCTGCCAGCGCCGCTGGAGGTGTGGGTTAAGATTGATACCGGTATGCATCGCTTGGGTCTGTTACCTGAGCAGTGGCGCGATCTACAGCCACGTATTCAGGCTTGCCGAAACATCCAGCAGCCGGTCAAACTGATGAGCCACTTTGCCTGTGCCGATGAGCCAGAGCATCCGCTCAATCGCCAGCAGCAAGCCTGCTTCGATGAGCAGCAAGGCGAACTGGCGCTTGAAACCTCCTTCGCCAACTCCGCCGGTATTCTATTTCACCCGCAAAGCCACGGCAGCTGGAACCGCCCGGGGATTGCCCTCTATGGGATCTCGCCACAGGTAGATAGCTTCGGCCGCGACTTTAAGCTCATTCCTGCCATGACCATGCAAAGCACCTTGATAGCGGTGCGCGAGCATCCCAAAGGCGGCTCGGTAGGCTACGGCGCGAGCTGGCAGTCTGAGCGTGCAACCCGATTAGGTGTGGTGGCGATGGGCTATGGCGATGGCTATCCGCGTACCGCGCCCAGTGGCACGCCGGTGTGGGTGAATGGGCGTGAGGTACCGATTGTCGGCCGGGTGTCGATGGATATGCTGTGTGTTGAGCTCGGCCCAGAGGCGCAAGACAGACCCGGCGATCGGGTGGTGTTATGGGGCCCTGAACTGCCTGCGGAAAAAGTTGCGGCCAGCATCGGCACGATTGCCTATGAGCTGGTGACCAATCACACCCAGCGAGTGGCACTGCGCTACCTCGACGATTAGCGCGAGCACACTAATCCACTGATTCGCATCAACTAAATCTCATTTAGATGAATTCTGCCTGAGTGCTGTTGCTTTTGTGTGTTAATTGAGCAATGATCTTGTTAATTGATTGTTTGATAGCACTTGCCTATCAAAATAATCGATTTATTCGATTCGCCATCGGCGTGTCGATACCGCATGATTAGCTACGAAACTTAAGCAACTTCTTAAACAAGGAATTTCAAAATGAGTGTACTAGTAGGTCGTCCCGCTCCTGACTTTACCGCTGCAGCTGTTCTTGGTAACGGTGAGATTGTAGATAGCTTTACTCTAAGCGAGCACATCAAAGGTAAGGCAGCAGTTGTATTCTTCTACCCACTGGACTTCACCTTTGTATGCCCTTCAGAGCTGATTGCCTTCGATCACCGCTTCGAAGACTTCCAAGCCAAAGGCGTTGAAGTAATCGGCGTATCTATCGATTCTCAGTTCTCTCACAACGCATGGCGTAACACTGCTATCGAAGATGGCGGTATCGGTCCAGTTAAATACCCACTGGTAGCTGACGTGAAGCACGAAATCTGTCAAGCCTACGACGTTGAGCACCCAGAAGCTGGCGTAGCCTTCCGTGGTTCTTTCCTAATCGACAGCGAAGGTGTTGTACGTCACCAAGTAGTTAACGACCTGCCACTTGGCCGTAACATCGACGAGATGCTGCGTATGGTTGACGCTCTGAACTTCCACGAGAAAAACGGCGAAGTATGCCCAGCTCAGTGGGAAGAAGGTAAAGAAGGTATGGACGCAAGCCCAGAAGGCGTAGCTAAGTACCTGTCTGCTAACGCAGAAGAACTGTAAGACTTAGTTAACCGAGTTCCTAAGTGTTTAGCCCGGCTGATGCCGGGCTTTTTTGTGTCTGCACTACGAGCTGTTGTACGAGAGTGCTGATCAGTGGAAGGGGAACAGGAAGCTCATCCACGACGACATGCGCAGTAGCATACGCCTGATGATCGCCACATGATGGGCGTGCTCGCTGTATACCGCTGCCTGACCAAAGGCACCACCGGGCAGTTGATACGCCTCGAAGCGCGGATCGCTGATGCTAATAATCACCGGTACCCGACCGGCGGTTTCCGCATAGGGGTTTACCGTTATCAGCGTGCCAGAGGGCTTAAGTTGCCCCTCAGCCATCATCGGCAACACCTCTTCCACCTTACCGGTAAACACCTTGCCGGGGATGGCGTCAAAGGCGATTTCCGCCTCTAGCCCCGGCTCAATGCGCAGCACGTTGTTTTGCCAGAAGAAGGCCACATAGCGAGCATCTTGGTCGTGCACGAACACCATGCTCGGCTGTAGCGGCAATGACACCGCGCGCATCCCCGGATGTAAAATCAGCTGGGTTACGTAGCCATGGCCCGGCGCTCGCACGGTGGTCTCCTCGACGTGAAAGCTGGCCACTTCCAGCTCGCCTTCCAGCCGTTCCATCTCGCTGCGGGCGCGGTCTACATCGCGCTCACTGCCCACGCCGCGTTTTCGCAAGGTTTGGGCCCGATCCAGATCTTCCTCAGCGGCGCTGAGCTGGGCGCGTAGGGCATCTCGCTTGGCGACAAACGGAGCGGCGTCGATCTGAAACAGGATCTCACCCGGCTCAAGCGGATGGTTGGCTTTGATTGGTACATCCACCACATGGCCACTGACCTCCGGCACGATTGGGGTGGTCGGGACATACTTGCGGGCCACCTCTGAGTAGGGGTGGTTGTAGTTCATGGTGACCATGATGGCGCCAAGCAAGACGATGCCGCCGAGCACGGCGGTGGGCACCGTCCATTTGTTGAGCGGGAGCTTGAACACCTTAAAGATGCAGATACAGATAGCGCTGTAAGTGAGGATTAACAGTACTTCCATTAGATATCCTCCTTCTGCTCTAGGGCTTCGATGCGCTCGATCAGTGCCTGTAACTGAGGATCGGGCCGACCATGGCTAAAGCCCCAGCCACGATCCTCGCGATACAGGGTCGCCCAGATCCACAGAAACGGCCACAATACATGCAGGGTGAACAGGCTGACCCAGCCAGCGACGTGAATCGCATCTTGATGCGGGTGATTGCGGTGTTGGGCGATTTCGTAAGGGATGTCATGGATGGCGATAATGCCGTAGAAAAAAACCAAGGCGACAAACAGCAGGACGCCCAACGCTAAATATTCCAACATGGCTCACTCCTTGAGCTCGTGAATGACAAAAATAACGCGGTACTTCGGTAGTTTAGTCTAACTATGCTCGTTATTATTCATCCATCAGGATGTGATTTATGGAACATGCAATGGCGACCCTTTCCTCTTTGCCTTCGACCCTAACAGAACTCGCGGATAAGTACTGGCAGCAACTTGTATCGCTCAACCCGGATGTAGAGCAGCTCGATGACGCCCAGCGTAGCGCCACACTGCAGGCATTTGCGATGAGTGACTTTATCGCGAAGTCCTGTATTGCCGAGCCGCAACTGCTGTTGGATCTATGGCAGCAGCAAGAATTAAGCTCCCCCTTCGATGCCAAGGCGCTTGCCAGCGAGCTACAGCAGCGTTTAGCCACGCAAATCAATGATGTGGCCGCGCAAAAGGTGCTGCGCCAGTGCCGTCGTAAACAGATGGTACGGATTGCCTGGAAAGAGCTGTGCTTGGGCCAAGCGGCGGAGCAGAGCATTGTGCAGTTGAGCGAACTGGCCGATCTGCTGGTGCAGCAGGCCAATCACTGGCTTTATCAGCAATGCAGCAAGGAGTGGGGCACGCCGGTTAACGCGGCGGGCGAGGCTCAGCCCTTGGTGGTAATTGGCATGGGCAAACTGGGCGGGCATGAGCTTAATTTCTCCTCGGATATCGACCTTATCTTTTGTTTTCCCGAGAACGGCGAAACCGAAGGTGCACGTCGTAGTATTGCTAACCAGCAGTTCTTTATTCGCATGGGCCAACGGCTGATCCAGCTGCTCGACCAGCGCACCCGCGATGGCTTTGTGTTCCGGGTGGATATGCGGCTGCGTCCGTTTGGCGACTCTGGCCCGCTGGCGATCAGCTTCTCCGCCTTCGAGGATTACTACCAGCACCACGGGCGTGACTGGGAGCGCTACGCGATGGTTAAGGCGCGGGTACTCAATGGCCAGCATGAGCTGGATGACGAGTTGAAACAGATGCTTCGCCCTTATGTGTACCGCCGCTACATCGATTTCAGTGCTGTACAGTCGCTACGCTCAATGAAGGCGATGATTAATTCAGAAATCCGCCGCAAGGGTTTGAAAGATAACATCAAGCTCGGCAGTGGTGGGATCCGCGAAATTGAGTTTGTGGTGCAGGCCTTCCAACTTATCCGCGGTGGTCGTGAACCCAGCCTGCAAACCCGTTCGCTACTGCAAGCGCTGGAGCAGCTGGCACAATTGGGGGTGTTTACTGACGAAGAAGCGCAGATGCTACGTCGCAACTACCTCTACCTGCGCAGAGTTGAAAACGCCCTGCAGCAGTTCGATGATCAGCAAACCCAGACCCTACCCACCGACGAGATTAATCAGCAGCGATTAGTCGTGGCGATGCAGCAAAACGATTGGGACAGCTTCTACGAACAGCTACAAACGGTGCATCAAGAAGTTAATGACTTCTTCCAGCAAGCGATTGGTGAGGAAGAGCAGCAGGCCGGTAAAGCTGAACCGGTGTATGAAGACCTCTGGCACTGCGGCGCTAAACGCGAGGAGCTGACGCAGGTAATGGCGTCGCTGGTGGATGAGCAAGAACGGATAAATCCGAGGGTAGAGGCGCTCTATCACTTTATGCATGCCTTGGAGCGCCGCCAGATCGGCCAACGTGGCCGCCAGACCCTCGAGCGCTTGATGCCATGCTTACTGCAACAACTGCTGACCCATGAACAGGTGGACTTGGTGCTGCCGCGGGTGATGCAGCTGCTGGAGCGGATCGTCCAGCGTACCGCTTATCTAGAGCTGTTAGCTGAGAACCCCGGCGCGCTGCAGCAGCTGCTGCGTTTGTGTGCCGGCAGCGCCATGTTGGCGGATATGTTGGCTAACTATCCGATCCTGCTCGATGAGTTGCTCGATCCCAAGTTGCTGTTTAGTCCGGTGGAGCCGGAGAGCTATCGCTCCCAGCTGCGCGAGTTTATGCTGCGCATTCCCCCAGAGGATATGGAGCAGCAGATGGAGGCGCTGCGCCAGTTCAAGCAGATCCAAACTCTGCGCATTACGGCTGCCGATATCGCCGGGGCATTGCCGCTGATGAAGGTGAGCGATCACCTGACTGCGGTGGCCGAGGTAATTGTTGAAGCGGTGGTCGAGCAGGCCTGGCTGCAGATCACCGAGCGCTTTGGCAAGCCATCGCACCTTGAGCAAGGAGAGCGCGGCTTTGCGGTGATTGGCTATGGCAAGATTGGCGGCATTGAAACCGGCTACGGCTCGGATCTGGACTTGGTGTTCCTGCACAACAGCGAGAGCAGCCACTATACCGATGGCGAGAAGAGCATCGATGCCAAGCAGTTCTACCTAAAGCTGGCACAGCGGATTATGTTCTTGTTCAACACCCGCACTGCATCGGGGGTGCTGTATGAGCTGGATATGCGCTTGCGCCCATCGGGCAGCTCCGGCCTGTTGGTCTCCTCTTTGGAAGCTTATGCCGATTACCAGCGCCAGCAGGCCTGGACCTGGGAGCATCAGGCCTTGGTGCGGGCTCGGCCGATTTACGGCGATAGCGATCTGTGCGAAGGCTTTGGCAAGGTGCGTGAGGAGATCTTAAGTCGCCCCCGTCAGAGTGCGGAGCTGCAAGCCCAGGTTATCGAGATGCGCGACAAGATGAAGGGGCACCTGAGCCGCGAAAGCGAGCATATCTTCGATCTCAAGCAAAGCGCCGGAGGAATGGTCGATATCGAGTTTCTGGCTCAGTATCTTGTGTTGGCCAATGCGGCCGAGTCTAAGGAGCTAATGCGCTGGAGCGACAATGTGCGGATCTTTGAGGTGGCAGGCGAGTTAGGGCTGCTCACTGCGGAGCAGACCTTGGGCTTGATTCAGGCTTACTTAGATATCCGCGATGAAGGCCACCGCCAGTCGCTGCAGGGCCAGCCAAGGCTGGTGGAGCGGCAGCGCTTTGATTTGGATTTATCGGTGGTGTGTCAGGCGTGGCAGCAGTTTTTGCCACGCGCTAACGCCGATTCGGCGCCCTAGTACAAGCTGTCCTGCCCGTCTGGACGGGACTTGAAGCGCCGGTGGATCCACATGTATTGCTCTGGCGCTTTGGCGATGGCTTGTTCGATATGGCCGTTGATGGTGCGAGCGTCTTGCTCGTCATTACCCACCGGATAGTTCTCGATAGGCGGCTCGATGATCAAGGTGTAGCCGCCTTTGGGTTTGCGCAGGGCGTAGGTGACCAGCAAGTTGGTGTTCTTTACCTTGGCCAGTGTTGCGGTGCCGGTAATGGTCGCCGCTTGCGGCTGGGCGAAGAATGGCACAAACACCGAGGCGTGGTGACCATAGTCGTGGTCCGGTGCGTACCACACCGCGTTTTCTTGGCGCAGTGCTTTAATAATACTGCGCACATCTTTGCGCTCTACCAGGTATTTATTGTTCTTGGTGCGACCATGGTACTGAAAGTACTCGTAAACCGGGTTCTTGTTGGGGCGGTAGATGCCGACCCCCGGGTCAAACAAGCCATAGGCGCGGGCGTGGCTCTCGAGCGTCCAAAAATGCATGCTGACGAGTAAGATACCGCCGGGGTGTTGGCGAAGCTTCTCGATATGCTCCAGGCCCTGTACGTCAACCACGGCTTCAAAGCGCTTAGTCGACCAGAACCAGGCATTCGCGGTGCCTATGACCGCATGGCCCATATTGTCAAAGCAACCGTGCAGGATCTGCTCGCGCTGTTGCTCGGTTTTCTCTGGAAAGCAGAGTGCTAAGTTGCGCCGGGCGATGCGTACCCGTGACTTCAACAGCTTCTTGCCCAGACGGCCGATCCCTAGCCCGAGGTAGTGTTGGGCAACCATCGGCAGCACGCTGATACTGAACATCAAGCCGATCAGCAGCCATGCGCCCCAGTTACGAGGATGAAAGTAGTGGGCCTGTAGTTTTGGCGATGAATTATTAGTCATATTTTGAATTATTGGTTGCCAGATTTCCTGAAGATACGATCAATCCCGGTATTCCTGAGAGCCATCCCGCTATTCCTGAAAGCAATCTAGGGCAATACTAAGGGCGACTATGATAAACTCTCCGGGTTTTTTTTTCGACGAGGCAGAACAATGCGCGTGATCCTTCCTGAATTCTCGCAAGCGAAGGTCTTGGTAGTGGGCGATATTATGCTCGATCGCTACTGGCATGGACCCACTGGCCGTATCTCTCCCGAGGCGCCGGTACCGGTAGTTAAAGTTGAGCAAATTGAGGAGCGCCCGGGCGGTGCTGCCAACGTTGCGCTTAACTCGGTGGCTCTGGGGGCGCAGTCGACCCTGCTGGGTATGAGTGGACAGGACGAAGCGGCGGATGCGCTGCGTGGCAGCCTGGAAGCGATTGGCGTGAACTGCCAGTTTGCTGCCTACGAAGATTATCCGACCATTACCAAGCTGCGGGTGCTAAGCCGTCACCAGCAACTGATCCGCTTGGACTTCGAGGAAGGTTTCCATGGTGTGGATGCCAGCCAGCTACTTAGCCACTTTGATAAGCAGATTGCTGAGCATCAGGTGGTGATCCTGTCAGATTACAACAAAGGTGCTCTGTCGCAGGTGCAGTCTTTGATTAGCAAAGCGCGCGAGCACAAGGTGCCAGTGCTGGTCGACCCGAAAGGCAGCGACTTCAGCAAGTACCGCGGCGCCACCCTGCTCACCCCTAACTTTGGTGAGTTTGAAGCGGTTGTTGGTAAGTGTGTCGATGAAGCCGACATTGTGGCCCGTGGCCTGAAGCTTATCGAAGATCTGGACCTGCAAGCGCTGTTGGTGACCCGTAGCGAAAACGGTATGACCCTGATCCGTAGAGGTCAGGACGAGCTACACCTGCCAGCTCAGGCGCAAGAGGTGTACGATGTCACCGGTGCTGGCGATACTGTAATTTCAACCTTGGCGAGTGCGCTGGCCGCTGGTGCCGAACTGGATGAGGCCTGTGCGATTGCTAACGCCGCAGCGGGTATCGTGGTTGGCAAGCTGGGTACCTCTACTGTGTCGACCATTGAGTTGGCCAATGCTATTCATGGTAGCCAAGAGACCGGCTTTGGTGTACTGACCGAGCAACAACTTAAGTTTGCGGTGGATGCCGCCAAGCGCCGCGGTGAGAAGGTAGTGATGACCAACGGCTGTTTCGATATCCTGCACGCCGGTCATGTGAGCTACCTCAACCACGCTAAAAAGCTCGGCCAACGACTGATTGTGGCAGTTAATGATGACGACTCAGTGCGTCGCCTCAAAGGCGATGGCCGCCCGGTTAACCCGGTGGATCGCCGGATGGCGGTATTGGCAGGCCTGGGCGCGGTAGACTGGGTAGTAAGCTTCTCAGAAGACACGCCACAGCGTTTGATTGGCGGCGTACTGCCGGACCTGCTGGTAAAAGGCGGTGACTACAAGCCAGAAGAGATCGCTGGTGGCAAGGAAGTGATTGCCAATGGCGGCGAGGTCAAAGTCCTTAACTTTGAAGATGGCTGTTCGACCTCTGAGATCATCAATGTGATCCGCCAGCAAAACTGAGCCGAATCAGTAACTGCAGGCAATAAAAAAGGAGAAGCTTAGCTTCTCCTTTTTTGCATCTGATTGCCGCGATTACTGAGGCATCAGACCGTTGTTTACTGCAATCAGGTCTTCTTCACTCAGGGTACCGGCCGCTTGCTTAAGCGCCAGCATATTCAAGATGTAGTCGTAGCGTGCATCGGCCAGCTGTTGCTTGGCAGAGAACAGGTTACGGGTGGCATCTTGTACGTCAACGATGGTACGGGTACCTACCTCAAAGCCGGCTTCAGTCGCCTCTAGTGCACTGTTAGACGACACTACTGTCTGCTCGAAGGCACGTACTGAACCGATGCTGGCACTGACGTTGTTAACTACCGAGCTTACGGTGCTCTGTACAGAGCGGTAGCTTTGCTCAAGGGCTTCTGAGGCCAATACATAGTTAAACTGTGCTTGCTTCACCCGCGAGTTAATCGCGCCACCGGTGTAGAGCGGCATGTTGAACTGCAGGCCGATGTTACCGCTGGTGGTGTCGTTGTTGCTCTGGAACAGGGTTTCGTTGCCGTAGTCGTTACGGTCGTAGCCAATGCCAGCAGCTAAATCCAGAGTCGGGCCATATGCCGATTGCGCCAAGTCGATCTGCTGGTTAGCAATCTCTTTGGCGATACGCTGGGCGTTTAGCTCCAGGTTGCGGTCAGTGGCGGTATCCAGCCAGTACTGGCGGCCGTTATCTAGCGGCGCAGGCGTGAAACGCTCAGTGTTCAAGATATTCAGGTTGCGGTGCTCAACGCCGGTCAGCACGCGTAGCGCTTCATAGCTGTTCGACAGCTGGTTTTGCGCTTGAATCTCAGAGGCCAAGGTACGGTCGAATTCGGCCTGCGCTTCGTGCACATCAGTGATGGCGGTCAAGCCCACGTTAAAGCGCTGCTTGGTTTGCTCGAGCTGGCGGCCAACCGCTTCTTTGTTGGCTTGTACGAAGCTCAGGTTGTCTTGGGCGCGTAGCACGTCAAAGTAGGCGCTGCTGACACGAATAATCAGGTTCTGCAGCTGAGCGGCATAGGCGGCATCGGCTTGGGTGGCTGACTTTTCGCTCAGGCTCAGCGTGGTCCACAAGGTTTTAGAGTAAATCGATTGCGATAGTCCAAGGCTTGCGTTGGTGTTGGTAACGCTATCCACATCGCTGTCTACAGCGGTGAAGCTAAGACCGGCTGATACGGCAACCTGTGGTAACAAACTGGCACGGGATTCGCTGATCTGCTCGAAGGCAATATCTCGCTGGGCTTTACTTTGAAGGATTACCGGATCCTTGGTTTGCGCCAACTGGTAGATTTGCAGCAGGTCATCAGCGTAGGCCTGCCCACCCAGCAAGCCTAGGGCGCAGGCTGCAACAAGAGAGCGTTGTTTTAGGTTCATTACCTTTATCCTTTTCGCCCCCATAAACGGGGCAAAGTTGATTTAAGATGGATTGATATCTGAGTATTTGCTTACACTATCCAGACAGAATCTGCTTCTCGGTGTAAGCACAAAGTGTACAACAGCTTAACTTTTAAAGTTAAGCTGCACTAGCGCTAAACCTCTGTTGAGTAAGTAAAGTTGGGTAAATTATAGAAATATGCAAGGATGAGACAGGAATAGCATGATTGATAACGAGCAGGACGATATCGCGTTTACCCGCCAAGACGTCGAAATCAAAGCAAAAGAAACGGTCTATCAGGGCTTTTTCAAGATGGAACGTTTTACGCTACGCCATCGCTTGTATGCCGGTGGGTGGAGTCCTTGGTTTACCCGCGAGTGTTTGAACCGCGGTCATGCCGCTGCCATTTTGCTCTACGACCCCAAGCTAGATAGCGTGGTACTGATTGAGCAGTTTCGTATCGGTGCCCTCGAGAGCCCTAGCTCGCCTTGGCTGCTCGAGATTGTGGCCGGTATGCTCGACAGCAACCAGCCCCCTCAAGAGGTGGCTCTGCGTGAAGCCGAGGAAGAGGCCGGGCTAAAGGTTGGACGAGTGCTGCCGTTACCGAGTTTTCTACCGGGCGCGGGTGGCCTAAGCGAGCGCATATACTTGTATGTGGGGGAAGTGGACGCCAGCGAAGCGGGCGGTAACTTTGGCTTGGCCCATGAGGATGAAGACATCCAAGTGAAAGTGGTGAGCCGGGAAGAGGCCTTTGCCTGGGTGCAACAAGGGCGAGTGGACAATGCCGCTGCGGTCATCGCGTTGCAGTGGTTGCAGCTTAATTTAACCGAGGTACGAGAGCGCTGGCTGTAAACGCGCAGGTTGTCATAAGAGAGTCACCCAATGGGGAGAAAATACCATGTCAATCTCGACCAGCTAATGCAGCTCTATTCGGCGAACTACATCTTGCTTAACCGCTTGTTCCCAATGGATGAAAAGGCAGGCAGCCGCTTGGATGTCAGCACCTTGGTGGGGAGCCGCTATCTGCTGCACTATCTGGAACAAACACGGTATACTTCGCTACTTCAAATTACCCAGGCGGGCGAGGGCCAGCTGGCGTATTTGCAACCGCATCTGCTGGTTCGGCTGTACCATGATGCGCGTTTGGCTGAAGTGTGTGCAAGTCAGCAGATTTATCGTCTACAGCCGCGCTATGATTACCCGAATAAGAAAATGCTTCATCGGGATGAAAAGCACCAAGTAAATCAGTTCCTTAACGACTGGTTGGCATTTTGTTTAAAACAACGAATTAGCATTGAGCCGAGTACTGGCTCGGATCATTAAATAGTATTGTGACTTTTGAAAAAATAGAGATTAATCAAGCCGATGACGGTGCCGTAAGGTTGTTGCAAGTGACCGACCCGCACCTGTTCGCAAGTGAGCGAACCGAGTTACTCGGGGTTAACACCTACCGGAGCTTCTCTGCCGTCATCGATGCCATTGCAAAAGATCAATCCAATTTCGACTATGTGCTCTCAACTGGTGATCTTTCGCAGGACCATACCGAAGAGTCCTATCGCCGTTTTGCCGATGTGGTAAGCCTTCTTAACAAGCCTTGTTTTTACCTGCCCGGCAACCATGACCAGCAACAGCATATGCAGCGCCTGCCCGAGTGGGGCTTGTTGCCGCAAAAGCACCTGGTTAGCGAGCTTTGGCAAGTGATCATGCTGGATACTCAGGTGAGTGGTAAGCCTCATGGGATGTTGGCAGAGGCCGAGCTGGCGCGTTTGGAAGCGGCCCTAAAGGCCCATCCCGAAAAATATGTGCTGATTGTGATGCATCACCACACCGTGCCGGTCGGCTGCAAATGGCTGGACCAACATGATGTAAAGAATGCCCAAGATTTCTTTAGCATCATCGATGGCTATCCCAAGGTGCGTGGGGTGCTGTGTGGCCATGTCCATCAGAACTTCGAGTTCCAGCGCGGCAAGTTGGCGGTGTTTGCCAGCCCCAGCACCTGTATTCAGTTCTTACCGCTATCGGCGGCGTTTGCCTTGGATCATCAGCAGCCGGGCTGGCGCTATATCAAGCTGTGCCGTGATGGCTCGATCTCTACCCGGGTGCGCCGCTTGCCTGACAAGAGCTTCTTGCCTGACCCGAAATCGAAAGGCTACTAGGTGAGCGCCTCTCCGGTCCTGCTATACCTGCATGGCTTTAACAGCTCGCCACAGTCGCTGAAGGCGGAGCAGATGCGCACCTTGGTGGCGCAGCGGGAAGGCATTGAGTGGTTATGCCCACAGCTGGCCTGTCATCCCATGGATGCCTGGCGGCAGATTGAGCAATTAGTTCGCGCTCATCAGGGGCGGCCATTAGGGGTTATCGGCAGTTCACTGGGAGGCTTTTTGGCGACCCGTGTCGCCGAGCACTTCGGTGCGCGGGCGGTGTTAATCAACCCTGCCGTACAGCCCTATAACCTGCTCAAGGACTACCTTGGGCCGCAGCTCAACCCCTACACCCAGCAGCACTACCAGCTGGAGCCGCAGCATATCGACGAGCTGCGTGCTTTGGAAGTAGCAGAACTTAGCTGCGCTTCGCGGCTGTGGGTGTTGCTGCAAACCGATGATGAAATTTTGGATTATCGTCTGGCCGAGCGCGAATATGCGCGGGCACGTCTCACCATAGAGCAGGGCGGTGACCACAGTTTTCAGGGCTTTCAGCGTTATTGCCCAGATATTCTCAGTTTTTTATTTGATTAAGTTGCTATGGCTGAACAATACAATTCCGATTCGATTGAAGTTCTCAGTGGTCTGGACCCGGTAAAACGCCGTCCCGGCATGTATACCGACACTACCCGTCCTAACCATTTGGCCCAGGAAGTGATTGATAACAGTGTCGACGAGGCGCTGGCCGGCCATGCTAAATCGATTATCGTGACCTTACACCCCGACCAAAGCATTGAGGTTCAGGATGACGGCCGTGGCATGCCCACCGACATCCACCCCGAGCAAGGCATCAGCGGTGTGGAGCTGATTTTCACTCGCCTGCATGCTGGTGGTAAGTTCTCCAACAAGAACTACCAGTTCTCCGGTGGTTTGCATGGTGTGGGGATCTCGGTGGTGAATGCGCTCTCTAGCCGGGTAGAGGTACAGGTTAAGCGCGAGGGCCAGCTATTTGAAATGGCCTTCGAGCATGGCAATACCGTGCAAGCCTTGGAAGTGACCGGCAGCGTGGGTAAGCGCAACACCGGGACCATTGTGCGCTTTTGGCCCACTGCCAGCTACTTTGACAGCCCCAAGTTCTCTGCCTCTCGCCTGCGCCACTTGCTGCGTGCCAAGGCCGTTCTTTGTCCGGGCTTATCGATTAAGTTCAACGACTTGGTGGCCAAGGAAGTCGATGAATGGTGTTTTGAAGACGGCCTGAAAGATTACTTAGCCCAGTCGTTTAGCGAGTACGTCAGTCTGCCGGAAGAGCCCTTTACCGGCGCCTTCTCCAGCAACGAAGAGGCGGTGGATTGGGCGGTCAGCTGGCTGCCAGAGGGCGGCGAAGCGATTACCGAAAGCTACGTGAACCTGATCCCCACCGCGCACGGTGGTACTCACGTGAACGGCCTGCGCCAAGGCCTATTGGATGCAATGCGCGAGTTCTGTGAGTTCCGCAATCTGCTGCCGCGCGGGGTGAAGCTCAGCCCCGATGATGTATGGGATCGCTGCTGCTACGTATTGTCGGTGAAGATGCAAGACCCACAGTTTGCTGGTCAAACCAAAGAACGTTTATCGTCACGCCAGAGCGCCGCCTTTGTCTCCGGGGTGGTGAAAGATGCCTTCAGTCTGTGGCTAAACACCCATACCGATCAGGCTGAGCTGCTGGCGGAGATGTGTATCTCCAATGCTCAGGCGCGGATGCGTTCACGCAAAAAGGTTGCTCGCAAAAAAGTGACCAGTGGCCCGGCTCTGCCCGGTAAGCTGACTGACTGTTCTACCCAAGACCCGCTCGAAGGTGAGCTGTTCTTGGTGGAGGGTGACTCGGCAGGCGGTAGTGCCAAGCAAGCGCGTGACCGCGAGATGCAGGCGGTAATGCCGCTGCGCGGTAAGATCCTCAATACCTGGGAGGTGGACGCCGCTGAAGTGCTTGGCTCACAGGAGGTACACGATATCTCGGTGGCCATCGGTATCGACCCAGATAGCCAAGACCTAAGTGGCCTGCGCTACGGCAAGGTCTGTATTCTGGCCGATGCCGACTCGGATGGTCTGCACATCGCCACCTTGCTGTGTGCCTTGTTTACCCGCCACTTTCGGGCGTTGGTGGAAGGCGGGCATGTGTATGTGGCGATGCCGCCGCTGTACCGCATCGATGTCGGCAAAGAAGTGTTCTATGCGCTGGATGAAGAAGAGAAGCAGGGGATCCTCGACCGGATCGAAGCCGAGAAAAAGCGTGGTAAGATAAATGTTCAGCGCTTCAAAGGCTTAGGTGAGATGAACCCGCTTCAGCTGCGCGAAACCACCATGGATCCCAATACCCGTCGCTTGGTTCAGCTGACCATCGATGATGAAGGGGCAACCTTGGCGTTAATGGATATGTTGTTGGCCAAGAAGCGATCCTCAGATCGCCGCTCGTGGTTGGAAACCAAGGGCAATATGGCTACCGAACTTAACTAAATACTAGGGATGGCGATGCAACCGTTGCGATTAGGTTTGGCAAACAAGGCGCTGCTGGTGTTATTCAGCGTGCTGCTTATTGCGCAGATCGGCATGATCAGCTTCAACAGGGATAACCTGAGCGAGTTGTTTCAGGTGCATCGTCAGCAGCAACACCAAAGCAATGCGGTGCGCTTAGAGGCCTACTATCGCGAGCTGTCTGAGCGTCTTCAATCCCTGACTGCGGCGCAGCAGGTGATGTTCGAAGGGACAAACCGCAGCGCCAAGCAGGCGATGGCCGATTACTGGAATAGTCTGCTAACTCACTCCAATCTTCCCGTATCTGGCATGCTCACCCTCGATCATAGCGCTGGGCAAGCCCTGCAGTATGGCGACTTTGAACAAAGCGAAGGAGCGGGGCGCTGGATGCATGCGGTAACTTACCAGCCGGAGCAAGTGAACTGGCTGGTTGACTGTCAATCCTACTGCTCGATGCTGTATGTGGCAAAGCTGGAACGGCCTAACGCTGCGCCCTTAAAGGTGTTTTACCGGGTTGATTTGGCCAAAATGCTGCGTTATCAGCCCGCCATCGATGCCGCCTATTATTTAATTGTCTCTGAGGATGACGCGGGCAAGCCGCGCCTGCTCTATAGCAACGTACCCAATGAGGATCAGTCCTTCTTGGTGGAGTTGCTGCAGCGTTATCAATTGAGCGAGATTGTCGATGGCTCACCGGTAGTGGATACGCCGATAGGTCCGAGTGAGGTGAATAGTCTGGCGATCACCAGCACCAGCTATGAGCAACCTCTTTACTACTTGCTGCTCAACGATGTGTCATCGGAGCTGGCGCAGTTTGATCAAGCCGACCGTAACAATCTGCTGTTTGGCGCGATGTTGTTGGCCTGTTCATTGCTGATTGTAGCGGTGATCCTGCACCCACCACTGACTAGAATTCGCCGTACTATCATAAGCTTGCCGCTATTGGGGCGCTCTTCCCACAGCTTGTTTCGCAGCAACCTGCAGCGCCACGGTAAGCGCTGGATGAGCGATGAATCCGGCCAGCTAGACAGCGCGCTGATCCGCCTCTCCTACCAGCTGGAAACCCTGGAGCAGCAGCTTAAATCGCGCGCCGAAGAGCTCGACTGGGTGGCCAACTTTGACAGCCTGACAGCATTGCCCAACCGGCGTAAGTTTGAGCGCGAGCTCACCCAGCGGCTGCAAGATGAGTGTTCGGGAAGCTTGCTGCTGATCGATTTGGATAACTTCAAGTTAGTGAACGATATCAGCGGCCATAGCGCCGGTGATGAGCTATTACGCCGGGTGGCGGTGACCTTGAAGCGGATGCTGCCCGATGACGTGCTGATGGCGCGGATCAGCGGCGATGAGTTTGCGGTATTCCTCGAAGATACCGACGAGAACAGTGCCCGCACCGTGGCGCAGCGAATCATCTCGCTGTTCGACCAGGTGCATGTGCCGGGGCATAACATCATCCACAGCGCCGCGGCGTGTGTCGGGATTGTCGCCTCGCCGGAACATGGCGTGTCCTATGAAGAGCTGATGGGCAAGGCCGATATCAGCGTGAATCAGGCCAAAGAGAACGGCAAAAACTGTGTGGTCAGCTTCCAGGTGCGTCATGAAAGCAAGGCGCTGGCCCAGCGTCACTACTGGCTGGACTTAGCTCAGCACTGTATCGAGCGCGATGCGCTGGAGCTGCACTTTCAGCCGATCATGAATAACCTGAGCAACCGGGTGGAGCACTACGAGGTGCTGCTGCGGGTGCGCGACGAAGACGGTGCGCTGCACTCGCCTTATCAGCTTATTCTGGCCGCCGAGAAGAGTGGCAGGGTCGAGCATATCGATCTGTGGGTGGTGCAACGCGCCCTACAACAGATGCAAGACAACCTACAGATGGGCTGCCATGACAAGTTAGCGATTAACCTGTCGGCGCGCTCGTTCTGTAGTGAACGGGTGATCTCGCGGATTGCCCGGGAGTTCGACAGCCGTAACATTCCCGGTGAGATGATTATCTTTGAGATCACCGAGACCGCTGCGCTGCCCAACCTACAGCAGGCCGAAGAGCATATCCGCCGCTTGAAGGAGCTCGGTTGTGCGATTGCCTTGGATGATTTTGGGGTCGGCTACTCGTCGTTCCATTCGCTCAAACAATTGCCGCTGGATTACATCAAGATCGACGGCTCCTTTGTACGGGAAGCCGGGCTGCACCACGCCAACAAGGTGTTTATCCAGGCGCTGGTCAATATTGCCTCCCAGCTGGGCCACAAAACCGTGGCCGAGTTTGTGGAGAGCAGCGAATTAAATCAACAGCTTATCGAACTGGGGGTGGATTACTCCCAAGGCTACTATATCGGTAAGCCCGCCCGTGCCGAGACCTTCTGGCAATATGAACGGGCGGCAGAAGTTTTATCAAGTTAGACAAAAGGTTAGTTTAGAGCATGACAGATGCCAGCACGCTCAGTTTGGAAGGTATTGAACGCCTGCCACTGAGCCAGTTCACCGAACAGGCCTACCTGAACTACTCCATGTACGTGATCATGGATCGGGCCCTGCCACATATCGGCGACGGCCTGAAGCCGGTTCAGCGGCGTATTATCTACGCCATGTCGGAGTTGGGCCTGAGCGCCACTGCCAAATACAAGAAGTCGGCGCGTACCGTGGGTGACGTACTGGGTAAGTATCACCCCCACGGTGACAGCGCCTGTTATGAAGCCATGGTGTTGATGGCTCAGCCATTTTCTTACCGCTATCCGCTGGTTGACGGCCAAGGTAACTGGGGCGCCCCAGATGACCCTAAATCCTTCGCCGCGATGCGTTATACCGAAGCGCGTCTGTCCAAGTTCTCCGAAGTACTACTCAGTGAGCTGGGGCAGGGGACCTGTGAGTGGATCCCCAACTTTGATGGCACTATGAAGGAGCCGCGCTGCCTGCCCGCGCGCCTGCCGCATATTCTGCTTAACGGTGTTACCGGTATTGCGGTGGGTATGGCCACCGATATTCCGCCGCACAATGCCCGTGAGGTCGCCAAGGCCTGTACTGTGCTGTTGGACAAGCCTAAGGCCGAGCTCGATGAGATACTAGAGCATGTGCAAGGGCCGGATTATCCGACCGAAGCCGAGATCATCACCCCGCGCAGCGAGCTAAAGAAGATCTACCAAAGCGGTCGCGGCTCAATCAAGATGCGCGCGGTGTACACCATTGAAGATGGTGAGGTGGTCATTACCGCACTGCCGCACCAAACCTCAGGCGCCAAGATCCTCGAGCAGATCGCCGCTCAAATGCAGGCTAAGAAGCTGCCGATGGTGGTGGACCTGCGTGATGAGTCTGACCATGAAAACCCCACCCGCATCGTGGTGGTGCCGCGCTCTAACCGGGTCGATGTTGAACAGCTGATGAACCATCTGTTCGCCTCCACCGATCTGGAGCGTAACTATCGCGCTAACCTGAATATGCTGGGGCTGGATGGCCGCCCACAGGTGAAGGGGCTGACCCAGATCCTCAGTGAGTGGCTGGAGTTCCGCCGTGATGTGGTGCGCAAGCGTCTGCAATACCGCCTCGACAAAGTGCTGGCGCGCTTGCACATCCTCGATGGTCTGTTGATTGCCTTCCTTAATATCGACGAAGTCATCGAGATCATCCGCAACGAAGACGAGCCCAAACAAGCGCTGATGGCGCGCTTTGGCCTGTCTGACAAGCAAGCCGAAGCCATCCTCGAAATCAAGCTGCGCCAATTGGCCAAGCTGGAAGAGATCAAGATCCGCGCCGAGCAAAAAGAGCTGGCCGAGGAGCGCGATAAGCTGCAGCTTATTCTGGGTAGTGAGCGTCGCCTCAACACCCTGATCAAAAAAGAGCTTATGGCCGATGCCGAGACCTACGGCGATGATCGCCGCTCGCCATTGGTTGAGCGTGAAGAGTCGAAGGCGCTCAGCGAAAAAGACCTGATGCCGAATGAAGCCATCACAGTGGTGTTGTCTGACAAGGGCTGGGCGCGTAGCGCCAAGGGCCACGATATCGACCCGCAAGCGCTTAACTACAAAGCCGGTGATAGTTACTTGGTGAGTGCCCGCGGGCGCAGCAACCAACCAGCAGTGTTCCTCGATACCGCAGGGCGTTGCTATGCGCTCGACTCCCACACCCTGCCTTCGGCCCGCAGCCAGGGCGAGCCGCTGACTGGCCGCTTTAATATCGCTGCCGGTGAGCTGTTCTGTAATGTGCTGATGTCAGAGCCGGAGCAGTTGTTCCTGGTAAGCTCCGATGCCGGCTACGGTTTTATCGGTAAGTTTGCCGATATGCTCAGCAAGAACAAAAACGGTAAGGCCTACCTGACCCTGCCGAGCGGCAGCAAAGCGATGGCGCCGATTGCAGTTGCTGACTTAGACAACAGCCACGGCCTGGCTATTTCTAACGAAGGACGGATGCTGCTGTTCCCGCTAGCCAGCTTGCCGCAATTGGGTAAAGGCAAAGGCAATAAAGTGCTGAACATTCCGGCTGCTCGCGCCAAGAATCGTGAAGAGTTCGTGAAGTTGGTGGCGGTGGTGCCTGAAAATGCCGCAGTCACCCTACATGCCGGTAAGCGCAAGCTGACACTCAAACCGAGCGATCTGGACCACTACCGTGGCGAGCGCGGTCGCCGTGGTAACAAGCTGCCACGCGGTCTGCAGCGGGTTGATGAGATCCAGATTGAGCTGCCTGACTCTGGTGAGCCAGAACCGCAACAATCGTAACGTTAGTGAGTGATAAACGGTAAGGGCAGCATTGCTGCCCTTTTTACTGGCTGGTCGGAACAGGGCATAGTGTTCAGCTTACGCTTGTTCACTAAAAAACCAGCTTGTATACTGCCTGCGATTTTTAGGGGGTAACATGTTAGCCGTAGTTCGAATTATTATTATTGTGAGCCTGATTTTGTTGGGCTTCCCGCTGGTGATGCTGTATTGCCTGACCCGGCCTCGTCACCCCGATCTGGTGCATCAGATTGGCGTACTGATCGCTAAGCTGGGCAAATTTGTCGGTATCAAGGTTGAGGTGCGCTACAAGACCAAGAACCTACCAGACAAAGGCGTGTGGATCGCTAACCATCAGAACACCTACGACATGTTGACCTTACCGTTCGCATTGAAATCAGGTGTGGTATCGATTGGTAAGAAAAGCCTTAAATGGATCCCGCTATTTGGCCAGGTCTATTGGCTAACCGGCAATATCCTGATTGATCGTCAGCGCCGTGCTAAGGCGGTCGGCACGCTTAATCAAGCGGCAGAAGCCATCGAGAAGCGCAATATCTCGGTGTGGATGTTCCCCGAAGGTACTCGTAGCTATGGTCGTGGCTTGCTGCCGTTTAAAACTGGCGCTTTCCATCTGGCCATGCAGGCCAAGGTGCCGATCTTGCCGATCGCTTGCTCGTCTACCCATGGGCAAATCAAGCTTAACCGCTGGAACAATGGCAAGGTAATCGTTGAAGTTGGCGAGCCGATGGACGTCAGCACCTGGGCGAAGGCAGAAATGCGCGAGCAGATCGTGCGGGTGCACGATGAGTTAGAGCAACGAATTTACCAACTGACCATGGAAGCACGTGGCGAAGCGGCCGACTATGCTAAGCTGGCAGAGAAACCACAACCCGCATCCATGGCAAAGGAGCAAGAGGCATGAGCCTGAAGAATGTGATTGCTGACTGGCAACAAGAAACCGACCTGATTATTCAGGAGCTAATCAACGATGGCAGCGATCCCGATGCGGAGTATGCCATTGAGCACCACCTTGCCAGCAAAGATTTTAAGATCCTGGAAAAAGCCGCGGTAGATGTGTTCAAAGCCGGCTTTGAGGTGACCGATGCAGAAGAAGCCGAGTTGGACGATGGCTCTGCAGTATGGTGTTTTGATGTGGTGGTGGATGCGCCACTGAACGCGGATGCCATCAAGATCGATATCGAAAAGCTAGCAACCATCGCCGATAAACATCGAGTGATCTACGATGGCTGGGGCACCTATTTTATCCCGCTAGATGGCGAGGAAGACGACGAGTAATCGACGTTCTCTATGACAACAACAAGAGCCTACGGGCTCTTTTTTTTTTGCCCTCAGCTTATCATTTGCGAGCAGGTGGCTTTGCAACTCAAGGTGTTAGCCTGCCGCTGCTCTCTGCTAACAGGCTTAATATCGCCGAGCCGCACTGCCTAAGGCCTGTTCGCTAATCTTAGCTCTGACTCGCATTTCGTGAGCAAGGCTGACTTTGTCGGCTTGATCACAGCTTTAGTTTCATATGTTTCATAAGACGATGCTTTCTATTGAAGAACTTCATAGACTGGCAGTTCCCACTTTGCTGTCAGTAAAGCAATTCGCATACAGTGTGCAGCATAAAGGGAAAGCGCTTACATTTTGGTGATAATTTCACCGCTTGCGATCCCGTCCAACCTTCTTCAGGAGCTGTTATGAAACTAAAAGATACCTATTTCCACGCACATCACTCTCCCATGGGAGCGCTTTCAAGCTTTACTGTGGGTGATCAGGGTGGCGTTGGCGGCCTGGGCCTGGAGTTGGGCGAGGCGTACGGTGGAAATGTGTTCGTTGGCTATGTCGACGACCAACAGGTGGTGCAAACCTTCCCCTTCTTCCAGGGAGCGAACGATCAAAGCGAACGCTACGTGCAAAAAGATGACGTATCACAGCTACAAGAGCGCTGCTTCGACGGCGTAGAGCGTGACTATGGCTGGTCTAGCGACTGCTTTAGTGCACCGGGTATTGAGATGAAGATCCTCACGCCGTTCTTCTCGATTGCTGACCCTGAGTTGGCCCAGTTGGACCGTCTTAAGCAGGCCTCGTGCCCAGCGGTATACCTGGAACTGAGCTTTGATAACCAAAGTGAGCAAGAGTGGACTGGCTTCTTTGCGCTACAAGGTGAAGAGCTGCGTTGGAACCGCATTGTCGACCAACAGGCCTTGCCGCTTAAAGGGGTAAGCAACCAAGACCGTATGGGGATTGCCACTTTGGATGCGCGCGCCGAAGCCTTCTCTCACTTTTCGGTGAGAAGCTCGATGGGTGAGATGGGCGATCGCGACTGCTTTATGCTTGGCCCCACCGGCGGTCTGAAGGTGAAGGTGCAGCCTGGTGAGCGCTACACCCTGCGTATTGCTCTGGGTGTCTACATTGAAGGCAACGCTACCTACAACCGCCAGATGCGCTATTACTACACCCAGCACTTTAACCACCTTAATGATGTGCTGCGCTATGGCTTGGAGAACTTCGATAGCTACGCACAGCTGGCGCAAGACAACGACCGAGAGCTGGCAGAATCAGGCCTCAGTGACGATCAGCAGTTCCTGATTGCTCACGCCACGCGCTCTTACTATGGTTCGACCCAGTGGCTGTATGACGGCACTCAATCGGTATGGGTGGTGAACGAAGGGGAGTATCTGATGATGAACACCCTCGACTTAACCGTGGACATGCTGTTCTTCGAAATGAAGATGAACCCGTGGACCGTGCGCAACGTGCTCGAGCAGTTGGTGTCTTACTACAGCTACTACGATGAGACCTTTGACCCGGCTAACCCAGAGCAGATGCTGCCCGGTGGACTAAGCTTTGTGCACGATATGGGCGTGGCGAACAACTGGAGCCCGAAAGGCCATAGCTCCTATGAGATTGGTGGGCTGGACCGCGCCTGTTTCAGCTATATGACCTACGAGCAGCTTACCAACTGGGTACTGTGCGCTGGTGTGTATGTTACCAAGAGCGGCGACAACGAGTTCCGCACCCGCTACAAAGGCATCTTGCTAGACTGCCTGCAATCGCTGCTCAACCGTGACCATCCTGATGCAGCCAAGCGCGATGGCATTATGAGCATGGAGTCGTCACGCACCCATGGCGGCGGTGAGATCACCACCTATGACTCGCTGGACCACAGCTTGGGTCAGGCACGCGGCAACATCTATCTGGCTGGTAAGGCGTGGGCCTCGTATCTGGTGCTAGAGAAGCTACTGTCGGAAGAAGGGCTGCAGGCGCAAGCTGATGAAGCGCGCCAAGCGGCTACGATGTGTGCTAATAAACTGGCTGCCAGCTTTGATGAGGAGTTGGGCTTTATCCCGGCTGTGCTCGACGGTGAGTCGAAGAGTGCGATTATCCCGGCTATCGAGGCGTTGGTGTACCCCTATGAGTTAGGCTTGCTTGACGCAGTGGCTGAAGACGGCCCGTTTGGCGATTACATCAAGACCCTTAAGCGCCACCTGCTGTTTGTGCTAAATAGCGATTACTGCTTGTACCCTGACAACGCTTGGAAGCTCTCCTCGACCGCGGATAACTCCTGGGCCAGTAAGATTTTCTTGAACCAGTACGTCGCCCGCGAAGTGCTAGGTATGGCGCTCCCTGTGGACGCTGAGAGCGATGCAGCCCACTTGCGCTGGCAGACCCACGGCGCCCATGCCGATGCCTGCTGTGACCAATTCAGCTCCGGTAAGCCGATTGGCAGCAAGTATTACCCGCGCTGTGTCACCAACATCCTGTGGATGCAGGAGAGGTAACAAACGCAACAACTTCGCAACATGCAGGGTGAATGTGTGATCCAACCCCCGGAATCGATGTGATCTCGGGGGTTTTTTGTGGGTGAAAGCAGGTGTGGATATGCGCAAGCTCACAAAAATTATGAAATCATGTTTCAACAGAGAAACTGGCAGAAAAATTGGCGGCGGCGATTTTTCCTTCTAATTAGGTAACTCCCATGAAACAACGCCAAAATTATTTCATCTCTATCAGTGTCTTATGTGTTGCTTATGTAATTTACCTACAATATTACGAGATCTTGCGCACAACTTTCCGCGATTTTCCCCGATATTTATGTTTTGTTGTTTGTTGTTTTTCATATTTCTTGATGAAAATGAATTTTATGACCTGATTCAAATCTTACCACTCCCGCAATTGAACCCCCCCAACCCCTCAGCTACAGTGACCGACATGCTGGAAAGCGCTTACATGGCGCTCAATTGTTAAATTTACGGAAGCAGAAACTATGGCGGCAGTCACGTTCAGTAACTTAAAAAAACGCTTTGGCGAAACTGAAGTTGTAAAGAGTTTCGACTTGCACATTGAAGACGGCGAATTCGTTGTTCTACTTGGCCCATCGGGCTGTGGCAAGTCAACTACATTGCGTATGCTTGCAGGCCTGGAAGAGATCTCGGATGGTGAGATTTTCATTGGTGAGGAGCTGGTAAACGAGCTTCACCCAATGGAACGCAACATCGCGATGGTATTCCAGAGCTATGCGCTTTATCCCCATATGACGGTTAAGGAAAACATCGCTTTCGGTCTGAAAATGACCAAGGTGGACAAGGACGAGATCGAACGTCGAGTGAAATTGGCGGCCGATATGTTAGAACTAACCCCTTTACTTGACCGTTTCCCGAAAGCGCTTTCGGGCGGTCAGCGTCAGCGTGTAGCCATGGGCCGCGCAATGGTACGTACCCCGGAAGTGTTCCTGTTCGATGAGCCTCTGTCTAACCTTGATGCCAAACTGCGTGGCTCGATGCGTGCAGAGATCAAATCCTTGCATGAGAAGCTGGGCACCACCACCCTGTATGTAACCCACGATCAGGTTGAAGCGATGACCTTGGCTGACCGCGTGGTTATCCTCAAAGACGGTTTCATTGCTCAGGTAGGTACTCCAAAAGATATCTTTGAGCAGCCCGCCAACAAGTTTGTGGCTACCTTTATTGGTGCGCCAGAAATGAACTTGGTAAACGCCAAGCTTGAAGACAATCAAGTGATTATTGGTGAGCAAACCCTGGCCCTGCCAACCACTTACCAAGATCAAGCCGATTGCGCACTGGGCGTTCGTCCTAGTGATCTCTACCTTAACCCGCGAGCCATCGAGTCAGATGCGATTGGCAAACTGACCGTCAACATCGACGGCATCGAACTACTGGGCGCCACCTACCACATTCAAGGAACGCTAAACGGTTCTCGCTTCGTGGCAGATATTGCGACCTCTGATGAGACCGATGTGACCCAAGAAACGGGTGAGGTTGAGCTGTTCTTTGATTTACACCGTGTCCACCTCTTTGACAATCAAGAAGGTAATGCAATTCGCCCAAACCTGAATTAAGGGCTGTGCTTGGTCGGTGAAAATCAGGATTGAAATTAAAGGGCCTCGAGCCCGATATAACAACTAGGAGTACAACATGTCTGCTGTCGAGTCTGCGGAAAAAATTCCAGCAGTAAGCAAAAAGCGGAGCCTGAAGCAGCGCTTAAACGCGAAAGGTTACAAATGGGCACCTTACCTGTTTGTTAGTCCGTTCTTTGTTCTATTTGCTGTATTTGGATTGTTTCCATTACTGTTTTCTATTTACTTGTCACTGCACTACGGAGATGCGACCGGTGGTATCGACCGCATGGAATTCGTGGGGCTGGCAAACTACATCTACCTGTTCCGAGATGATGCGTGGTTCCATCAGTCTCTGATCAATACCGGTTGGTTGGCTCTGGCCTCGGGTATTCCACAGCACGTTATTGCTATCCCGCTAGCGTTCTTCCTGCACACTAGCTTTAAGAAGACCCGTAACACGGTAATCGGTGCCTACTTTGTGCCGTTCATTACCTCGTCGGTGGCAATCTCGCTGGTATTTACCTCGCTGTTCTCACGCGACTTTGGTGTGATCAACATGATTTTGACGCAGATTGGTAACGTTGAAATCTTTGGCTTCCAACCTTTAGGCTGGCTGTTCCCCACCGAGAATGTCGATTGGGCGAGACCGCAGTACATCAAGCCGATGATTGCCTTTGTTGTATTCTGGCGCTTTGTGGGCTGGAACACCGTTCTGTACCTCTCTGCGATGCAGACCATTCCAAAAGATCTGTATGAGGCGGCTACCGTTGATGGTGCGAAACCTTGGCAGCAGTTCTTCTACATTACCTTGCCACAGCTTAAGCCAATGATGTTCTTTGCGGTAACGCTGACCATTATCGGTAACCTGCAGATGTTCGAAGAACCGTTCATCATCACAGGTGGTACCGGTGGTATTGAGCAAGCAGGTAAAACAGCAGCAATGCACCTATACCTGACCGCATTTACTGAAGGTGATTTCGGAACTGCGTCGGCCGTATCTTGGTTACTGTTCTTCATCATTGCCATCCTGACGTGGCTGAACAACAAGATTCTGGGCGAGAAGGACTAAGAGGTTTCTCATGAATAAACTTAAAAAATCGACTATTTTCGCTTATATCGTGGTTGGCCTTGGTGCCATGATCATGTTGGCCCCGTTCTACTTTATGTTTATCTTTGCTACCCACAGCAACGGTGACATTCTCTCGGTGCCACCGCCACTATGGTTTGGTAGCGAGCTGATGAACAACATCGATTACCTACTGAACGCGCTGCCTTACTTCTGGCACAACGTGGGTATGAGCTTCTACATTGCGATTATCACCACTGCACTGAACTTGTTGTTCTGTTCAATGGCGGGCTACGCACTGGCGATGTACGACTTTAAATACCGTAATGTTATCTTCGCATTCATTATGGGTACCATGTTGATTCCACCGTTCCTGGGCATGATTCCTACTGCTCTGGTAATGAAGTATCTGGGTTGGTTGAACACGCCTAAAGCGCTGTACATTCCAATGGCCTGTGGCGCGATGGGTATCTTTATGATGAAGCAGTTCATCACCAGCGCGATTCCAAAAGAGCTGATTGAAGCGGCACGTATGGATGGTTGTAATGAGTTCTCCATCTACTGGCGTGTGGTTGTACCGCTGATTAAGCCAGCGTTCGGTACCTTGGGTCTTATCGTGTTCATCGGCCAATGGAACAACTTCATGGGCCCACTGGTGGTAATGAACGACATGAAGATGTTCACCATTCCACTGGCTCTGCGCTCGCTGCAGGGTACCGGTATGACTCCATGGGGTGCGATCTGTGCGGGTGCTGCCATTGCGGTTATCCCACTACTGATTATGTTCACCCTAAGCTCACGCCGCCTGATCGACGGCCTGACTGCGGGGGCTGTGAAAGGTTAATCACACCTTTTGTCCTACTCCTTTGTAACTTTAAGCCAGCTGTTTCAGCTGGCTTTTTTTGTCCTTAGCGCAAGCAGTTAGTGGCTTTGGGCTAATTGCATGATTGCACTAGGAGAGGGCCCTGCAAGGGGGAAATGGTTAACTCGCACATTTTCCATGCAACCGGATGAAAACGCAGTGGCATCAATTCCTGAAATCCAGCCTGATTCGCTTTCCTGACTAATGAGAGTTTTCTCATATTGTGGCGGGCTGCTGGGCAATGCGCCGGCTCAGCGCGTGACTGGTCACTACCCTCTAAAAGCTTGATATATAAGGCATCAGCTTGGTTATTTGCGATCTTGAGCAAGCCGCTTTTATCAAATAGGGCAGGCCTTTGTTACGTTATTTAGTTCGCGATTTGATAAAACACTTCGTCGATATTTTTTTTATGACAGCCTTCAAATCTTAAACCATAGGTGTTTGAACCGCTCATGGCACTTGGCTACATTGACTACACGAAAGCGCTTACACGCTAATCGAATTGGGCCACATAAAAACAACGCAATGTGGCCTCGCGGCAGCAAGTGGGTCGGCAGGGAAAATCCTGTTGTTTCTTCTCCAAGGGCAAGTTTGGAAAGGACATGACTCATTTACCGCTCTCTGGACTCGATGCGTCCTTGATGGCTGATAAAGCATAAACGACTCGCGATTAACAGGGATGGGGCAACCCACGCAAGGAACGACGCTCTAAAAAATGAAAGCGTATTCAAACGCGAAATTGAGATAAAAAACTCAAGCACTAAGGAGACTAGGATGACTATTAAAACTAAGCTCGGTTCAATTGCTGTTGCAGCAAGCCTTGCGCTAGGCGCAGGAAGCGCTGCCGCGGAAACAGTAACCCTAAAAGTTGCTTCTTTCCCAAGCTTTGACTTGGCTGTTCAATCAGCGATTCCTCTATATAAGGAAATTAACCCGAATGTAGAGATCGAGCTGGTTTCACTGGCGTTTATGGATCACCACAACGCAATGACCACCGCACTATCTACCGGCGCTAACCTGCCTGACGTTATGGCTATCGAAGTAGGCTTCGTAGGTCGTTTTGCTCAGTCTGGTGGTCTGGAAGATCTGCGTAAGGCACCTTACAACTCAGGTGAGTTCGAAGACAAGATGATTGGCTTCTCAGTTGCTTTGGGTCAAAGCCCAGACGGCGGCCTGATGGCATTCCCTGCAGATATCGGCCCAGGTTCAATGTTCTACCGTAAGGACATCATGGACTCAGCTGGCGTATCTGCTGACGACCTGACCCGTTCTTGGGATTCGTTCCTGGAAGCTGGTGCGAAAGTAAAAGAAGCGACTGGTAACTACATGGTGACCAACGCGACTGCGGTTGCTGGTATTCTAATCCGTACTGGTCTAAAAGACGGTGAAGGTATCTACTTCGACAAAGACGGCAACGTAACCGTTAACAACGACCGCTTCAAAGAAGCCTTCCGCCTAGCGAAGAAAACTCGTGAACTGGGTATCGATGCGCAAGTAGGTGCATGGAGCTCTGAGTGGACTGAAGGTCTGCGTCGCGGCACCATCGCTACTGAAATGATGGGCGGCTGGTTGGGTGGCCACTTGGCAACCTGGATTGCTCCTGAGTCTGACGGCGCATGGCGTGCATCACAACTACCTGGCGGTTCTTTCGCTAGCTGGGGTGGTTCGTTCTACGCAATCCCATCTGACTCTGCCAAGAAAGCAGAAGCTTGGGAATTCATCAAGTTCATGGCTCTGAACGAAGAGATGCAGATCGCTGCGTTCCGCGACCTGGATGCCTTCCCTGCACTGGTTGAAGCTCAAGAAGATGATTTCGTGAACCAGCCTGTTGCTTACCTGGGCGGTCAGAAAGCTCGTCAAATCTACAAAGAGTCTGCTGACAACATCGCAGGTCTGGCTGTACACCGCAACGACCCAATCGCTGAGCAAATCATTAACGATGCGCTAGAAGCGGTACTGGAGCGTGACGCCGACATCGACGAAGAACTGGCTAAAGCTGAGAAAGCTATCCAGCGTCGTACTCGCCGCTAAGAATCCTTAACACTCGTAATTCGAAGGGGGCGCAAGCCCCCTTTTTTGTATTTTGTGCACAATCTGATTGCCTTTAATTTGCTCAGCTATATAATTTGATTTCTTGATACATGAGTATCTCTTTTAGTTACAAACGATGCTACGTAGTCTTCGTCCTGCCCTATAAGTTACTCACCGAATTCGAGATACACGGCCTTTAGGGCCAACATTAACACTATATATTTGGAAACAGTTATGTCTGATATTAAGACTGGTACCGTTAAATGGTTTAACGAAAGCAAGGGCTTTGGATTCATTGCACAAGACGGCGGTAGCGATGTATTCGCTCACTTCAGTGCAATCAAAGGCAACGGCTTCAAAACCTTGGTAGAAGGCCAAAAAGTACAGTTCACCGTTAGCCAAGGCGCCAAAGGCCCTCAAGCCAGCGATATCGAAGTACTGTAAGTACCAGCTGAATATGAGAAAGGCCGCGATCGCGGCCTTTTTGCTTTCTGGCTCCCGCTTAAATCGCCCGTCGCTTAACTCCCACTCCCTTCAATGGCGCTCGCGCTAATTAAACGCTCTGTCAGCATCTCTTGCTGAGAAAAATTTGCCTGACTGACTTCTTCCACCCGCAAGCCTTGAGGAATACGCGGCCGCAGGAATAACTCGGTGAGCTGCTGGCTTAGTGGCTCCGGTTTGAGCCAATGCTCGAGTTGCTGTTTATTCCACTCCAGCAATAGCGGCATCGATTTCTCATGACAGCTTGCCAACTCGGGATGAGGGGGCAGGGTAATCACCGAACATGAGTAGACTCGCTCGCGCGTTTGCGGGTGCTGCCAGCGGCGGTATAGCCCACCTAACAACAGCGGCCGACCATCACTCGGGTACAGATTAAAGAAACGTTTGCCCTGCTCGCTGGCGTTGCTCTCTCCAAAGCCATGGACGGGAATGATGCAGCGGTTGGTGCGAAAGGCCTGATAGCTGGCGCTGCCTAGCTGCAATAGTTTGTCATAACGGCTATTAAAGCTGGTGAACTTGCTAGGTCGAAAGCCGAATAGGTCGGGCTCCTGCAGCAGCCACCACTGCGCAGACAGACACTCCATCTGCGCGTCTTGGCGTAAGATCAATAAGGGGTCGCAGGGGAGGGGGTTAACGGACACCTTGGGGAGCGGAGGAAACAAGGGGATCTGGAGAAACTCACATAAATCCTTTACTGCACTATCATCGACAACGTTTAAGCGACCGCACATCTATCCTCACTTCCTTTTGTTACAACAGCTCGTCCCTGAACCGCGGGTAAGTTAAGTTTAGATGAGGCTGTAGAGCACGCCAAACAGTGCGCCAAATACGCCGCCCCATACCACCAGCCATCCCAGATGACGGCGGATCATGGTCTGGATGATCTCTTTCACCAGCTGCGGGCTTAGCTCGGCCAAGCGTTGGTCGATGATTTGCGCCACCTTGTGCTGCATATCGTTTAGCATATCCGGGCTTTCCAGCTGCTCGCGCAGCAACTCATTGAACTGCTCGCCCTCGCCAATCTCGATGATTGCCAACTTAAGCTTTTCGGTAAATGGCTGCTCGAGTGGTGCCAGTGCTTGGCTGCCGCCCACCATGGCGAGCATGCCGCCAAATGAGGATTGCTCCACGGCAGCGGTCAGTGCGCCGAAGGCTGGGCTAAAGTCGGTCTGCTCAATGACTGGGCGAACATCGATATGGGCAGCCTGTCCGCTGGCATCGCTAAGGAAGCGGTCGATATTCTCCGGGGTAAAGAACTGTTCCATCATCAGCTGCTTGATACCTGCCTTAAACTCTTGGAAACGGGCCGGGATAACGCCAGAGCCGTATAGGCCGGGGACCTTTTCAAACAACATATGTACCGCTAGCCAGTTGGTCATTGCGCCGGACAGGGCAAACACCCCCATGGTCATAACGAGTGGGGCGTGGGCAAAGTGGCCTGCAAGCACGAGCAAGGCTGCAAGCAGATTGGTAACAAGGCTTTTGTTCACGATTTGACGATTCCCAATGATGAAATTAGCGAGAATTGTCCGTAATTTATCGCGCTTTTCAAGCCCTGTTAGCGCAATAGGTCCTAGAGGTCATTGGGTATTGGCATGGTTTTGAGCGTGTCAGCCAGATGCAGCTTGGCCTCGGTGTGCGCTTGAATCGTTTCCAGGTCGATGCCTGGGGCGAGCTCACGCAGCAACATGCCTTGGCCAGATATCTCAATCACCCCTAGCTCGGTAACCACTAGATTGACCTGCTTGGCGGCGGTGAGCGGCAGATCGCAGCGAGTTAGTAGCTTGGGGCGACCTTTGTTGGTGTGCTCCATGGCGACGATCACCCGCTGGGCGCCCACCACCAGGTCCATCGCTCCGCCCATGCCGGGAACCATTTTTCCGGGAATGATCCAGTTGGCCAGATTGCCCAGTTCGTCGACTTGCAGGGCGCCGAGCACGCTGACGTCAACATGGCCGCCACGGATGATGGCAAAGGAGTCGGCGCTGTTGAAGCTACAGGCACCGATGGCCGCGGTGATCGGTTGGCCGCCGGCGTTAACCAGGTTGGGGTCGTGATGTTCGCTATCGGCCAAGCCATCCATCCCCAACAGGCCGTTCTCCGACTGCAGTAGGATCTCCATGTCTTTAGCGGTTTCATTGGCCACCAACGAGGGTAGGCCAATCCCAAGGTTGACCACATCGCCATCGTGAAGCTCTTGTGCCACCCGCCAGGCAATCATCCGACGGACTTGTTGTTTGCTTAGCTCACGCATCGGTTTGCTCTCTTTGGTAGATGTAATCAACGTAGATGCCGGGGGTGTGGATATGCTCCGGCAGTAGCTCGCCTGCTTCGACGATCTGCTCAGCCTCTACCACCACAGTTTTAGCCGCTGTCGCCATCAAAGGATTGAAGTTTTGGGTGGTGCCTTTGTAGAGCACATTGCCCTTAGTATCGACCACCGAGCCGCGGATCAGGGCTAAGTCAGCGCGCAGGGGTGGCTCTAAGATGTAATCCTGGCCCTCGACTTGAATGATGCGCTTGCCTTCAGCGATGGGTGTGCCCAAACCAGTCGGGCTGAGTACTCCGCCTAAGCCGGCGCCAGCACTGCGGATGCGCTCCGCCAAGGTGCCTTGGGGAACCAGCTCTACCTCGAGCTCGCCGCTGTTCATCTGCGCGCCGGTTTCCGGGTTAGTGCCGATGTGTGAGGCGTATAACTTGGCAATCCGTTTGGCATGGATCAATCGACCCGAGCCTTTTTCCGGTGTCCCCGTGTCGGTGGATATAAGGGTGATGTTTTTAGTGCCTGCCGCAATGATCTGATCGATTAATCCTTCAGGCGCGCCATTGGCCATAAAACCGCCGATCATGATGCGCATGTTGTCGCTTAGCAGCTGGCGAAGCTGGGCGGCGTCTATCCGTTTTCTCATAACCTGTTCCTTGATTGCGACGGCTCGCGCTTTGGTGAGCAAAGCTCGACCGTATTCTAGAAGTTAGCAGAGAGGCGGCGGATTAGGTGTGATCGTGGAGGAAAATATGGCTTAAGATCAGCCTGTTAGCTTTGGCAGGGCTACCGTTCAACTGAAACGAAACAAGCGCCACGCAGGCGCTTGTTTTGCTATGGCGGTTTAAGGCTTATTGCTCGAAGGCTTGGATATACAGCAGCACTCGACGGTTATGAGCACGGCCTTCCGCAGTCTCATTGGAAAACTCTGGGTGATCCTCACCAAACTCTTCGATGATCATCCGCTCACGGGCGATATCTTGAGTTTCCAGGTAGCTGGCAACCGACTCGGAACGACGCTCTGATAGCGCTTGGTTGTACTCATCGCTACCCACGCTGTCGGTAAAGCCAGAAATCAGCACGCTGGTATCTGGGTATTGCTTCATATGGGCAATAATGGCGTCTAGCTTATCGGCTTGGGTTAGCTCGCTGCTGTCGAAGGCAAACTCCACACGGGCGCGAACACTTTCGATCATAACTGGTTCTGGTTCTGGCATTTGCTCTGGTTCTGGCGCAGGCTCTGGCATCTGCTCCGGCTCTGGAGCTGGGGTTGGCACCGGAGCGGCGGCTACACCAAACTTGTAGTTAAGACCAAGGCTGGTGAAGTGCAGGTCGGTATCGATCAGCTTGTCGCCATCGCCGAGATCGTCATAGTACTGATACTCAAGGCGTAAGTCCCAGTTACGGGCCAGCGAGTAGATAACACCCAAGCCAGCGGTCCAGGTCCAGCCATCGTCGCTGACCTTGCTGCCAGCGCCTGAGGTTTCGCCATCCCAGTAGGCTGGGCCAACTTTGGCAAAGCCCTGCCAGCGCTCGGCAAACTGAGCGTAGAGCATCGGGCTTATCTCAAACAGGTTGTAGTCGGTGTCGATTGAGCCATTAGTGGTGGCTTCGCCGCTGTACAGGTAAGAGCCTTCCAGACCAAACCAGTCGTTGAAGCGATAGCCGCCGTAGACACCCATACCGAGGTCATCGTCATCACAGCTGTCATACATGTCGCCACAAGGGTCATTGAATTTGCTGTAACCGAGCTTGCCGCCGAGGTAGGGGTAGCTGGTGTCGCTGGCGAAAGAGGGGGCGCTCAAAAGCAGACCGGCAAACGCAACAGGAATTGCCGTTTGGAATAAGGCTTTCATAACAAGTCCTTTTGTAGATTGATTAAGATCGAAATGTTTTTTGTACTTTCCGAAAAAGTATAGCAACGATCACAAAAAGCGCTGGAAAACATCTGCTTAAGCTTTTGTGTCAGTGAGAGGCATTGAGGGCATAAAAAAGCCACGGCGATTGCCGTGGCTTGGTAAGTACTTGCTTGCGCTGTTTGGCGTTACAGCGCAGCGATGGTGGCTTGCTGCTCAAGCAGCTTGGCTTTAGCCACTTCCATCTCTTCTTGCTTGGCGCGCTCTTTGGCGATAACCGCTTCTGGCGCCTTCGAAACAAACTTCTCGTTGGCCAGTTTGCCTACCACGCGAGCCAGATCTTTTTCCAGCTTCTCCAGCTGTTTGTTGATCCTCGCCAGCTCTGCATCTTTGTCGATAAGACCTGCCATTGGGATTAGCAGTTCCATCTCGCCCAGCAAGGCTGTGGCAGAAGCGGGGGCTTCGTCGCCGTCGGCCAGAATGGTGCTGCTTTCCAGCTTGGCCAGTGAGGCCAGGAAGGCTTGGTTCTCAGACAGGCGACGCTGGTCTTCACTTGAAGCGTTCTTCAGCAATACGTTCAGCGGCTTGTTCGGGCTGATGTCCATCTCACCGCGGATGTTACGGATAGCAACGATGAACTGCTTCAGCCACTCCAGATCGCTCATGGCTTGCTCGTCCACTTGCGCAGCGTCGAACTCAGGCATGGCTTGCAGCATGATGGTTTGCTCTTCACCGCCTTTGCCGGCCAGTGGCGCGATTTGCTGCCAGATGGTTTCGGTGATGTATGGGGTGATCGGGTGCATCAGGCGCAGCAGCGATTCCAAGATGTTAATCAAGGTGTGACGGGTACCGCGTTGCTGGGCTTCACTGCCTTTGAACAGTACCGGCTTGGTCAGCTCCAGGTACCAGTCGCAGAACTGGTTCCAGGTGAACTCGTACAGGGTTTGCGCAGCGATATCGAAGCGGTAGCCGTCTAGCGCTTCACGGTAGGCCTTCACGGTTTGCTGAAATTGGCCCTTAATCCAACGGTCGGCCAGTGATAGTTCCATGTCGTCTGACGCGCTGCAGTCGTGCTCTTCGCAGCTCATCATTACGTAGCGGCTGGCATTCCACAGCTTGTTACAGAAGTTGCGGTAACCTTCCAGGCGGTTCATGTCCCAGTTGATATCACGACCGGTGGTGGCCATCGCGGCCAAGGTGAAACGCAGCGCATCGGTGCCGTGGGCTTCGATGCCGTTCTCGAAGGTCTTGCGGGTGTTCTTCTCGATCTTCTTAGCCAGCTGCGGCTGCATCATGTTGCCACAACGCTTGGTGACCAAGCTTTCCAAGTCGATGCCGTCGATCATATCCAGTGGGTCAAGAACATTACCCTTGGATTTAGACATCTTGTCGCCGTTCTCATCGCGGATAAGGCCGGTGACATACACGGTTTTGAACGGTACCTGCGGCTTGCCATTGTCATCTTTACAGAAGTACATGGTCATCATGATCATCCGGGCAACCCAGAAGAAGATGATGTCGAAGCCAGTAACCAGCACATCCGATGGATGGAAGGTTTTCAGGTCGTCAGTTTGTTCTGGCCAGCCTTGGGTGGCAAAAGTCCATAGCGCAGATGAGAACCAGG
The DNA here is from genome assembly GCF_000429485.1 of Aliagarivorans marinus DSM 23064. Classification (GTDB taxonomy): domain Bacteria; phylum Pseudomonadota; class Gammaproteobacteria; order Enterobacterales; family Celerinatantimonadaceae; genus Aliagarivorans; species Aliagarivorans marinus. Next base: position 7,143 of record NZ_AUBY01000028.1, on the reverse strand, counting down.
TATCCAGTACGTCGTCGTCACGGCGCAGCACGGTAACGCTGCCCAGGCCGTGTTTCTTGCGCACTTCGTCTTCGTCGCGGCCCACGTAGACGTTGCCGCTTTCGTCGTACCATGCCGGAATGCGGTGACCCCACCACAGCTGACGTGAGATACACCAGTCTTGGATGTCACGCATCCATGAGAAGTACATGTTCTCGTACTGTTTAGGTACAAACTCGATCTCGCCGTTTTCAACGGCCTCGGTGGCGGTTTTAGCCAGCGGTGCTGCGCGCACATACCATTGGTCGGTCAGCATCGGCTCAATCACCACGCCACCACGGTCGCCGTAAGGCACGGTGTTGTTGTGATCGGCAATTTCTTGCAGCAGGCCTAGCTCGTCGAACTTGGCCACAATGGCTTTACGCGCTTCGAAGCGCTCAAGGCCACGGTATTCTTCAGGCAAGGTGGTGTCGTAAGCGTCAGAAGGTTCACCGGTGGTGGTGAAGACTTCGGCCTCTTGGCGGACCATCGCATCCAAGGTCAGGATGTTGATCATCGGTAGGCTGTGACGTTTACCGACTTCGTAGTCGTTAAAGTCGTGGGCTGGGGTGATCTTCACACAGCCGGTGCCTTTTTCCATATCGGCGTGCTCATCGCCCACGATAGGAATGCGGCGGCCAACCAGCGGCAACTCGATAAACTTGCCGATCAGGTTGTTGTAACGCGGATCTTCTGGGTTAACCGCAACACCGGTATCGCCCAGCATGGTTTCTGGACGGGTGGTTGCTACTACCAAGTAATCTTTGCCTTCGGCGGTGGTTTCGCCATCGGCCAGCGGGTAGCGCAGGTGCCACATGTGGCCCTTTTGCTCTTTGTTCTCTACTTCCAGATCCGAGATGGCGGTGTGCAGCTTTGGATCCCAGTTCACCAGACGCTTACCGCGGTAGATCAGGTCGTCTTCATACAGGCGTACAAACACTTCTTCTACCGCTTTAGACAGGCCCGGGTCCATGGTGAAACGTTCGCGATCCCAGTCTACCGATGCGCCGAGGCGACGTAGCTGTTTGGTGATGGTGCCGCCAGATTCGGCCTTCCAATCCCAGACCTTGTCGATAAAGGCGTCACGGCCGTAATCGTGCTTGGTCTTGCCTTCTTCGGCGGCGATCTTACGCTCAACCACCATTTGGGTGGCGATACCGGCGTGGTCGGTACCAACCTGCCACAGGGTGTTCTTGCCCTGCATACGCTGGTAGCGGATCAGGGTATCCATGATGGTGTCTTGGAAGGCGTGGCCCATGTGCAGGCTGCCGGTGACGTTTGGCGGTGGGATCATGATGCTGTAGGCATCTTTGCTGGTGTCACCGTGAGGCTTGAAGTAGCCTTTTTGTTCCCACTCTTGATACAGAGCTTGCTCAATGGCACTGGGGTTGTAAGTCTTTTCCATCGGATCTGTTGACTCTAATTCGATTGATGCTTTGTGTAGGCCTCGGTCTCCAAGTTTAGACCGTGCTGGCGGTACACTCGATAACGCTCTCGTGCCGCTGCTTTGCCGTCATCGTCGGCGGGCACAAAATCAATGGTTAACTGGTACTGTCTGGCAAACTCGGGTGCGTTTTCGCACAGGTTTACCAAGATTTGACGCCGTTGTGTCGGCGCCTGCCAGCCGATTTCGACTGGCGCCCCGCCTCGCGGACCTTCGCCGCTAAGGTTGTGGGGAACGAACTGGCTGGCTTCAAACTGCCAGAGCTGTTCGTCGATACGCTCTGCTGCGGCCTGATCGGGCGCGAGAACATAGATGCGTGCACCTTGTTGGTAATGACTGGCGATCAGCTCGCAGGCATGGTGGTACAAGGCTTCGCTGTCGGCATGCACCGAATCGGGCATGATATAAAATTTCGCATTCATAGGCTACTTTTCTAGCACTGGTTCTGCCCGTCTTTACGGGCGTAAGTTAGCAAGCATAAAAACGAAAACAGGGAGCAAAAGCTCCCTGTTGTGTTCCAGCCCGTGTTACTCGTCAATTTCCTGGCCGGAGCGACTCAGCAGGAACTGGGTCAGCATCGGAACCGGACGGCCGGTGGCGCCTTTGTCTTTACCCGACTTCCAGGCGGTGCCGGCAATGTCGAGGTGGGCCCAGTTGTACTTCTTGGCAAAGCGCGATAAGAAGCACGCGGCAGTAATGGTGCCCGCGCCTTTGCCGCCAATATTGGCCATATCGGCAAAGTTAGACTGCAGCTGCTCTTGGTACTCTTCACCCAGCGGCAGGCGCCACGCTTTATCACCACTTAAATCAGAGCTGTTGATAAGCTCATGGGCCAGCGGGTTGTGTGGGCTTAGCAGGCCCGAGGTATGATGGCCCAAGGCAATCACACAGGCACCGGTTAGGGTTGCGGTATCAATCACCAATTCTGGTTCGTAGCGCTCCACATAGGTGAGCACATCACACAGTACCATGCGGCCTTCGGCGTCGGTGTTGAGCACCTCAACGGTTTGGCCCGACATGGTGGTGATGATGTCGCCGGGGCGGTAGGCATCGCCTGCAGGCATGTTTTCACAGCCAGCCAGAATACCGACAACCTTAATGGGCAACTGCAACTCAGCCAGTGAGCGCATGGTGCCCAAGATACCGGCGGCGCCGCCCATATCGTATTTCATCTCATCCATGCCAGCGCCTGGCTTGAGCGAGATACCGCCTGAGTCGAAGGTCAGGCCTTTGCCGATCAGTACAATCGGTTTGTCGTTCTCATGGCCCGGCGCGCAGTACTCCATCACGCTCATTACCGACTCGTTGGCGCTGCCTCGGCCAACCGCTAAATAAGAGTGCATGCCGATCTCTTCCAGCTCTTTCTCGCCGAAACGGCTAAAGCTTAGGTTGTCGAAATCTTTACATAGCTGCGCGGCTTGAGTGGCCAGGTACTCTGGGTTGCACACGTTCGGTGGCTGGTTGGCCACGTCTTTGGCTTGCTCCACGCCCTTGGCTACCGCCAGGCCGTGTTGAATGGCTTTTTCACCCACTGCCAGCTCGCGGCGAGTCGGTACGTTAAAGACCAATTTGCGCAGCGGACGGCGAGCTTCTTCAAAATTGCTCTTGTAGTTGGTGAAGCTGTACAGGCTTTCTTGAGTGGCCTCAACCGCTTGGCGCACTTTCCAATAGGTGTTGCGCGACTTAACGTGCAGTTCTGGCAGGAAGCATACCGCTTCCATCGAACCTGTCTCGTTTAGGGTGTTAATGGTTTTGGTGATGATCTGACGGTACTGACGTTCATTCAGTTCGCGTTCTTTACCACAGCCCACTAATAGTACGCGCTCACTCAGCACGTTCGGTACATGATGCAGCAGCAAAACTTGTCCGGCTTTACCTTCAAGATCGCCACGGCGTAGTAGTGCGGAGATGTAACCGTCACTGATTTTGTCTAGCTGCTCGGCTACTGGAGACAGTCGACGGGGTTCGTACACGCCGACGACAATACAAGCGCTTCGTTGTTTTTCTGGGCTACCGCTTTTTACGCTAAACTCCATGAATACTCCTACAATCACCAAATCTGGGTTAAGATAGCTTGCCTGCTAACTGATAGGTGCGGCATCTGACTATTTGATTCTTCAATATGGGCGAGCTGGCCCTGTTTTGCTATACAAAACTATCAAAAACACAAAGTTTAACGTAATTTTTTGCCATTGGCAGCATAGATACATATTTTGAGTGGGCCGCTGAGTGCTTGTTTTCCGATACTTATTTAGAGAAACCTTTAAAACCCAGATAGCTGTTCTGGCGATTCTACTGCTGATCTTCTCCTCGCAAAAATTTGTCCGCATCCTTGGCCAAGCTGCTGATGGCAGCATTCCCGGCAACATTATTGCTCAGCTGATGCTTTTCAACATGCCTAGCTTCTTAGTGCTCATTTTACCAATAAGTTTGTTTATTGGGGTGTTGCTGGCGCATGGGCGCTTATACGCAGAAAGTGAGATGGTTGTGTTACAAGCCTGTGGCTACAGCACCAGCCAATTATTGCGCGATACCATGGTGTTGGGGCTTATCTCGATGGCGTTTTCTGCGGCCAATACCCTCTATGTAAGTCCCTATACCCAAGAGCTGGAGCAGCGCCTGTTTGATCAGGTAAAGGCTGAAGCCGGCTTGGCAACCTTAGTACCCGGGCGCTTCACCTCGCTGGGCGGCGGCGCGGTTACTTTTGTTGAACAGATCACCAACAAGGGCCGCCAACTAGAGAAGGTGTTTGTGGCGCACAGCCCTGACGATGAGGATGCCCGCGCATCCATCGTGATGGCCAGCAAGGGCGAGATCGAAGAGCACGACGATGGCTCGTTGTGGCTGGTACTGCGTGATGGCAAGCGCTTCGAGCAGGCGCCAGAGCATCTCGATCACAGCGTATTGCACTTTGAAGAATATCAGGCGCACATCTCCGAGCGCGGCGATGTGCAAACCCAGCGACGTCTGCGGGCGTTGCCCACCGAGCAGCTATTAGCTAATCGCGAAGACCTGCGCACCGAAGCCGAGTTGCAGTGGCGGATAGGTCTGCCCTTGTCAGTACCGATTCTGGTGATGCTGGTGGTGCCGCTGGCGGCGGTGAACCCACGCCAAGGGCGTTACGCCAAACTGCTGCCAGCTATATTGCTCTACCTTAGCTACTACCTGCTGCTGAGTGCCGCGCGTAGCGCCTTAGAAGATGGCAAGTTGCCGCCGCAGATCGGCCTATGGGCGGTGCATGGATTGATGTTCACAATTGGTTCGGTCTACCTGTTCCTGCGCAGCGAATGGTTCTTGATCGGGCGCCAATGGTTAAAGGGTAAATAAGTGTTTCGAATTCTAGATTGGTACGTGGGTCGTACCATCCTATTTGCCAGCTTTATGGTGCTGCTTACCCTGCAGAGCCTAAGCATGATCATCAAGTTTGTAGAGCAACTTGGTGCGGTCGGTCGTGGCGACTACCAGATTGTTGATGCCCTGTGGTATGTGGTACTCAGTGTGCCCAAAGAGCTGGAGCTGTTCTTCCCGGTAGCCGCCTTGCTCGGCTCTCTGATTGGCTTGGGCACCCTTGCCAGCTCGTCGGAGCTGACGGTAATGCAAGCGGCGGGCTTGTCGCGCTTTAACATCTCGGTGTCGGTGCTGAAAACCGCCGTGCCGATGATGATCCTGATGATGCTGCTCGGCGAATACGTAGCCCCAGATACCGAGGTGATGGCCAAAGAGCTGCGCTCCAGCAAGATCTCTGGCGGTTCGATGATGGCGGTGCAGCGCGGGGTATGGGCCAAAGACGGCGATAGCTTCGTGAACATCTCCGAGGTGCGTGATAACCAGCGTCTGCTGAATATCACCATCTACCATCTGAACGATGACAACGACTTGTACCGGCTGGTGGAAGGCGATGCCGCCTACTTCAAAGACGGACAGTGGTGGATTGAAACCGCTCGGATCACCGAGTTCGATGATGAGCAAATCAAACGCGCAGAGGTGAACGATCTACCTTGGGCCAGCACCCTGACCCCGGAGAAACTGAGCGTGGTAGCGGTTAAGCCGCTTGATCTGTCGATTACTGGCCTAGTGTCGTACATCGATTATCTCAAGATGAACAAGCAAGACCCGGCCCGCTATGAGCTGGCATTGGCGCGTAAGATAATGATGCCCATCGTTACTGCGATTATGATGCTGCTGTCACTTTCATTTGTATTTGGTCCGCTACGCAGCTCCAGCATGGGGGTGAAGATCATCCTTGGTGTGGTGGCAGGCTTTAGCTACTACATCGCCGATCAGGTGTTGGGCTCGGTGAGTCTGGTGTATGGTGTGCCGCCGTATATTGGCGCGGCGCTGCCCAGTGTGTTTGTGTTGGCCTTGGCCTTGGTGTTGATTAACCGGCGGGCCTAACAGAGTTAGCGACGAAATGGATAAGGCGCCGCGTGCAATACGCAACGCCTTTTTTGTGTATTTCGCGTTGGGTCTTATTTGTTGGGTTTGGGCAGGCTGACCACAACGCAGCGCGCCCATAAATCTTGAAACGCGAGGTTCTCGCGGGTCACCAGCACCATCAGGTTGCCAAGGCCAAAGGCGGCGGTAAACAGGCGTAAGCAGGCTTGGGAGATGGAGATATTGCTGCCGTCTTTGTTTTGCACCCGTAAGCGCCATGCGCGCATGCCGATGGTTTGCCCCGCGCGAGTCCAAAACCAGATAAAAAACACCACCACGCCGCCCCAAATTAGCAGCTGCGACCACCACTGTTGGGTTAGATAGGTGGAGTGCTCCATCCCCTCCGGCAAGCTAATCACTCCCAGCGCATTGGCGATAGCGGTCAGCGCCAGGCTGAGCATGGTCATCACCAAGGCGATCGCCGAGGCCATAAAGAAGTCGTAGATAAACGCAGCGAGGCGGCGAAAGAAACCGGCATTGGGCAGCGCGGCATACTGGGCTTGGCTAGTCATTGGTTACACTGATAATCATCCTGGATGGAGGCATTCTAACAGAGGCGTCAGACAACGGAATGGCAACTTGCTGCAAGATTAAACAAACAGTCATAAAGCGGTAAAAAAGCACTTGCCAATCTAAGCGCGCTCCTTATAATGCCAGTCACTCGCTAACGCGAGAACACAATATGATGCCAGTGTGGTGAAATTGGTAGACACGACGGATTCAAAATCCGTTGCCTTTGCGGGCGTGGCGGTTCAAGTCCGCCCACTGGTACCATTCAACAAATTAACCAGCCTTTAAGAGCTGGTTTTTTTGTATCTAAAATTTGTATCGGTATTAAAGTGAGCTCGGTGTCAGCCACGCCCGGGGTGGCGGCCAACGGTTGGTCCCATCAAGTCCGCCCACTGGTACCATCACAAATTAACCAGCCAACGAGCTGGTTTTTTTGTTATCAGTATTAAACCACCTCCTATGGAGGTGGTGATCGTTCTTGTGGGCTTTGCCCGAAGAGCGCTCATGTTAGAAGGTTCAACCTGTTTGTAACCAGCAAGTAGGAGAACAACTAACATGAGCAGATATGAATCCGCTTCACACGTATTCTATCGTTGTCAGTATCACATCGTCTGGGCGCCAAAGTACAGATTCAAGCTCCTGAAGGGGAGCTTAGGCAAAGAGCTGCATAGAGGGATCTACATCTACAGCTCAATGAAGAAATGCAAAATCGTTGAGCTAAATGTTCAAATTGACCA
>NZ_AUBY01000027.1 GCF_000429485.1 Aliagarivorans marinus DSM 23064 | reverse complement strand
GAAATATCGAGTTGATAAATCCTTCCAGCGCTCGCAGAGGTAGCTTAAACACGCCCTTAATCATGAGCGCGGTGCTGATGGCTGAGTCACTGTACGTATTGCTACGACCTCGGCGACCAGAAGGGTGTTGGTTGTACCAATGCTTGATAGCCGCATCGTCCATCCAAAAGGTTAACGAGCCTCTTTGAGTTAAGGTGTGATTGTACTGTTTCCAATTGGTGATTTTGCCCTTGGCGGTGCCCATAGTGCGACCTGATAGTAGGGTTTAACGATCAGATCGCAGATGAGCGAATAGGTTCAATTCTATTTAGGCAACAACGCCTAGTCTCCGCTTTCCTAACACGAAAATGTCCAGAGCCGGGTTTATGCGCCCTAGCTACTCACAATCAAAGCCCTCGGAATCCGCTAAGGGCTTGCACGGAAGCTGAGCAGAGGTTTGGTCCAGAATAAACCAATGATTTTATACACTTAACTAAGTTTGTCCGGTACTATCCATCAGCAACACATGGTAAGCGTTATGCTTGTAGTTACCAATGGATGACCGATGACTCTCTCCCGCTTTTTCTCTCGCAGCAATGGCTGTTTGCTGATGCTGCTTAGCGTGTTCTCTCACGCAAGTAACCTCGAATACGAAAAACCAAACAACGATTTTGCGCAGTGTAATATCCGAGAGGCCCGTGAAGCCTTTCTTGGCCTTTATCAAAACGGTGACTACCCTCGCGCGTATGAGACTTTGGACACGGTGTACCAAGGCTGTTTGCGCAGTGGTGCTGCGTATCTAAGCCAAGCAACACTCGATAAAGAGATGCTCAATCAGGCGGATTGGTTTTTAAGTGATTATGCCTTGGCGGCGCAGCGCGCTGGGGAGTTTGCTCAGTGTCGTAGGCTGGAGGAGGAGCATGGTGCCGATGAGTTCTCAAATGAACGTGCCCGTACGGCGTTTGAGTTTAATCTGCGCGCCTGCGCAATTGCCAGCTACCAACATGTGCATGAGCTAAGCATGAGTCAGGATACGTGTCCGATTGAGGAGGCAGGCTCTGGCGCTTTAGCTATTCCCGAAGGATGGTTCGCGCCATACCGCGGGGCTGATTATCACTGTATCGAGCCGGTGTTTTCCGATGATGCAAGTGGGCGAATTGTTGGATTAGTTGGCCTACGAGTTTATGGGCGACAACAGGTCTTTAAGCGCCTGCTACCTTTTGACCCCGAAGAACTTGCCGATTGTGCGGGCGCGGAACTGCATGTTACCTCCTACCCGGGTGAGCTAGCTGTCGTACTTGGCGAGCATTGTACTGAAGGTGATACCACCACCTTGGTGCTTCCCGCGTTTGTTGGCCATGGTGCTCCGATTAAGGCAGAGCGACGATTGAAAGAGCGACTGCTCGCGAAACTGTCCCCTGCTGCGGATGAGCCTTCGCCGATGGATCAAGCCATGGCTGAAGGGGTGGCTCACTATTCTGCGTCGGTAGTTACTGACCAGCCTTGGCATGATTATCCACTACATAGCTCGGCACGGCTTCACTCTCACCTGACTTATCAAAGTGAATTTCACAAAGCAGCAGCAAAGGACAACAATGACCTGCTGCTTGCCTATATGGAGAGAACAGAAGGCAATGAGATTGAGTTGTGGTTCGAGCATATCCTCAGCGGCGTAAGACGCAAGTTAGTCACCCTACCAGCAAGCGACGAAGAGACCAGAGAGCAGTGGGAGCCGCCATGGGCTCGCGTCGGCACATTTAGCTTGGAAGACCATTGGTTCTTGCATGTGCGCCTCAACGCCAAAGATAGCTACTACCGAATGGCCTTGAGCTTTAATGCGCCGTTAGAGCAGATCCCATGGTGGGAGTTCTACAACAGCCAAGAGCAGTTTTGGCATGATAGCCAAGGCGACAAACGCTTAGGCGGTAACTGCGGCTCTGGGTTGTGTTATTTCGACGAGGATAACCAGCCTCATGCTCTGATTACCAGTCTGGGACAATGGGACATTCATGGCCAAACTTGGGATCCAGAGCTGCCCATCATCTATTTCGATAACCGCTCTGATCTTGCCTGTATTTGGCAGTATGACCTACAAAACCATCAGGTCAGTAAGGTGGTGCCCAATCACTTTGCCGAATGGCCTATCCCCTTGCGCATCGATGGACACCCCTTCGTGGTTTATCAGCAGTACAACTATGAGAACACTGCTCACGGTGAGCTGCCGATGATAAAGATTGCCGCGCCGGTCGAGGACGAGGACGAGGACGAGGACGAGGACGAGAACCAGAACGAGGACCAACAAAAGAAGAAAGATATAGAGCCGTCAGCTGCCTTTGGTGAAGGAGTGGATGAAGAGTACCCATACACTGAGGGAGATACCTTTGAAGGGCGGCTAACCGCCGTTAGCGAGGCGCACTATCATCAATTATTGGCTCAGCGCGTGAGCTTCCCCGAGCCGCCGCAGGTGTTGATAAATGAAGACTATGAGCAGGTGCGGGGGCTGCTGGGTAAACAGGCTCGTAACGAACCCTGTCCCAGTTGGGATACGCAGATCTGCCTGCAGCTCTACAGCGAACAGGGCGAGCGTATTGGTGAGCCCTTAGAGCTCTTCGAATGTGAGTTTGTAGGCTACTACCCAGATGAGCGATTGATTCACTTTAACTGCGGTCATGAGTCTCAAGTGTTGTTGTCACTAGCAGATGGCGAGCGCATCCGCGAAGAGCCGCTAACCCGCAGTTACGCCCTTGATGGCCGCTTGCGCTTGACCAGCTACTACAACGGACAAGAGCCCTACCAGTTTTTTCAGGCTCGCATCGATGGGCAGTGGCAAGCCGTCGAACGCTTTCCTTTGGAGGATGACGATGGGAACGAGATATGGCTAATCGGCGGCGACTTTACCTGGCTTGGTGAGCGGGAGTTCGTGATGCGCAGCATGGATTACCGCACAGATGCGTACCGCTATTACTTGGGTTCTATCTAGCGAATAAAGCCACTTAGAAATGCTTTGAACTGAGCCCGACTTAAATCAGATTGCTCCGCTTTGCATCGCGGGCTCAGTAGTGTTCGCTCACTAGCAATACCACTCACTGCCGATGCCCCCTCCCCTTTTCTCCTTGCCAGAGCTGCTTGCCTTGTTGTTGTATTTCCAGAGCGCCAAGCCCCCAGAATTCTCTGAGGGCTTGGCTCGATACGTCGATTGATAAACGGTTACTGCATCGCTACCGCAAGCGGCTGTTTGCTCTGCAAATAAGGGATCAGGCTATCTGCAATCGGCAGGAAGACTTGCTCGTAGATGTCATCTAAGTCTCTTGGGTAGTAGACCCTGTGCACCTGATAGCGCGCCTCACCTTTTAAGTGGAATAGGTGGAGCATCTTGAGGTCTATCATTTCGTCCACATTTTGGACGGTATCAGGGCAAAGGTATAAGGGCTGCTCTAATGCCGTGGTCGCTAAAATCCCTGCAACTATCGGGTCGTCGCGGCGCAGTTCATCCAGCACTTGCAGCATCAACATGTCGTACAGGTCCGATGCCCCCATGCTCCAATCAGGCTTAGGTTCATCTTGCCCATGTATGGTTGCCAGTGAAAATGCTTCACTGGTATCTATTCCCATTCTTAGCAGCATGGGGTCGAGCGCTGGTGCCGCTTGCGTTGCGAGCTGCTGGCTTATCGCCAAGTTGGTGTCTCTGGCATACTCGAAGCGCGCTTTTGAATTGTCGGCTTTTACATATCGGGTCTGCTTCTCTAGTCGATGGAGGTAGTAGGCTAGCAGCATCTCATGGCGTTCAGCTTGGTAGTCATCGTGATGGCTGAGCCGCAGATAGGTGCCAAGTGCGGTGGCACTTCCCATTACGATATTGGAGATCACTAACTCGGGACCAAAGTCGTGTTCGGCAAGCATGCGAGCACCGCCACGACGCATCTGTGTCTTTCTCCATTTCAGGATATCAAAGCGAGTCGAGCCGCCTTCCCCACGCATGATGTCGTTCATCTTAATGGCATGGGTATGGTGCATCGCTTCGGGCCGTGGGCCAGCAACCACGCTATCGCCAAATATTCCCTCCCATTCCCAGAATGTTCCCCACATGGGCCGCGCGTTGGCATCGCCATGACAGGTTCGACATTTTGCCAGATTACGCCTTACTATCGGCTGCTCTTCGGAGAAATCAAACTGAGAGAGTTCCCAATGGCCCGTTTGCGTATCCAGCTGCATAACCGGGATGTGGGTGTAGTGATGGTCGTTGGGGTCGGTGGGTAGGTCCATCATAAAGTGGCCATCGGAGCCAAACAGGATGATCCGCGGGTACTCTAAGGATGCCGACCCGGCTGATATGGTTTTCTCGACCAACGAAAAGTTGTTGCGAAAATGCGCGGGCAAGTAGGTGAGAAACTCGTCAACGGATTTAATCCCCTTATCTTTTATGAACTGCTGCATCCCCTTCACCGTCATCTCTGGTTCAGACTCTTTGGGAGGTGGGTTTAGCGAGTCGATCGGGGTAATGGTGTCCCATGCAGATTCTGGGCAAAGCTCTTTACCAGAGAATACGCCACCGGAATGATAGATGCGCGATGCGATAGCATCGTCATGCGCGGCTTTGCGCTCGGTGAGCGATGCATTACTTGAGTCGCAGGCCTGTATCAGCCCTATCAGCCCTATCAGCACTATCAACCCAATGACCAGCAGCAAGGTAGGCCATGCCGCTATGGATTTGGCTGGATAAGCGTAACGTCTAAAGATTCTAATCATTATTATTGATTTCTCCGTGGTAACCGGGCACGCAAGCTTTGAATACTTTCTTGAAGCTGAGGAGCCCCACTGTTTCTATGCGCCAAACGGTACTGCTGGGTTGTGGCGTCGAAGGTGCAGGTAAAGTGATAGGTTCGGGTCACCCCCTTCTCAACAATCAACAGTGTTAATGCCGCTGATTCGCTCACGTAGTATTTGAACGACATACATCCGTCTACGGAGGCTAAGTCACGCTCTGAAGGGGTTGGGTAATAAAGCGGCCAATCGGACAGAATATAGTGCGATAAGCCCTCGCGCTCGGCGGGCAAATGGACAAACTGATTGCCGAAATCATCGTAAAGCACACGATCAGCAAATTGTTGGTAGAACTGGTCATCAAACTCGCTGGGCGATAGTGGCTCGGGTTGCTGTGGTGGCAGCTCTGGTAGTTGTGTTGGTACGCCGCGCTGCGAACGGCTTTGTTGGGGTTGCTGTGTTGTCAGCTCGGCTTGCTGAACAGCCAAAAGCGCTAACTGAGATGGCTCGGTAAGCAACGCAGTTTCATGCTCTGGGCTCTCTGTCTGCTGCGCGTTTTCTGTTGCCAGCAAAGACGGGGACGACGAATCATCGCCCCCAGTCAGGGCAATCACTAAACCTACCAACACGACCAAGGTGATGGCGTTACATAGCCAGTTCAGCATTGCTTATACCGTATTAGCGTCAACCTTAGCGGGCTAATTACAGTAGCTGTCCATTTGCGCTTCGGTGAAGCACTGGTTCAGGCTAGAACACATATGTGGATGCGAGCTTGGGCACTCTGGGCTAATTGGGTATCCATCACCGCCGCCATTATCTCCACCAGAGCCACCACCGTTGTCGCCGCCGTTATCTCCGCCAGTGCCGCCGCCATTGTCTCCACTGCCGGTACCATCGCGCATTGCCGCATACAGGTGAACAAGCCGGCCATTGTATTCAGCATCACAGACTCGGTATCCACCACCCTCACCGTACTCTTTGTTGTAGTGGTCGGTTACACCACCGGGGTTGTCGGCAATTGCGTCGCCTGCATCATTCGCCCAGTAGCTTGGTTGCCAGGTACGGCTGAAGTACTCGAGATTAACTTTGACATGTTCTTCTAAGTCACCGGCATATTTGTCGACCATAGGTTCGCCAATGTACAAGCCGATGTAGGAGAGAATGTCGTCAGTGGCCAAGCCTGAGGCAAAGCCAGTAGAGAGCAGTTGGCAAGGGTCTTCGCCCTTCACTGCACTCGCTTCATTTCGAGTGAGCATACCGCTACCACTGGGGTTCAGCTCGTTAGCCAATGCCCAGCCACGGTTTTTGGCTAGGGTGACTTCGTCACCGTCAATGATGCCGTTACCATTGGTGTCTTCCGCAAACAGCGCTGCAAAATAGAATGCAGCATCGGCAGCTGGAATTTTGAAGTCCACCGACGGTGGCTGGCCGGTATAGCCCGATAGATCAATAAACTCCTGGTCAACCTCGATACACAGGTTGTACTGGATATCGACGATAGACTCTCGGGCGTTTTCTGCATCGTTACAGAAGCCAAAGGTTGTCACCACATCACCCGCCGCGTTGTTACATGAGGTGCCGTTGGTGAGTTGGTTAACACATACAGGGTCACACCAAGGCTGCGTATCTGCAGTACGCATATCCTTGCCGGGCGCCGCCGGGTAATGTTCGCCTAATGGTATTGCCGGGCACTGTACTGCTAACGCGCTGGTACTCGCTGCGGCTAAGATGGTTGCGGCAGCTATTTTGATGCCTAATTGATGTTTCATGTCGTTCCCTCGATTTTCTTGCTTTGGTCTTTAACGAGAGGACTGTAGACCGCCACTGCTCAAAAAAACGGCACCCATGACAACAATGCAACAAATGATAAACCTATTAGCATATATATTAACTATTTTTGTGACCGGTTACATTTAGGTGGGCATATGAGAAAAAACCACTGATATTAGTGGGTTGGAGTGCATATAAATTTATATATCAACAACTTGAAATGGTTAGTTCAGGTAAAAGCTCTGCGCGAGTAGTTAACACAGAAACTAGTAACTAGGCCTTGCAAAGGGTGTTGTGCGCGCCTGACTAGGCGCGCGTTTGGTAAGAATGATGTGGGAGCGCTAAAGCTGCCCTAACAAAGAACGGGATCGCCTAGAACACCCCATTGTCATTTTCAATATCACCACCACTGACTAGCGAATAGAAACGCATAAAGGTATCCAGCGCTTGAATCGAGTCCCAGTGCTCTACGATTCGGCCGTCTTCGATGCGCCAGGTATCGATGATGTTCATGCCTTTTTGATCGTTCCCTCGATCAGCCTGTTTAAGCGTGGCGTGGGAGTGAAAGATCACGTAGTCGCCATCCACGTAGATGTGTTTTACGTCGTAGGTGTAATCGGGGTAGTCCTCAACGAACTCTTGTAAGAAGCCAACCAGCCCCGTGACTTTATCCGGCAGGTTGCGGTTGTGCTGCACATAGGCGCTATCGTTGTAGCGCTCGAGCACGTAGTCGAAGTTGTGATTGTTCATCAGATTCTGCACAAAATCTGTCACCAAGGCCGCGTTGGCCTGCTCTTGTTCTGTCCAGCCAGGTTTTTGCAGAGCGTCTAAATCAATAATCAGTTTATCGGCGGTTTTAGCAAAGGTCGCGGTGCTGACCAAGATCAATAGTGTCGATGCAATTTGTTTCCACATAAGTCCTTCCTCTCCATGTATGTCATGACAAGTAGCTACAACAATTAAGTATTACTTTTGCACTATAGTATATAGTAGTAACTTACACCACAAGACGGCACTTGTATGTCATCTAGGCACTTTCTGGTAACCTACTTCAAGGTAACCTACTTCGAGGTAACCTATGGACTGAATCTGCGAGAGGAGAACAGAGTGAAAAGCAAACCAGCAGCTAACGCGGCAAGCGATAAACGGATGTTTTACAACAATGAGGAGTGCCCGATCCGCAATGTGGTGGCGCAGATTGGCGACAAATGGTCGGTACTGGTGTTGTTTGCATTGGTAGACGGCGCCGACAGGTTCAACTCGTTAAAATCCCGGGTGGTCGGTATCTCCCAGCGCATGCTTACCCAAACCCTGCGCGATCTGGAGCGAGAAGGCTATGTGAGCCGAACGGTCTACCCTGAAGTGCCGGTTAAGGTCGAGTACGAACTCACAGACTTGGGGCGAGAGATCGTCAAACCCTTGTATCAGCTAGTATCCTGGGCTGATACCCATCATAACGAGATCAGGCAGGCTCGAAAGGCCTACGATGAGAGAGTTCAATAGCCACGTAGTCTCAATATCGACGACTCGCGAGCTACGCCCAGCTATCAGCCCTTGGGCTGATGTCCTTGACTAAGGCTCGTTTGGATCCAACCTAGAGCCGCCCCAGGGACGTGAGTTTGACTTTCGCTGCGTGGTAGTCGTCGTCGGTGGGAAGCTCGGGGAAGTACTCACTCCAGTCTCGGCTCTCCCAGTTGTCACGCAGGTTAGGCGGGATAAACAGCGAAGATCGCATTAGAAAGTACCGCCGATTTAGATAGTTGCCTTCGTGGGCGCGATAGCGATAGAAGATACGTTCGAATGGGCCGCCTTCATTGTATCGGAGCGTGCGCATAAGTAGCCCACTGTCGCTGATGGCCCAATAAGGATTTTGGATGATCCACTCGCCTTGGCTGTCCATTATCGGCTCACTTGGCGCGTCGGTGTGGAATACCTTGCCAGCACAGGTAAAGTGACGCCCGTCCACACTGACTCTAAGTGCTCCATCGCCATAACAAGAAGGGTGATAAAACGCGCCGCGTTCTGCTTGGTAGTCAGGGGCGGTGAACTTCAGTGAGTACTCTTGACCCGGGAGCTGATCATCCCACAGCGTGCGCTTTATCTCGGTGTCCCGCCCCCATGTGCCATCTTCGCCTTTTACATAGACCGGTTGGTCAGTTAATAGACCCACTATCTGCTGCCCATCCGGGCTGAACACTAACTTGACCATGCCTTGAAACTTATCACCTCCAGCTTCGCGCTCAGCAGGTGCCTGCAGGAATGTCAGAGGCTCATGTTCAAAGGTTTGGATATCGACCAAGTAGCGATAGGTAAACGGCCCCGCTACAAAGGTCATGTAGGCTTGGTAGCTGTCGGCTTTCCAGTGGTTTATCTCACAGTAGCCGTAGCTAAGTTTGCGCCGCACTCGAGTTTTGAGATCAAGCACAATACATGTTTCGTTATGTGTGCGATCGCGAATAGTCGCGATTAAATAGCGACCATCCGGGCTGCGATAGGCGGGCCGCATAATGGAGATGGTTCCATTCAACTCGGCATAACTGGCCAGCTTTCTCACCTCAGTACCATTGATGTTCATGGTATAAGGCTCCATGGGGGCTAACTCATTCCCTTCGCTGTCAAAAACAGGGGTAATGAACAGCCTACGCGGCATATCAAAGGGCTCGTTCCACAGCTCATATGGCGGCAGAGTAGATAGTTGATCGTCTGAGACAATATCCATTTCAATATCTAATCCAACCGACATTTCGTTGTTGCTTGCGCCCACTTCCGTTAAGCGAACGCTTAGTTCAAACTGCGCCTGAACGTCTTGGCTCCACTTATCATGATAAGGGAGTGACTTAAGTGAAGAGTTACGTACTTGGGCAGTGCTATCTTCTCGATGTTGTGTATCAGTAGACCCTTGCGGCTCACAACCAAGCAAAACCATAAGCATAGAGGCGAAGACTGTTTTTAAAGCAGCCTTAGCGTATGCAAGACTGTTTAACTGAGCATATTGAACCATAGTAATAACTACTCCATACATTGCTTGTTGCTTCGACAGATTTCCTAGGCTCTATCCTCAGGTTCAGCACTCGACAGTATATAAGCCTCTTTCAATATATCTCGCTCATGTTGAGCAAGCTTCAACTCTTGCTGAAGCCGCTTCACCTCGGCCTGAAGTGTTTTCTCCATTTTTAAGGCCTGATCCATAATGCAATGATGTGAAGGGTCACTGTATGCCCTCACCCAGTCGTAAAGAACTCGCGTACTTATCCCTAAACGGTATGCGACATCGATAGCAGAGTAATCGTTCTCTATCATTTGCTTTACGGCTTCGCGCTTAAACTGCGTCGAATAATTTATTACCGACTTCATTGACACTTCCCTTGTAAACTACTCTATAGGCTATTTAAAAAACCAACCTCACTAAACTCGGTGAACCTTCTCACTCCTTAATTATCTCTAAACATTCAGAAGATAGATTAAACATATAGCCAAATTTTCTAACCGTTTGAATACTAGAGCTATCCAAGTGCTTCTTTAGCTTGGATATTGTTACAACCATTGTTTTTTCCGAGCAGTTGATATGATGCTCTTTGAGATGAGCAACAAGCTCTTCCTTACTTATAATAAAACCTTGATGGTTATAAAGGTAAGCTAATGTGTAATAATAAGATCTGGGAATTTGACATAATAGCCTTTGCTGAGAAGAACAAAACACCATGCCATTTGAGAGAAATATCTTTTTATCAATCGTGATTCTAGAGCCATTTCCTTTCAATATATCCTTACAGCTTATTGCCATTACACTCTCCTTATATCAACTGGCTTTTGCTGGTTTTGATATTGGTAGAAGAGCTCTGCAACAGCAATCCACTCAGCCACTTCGGGCATCAACAATTAGTGTTGTGACATAACCTGGCTGAAGAGTATGCAATGCAAAGTATGCGTATCGAACCCCTCTGTTCGACCCAATCACATAGCGAAACACTCATACCCAGTCTATATACACAACCAAGCCACCCCAACAAACACCATTAAATAAAACGCAAGCACACTATATTATTTATAACAACAGCCTTACAGAAAGCAGGTTTAGTCTATTTACCGTTTATAGCCTTGCCGCGCCCAACCGGGACAATAATAACCTCATCTCCGAAACCCTTTCAATAAAAATCGGTCAAAAAACAGTAGTTCCCACCCAGCAAAACTCAATTTAAACACAGTTTAATAATTACAACCGCTTTATATCTAAACCACTGCCAATTTATTTATTAAATGATATCAGACACATAGAGAGGAAAGATTGAAGAGATAACCCAAATCCTGCAAGAAGCATTAAAGCCACCCATAAAAATATTAATAAAATTAATTCAATTACTAAAAAACATTAAAGCAAAATGGTTTAAATCAAATAACAACGTTTAAATTAAATTAGTTAATGAATTTATTGGCAACTTGAAAACGACAGGTGAGCCCTACACCAATGCGCATTTGGTGGCGACTAGCAAAAGATAAATCAGCACCCGATCATGCTAGCTTCATCAACAGCTCAATCTGCTCCCCAATCACCCCAATAGCCTGCTCTACCCGCTCATCCAGTTGAGCAAAGTTCAGCCTGAAGCAGTGGCGATACTTGTTGGCGGCAGAGAACAAACCGCCCGGCGCGACGCCGATCCCAAAGCCATTGAGTTGGCGGTTAAGCTCGAAGCTGTCCAACTCGCGAGGCATCTCGACCCACAGCCAGTAGCCCCCTTGTGGGAAGGTGGCTTTGCAGCCTTGCGGAAAATCGCGGGCTATCCAGCGTAATACCTGGTCGCGGCTGTTGTGATAGTGCAAACGGGCGTGGTGTAGGTGCTTGGCGTGGTGGCCTTCGGCGATAAACTCAGCGATGGCCATCTGCGGCAAGGTGGTAGAGCCCATGGAGGTGACAAACTTCATATGGGTGAGTTTGCTGGCATAGCGGCCGGGGGCGACCCAGCCGATACGCAGGCCTTGGGCAAGGGTTTTCGAAAACGACGAGCACATCAGTACCCGCCCCTGTTTGTCCATCGACTTTAAGCTGGCGGGGCGCGGGGTGTGATAGCTGAGATCGCCCACGATATCGTCTTCGATTATGGCTAAGTCGTAGCGATCAGCCAACTGCAGCAACTTGCGTTTGTTCTCCTCGGGCATCACATAGCCCAAGGGGTTGTTGGTGGTGGGAATAAGCTGCAGCACTTTAATCGGCCACTGCTCGAGCGCCAGCTCCAGTGCTGGCAAACTGATGCCTTTTTCGGGGTGGGTGGGGATCTCTAACACCTTGAGTTGGTTGCTGCTGACCGCTTGCATCGAGCCGTAAAAGCTGGGCGAGTCAATCGCCACAATATCGCTCGGTTGGGTGAGTACCCGCAGGCACAGAGACAAGGCCTCCTGACAGCCAGTGGTAATCAGCAGCTCGTCGGGGTGCACGTAACAGCCGCTATCTTGCATCTGCCGGGCAATTTGCGCCCGAAGCGCGAACAAGCCATTGCCCTTGGCCGGTTTGTAGGCCGCTTGCGTGTGCATTCTGAGCTGTCGATTGAGGATCTTCTGCAGCGGCCGCAGGGTGGAGAAATGCGTATTTGGCCCACCGCCACCGAGGGCGAGAAACTTATCATCGGTTTGGGTTAGCGTAAGGTTCAGCGCTTCTTGCCAGTTCTCAACAGTGACCGGCTCCTGCACTGGCTGGCTGAGATCTGGCCGTGGATAGCTTTGCCCCTTGTAGACCACGTAGTAGCCGGATTTGTACTTGCTCGAGACATAGCCGCTGTCTTCGAGGCTACGGTAGCACTCCTGTACGGTGGAGATACTCACTTCCCGCTCGTGGCTCATACTGCGGATCGATGGCAGCTTTTGGCCATTGGCATAAAAGCCTTCTTCTATCTGCTTCTTTAGGCTGTTCGCCAGCTGTTGGTAGAGTGTCATCGCCTTCCCTGCGTTGTCTTGCTAACCGCTTGTACGCTGACTATTCGCATACAGATAGTAGTTTTACCAGCTACCGATACAGATTACCTAGCAGTATTTGGAAACAGTACAGATTGAGTTTGCAACTGCATGACAGATGCTTAAGTGCGCAAAATCTGTCACGTTAAACTGCATTTCGCCTGCATCTGTATCGCTCTGGTCACTGTGGGTAAAGTGAACCATCGTTAAGAGAAGGAGGGTTTACCATGGATTTGATCACCATTCGCCAGAGCATCACGCACTACCTGAATCGCTCACTCCACAATTACCGCAGCCGCCGCGCCCTCTACCAGCTAGCGACGCGACAGCCGGAACGACTGCAAGATTTGGGCTTAAGCCAAGCGCAAGCCCTGAGCGAAGCCACGCGTCCGTTTTGGCAGGGCGATACTGAGATAACCGGCAGCCAGCCACAATCAACGGCAATCTCGGGTTATGGCCTGCACTCACGCAGCTAACTGCCTGAAGCTTTGATGGCAGCCCATCTCCCGCTTTGTAGAACAAGCACTGCTGAGCGGTGCTTGTTCTAGCCTTAGCCGCCTTCGCCCGTTACAGTGAATCAAAGTTACCCCGTCAGGCAGGGAGCCATGCAATGACAGCTGCAAACACAAGCAAAGCAATCAACAAGTACTGCCCTCGATCAGGCAAGCCGGTGAGTGAGAACTCGCTGACCGAATACCGCGGACTCACCGTTGGCTTTTGTAATCCCGGCTGCCGCGATGACTTCGCCCGCGACCCAAATGCCAGCGCAAAGGATTGTGCCTATTTTGATGTGCTGATAAAGGAGCTCGATCTGAGCGCAAAGTAAGCCCGCGCGCTGTTACTATCCCATTTCTGCAATTCTGTTGTCCCAAATCGTGGATTTTTCGCATCCTCGTCGCGCCCTATGCTACTCCCAACACACCACAGCACTGCGCGGCAGTGACGTAAATTGGAGAGAACGATGAAAGCAGTTGTATTAGAGCAAACCGGTGGCAGTGAACATCTTCAGCTTAAGGAGCTAGCCAAACCTGAGCCTGCACCAGGCCAGGTAGTGGTGCAGATTAAAGCCGCGCCAATTAACTTTATCGATACCATTATCCGCGAAGGGCAAATGCCTCCGGGGATGATGCCTGAGTTGCCGTTTATTCCCGGCGTTGAAGGCAGCGGCGTGGTGGTCGATGCCAACGGCAGTGAGCTTAAGGTGGGTCAGAAGGTGGCCTTTCTTGGACCGATTGGCGCGTCAACCTACGCCGAGTATACCGTGGTCGATGCTGACAAGCTGATCCCTTTGGCCGATACCGCCGACTTGCTGCAAGCCGGCGCGATGCCGGTAACCTACTTCACCGCCTACCATATGCTGCACAACGTGGTGCGCGCCGAGGCTGGTAAGTTCGCCTTGGTGTACGCTGCCTCTGGCGGGGTGGGTACTGCGCTGATTCAGTTGGCCAAGGTCGCGGGGCTGACGGTAATAGCACTGGAGCGCCGCGATGAAAAAGTAGCCCAGGCGCTGAAGATTGGCGCCGATTATGCCTTTAACTCTGCTGACGATTGGATAAGCGAGGTGAAAGCCATCACTGGCGGCCGGGGCGTCAACTACATCTTTAACCCGGTGGCTGGTGACACCATCAGCCAGGATATGGAGGTACTGGCGACCTTAGGTCATATTGTAATCTTCGGCTTCTTGGCAGGCGTGGGAGAGAGCAACTTGCAGGCCGAAGCGGTGAAGCATTTCTCTAAGGCCCCCACCATCAGCTACTCGGAGATCTATGCCACCTTCTTTAGCGACTTCCCACTGGTGAAGGCCTCGCTACAAAAGGTCTATGCGCTGCTGGAACAAGGCAAAATAGCACCGGTGTACACCTCCAAGCCCTTGAGCGAGGCGGCTCAAGCTCACGATTTACTCGAGAGCGGCAAGGTGCTCGGTAAGCTGCTGCTAACCAACGATTAAAGAAACCGCGGCATTATGCGCTCACGGTTAGCCCTGCTCTAGCTTACTGGCGTGGCGCATTCTCACGTACTCCACCACATGACGGATCTGGCTGTCGCTGTGACGCTTGCCTTGATAGTAAGCAAACATGCTGCGGGTTCGCGGGTGATAACCGGGAACGCTGATCAGCTGCAACTCACCGCTTTCCAGGCAGATGGGCGACAGCATCTCCAACGGTAGCATCGCCATCACCTGGCCGCGTTGCACCGCATGATAGGCCAGCGCTAAATCATCGACCACCAAATGCGCCAGCGGCTCAAACGCATGCTGCTGGAAGTTGCCTTCAATCAGCGTCCAACTGCGCGCAGGCAGGGAGACCACCGCGGGTAATTGCGCCAGTTGGTTTAGCTCTACCTGCTCGGAATTAAGCTGGTGGCGCTGGATATAGTCCTTGCTGGCACACAGCACATAGGGAATATCCCACAGCCGTATCGCGATAGCCGAGGAGTCCACTAAGGGGCCAACCCGAAACGCTAAGTCCACGTTGTCCTGCACCAGATTAAGGTTGGTATTGGTGAGCGATAACGATAGCTTTAGCTCGGGGTGTTCGCTGGCAAAGTCAATCAGCCATTTACCGAGGAAGTCGAGGCCTGCGCGCAGCGGCATCGAGACATTCAAGGAGCCTTTGAACTGCACTTCATCATCGATTGCCGCATCCACCGAGCTGGATAAGGAGGCAAGCAGCGGTGAGCAATCCTGATAGAGCTGCTGACCGCGGCTGGTAACGCGCACCTCACGGGTCGTGCGTTGCAACAGGTGTAGGCCAAGCGCCTGCTCGAGCGCATCGATACGCCGACTCACCGTGCTATGTGGGATGCCCAGCAGTTCCGAAGCCTGCTTCATGCTGCCCTTTTCAACCACCGCGCAAAACACGCTTAGGTCGTCCAGCACCCGTTTCATCTATGGTTCTCCTACTTTGCTATACCCGAACAACAGCGTTATACCCGAACAACAGCAGTCAATTATTGCATTTCCGGAATAATAGCAACTTGTCGGGAGTTTGCCCTGTTGAGCATGACGAACGCACACCCTAAGTTGACGATTGAAAAGTCTGATCTAGCAATGAGTGGCCACAGCTATGCGACTTGGTAGGCCTTGGCGACGGTGCCACTAGTTCGTAGCACGCAACATCGCTAAGGTGCGCCAACTTAAATACCCGATAAACAGATTAGCTCCAAAAAATACCGGAATAGCTAAGAGCTGCGCCGCCTGATTGCCATTTAGCGCTAGCTTCAAACCGGTCACGGCCGCGGCAGCAACGCCAAAAGTGTAGGCCCAGTAAGACGGCGCAAAAGGTTGCGCTGCCAGCCAGCGTCTTAGACGGATCCCCAATAGCAATTGATACAGGCCATAGCCCCATAGCATCACTATCCAATGATCGTGACTTGCTGGGCTTAGCATCAACCACGCCATGGCGCATACCACCGGGGGGGCGAACTGGATCCCCAGTAGCGGACGCTGCCCCGAAGGTAGCTCCGGAACCCGCCACAAGCGACTGATAATCAGCGACTCTAAGGCGAACCAAGAGAACATACCTGCCCCAAGAAACAGCCAGCCCCATTCGGGGTGGCCAAGTGCCCCAAGCGCCGCAGCGCTGGTGAAGTTTCCCGCCACAGTAGGCAGATACAAGGTCGGCACCGAATCACTATGGCTGCGCCCACCCTTCCACATTGCGCCGTTGTGCCACAGCGAGAACAGCAAATGCCAGGCAATACCCGCAATACACAACGCCCAGGCAAGCCACGTAGAATATGGGACCACCGCTAGCACAATCAGCAAGGTAGACACGCCCAACAAGGCAGGTGTACCGCCCTGAATCGGATGTTGGAACTCTTGCTTGACCGCCTCAGGGTTACGTAAGGCCCGCGAGACGTAGGTTAGCAATAACATCAACCACACCAGACAGGCTAGCGCTAACAGGCTTTCAGCGACGGCGCTCGGCACGCCCCACAGGGAATGAGCCACCCGCCAGGCCTGACCAAGACCCGATAGTCCAAGAACGATACCGAAGTAAGAGGCTGGCAGTGTTTTTAACAACATAGGATTGTTTATCAAGGATTTAGCTGGATTACATCACAGCCAAAGCCCTTGAGCAAAAACCAACAAATGCTCAGTTCTCGCTTACTCTCAGAATTTGATGATGGTCGCACTGGTTAAAGCGAGCGAACTCAACCAAAGCTTGCTCAAACGCGTCGAGAAACGCATCTGTTTTACGCAGTGAGGACTCTAGCGCTAGATGCAACACATCCAAACGCCCCGCCTTTTTGTCGGCCTTACAATCGGCTCTGGCTACCAAGCGGCCATCCCACAGCACAGGTAAGCTGAAATAGCCGAACTTGCGCTTCGCGGCAGGCACATAGCACTCGATCTGATAGTCGAAGTTAAAGATAGCCTTGGCGCGCTGGCGCTGGATAAGCAGATTGTCGAACGGCGATAACAGCTGTGCGCGCTGGCGCGACAGGCGACGTTCCAGCAGGGCTAGCGATGTAGCCGTTGTGATATAGGCAGTACCGTTTACCTGCACCGTTTCGAGCTCGCCGGCTTCAACCATCTGCGCCAATACACTTGCCACCAGCGCCTTGCGTCCCTTCAACAGGTAACACATCTCAGCGGCGGTGCCGAAGCCATGGGCCTTGAGGTAACTGCTTACTAAAAAGCGGGCGTACTCAACATCTGTGGGCAGCGAAGTATCGATGTCCGCGGGCAGTACCCGCTCGGTCAGGTCGTACACTTTATGAAAGCTGCGCCGCTCGCTGACCATCAGATCGCCCTGCATATACAGGGTTTCTAAAGCCTGCTTAGTGGGTTTCACGCCCCAACCACTGCGTTTAAATGGGTGGCTCTCAAAGTCTTTGGCCATCAACGGGCCTTCTCGCTCGATGCGCTCCAACACCTTAGCCATCAACGGGCCGTTATGTGGATACCAATGACTCAGATCGCCCGACTTAATCGCATACTTGCGCGGCAAGCTATAGCGGTAGCTGCTCATTGGCAGGTAGGCCGCCGCATGTGACCAATACTCAAAGGCCTGTTTGTCAGCAACTAACTGGTCCAGATGCGAGGTTTGATAGTGCGGATTGCGACTCCACAAGGTGTGGTGATGAGCGCGCTGAACCACCGAGATGGTATCGATTTGCACGTAACCCAGCTGAGTCAGCGCCGAAAGCGTGGTAGCTAGCCCGCTATCTTTTGGTGATTTAGCGGGTAAACCTTGTGACAACAGGGCTATTTTTCTTGCTTCGAATGGTGATAGGACTTGCATGGAACCTAACCTGGCAGAAGGTACTTACTGGGTAAAGCACTATAGTAAAGACCTAGACAAAGCAATTCACCACGAATAATGCCCCGTCTCAAAGCGAGCGATTCCGGCCTCATTGGGCATGTTCTATCACGCCACACACTTCAGTTAATCTCGGTAAAACGTAAGTTCCCCGTGCTATGTCAATGTTTACACTCGAATAATTGAGTACAACATCACTATATCAGCGCATTGTTTACATGTATCAAAGGGAGTTTGCCATGAGAATCGCTTGGTTATTTCTGCTGCTTGTAAGTCCTCTTGCGGTCGCCACCCCGCAGCCATTGAGCTGCGATGAAGCTGCAGATAAAATCTCAAGGCTTGAAGCCAGCGGAAGTAGTCGTTCCATCGAGTACCAGAACTTTCTGACATCGGTGCATCACTCCCCCCAAAGCCACAGCCTTGTACCGAGGGATGACTTGCGCTCATCAGTGACGCTCTATGCGATAGCTGCAGATGAGGTTCCTCGGCATCAAGCGCTTTTCCAAACATCAGTGAATATCTATCAACAACTGACCACGTTTATTGAGCGAGATGGCAGCTACTTTAGGCTCGACAACGTCGATATGGAAGAACTAATGAGAGTTCTACTCTCTTCTCCAATGACTTCAGATCAAGCAAAACAGCTTGTCGCTGGCACCAAGCTCAGCCAAGAGCAAGCCCGTGAATATCAAGAGATGATGTTAAAGCCAATCCGATATGTTCAACGCCAAGGCCAAGAGTTTAGTGCCGCCATTCGAACTGACGACAATGGCCAACCCGGCATACTCTTTGTGTGGCAGGATCGCTGCGAGCCTAGCGATGAGGCTTACCATTGGACAACCCATTTTAATGGAGAGAACGTTCCAATGGTTCACTATTGCGCAGTCAGTATGAATTCGGAGACATACTCCAAGGCGTGGCCTGCCACAGCAGAGGGCAAGGCGTTAGTTATCAAAGAGTTTAAACGCAAGCACTGGGTTGAAACCGTGTTGCCTGCTGCGGGCGAAGCCAAAGCAATTAAGTTCTGGGCCGACGGATTTACCCTTGCGTGGAATGCCGTCGGCGGGGACGGGCCTTAACCATCCACCATAATGCTTGGGCGCTAATGGAAATATTGTATAAATCAGCCTAGAGGTTTCCCCTCTAGCGCCCGTTGATAACACTCTCGCAAGTTTGACCAACGCAGTCCGTTGACATCAACCTGCGGCAATGGCTCTCCAACCATAGAGCGTTGATACAGATCTAACAAGGCGGCAGCCAAAGCATGGGATTCTCCTTCTCCCGAGCGATATCGAAACTGCTGATCAAAAAGCTCTGGATAGGCTAGCCTGTCCGGCACCAATGGCATCGCCCCCGCCGCAACCGCTTCCAGTACGGCAATCCCTTGGTAATCATGCAACGCGGTGGAGAGCACCACATCAGCTTGCTGGACAACTTTCCGATAGGCTTGCCCATCTTCGACATAACCCCAGCTTGCAATATAAGGCGCAAACTGCTGCTTAATCTGGGCAAACGCCTCAGGTGTCTGGCGAAACTGCTGGCCGACGATATGCAGCTCAAAACCAAACGCTAGGCCCTGCTGTCGGCAAAGCGAGTCCAGCTGCTGAAGCGCGGCGAGTAGCAGCTCAGGGCCTTTATCGAACTCCCAGCGATGGTTCCAAAGCAGCTTGAGTGGCGCGTTATTTGGTGTATCGCTTAGTGCTCTCGCGCTCGAATCAACAAACAGTTCATCGGCCAGCGGCACTGGCAATACTTGTGCCTTCTGCTCAATCAGCGCTATCACATCGGCTGGCACGTGATCGGGCAGCCTACGGCACAGTGTAGCTGCGCCCTCTAACAAGCTTTGGCGATTAAAATCGCTGTTAAACAGCAGCGTATCAGCGGCTAAGGCGTTGTAGAGATTGAGGAGCTGCGGCTCGACCGAGGCAAACTCACGACCCGAGCGCGGATAGGCAAACTGATTCTCGTGGAAGTACACCAACCATGGCAGTCGCGCAAGATTAGGCACCAGCCCCTTAAGGCCGGTGACATCGCACATCGAGGTGGCGACCACCAGGTCATAATTCTGCTCCAGACAAGCCCGCTCACCGTAGGCCCACGACAGGCTATTGCCACGCACTCGCCAAGAAAAGTAGCGCGGCGGCAGCGTTAGCACCGTCCAATCATGCTCGGGAAAGTGTGCCACCAACTGAGTGCGCCAGTAGCAATGGCTCTGGGCATCGTAGGCGGAGAGCAGTAGTATCTTCATCGAGCAGGCGTCCAATAAGCTAGCTTACACATGGCGGTTGCGCTGGGCCCACATACCGATAGCCAGAAAGATACCTATCACCACCGCCAGCATGACTGCCGGTTGCAGGCTAAGCAGCATTCGGCGCAGCCAAGGTGTGGCGTAAACAATCAGCAAGCCATAGCCAAAGGCGTTGAGGGCGATAAAGGCGATAGTGCGTACTAAAAAGTGCTGACGCACCAACACCGCACGCATAGCGCGGTTGATATCGCCGCCCACCATCACCAAGGTACAGGCGACCACCGCCATCGAAATCTCACTCAAGTAAGGGATAAGCCCTCGACCTAACTCGTTAATAAAGCTCATAAACATCTGGCTTGGTTCCGCTGTGACAGGTAAAACTTGCTTATACCATAGCCCACTAGGGGTGAGCATCCACTAGCTGCTAAAAAGCGTTTTGCCGTCCGATCTTCACCACCTAAGTCGAGGATATTTTCGACTGTAAAACAGGTAAACTACTACGAAATAACGTTTTTATTCCGGTAACCCCGCATGCTGACGAGCCTCTCCCCTGAGCTGTTGTTTTTGGCCTCCTGCGCCTTGGTGGTAATATTTGCCGCCTTTGTGCATGGCAGCGTCGGCTTGGGCTTTCCGATGATCGCCACGCCACTGCTGGCCAGCCTGAGCGACCTGCCCACCGCGATCATGCTCACCCTGCTACCGACCACCGCCGTCAACCTGATGAGCATAGCCAGTGAGGGACGCATCCTTGCGGCGTTGCGGCGCTATTGGTTACTGGCATTAATGAGCCTGGTCGGCAGTGCGATCGGCACCCAGATCCTGATAGCCAGCCAAAGCGACATCTTCAAGCTGCTGTTGGCGGTATCGATACTGAGCTATTTAGCGCTGGATCGCTTTAAGTTATCGATGCCGTGGATAGCCAAGCACCCGGGCCCAGCCCGAATACTCTGCGGCCTGCTCGCCGGGCTGTTAGGCGGCCTCACCAATGTGATGGCGCCGGTGCTGATCGTCTATGCCCTGGAAAGCAAGCTGGAAAAACGTGAGTTTATCCAAGCCTCTAACTTGTGTTTTTTGGGTGGGAAGCTGATCCAGCTATGCCTGTTCAGCCTGCATGGCCGCTATACCGGCGAGGTGCTTGGTCAATCAGCGCTGCTGGTGGTGTTTGTGCTGATAGCCCTGAACGTGGGGATACGGCTGCGCCGCAGGCTTAGTAGCGAGCACTATCGACCAATGCTGAAAGGCCTGCTATTGGTGCTCGCCGGGGTGCTGTTTTATCAATACTTTAGTTGAGAGCTACTTAACGCAATCTGCAGGTAATTCAAAATCATAGCGGTACACCTCGCTGATATGCAGCAGGCCGTCGTAGTCGGCGGCAAAGCCATCGCGCTGCTCATCGAGTAGTACACCGCGAAACTCGAGATACATCGGTTGATAGGGCTGTTGGGCGTTGGCGCGGTAGTACTCATGCATCTCCTGCCCAGCCCAATTAAAGCTAGCCCAATAGCTTGCCGACTCACCACAAAGCTGCAAGCTGTTCACCTCATGCCCCCAGATATACATCGCCCGCAGCTTCTGACCGGGTGACGGGCTCAACGCTAACGACTCGGTTTGAGGAGCAGTCGTGGCCATTGCGGCTGATTCCTCCACAACTGCGGGTTGTGACTGACTAGGCTCGGACGCAGAGTTCGCACTACAAGCGCTAAGCGCTAACATCAGTAGCCCCGCGCTGCACGCACGGGAGCTCGCATGCGGTTTAGTAACGTCGAAACAAACTGGTTTGACTGCCGTCCTTGTGCTCAAGAAACGACTCAGGGCGTTGATTGCCGGAACGCAGGGTGATTTCATCATCATTCTCGAAGCGCATTATTGATAAGTAACGTTGCTCAGTTTGCCCGTCATTGAAGATGATATCCAGATGTATTGGCTGCTGGCTGCTATCGATTTCCCAAGTCACTTGCATACCACTTTTATCGCCATCATAGGTGATGCCGTTTCTAATAAACCAAAGACTATAGTCCTGGTTGAATACCAGCTTTGAGGCTTTGCCACTGGCATCCAGCCCCTCCCAGGTGCCAACGAGCTGTAGCTCTAAGGTTCGCTCGGGATGGTGTGAGGCAATGCTATTGGCGGAGGCGTAGCTGGTAAGCGCTATGGCCGAAGCCACACCGAGAAGGAGAGTTAATCTGAGCGCCCCAAACAACCGAGAAGCATGACATAGCATACCTAGCCTCCGTGCTAACTACTTGATTCGTATAATCTAAGTAGTAGCACGGAAGCGCAGTTTTAGCTAAGTTTGAAGCGGCCAACCAAGGCGAGCTGCTCGTCGGCGAACAAAGCCACTTGCTCGGTGATCTGGTTAAGCTCGGTCACCACATTCACATTATCCTGCGCGCCGCTGGAGATATTCTCCATGGCCTGACTGACTTCCTGACCGGTGCTTTGCTGCTCTTGGGTAGCAACGTTGATCTCTTCATTTAGTGCGAGCAAGCGCTCTACAAGTGCAGAGATATCGCCAATCTTGTCACTGATGTTGGTAAAGCTGGCAGCATTGTCGCTCATGCTCTGGTTACAGAGCGAGATTTGCGATACCGCCTCGCCAGAGTCTTGCTGCAAGCGGGTAATGGTTTGCTGGATCTCGGTGGTGGAACTGGCAGTGCGCTGGGCAAGCAAACGTACCTCATCGGCGACCACGGCAAAGCCCCGCCCTTGCTCGCCAGCACGGGCGGCTTCGATGGCTGCATTCAGGGCCAGCAGGTTAGTTTGCTCGGTAATGCCTTGGATCACCTCCAGGATGCTAACAATGCTGTTGGCGCTATCGGCGACGTTTTGCACTCGGTCGGTAGCGTTTTGCAGCTCACCGGCCAGCTGCTCGCTGTTGTCCACCGCCTGCTGGGCCATCTCCACCCCTTGCTGAGTGTTGTCGTTGATATCCCGCATACCGGCTGCAGCATCATTGGCGCGTCCTGCAACGTCTTGGATCGCCTGCTCCATTTCGGTCATGGCAGCGGCAACAGTCATACACTGGCTACGCTGCTGGTCCAACTCGTTGAGCACCGAGTTACCGTGGGCGCGGTTGTCGCTGGAGGCTTGGCGCAATGCATCGCTTTTGCTGGCCAGCTCATTGACCGAGGAGCGCTGCTCGTCGATCACCTGATTGACCTGCTCGCTAAGCTTGCCGAACTCGTTACCACTTTGATAGTCACAGTGCTTGCTCAGATCGCCGGCGGCTAAACGCCCTAAGCTGGCAATCAAAATCTTCAGCGGCTCGCGAATTAAGCGGGCAACCACCCAGCCCACCGCCACACAGAGCAAGACAATCAGCGGCACCAACACGCTACCGCCGCGCAGCAAGCCGGAGAGCGCATTGTCGGCACCGTCCAGGCCTTGTTGGGTGACTTGCTGGTTGCTGTCACTCAATTGAGTGAGCGTTTGCAGCAGCTGTTCACTTTGCGACTGGATCGCCTCACGCAGGGCTTGCCGTTGGATACGTTGATCCAGTAAGGCTTGATACTCAGCCAACAACCCTTCATCGCTCACCATCTGTTCAATCAGCCAAGGGATCATTGAGCCCAGTCCGCTATCCCCCTGCCCTGACAGTTCAGGCAACGATTCCAATAAGAACGCAAAGTCTTCGCCAACAAACTCGGCGGTCTCGCGGTTACTCTCTAGAATGCTGCTGACCAAACGTGGGTCGTTGGCATTGAGCGACTGCACGGTGGACATCAGCAATGACGACATATCACCGCTGATGGAATCCACCAAGAATGCGACATCATCGTTGTGTTGATCATCATAGGCGCGTCCCATGGCGAGACCAAAGCGCATCGCCACATCCTGAAAGCGCCCAGACTTACGGTTCACCTCGGTCATCCCCACCAACACCGCGCGATGACGCTCGATCAGCTGTTGCGAGTCGCCAAATATCTGTTGGCTTTGCTGCTGTAGCTGCCGCATCAAGGTGGTATCCAGCCCATTGTCAGCCAGCCATTGGCTAAAGCTCTGTTCGATGCCCTGATAGCGACTGACCTGCTGTTCAAAGTTGTTAATCAGCGGCTCCAGTTGCTCGGGATCTTGTTCCTCCATCACCTGAGCCAGCGACAGATCTGCCGCTTGCAGGCTGTCATCTAACTGATTGCTCTGGGTAATCAACGGGAAGGCGACCTTGCCCACCCCTTGCATGGCGCTTTGTGACAGGCTGATCTGCTGCCACGCCAAACCACCGAGTAACAAGAGTGAGAGGGACAAAACGAGAAAAGTAATGACGATAAGTTGAACAATAGAGAGCCGCTGAAGTAGACGCATATCCTTTAACCTGATTCCGCACTTGCCTAGGCCCCGCGACTATCGCGGGCACCTTAAAGTGTAAAAGTTAACTGAAAATTATCTAATTTAGCTTAATTTTTTACTTTTGGTAAAACAAAAAAAGGCGCCCTAAGGCGCCCAGTATCGAAAGGAAGTAGCGCGTGGTTACGCCACTTGGTCGGACTTCGGTTCGTTGAGTTGCTCAACATCTTCGAAGGTGAAGTGTTGAACCAGTTCTACTTGTTGTTGGGCATAACGGGCCAGATCATCACTGATAACATTCAGCTCGCTCACCACATCGTAGTTAAGCTGGGCCGCAGTGGAGATAGTCTCCATGGAGCGGCTGACCTCTTCGCCGGTGGCTTGCTGCTGGTTGGTCGCCACGCTGATCTCTTCATTGAGCGATAGCAAGTGCCCTACCGCCTCGCTGATCTCGCGAATGCGCTGTTCGATATCAGCAAAGTTAGCGGCGTTCTCATCCATGCTCTGGTTACACAGCTGGATCTGCTCCACCGCCTGCTTGGATTCGTTCTGCAAACCACTGATCATCTGCTGGATCTCAGTGGTTGAGCTGGCGGTGCGTTGAGCAAGTTTACGCACCTCGTCGGCGACCACAGCAAAGCCACGGCCATGCTCACCGGCTCGGGCCGCTTCAATGGCGGCGTTCAGTGCCAACAAGTTGGTTTGCTCGGTAATGCCTTCAATTACCTCTAGCACACTGACAATGGTGTTCGAGCTTTCAGCTACGTGCTTAACCTTATCGGTAGAGCTTTCAATGTGTGCAGCCAAGGCTTGGTTGGTCTGCATAGCGCGATCAGTCAGGCTAACCCCGGCTTGGGTGTTCTCGCTGATATCACGCATACCATCGGCAGCCTCGGTAGCGCGGCGCGCTACATCCTGGATCGCCTGCTCCATCTCGGTCATCGCGGTGGCGACAGTCAGACACTGGTTGCGCTGCTCATCGAGCTGCTCTTGCATCGACGAGCCGTGTTCGCGGTTCACCGCCGATGCTTTACCCAAGGCGCCACTTTTCTCCACCAAGTTGGTCACGGTATCGCGCTGCTGTTCGATAACCTGATTCAACTGTTCGCTAAGCTGACCGAACTCGTTGGCACTCTCGTAGTTACAGCGGTGGCCCAAATTGCCTGCCGCCAATTGACGCAGGGTGAATAATAGCTCGCGCAGTGGAGTGCGGATCAGCCCCTGAACCTGCCAGCCCATCAAGATACACATCAGCAAGGCCAGCGGGACCATCACACCGCCACCGGCGATTAAGCTGCCGATATTACCAGAGGCCAACTGCAGCTGATTGGCCGTCTCTTGCTGGTTGCTGTCGTTAAACTGGTTAAGGATGGCGCTCACCTCAGACATCACCTGAGTGATTTCGCCCGACACCACAGCCAACTCCGCTTGCTGCTCAAGCAAGGTCAGGTGGCTGGCTAACACGCCTTTGGGCGCAGTCATCTGGTCAATCAGCCAAGGCGTGATGGTATCGAGTTCATGGTCGCCACCGCCGGAGTTTCGCTCAAAGGTAAGCTTGAGCTCGTCATAGTCCTGCAGTACGTACTCACCCACTTCACGGTTATCTTTCAGTGCCGCTGCGACCACATCGGGATTGGTGCTATTGAGGGAGCGGATCACCGAGATCTGCATCTCCATCATATCGGAGCTTAGCGCGTCCTGAAGTACCGCCTCCATATTGGTGGCATCTTCATCGAACTCTTTACCCAACAGGTAGTTAAAGCGGAAAGCCATGCCTTGGTAAGCCGCACTCATCTTGGTTACGTTGGCGCTACCTTGTAGCACCGAGCGATGCAGTTCAACCAAGCGCTCAGCCCGCTGGAACAGCACTTGGCTTTGGGCATTGGCCTGTTCCAACACCGTGCCACTCAGCTGTTGGGCGGCCAGCCAGTTAGCAAAGTCGGCTTCATAGCCTTGGTAATCATCGATACGCTGCTGTAGTTCCGGCTGCAACTGCTCTACGGCAGAGACGGAGCGTTCTTGTAGGATTTGATTGAGGATCTGCTCGATATCAATCAGATGGCGCTCCAGCTGAGCACTGCGGCGCAATGCAGGAAAAGCCTGGTCGATCACCTCTTCCATGGTGTGATCGGCCACCCGC
This sequence comes from Aliagarivorans marinus DSM 23064, assembly GCF_000429485.1. Lineage (GTDB taxonomy): Bacteria > Pseudomonadota > Gammaproteobacteria > Enterobacterales > Celerinatantimonadaceae > Aliagarivorans > Aliagarivorans marinus. Next base: position 32,197 of record NZ_AUBY01000027.1, on the reverse strand, counting down.
ATCTGCTTCCAGGAGATCCCTGCCAGCACCACCAAAAGCAGGCACAAAGCGGCAAAGGTCATCATGATGAGCTGAGCAATCGAAAGGCGCTTAAGGACGTTCATAGTTCGGTTCACTCTAGTTATAGTCACTGTTGCTTGGTCATAGCGTTTTTTATGGGGGAGATGCACTACTCCATTCCTCCCTGTATCGGCCATTTAACAAGAAAGCGTTTACAAAGACTGTGAAGTTGGGACTTATTTCATAACTCTTGTCGCAACACTGTGATCAGGTACGTGGTTTTTGAGGCTGAAATGACATTTTGTAAGTGCAATTCCAATTTCAATAAAACCAATAGCTAAACAACATCAAACCCTGCGTTTTATAGGCTACAAGCGCTCCACAGCAGCGGCTAACACCGGTAATAGAAGGTTTGAAATAACGTAAAACCTTGGAAAAGAACTGAAAAACGGGGCTTCTGTCTATACTTGAGGGAGATGCGCTAAGGAGCCTTTAAAATGGAACAAGCCCCTCAGCTAGGAAAGCCGTATATCTACGACAATGGCGTCGCTATCGTCGATAAAGTGGACCACGAGCTACACCTTGCCCATATGCACGATACCCAGACTGGACGCTGGTGCGTGCGCTCTTGGAACGAACTCTATCCAGCCAACGAGCCCCCACCCAACGACTAAAACTCGCTGACAATCGCTCGCGAGCGTCTAAGCTGCCCGGGGCTGATCCCCATAATCTGACGAAACTTAGCGCAGAAATGCGCGCTGTCACTGAACTCGCAGGCGTAGGCGATATCAGCGATGCTGAGGCTGCGGTCATCGAGCATCAGCAGTGCCTGATTGATACGCCGACGCATCATGTAGTCCTTGAAGTTATGCCCAAACACCGACTTAAACAGGCGGGAGAAGTGATACTTGGACAGCTGACAAATCTCGGCCGCTTGTTCTAAAGGCAAGCTAAGCAACTGTCTTTCTTCAATAAACTCCAGCAGCGGTAGTATCTGAGAAAATCCTCGGTAGCCGGGCTGCTCCGCAGAGCCGGGCATCACCTCGAGGCTGCGCTGACGCTGGGCCACTAAAAATTCGAACAGGGTGCGCAATAAGCTCATATTGAGCGCATGGCTGGTTTGCACTTGGTTTTGCCGCAGCTCCAGCCAGCGCAGCTGCTGAGTAACAAGCTCCAGCTCGTCTGCATCAAGCTTTAGGATTAGCGGCTGCTCAGAAAACCATGCCTGCTGGCTAACTTTAAGCTCGCGCACCAGTGAGGGCTCAAACTGCAGCAAGCTATATTCACGATCGCTACCGGTCACATCCATGCTGTGCAGCGACAGCGGCGGGAAATAGACCAGCATGGCGTCACTGAGCTCAATAACCTGACTGTTTACTGAAATCTGACCAGCAATATTTCTAAAGCACATCAACTCACCCAAACGATGAAAGTGGGTGGGCACACTAAAGCCTTCCAGCCCTATATGTCTGAAGCTTCGCAAATTGTAAGCGCTTCCATTTGGAAGCCTAATGTTCTCAAAACTGAGAGAATAATCCGGCATGACCGCAATTTTTTTATGTAAACCGACAGAATTGTTACATAAAGCCCCCGCCCGAGACAATAAAGTAGCGCTATACACAAGGAGATAATCATGACGACGATGATTCAAAACCCGATTTTGCGCGGTTTCCGCCCCGATCCCTCAATTGTTCGTGTGGGCGACGACTACTACATCGCTACCTCTACCTTTGAGTGGTTCCCCGGCATTCTGATCCACCACTCAAAAGATATGGTGAACTGGCGCATTGTTGGCCACGTGCTGAACACCCGTGAACACCTGAATATGTACGGTATGGACAACTCAGAAGGCATCTACGCACCGGCACTGAGCTACGCCGATGGCAAGTTCTACTGCACCTTCTCTAACGTTCACTCTTGCCGTGGTGGCGCGTGGATGTCGACCCCATCGTTCGTCGTTAGCGCCGAGAGCATTGAAGGCCCATGGAGCCTGCCCGTACCGATTGGCGATTATGGCTTTGACCCATCGATGTTCCACGACGATGATGGCAAGAAATACATGGTCAACATGATCTGGGATGGCCGCGCCAAGACCAACTTCTTCAACGGCATCGTGGTGCAAGAGTTTAGCAAAGCCGAAGGCAAGCTGGTTGGCGAGCCGAAAGTCGTATTTAAAGGCACTGAACGTGGCGGCACCGAAGGACCACAAATCCTGAAGAAAGACGGCTACTACTACCTGATCACCGCAGAAGGCGGCACCGGCTGGGATCACACCGTCACCGTATGTCGTTCAGAGAATGTCTTTGGCCCTTACGAGCTGCACCCAGACAAGCACATCCTAAGCTCGCGCTTCCAGGAAGGTGCTCCGCTACAGCGTGCCGGTCACGGCTTCTTGGTGGAAACCCAAAACGGCGAGTGGTTCCTGTCACACCTGTGTGGCCGTCCACTGCTTGACCCGACTCAGAACTACCATATGGGTACCTACGGCCATGGCCGCTGTATCCTTGGTCGCGAATCAGCGATTCAAAACGTCGAGTGGCGCGATGGCTGGCCTTACGTGGTCGGCGGTATCGTACCTCAGCTGATGGTGCAAGCCCCCGAGCTGCCTGCTCACCCGTGGCCACAAGAAGAAGTACGCGACCACTTCGATGGCGACAAGCTGGCACCTAAGTACCAAACCCTGCGCGATCCAGTGGAAGAGAGTTGGTGTAGCCTGAGCGCTCGCCCAGGCCACCTGCGTTTGGTTGGCCGCGACTACCTCTACAGCCGCTACAACCAGAGCATGATTGCCCAGCGCCTGACCGCGCACAACTGCATCGCTGAAACCAGCGTTGAGTTCGACCCGACCAGCCCACGTCAAATGGCCGGTATCACCGCCTACTACTCACGTAGCGGCCACTACTTCCTGAAAACCACTGCCAACGATGAAGGTAAGCAAGTGGTGCAGCTAGTCGGCTACCTTGATGATGTCTACCGTGAATTCAGTGAAGAGATTGACGTTGAGCGCGGCAAAGTATTTATGCGCATCGAACTGAAGAAACACTGGTACATCTTCAGCTACTCCACCGATGGCGTTACCTGGCACCAGATTGGCCCAGATATGAACAGCACGCCACTGTCAGATGAAGGCAGCAATGACATCTTCCGCTTCACCGGGAGTATGTTGGCACTGTTCGCCTGTGACCTGACCGGCCAAGGCTTAGCGGCTGACTTTGATTACTTCGAGTACCAGGATCTGGGCGACGAGTAAGCGCTGCTAACCCAGCCTATAGGCTAGATGCAAACGCCGGCTCGTCCGGCGTTTTTTATGCCTTATACCACTCCGGATAAGTAAGTGATCAGAGATTGCGCAGGGAAAATCATTGAGGACGAGGAAGCGCTTGCCGTGACTAGTGGGCTAATTACAAAAGCGTTGACGCTGTCATCAATGATTTTAACCAGCAAGAATGAGCAGTTACTTATTTGGATTGGTATTACTCTTTTCTTGGCCGCCCCGGTCTACTACCATGCAGCGCAAACCGTATTACTGCCTTATTCCGCACTGTGAATCGATTTACCCAGCTCTACCAACAACGCAAAGCCCAATCGACCACTGAGTTCGTTGGCCGAGGTGCCCGCCGCGCGCGCTGCCCAGTCTGCCAAGTCCGGCAAGATGCATGCATCTGCGCCAGTGCCAAACTACAGCCAAGTGGCTGTGGCTTCGCCTTGGTGATGCATACCAAAGAAGTGCTACGCCCCAGTAATACCGGCCGCTTTATTGCTGATATCGTCGCCGATACCCACGCCTTTATCTGGTCGCGGCAAGAGGCCGATGAGGCATTGCTCGCGCTGCTCAACGATCCACAGTGGCAACCGTATTTGGTGTTTCCCGCCCACTTCGCCGAGCCAGAGCGGGTCACCGAAACTCTTCATCATGGCACAACCAAAAAGCCCTTGTTTGTGATGCTCGATGGTAGCTGGCGCGAGGCGCGCAAGATGTTCCATCAAAGTCCGTGGCTTTCTTCGCTGCCAGTACTGGCACTGCGTCCAGACCAAGCCTCCAGCTATGGGCTGCGCAGCTCGCCACTGAAAGAGCAATGGGCCACCGCCGAGGTTGCCGCTCGTCTGCTGGCAATGAACGGTGATACCCTGGCCGCACAAAGCTTGCAGCAGCGCTTCGAAGACTTTACCCAAGCCACCTTAGCGGGCCGCTGTCACTAACATCCGCAAACGCCTGACTCCGGCAAACTTTTTCACAGCAAGCCACGCGCCATCGGGTATCTTTGGCTATGGTTAACTATGCTCAGATATCGTCGATAAGCGTATGTTAATCAGGAAGAATCCCGACTATGGAACGACCTCTCTCAGGCCAGTCTCGCTGGTTGTGTTTGCTACTCACTCTCACCTCCACTCCGGTATTCGCTGACCATGGTCTGGGGCTCGACGAACTGAAACTGCATATTCCTGAGTTCTCCGCCATCTTATTATTGCTGGGCTTATTGTTGTTTGGTCTGGTGTGGGTGATGCGCAACACCAGCTCCGACCCGTTGGCCTATCAATTCAGCTCGCGGCGGGGTCAGATTTTGGGTGTGCTGGCGTTTACGGTGGTTACCAGCTTGGTGGCAATCGCGGTTAACCTCGCCAACCATGAGATTGAAAGACGTAATAAGCAAACCTATCAAGCGATCCTTACCAATCTGCGCGATGCCACCCACGAGCGCTTAACCCTTTGGGTCAACAACGAGGAAGAGCGCCTTAACCAGATCACGACCCTGCCTGATTTAATCACGCTAGCGGAACGGCGCAATCGCTACTCGCGTGACGACGTTGTCCCCACCAGCCCCGACGATGAGCTGCGCTTTCAACAGTTTATTGAAACCTATGCGCCCGACCTGAAAGCGGGCTACCAGATTATCGACCGCGGCTACAACGTGCTGGCCTCCGATACCTTGGAACTTAACGGACAAAAAAGCGAACTGCTCGATCATGCCCACGATGCCCTTACCCGGGTGTTTGGCGGCGAGACGGTGTTTGTGCCTCCCTTCAAGCTTCACCTAGGCAGTAGCTTGAGCGAGCAGGAATCGGCCAGCTACATCATCGCTCCCATCTATGACCGCTATGGCTCGGTGATCGCCGCCTTGGCCAAGTTTGAGCCCCCCAATGCGGCCTTCTCGCAACTCTACGTCGATGGCCGTATTGGTCTTACCGGTGAAACCTACGCCTTTAACAGCAGTGGGCTGATGGTTAGCAACAGTCGTTTCTCGGCTGATCTCCAGCAGATGGGGCTGCTCTCGCCCGGGCAAAGTGCAGTGCTCAATATTGAGCTGCGGGTACCCACCGACGGCAGCCCACTGAGCTACTCCGCCGAGCGCGCTTTAGCAGGCGAAGAAGGGGTCAATGTCGACGGCTATATCGATTATCGCGGAGTAGAGGTCATTGGAGCCTGGTATTGGGATAGCGATTTGAACATCGGTATCCTGAGCGAAGTGGATGTGAGCGAAGCCTACGGCACATATTATGGCTCACGACGCGCTTTGATGTTTGTGGCGGCTTTCACCCTCGGACTTACCCTACTTAGTGTGCTGGGTAGCTTCTTTATCGGTCATCGTGCTAATCGGGTGCTGTCACGCTCGCGTAACGAGTTAGAAGAGCTGGTGACCGAGCGCACCGACGAGCTAAGGCAACGTGAGGAAAACTTCCGCGGCTTGTTCGAGTCCTCCCGCGATGCCATCTTCCTGCTAGGCTACGGCCAAATCATCGATGTGAACCAAGCTGCGCTAGCGCTTTGTGAGGCCGACAGCCTGGAGCAGCTAAAGAGTCAGCCGCTACACGACCTATTCCCCGAGTTTGAACAACATATCTTAGGCGAATCCGATGCTCAGAGTCAGGAGTGGCGGGTCTTCACCGTTTCGGGCAAGGAGAAGTATTGCGAGGTCTCTCGGCAAAACAGCAAATGGCAAGGTCGCACCGTGGTGCAATTGTCAGCGCGTGATATCAGTCAGGCCAAGCAACAACAACGGCTGATCCAAGACAGCGAATACCGCCTAAAGCTGGCTACCGAAAACGCCGGGCTCGCCATTTGGCAATATGACGTAGACCAGCAAGGGATCAACGCCAGCACACTGTTTTGGGAAATGATGGAGTTGGCCCCCGACGATCCCTCTCCTACGCGCGGCTGGCTGTCACGGGTAGCCGATGACGACCAACAAACCATCCGCGATCAATTGGCGCGTCTGACCCGAGGAGAAGACGAGGAGTGCCAACTGCGCTATCGCTACCGACTCGCGGATCGCACTATCTGGCTTTACTCCTTCGCCAAGGTGCATCAGCGACAAGACAACGGCATGGCCAGCAGTATTGTCGGGATCAATCAAGATATCTCAGCTCAGCAGTTCGCTCAGCAGCAACTGGAAGAAAACCGCCAACAGCTAGACATGGCCCTAACCGGCGCCAACGCGGGCATGTGGGATTGGGATATCAAGCAGCAGACCTTGGTCACCAACAGCACTTGGGCCAGTATGCTCGGTTATCAAGAGCAGGAGTTATCACAACGCTATGGTGAAGGGCTGGTGAAATGGCGCGCACTGCTCCACCCGGAAGACTACCCAGAATTTGAATACAGCCTGCAAGCCTATGTATTGGAAGACCAGGGCAACTACCGCAAAGAGTTCCGTATGCTTGCCAGTAACGGCGAGTGGCGCTGGGTGCTAGTACTCGGCACCGCACTAGACCGTGATGCCCGGGGCCACGCCGGGCGGCTGTTAGGCATTACCCTCGATGTCACCGAAACCAAACAGCTACAGCTGCAGTTGGAAGATTCACGCCGTCAGGCAGAGCAGGCGTCACGCAACCGCGATGTGTTGATCAATTCCAACCCCGGTATGGTCTACACCTGCCAGTTGGATGAACACTGGACCATGCAATACATCAGCGCCGCCGCCAAAGACATCACCGGCTATCCGGCCGATCACTTCGTCAACAATGCGGTGCGCAGCTATGGCAGCATCATCCTCGACGAGTATCAGCAACTGGTCGACGATACCGTAGAGAAGGCGGTGAAAGAGCACAACACCTTCACCGTGGAGTATCAGATCCAACGGGCCGATGGCGAAGAGCGTTGGGTGTATGAGAAGGGCCAGGCCACCTATGCCGCCGACGGTACTCCCGAGCTGCTGCACGGCTCGATTATCGATATCACCGACCGAAAAGAGGCGGAACAGCGCGCCCGTGGCATTCTCGAGTCGGCCCCTGACTGTATGGTGGTGGTAGACAACGCCCGCAATATCACGCTAGTCAACGTGCAAACCGAAAAGCTGTTTGGCTATAGCCAAGAGGAGCTACTGGGAGAGAAAATCGAGATCCTGCTGCCACTGGGCAATCGCCCCGGCCATGCCGACCATGTGAAGAGCTTCTTTGAGCAGCCGCGTACCCGCCAGATGGGCTCAGGGCTGGAGTTATACGCCCGCCGCAAAGACGGTTCCACCTTCCCGGTGGAGATAAGCCTCAGCCCCTTTGAAACCAAAACCGGCCTGTTAGTTTGCGCCGCGGTGCGTGATGTTACTTTGCGTAAGCAAGCCGAACAGGAGCTCAAACAGGCCAAGGAAGAAGCGGAAAGTGCCACTCAAGCCAAGTCTGACTTCTTGGCCAACATGTCCCACGAGATCCGCACCCCGATGAACGCGATTATCGGTATGAGCCATCTGGCGCTGCAGACCGATTTAAACAAAAAGCAACGCAACTATATCGAAAAGGTAAATATCAGCGCCGAGAGCCTGCTGCGGATCATCAACGATATCCTTGATTTCTCCAAGATCGAGGCCGGCAAACTCACCATGGAACAGGTCGACTTCCACCTCGACCATGTGATCAGTCAGTTCTCCAGCTTGGTGGGACTGCGCGCCGCGGAGAAATCACTGGAGCTGTTGGTGGATGTAGACAAAGAGGTACCACGGGGCCTAATTGGCGACCCGCTGCGGCTAAACCAAATCTTCGTCAACCTCGGTAGCAACGCAGTGAAGTTCACCGAGCAGGGCGAAGTGCGCCTGAACATCAAAGTGCTGGAGAAAGATGCCGAGCAGGTCCGCCTGCAGTTCTCGGTCAGTGATACCGGCATCGGCATGAGCGCCCAACAGCAACAGCATCTGTTTAAATCCTTCTCTCAGGCCGATACCTCCACCACCCGCAAGTTTGGGGGCACCGGCCTGGGCTTGGCCATCTCCAAGCAACTCAGCGAGATGATGAACGGCAAGATCTGGGTTGAGAGCGAAGAGGGCAAAGGCTCAGTGTTCTGCTTTACCGCCGAGTTCGGTATCAACGACAGCGTTGAGCAGCAGGTGTTGGTGCTACCGGAAAACCTGATCAATATGCGGGTGCTGGTGGTGGATGATAACCCCGGTGCAAGGCAGATCCTCGCCGAGCTGGTCGAGTCTTTGGGCTTCGAGGTGGATAGCGCGGAGAGTGCCGACGAGGCGCTGCAGCTGTTTAGTTCCCCCGGCGGCCATCAACTGGCCCTGATCGACTGGAAGATGCCGATGGTCGATGGCATCGCACTCAGCCAACAGTTGATCGACCAAAACAAGCAACTGAAGATCATTATGGTGACCGCCTACGACAAAGAAGAGCTGCAGCGCAGCCTCGACGAACGAGGCTGTCAGGTGGCTGGCGTGCTCACCAAACCGATGACCGCCTCCGATGTGTTTGATGGCGTACTAGAAGCCTTTGGCGTACAAAGCAGTAATCTCAACCTACCTGCGCCCACCGGCGAGACCCTGCGCTTTGACGAGGTACCGCTAATGCTGGTGGAGGACAATCCACTCAACCAAGAGCTGGCCATGGAACTGTTAGAGGCGCGCGGCTTTAATGTCACCCTAGCGGAGAATGGTCAGGAAGCCATCGACAAGCTAGAGCAACATAGCTTTGCGGCTATTTTGATGGACTGCCAGATGCCGGTGATGGATGGCTACACTGCAACCCGCAAGATCCGCGAGCTGGAGGCCTATCAATCACTGCCGATTATCGCCATGACCGCCAACGTGATGGCTAAAGATATCGAAGAGACCCACGCCGCGGGAATGAACGATCATATCGGCAAGCCACTTAATATCGAGTCGATGTTTGCCACCATCGCCAAATGGGTTAAACCCACAGGCACCGAAGGCGCTACAACCGCGCAAGCCGAGACCACAGCCAACTTCAATTTAATCGACCACGAAGAAGCCTTGGCCCGCTTGCAGGGTAACCAGCCACTCTTCGATAAAATGCTGCGGCGCTTCAACGAGAACATGGCAGACGCGCTCGAGCAGTACATGGAAAGCGATGATGCCAAAGAGGCAGAGCGCCTCGCCCACACCCTAAAAGGCTTGAGTGCCACTATTGGTGCTCACGCGCTGGCCGAGTTTGCAGCCCAGTTTGAGCAAATTGCAGAGCAGGCTAGCGGCAAGCCACAGGTTGATGAGGCCCTGCTCGATGATGCACAAAGCTGCTTAGCTGAGACATTAGCGGAGATAGCCAACTACCTGAGCCCACAGGCAGACGCGGCAACCAACGAACCAGCGCAAATCGACAGCGAGGCCTTTGTTCGGCTGTTCCAGCAAGCCTGCCAGCAACTCGATGACTTTGACAGCGAGGCGATCGAGACCATGCAGGAGATGGAGATGCACACCCCGGTAGAGCTGCGCCCTAGCCTGCGCCAAGCGCTGGCAAGTGCCGAGGTTTATGACTTTGAAGAGGCGCTAACCCAACTCAGGCCTCTGGTCGATAGCCTTGGGCATTAAATACTCACACACCAAAGTGAGTCTGGCTCAGAAACACAAAAGCCTCCAAACGGAGGCTTTTTATCTCAAGCGTTAGCTAGAAGGTTTGGCTTACCACCAAGCTTCAGCTTGCAGACCGAAGGTAACTTCGTCTTTAGAGTCTGCATCGCGCGAGATGTTTTGGTCAGCACGAGCGTAGGTAGCGAAGGCACGGATAGCAGGACGAGCGAATGCGCCTGGGCCAGCTTGCCACTGTTGAGCAACGGTTGCTTTGAACAGTTTGTTGTCTTCCTTCTCTGCTGCATCGTCGAAGTCTACGATGTCGTAGCCAAGGTCAACGATGGTAGACAGGTTGGTGTTCCAGTTGTACTGAGGACGTACACCGATGGTGAACAGAGATTGGCCAGCATCGTCTTTACGGTCGTAGTTTTCGTAGTTCAGTACGTAGCTTACGTTGGTGTTGGCACCTAGCTCAACCATACCGAAGTTCAATACGCGGTAGTAGTTAGCTTTGTTGCTGTCATTACTGTCTTCTGCTTTGATACCACGCAGTTGACCGAAGGCACCAATACCTGCCATTGCGTCATTTGCGTAGGTGAAAGACAGCTTGTTGAAGCCACCCATAAAGCCTTGAGCGTGCTCAGCCATCAGGAAAACACCGCTGTCTTTGGTGTTGTCAGTGTCTAGATCAGTACCGTCGTTTTCGCTGTATTTACCGTAGATAGCTACCAGGCTTAGCTCACCGTTGGTGTTGGTTTGAATACCGTCCAAGCGCAGGTCAAGGTTGTTACCAGCAAAATCTTCTACTTCGCGATCGCGAGGTTCGATAGGGTTGTTGGTGTCCAGGTAAGCTTCTTCAGTGTTGCGTACCCAAGCAGCAGACAGCTTACCGAAGCCCAGATCGATGTTCTCGATACCGCCACCAGCACCCGCGTTAGCCAGGTAGTAGTAGTCGATTTGGTGAACGTCGCGACGTTGGTAGTAGCGCTTACCTGCCCAGATGGTTGCACCGTTTAGGCCGTCAACCATGTTGTCGCCTTTAACGAACATTTCGCGAGTTGCTGGCGCGTCGTCTTCCCAATCGTTGTTACCCGCTACAGAGTAAGCAAACAGGGCGTGCACAGACATGCTCTTGTCGCCTTCTTCGTAAGCGTTTGCTACGAAAGCGGCTTCTGCGTAAGTTTCGCACTCGTTGCCCAGACGGTGCTTGTAAGGAGAGCCATCAGCTTGGAAACACATTTGGTCGCCGCCTGACGCAGTTGCACCAATGCCAGAACGCATGTAGCCGTGGAATTCAAATGGGTTTGCCATTGCCGCAGTAGACAGCAGACCTGCGCCTACAGCGATTGATAGAGCTTTAATCTTCATTTCTCTTTCCTAAGTTGATTTATATTTGTTATGAGAAATATTTTGGCATTCCCTGCTGAAATATGTATCTCTTGCGATATTTAACGCGGCGGGAATTTTGGCAGGCTTAATCGAATCCTTCAGGGATCTTGATCACAGTTCGGAAGCAGAATCAGAATATTATTTCACTATAATGAATTGATTTAGATTTATGTATCAACCAATATCACAAATACAACGCTATGTTTCACAGGTGATACATTATGGCGAGGAGGTCACAGGTTTCGGTGTCAACAAGCTTTGCGCTTGGAAATAAAAACCACTTTGCCAGCGCGACAATAGGCCCTGATACTCATGGCTGTCTTGTAGCAGCATAAGTCCTTGGTTAAACAGCGCTAACATCTCTTTAGACTCGGGATTGGCCTTGGAGAAAATCAGGTGATAATGGCGCTCCGACAGTGCTTTATCGGCATAGCTGATACGCTGTTTTTGCGCGTCGTTAAGCTGCTGATCGAAGTAGTAATTCGCTAACCCAGATATCATAGGCACCGCGTCAACACGATTCATTAGCAAACGTTGAAACAACTTCTCGTAGTCGCCCGCTCGCTCAATCGTTATGTAACCCTGTGATGCCGCGCGTTCTAGCTCTGGATAAACGGTATGTAGGGTTGCACCAATGGTCAGCCCGGCCAGATCGCGGATCTGCTCCCACTCAATGTCGTTATCGTTCAAATGGTAGAGGAACTCATACTCGGTCAACACCCGCGACGAGTACAAAAAATACTCGCTACGTTCTTCGGTAAACTGCCATATCGCACTGGCATGACAAGGCTGAAAGGGCGTCCGCCCCTCTTTAGCGTATGCGTATGAGCGTTTCCAAGGATAGAACACATAGTGCACCTCTACGTCCACCTTGGCGAATGCCTGCTCGATAATGTGCGAGGCAAACCCATACTCAGGTAAGCGCGATGATAGATTGGGCGGCCATTCACCGGAGGTGATGCACACCTGTCGCTTGGCCGCGGAGATATGCCAGCTCTGCGTCAACAATAAAAGCAGAAAACAAGCGGACAGAATTCGCTTCATCAGCTCCGTTCCATGGATATCGTTGTGAAGATACTTAGCTATAGATAAAGCACTCATCTGAAACCAATGCCATTGAAATACGAATGCGCGCGCTCCCTCTCACACTTCTAACGTGATAACTGCTGAACAAGCAGTTGGGCCTTTATAGCTCTGCTATTGATTATTTGATCGATGAAACTTTAAGCCGCGTATATCGGTCTAGATTCATGATTACATGAGCCGTCACTCAAAATGCGGCCATTTACAGCAAGCACAACGCCAGCAAACCGTTGGCACCTTGGTAAATATGTGAGGTAAAACATGAAAAGCGTAATAAGCACTTCGCTACTGGCCTTCGCCCTGAGTACTCCTGCCCTAGCATATTCAGGCGGCGTCCCATCTGGTCCGGGGTTCGACTACAGCGAACTGCCATCCAGACATATGTTCGAAGGAACACTTAACCCTGCGTTTCCAAGCGAGTTGAGCCTGCAAGAGCAGTACAATCTGCAACGTCAAGGACAGCTTCCTCCGAAGTTCCTCTATAACAGTTACTCATCCAAGACTTGGGGAGAAGTCGACCCACTATCAAAAGGGCTACCCACCGACGCCCACACCTACTAAATGACTCTACGAACACCCCGTTACGCATGGACGCGTAACACTTCCATAGCTCAACTCTCTTTTCATACAACCAACCGGTCGCACTGTGTCTCAGACCTGTGAACACACTCCGCAGAGATTTTCCTCCACCCCGCAAATCTTTCTATGAAGTGCTACCGTAGTAGTGAGAACTATTGTCAGGGACGGTCTTATGTCAATCAGTAATGCAATTATAAAAATCACTAACTTGCGCTTGCGAACCTACATCGGCTTTAACCCCGATGAACAAACCAAACAGCAAGACATCATCATCAATTGCGAGATCCACTATCCAGCGAGTAAGCACTGCCTCAGCGACCATGTCGAAGGCGCGCTTAACTACAAAACCATTACCAAAAAGATCATCAACCACGTAGAAGAGGGGCGTTTCCTGCTGCTGGAGAAACTAGTCAGCGACGTGCTCGAGATTAGCGCCGAACATCCCTGGGTGACCCATGCCCGGGTCACCATCGACAAACCCCATGCCCTGCGCTTTGCCGACTCGGTGTCACTGACACTGGAGTTTCACAAAGAGAGCAGCTAGGGGCTAGGAGCAGAATATGATTGCGAATGACGCGCTGCGCGTTAGGCAGGCCCTACAAGAACGTGGGCTGGAAACACCGCTGGTGGAAAACCAGCTCACTCAAGAACAAAAGTATGACCGTATCAAAGGCCTGTTGACCGAGGTTATAGGTACCTTGGGGCTTGATCTCAGTGATGACAGCCTGTGCGAGACGCCCCACCGCATCGCTAAGATGTATGTCAACGAGGTGTTTTCGGGTCTCGATTACAGCAACTTCCCGAGTATCGCAATCATCAGTAATAAGATGCAGGTGGACGAGATGGTCAAGGTCAATGACATTAGCCTCACTTCGACCTGCGAGCACCATTTTGTCACCATCGACGGAAACGCTACGGTGGCCTACATCCCCAAGCAGCACATCATCGGGTTGTCCAAGATAAATCGATTGGTACGCTTTTTTGCCCAGCGCCCACAAGTGCAGGAGCGCCTCACTCAGCAAGTATTGGTGGCCTTGCAGACCCTGCTGGAAACAGAGGATGTGGCGGTGTCAATTAAGGCAACCCACTACTGCGTGAAAGCCCGCGGAGTAATGGATGTCAACTCCAGTACCTCCACCACCGCCCTCGGTGGGGTGTTCAAAAACAATCAGCGAACCCGTAGCGAGTTTCTGACCAATCAATAACCTAATCAGAGGTTGCCTGTAGTGATGAAGTTGAACGATGCAATCCTGATAACCGGTGTCGGCAAGCGCGCAGGCTTAGTGCTTGCCAAACACCTTATCGCCAAAGGTCACCCGGTAGTGGGCACCTATCGTAGCGAGTATGACGAACTGGAAGAGCTGCGCGCACTGGGCGCCCACCTGATACGCATTGATTTCTACCAACCAGATGCTGCCACAGTACTTAGTCACGAGCTCAAGCTGGTCTGCCAAAGCCTGCGCGCGATCATCCACAATGCTTCGGACTGGCTGCCTGAACGCGACAACGCGGATAACGCTGAAGTACTGAGTAAGATGCTCACCATCCATGTTGAGATCCCCTACCTGCTTAACCTCGAACTGAGCGAGCTGCTGAGCCGCTGCCAACAGCTGATGAGCGATATCATCCACATAACCGACTACGTGGCGCACACCGGCAGTCGCAAGCACATTGCCTACAGCGCCAGTAAAGCGGCGCTGGAGAGCCTGACCCTAAGCTTTGCCGCTAAGCTGGCCCCCAAAACCAAGGTAAATGCCATTGCGCCGGCCTTGCTCAAGTTCAACCCCGGTGACAATGTCGAGTACCAGGCCAAAAGCCTCGGCAAAAATGTATTACCCCACGAAGGCGGCTGGGACGAGCTCACCAACACCGTCGACTACCTGATGGGCAGCGGCTACATCACTGGCCGCACACTTCATCTGGACGGCGGCAGGCACCTACGATGAAAGCTCACGACGGGCAGCCAGTTTGGCTGCTGCGCTTCACCCTCGATCTGCGTGTGCAAGATAACTCCGCGCTTCTGTACGCTGCTAACAATGCTAAGCGGCTACTGTGCGTGTACTGCATCGACGAACAGTGCTTTCGCCCCAACCTTTACACACAGCAAGGGATAGCGGGTGCCCGTTGGCACTTCCTCCAGCAAAGCCTGCAAGACTTGCAAACCTCGCTTGAAGCGCTTGGGCAGCAGCTGCTGGTCTGCTACGGCGAACCCGTGCAGGCACTCTCAAAGATTATTGAGCTCTACCATGTCGAGCATCTGGTTCAAGGGCAAACCTCGCTGGCCCCCGAGCAAGCACAGCTCGACCAGCTGGCCGAGCTACATCCCCATTTGTCGATGCACTTGATTAACAATCGCAGCTTGTTTAATCACGACAGCGTACCGGTCGCGAATGGCTTCCCCCGCTCCTTCTCCAAGTTTCGCAGTATCGCCGAGAAGCTGTTGGTCGACTCGCCCGAACCCGCTCCCAAGCAGTTACCGGCAGGCCTACCGATAACCGTCGCTAAGCTGCCTTCGCTACCCAGCGATCAGCGCCATCCCGACTTCAAAGGTGGCGAACAGGCAGGGCTTGCCCACCTTGAGCGCTACTTTGCCAGCAATCTGGCCAGCAGCTACAAGCAAACCCGCAACGCGCTAGATGACTGGACATCCAGCTGCAAGTTCTCCCCTTGGCTGGCGCTCGGATGCGTGTCTCCCAAGCAAGTTGTCCATCAGCTATTGGGCTATGAGCAACAGCATGGGCGAAACGACTCCAGCTATTGGATATTCTTTGAGCTGCTGTGGCGCGAGTTCTTCCATCACTACGCCCGATATTACGGGCAGCGGCTGTATCGCTTCTCCGGTATTAATGCCAACAGCCCGCTCACTAGCTACTACCCGCAGCGTTTCTTAAGTTGGTCGCAAGGCTCAACGCCGTGGCCACTGGTCAACGCCGGGATGAAGCAGCTCAACCAAACCGGCTATATCAGCAACCGCATGCGCCAAATCGTGGCCAGCGCGCTGGTCAACGAACTGGCCCTCGACTGGCGCTGTGGTGCCCACTACTTCGCCCAGCAGTTGATTGACTACGATGAGGCGGTCAACTGGGGAAACTGGCAATACATTGCAGGCGTGGGAGCCGACCCGCGTGACGGGCGCCACTTCAACCTTGAGCATCAGCAGCAAACCTACGACCCCGACGGCGCGTACATCACCCGCTGGCAAGGCAACACTGCCGCCAGCACCGTTGTCGATAGCGTCGACGCAGCCGATTGGCCAGTGAGCTGAGCCGTGGGAGCGTGTCGATGAACAAGTCCTATCGTGAGCTGCGGCTTATCCTTGGCGACCAGCTCAACCAGCAGCATAGCTGGTTTGAGCATCGCGACGACGGCGCACTCTACTTGATCGCCGAGCTGCACCAAGAGGCCAGCTACACCCGTCATCATATCCAAAAGGTTTGCGCCTTCTTTGTCGCCATGCAGCGCTTTGCTGCAATGCTTCGAGAGCACGGCCATCAGGTGCTGTATCTAACCCTCGATGAAAGCGCAGAGTATGCCGACTTGCCAGCCTTACTGAGCGCGACTTGTCAGCGTCACGGCATTCAGCAGTTTGCCTATCAGCAACCCGATGAGTATCGTTTGAGCGAGCAGCTGCAGCGTTTTAGTCAGCAATCGCAGCTGCCATGTCGCTGCGTAGACAGCGAGCACTTTTACCTCACTCAGCCGCAACTGGATGACTACCCCAAGGCCGCGACCCAAGCCATGGAGGTGTTCTACCGCCAGATGCGTAAGCGTTTCTCGATCCTGCTTGACGACGAGGGCCGCCCAGAGGGAGGTAAGTGGAACTACGACAAGCAGAACCGTCAAAGCATCAAGCCCGAGCAGGCCGCTGAGCTGGCCCAACCCCTAATGTTTGCCAATCCGGTGGACGAGGTGAGGCAGCGTATTGAGAAGCACAATATCGCCACCATCGGTCAATTGGGAGATAGCCTGCTCTGGCCGGTAGACCGCGACCAAGCCACACAGCTACTGGACTTCTTTTGTACCCACCTTCTTCCCAGCTTCGGCCGCTTTCAAGATGCCATGCTAAGCGATGTAGACAACAGCTGGAGCCTAAGCCATAGCCGCTTGTCGTTTGCCCTCAACTGCAAGCTGCTGTCACCGCGCGAAGTGGTCGACGCAGCATTGGCCAGCTACCAGGCCCAGCCTCAGCAGATAGACTTGGCTCAGATCGAAGGCTTTGTGCGGCAGATCTTAGGTTGGCGCGAGTACATCCGTTTGATCTACTGGCAACTAATGCCCGAGTATGGCCAAAAGAATACCTTCGCCGCCTCGCGCCCACTGCCAGAGTACTTCTGGAATGGCGACACCAAGATGAACTGCCTGCGCCAAGCGATAGGCCAGTCCTTGGAGTACGCCTATGCCCACCATATCCAACGCCTGATGATCACCGGTAACTTCTGCCTGCTCACCGGGGTAGCCCCCGAGCAAGTGGATGATTGGTACCTTGGCATCTACATCGATGCCATTGAGTGGGTAGAGATGCCAAATACCCGCGGCATGGCGCTGTTTGCCGATGGCGGTGTACTCGCCACCAAGCCCTATGCAGCCAGTGCCAACTATGTCTCCAAGATGAGCGATTACTGCAAGGGTTGCCATTACAAGGCTAAGCCAAAAACCGGTGAGCAGGCCTGCCCGCTGAACAGTTTTTATTGGCATTTTCTACACCGCAACCAGCACCTACTGGCCAACAACCATCGCCTGGCCATCGCCTATCGCAACTGGTTTCTAAAAGAGCCAGCACAGCAACAGGCCATACTAGAGCAGGCCGAATACTATCTTTCGCAAATCAATGAGCTATAAGCCCCCTTCCGTTCCCTGAAGGCCGAAAATCTGTGCTAACTTGAAGCTAAACCCTTCGTTCAAGGATGCCGATGTCTAAGGTTTTGTTATTGTTTGCCCATCCCTCGCAGGATCGCTCCGAAATTAACCGCCCCCTATTTAAAGAAGCCAAAAAAATTGCGGGCGTCACCGCGGTCGACCTGTACGCCGAGTACCCCAGTTTTAGGATAAATGTCGACCGCGAGCAGCAACGGCTGCGAGAGCACCAAGTGGTGATCTTTATGTTCCCGCTGTATTGGTACTCCACCCCAGCAATACTCAAGGAGTGGCAGGACTTGGTGCTGGAATATGGCTTCGCCTATGGCAGCGAGGGCAAAGAGCTACAGGGCAAAACCTTCTTATGTTCGCTCACTGCCGGCGGAGCTGCTTCCGCTTACCGTAAAGGAGGCTATAACCATTATCAGATTTGGGAGCTGTTGCGCCCCTTGGAGCAAACCGCCAACCTTACCGGTATGCACTACCTGCCGCCGTTTGCCTTGTTTGGCTCACGCACTGCGGTGGATGAAGGCCGCCTGCCAGAGCATATCCAGCACTGGCGCAGCCTGCTAGAGGCCTTGGTGAGCGACAGCTTGGCGATCGAGCACGTCGCCCCAAACGAGCTTCTCAACCATCAGCTCGAGCAGATCATTAAGGAGGGAGCATGACGCTTTACTTCCTACAGGCACTGATTTACCTGTGTGCAGCGGTTATCGCCGTGCCATTGGCAAAACGCTTAGGACTTGGCTCAGTGCTCGGCTACCTGATTGCCGGGGTGTTTATTGGTCCAATCGCCGGACTGGTAGGGGCTGAAACCAACGATATCCAACACTTCGCCGAGTTTGGTGTGGTGATGATGCTGTTTTTGGTGGGCCTGGAGCTCGAACCCAAGATGCTGTGGGAGATGCGCAGTCGTTTGATAGGCCTGGGCGGCTTGCAAGTGAGCCTGACCACCTTAGCGGTGATGGGCATCGCCATGCTACTCGGCCAAAGCTGGACCATCTCACTGGCCATCGGCCTTATCTTTGCCCTCTCCTCCACCGCAATCGTGCTGCAGACCTTTAATGAGAAGGGTCTGGGTAAAACCGAGGGTGGTGGCGGTGCCTTCTCGGTGCTGCTGTTCCAGGATATCGCGGTAATCCCTATCTTGGCGCTGCTACCGCTATTGGCCTTGCCTGAGCTGGTGGAAGCCGCCGCCCATGGCGCTGAGCACTTGGCAGAGCACCATGAAGAGCTGTCGTTAGTGGCCGGGCTACCCGCTTGGGCCTATGCGCTGGTGGTGATTGCATCGGTGGTATTGGTCGTGGTTGGCGGACATTTTCTCACCCGCCCACTGCTGACCTATGTCGCCAGTGCCGGGCTGCGTGAGATCTTCACCGCCGCCGCCTTGGGCTTGGTGATCGGCATTGCCGCGCTAATGAGTCTGGTGGGACTGTCTCCAGCGCTGGGTACCTTCCTCGCCGGGGTGGTGCTGGCCAACAGTGAGTTCCGCCATGAGTTGGAATCCAATATCGAGCCATTTAAAGGCTTGTTGATGGGGCTGTTCTTTATCACGGTGGGCGCGGGCGTCGACTTTGGCATCTTGTTCTCCAGCCTCGGGACAATCCTAGGGCTCAGCTTGGGCCTGATGCTAATCAAAATCCTGATCCTACTCGCCTTAACCCCAGCATTTAAGCTACAAGGCACCGACCGCTGGCTGTTCGCCTTGAGTTTGGCGCAGGCCGGTGAGTTCGGCTTTGTACTGCTCAGCTACTCGGTACAGCAAAACGTGCTGCCGGTGGAGCTAACCCAAACCTTGTCGCTAGCGGTGGCGATCTCAATGTTCCTCACCCCGGCTTTATTCATCCTCTACGACAAGCTGATCGTGCCGCGCTACGAGCAAACCGAGAACGAGCGCGAGGCGGACGAGATCGAAGAAACTGGCACGGTGATTGTCGCCGGTATCGGTCGTTTCGGTCAGATTGTGAACCGCTTTTTGGTGGCTAACGGCGTCAACACCGTGGTACTGGATCATCAAGCCGGTCAGGTGGACCTGATGCGCCGCATCAATATCAAGAGCTACTTCGGCGATGCTACCAACCCCGACTTGCTGCATACCGCCGGGATTGAGCAAGCCAAGCTGATGGTGGTGGCCATCGATGACCACGCCCGGGTGAACCAGGTAGTAGAGTACGTCAAACACGCCTATCCTCACGTCAAGGTGATGGCTAGGGCCTATGACCGCGGCCATGCCTATGAGCTGCGCCGTTTAGGGGCCGATTTTGTGGTCACCGAGGCCTATTACTCTGCGCTGGAGCTTGGCGGGCAAGCGCTCTCCAGCCTTGGTTATCACCCCTTCAAATCTGAACAGCTTAAGAACGCCTTTGATCAGGTGGAGAAGGACAACCGCGATACCCTCTACCAGAGCTGGCTGAATGCCACCGAGGACAACCGCTTTACTCCGCACTATCGCGAACTGTTTATGCAGATGGAGCTGCTACTCGGTGATGCCATGAAGGTAGATCGCGCCGATAAACACTCGATGACCGAGCGCGGCTGGACGCCGCCACCAAAGGACTACCTGGACGACTTTAAAGATCCCCAAGACACTTAACTTGAAATAAGCGCTTAACACTCAGCCCGTTATAAGTACCAAGACTGAGTGTTAAGCGTGACACAAAAACGCCGATAAGTGGCAGCCTGGTGTTAGTTAACCTAACGCTACTGGCCAATATGCTTCGCGCCTTATAAACCTAAGGCTAAACAACTGGTTGAACTTCGCTAAGTGCAGGGGGCTGTGCTATAGCTTGAGAACGTGTCACATTAACGGCTCTCTTGTTTCGCTATGGCTCCCTGGTGCTACCTTGCAACGCTCACTCTACTACTATCACTCTCCCCGCTAAGCAAACCCTTAGCCGCGTGTTTATCCCCACTCTCCTTTTACACCGAAGACTACGCACCGATTAACTATATGGAGAATGGCGAACTAAAAGGCGCCGCCGTCGACAGCTTACGACTTATCTGGCAGCAGCTGGAACAAGAGCAGCAGCCCATTAAAGTGGTGCCCTGGGCCAGAGGCTATCGCTTGGTGCAGCAGCAGCCCGGCACAGTACTGTTCGCGATGTCGAAAACACCGGGACGTAGCGAGTTGTTTAAGTGGGTCGGCCCGCTGTTTACCTTGGATTTGCGGCTGCTGAGCCGCAGTGATTTCACTTCAGACATCGACAGCTTGTCGCAAATCAAGCATTTAAGTATTGCGGTACTCAGAGATGACATCTCCGAGCAGCTATTGTTCGAGGCCGACTACCCGCTGGAGAAGATGCAGCGCGTCAAAAGCTACGACGCTGCTTATCGGCTGCTACAGGCTGGCCGGGTCGACTTTATGATCATCTCCAACAAAGGCCTGCACGCTTTGCAGCAACGACTGGGCGAACCCGCCCAGAACATCACCTCGGTGTTAACCATCGACCGGCTGGGTAACTACCTGGCCTTCCACCGCGATACCCCAGATAGCCAGATCGAATGCTACCAGCAGGCCTTGGAGGCGGTTCGCGAGCAGCAGCGCCTGCTGGTCGAGCAGTATGGCTTGAATGTGCCCTGAGCGTTTCACTAAGCGCGATTGTGCGCTCGCGTGAAATCGAGGACGGGCCCTGTTGGCACAACCTGATTGGGATTGATCATGGTGTGGCTGTAGTAGTAGTGGGTCTTGATGTGCTCAAAATTCACCGTTTCCGCCACCCCGGGCACTTGATAGAGCTGACGTAGGTAGTTCGACAGATTCGGATAATCCTCGATACGGCGCAGATTGCATTTGAAATGCCCCACGTAGACCGCATCAAAGCGAATCAAGGTGGTAAACAGGCGCCAGTCGGCCTCGGTCAGTTGCTCGCCGGCCAAATATGGCTGACCAGACAAGCGCAGCTCCAGCTCATCCAAGGCCGCAAACAGCGCCTGAAGATGCTTTTCGTACACCGCTTGGGCGGTGGCAAAACCCACTTTGTAGACGCCGTTATTGATACGGTGATAGACAAACTCGTTAACCTCATCAATCTGCGCTTTGAGCCCATCCGGGTAGTAATCTTGGGCTGCCCCCACTAACGGTGCAAAGCTTTGATTGAGGATACGGATAATCTCGGCTGACTCGTTGTTGACGATCCGCCCAAGTTTTTTGTCCCACAACACCGGCACGGTAACCCGCCCTGAATAGTTGGCGTCGTGTTGGGTGTACACCTGGTGTAGGTAGTCCAGTTCTGGCAGCTCTGGCAGCGGGCCATCTGGGAACAGCTCCCAGCCATGGTCGAGCATCTCTGGCTTAACCAAGGATACGCTGATGACCTCTTCCAATCCCAACAGCTTGCGGAAAATCAGGGTGCGATGTGCCCACGGGCAGGCCAGCGACACAAACAGATGATAGCGCCCGGCTTCTGCCACAAACTCTCCGTCCTTGGCCGAGTCGGCAGGATAGACCCAGTTGCGAAACTGCGCTTCACTGCGAATAAACTCGCCACCGCTGGTTTTTGTGTCATACCAATCGGTGTGCCATGTGCCTTCGACTAATAACCCCATAACGCCTCCTGCTGCGTTTCCTTTGTAAGTGGTATGGTTGGTATAAGCTTAACTTCGATTTGCTAGGAAAAAAGCGGATAGTTTCGTAGCTTTTAATCGAATTAATCGAACAGTACTTTGAGCGAAGGGCCGTAGATGCTGTTCCCCTCGCTCAGATCTTGCTAAGCTGCCTGCGTTATCCCGCCGAGCCCCGCTATGAACGATAAGTAGTGAACGATAAGCAATGAACGATAAACTCAAAGACTGGAACCGCCAGCGCAGCCAGCAATTTCGCGAGCATCAACAAATGCTCAAGCGCTTACTCAAGGGCCAGGCGCAGTTCTGCCCCACTTGCCGTCAGGCCTTGCAGGTATCAGCCCATCAGCAAGGCTTTCAGATCCGCTGCGCCAAAGGCTGCACTGATTTGGTGTTGGAACGCTAATCCCTGCCCAAAGGGGTCGCCTGCTATGGCCCCTTGTCATTGTTTTGTCACCGAGTGTTGATGCAATAAGCCCATGGAACCGCATCGTCCGTCCATGAGCCATGACCCAACAGCCACTGGTTTCAATTATTACCCCGGCGTTTAAAGCCCAACACAGCATTGCCGACACGGTACGCAGTGTCATGGCGCAGCGCTATCGTCACTGGGAAATGCTTATCGTCAGTGACGACCACTACGATTATCGCAGCCAGCTCAAAGCGCAGGGCTTGTGGGACAAACGAATAAGCCTGCACTACTCCGAGCAGCGGCAAAGTGGCCCCAACGCCGCTCGCAATATCGCGTTAAACGCAGCGCAGGGCGAGCTGATTGCGCCACTCGATGCCGACGACAGTTATTATCCGGAGCGGCTCAGCAGCTTAAGTCCGCTGGCCATCGAGTACGGCATGGCTGCAGATAATGCCGATATTGTCAGCACTGAGCCGCAATTTGGCCAGCAACTGGGCAGCGCATTGGTCAGCTTTGATGGCAGCCGACTGTGGTCAGCCCGCGCCTACTGCGAAACCAATACCCGCTGATTTTTGTGTTCCGCCGCGATGTGATCCACCAGCCCTACAACCCGAAAGTCATTTTGGGTGAAGACACCTTGTTTAACCTTCGCGCCATGCAACACAGCGCTGCTATCGCCTTGCATGGCCAGCCCCTACATCAATACACCATAGACGGCGGCTCCATCTGCCACCAGCCGGAAGCAGCCGACAACGCCCAGATTGCCTACGACTACTGCTTAGCAGCGCTTAAGCGCGGCGATAACCTTGGCTTTCATAATCACTATTTCGAGTCATTGGTGCATGCCATGCTAACTCGCAAACACCAGCTCAATGCCGAATACCGCGAGAGACAGCAGCAAGGCTTTAGCGGCAGCTTCCAACACTTTATCTCGGAGTTTCACCCGCCGCGCACGCCATGGATGGGTGACGATGCTTGAACTACTTGCCTTAGGCGTAGGCAGCGGTAGCTCCACCGAGCTACTTCCCTCCAGTTTTGTGCTCTGCCAACACACCAGGCCACTGCTACTAATCGATTGTGGACCCGGTGTGCTGCACGCCTTTGAGCAGCAGTTTCATCAATGGCCAGAGGCGGTGTTTATCAGCCACCTGCACTTTGACCATATCGGCGATCTGGAGCGGCTGTTCGCTATCTGCGCCCTGCAGCAACACCGCTGCAAGCTGTATGTACCTGCCGCCTTGGTGGCCAAACTGGTGGCAAAGATCGACAACCACCCGGCACAATTAGCCGAGGGGTGAGTCAACCTGTTTGAGGCGCTGCAACTGGTGCCCATCGGTAGCGGATTTTGGCTAAACGACCTGAATTTCAATGCATTTGCAGTACGCCACCACCTTCCCCAATCCTGCTTTGGCCTACACCTGCCTGGCAGCTTTGTGTTTAGCGCCGATACCCGGCCAATCCCGGATCTGCTTGAGCAGCTAGAGATGGCCGATGAACTGATACTGCATGATGTGGGCTTGGTGGGTAATCCTTCCCATAGCGGGCTGGAAGATATCTTGGCGCACTACTCAAAGCCGCAGTGCGAGCAGCTCTGGGCCTATCACTACCGCAGTCATCAGGATGCTGAAAGGTTGCGTCATGCTGGGTTGCAAGTGCTAAAGCCGGGTCAGCGACTTAGCCTGCCAGCGCCTCGCCCTTTAGCAGAACAGCTAGGTTGGCAGCTAAACGACTTGCCCTACTTATCGCTACCGCATTCCCAGTAGCTCACGCCGTTGTTTGGGAAAGCGCGCCTGAGGCGACAGCCAGATGGCCAGAAACTGCTCGGCAATATCGGCCGAGTCTTCCACCTCGCCCAAACGCTGACCATTGAAGAAGAACACGCCCTTGTCTTCAGACTCAGCCACAAAGCGCAGCTGATCGCCCTTCTTCACGTCTGGCCACAGTGCAGCCAGCTCAGCCAGCCACTGCTCGCAAGGCGCCTGCTGGCATACCCCCAAACGCTGCCACTCGTCTTGGGTAGACTTAAGCAGCTGCGAGTTGGAAATGTTTCGCTGATAGTCGATGCTCAATACCAGCGGGTACTGGTCTGGATGATAACGGCCGTCGGGGCTGTATAAACTGACTTGATAAACCGGCCAAAACAGCACACGTAAATCGGCTTCACCGACTAAGGTCATCGGGCTGGACAAGGCCAGCGCCAAGGTCAGGCTAGCTAGCATGGTGGCCTCCGCTAACATGCGTCAAAAGCGCTTGGGGGTTCGCTCGAGGGTAGATATAGCGCTGCCCAAACACCCCAAACATCAGCCAGATCCCGCCCAGTACGATAAGGCTAAGCAAGGTGGGCTGCGGAAAGCTCAACACACCGAGTCGCTCGGCTGCGAGATAGCTTAGCGGGCCGAACAGCGCAAACGCGGGCACCGAGAAGCGCCCCATCAACTTGAGCATCTGCGGTAACGTAAGCGCAAAGCTCACCCACAATAGCAACATAAACACCGGCAGCAGCGCGCTGTCGAAAGCTAGGAAGTTGAGCATCATCAGCACTTGGTCTACCGCGATGCCCAAGGCCGCAAACAGCCCCAGCCAGGGCATAGACACCAACCCGAAAGAGCGCTGCACCAATACCAGCAACACCACAATCCCCACTAGCATCCAAGGCCAAGCGCTGTGGCCAGCAAAGGCGGCGAGCGCCCAATTGACCTCAAACACCATCAAGGTAAGGAACATCATCTTAGCGACGCCGCAAGGTGAGCTGGCAAGTGCCGATATTGCCGGTGCGAAAACCTGCTTCGCAATAGGCGAAGTAGAAATGCCAGAGTCGGTAGAAGGCATCGTCAAACTGAGCGCCAAGGGATTGCTCGCGGCGCTGCTCAATCACACGGTGATGCCAATGTTTCAAGGTCTGGGCGTAGCTCAGGCCCATCTCCAAGTTGTTTAGGTATTCAAACTGGCTGCGCAGCAAATCGCTGAGCATACCGGGAGATGGTAAGAAGCCGCCGGGGAAGACATGCTGCTGGATAAAGTCGACGCTGTTGCGGTAGCTGGCAAAACGGTGATCGGCGATGGTAATCGCCTGAAGCACCATAATACCGCCGGACTTGAGTCGCTGAGCGCACAGGTCGATAAAACCTTGCAGGTAACGCTCGCCCACCGCTTCTATCATCTCGATGGACACCAGCTTGTCGAAGCTGCCCTCAAGCTCGCGATAGTCTTTATTGAGTACCGTAACCTGCTGTTGCAAATCCAGCTGCTTCACCTTGTCACAGGCGAAGGCAAACTGCTCATCGGAGATGGTGGTAGTAGTGACCCGGCAGCCAAAGTGTTGCGCCGCATAGCAGGCCAAGCCGCCCCAACCGGTGCCAATTTCCAGTAGATGGTCATCGGGGTCTAGCTGCAGCTGTTCACAGATCCGCTGCAGTTTATGCTGCTGTGCCAGCTCCAAGCTGTCGCCGTCTGAGTAGTACAAAGCAGACGAGTACTGCATGGCCGGGTCGAGAAAGCCTTGGTAGAAGGGATTGCCTAAATCGTAGTGGGCTAGGATGTTTTTCTTGGCCTGTTGCTTGTGGTTGCGACGACCGTAGTGCTGCAAGCGGGTCAGCAATACTTGCAGCCAATGGAGGTGGCCATCGAGCTTGTCGAGCTTGTGCTGGTTTTCTGCAATAAGCTGAAGCAGCGCATGCAGGTCTGAGCAGCGCCATGCGCCTTCGATGTAGCTCTCACCGGCGGCAATGCTGCCACCCCGTAAAATCCGCGCAATCACCGATGGATCTTGAATCTGAATATCCACCACCTTTTGGTGGCTGGTATCGCCCAATTTAATGCTCGGGTAGCCGGGCTGGCTAAGCTGAATGCAACCACCTTCCAGGCCATCAAAGATGTGCGTTAACATCTTGCGGGCCAGCGGTTGCGACGCCCCCGTTCTCTCAAACAATGCCCTTGCTATACCCATGTTAACCCTCTTTTATCAGTCGCTTGAGCGCCCAGCTGGATGGGCGTAGATCGGCGCCCGCTTCATCCAAAGTTTGAGTGCTTGCCAGTAGATGCCCTTTACAATGCTCAGCGTCATAAAGGGATGTGTCTTGCTTACGCGCTGTAGGCTGGCTTGGTTCAACGTTTCTGCTTGCATATCAATGCCTGCGACAAACTCTCGCTGATTGCGGCTGCAGTGGATCGCCAGCTTGATATGCGCGCCTTGGATATCGATATTCCAGCGGTACTGCATATCCATGGGATTAAACGGTGAAACATGGAAGGTTTTGTCGTGTTGTTGCGGTTGCTGGATATCGACCCAATAGTAGTGCTTCTCACCCCAGGGGGTATTGGTGACCTCGGCGAGTAGCCAATCAAAGCGCTCACCACCGCCAAACAACACAAAGTTAACCGGACTAAAATACAGCCCCCAGCAGCGTAGCTGACACAACAGTACACACTGCGTGGCGTGGTAGTCCGGTTGATGCTCTGCCAGCAGCGCCAGTGCGCGCTGCTTAAGGCTGAGCTGTTTAAACTCGGCAGAGCCATGTAGATAATCTTGGCTGTTAAGGCGCAGCTTCGGCAGACGAAAGCTCGCGTTAAGCAGCGCACTGACCTGTTCGACTTCATCAAGGTCGATGCAGGCGTAGTACATGTCATAGCGAAAGCCATGCTCCAGCGGCACCAAACGGTTGTGGTAGGTATGACCGCTGGCGATGCGACTGCGAAGCTCACTCATAGTGCGCAACCAAAGTCCTGACAGACTTCCACCGCAGAGCGCACGCCATCTTCGTGAAAACCGTTGTGCCAGTAGGCACCGCAGAACCAGGTTTGGTTGTGGCCACTTATCGATGGGCGCAAAGCTTGTGCGCGATGGCTCGCCAGATTGAACAAGGGGTGGCTGTAGCTAAAGCGCTCGATGACCTGCGCATCGTCGATGGGCTCCATGGGGTTGAGCGTCACACAGAACTGCGGCGCATCACGCAGCCCCTGTAGCCGATTCATATCATAGGTCACGCTGGCTAACTGTTCGCTGCGGATCGCTGTAGGCGGTAGGCGGTAGTTCCAGCTGGCGCGGGCCTTACGCCGCGTCGGCAGCAGCGATTCATCGCGGTGTAGCACCACCTCGTTCTCGCGGTATTGCATCGCCGATAGCACTTTACGTTCCTGCTCGGAGGCCTCGGCCCCTAAGATGGCCAAGGCCTGATCGCTATGGCAGGCAAAGATCACCGCCTCGCCCTGCCATTGCCAGCCGTCTTCAGCATTTAGGGTAACCTGCTGATCTTGGCGCTGCACCTCGGTGATACGGGTATTGCAGCGGACATTCTCGCCGGGGATCGGCGCCAACAGCGGCTCGATATATTTACGCGAACCACCGGGGATCACATACCACTGGGGGCGATTGCCCACATCCAGCAGGCCATGATTAACAAAAAAGCGCGCGAAGAAGCACATCGGAAAGTGACGAATGTCTTCCAGGGTAGACGACCAAATCGCCGCCCCCATGGGCAGTAGGTAGTTCTCCTCGAACATCCGGCTGAAGTAGTGGTCGTCGAGAAAGTCGCCCAAGCGGTAACTAGGATCGGCCGTAACCTGCTGTTTGGCCATCTTATTAAAGCGCAGGATCTCAGCGATGAACTGATAAAAACTGGGGCGCAGTATGTTACGGCGCTGGGCGAACAAGGTGTCGAGGTTGTGGCCATTGTACTCCAAGCCCAGCTCCGGATTGACCACACTAAAGCTCATCTCGGTTACTTGGCTTTTGATGCCAATCTTGTCGAGTAGCTTGTTAAAGCAAGGGTAGGTGCGGTCGTTAAACACAATAAAGCCGGTATCAACCGCGTAGTGTTTACCATCCACCTCAACGTCACGGGTGGCGGTATGACCGCCGATGTAATCGTTGGCTTCTATCAAGGTTACGTCGTGTTTTTGTGCCAGCAGGTGGGCACATGTCATCCCTGAAATCCCTGCACCGACTACCGCTATCCTCATTGCGCCTCCGAGTTTGCCA
This sequence comes from Aliagarivorans marinus DSM 23064, assembly GCF_000429485.1. Classification (GTDB taxonomy): domain Bacteria; phylum Pseudomonadota; class Gammaproteobacteria; order Enterobacterales; family Celerinatantimonadaceae; genus Aliagarivorans; species Aliagarivorans marinus. The sequence goes on along the minus strand of NZ_AUBY01000027.1, from coordinate 3,612 downwards.
AGTGAATACAGATTTTTTGCTGCCAGCTCTGCGGCAGTATTGAGATTAGTCGCAATATGGCGCTAAAACGGGTGGGAAAGCTGATGGTCCACCGCCCCTGCTCTAGTCCATTGCGAATCGCCCAGCTGGCCTTATCAGGGCTTATCAGCTGGGGCATTGCGAAATTGTTCTTATCGGTCAGCGGGGTTTTCACGAAACCGGGCTGAACGTAGTGCACCGTCACACCACGCGGTGCCAAATCGACTCGCAGGCTGCTGGCCAAGTAGTGCAGTGCAGCCTTGCTTGAGCCATAGGCGCTGGCGCGGGTAAACGGCAGCAAGCGCGCCAAGCTGCCAACGATAGCCAGTTTGCAGGGGGCATACAGCTTTGGCCAGAGCGCATCCAGACAATTGGCCACACCTTGCAGGTTAACTTGCCACACCCGTTGGCACAGCTCGGCATCAAAATGCTCCGGATCGGTGTACTCGCAGTTGCCGGCACACAGCACGACGATATCAAAGGCGTCCTGCGCCCCGAGTACCTCACGCACTTGCTGGAAGTCGGTGACATCGCAGCGCAATGCTTGCAGGCCCTGTTGCTCAAGTTCGCTCAGATCGCCTCGAGCAACGCCTACCACTTGATGCTGTTGGGATAGATAGTCGAGCGCCAACTGTTTGCCGATGCCGGAGCTGGCCCCCGTGATAAGGATTCTCATAGGCCTGCTGCCCGATGCTTGAGGGCGCGCGACAAGCGCCCTACTAAGGGTAGTTGGTCGTGCAGCATCTCGCTGACGTCGAAATAATCACGGTGGTAGTAGACTTTGCCGGCGAACTTCAAGCGTGATAGGCCGGTTACCGAGAACTCCTCGCCGCCGTTTAACTTGGGGTGTCGCAAGCGCATCACCCAAGGCAGACACGCCTGCTGGCCATCTACCAGCGCCTCTTCAAACTCGAAGCGACAATACTCACAGTTGCTGAGCATGCCGGCGAAGTAATGCTTGATGGCCGCGAGCCCTTCTAATTGATGCAAAGGGTCTTGAAAGAGCGCATCCTGCGCGTACAACTCCCCGAGTTGGGTTAGCGAGTCACTCGTTAGGTCGCTGTAAAACGCCTGAACCTTTGATACCAAGTCGTCGTTACTGTCTTGCTTGATTGCACTGAGCATCCTTACCTCCAACAAAAACGGCTGTCGCACAGCGGCTTTGTTAATGATTTGTATACAGTTTTAGGTCACTACGTGTCCAGTTTTTTGGGAGATCACTCAACTAATTATTGATTTGCATCGTATAGAGACCCGAGCCACCAAATTTCGCCAAGCTGGCGGCTGCGCTCGAACACTATCGATTCGCGGCATTAACGAGTATGACCAACAAGAGAGCCTGTAAGTGAGAGAAGTAACGCTGTTATCACTTCCTTTTATCTACAACACCGAGCACCTGCTACCCGGCAGAGAGTGCCGCTGGCTGGTGCCAGGACAAGGCCGCGAAGCGCTAATCCGCCGTGCCCAGCTAAGTGGTTTGGTCGCGCTGGTGATGCAGGAGAGCAATGGCCAAGCCTTCGACCAGCCCGGCGATAGCGTCACCATTGCCAAAGTACTTCAAGTGAACTGGCTTCACCACAAAGGAATCGAGTTACATCTCTCTTTGGAACGTTGTGCCAGAGTGTTACAACAGACCAGCAGCTCCTCGGGGAGCGTATTGCAGCTACAAGAGCAGCCCACTTGGCCGAATGCCGAGATTGACCCACGGGTGCTAAGCTTTATCCGCGAGAGTTATCTGGCGCTGCGCTATGCTCATCCAGAGCGCGCCTCTGCGCCGCCTACCACACAGCACAACGACTACGCAGCGTGGCTATGCTATCGCTGGTTAGAGCTGCTGCCTCTACCGGTAGCCAACAAGCAAGCGCTGCTCAAAGAGTCTCACCTTGAGCCGGGCATGCGCTACATCAAGAATATTCTGCAACAAGGTGATCGTCTGGTTGACCCTCAGCGTAGCAAGGGTATTAATTAAGCTATGGCGCATTTTTATGGAACAACGCTTATCAACTCACTCTACCTCCGTTGTCCGAGCAACGCAGGGAGCGCAGTCCATGTCTGAGGATAAGGATGTACTCGCTGAGCTGCTGTTCAACATTGCCGAAAACCGTTGTCGAGATAGTTATCAAACCTTGTTCAAGGAGATAGCCCCTCGGGTATTGAGCATGGCCCGTAAGCAACTGTTCGATGAAAGCTTAGCGTACGAGATGGTGCAAGAGACCATGCTCAAGCTGTGGCTGAAAGCCCACCTTTACGATGCATCCAAGGGTGCGGCAGTCAATTGGATATTCTCGGTGGCGCGGAACGTTAAATTCGATCTGTTGCGGCGCAGTAAGCACCAGCAAGATTGGATTCAAGGTGATGATCTATGGCCCATTTTGTCTGAAGATCGCGACATCAATGACAACGCCCCGGAAGACAGAGAAATCATCTCACAGCAGCTGCAGTATCAAATCGAGCAGCTACCCATTGAGCAGGCCGACATCGTTCGCCGGGTCTATCTACATGGCGAATCCCAACAAGAGGTCGCCGACAAACTTGAACTCCCCTTGGGCACCGTGAAAAGCCGGTTGCGCCTGGGCCTGAAAAAAATGAAGGAGGCCCTCGATGACTAAGATTGCCTGTCACCCCAGCGACGAGATGCTAGCCAGCTATGCGGCCGGCGAAATAGACGGTGGACTTGCGGTAATGATTAGCGCGCACCTTGAGTTTTGCCCGCACTGCCGCGCCAAGCTTGCTAAATACGAGGAGCAATACGCCACGCAAGCGTTCGTGTCGGCAGCGCCCGATAATCATGGTGATGTCAACCTCGATGATATGCTTGAGCAGATTATGGCAAACGACTCCATCCCCGAGAAAAGTGTCGAATCGTTATTAAACGCGCCTGCCGATACTCACATTGAAGTGGCCAGTCAGCAGTTTACCCTGCCGCAGATATTACAAGGTCAACAGCAAAAGATTGGCCCGTGGAGCCGCCTGCCCGGCAAGATCCAGCGTGCCAAGGTGAGTAGCGCCTCATCATCGAAGATGAACCTTATCTATATGGACGAGAGCAGTGCCCTGCCCGAGCACACCCATCAAGGTAACGAGATCACCTTGGTATTAGCCGGTAGCTTCAGCGACGAAGCAGGCACCTACCACCCCGGTGATTTCGTGATTCAGGACAGCCAGCACCGCCACAGCCCTCGAACCGAGGCTGGCAAGGATTGCTTGTGCTTGACCTTACTGGATGCTCCGCTGCATTTCACCTCGGGCTTTGCCAGTCTACTCAACCCCTTTAGCCAGTTGTTTTTTCGTTGAAGACCAAGGCTAACGATTGAGTTGAAGACCGGCTCAAAGTAAATATCCACCTTCTAAAGAAGGTGGCTTTGAATGAGCCCCCTCGAAGGGGGCCTTTGTCTAGTGCAGCGCCAACTCACCTTGCTCTTGACGCTCAACTTTCTCTTGATGTCTTACATATCGGCGTATGATTTCTTCGTTAATACCCACAGTATCTACGAAATACCCTCGCTGCCAAAAGTGGTTGCCCCAAAGCTTGTTCTTCCTCAAGTACGGAAACTTGTTGAATAGCTTCAGAGCTATCTTCCCTTTTAGCGCCCC
>NZ_AUBY01000026.1 GCF_000429485.1 Aliagarivorans marinus DSM 23064 | reverse complement strand
GACTTGAGGTCAACATCCATCAGACGAAATATCGAGTTGATAAATCCTTCCAGCGCTCGCAGAGGTAGCTTAAACACGCCCTTAATCATGAGCGCGGTGCTGATGGCTGAGTCACTGTACGTATTGCTACGACCTCGGCGACCAGAAGGGTGTTGGTTGTACCAATGCTTGATAGCCGCATCGTCCATCCAAAAGGTTAACGAGCCTCTTTGAGTTAAGGTGTGATTGTACTGTTTCCAATTGGTGATTTTGCCCTTGGCGGTGCCCATAGTGCGACCTGATAGTAGGGTTTAACGATCAGATCGCAGATGAGCGAATAGGTTCAATTCTATTTAGGCAACAACGCCACGTGCAGTACCACATGGGTGTGGTTACTCATCACCGCATAGGCACACACATCGATGGCGAACACCGAAGACAGCGTGAGCAGACGCTGCTCTACCCATTACCTGCGATGCTCAAAGCTTTCCCCAGTCACGCTATCTTCGCCGCATAGATAAGCGCGGCGCTGGAGGATCCCCTCATAAATCCCCCAGTCCGCTGTGATGAGTCAGCCGCAGATACTCGAAAAACGCCCACCTAAGGTTCTGTTCGCTGATAACGTAATTAGGTCGCTTTCGCACTTCCTTTCCCAAGCGAACGACTGACAGTACTGGGCGAGAGCGAATGGTGTTGGCCTGAAAGTGTTTCGACCAGCCCGATGCTATCGCAGCTAACCCCAGCCACCAAAGCAGCATCTCTGCAAGCATCGCGATAAGTAGCAAAACGTTGTACCGATGGGGGCAACGCGAGCGGCTGTGCCGCAAACCAAAACCATACTGAGGGCTCTTAAGGTCTCGAAACGTCTCTTCGATTTGCATCCGCTTTGCGTAGAGTTTAACGACTTGTACTGAGTTAAACTGCGCTGTTGGGAGGTTAGTGGCTAGCACCCAAGGTTCCCTTGCACTGCGGTGATACAAGCGTTTAGCAGAGTGATTATTGCCTGAGCGTCTAGAGCGCCGATCTTTACGTTGTTGATCAGCCGCTTTGTAAAGATAGAGCTGACAGGACATTGGCTTTGTTCGCGCAATATCTGCGGCCCCAATGTAACGTGCTTTGCTGGTCGCTTCTTTAAATTGTGCTTTCGTTAATTGCCACTGCTTATCAACTCTATAGCAGACCTCTCCACGTAAGCGCCCCAGCCAATACCAGCCGTAGGATTCAACTTCCCGAAACCAGGTATTCCGGTAGCCCGCATCAGTAACAATGACTGGTCGACAGCCTTGGGGAAGTACGCAGCTCAATTCGCGGAGGAACTGGTTATGGCTGCGTGGCGAGTTGTAGTCGCAAAACTTAAACGTACGCTCATACAACGTCACACTCCGTCCCCTCACGGATATCGACGCCCGTAAAGTCATCATCCTTAGCTGCTCTCGCACATCAGCCCAATCCACCAAAACTATGGGCATCGGGTTAAGCCCGCAAAGCTGTTTTGCATGCCAACGAATAATGTCAAACCGCTCGTAACGGAGGTGAGTGTTACCAAATAGCCGATCCATGCGTTTGATATTGTGCTTAGGCGCAACTGGCCCAGTGATACTGCGCCCCAGTTCAGTGAGCGATAAGCTATCACCATCGAGGAGCGCTTGGGTCGCAAGCATAAGAGAGTTAAGGCGTTTTTTGTTAATCGAAGGGCATTGATCGGCGAGCATTTCGTGTAAGATTTGAACTTCGCGCATCCCGTTAGCCTCCGTGCTGGGTGGGATTGGATTTGTTTTTGGCGAAATTAATTAGATCAAACCTAGGGATGCGCGTCTACTTTTATGAATCCTAAGGGAATTATGAGGGGATTCGCGAGAAACGGGCGTTAAACCTGCTTTCCTAATTCGTTTGTGTCCAACTACGAGTCTCATACACTCCAATATGATTAACATCATGATAGAAATCCGAAACTACGAAAGACAAGACGCACCTGTAACGTGGGACCTAAAGTTTCAAACCATTCGAAACATCAACATCCGTGACTACTCAGCAGAGCACGTTGCTGCATGGGCTCCCGCCAACATTGATGCGGATGCTTGGCTAAAACGAGTCAATGAGATGAAGCCCTTTATTGCCGAGATTAATGGTCAAGTTGTCGGCTTCGCTGATTTACAGAAGGATGGCTATATTGACCACTTCTTCTGTCATGCAGATTACCAAGGTATTGGAGTCGGCAGAGCCTTGATGGCACATATATTCGCAGTAGGGAGCGAAAAGGGCGTTTCACACTACTATTCCGCAGTTAGCATAACTGCTCGGCCCTTCTTTGAGCGCTTCGGGTTCCGAGTAGTCAAAGAGCAACAAATGGAAGTGAATGGGCTGTTACTAAGCAACTTTCTTATGGAAAAGTTAGTTAGCCAATGATTTAGATGCACTAGCTCTAACCTCAACAAAGAGTTAACTAAAAAAAGGACATGGATAAGATGGGGGCAGCATATCTCGCTAATAGGCCTTGGGCAGAGTGGACTCGTGAAGAGCGAGTATTCTGTGCTGAGTTATATTACGAGGCGCGCAATGATGCACATAACTTCGGTGAATGGGTTTCCTCAATAGCCGGCATCACGGAGAGTGACAATGCAAGAACTTGGGACGTAGGCTTTGAGGTCTGTTTCTATCGGGACTACTTGTGGCGCAGAAACGAAGTAAGTCGCAGCAAGGCGTATTCGCCAAAACGCACCTTCGACCTTTGCCTCTTTTCAGAAAAAAATATAATTGTCATAGAAGCCAAAGTTTCTGAAGGCTTTGAGGCAAAGCAGCTTTGCGATACTCAAAGAGACGTCGATGCGATCCCTAGTTTACTTGAGGATGATACTGTCCGTGTAAGCTTAGTTGCGTTGACATCAAAACAATACTGGAGCAATGCACGGAGCTCTACGAAGAGTTGCTTTGATGGGCATTTGTCTTGGTTGGATCTCTACGACAGATACTCAAACCGCGTTTTCGAAAACGCCGAAGGGCTGTACCGCCGTAACTCAGCGGATAACGAAGGCTACAAGGTCTAACAATGACACCGAGAACGGCTGTTTCCTTGGCTTTTACAACTCACTTATGTCCAGTTCCGTGTTGAAGCGAGGTCTTTGAGAGAAGGCATCGATACCGATGCTACGGAAAGTTTGCAGCGGTTCACCAGAGCTCATCGTTCACACAGGCTGTTCCGCGCTAAACCCACACTCATTATTTTTGGGCCGTGCTAGCTATACTAGATTGGTTTTTACTTCGTAACGTATTACAGTGCACCGCCTTTTTACTCGGACTCGACGCCATGACTGAAGACACCATTAAACACCAGCAGAACAACCCACTTCATGGGCTTGGGCTTGAGGCCATGCTCAAGGAACTGGTTGGCTATTACGATTGGCAGATTCTGCACGCGGCTACTCGACTGGCATGTTTTAAGACCAACCCCAGCGTGGCGTCTTCGGTTAAGTTTTTGAAGAAAACCGAATGGGCACGTGAGCGCGTGGAAACTTTCTACCTTTACCGCTTTAAGCGCATGCCCAAGCCAGACTCAGCCCAGTATGCCCTAAAGCCCCGTGAGCGCGGTTTTGCCGATGGCATAGAGCCAAAAGAGCCACAGCCACTCACGGTGGAGCTGATTGCCGAAATGCAACAGAAAGCGGCTGAGAACTACGAAGTGCAGCAAAAAAAGCGCCGTGAGTCGCGCGCTAAATCTCACCCGAAAGCAGGCGCCAAACGGCGTGGCGCTAAACCGCGCAGCAGCGGCGGAAAGGGTTTTAGTTGGGGCGATGCGAAGAAATCATCCACTGATTAGGATTAGTCTGACAAAGCGTGTCACGGCGCGCTGCGTTGCGTGAGCTCACCTGTCTATCAGATGATTCCGCTACCCCCACTAGGAACCTTATGAGCCAAAAGAACAACCCCTTACACGGCATCAAGCTGGAGCAGATCCTGACTGATCTCCAGTCCCACTTCGGCTGGCAAAAACTGGCAATGAAAACCAACTTCAACGGTTTTAAACGCAAGCCGACGATTAAGTCGGCGCTGAAGCGACTGCGCCAAGAAAAAGACCTGTGGGCGAGGGAAGCCATTGAAGAGCTGTGGTTGAAAACCTTTGTTGATCGGGAGATTGCCCCACCGAGCGTTAAGCGGCAGCAAACAACACCGGCAAAGGCTGCTAGGCCTAAAGCGAGCCCGTGGGATAACAGCAAACCTAAACAAAACTAGGCCTAAGTGAGACGAGTTTTTAGGCCCTTAAAAGCTTTACCAGCCGTAACAAACAGCCGAATTGACTCGCCCCGCACAAGGGTGCGATAAACAGCAAGCGACAGTTAAGTGAGGTTCTTGACTAGCTCTGCGTCAGAAACTTGTAGGAGTAGCGATTCTATTTTGTCCACTAGCTCCATTCTGTTTTGGGTGGTAAAGCAAACCACTTCTTTGCCTAGAAAATCGTGCTCCAGCAGCACCACGCGATAAGCGCCGGTCTCAAAGTCGCCCTCTGGGTACCAGCCTAGGTCAAGCATATAGTCGTGGGCTGCATGTCGCATCTGCAGCATGTCTTCATTAAAGACCCACCACCGTTCATCTTCGGGGATCAGCGAGGGGTTGGGGTCTATCTCCCAAAAGCTGGCGTTATAATCCACCGACCAGCCAGCTGGAATGCGCAAAGGCTGAAGCTTGAGCTTTGATAAGTCTGCGATTTGTTCCATGATTTACACCCACACGTCGTTGTCAGCTTTTAACTCACTTTGCACATCACCGGTGTTTACCACACCCCGTGGCTCCACCAGGATGATCTTACACTCACTCTGGGCTACCGGTTTGTGCTCAACGCCTTTAGGGATGACAAACACTTCACCTGCTTCCAACGTAACCTTGCCATCGCGAAATTCGATATCCAGGCAGCCTTCGACCACAAAGAACACTTCGTCGGTGTCGGGGTGATCGTGCCAGACAAACTCGCCAACTACCTTAGCAAGCTTAAATTGATAGTCATTCATTTCAGCGATTACCCGCGGCGACCAGTGCTCGTCGAACTTAGTGAACTTCTCTTTGAGATTGATGGGGGCGTAGCTCACAGTTGGCTCCTTGTCTGTGCGTGGTGATGCGCTTTCCTTACGCTGTCCAATCTAGCAGGGCGGCTCTTGCAGATGAAGCCTATTGTTTGATTTTAAAGCAATGTTTATCTGGTGATGGCACCGTCACCTTTGCTGAGAGGTGCTAAGGAAGTGGGCGATGTTGAGCGCTGTGAGGGGAGTTGCAAGACATGGCTTGATGGCGTGGCAAAAGCACTATCAACCTTTCAAAAACACTACCAACCTCTAACAAGCTTCTCAACCATTGTAAGGCGGTTTGTGAGAGGTTGGTAATTATCGTCGAGCATCTCAGCGATTAGCCAAGTGTCTTTTTAGTGAAACTTGTCCAAGTACTTTTGCCGGATAGCCGTGATCTCGTCGATGTGCTCAAACAGCTGTCTAACGACTTCGGGGTCGAAGTGACTGCCAGCCTGCTCGTGCATAAATTGATTAACTTTCTCGACTGGCCAGGCCTTTTTGTAGACGCGATCGCTCGATAGCGCGTCGTACACATCGGCCACGGCAGTGATTCTGGCTTCAATACTGATTTGCTCTCCGCTAAGGCCTTCGGGGTAGCCGCTTCCGTCCCACTTTTCATGATGCTGCAGGCTGATTAGAGCGCCTATTCGCAGAATGTCGCGCTTACTGTCGCCGAGTAGATCGTAGCCAATCTTGGCGTGGCCTTGCATGATTTCCCATTCGCTATCGCTCAGGCCTCCGGGCTTGTTTAAGATTGCGTCGGGGATGCCGATTTTGCCCAAGTCGTGCAGCGGCGATGCAAAATAGATAACTTCTGCGCGCGCTTCATTAAGGCCGACTGCCTTGGCGAGTAAACGGCTTATTGCGGCAACGCGCTTAACATGGTTGCCGGTTTCCCTAGAACGCGTTTCCACCGCTTCGCCAAGACGATAGACCAGCTCTTTTTGAGTCTCGATGAGTTGGTTTTTTAGGTACAGGTTGTCGAATGCCACCAGTACGTTGTCGCAGAACAGCTCTAATAAGTGATGCTCGAGCTGGCCGGTTTTAGATAGACCGCTTAGGTAGAGCAAGTTTTTCTGGCCATCGCGACCGCGAGATACCGCCATATAGTTATCGCCAATACGTTGACCGCTGGTGGTTATGGTGGACTCAATCAGCTTGGAGAACTGCGGGTTGAGGTGTTGCATCGCATCCTCTCCAACCAGTGACTCAAACTTACCGGTGCCAGCTACGACTTTGCAGTTTCCTCCCTGATCTTGGGCTGTAAGTGCTTCGGGCTTACCGAAAAACGCGTCTTTATCGGCGTGTAGTACCGAGGTTAGCTGTTGCAGAACACCGCTGGCAAACTCATCGATAAAGCGGCTTTCGTAGATGTTTTTGGATGCCTGAATAACGCGCTCCAGCCCTTGGCGGCTGTCGTCAAGGGCGACAATGTCGCGATAGGCTCGTAGGCAACCGTGCATCATCGTGAACAACTTGCGCGAGGTTAGCTCTGTTTTTTCTTTGTAGTCGTTTATATCGTAGTTTTGCACCACGTCGCGTTCGGGCGCTTGTCCGGGCTGGCCGGTACGTAGCACGATCCGTATACGTTGATTGTGCAGGTCTTCGCGGATGTAACGCGCCACCTCCAGGCCGGAGTGTTCGTCTTCCATCACCACGTCCAGCAGCACCACGGCAATGTCGGGATTGCTTTCCAATAGCTGCTTGGCTTCTTTGCCTGAATAGGCATCGAAAAACTCAACAGCTTTGTCCTCAAAAAGCATATCGCTTAATGCAAACTTAGTGACTTGGTGAACGCTCTCTTCATCATCGACGATGGCCACCCGCCACGGGGTTTTCTTGGGGCTATTATCCGGTTGTTTGTCTTCTTCTGGCGCAAATACAAATGGGTCCATGTTGAACTAATCCTCCAGCGAAATTGGAAGTTGAATCACTACTTTTATACCTGCGCCAGGCTCACTGGTGACTTCAATCGAGCCGCAGAGTTTTTTAGTCACGACGTTATGGATAATGCTCATTCCTAAGCCACTGCCTCCTTGATTTCGTTTGGTGGTGAAAAAGGGGTCGTATATTCGTTCCAGTACATCACTTGGCATACCTACACCGTTATCTTTGTATTGCAGTTGTACCTGCTCACCCACCTGGCAGCAGCGCAAACTGATTAACGGGCTCGGGTGTTCCTCAAACGCGTGAATTAGTGAGTTCATAATCAGGTTGGTGACAACCTGCGCGATGGCACCGGGAAAGGTGCGGATTGTTGTCGAGTGACAGATTTCGATATGGGTTTGGACGCTCGACTCTTTTAGGCGTGGGCTAAGGCTTGTTACGATTTCATGCAGGTACTTTCCGATCTCTATATCGCGTTGGCCTTCACTACTTTTGTCTACGGCAATCTGTTTGAAGCTGTGTATCAGCTGAGCTGCGCGCGAAAGGTTGTCTGAGGTCAGTTCGGCGCATTCTGTGATCATCCCGAAAAAGTTATCGAAGTCGCTGCGTGTCAGTGAGCCTGATTCAACCCGCTGTTGCATTTGCTCGACTTGCTCAAGGATGTGTGAGGCTGCGGTAAGGCTGATCCCAAGTGGCGTGTTCACTTCATGGGCCACCCCACTAACAATCGACCCCAAAGAGGCTAGGGCTTCGTTCTTTACCAACTCTTCTTGGGCCATTTGCAATGTGCTGAGGGTTTCATTGAGTTCGTGGTTTTTCTTCTCTAGTTGCTCGGTTCGCTCTTGCGCCTTTTGCTCCAGGTAAGCATTGATGGAGCGCACTTCCTGTTCGCTTTCTTTTAGCATCATTTGCTGTTGCTTGAGCTCAGTAATGTCTTCGTAGGTGCCAAGCACACCAATAACCTCACCGCTGGTGTTGCGCAGCGGAACCTTGCTGGTACGCAGCCAGTTAACGATACGCCCTTCGCGCTCTTGGGGCTCTTCAAAGTTCAAACGTTCTATTTCGTTGGTAATGACGTAGTGATCATCACCGCGATAGAGCTCTGCGGTGCTTCGATCCCAGGGGAAGTCGTAGTCTGTTTTGCCAATTAGCTGGCTGACATCGGTAAAGCCAGTATCGTGAACGAAGTGTTTGTTTGCGCCTAAATACACGCTCTCACGGTCTTTCCAAAAGACCCGATTGGGCAGGCTGTCCATGGCTGCATCGAACAGTAACTGTTTGTCGGCGAGTTCTTGCTCTAGTTCTTTTACTCGCTGTTGTAGCTGTTTTATCTCTTCACTCACTGCAGCGCTCCGCTATGGACTGAGCCTGACAGTGCGCAGGGCGGGACGAGCTCAGACGGTGAACTGGGGCTCAACCTCTGTTAGTTTCAACGATAAAGGGACGAGCCTTAGCATGTGTTAGCCATAAGGGCTTTAGAGAAAAGTAGTCTTGCCCGCGTCTATACGCATTAGTAAAGCGTGATTTCGTGATCCATGGCAGAGGGTAGGGCGGGGCTGGTAGCGCTGGGTATTGCGCCATTCTCGCTGTTGAAAACGTCAACTATGTAAAGACTAAATGTGTCAGGCGGGTCAACGAGCTATTCAGTTATGCGGTGCCCATCAAATGTTAACTGTAACCTTGTATGACATGCAGCATAGTGCAGCGGGCGAAGAAAAAAGCGGCAAAACTGCACAAAGACCAAAGCGCAAAAGGCATTGGTCGAACACGATACTCCTAGAGCTGCTTCCCAAGCTTAAGCGCCGCCGCCACATTGCGGGCACTGCGCTCTAAATTGTCAGCGGCTTCTTCTAGCACTTGCGGCAGCGATTGCGGCGCGCGTACGCTGCCAAATACGCAGGCCATCTTGCTATATAGCTGGTCCAGCTGGCTGCCCAAGGCGCCGCAGATCCCGATAACCGGGATCCCTTTTTGATTTGCCCGCTTGGCGATGCCGTAGGGGGTTTTGCCCTGTAGGGTTTGGTTATCCATCTTGCCTTCGCCGGTGATCAGCAAATCGCAGCCCTCCAGCAGGGTGTCGGCATCGAGGGCATCCAATATGATATCGATGCCCGGGCGTAGCTTTGAGTCAAACAGCAGTGACAGCCCCAGCGGGGTGCCGCCGGCTGCGCCAAAGCCCGGGGTGTCGCGGTGGTTCACACCGGTATGCGGCGCGGCGATATCAGCGAAGTGTCCGAGGGCATGATCCAGCTCTTGACGCTGCTCAGCAGTGGCGCCTTTCTGCCGACCGAATACGTGACTGGCGCCCTGTGGTCCACACAAGGGGTTGTCCACGTCGCAGGCAATCAGCAGCTCGACGTCTGCACAGCGCGGGTGGAGCTGAGTCAGGTCGATACAGGCTAGCTGGTGCAAGGCGATACCGCCGAGCGCTAATGATTGGCCTTGGCGATTGAGTAGTTGTCCGCCCAAGGCCTGCACAATACCGGCGCCGCCATCATTAATAGCGCTGCCGCCCAGGCCGATAATCAGCTTGTCGACGCCGCTATCCAACGCTTGTGCAATCAGCTGGCCGGTGCCAAAGCTGCTGGTAAAGGCCGGGTTGCGCTCACCCACAGTAAGCTTATCCAGCCCCGATGCCTGGGCGAACTCCAGCAAGCCGGTGCGCCCTTCATCGAGCGCAGCCCAACAGGCCATGGTGGTGCGCCCGAGCGGATCGCTCACGTGGCAGTAATGGCGCTCGCCCGGCAGGCCGTGCAGCAGGGCATCGATGGTGCCTTCGCCGCCATCGGCCAAGGGCAGTTTACAGTACTCGGCATCGGGGAAGACTTGGCGAAAGCCACGTTCGATGCATTCGGCAACTTGCGCGGCGCTGAGGGATTCTTTAAACGAGTCGGGAGCTATCACTATCTTCATGGCTTACACACTTGTTACTGCTATTGGGCTTACTGACTGAAGTCATACACGATGCGGTGATGGTATTCCTGCCCCGGTTTGATGATGGCGCAGGGGAATTTTGGCTGATTAATGGCGTTTACATAGCCTTTGGGCTCCAGGCACAGTCCGGCAAACTGCTCGTAGCGAGTGCCGCACTTTCCTTTCACGCCATCGAGGTTGTGGCCGTTGTAAAAGTGCAGGGTGTCGGCATTGGAGTAAAGCCGCAAGCGTCGTCCGCCGCCCTTAAGCTGGGCCATCTTGGTGAGCCCTTGGGTCAGCGGATCGCTGGCACTGGCGGTGGTGAGGGTGGCCATGGCGGACTCGGGCACAAACGAGTGGTTAATCGCCAGGCCCTGGCCAACGCAGTCGGCGAGGCTACGGGCCCGGCCGTAATCGAACTCGCTGCCGCGGATGTCGACAATCTCTCCGCTGGGTACCCGATCTTCTTTTTGCGCCAGCATGCGCTGGGCATACAGCGTTAGCTCGTGGTCGGCAATCGAGCCGTGCTGGTGGCCGAACAGGTTAAAGTAGCTGTGGGCGGTTAGGCTGATAGGGGTTGGCCCATTGGCCGAGGCGCGGTACTCCAAGGTCAGCCGATTACGGTTGTCCAAGCGATAGGTGGCGTAGACATCCACATCGTGGTTAAAGCCTTCTTCGCCATCGCCATCACGCAGGTGCAGGGTCAGCTCAATGATGCCCGGGCCGCGGCGAATATCGGTCATCCGCCAGATGCGTCGATGGTAGCCAAAGCGGCCACCATGCACGCAGTGACGCCCCTCGTGGGCATTGGCGTCAACCTTGACCTGCTGGCCGTTGAGCTCAAAGCGAGCACCTTCGATGCGGTTGGCCACCCGGCCGATCATCGCGCCGAAGTAGTGGCTGTCGCGGGTGTAGCAGCTTAGGCTATCCAGTCCGAGCACCACATCGGCCAGCTTACCTTGACGGTCGGGCACCTCAAGCTCGGCGATTATCCCACCCAACTCCAGTATCGACACCCGCATGCCATTGTCGTTAGATAGCTGGTATTGCTTAACCGCTTGGTTATAGAAATAACCAAATAAGTGACTCTGGTACTCCATCTTACTCACCTTTCACTTGCTACATTTCTATGCGTTCTGGCCCGAACCCTCAAACAACGTTCTGTGGTGCGCCATCGATAAACGATTGAATGTTATCTGCCACCATCTGGGTGATGCGCATCCGCGCGTCCAGAGTGGCCCAGGCGATATGCGGGGTAATCACGCAGTTGTTTGCGCTTAGCAGCGGGTTGTCGGCGGCAGGCGGTTCTTGCCACAGCACATCCAACGCGGCGCCAGCGATTTGCCCTTGATTGAGCGCATCGGCTAAGTCTTGCTCTTCCACCAACTGGCCGCGCGAGGTGTTGATAAGATAGGCCTCCGGCTTCATCTGCTCGAAGCGCTGGGCGTTCATCAGGTTGATGGTGGCAGGCATGGCCGGGCAGTGCAGCGTTACGAAGTCGGCTTGCGCCAGCAGCGCCTCCAGGCTGGTCATCTTGTAGGGGTAGTCGGGGAAGCGGCTGACAAACTCATCGCAGGCGAGCACCTTCATATTGAAGGCGTTGGCGATCTCACCGACCCGCTGGCCGATGTTGCCAAAGCCAACGATGCCGAGGGTTTTACCGGATAGCTCCAGCTGCGGGTTGAGCCAGTAGCACCAGTCTTGGCTGTTCGACCAGCCCTGCTCGTCGCGCACATGGTTGCTGTTCAGCGCAATATTGCGCGCCAGGTGCATAATGTGGGCAAAGGTCATCTCGGCCACCGTGTCGGTGCCATACACCGGCACATTCATCACCACAATGCCTTTTTGTTTGGCGTAGTCCACATCCACCACGTTATAGCCGGTGGCCAGCACCGCGATGCACTCAAGCTCGGGGCAGGCGTCGATCACTTCTTGAGTGATGGGGGTTTTGTTGGTGAGCAGCACATTGGCGGCGCGGGCGCGTTCTATCACCTGCTCGCTGTCTTGGTCGCTGCGATCGAAGCTGGTGAATTCACCGAGGCGGGCGATGGGCTCCCAAGGATTGTCGCCGGGGTTTAAGGTGTAGCCATCCAAACAGACGATGGTTTTCATAATGCTTCCTTAGTGTGAATGCGAGCCCAAGGCGCTGGTCATTAATCACAGAGCCTTGGGCAAGGGTGAGTGGTATTACGCGCTCGCCAAGCGACGGCGCGCAGTGCTCATCAGATTGCGGATGCCACGGTTAACCGCAGGGATCTGGCTGCAGATAATGGCGATGATTACACACACCAGAATCAGGGCGATGGGGCGTTGAATCAGTGGCATCAAGCTACCGCCAGTGGTTTTCAGGCCGGTGCGCAGCGAGGTGTCGGCCATTGGCCCCAAGATTACCCCAATCACCAGCGGCGCGATCGGTACCTTCAGCTTCATAAAGAAGTAGGAGATGATGCCAATCACACCCATCAGGTAGAGGTTAAATACCCGCATACCCAGCGCGAACGAGCCAATCACACATAGCACTGCGATCAGTGGCATAAACAGGGTTTGTGGGATCTTGAGGATATGCACCACCTGCTTGGACAGGATCATCCCGCACACCCACATCGCAATGGCGGCAGCAAACAAGATTGCCGTAACCTGTGGAATAAAGTCGGGGTTGGTTTTCAGCAGCATCGGGCCGGGTGCCACGTTGTGCAGCATCAATGCGCCGAGCAGCATTACCGCCGGTGGCGAGCCGGGAATACCCAGTGACAGCAGTGGGATCATCGCGCCACCGACACAGGCTTGGTTGGCCACCGAGGTGGAGATCACCCCCTCTGGCGCGCCTTTACCGAAGGTCTCTGGCTTTTTGCTGGTCTTACGGGCGATGCCGTAGGCCACCCAAGCGGCGATATCCTCGCCGATACCGGGCACCGCACCGATCCCCACGCCGGTCACTGCCGAGCTGCCAATCAGCTTGGAGTTCTTGAACATGGTCTTCATGTCGGGCATCAGGCGACCGATGGAGTTGGCGTTCATCGATTTCATCTTCATCTTCGATTCCAGCACCGACATAATCTGCGGAATACCGAAGGCGCCAATTAGCACTGGCACCACGTCGATGCCGTTATCCAGCTCATGCATACCCATGGTAAAGCGTGGGTACATCTGCATGTGGTCTTGGCCAATGGTAGAGAGCCAGATGCCGAACAGGCCAGCAATCCAGCCCTTAATCGCCAGCTCGGGCGATGTCAGGCTGCCGCTGATTAAGATGCCGAACAGCGCCAACAGGAAGTACTCGTAGGAGGTAAACTGCAGCGCGGCTTTGGCGATAATCGGCGAGAGCAGCGCCACAAACACCATGCCGATGGCCGAGCCGATCAGCGACGAGGTGGTGGCCAGGCCAAAGGCGCGGCCGGTCTGGCCTTTTTGTGCCATCGGGTAGCCGTCCATCGCGGTGGCTGCCGAAGCGGCGGTGCCGGGAATGTTCAGCAGGATGGAGGTATACATACCGCCATACACGCCGCCGACATAGATAGACAGCAGGGCCAGCAGGGCGGTTTGGTTATCCAGCCCGTAGGTGAGGGTGGTGAGCAGGGCGACGCCCAAGGTGGCGGTCAGGCCCGGCATTGCACCGAAGATGATCCCGAGGAAGGTACTTCCCACCAGGATCAAAATCAGTAACGGCGAGGTGAAGATATGCGTAAACATAGCTCCGAATACCGATAAGATGTCCATAATTCAGTCCTTTAAAAAGCGTCTTCCAGCTCTGACAGCTGCTCTTCCGAGAGCGACAGTTCTTCGGTTTGTTTGCCGGTCGAGATGTAGTTGTAATAGGTGTGGTTAAACACCTGCTCGACCACCAGGCCTTCGTTGGGCAGCGGTACCAGCAAGAAGTAACGGAATACCGGGCACAGCACCGCCGGGAATATCAGCGCCAGCAGGGTCATCTTGTTGAGCTTGCTACGCAGTAGCGGGCGCTGGCGAGTCGCTTTGTAGCTGGTGACCAATAGCGCGGCGCCGCTGGCCACCAAGATGAAGTCGGTGGTGTAGGCATAGCCGCTATTGAGCCAATTGCCGATGCCGCTGAGAAACAGCACCATCGACAGGGCAATGGTGCCGTAATAGATCTTCAGTAGCTTGCGCGACAGATCTGGCTGGTCGAGGTGATACAGCCCGATGTAGATAATCAGGAACAGGCTCGAGGCCAAAAAGAAGTCATACCAGGTAATCAGCACATAGATGTAGCTGATAATGCCCCCCGCCGAGACCAAAAAGCCCCGCGGGTTAATCTGGCTGAAGTAGCGCATAAAGTACTGCCTGCCTTGCTCATTCTTACTCTGCATAAACACCGACAGCCCGGCGGCAAACAGCGAGCAGCCGATAAACAGCGGCAGCAGACCGGGGGATTCGTACCATTCTGTAGTCACGCCACCCACCGTGCCGGAGAACGGCATGGTCAGTGAGGTGCCAATAACAATAAACGAGAACAGCATCACTACGATGGAGAAAGCGAAGTCCCAACCATGCATCTTCTGCTGTTCGATATCGGCCTGCTCTCTTGCTGCCGGGTCGCCCTCGGCGTGCTGAGACTGGCTCGGGTTTGGTTCCTGACGAGTCTGCTCGGCCTTGTTTTGTGCGGCCTTAGCTTGCTCATCGTCGGAGTAGGTGAGGGATTCAGCCATCGTTAGCCCCTTGCTTTAGTTATCCTTGGTGCACGTTTCATAGCGTTTTTGTTGTGCGTGTTATTTGTGCATAGCGTTTAGTGCGTAGCGCTCAGTGAAAAAGCCGGCCCACGGTTGCCCGTGGACCGGGAAGGGGAGCTATTCCGGACGAGGAATACCCAGCTCTTCAGGGTTCACTTTGGCCGCTTCCAGCTCCCATAGGGTCCAGCTAAACAGCGACTCCAAACGGGCCATACGCTCGTTGGCTTTCTTGCCAAACTCACCGAGGATCTCGTAGTGGTTTTCGGCGGCGTACTCGGCAATCTCATCGCTAGACATGGCGCTGGCAAAGGCCTTGGCGACTTTCATCTTGATCTCGCGTGGGGTCTCTTTGTGCATGGCAAAGCCGATGGCTTGCGAGATTGGCAGGTATTGGTTGAGCACCGGGTAGGTCTCCAAACCCGAAGGAATGGTGATATCGCCCACGGTGAACGGCTGCTCGGTCAAGGTAGCCAGCGCTTTAAAGTCGCCGGATTGGATTAGCTGGTTTTGCTCGGCAACCGAGGTAATCACCACGTCCACTTCGCCGCTTAGCGCTGCGTTTTGGCTGCGTGAGGAGCCTGGGTAGGGGATGAAGTTCATTTCACCGTCGATGCCTTTTTCAAAGGCCAAGAAGTTGATGTGGTGCAAGGAGCCCGCTGAGCCTGCGCCCACCCGTACTTTGCCGGGGTTGGCCTTAACGTATTCCACCAACTCTTCGATGGTGTTGAAATCAGACTTCTTCGGTACTGAGATGACATCTGGCGAGCTGGCCACGATGAAGTAGTCGAATACGTCCATGCGGTTGTCCCAGCCGCCCATCACAGCGGCGGCCACGTTCGACTCAGACAGACCCACAAAGGTGTAGCCGTCGGGCTTGGCGTTGTAGCCTTCGAGCAGGCCCACCGAGCCGGATACGCCACCGGGCTTGTTGATCACGTTGATGTTAGTGCCGAGGTATTTGGCCATCGATGCGGTGGCAACGCGGTTAATCACGTCGGTACCGCCACCGGCAGACCAGGTGACCACGTCGGTGATGTTACGGCTGGGGTAGCGATCATCAGCGGCTGCTGGGTTGGCCAGCAAAGTGAGCGCGGTGAGGGCTGCGCTAGCAAGTAAGCATGTTCTTTTCATGGTAGTTCCCTTTATTTCGTAAGTAGGCGTTCTTATGTCTTCCGGGTGTAGGGTGCAGCGACTTAAAACGTCATAAAGTAGCTACGTAGGTCTGCCCAAATGTCCATGTATTCCTTCTTGCGCAGACTTTCTTCGAAACTGGCCATGCCAATCTCGTCGATCCGTTTAGAGATCTGGTTGGTCATACTGACATTCGCCTCGAACATCTTGACGATATCCCAACGGGTGGGCGAGGTATCTGATGTAAGCCAACCTTGGTAGTTAAACTTCTTGAGATAGAACAGAAATTCGATGTACTGCATCAAACTGCGACTGCCACAGAAGAAGTCCCAGTCCCATTTGCCATCGTTGTCGTTGATGTGGATGTAGTACTTCACATCTTGCGAGTTGAGCAGTGCCAACTCCTCGGCGGGGTTGTTATCGCCGTACAGCGAGTGGCCGTAATCGAGGGTCACACCGATATTCGGGTTGCCGATGTCCTTAATCAGACAGATGGTTTTGGCGGCATTATCCAGATAGCAGCGGCCACGGATTTCATTGGGCTTAAACTCGATAAACAGCGGGATATGTGGCTTGTACTCGCCGGCAGCGGCAAAGGTCTCACACAGCCGTTGCCAGGTGTCGACATAATCGGCCTGGAAGGCGAACTCGTAGCCGTCACTGAGTGGGCAGCACTGCACTTTGTCGGCGCCGACTTCTTCGGCGTAGTCTTTGGCTTCTTTGATAAAGCGCACTGCACGCTCGCGCACGGTTGCATCGGGTGAGGTCAGGCCGCCGGAAATGAATTCCGGCTCCGCCTTTACGTTGACGTTGATACACGCCACCTCGACCTGATACTTGGCCAATAGCAGTTTGAGCTCTGCGAGGTTGTCGTAGTTCACCTCGTAGGGGTAGACCAACTCGGCGCCGGTCATGCCATCGATCATCTTCAAGGTCTGGAACTTCTGCTCCAGCGTTTTCGGCTCGTTGTACTCAGAAAACCGGTCCTTGGTCTGCCCCAAAAACGGGGTAATTACAGCATGTTTAAACATAATCTCTCCCTGGATCCCGTGAGTTGCACGGAATGTTTAGCGCTTATACCGCCAGCTCTTGCTCTAACAGCATCTCGCTGGCAACGTCGATAATGTGTTTTGCCGACAGGCCGTACTTGTCCAGCAGCAGTGGGTAGGCACCGGACTCGGCGAAGGTATCCTTCAGGCCCAAGTGGTCGAACTTAGCGCTCAGGCCTTGCTTGGCCATGCGACAGGCAATCTCATAGGCCATGCCGTTACGCTGCTGGTGGCCCTCGGCCACGATCACCCGGCCGGTTTTGGCAATGGACTTGCCGATGGTGTCCCAATCCAGCGGCTTGACGCTGTAGGCGTCGACCACTTCCACGCTAACCCCTGAGGCGCGTAGCTCTTCGGCCGCTTCGATGGCCTGGAACAGGATGTCGCCGTAGGAGACGATGGTCAGGTCATCACCTTCACACAGCACATTGCTGCCGCCGCATTTGAAGGTGGCGCTTTCGTCATACAGCTCGTAGTAAGAGTCACGCATTAGGCGGCAGTAAACCGGGCCTTGGGTCTCCATGGTCACGTCGAACAGCGCGCGACTGGAGGCACTGTCGCAGGGGGCGAACACATGCATATTGGGCAAGGAGGTCATCAGCGCCATATCTTCCGAGGCTTGGTGAGTCACGCCGTCGATGGCTGCTGTGGTGCCGCCGTGGGACGACATCAGCTTTACGTTAAGATTGGGGTAGCAGATAAAGCTGCGAACACTTTCTAGCGCGCGCATGGTGAGGAACACCCCATAACCGGCGACCACAACGGGGCGACCATTAGCGGCCATGCCGGCGGCCGAGGCCATCATGCCGAACTCGGCGATGCCCATCTGGAAGTAGCGTTCTGGATATTGGTTGTCGAACAAGTACGAGTTGGTGGAGTAACCAATGTCGGCTTCAAACACCACAAAGTCTTGGTTGATCTCGCCGTACTCGACCATCCGTTCGGCAAACGCCAGACGGGTGGGTTTGTTTGATTTCACTAGTTTTTTCATCGTAATTCCTGCCCTTTGGGTTAAGCCACTAGCTCGGCGCGAGCAGCTTGGTATTCTTCGGTGGATGGCGCTTTGCCATGCCAGTTGCGCACATCTTCCATAAAGCTCACGCCTTTGCCCTTGGTGGTGTTAGCCACGATGCAGGTGGGCTTGCCTTTGGTCAGGCGGGCTAGGTCCAGCGCGCAGAGGATCTGCTCGATGTCGTGGCCATCGATGGTCAGCACGTGCCAGCCAAAGGAGCGGAACTTATCTTCGATGCTCAGCAGCGGCATGATCTCGTCGCTGGTGCCGTCCATCTGCAGGTTGTTCTTGTCGATAAAGAACACCAGGTTATCCAGCTCATACTTGGCGGCGGCCATGGCGGTCTCCCACACCACGCCTTCGTTGATCTCGCCATCGCCCAGCACGGTGTAGACCCGGCGCTGGTCTTTGGCGGCCTTGCCTTCCAGCGCCATGCCGGTGGCCGAGGCGCAGCCATGACCTAACGAGCCGGTGGTGATATCGATACCCGGGGTGCTCTTCATATCGGGGTGGCCCTGCAAGATAGAGTTAATCTTGCGCAGCGAGTCGAGGTGCTCGGCATCGAAAAAGCCCAGACGAGACAGGCAGGCGTACCACACCGGGCAGGCGTGACCCTTTGACAGCACAAAGCGGTCGCGATGCGGCAGACGCGGATTTTGTGGGTCGAGGTTGCGCATCTCGGCAAAATAGAGGGTGGTGACAATCTCGGCGGCGGAAAAGGAGCCACCGATATGGCCGGATTGTGCTTTATACACCATGTCCAGAATATCGAGCCGAATGTTATTTGCCAGCTCACCTAAGGCTTGTGCGCTCATTCTGGTTTCTGCTGTTTTAGGCATGAGTGTGCCTCCTTAAAATTAATTAAGTTAATTCATTAAAGAGTGTTGGTTAATTATCTAGGAAGTGATAGTTGTCCAGGTATTTAATAAATAGCTTGGAGACTTCTCGCCAGTGTTCTAAATGCATTTTTCTGGCGGTGTCTGCATCTCTGTTTTCTATATTATCGACAATTTTATTGTGTTCAGCTATTGAGTCCCAAGGCAGGGGGCGCAATTTAATTACCATGTCCTTACAGCGTTTATTTTGCTCATTGTATTTCTTGGCTGTTTCTATAAGGCGTGAGTTTTCAGTGAATTCAAAAATCAACTCGTGAAAATGGCGGTCATGGTCAGCCCACAAATAAATGTCTTCTTCTTCCAGTGCCAGGCGCATGTTCTCGGTTTGCTCTCGGAGCTGGCGGATCTGAGCGCTGCTCAGGCCGTGGTGAATACACAGCTCGATGGCGGTGACTTCCAGATGGGCAATCAGCTCGTACAACTCTTCAATATCGCGCCGTGATAGTGCGCAGATACGCAGGCCGTGGCGGGGTTGTAGTTTGATTAATCCATCCTCTTGCAGGCGCAGTAAAGCCTCACGAACAGGGGTGCGGCTAAAGCCACATATCTCTACCGCATCTTCCACCAGTAGCTGCTGGTTAACGCGGAAATTATTCTCCAATATCAGATGCTTAAGTTTGTCGTACGCCTGTTCTGATAACTTCATTCACACCACTCCTGCGGGACTTTATCGCGGTACTGCTACGCACTCATCTGATTTGTCAGTTGCTGCATACCTTAGCGAATTTCCTAACGTATTCGTTGAATCTGGAGTGAGTATAAAATAGCCAGCTGGGGTTTTACTTGAGGTCAGTCACGCAATAATAGAATTAGACAAATACGTTAAAGTATAAAAAAAATACGTTATTTAAGTATTGAGACCGGTTACATTTTGGCCGAGCTAAACCCAATGGGAGAAGGGGCTAAACGCGTGCTTTACAATAATTAAAATCAATCTTTTAAATAACTAAAAAAGTACATTAATGTTCCTTAAATATATTGAGTGACATTAATCAATTGCTGCGATTCTTTATTTGAAATTAATTTAAATTTTGATATAGCTTTATTGGTGTCGGTTGTATTTAGATGTTATTTTTTAATTGATGTGCTTTTGGAGAGTGCGTCATGAATATTGCAAATATTGCAGTTGGTTGTGATGATGCTGCGGTTGCATTGTTGTCTGATCTAAAGGGTTATTTATCCTCGCAAGATATTGAATATACAGATTATAGCGAGGCTGAAAATGGAGAAAGTAATTTATATGCCGATGTTGCCCAGCGAGTGGCAGAAGCGGTAGCAAATGGAAAACACGAACGCGGCATTATCGTATGTGGCACCGGTATTGGCGTGTCCATTGTGGCTAACAAGGTGCCAGGTATTCGCGCGGCGCTCTGTCACGATGTGTTTTCTGCGATTCGTGCGCGTAAGAGCAATGGCGCGCAGATTATTACCATGGGCGCGCGGGTGATTGGCTCTGAGTTGGCCAAGACCATTTTGCAGGCCTGGTTGGATGCAGATCAAATCGATGCTTCGTCGCTGCCTAAGGTGCAGCGAATCATGGAAATCGAACAAGCTATCTTGGCGGAGTAAGGAGTTGTTATGAGTAAGCCAAAGAAGTTACTCAATGATCCGGGTGAGGTGGCCCGCGAGCAGTTTGAAGGGTTTATGCTGGCAGCGCCTCACCTCGAAGCACTGCCGGGCATGACTGCGGCGATCCGCAAGGATTTTCGCCCCGACAAGGTGGCGGTGGTTACTGGCGGTGGCGCCGGTCATGAGCCCATGTATGGTGGCTATGTCGGTGAAGGGCTGGCCGATGCGGTTAGCGTCGGCGATGTGTTTGCCGCCCCCTCGCCGGATGTGATTGTCGAGACCTGCAGCGCACTCAGCCCGCAAAATGGCGTGCTGTTTGTCTACGGCAACTACGCCGGCGATAACATGAACTACGACATCGCCGCAGAGCTGCTCGAAGATGAAGGGATCCCCAGCCACACCATCCGCATCAATGACGACGTGATCTCAGCGCCACCGAGCCTGCTCGAAGAACGTCGCGGTATTGCCGGTGCTTTGTATGTGTTGAAAGCCGCTGGTGCGGCCGCCGAAACCTACAGTGAGTTTGATGAGGTGGTTGCCGCGGCGGAAAAAGCGCTTAAACACACCGCTTCGGCAGGGGTAGCCATCGCACCCTGTGCGATTCCGCGCAACGACAGCTTCAACTTTGAGATTGCCGCCGATGAGATTGAGATCGGCATGGGGCTGCATGGCGAGCCCGGTGTTGGCAAATCTAAAATCAGCAGCAGCGATCAGGTAGTCGATCAGATCATGGAAGCCTTGGCGGAAGACCTGTCGCTTAAGGCCGGTGACGAGGTGTGCATGCTGGTCAACAACCTCGGTGCATCCACCCAAATGGAGCTGCTGATCGCTAATCGCGCCGCCAACCTCTACCTGCAGCAACTGGGGGTAAGCGTCTACGACAACTTGGTAGGCAACTACTGTACCTCGCTGGAGATGTCGGGCTTCTCCATCTCGCTGTTCAAGCTCGATGAGCAGCTCAAAGCGCTCTACGACCAACCCTGCCAAAGCTTCGCCCTAAGGAGATAAGCATGAATACCCAAGAAACCATTGAGATGATGCGCAGCGTGGCCCATGCCATGGTGCAAAGTGAGCCGATGCTCACCAAGTTTGACCAAGCCATTGGCGACGGCGACCACGGGCTAGGGATTGAGCGCGGCTTTAGCAATGTTGAAGCCATGCTCGATGAGAGCTTTAGCGCCGCCGATGTGGGGCAGGTGCTGCAAAAGATTGGCACCAAGCTGCTCTCCACCATGGGCGGGGCATCTGGGGCGATCTTCGGCACCTTGTTCCGCGCTGGTGCGAAATCGATAGCTGGCGCGCCGCAACTAACTACCGAAGCCTTGGCCCAGTTCCTTACCGCCGGTTTAACGGCAGTGTGCCAGCGCGGTGGCGCCAGCGAAGGCGATAAGACCATGATTGATGCGCTAGCACCGGCTGCGCGCAAAGCAGCAGAGCTGGCCGAGCTTGAGTTTGAGCAAGCCATCGCTCAGGTGGTGGAAGCGGCCGAACAAGGCGTTGAGCAGACCAAAGAGATGGTTGCCACCACCGGCAAGGCCAAGACACTGGGCGAGCGCTCCTTGGGACACCCCGATCCGGGGGCGATCTCGATGTCGCTGATCTTGAAGTTTATGGCGGAACATGTTGATGCAAAGGTAGCCGTATGAAGACGCGTTGGATTGGCACCAGTTGGAAAATGAATAAAACCTCCGACGAAGTGGCTGCCTTCTGCCAGCAGATCTTACCTGCCTTGCAGGGCTGCCCTGAGTGGATCCAGAGCTTCTTGATCCCGCCCTTTCCCTATGTGCAACAAGTGGGCGAGGCGCTGGACTCGGTCGACACGCTAACTGGGGTGCAAAACATCTGTTGGGCGGAGCAGGGGGCCTACACCGGCGAGGTCTCGGCCAAGATGGCCAAAGACATTGGTGCCAGCTTGGTGGAGATCGGACACTCGGAGCGGCGCGAGCTGTTTAACGAGAGCGATCATACGGTCAATCTCAAGGTGCATGCTGCGCTCGAACAAGGGCTGATGCCATTGATATGCGTGGGCGACAGCTTGGAGGAGAAACGCTGGGGGGTATCGCTCGAGTCGATAGTTCGCCAGGTCAAGATCGCCCTGCATGGGGTCAGTCCCGAACAGTTGGCCCGGGTATGGATCGCCTATGAGCCGGTATGGGCCATCGGTGAGCAGGGTATTCCTGCCAGCGCTGAAGAGGCGGAGTCTGGTTTAGCCGCTATTCGGGCTGGCGTGCGCCAATGCTTTGGTGAGGCCTGCGCCGAGCATACGGTGCTGCTATACGGCGGTAGCGTAAACCCGGATAACGCCGCTGAGCTGCTGCAACAGCCCAACATTGACGGGCTGTTTATTGGGCGCTCGGCTTGGCAAGCCGAGGGCTATGCTCAGCTGCTGCAGATAGCGGCCTCAGTGGATAATGAGGTGGCCTGTGTATAAGGGATTTTCAATTAGCACGGTAGCCTATGCAGGCTATGACATCGAGCAGGCGCTGGACTCCATCGCCTCGCTGGGGGTCAGCAATATTGAGCTGGCACTGATTCAGGGGGCAGTTTACGACCTTGATGAGGACACCCTCTGCGAAGAGTATGTCGGCCATATTAAGGCGCTGTTGGATGCCCGGCGGATGAGTTGCACCTCGCTGGCAGCGCATTGCCCGATCAGCATCGATGATTGTGGCGAGCTGCTGGCCAAACGGGTGCGCTTGACCCATCTGCTGGAGTGCCCACGGCTTATTCTGTATGCACCCAGAGACGGCTCGCTGTCGCAGTTTAAGCGCGCGGCAGAGGCGGCGATTGCCATGGCCAAGCACTATCAAATCAAGATCCTGATTGAGAACGTTGGTGACCAACAGCCCTACATGCTGAATGACTCGCGCGACTTTGATGCGGTGGCGGCCGAGTTTGATTCGGCAACATTGGGGATCAACTTTGATCCGGGCAATCTGGCCTCGCACCGGCCCAACAATAACTTGCTGTATGACAGCATCAAGAGCCTCGATGTGGCCGAGCATATCCATATCAAGGATCTGGTGGTGGAGCAGGGGGACTATCAGTTCTGCGCCATCGGTGAGGGGATCTGCCAGTATCCAGCCTTGCTGCGCCATGCCTCTGAGGTGAACAAACTGCCGTTTTTCAGTATTGAAGCGCCTTTTGCCTTGGTGCGCCGCGCCAACGGTAAGGCTGAGCTGAAGCCGCGTCAGCAGCTGTTGCCAATCTCAGAGATTGAATCGCGCCTAAAGCTCTCCTTGCACACCATCAACCAGAACCTGCACTTTGGCAAGGCACCTGAGACGGCGGTGCTCTACAAGCACTGATGGTAGTGCACTGATAGAAGCGCACTGTTAGTAGAGCTCTAGGCGAATCAGCAGTGAAAAAGCCAGGCGCGAGGGCCTGGCTTTTGTTTGCTTAATTGGCGGTTTTTTATACCAATCTACATAAGTAACTGGTCATTCTTGCTGGTTAAAATCATTGATGACAGCGTCAACGCTTTTGTAATTAGTCCACTAGTTACGGCAAGCGCCTCCTAGTCCTCAATGATTTTCCCTGCGCAATATCTGATCATTGACTTATCCAGATAGGTATTAAGCGCTTAGCATCCCGGTGCTGAGCAGATATACCGATACAATGGCTAAGGCCAGCAAGCCCGCTTCCAGCACTCTGTCTGAGCGCGAGTAGATCGCTTCGCCCGCCTTGATGCGCGCAGCATGGGTGTACTTAAAGAAGGGAATACCGATGGCGTAGAGCATGCTCGCCATGAGTAGATATTCCAAACCGGCAGCGGTAATCAACCACGCGCAGAACAGCGCCGATAAGCCACCGATGGCAGCAAAGCGAGTGCGCTGCTTGGCAAACTCTGGGCGTTCTGAGCTGAGCGCCAGCTTGAGCAGGTAGAGGCTGCTTAGCAGGTAGCAGGGCAGCACCATCACCGAGGCGATGTTAATCGCCGCCAGATAGACGTTCTCAAAAAGCACCACAATAAAGATGCACAGCTGCATAAAGATGGTGGATACGCTCAGCGCCATGCTCGGCGCGGCGTTGTCGTTGGTGCGCTTAAACACCGCGGGAAACTCGCCCATCTTACCGGCTTCAAACGGCACTTCGGCAACCAGCATGGTCCAAGCAACCAGCGCGCCAAACACCGATACCAACACACAGATGTTCACCAGCAGGCGACCCCAAGGTCCGACGGCGTGCGCCAGCAGTGAGCCTGCCGATGGGCTGGATAGCTGGGCCAGCTCAGGCTGTGACAAGATGCCGAAGGAGAGCAGGGAGATCAGGCTGTACATGGTGATGGCGATCAAAAAGCCAATCAGGGTTGCTTTGCCCACATCGGCCTTGTTCTTGGCGCGGCCCGACAGCACCACGGCACCTTCGATGCCGACAAAACACCACAGGGTCACCATCATGGTGCTCTGGATCTGGCTAAACACCGAGCCCAGTTGATTGGCTTCGCCCCATACATCGATGCTGAGGTTTTGCGGCTCGAAGCTGGCCAACAGGATGGCGATGATCAGGCACAGGCCCGCCAGTTTACCGATGGTGGAAACCAGGTTTACCGCACTGGAGCTGCCCATGCCGCGCAGGGCAATATGGTTCATAAACCACAGCAGCGACGAGCACAGCACCACGGTTTGCCAGCCATGCTCCAGCAATACCGGAAAGAACAGGCCGAGCGAGTCGTTAATCATCACCGCCAGGGCCACGTTGCCCATGCAGCTCATTAACCAATAGCCCCAGGCCGAGTGAAAGCCCACGTACTCGCCAAACCCGGCCTTGGCATAAGAGAAGATCCCGGAGTTGAGCTCGGGCTTGTGCAAGGACAATAGTTTAAAGACATTCACCAACAGCAGCATGCCCACGCCGGTGATAAGCCAAGCCAGAGAGACGGCGCCAATACCGGCTTGTTCGGCCATGTTTTGCGGAATGCTGAAGATACCACTGCCAATCATCGAGCCGAACACGATGGCAATCAGGCCAATAAGGCCCACAGAATTAGATTTGTTCATGGGTGCTACTCAAAAAAAAACAGGAGCTTCTGCAAAGTGAGAAGCTCCTGCCTATATCATCGATTCGCGGCAATTATATGCATTTGCTCTGCATATTCAATGTAAACAGCCAGTTATTCTTGGGTTTTTATGGAATATTGGTTGAGCTGGCTCAGTGGCCTGCTGATTGGCTTGGAGCTTTAGTCATGCAGGCGTCATCTTGAAACGTTAGCGTGCCCAAAACGCAGTGTTGAAGGAATCACGATGATTAAGTTGTTAATTTTTGATTTAGGTGGCGTGGTTATCAAACTCGGTGATGAAATCTTACCCGCCTCATGGTTCGACCCCGAGCGCTCGCTAAGCCTGCAGCAGTGGTTGCACTCAGAGCTGGCAGCAGACTTTGAGCGTGGGGAGCTTAGCGCGAATGCCTTTGCTGGCGCGCTGAAGCGGGAGCTAACGCTTGGCCAAAGCAGCGAGCAGATCATCGAGGCCTTTCGCCAGTGGCCCGAGTCGCTCTACCCGCAGGTGGTTGAGGCGATTGGCCGTTTAAAAGGTCACTACAAGGTGGTCGCGCTCAGTAATACCAATGAAGTGCACTATCCGCGTATCTTCGATGAGTTTAAGCTCGACGAGTGCTTTGATGAGATCTTTGCCTCGCACATTATGGGGCTACTCAAGCCTGATGCCGCGGCGTTTTTCCATGTACTGGATGCGATGGGTTGCCCAGCCTCAGAAGCGGTGTTTATCGACGACAACCTCGACAATATCCTCGCAGCGCAGGAACTCGGGCTGACGACCATTCACGCCAAGGGCGAACAGCAGGTGATGGAAGGCTTGGTGCAGCTGGGGCTGAAAGGACTTCTTCAGTAAAGCCCTATCAATTCAATATCTTGAATCGGTCTTTAAAGCCTCGCATGATAGAGCGTTTTACATCGTCATGGATTGAGGTAGTGAAGTGACACAAGCAAGTTTATACCAGCGTAATATGGCGCTGCTCGCCAAGGCGGGCGTGGCCTATCAAGAGTACCAACACGAACCGGTGCTGACCTATCAGCAAGCCCAGCAGGTGCGAGAGCGTTTTGCCATTAGCGGTAGCGAGAGCAAAAGCCTGTTTCTTCGGCTAAAAAATGGACGCTATTGCATGTTCGTCACCTTAGAGGGGCGACGCTATCAACGCGGCGCGCTGCAGGCGGTGGTGGGCGGCCGCTTTAGTTTGGCCAGTGACGAAGAGCTCACTCAGCACACCAGCTGCCAACCGTTGGCTGCATGCCCCTTCGGCCATGTTGAGCCGGTTCAGTTAGTGGTGGACGATGCCGTATTTCAGGCCGAGCGCTTTATCTACTCGCCGGGTCCGGCCTCGCACACCTTGGTTGTTGAGGGCAAAGACATCCCGCAGCTATTGGCCGCGAGTGATGTGAACCACCAGATCTATCGGGAGCCGAGCGGTGAGTGAGTGTGTGACCTTTCGCCCGCTACAAGAGAGCGATTTTGCGTGGTTAATAGCCCAGGTAGCCAGCCCGGAAGAGCTGTTTTTGGTGCACCCGGCCGCTACCTTTCCGTGGACTGACGAGCAGCTAAGGCAACTTGCCAACGAGCGCGCAGCACTTACCATCATGCTGGTTGGCGAGCAGCGGGCAGGTTTTGCCAATCTCTATCAGGTGCAACCGAGGCATAGTGCATTTATTGGCAATGTACTGGTAAACGGAGCATTACGCGGGCGTGGGCTTGGACGGCGCTTAATGCAACATATGCTGGAGGTTTGTGTTGCGCGCTATCAGGCGCAGCCGCATCTGTCGGTGTTCGCCGAAAATACTCGTGCTCAGCATCTCTACCAGTCGCTGGGCTTTGCGGTTTACGACCAGTGTTTGCGCAGCACACCCGATGGGCACAGCAAGGCGCTATTGCATATGCGCCATGAACCTTAACAAGGTGGGCCGCTAGCGCTATCAGGCGGCAGGCATGGGTGTGACCAAGCTCGAATAATTCGGCAATCAGGGCCATTTTTCTTGAGATGGCGGCGGCAGTAAATCCTGCAATTTAATACTGAGCGGCGCTTTTAGCGGGTAGCGATTGGTGCAAACAGATTAAAACGCGCCCTAGCTATCATTTATCGATATAACCCGGTGATACAGGTGACTTTATTGTCAAGATGTGATCAATGATCGACCAATAATTAAAATTGGTCGATATGATTGCGTCGTGGGTAAGCCAATGCATGTGTTTTCTCTATATTGGTTATCCCTTTCAATCATTGTATAAACCGTGAAGGATCACCGCATGAAAAGTAACAAACTACGTAATTTGAACGTCTGCCTGGCATTGATTGCTAGTCTCGGTTTAGCGGGCGTTGCGCAAGCCGCCACCGTTAAAGTAAAGGCCGCTCCCTTTGCTTATGCTGAAGGTGACTACCCTGATGGTCAGCCTAAGCCAGTGAGCACTTACCGTGTGAAAGGCAAGAAAGCTATTAACTACGTGAACAAGGGCGATTTGGTTGGCTACAACATCGATATCCCTGAGTCAGGCGTTTACCAGTTGAGTTACAGCATTGCGACTGAGATGGAAGAGGGCGCAGAAGTGTCCTTCCAGGTTAAGCAAGATAGCGGCTGGGAGACCTATGCACCGACTACGGTTAAGCCACAAGGTGGTTGGGATAGCTTCTACAAGCTGGATGCTAGCGCGCAGATCCCGCTAAAAGCGGGCAAGCAAGAAGTACGTGTGGTCGCCACAGGCACCAACGACTGGCAGTGGAACCTGCAATCTTTCGAGCTAAACAAAGCGGGTGAACTGGCCGAGTAATCAGTTCGTTATTAAACGGTCAAGCGTGCTTGGGATTCAAGTGCGCTTGACCCATTCCCCCCTTCTGCACATTACTTCCCCTACTTTCAACAGCTTAGTTCCGCTTTGGGTAACACAACTCACCCTTATCTAACAGCCGTGTTAGCGCCCCAAGTGGCTTCTCTACCGTTAAATGTGACAGGTCGGTTACCGGCTGTCGCCGAAGGTTAATTTAATGGTGATTGATTTATCAATATGTGATCAATGATCAACCAATTGACAGAAAGGTTGATATAATCGCTTTAAAGGTTAGCCAAAACCTCGGCAAACATAGCCAGCTTACTCAACGATATCTGTACACGTGAGGCGGTAAATGAACGAAGCGATGGTAGGTAGTAAATATTGGATTGATGAGGCCCCTCCCTCCCTGTGGAGCGTTTTGTGTCGCTTTACGCACTGGTTACTTTCCGGGCGCTACCTTGCTAACTATGACTCTGCTGATAAGGTACGCCACCCCCGCCATTCAATCGTTCGCTTGCCAGGCTTACCGCAGCATTACTCCGGGTCGTCGAAACATAGCGAGCATCTAATTCCGTTGGCGTTAGTATGGCCAGTGATGGCGCGCTTAACCCTTTTCTGTAGACAACGCCAGGTTTGTTCAGCCCTTGCTCCCCGCGTTACCAAAACCCTTAGCAAACGCGTAGCTAATCATCGAGCTAAGCGCGCATATAGACGTGGCGAAGGCCCGCTTAGCCAACGCTGGCATTGCCTGCCTGCGCAGCTTGCGCTTAATCAATTCCCTAACTGATTTACCCCCTGCAACCCGTCGACGTCCATTTTTGCCAGCTCTGGCAAGGGTGAGGGCTTGTTGCGCACTTAAACCAGCGAGAAAGCGGTACGCTACTTACTTCAAGGAAGGACCATGAGATTTACCAGGAAAAAGACCGCGGTGTTTTTGCCTTCGGTGTTATTGCTGTCGGCTGCCTGTTGGGCATCGATAGCACAAACCTCGTCGGTAACCGTTCGCACAGAAGCAGAAGATTTCGCCTACAGTGACGGCACCTGGCCAGACGGCCAAGCCGATCCTGTCAGCATTTACTCGGTCAACGGTGTGACCGCGATTAACTACATTAATCGCGGCGATCTGGTTGGCTACTACATCGATATTCCAGAAGATGGTAACTATCAGGTGAGTTACCAGATCGGTACCGCAATGACCAGCGGCGCTGAGATTAGCGTCCAGTTGCTCGAAAACGGCAGTTGGAAGAGCTACGCGATTATGCCCGTATCGCCCTCGGGCTGGGATAACTTCTACCCACTTAGCTCCACGCAAGACATTCCGATCTATGCGGGGGTGCAGGAAGTGCGCGTGGTTGCCTCGGGCAGCAACGATTGGCAGTGGAATCTGGACTACTTCGAGCTGACCAAGGTGAGCGACTTGGACACCGGGCCGGTTGATCCGCCAGTGGATCCCCCGGTTGATCCACCGGTCGAGCCACCGGTTGGTACTGACCCGATCGCCGTTAGTGGCGACTTTACCCTCGAAGCTGAGTGGTATCAGGGCTCCCAAGGTGAGCTTGATACTTACACGATCAACGGCATTGAAGCGGTCAACTACTTCAATACCGGCGACCATATCGAGTTCTACATCGATTTGGACAAGGCTGGCCTTTACAGCGTCTCTTATGAGCTGGCCAGTGGCCATCGCAGCGGGGTTGCCGCCGATCTGTTGGTGACCGACCAAGATGGCAAGTTGGTGCTGCGCAATACCACTGAGGTGGCGAGCCCCTATGCCGATTGGGACATCTTTTTCTCCCAGCCTGCCTCTAGCCAGCTGAACATCTTTGCGGGTGTTTCCACGGTACGCTTAGCTGGCGCTGGTAGCGAGGACTTCCAGTTTAATATCGACAAGCTGGTATTCACTCGAGTGGGCGATGCTGATCTGAGCTTCGATTCGGACGGCGACGGTATCCCCGATGTGGATGATATCTGCCCCAACACACCGCCGGGCGAGGTGGCCAATGCACAGGGCTGCTCACCGTCTCAGCTAGACAGCGATGGTGATGGGGTGAACGACGCCATCGATCAGTGTCCGAATACGCCTCCGGGTGCTTTCGTTGATGAGTTCGGTTGCGAAAGTCTGGGCGGTGATGACGATGACTTCGACGGCGTGCCTAATGCGCTGGACCAATGTCCGAATACGCCGTTTGGCGTGAATGTGGATGCGCACGGTTGCCCGCTATCGAACAACGACGCCGATGGCGACGGGGTGGAAGATAGCCTGGACATGTGCCCTAACACTCCGGCCGGCGAGTTTGCCGACGCGCAGGGCTGTTCTGCCTCCCAGCGTAGCCTGCCTTTGACTGTGAAGGTGGACGTGAACGCCAACATTCGCCATGAAGTGAATGGAGTGTCTGACTTTGGACGTAACCGCCATATGACGCTGCATAGCGCCATCTACGAGCAAGACTGGAACGGTCATAGCGACAAGCTCAACTACCTGTTGAATACCCTCGATGTGTACATGGGGCGTGATAACGGTACTGCAACATGGCGCTTTAATGAGACCGTTGAAGACCCAAATCGCGCCAACTGGCCTGATCTAGACTGGATGGTGACTCGAGGTGTAACTGCGCGTCAGGAGTACGAGAACAACGACTTCCTGGCCCGTTTCCCTGCCAGCAAAACCGAGTTGATTGGCGGGACCAACGCCCACGCAACCTATCCAACCCTAAGCTGGTATCCCAATGCCATCACCTGGACTGGCTGGCAGCCAAAAGAGATTGAGACCTCCGCTACTTGGGTCGCTCAGTACCTGAAGCACTACTATGCCAACGCCTCCAATGGCTATGTGGGAGAGCCCATGCCTAAGTACTGGGAAGTGGTCAACGAGCCGGACATGTACATGAAGACCGGTCAGTTTATGGTGACCAACCAAGAAATGATTTGGGAATACCATAACCTGGTTGCCCAGAAGGTACGTGAAGCGCTGGGTGCCGATGCACCGATGATTGGCGGCATGACTTGGGGTCAACATGACTTCTACCGCCGTGATGGTATCTCACGCTTTGCCGATGATGCCTACGACCAATGGATTGTCCATGAAGATCCGGTTATCCAAGAAGAGGCCCGTGCCTTCTACCGCTCTCGCATGACCACCACTGTGGATGATACCCGCGCTGACAATTGGTATCAGTGGGACGTAATGTGGCGTGGCTTTATGGAAGCGGCCGGTGATCAGATGGACTTCTATGCGGTACACATCTACGACTGGCCTAGTATCGAGCATGGTGGGGTTATGCCTGCTATCCGTCGTGGCGGTCATGTTCAGGCGATGCTGGATATGATGGAGTGGTACGACGTAAGCCGTGGTGGCCTGGCCGCGCGTAAGCCCATCGTGCTGTCTGAGTACGGTGCGGTGCAAGGCGCATGGGAAACCATGCCGCACGAGGAGCGCTTCGATGTAGAAGGCTTGAAATCCTTCAACGCGATGTTGCTGCAGTTCCTTGAGCGCCCTGACTACATCGTGAAGTCGATGCCATTTACCCCGGCTAAACCCTTGTGGGGCTACATGCCTTCAGGTTGTGCCTTCGACGATACCATTGCCTGTACCTACCCGTATCACTACGGCATGCTGCTGGAAAGTGAGCTAAACAATGGTGACTGGCAATGGAGCCCATTTATCAAGTTCTTCGAGCTGTGGGCTGATGTGGATGGCACCCGGGTGGCGACTCACTCCGGCGACATCGATGTGCAGGTGGACGCCTACGTGGATGGCAAAGACCTGTTCATTATCATGAACAACCAAGAAGACTATGCCACTGGCATCGACTTGGGTCTGTTCGGCTTAGATGGTCTGAGTGTGGCCAATGTTGAGCAGCGTCATATGTACTATCCAGATGGCCTCGAAGTGGTGCTGGATCGCCGTCATATGAAGCAGCTACCAACATCTGTGGCGCTGGAGGCCAACTCCACCATGGTGCTGCGGATAAGCCTTGACCAAGATATCGCGGTCAACCAGCAAGTGCTTGAGCACAAGTTCTTCGCCGATAGTGTAAGTGGTGGAGTGATGCCACATCGCATCAGCGTCAACGGCGGTGCCAAGAGCCTGCAGATCAACGGTGTGGACTTGCCAGCCAGCCCTGCCGAAGCGATGTTGCGCCTGACCGTATCGATGTTCCCAGCACCGGATGACGTGGAAGGTGGTCTGTTGACCATCAACCAGCTCAAGATCAATGGCCAAATCGTGGCAACGCCGATTGATTGGCGCGGCCCAGCCGATAACAAGTCGGAGCGTATCTTCACTACCATGGAGATCCCGGTTCCGGCTTCAGTGTTAGCTGCGAATAACCAGATTGAGGTGGATTTCAAACACAACGGTGAGTTGTCGGTGGCCAGTCTGGTGGTGTGGGACTACAGCACTGCGCCTCAGCGGCAACCCTAGTGACCTTTAACCAGAGCTCTGCTCTATAAAACGACGCTCAACAGAGCAATAGATAATAAGCGCCCCACGGGGCGCTTTTTTGCTGCTTTATCCCGTCTATTCGCGGGATATACGACAAATGTAAGCGATTGCTTTAGTCAAACCTAATTTAGTAAAAACAAGGGCTGTTTAGTAAGTTTTGTCGTCCTAAAGCGGGTTTTGCGTAGTCTCTCACAAGCTGCAAAATGGCCATGATAATCATGACTAAAGCCTTGATAGGATGAACGTAGATTTAACATTTACAGGAGTTGTTGCGCTGTGGAATTACGTAAGTTAGGTCAGTTTGATGTGGCGCCTATCGGCATCGGTGGATGGGCGATTGGCGGTGAAGTCTGGGATATGGACGGCAGCCCAGCCGGGATGAACAAGCCGGTGGACGATCAAGAGTCCATCAAGGCGATTCACTTTGGCTTGGATTTTGGGCTGAACTTTATCGATACCGCCAATATGTACGGTGGCGGGCATAGTGAGCGGGTGATTGGCAAGGCCTTAGAGGGCAGGCGTGACCAAGCGGTACTCGCCACCAAGTTTGGGGTGTTATTCGATGAGCCCAAGCGCCGGGTTACCGGCACCAGCGCAACGCCTGAGAGCATTGTATTGCAGTGCGAGCAGAGTCTGCGCCGCTTAAATACCGACTATATCGATCTCTATCAGTTCCACCTTAACGATTTCCCGGCTGAGCAAGCCCATGTGGTGCGCGATACCCTGGAAACCTTGGTCATGGCGGGTAAGATCCGCGCCTTTGGTTGGAGCACCGATTTTGCCGATCGTGCAGCGATCTTCGCCAATCATCGACATTGTGTGTCGATGCAGTACCAATATAACCTGTTTGAGCAAAACCCGGCGATGGTCGATTTTGTTGAGAAGCATCAGCTTGCAGGGATTAACCGCGGCCCCCTTGCCATGGGCCTGATTACCGGCAAGTACACCGACGCCTCGCAGTTTGACGAGAACGATATTCGCAAGGTTAACCCGGCCTGGCTCAAGTACTTTAAAAATGGCCAACCGGATCCGGTGATGATGGAGAAACTGAACGCCATCAAAGAGATCTTAGCCAGTAATGGTCGCTCCCAGATCCAGGGGGCATTGGCATGGAACCTGGCCATGAGCCCGCAGCACATCGCCATTCCCGGCTTTAGAACCCTAGAGCAGCTCAGCCACAATGCGGAGACGCTGCAAAAGGCGGCAATGACTGAGCAGGAGCTGGCCCATATCAGCGAGTTACTTGGCTAGTTGCTCCCAAGTTTCACCACTAAAAAACCCGCGCTAAGCGGGTTTTTTACACTGCGAGGTAAGGAATGAAATGAGCGGTGTTACTGCGCCGCAATCGCGCGTTGATACAGCCAGTCTTTCAGGTGCGCGCGTTGTAGTTTGAGTTGGGTAAAGTGTTCGTCGGTAGAGGGTACGTTAGCGATTTCAAGTTTGTAGATTTCGTCGTCGAGGCGGAGGTATTGGGTGTTGTTTTCGCGAAATAGTGGGTCATTGCTGACGAGTTGCTCGACGACGGGTGCCAGGTTTGGGAAGTCGTCTTGCAGGGCATGATGCTCTATCATGGTCGTGTCCTCTTGCAGGTGGGTACCATTTCATTAAAGCACAGGGATTGTTCACTAAATGTGCGGTGAAACCAGTTTTTGAGGTCTATTTACCATCGTAACTACCCTTGCCATAGGCAACGCTGCCCACTCGATACTGAGCGCTTCCCGCCCACGCGCGGTGTGTGATCTCGCTTAAATCTTAATACCATAAGTAAGTTTATGTTAGATATAGCTTTTTTCCGATGATAGCCTTCCTTAAGCTAATTTGATTATGTGCTCAACAGTCTAAAAGGAGTTTGGCTATGTTACGACCCGTTCAAGCAAGCGTTATCACTTGCGCAATAAGCATGCTATTAGGTTGTGGAAGCAGCAGTAGCGATGAGGGGTATGGCTGCGCTGATGTGGTGTCGCCGGCATTGGAGATCGCTGTTCATGATGCAGCGACCGAGCAAGGCTTGTTGTGCCAATCGGTTATCACGCTGGCCCATCCCGGCGGAGAAATCACCGAGTATGCGTTTGTGGATGACCCAGAGTGCGAGCTGAAAAACGAATCGATGCAATACCATGCCTTTGAGGGAGAAGCTGGTCTATACGATGTGCGGGTCGAAGCTGCCGGTTATCACGAGGAGAACCTTCAGGATATCGAGGTTAAAGTCGAAGAGGTGTGTGGCGGTAACCTAACCAAGAGGCTAGACATTTTTCTCGAGCCTAAGGGCCAGTAAGCCTCTGACTAATCCAGGTTGGCTTGGCCTAAACTCACAGTATAATCCTGATAATTAAGAATATTACCTTAAAAGGAGTGAGTTAGTGTCAAGCATCACCATCCGCCAGGCAGCTCCCAACGATGCTGCCTTGATACTGAACTTTATCCGCCAGTTGGCCATCTATGAGAAAGCCGAGCACGAAGTGCTAGCCAGCGAATCTTCCATCGCCGAGAGTCTGTTTACTGAGGGAGCCACGGCCAAGGCGGTCATCTGCGAGCTTGATGGCGAACCTGTGGGCTTTGCGGTCTACTTCTTTAACTACTCCACGTGGCTTGGCAAGAATGGCCTATATCTGGAGGATTTGTATGTCAGCCCGCAGGCGCGCGGTTTGGGGGCGGGCAAAAAGCTGCTGCAGCACCTCGCCGCCGTCGCGCTCGAGAAGGGCTGCGGCCGCTTTGAGTGGAGTGTGCTCGACTGGAACACGCCTGCGATAGAGTTCTACGAATCGCTCGGTGCCAGCGCGCAGCGAGAGTGGTTGGGGTATCGGATTAGCGGAGATGCGCTCAAGGCCTTGGCTCGTGATTAATCAGGGGGCAGCGAACAGAGTAGGGGGGCATGCAAGCCGATATCATTCAACACCCTTTATTGGTGATTAAGCAAGGCTGATTACTTATTATTGTCGGTCAGTGTGATATTGCGTGTTGGAAGTGCGCTTTAACTGCGGTCAAGCAGATGTGACGCTTGCTAAATATTCCCGAGCAAAGTTGGCCCAAGCCTGTATACTCTAGCCGGCTTCAAGGTCATCCCGGCCTTGTGCGATTCATCGATAGAGCTTCACCTATGCAATTGTTTGTTAAAAACCTTACTGTGATCGATTCATCTTACCTGTGCCCAGAACGCGGCATGGTGGGACAGAGCTGGATAGTGGATGTGGTGTTACATGGCCAGCTCGACCTGCAGAGCATGGTGCTGGATTTTGGTCAGGTGAAAAAACGCTTAAAAGCGA
Source organism: Aliagarivorans marinus DSM 23064 (assembly GCF_000429485.1). Lineage (GTDB taxonomy): Bacteria > Pseudomonadota > Gammaproteobacteria > Enterobacterales > Celerinatantimonadaceae > Aliagarivorans > Aliagarivorans marinus. The sequence goes on along the minus strand of NZ_AUBY01000026.1, from coordinate 26,693 downwards.
TCATCGATGAAGAAGTGGACCACAAGCTGTTGGTGCCTGCAAAACACGCTGCCACCCAAATCAGCGAGGGTGACCACAGCATGCAGTGGCTGGACTTTGCCTCAGCCAAAGGCAGTATTCACCTTTACTGCCCGGAGCAGGGGCTCGCCTTGGTACCGAGCGAGCAGGTTACTGCTGAGTCGGTGACTGACTACCTGCAGGCGCTGATCCTGCGTTTTTTGCCCGCCAACATTGCTCGTATTGAGCTAACTCTGCGCGAAGAAGTGATCCCCACCGCCAGCTACCACTACACCCATGGCTTGAAAAAGCATGATGGAAATTGTCAGCGCATCGCCCACGGCCATCGCTCGATGATTGAGATCTGGCACAGTGGCACGCGCTGCGATGAGCTGGAGCAGCGCTGGGCCGCGCGCTGGCAAGACATCTATCTGGGCAGTGTTGAGGATCGCGTAGAGGTCAGCAAGCTGCACCGCTCAGCCAATGCCACTCACATCGATGACAACAGCCACTACGCCTTTAGCTACGTATCCGGACAGGGCCTGTTTGAGCTGGCTTTGCCCAAGGGTACGGTGGAGCTAATCGATACCGATACCACGGTTGAATGCCTGTCGCAGTATATCTTAAATGAAGTGAAAGCCTGGCCAGAGGTAGATGGCCCGGTCGCGATTTATGCCTATGAAGGTGTGGGTAAAGGCGCGGTTGTCGCCGACAAGTAGTTTTTGGCATGCCCTCGCGAGTGGCGCTGCGTACTGGCAGCCCCTAGCTTGCTGGCAAATGTCGGGTTAAGCTGTTGTAAACACAGCCTTAACCGGAGGCCCTATGGCCACGCTTGCAAGCCACAACGACTACTCTCTGTACGCCAATGCCTTTGGCTTTCTTCGCCAGCCGCTGGATTTTAAGCCCTCCGAGTCCGATGCCGATGTGGTGGTCTGTGGTTTGCCCTTTGACTTAGCCACCACCGGGCGTAGTGGTAGCCGCATGGGGCCGGGGGCGATTCGGCAAGCCTCTATTCACCTAGCCTGGGAAGTGAAACGCTGGCCATGGGACTTTGCGCTGTCAGACAAACTCAAGCTTGTGGATGCAGGCGACCTCATCTTTGATTGTGGTGATGCTGAGCAGTTTTGTGAACGCGTAGAGGCACATACCGATAAGCTACTCGCAGCGAACAAAACAGTACTCAGTTTTGGCGGCGATCACTTTGTTACATTACCGCTGCTGCGCAGTCACGCTCGAAAACACGGGAAACTGGCATTGCTGCATTTTGATGCGCATACCGATACATATTCGGGTGAGGCTCGTTATGATCATGGCACTATGTTTTACCATGCACCCAGAGAGGGGCTGATCGATACCGACCATTCCATTCAGGTGGGGATCCGCACAGATTATGAGCGCGACAGCCATTTGTTTAAGGTTATCGATGCGGCCGAGGCCAATGAGTTGAGCGCGAGCGATATCGCCGAGCAAATCAAACAGCGGGTCGGTGAACTGCCCATGTACCTAAGCTTCGATATCGATTGCCTCGACCCAGCATTTGCCCCCGGTACCGGCACGCCGGTGTGTGGCGGCCTAAGCACCGACAAGATCTTAAAGGTACTGCGCGGCCTGCAAGGGCTGAATATCGTAGGTATGGACGTGGTTGAGGTGGCTCCTGCCTATGATCACAGTGAAGTGACCGCTTTGGCTGCTGCAACCATCGCCACTGAGTTGCTCTACCTGCAGACCCAGCGTTAGTGCGCTATGTCGTTGTGAGTGCGGGGAGGGAGGCATTAATACCTCGTTAAATCTTCGCGATGTAAGCGCACACTATGGCTGGTTTGTGCGTCTTCTAGAGTTATTACTTTATTTTATGGCGGTGATTTCGTTTATCCACAGTAGATCCTTCCTAATTGCATTACCTGACAAGATTAGCGTTTCTAAACATGGCCTGATGATTTTATAATCAATTTTGACCACGGGTAAAAGCTTCAAGCTAGCCACTTGCAATCTAAGGGAATGGATATGGGTCATCTGGATGGAACGGTTGAAACCACACAACAACTCGGGGTGGTTATCCCCGTTGTTAAAGGCCCCTACCAAAGCAATGGTGCCTCTCCATGGTATGCACAATTGTCCGTTGGCACCCCTGGCCAAGCACTCAAATTTAGCTTAGATACCGGCAGTAACTTTAACTGGGTGACGTCGTCACTATGCCGCTCTAAAGGCTGTGCACATTACGGCAGAGGGCGCTTTGATTACCGACGCTCAGACTCCTTTAGTAAGATCTATTGGGACAGCCAGAGCGAGCCTCATTGGAAGAGCCTGCGGGTAGATTTTGGCCCATGGGGAGATATGTGGGTGAAAGCCGGTCACGATGCTTTGAGCCTGCAGGATGCAGATTCGGCCGTGTTCTGCGATATCTATCTGTCTGAGTACTACACTGGCGCCCAGTTTGCGCAACTTGACTGGGACGGCGGAATTGGCGTGCCCAGCTATAGCTATCAGCCGCTCACTGAAGCCGCGACGTTTTCTGGTGTACGTGGGGTTCACTTCTCTGATCCCGACCAGCAGCCTCAGTTTCACTTTATGGAAACGCTGATCAATTGCGGGTTGGTGAGTCGAGATGCACCTTTTGTTGCCTTTGAGTCCGATCAAGCAAGCAAACGTGGCCAGATTACCTTAGGCAAGCTGGATTGGCGCTACTCACAAAGCCGCGAATACCTATTCTTGCCTTGGCAGCGCTATCGCATTGCCGATCTTTACTACATATGGACTAGTAAGGTTGCACAGGTATCGATTGGTGAGCATCTGCTGTTTGCTCAGCAGCCAGATAAAAATGACTGCTGGTTGAGCCTGGATTCGGGATCGTCTGAGTTTAAGGGTGATCAAGAAATCATGTCTCAAGCATGGCAATACGCTCTGCAAGAAGGAAGTGAACTGGTCATCGAGCTGCCGGATGATTGTCATAGCCGTATACGTGTACCCGCTGACATCTACAACGTGACCATCGAAGCTGGTCCGAACCAAGGGCAGACTCAACCCCAGTTTAACCCCAAATTGCCGGGACTTGATGACCTTGTGTTGGTGGGCTCGGTGATTATGGATCATCTCTATACCGTGTATGAGTATCGCAGCGTTAATAGCGGCAATGGCGATAAGTTGGAGCCAGTGGGTATCTGGCTGTTTAACAAGCCCCATGGTCCCAAGCTGATTGATACGAAGCAGACCAAAACTGCTGCCATCTTTGAACGGGGAGCATCCTTATGAGCAAGTACAATTGGCTGCTTGATGGTGTATGGGTCAATAGCTATGGCTCTCAGATGACCTTGAATGTGCAAGATGATGGTCGAATTTGCGGACAGTATGCGTCCACCACTGGAGCTTCCGGCACCTACTGGATCGTTGGTTGTTGCTTACCTTATGATCCTCACCGAAAAGCAGGGCAGCCATTAGTTCTCTCAATTTACTGGAAGCCGATACCCCAGCCCGGCAATCAACTGGAGAACAAGAGCTGGCATTGGGTATCGACTTACTGTGGGCAGCTCTCTTGGATATACGATCCCGCAAGCCGTGAGCAGCGGCTTCAGCTTGAACTCATCAATGACTTGGTCGCCACCAGTGATTTCGACGGCTATGCCTTAGGCAGCTACATCGACAAGCTGCAGTTTCACTTCTCCCAGCCACGCTCGCTGCAACCTCCGCAGCTCACGAGCGAAATTCAAGGCGTGTTTGAAGGCCAGTTTGAAGGCATAGCCCAGCCGTCTCCCATCAACGGTACTTGGAAAGTGCCGGGAGAGGCAAACAGCTTGTTTCTCTCGCTGCTGGATGGCACCAATGGTGCGGTTAAAGGCTTGTTAGGCTGGGCCGGTGAGAAGATCGAACTGTGGGGATTTTGTGATGTGTTGCCGCTCACCAGTGAACGGCAAAGTTTGACGGTGAGTGGCTATAGCCGAGCGCAGGCCCGGCCGATTTCGCTGTCTGGTTATTTGGATGTTCCTCATGGGCTGTTGCGCCTGACTCGTTGGCAGGCCATGTCCACCACTCCTCAAGATACATACATGCAGGCAATGTCATCGCTATCTCTTTGGGTGAAAGGAGAGTAGCCCATGAGTGACTCTTCATACGGTAATGCTTATCTCAAGCAGCACTACGATAAAAACGAGCACTATCGGGTGATGGTGGACTGCTTCTCCAAGCTGTGGGATCACTCAGTCGATCTGATGTTTATTATGGCGATTGAGGAAGACGGTGAGTTTAGCCTGTATGACAATAACCCAGCTTCCCGCTCTGTGATGGGGCTAGATGCTAGTGACCCTGTCCACCGCCGAAGTATCCGGGACATCTGGGATGAGGAAACCGTTGAGACCTTTTTCGCTCTTTATCGCAAGGCTATTAAGGCGAAGCACCCTATTTCATGCGAGCAAGTAATCTCTCCTGCTGGGCAGTTGATATTCTTTGATACGCTGTTCGTGCCCATCTTCGACGAACAGGATGAGCCGTTGTTTGTCTGTGGAGTGAGCCGCGAAGTCACTAAGATCAAAGAAGCGGAGCAGATCGCCCTTAGCGCCCAGAAAAAACTCCAAGAGTACAGCAGTGCCCTGGAGAATATAAATACTAGCTTGGATGCCAAGGTTAAATCTCGCACTCACCAACTGGAGCAAGCCAGTAACGACCTAAAAAGCGCGTTAGACGCTAAGTCGAACTTCGTAGCGCGTATGAGCCATGAGATCCGCACTCCGCTCAACGCCATGATTGGCTTATGTAATCTTCTCAAGAAGACCCCGCTCAACGATGCCCAGCAAGATTATGTCGACAAGATAGCAGACTCCGGTGAGGTGCTACAGTCACTGGTCAATGACGTGCTCGACTTCTCCAAAATCGAGGCCAACAAACTGCAGCCTGAGCAGATCGAATTCTGCCCGGAGAAAGTGATGCTTCAGGCCTTTAACCTAAGCCAGGTGAAGGCTCAGCAGAAGGGGTTGGAGCTGCTATTTCTTATTGACACCCAACTGCCTGAAACCTTGATTGGCGATCCACTGCGTATTCAGCAGATTGCCATCAATTTGCTGGGAAATGCGGTGAAGTTTACCGATAGCGGCACCGTGACCTTGGAGGTGGGGAGCCAAAAGACCCTCGGCGCCGATATTGAGTTTTACTTTGAGGTAAAGGATACCGGCATCGGCATCTCCCAGCAGCAGGTGCGAGCCTTGTTTAACTCCTTTGTACAAGCCGATAGCAGTATTACTCGTCGTTACGGTGGAACGGGTTTGGGGCTGTCCATTTGTGAAAAGCTGTGTGAGTTGATGGGCGGGCAAATTGAGGTTAGCAGTGAGCTAGATAAGGGCTCGGTATTTCGGGTGACACTCCCGGTAAAAAGTGCCGAGAAGGGGCGGCTCACTGATAAGTACCGTGCAAAAGAAGGTTGCCATGTGCTGGTGGTTGATGATCTGTCTGCCTGTCGCAGGGCCTTGAGTAAGATGCTGATTGGCTTGGGCTATCAAGTCACCTTGGCCAAAAGCGGCTTTGAGGCGCTCGACTGCGTTCAAGATGCCAAGGAGAAAACCCTACACTTCGATGCGGTGCTAATGGACTGGCAGATGCCTGAGATGGATGGCGTTGAGACCTCCGAGCGCATTCACCAACTGCTCAAGGTGAACTGCCCGCCAATTTTTCTGATATCTGGCTGCGAGCAGCATGTGATTCAACAACATATTGATAGCGGCTTGGTATGTCGCTATTTGCGCAAACCGCTGATCCCTTCAGTGCTGTTTCAGGCTTTGAGTGGCGAGCTAAATGGGCTGGACGAAGAGGCGGCCGCCGCTGCCACAGCCCAGACACAGCTCGATTTATCCGCCTACCGCTTGCTGCTGGTGGAGGATAACCCCATCAACCATCAGGTGGTGGAAGGCTATCTGGAGGAGAGCGGGATTACCATCGAATGGGCGCGCGATGGTGAAGAGGCGCTGCAGCTTCTCAGTGAACAGGCGTTCGATGTGGTGCTGATGGATATTCAGATGCCACGGCTCGATGGCCTCTCGGCGACCCGCTTTATTCGCCAGACCATGCAGCTGACTATGCCAATTATTGCTATTAGCGCTCATGTCAGTGAAGCGACCATTGCCGATTGCCACAATGCAGGAATGAATGGCCACATTGGCAAACCGCTTGACGAATTGACACTCTATCGAACGCTGGCGGAGTGCTTGGGAATCGCTAGCGCTGGAAGCAACGGCGATAGCCATGGCAGCAAACAGTATGATGCCTCGTTGTTGGCGCAGATCCGTGCTTTGGAGCAGTTGGATGTGGATGAAGCATTGGCCCGCCTCAACAAAAAGCCGGGTCTGTTTCTGTCACTGGTTAAAGCCTTCTACCAACGTTATGTGAATGAGGAGCTGCTCGATTCGGGGCTAGATCTAACGGAGTTAGCCGATGAGGCTCATAGCCTCAAATCCAACACCGCCTACATTGGTGCTTTGTCGTTGTCTACGCAGCTAGCAGTACTCGAACAGCAGCTACGCAGCGGTAAGGCGTCTGATCAATTAGCAGAGCTGAAGCTGCAGCTTAATCATTTATTGGCTCAGCTAGCGACCGTTTTTGAAGGACGAAGCGCGATTAACGTGAAGCAACCCAGTGAGTTGCTCGATATCATGAAGCGTTTACAAAGGCAGCTTTATCAGTCTGAGTTTGCTGCAGAAGACACCCTGAAAATCGTAGTGATGCAGCTAGAAGAGCGCCTCTCTTACCAGCGAGCATTATCGGTGGTGGCGACTTATCTTGATGAGTTGGAGTACGAGAAGGCCTACGTCATCGTCACTCAGCTAGTTGAGCAGCTGGAGGAGGAGCAAGATGGATAGCTTGCAACGGGTGCTGATTGTTGATGATGAGGTGATGAACCTTAGGGTGCTTAGTGAACTGCTCCGTGAGGAAGCGGCGATCACCTTGGCAAAAAGCGGCGAGCAGGCGCTGCGCAAGGCTCGCGAGCAAGTGCCGGATTTGATCATTTTAGACATCAAAATGCCCGCAATGGACGGCTTTGAGACCCTCACAGCGCTGCGCCAAAGTGCCATTACCAAACAGATCCCTGTGATCTTTATCTCTGGCCTTAACGACTGCAACTATGAGGAGCGCGGCTTACTGCTCGGTGCGGCCGACTATATCTTTAAACCCTTCCACCATGGCATCGTGAAAGCGCGGGTGTGCACTCACCTGCAGCTGGTAAAGCAGCGCAAGATGCTGGAGCGGCTGGCGAACAGCGACAGCTTGACCGGGCTGGCCAACCGCCGCCACTACAAGCAGGTATTCGACCAAGAGGTGGAGCAATCCTCCACCTCCCATTCGCCGATATCCGTGGCGATCTTCGACATCGATAACTTCAAACGATTCAATGACCGCTATGGCCATGATGCTGGCGACCGCCTACTGCAGCAAGTCTCCAAACAGCTCAGCCACCACTTTGACCACCCGCGTTTTTTAGTCTCCCGTTTCGGCGGTGAAGAGTTTGTGGTGCTGATGCCCGAGCTCTACAAGGCAAGGGCGCTGGAGTTGGTCAAAGGCTGTTTGGTAGAAGTCGCCGAAAGTTGCGAGATCACTATGAGCGCCGGGGGGGTGACCGTTTTGGCTGACAAGGAAATGGATGATTCAGCGTTGTTGTCCTTGGCTGATAAGGCCTTGTATTTAGCCAAAAGCCTAGGCAAGAACTGTGCGCTGTGGTCACAGGCGCAGGGTGAAACAGTCGATGAGTTTTAAACGGCTCTGTCAAGCGCTCTCAGTCAACCTCCTTGGTTTACGTTTCGCCCAGGCGAGAGTCTGCTTATTCTAAGCTCTGGGACAACCAGCGGGTGAATGCGATAACTTTGTGCTGTTGGGTTTTTTCGGTGGCTGTGAGCAGGTAATGAAAGCTTTGTGAACACATCTGCTGTGAATGCACCTGAACCAATTCACCTTGCTGAATCGCATCATCCGCCAACAGCGCTTTTACCAGCAGCAATCCGTGACCTTGCTTACAGGCCTCCAAAGAGAGTTGAGTACTGTCAAAAATCAATGAGGGTGCGCCAGCTGTCGCGCTGATACCGGCCAATGCAAACCAATCCTGCCAGCTTTCGGTATAGCCACTGGTCATAATCTTATCCGCTGTAGCCAGCTGTTCTGGAGTTGCGTTTGGTGCGAGAGTTGCGGCAAAACCGGGACTGGCAACCACTATCCAAGGCTCTTGTTTAAGCAAATGCAGCGCCTGCTTACCTTGCCAATCGCCGTAGCCGTTAATGATTTCCAGATCTACCGCTTGATTGACACTGGCGCTAGGGTGGCTGGTTGCGGTGAAGCAGAGCTGGATGTCCGGGTGCTGGCGGCGAAAGTCAGCTAAGCGCGGCAATAGCCAGCAATGGCAGAAGCTATGCGCCGCACGCAGGCGTAACACTTGATTGGGTTGCTTGCCAAACAGCTGCTGAGTGCCGATATTGAGTCGGTCCAGCGTCTCACTGAGCAGCGGCAGATACTGCTCGCCTTGCTCGGTGAGGCGCAGTTGCGAGCCTTGGCGGACAAACAGCGTTGCGCCCAGATAATCCTCTAGTTGCTTCACCTGTTGACTCACCGCCGCTCTGCTAACGTGCAGCTCGTTGGCAGCGCCGCTTAGGCTACCCAAACGTGCGGCAGCCTCAAAGGCACGTAGCGCATTAAATGGCGGTAGGCGGCGTGCTGGGGTGTTATCTGGCATTAGACTATCTCTGAGGCTGAACTTTTCCTCGCAAGGCTACCTTAGGTCTTTGAAATTTCAAGTTAAAGTTAAAGCTAAAGCTTATCGGCTTTGCCCGCCGGCCCGGCCAGCTCGGCAAGCCAGCGGTCAATCAGCGATACCCGGCGCTCGGCTTGCTCGGCATGTTCCTTCCGGCGCACTGCATTGCGCACCATCATCGCGCCTAGCCAGCGCAGTGGCTCTGGTGGAAAGTTGCCACGAGGCCCTTGATTGAGGCCGCAGCGGGTATAGGCGTTGTCTTCGCCCAGTGTCAGACTTGCCAAAATCTTCCCGCCAATCCGGGTCTGCGCCACCCCGTTGCCTGAATATCCCAGCCCGTAGTAAATATGCCCGTGGCCATGCAGCGAGCCGAAGAAGGGTAAGCCGGTGGTGGAGCGATCAGAGCCGCCGGTCCAACTCTCTTGAATATCGCTCGTAGACAGTTGCGGGAACAGCCAGGCAAAAGAGCGCTCCAGCAGCGCGCGGTAGCGACTCTCGCCTTTAAACATCGGGCTGACCTTATTGGCAAACGAGAAATGATTGCCCCCCTTGCCAAGCATTAAGCGGCCATCGAGCGTGTCGCGGTAGTAATGCACAAAAATGCGTGAATCGACCACCGTTGCGCCGGGCTGAGGACCATTTGCTGCAAGTGCGTCTGGCACAGGTTTGGTGATCACCATATCCGAGGAGACCACCACGATGTTGCGTTTAAACTCTGGGAACTGGTCGAGCATCCACGCGTTGGTCGCCAGAACCACTTGTTTGGCACTAATCACGCCCTTGTCGGTGTGAAGCTTGGCAGGTTGGGTTTCGCTTAACTTGCGCATCGCGGTTTGCTCGTAGATCTCCACGCCTAGCTCTTGGGCCACCCGCATCAGCCCGCGGGCAAGCTTGGCGGGCTGGACACTGCCGGCTGCGGGTGAAAAGTAGCCTTCTTTATGCACCGCTGAGCCGGTTAGCCCGGGCAACTGCTGTGGATTAGTGCTCTGCCAGCTGTTGATACCCAAACGTTCCAACTCGGCAATCACCGGCTGCATGCCGCCTGATTGCGCTGGGTTGGTCGCGGTATAATAGCTGCCATGGCAGCGCAGTTCTGCATCGATTTCATGCTGCTGGCAGAACTGCTCAATCTCGAAGATAGCGCGTTCGGATTCGGCCACCAACCAACGGGCTTGCTGCTCGCCAAACAGTTTTTTCAGGGTAGGGTACTTGGTGGACCAGGTTAGCAGGCAGCCGCCGTTGTAGCCCGAAGCACCGCTGCCTACACGATCTCGCTCAATAATCACCACCTTGAGCTGAGGTTGCTTTTGCTTAAGCTCGATTGCCGTCCACAAGCCGGTATAACCACCACCAACAATGGCGACATCGGCGTCGATATTACCGTTTAAAGTTTGAATTTTTTGGCTATCGTCGGCTAACGCCTGTTTTAGCCAATAGCTGTAATGAGTCTTCATGGTGTCCCTCGCTTTGCGTGAAGCTAGCTTAAAACAAGCGAAGAAAAGGCGTGAGTTAGTAGGTCTAATGCTGATGTAAAGGTGGGCTTAACAAGGTTTGTATCGACGGCCGAGAGATGTAAATAAGGAGCCGGGGAGGCTCCTTGATACGGGGCAGTTACTTGCCTTGACCGTTCTCTATAAACGCGATTTCCACGTTCTGATACTGCTCCAGCAACACAATCTCTTGCAGGCCGCGCAGGGTCTTGTAGGGCTGAGACACCGATACGGCGTTAATCAGCCACGCGGGAAGATTACCGCCGGGGTTGGTCAGTACCTGATAGCGCACGTGGGTGGTGCCATCGTCCTGCGGGGTGAAGATCCAGCTGGAGCTGAGGCTTGGTACCCGCACCGCACCTTTTACTTTGGCGATGTGCTCAGGTACGCCGCGCTGCTGAATGGTCACTGCCAGTGTGCGCGGGTCTTGGGTGATGCGGTTATGTACCACTGCATCGCGGTCGGACACTGGCCAAGGGGCTTTACTGTAGGTGTAGGTAATGGTTTCGTTCTCGCTGAGCTGATCTAACTGTCGCATCTCGTCGACGTTCTCTACCCACTCAACGCCCGCTGGTGCATCGTTAAACACCGCGATAAGAGTGTGCAGATCGGCCTCTACCACGGTTTCCGCCATAAACTCTTTGAAGGCGATACCGGGGATACGGCGGTTAAACACCGTCACACCGTTGCGCTCGCGCACTTGTTTCCATGGGTTGGCTGCTGTCTGCTTTTGTTCTGCCTGCTGTTCTTCAGCGAGCGCGAAGGGCGAGCCGAAGGTAAACATAACCAACAGCAGGCTCAGCAGGGCCTTAACAGGGCTTAACATTAGTTTGCTCATGATTCGATGACCCGTCCTTTCCATTGAATGGCTTTACGTTTTGACAGCAGGTAGGCGTTAATCAAGATAAGGCCTTGGTAGGTGATACCGAACGGTACCGCGAAGGCGTACACCATCGGGACAAACAGCTCTTTGCTGAGCACCAGATACATGATGATGCTAACCGCTAACATCAAGCCCGATAGCACCAAGCTGGCAAAGTGCTGCGGATCGCCACTGGACTGATGGCTGAAGTAAGACACGGCGGTCAGAACCAGCGGAGACCACGCCAACACGATATTGGTGAGCAGGCCTTTGGCCACGCTGAGCTTGGTGTCGCACTGCATAATGCGGTTCATGTTCTTGGAGAAGCCATCCCAGATCTCTTTGGCAGAGGTGTACATGCGGGTGCTCATCAAATCGTCGGCGAAGGCCCAGAAGATCTTAAAGCCGCGCTGTTTCATGCCGCGGGCAAACGCCAAGTCTTCTGAGATTTCTGAGGCGACTAAGCCATGACCATCCACCGCATCATAAGCGCTGCGCTTGAACAGCATGGCTTGACCGTTGGCGATGGCTTCCTCTTTGCTCGGGTCATTGGAGTCTTTGAATTTCATTGACGAAGCAATCGACAAGAATAGCCCCGGCAGCAGCATACGCTCAGACTTTGACACCATCTCTTGGCGCGGGTTAAACGAGAGCATATCGATGCCTTTATTCATCATAAAGTCGATGGTGGCGCGCAGCATACTTGGCTCTGATTTGGTATCGGCGTCGATAAAGAACAGATAGTCGCCTTTGGCTTCTAGGGCACCTGCCATGCAGGCGTTGCTCTTGCCAATCCAGCCTTTGGGTAGCGGGCGGCCCATCACGCAGCGAACGGCGATCTCGCTGTCGGCGGCGATTTGGTCGACGATGGCATGGGTGCGGTCTTCCGAGTAATCGTCTACTACAATCACTTCCAGTTTATCGCTGGGGTAGTCTTGCGCCACGATGGAGCCGAGCGACTTGGCGATGTTGGCTTCCTCGTTGCGGGCGGGAATGATCACGCTCAGGGTAGGCCACTGTTGGCGATTAATTTTGTCAGCGGAGATCTGCTCGCGACTCATAGAAAGCAGCGCCAGCTTGGTAATAAAAGCTGCGCAGATCAGCAAGCAGAAGAGGGTAATAACTAGCAGAGTCAAGGTTGTAAGCTCCCAGTATCATGGACGCAGGGCTTACCAACAGAGTCGACGAATGAACCGAGAGGTAAAACCAAGCGATCCGTTCGCGAATGGGCGGGATAATAGCAATATATTTGGGGGATGTCTCTATTGCTCATTATTTAAACTAATTGCTGTTGTTTCTGCAGCGTTTTGAACAATACTTCACCTCATCCCAGCAACGCGCCCATTTCTTGCGCCACTCAAAGGGCAGCCCACAGCGGCAACACCGCTTTGTTGGCTTACTTGGTTTGGCGCGGCGCCGGCCTAAGCGGCTTGGGTAGTGATGCATTAGCGAGGGTGGCGACCGCGGTCTTGCGGGCGCACATGCCGGGCGATGATCCGCTCACGCTCGGCCCTTACCTTCGGTTGATTGCGAAAAGACCATAAGCTGGCGCGCGCTGCTCTGCCGCTCTCTACGAGGTCGATGATAGGCTCGGGATAGTCGCTGCCAAGTTGCAAGCCGAACATCTGTTGCTCCATGGGGCTCATTTGCCAAGGTTGATGCAACAGCTCAAGGGGCAGGGGAGCCAGCTCAGGCAACCAACAGCGAATGAACTCGCCGTCCGGGTCGTGCTCTATCGACTGCTTGACCGGGTTGTAGATCCGCAGGGTGTGGGTGCCGGTGACGCCGGCTTGCATCTGAAACTGTGGGTAGTGGATCCCCGGTTCAAAATCGAGGAACTGGCGCGCCAGATGATGTACGCCACGCCGCCAATCAATGCCCAAGTGATGGCACAGAAAGCTCACCAACATGGCACGCATACGAAAGTTGATATAGCCGGTGGCCAGCAAGCAGCGCATACAGGCATCAATCAGTGGAAAGCCGGTTTGGCCTTGCTCCCAAGCACGCAGCATCCGCTCGCTCTCATCGCCTTGGCTAAAGAGAAACGCCTGGTAGCCGCGGTTGATATGCTCAAACTCCATGCGGTGTTCGCTCTCAAACTTCTGGATAAAGTGGCAATGCCAATGCAGCCGTGAGCTCAGCGCGCTCAAGGATTTGCGCCAGCCCGGGCGCTGCCAGTGCGCTAACAGGCGCTGATAAGCCTCGCGTAGGCTGATATTGCCCCACGCCAGGTAGGGCGAGAGCCGCGAACAGCTCTCGCGGCTCTGGGCTGGTTTGGAGATGCCATAGGCATAAGCCTGACTGCGCTGTTCAAAAAAGGAATCGAGAACAGCCAGCGCATGGTCCGTGCCGCCGTGCTGAAACTGCTGGTTGGCTTGCTGCCATTCAGTCGGTAGTTTACCGCTTAACCTCAACGTTGATGGCGGCAGATTTACGCAGCGTAGCCGGCTTAAGTCAGGATGGACGCAGGGTGCGCGCATGACTTGCTGCCAGTGCTTATCCCAGTCACCGCGGTGGCGCAGTCCGCGTTGTACCGCACCAGAGGGCGATTCCTGCCAGCGGACTTGGTGTTGCTTGCACCAATGCGCGATGGCGATATCGCGCTGATAGGTAACATCGAGGCCGATCTCCTGATGCGAATAGAGCTTGGCAATGGTGTGCTCGCTGCTGAGGGCTTCTAGCGCATCAAGCACTTCGCCAATGCCCACTATTATTCGCGCCCCAAAGGGCTTGAGCTGCTGTTGCAGGCCTTGTAGGGATTGCCAAACAAAGCGCCAGTGGCGCAGGTCGTAGTGGGGATCAGCAATCAACGAGGGCTCAAACACATACAGCAGCACGCAGGGCTTGCCGTCAGAAATCGCTTGGCACAGCGGCGGGTGATCGCGCAGCCGCAGGTCGCGCTTAAACCACAGTAGATTGATCTCTGCCATCAACACTCATCCAAGTTCTTAGGTTAGTGATGGCTACGGGCGAGCGAGGGATGGGGATCTACAGGCAAAAAAAGGCCCCCTGGGAAAGGGGGCAAGAAAGGGAATGAGAACGAATGAATGTAGGCTGTAGCCTATCCCATCACTACTTCAATTTGATGGGTGCCTTCGCCCAATACCGGCAGCACTTGGCCATCGATAAGGCTACCGTTTACCCGCACCTGACTGACACCTTTGCAGATGTTGTCTGGGTTGCTGACCGTAATCTTATAGTCAGCCCCCCGATAGTGACGTACCACGGTAAATCCATCCCAGGACTTTGGAATACAGGGGTCTATCACCAGACCGTTGATGCTAGGGCGCACACCCAAGATAAATTGGGTTGCTGCCACGTAACACCATGAGCTGGTACCTGAGAGCCACGCGTTGCGGCCCAGACCGAATTGCTTATGTTCTTTGCCGAGGATGTTCTGCGGATAGCAGTAGGGCTCGGACTCAAAGACATCGATGTTGTCGTTATGGAAGGCCGGGTTGATCTGGTTGTAGTATTCAAATGCCCGATCACCATTACCTGCGATTGCCTCGGCAATCATCACCCACGGGTTGGCGTGTAGAAAGATCCCGCCGTTTTCTTTAGCGCCCGGGGGATAGGTGCTGACACCACCCAAGTTGGGGTCAAAGCCGTCGTAGCCGGGGCCCGACAACATAATGCCGTACTTGGTATTGAGCTTGTCATAGACCGCCTGCAAGCCAGACTCCATGCGCTCTCCCTCGGCAAAGCCGGAGATTACTGGCCAGCTTTGACCGTTGGTGTAGATACTGCCGTGGCTGTTTTGCGAAGAACCAATTGGCTCGCCTTCTGCGGTGTAGTAGCGGCGCCACCACTGGCCGTCCCAGGCGTGCTCGTTCACCCGTGCTTTCATCTCGTCGTAGTAGTGCTGGAAGATCTCTTTGTTAGCGTTATCGTCGATGGCTTCGGCCACCTCCAACATCTCTTTCAGCGCACGGCCAAACTGGTTGGCGATAAACAGTGACTCCGCGCCCGGTGGCAGGTTCACACAGTCATTCCAGTCGGCAAAGCCGAGCAGCGGCAGGCCATGCTTGCCGACGTTGTTCCAGGTAAAGTCGATGGCACGCAGCAGGTGTTGATACACGGTGCCACGCTCGCGGTCGGCCAGCTCCAGCTCTTTGCTGTAGAAGGGGATTTCCTCGCTCAGGAACTCCAGGTTGCCGGTCTCTTTGAGGTATTGCGCCACGGCCAATACCATCCACAGATGGTCATCGCCGTAGAAGTTCAGGCTTTCCGGCTCTTCGCGGGAGTCACCTTCGTTGGCTTCCATGGTCAGCGGGAAGTACTGGTGCATGGCGCTGCCGTCGGGGTTTTGCACCGACATCAGGCGCTCTGCAAACTCGCGGGCCTCTTCCGGCATGTGCGACATCACACCGATAATGTCCTGCGATGAGTCGCGGAAGCCAATACCACGCGCGCCATAGCCCAACTGGTAGAGCGACAAATAACGTGACCAGTTCTTGGTGGTGTGGCACTGACGAGGGTTGTGCACGTTCAGCATCGAGTTCATAGCCGCATCGGGGGTGTCCACTTGCATCGCTTGCAGGTAGTTTTCCCAGAAATCCGCTTGCTTGGCGAAGGCGGCATCAACCTCTTCTTCGCGGCGGTAGCGGGCGATTTCGTCACTGGCAGCGGCTAGATTATCTGCTTGGCCAAGTTGGGTAATGCAGCGCTGGCTCTCACCCGGGGCTAGCTCGCCCAGCTTAACCAATAAGGCCGCGATGTTATCGCCACGCACGCATTCTGAGTTACTCAGGCTCTCTTCCATCAGCGACAGCGGCTTGGCCCACGAGCCAAACTCGTTCTCGCCTAAGAATACACGGCGGTCGCCATCGAACGAATCGACCGGGCGGTTACAGGTTACGTAGTTCACTGCAGTATCGCGCTTCATAAAGGCGTATTGCTCTAGCACCACTTCGCCACCGGTTTCTTGGTGGGCTTTCAGGGTCATGGTCTGCGGCACCCAGTCGGCATTAACCAGCTGTTTAAGCGCGTCAAAGTGGGTGAACTCGTAAACCGGCGCCACATCGACTGTTTGTGGCTGGTCAGAGATATTGGTCACCTTGATATCCTGAACCAGGGTTTCGCTGCCCGGTGGTACAAACAGGGTTACCTCGGTGCGAATGCCATGGGCTTCACTGCACCAGCGGGTGTACGACAGGCCTACCCGACACTCGAACTTATCCAGTGGCGTTAGGGTTGGCGTAAAGAAGGGGGAGAACAGCTCATAGCCATGCTCAGTGTGGCGACGGATGTAGATAGTCGAGCCTTTGAAATCAGACTGAGGCAGCTGGGCAATGTACTTGGTGATACGGTTGAGCGCCGGGTCTTGCTTGCAGATCAGCGCGCCACCGGTGCTGTCAACGATCCCGCCAAAGTTCAAGGTGCCGACATAGTTACACCATTTGATCGGGGTTTTGGGGGTGGTTAGCACGTACTCCTTACGTGCGTCATCAAAGTAACCGTATTGTTGACTCATTGGGTCCTCGCTTGTAACTGAGCTCCCGGCTATCTGGGAGCTAACTCATGAAAGCGCTTTTCCGAAAAATGCGAGCAGCTTTCAAACCTAATGACTCAGATGTTACGAAATTCAGCGCTGGTGCCAGCTGGCAAAGTTAGGTTCTTTGAGGGCAAGCCAAACAAAATGCCATTGCCACGAAAGTTGCGTAAGCGCTTTCACCAAACTGCGAAGCCAAGTGTGAGATCTAGCAAAAGCGATGCGTAACTCGGTAGATAGGCTTGTGTCTGATAGGAAATTAAGACAGTTCATCATCTTACTCGTTGCCGCTAGAGCTCCTAGACTAGTGAAAAGTACTACTCAAAAAGGATTGAACATGGCCGTTTACGCGCTAAATCTGTTTGATATCGCTAACCGTGAGGAATACCTCAACTACGCCCGCCGCTCTACTGCCGAGGTGCAGGCCCACGGCGGAAAGGTGGTCTCTTTGGGTAAGTTTCGTGAGGCGGTGAAAGGCGATATCGCGCCGAGATTAGTACTGATACTGGTGGAGTGGGAGTCGGTTGAGGCCTTCCGCTCCTACTGCTGCGATCCCAAGCTGGCAGATTTGCACCCGCACCGCGAAGCGGGAAGCGATAACTATGTCTGGCATTTGTTTGATAAGCTGGAGGACCTGCGGCCCATCTTGAAAGCGTGCGAGTGATTTGCATTCGTGAGTTGCTGGGAAGTACAGGCGATTCTGTAGTAATTTCAAGGAGCGAAGGGCTTCAAGGAGTGAGGGGTATGAGCTGGGCATTTTTAGTCAGTGCATTTTTGGTGGTGTTAATGCCGGGGACTGGCGTGCTCTACACCTTAGCAGTCGGCTTTTCTCAAGGCTTTCGCGCCAGTGTGGCGGCTGCGCTTGGCTGCACCCTGGGGATTGTGCCAGCGGCGTTGGCGAGCATTGTCGGCTTAGCTGCGCTGTTCCATACCAGTGCGTTGGCCTACCAGTTAATTAAGTACGCCGGGGCAGCTTATCTGCTTTATTTGGCGTGGCGCACCTGGCGCGATAATAGCGGCTTTGAGGTGCAAGATGCTCAGCGGCAGACACTGTGTGCGATCGCGCGCAATGCCTGCTTGATTAATGTACTTAACCCCAAACTCTCGCTGTTCTTTATGGCTTTCTTGCCACAGTTTTTGGATATCCAAGACGCTCACGTCACCTTCGCAATCGCCAAATTGGCCGGGGTATTTATGCTGATGACACTGCTGGTGTTTATTGGCTACGGGGCGCTCGCCGCACAGCTAAAGCGCCAGATTGCGGCACGCCCCTCGTTGATTCGCTGGATTAAAAATAGCTTCGCGCTCACCCTGAGCTACCTCGGCTTGCGTTTGGCATTCTCTAAACAATAGCGTGTCACTTTGACCATTTGGTCTAACTTAATGTATACGTAACCCATTGTTAAAATAGAGTTTTCGCTCTATGGTCTCGCGCTAAATCTCTCCTCAAACTAATATCAAATTCCGCCTGTATTCGCGCTGAAATTGATCTGGCTCCCAAAAATACCGCGACGTTAATGAGTGTTTTGTCACTATAGTGACAAATGCATCAATAAGGTGCCTGTATTCAAATTTGGGAGAACACCAATGAAGGAACGCATTGAGACATACCTTGTCAGGATATCTCAAGTGGTGTTGTGGCTGCTGTTCGCCATGCCGCTTGTTGCGTATTCTGCAAGTGACTACGGTAAATTAAAACTAACATTAGACGCACGAACCTCGCCCAGTTTAGCTGGTTATCCCGCTGAGCACGCCATCGATGGCGACATCAATACTCAGTGGCTCTCTGATGGCAGCTCGATAAAGCGTATCAACTACTTGGTTGTCGCGTTCGAACAGGAGACCACGGTTGAGGAGTTCCGTCTTCTCTACGATACCTCTCGCTATACCGACGGCCTCTACCTGCGCACTATCGCAGACGATGGCAGCCAAAACGTAGCGGTGAAAACCATCGGCAACTGGGTGATTGAGCAGGGCACCAGCGGCTGGATAAGCATTGTGCTGGACAAGCCACTCACCGTATCGGCGCCCACCGTGTTGTCATTTCAGTTTCATCACCACGATGATGCCGATGGCAATCGCTTCTATGGCGACTTCAATCTTAACCAGATCGAGCTCTACGGCACCGGTGAGCTAGTCGACCCAGGCCCAATCGATCCACCCGTTGACTTGGTTCTCGACTATGGCGAGGCGTTCAAGCTGCTAACTCGCGCTACCTTTGGTCCGAGTGTGACTGCGGCGGAAGAGTTAGTCGGTACCGAGACCGAGGATTGGCTCGACCTACAACTAATGGCAGAGCCTTCCTATCACCTGGACGAGTACTTACGCATTCAGCAGATCCGCGCCGACATCAATGGCTCGATGCAAGAGCATCGTAACTACCGTAGCAATGCGTGGTGGGGGATTGCGCTGAATAGCGACGATCAGCTTCGCCAGCGGGTGGCCTTTGCCCTGAGCCAGTTGGTGGTGGTCTCGCAAAACGACGCTGCGCTGGTTGGCGACAGCCGTGCTAAAGCCTTAGCCAACTACTACGACATCATGGTGCGCCATGCCTTCGGCTCCTACCGCGATCTGTTGCTGGAGGTGAGCCAATCGCCGGTGATGGGCCTGTACCTTACCTTCACGGGCAGCAAGGCTGAAAGCATCACCGGTTCCATGCCGGACCAAAACTATGCGCGCGAGATTATGCAGCTGTTTACCCTCGGTGAGCTGGCTCGCACCCTCGATGGCGGCTTTGTGTACGATCAGTTTGGCGACCCAATGCCAGCCTACTACGAGGAAGATGTTATTGAGTTGGCGCGGGTGTTCACGGGTTGGTCAGTGAATGGCAACGACTTGCTATCGCCCATGTCAGTGAATGCCAGTCATCATGATACTGAGCAAAAAGTGGTGTTGGGCGAGGTGTTCAAAGAGGGCCAGGACGCCATGACTGACCTTGAGCAAGCCCTTAACCTGTTGATGGGCCGCCCCGAAACCGCGGTGCATGTCAGTAGCCATTTGATTCGTCACCTGGTCACTGCCAATCCTAGCCAAGACTATGTCGCCCGCGTGGCACAAGTGTTCGCCGATAGCCAAGGTGACTTGGCCCAGGTTGTTAGTGCCATCTTGCTCGACCCAGCGGTGCAATCTGGTGATGTTGAGCTGGAGAAAGCCCGCGAGCCGATCTTGGTGATGGCCGCTATCTACCGCGCCCTGAATGCGCAGATGGGCGATAACTATCCGCACCACCGCGATACTTCCTTGGGCTATGGCTATGACTCACAGTACAGCCCCGAAGGCGTGTCTTTCTCGCAAACCCCATTAGGCGCGCCGAGCGTGTTTAACTTCTACCCGGCCAGCTATGTACCGAACGGGCCAATCAATGATGCGAATCAGGGCGTGGCCGACGAGCTGCAAACCATCGGGCCGGTATTCGCGCTGTATGACACCCCTGAGTTTGTTGCCATGAGCAACCTGCTGTATCGCAAATTGGGCGACGCCACCTTTGATGGCTCGGTCGATGGTAAAAACAACGGTCGCTTATATATGGACTACAGCCCCTTGGCCGCAGCCTGGAGCAACGACAAAGCCGGCTTCCTACAGCTTGTAGCCGACACCTTCTTCGCAGGCGAAATCAGTGATGAGCTATTGCCAATACTGAGCGATCTCTACGACGAGCTGAATACCGGCAAGCAAAGCGAGCTTCGCAAACTACTTTGGGTCGCCTTGATGTCCCCAGAATTTTTGGTACAGGAGTAATGTCATGACGATTTCAAGAAGGAACTTTTTAAAGAAAGCCGGTCTGCTGGGCTCTGTGCCATTGGTAATGAGCTTGCCTAAAACCGCGGCCGCAGCCGATGGCGACTACAAGGCCTTGGTGTGCGTATTCCTGCGTGGCGGTAATGACTCGGCCAATATGATTATGACCACCGATGAGCAGCTACATGCTGCGTACGCTTCACGCAGGCCCGACATCGCTAAAGCGCGCGATAGCTTGCTCGACACCGGCACTAGTGACTGGGCGGGCAATCCCATCGCGCTCAATCCCGCTATGGTCGGCATGCAGTCGCTGTTTCTCGAAGGCAAGGCGGCAGCCATTTTAAACATCGGGCCGCGTATTGGGCCGATAGGCAGTGGCCAGCGCAACCCGCCGGGGCTGTTTAATCACTCTCGTCAGCAATATGCTTGGGAGACCAGCTGGAATCTCAGCACCGATGAGTACGGACCCTTTGGCTGGGGCGGGATGATGATGGACATCTTGGCCGGCAGCGGCTCGGTGCTGCCATCACTGGTATCACTTGGCTCCAACACCTTGCTCAAAGGCGCGGTGCAGGCGGACTCACGGGTAGGCTCGGACGGATCTTTGGTAAACCTGACAGCGTTCAGCGCATCGCCGGAAGCCGAAGCTGCTTTTGAGAGCTCGGTGGGTACCGCACGCCGCAGCCTGTTTACCCGGCAGATGCAGTACCAGCAAGACGAGTTCGTTCAAGGCTTCAAGGTGATCCGCGAAGCCGTGGAAGGTACGGCGCTCGATACCAATATTGACGGTGGAACCTCGCTGGGTAGACAGCTCCGCGCAGTGAAACGGGTGATCGATGCCAGCATGGCGTCGGGCACTGTATCCCGGCAGGTGTTTATCGTGAACATGGGCGGCTTCGATACCCATCGTAACCAGATCCCACGACACGATGGCTTGTTGGGGCAAGTAAGCTCGTCCATCAGCGACTTTACGCTTGCTTTGGGGGCGAACCAAAGTAGCGTCACTACCTTCACCGCCTCGGACTTCGGCCGTACCATTCACAACAACGGCAACAAGGGTACTGACCATGGCTGGGGTAGCTTCCAGTTTGTGGCGGGCGGCGCGGTTAATCCCGGTGCGTACGGTACCTACCCAGACCTCAGTGTCGGCAGCCCGGATGACTATGGGCGGGGCAGGCTCACCCCCACGCTGGCCCATGAGCAAATGGCGGCCACTATGGGGCGTTGGATGGGCTTGTCTGACTCAAGCTTGGCGGCGATATTCCCATCGCTATTCGCCAACTTCAGTATGACGGACCTCGGCTTTATGAGTTGAGTAGGCTAGCCACTGAGTTGTAATAGTGTCATCCGGGGCGTTGGCCTCGGGTGACAATCTTGCTAATCACTCCTACTGTTTACCGCGTAGTTTCCTTTATGGACCGACACTCGGATATCGAGTCGTAGCTGTTAGTTTCAACAAAGGAGCATCGCGCAATGACTCACCTAAAATCTTGTTTGGTTTCTGCCAGCGTTATGCTCGCATCATTCAGCGGCGCCAGCTATGCCGACGAGCCCCTGAGCAGCTTAAAGCAACTGATTTGGCAAAACCGCGTCATCGTAGTGTTAGCAAGCCCATCCTATGAGCAGGAGCTGCAGCAGCTTTACGAGCAACAATCGGCCATCGAAGAGCGGCATGTGTTGTGGTTTATTGCAGCGCCCGAGCGCGTCAGCAATTACCGCGGGCAGGTCAGTGATGCCTTTTGGCAAGAGCTGCAATCATCGTTGGCCAGCTACACCGAAGGTGTGCTGCTGATTGGCAAAGACGGCGGGCTAAAACGCTACGACGAGCGATTAGAGCTAACAGGCATCTTCGCAGAAATCGATGGTATGCCCATGCGCCAGTTTGAGATGTTCCAACAAGAAAGCAAGTAAATGCTTATGTCATCAACCCCTTAGCGTGGAGGGTTTGGTATAGTTAGCGCAACTTTGGGGCAAGGTATAAGTAGAGACAGAGCAAACCATGCTTGGTTTATCCATTCCAGCGACAAGTCTGATTACCCGCAGCGTTGTGCTCGGTGCTGCATTGACCCTATCGGCCTGTAGCAAGCATTACCAAGGCGAAGTCCGCTTTGGCCCCGAGATGATGGCCTTTGTAGAGTGTGGTAGCGACCAATATTGGTGGCTGGGGAATGACTCTTGGGATGCCACAAATTGGTCGGCGGTCATGGCGCAAATCAATGCCCAGCCACGTTGCGATCTTGGCGATACCCCATGCTTTGAGCAAACCGCTTATATAGAAGCCAAAGGGCAGCGCTCCAAGGCGGGCAGCTACGGGCATTTGGGCATCTATCACTATGAGTTCACCACCCTCGAGATCAACAAAGCCGAGCCCAGCCGCGGCCAGTGCCAATAGAACACAATAAGTTAAGTAAAACGCTAATCATGAGTACTTCCATCGAGTTAACCCTGCAGCGCTTGCCTGCTAAACAACTTCCCATGTCATTGCTTACCGAGGCCGACCCTGAGCCTGAGCGGGTTGCGCTATACCATGAGCAAGGCGAGGGTTTTGGTGCCTCGGTGGGTGGCGAGCTTGTCGGTGGGGCCATTTGTGTGCAGCGCGCTGCGGGGCGTTACGAGCTTATGAACATCTCGGTCTACCCCAAGTGGCAAAAACATGGTGTGGGTAGCCGTTTACTCGCCTTTGTGATTGAGTCGCTAACAGAGCAGGGCGCAGGTGTGCTTGAGCTGGGCACCGGCACCTTTGGCTATCAGTTGGCGTTCTACCAACGTCAGGGTTTTCGGGTGGAAGCGGTGCTCAAAAATCACTTTCTGGACAACTATCCTGAGCCAATTTTTGAAGAGGGGATTCAGCATCAGGATATGCTTTGGTTGAGCATGAAGCTCTAGAGTAGGCCGCCACTAGCAGCCCGTGGTCACAGACTCGATGGTCGCGGAGTCGGTATCTATCCATGAACCACCGACAAACTCAGAAGCCGTCGTGTAGGTGACAAAGCAGTTCTCATTGATGGAGGTATACCCAGCGGGCATAAAATGAAACATATTCGCTTCAACAACGCCATACCAGTCCGCGTTGCTGTTTGCATTGCAGGATGCCTCTATCGTCAGCGAAACCCAATATTGAAGGTTGTTAACAAAGGTATTGCAGGAGGCGGCAACTCGAGGGTAGCCCGCCCGAATTGAGATATCGCCGCTGCCATCGCCTGTCACATCCAAGTTGGCATTTCCGGACGCAAGCCCTTCGATAATCGCTTTGGAATACACCAAGGTCGCGCCGGAGGCTAAGGCCGCGCGTAGCCCTTCAATGCTGGAAGAGCGCGCATCACTTTGCATAGAAAGAAATTTGGGGGCGGCCGTTATCGCAAGGATGCCTAAAACAACCACTACAATAACCAGCTCGATCAAGGTAAAGCCTTTGCTTCTCATCACAACAACTCTGGTGCCTTCTCCTTGGCTGGGCTGCGCTTACACTCGCAAGCAAGGTATTTTGAATCAAACGAGTTAACGCGCCCACACGTTATTGATTGATTTTAAGCAAGTTACCTGAGTCTATGTCAGTAATAACTGACCTAACGATGTTCAAAACGCGCTCACTCACTCCCCTGATGCGCCTGCTCGTAAAGCTTGCCCCATTCACATAGCTGGTCTAGCACTGGGCTGAGTTGCTCGGCAAGCTCGGTGGTGCGGTATTCAACTCGCGGTGGCACTTCGGCATATACCGTGCGTTCGACCAGTTTGGCTTGCTCTAGATCGCGCAGCTGTTGGGTGAGGGTCTTTTGGGTGATGCGGGGAATCAGTTTCTTCAGCTCGCCAAAACGCAGGGTTTTGCCGCGCAGTTGATAGAGGATCACCACCTTCCATTTGCCACCGATAACCTCAATCGCCGTGGTAACTGGGCAGCCCTGAATACTTGGTTTGGCATTTTCTTTCGATTTTTTTTCTTGCGCTAAGGCCAGTGATTCCGCCAAAAGGCACCTCCAGGATACTAACTATCTTTCAAGTGGGTACTTGTGAAGCTACAGGCAGATACCTATAGTTTCCTTTGTATACTATGTTTCAATATGACACATAGGTTACATACGATACTTTAGACCTAAGATAGCCGATAAGGAAGCCCAAATGTCTCTAAAGCCCATCGAATTGATCAGCTTCAAACTTTGCCCCTTTGTCCAGCGCTCGGTGATTACCCTGCGAGAGAAGGGCATCGATTATGACATCACCTACATCGATCTGCGTAACAAGCCAGACTGGTTTTTGGCGATCTCCCCGCTGGGGAAGGTGCCAGTGTTGAAGTATGGCGACGAGGTGCTGTTTGAGTCTGCGGTTATCAACGAGTTCCTCGATGAAGTCTCCCCCGGCAGCCTACTAGCCGACGAGCCCTTCGCCAAAGCCATCCAACGCGCCTGGATTGAGTACGCCAGTCAGGTGCTGATGAACCAATACATGCTGGGCAATGCCAGCAGTGCTGACGATTATCAAAGCCAGCTTAGTGCCTTCGAGCAAAAGCTCGCCCAGCTACAGCAACTACTTGGCGAACAGGCCTTTTTCTCGGGCGATGCGTTGGGGCTGCTCGACACCTCGATTATCCCGGTATTCACCCGTCTGGCCGTTATCAAAGACAAGCTGAGCACCGATTTGCTAAAGGGCTACCCAAGCTTGGCTGCTTATTCAGAGCGGGTGCTGGTGCGTGAATCGGTAGCGGGCTCGGTGGTAGCAGAGTTCCCAGAGCTGTTCGTTGAGATGCTCAAAGGCAACGGCAGCTACTTGGTTAGCGCCGCTGTATAACGCTTGTTTCTCAAACATAGAAAGTATTTCGAACAAGGAAAGCATCATGAACTTGGAAAAACTGTTTACCCCGCTCACCATGGGTGAGATTGCGCTGGAAAATCGTGTAGTCATGGCGCCACTAACCCGTTCGCGTGCAGCGCAGCCCGGTGATATCCCTCACGCAATCAACGTCGAGTACTATCGACAGCGTGCATCAGCAGGTCTGATCATCAGCGAAGCGACCCAGATATCGCCGCAGGGTAAAGGGTACGCTTTTACTCCGGGGATTCACTCGGCTGAGCAAATTGCAGGCTGGCAGCAAGTCACCGACGCCGTGCATCAAGAAGGCGGCAAAATCGTACTGCAGCTGTGGCACGTAGGCCGGGTATCTCACCGCGAAGTGCAGGCCGATGGTGGCCTGCCTGTTGCTCCCTCGGCGATTGCGCCAGAGGGCCAAGCGTTTACCGAAAAAGGCCTGCTGGATTTTGAAGTGCCACGGGCGCTGGAAGGCGATGAGCTGTCCGGCATTGTCGAGCAGTTTCGTCAAGCTGCGATTAATGCCAAACAAGCAGGCTTTGATGGCGTAGAAGTCCACGCTGCCAACGGCTACCTGTTGGATCAGTTCCTGCGCGATGGCAGCAACAAACGCGATGACAACTACGGCGGTAGCATCGCAAACCGCGCCCGCCTGACACTAGAAACAGTGGCAGCAGTGGTCGAGGTATGGGGCAAAGGCCGGGTAGGGGTGCGCATTTCACCCACCGGCACCTTTAACAGCATGTCAGACAGCGACCCACAGGCACTGTTTAACCACCTGGTCGAGCAGCTCTCCCCCGTGGGCTTGTCGTACCTGCATGTGGTGGAGCGTTTTGCTGGCGCCGATGCTGATGGCTTCGACTTCGCAGCGCTTCGAGCGCGTTTCGATGGGGCCTACATGGCAAACGGCGCCTATGGCGCAGCCAGCGCCGAGCAAAGCCTGCAACAGTCGGCCAGTGACGTGGTGTCGTTCGGTATGCCGTTTATTGCTAACCCTGATCTGCCTGCACGCTTCAAGCATCAATATCCTCTAGCAGAGGCAGACCAAAACACTTTATATGGCGGCGCGGAAGCCGGCTATACCGACTATCCGAGCTATGAGTCAAGTGCAGCGCTGAACGCTTAGCAGCAGAATCTTGCGCCCTTCATGGATGAGGCCGAGTAGCCAGTGATCTGTTCAACCCTGTCAGATCGCTTGCGATTAGGGAGTACTCCCTAAACATATGTTCCTTTGTGATTTGCCCCGCTATGCGGGGCTTTTTTTTTTTCGGCCCTAAACCACCTACTTCAGTAGGTGGTTATCATCCGGTGAGGCTTTGCCTGAAGACCCGCTCATGCTAAATGCGCCTTTGATTTTTAGCGAAGTCAAAAGGACAAATAACATGAGCAGATACAAGCAAGCATCACACGTATTTTGGCGGTGTCAATATCACATAGTTTGGACGCCCAAGTACCGATTTAGGATATTGAGAAATAATGTAGGGAAAGAAGTCTATCGGTGTATTCAAGTTTACTGTGCTCAGTTGGGATGTGAGGTCGTCGAGCTCAGCGTCCAAAGTGACCACGTACACTTGATTGTAAAGGTTCCGCCAAAGCTGA
>NZ_AUBY01000025.1 GCF_000429485.1 Aliagarivorans marinus DSM 23064 | reverse complement strand
GACGACCTCACATCCCAACTGAGCACAGTAAACTTGAATACACCGATAGACTTCTTTCCCTACATTATTTCTCAATATCCTAAATCGGTACTTGGGCGTCCAAACTATGTGATATTGACACCGCCAAAATACGTGTGATGCTTGCTTGTATCTGCTCATGTTATTTGTCCTTTTGACTTCGCTAAAAATCAAAGGCGCATTTAGCATGAGCGGGTCTTCAGGCAAAGCCTCACCGGATGATAACCACCTACTGAAGTAGGTGGTTTAGGGCCGAAAATAAAAAACGGGGCGCAAAGCCCCGTTAGTCAAGGTTAACCGGCTTGGCGGTCTTCCAGCTTGCGCGCCCGGCGCTTCATTGCAGCTTGATAGCGGCGCTTGGCGGCTTCGGTTTTTGGCTCGAGCGGCGGCACGGCAACGGTTTTACCCTTTTCGTCCACCGCAACCATGGTGAAGTAGCAAGAGTGGGTGTGGCGCTCTTCCTGAGTTTTCAGGTTTTTGGCGACCACCCGAATCCCCACTTCCATGGAGGTATGGCCGGTATAGTTCACCGAGGCCGAGAAGGTGACAAACTCACCAATCTCCACCGGGCTCTTGAACAGTACCTGATCCACCGACAGGGTCACTGCATACTGACCGCTGTATTGAATAGCGGTGGTGTATGCCACTTCATCGAGTTTCTTAAGCATGGCGCCACCATGCATCTTTCCGGAAAAGTTGGCCATCTCAGGGGTGACCAAAATATTCATCTCAGTTTGAGATTTATCCATTACTGCCTTCTTAAATTCGATTACCGCTGCAGGGCGTACTTGTCCATCAACGCATAAAGTGTGGGACGCGTCACACCCAGCAAATTTGCTGTATTAGACACGTTTCCATCGCTTAAGGCCAGTGCTTTCAGTACTGCCTGCTTCTCTGCCTGCTCCCGCACCTGACGCAGGTTAAGCGCCATTTTCGGTTGCTCTTCATCACTTTGTAGATTAAGTGCCAGGTCGTCGGCAGTGATGAGTTTGCTATCAGCCATGATTAAGGCCGACTTAATCTTGTTCTGGAGCTCACGAATGTTGCCCGGCCAGTGGTAACTGCTCATGGCCACGATGGCGTCTTCTGAGAAACCAACCACATTGCGCTGCATCTGCCGGTTAAAGTTGTGCAAGAAGGCGCGCGCTAGGATCACTACGTCTTCGTCACGCTCACGTAGAGGCGGGATATTGATGGTCATCTCGCTAATACGGTAGAACAAATCCTCACGGAAGGCCTTTTCCTGAACCATCTGAGCCAGATTCTGGTGAGTCGCGCAGACAATCTTCACATCCACCGCGATCTCTTTACGTCCGCCCACCCGCTCTATCACCTTCTCCTGCAAGAAGCGCAGGATCTTGGCTTGTAGCAGGAAGGGCATATCACCAATCTCATCAAGGAACAGGGTGCCGCCGTTGGCGCACTCAATCTTACCTTCGGTGGTTTTATGGGCCCCGGTAAAGGCGCCACGCTCAAAGCCGAACAGCTCACTTTCCAGCAGATTTTCGGGGATCGACGCACAGTTGATGGCAATGAAGGGCTGATCTTTGCGCGGGCTCTTTTGATGAATCGCACGCGCCAACACCTCTTTACCGGTGCCACTCTCACCCAGCAGCAAGGTGGTCACTTCGGTGGGAGCGATCCGCTCGACCATGCGGCTGACCTTCTGGATCTGCAGAGAGCGGCCCAAGAAGCCATTTTCATCCAGTGAGCTTTGCTTGAGCGCTTCGTTCTCGAGCTCAATATTGGCAACGAAAAAGGCCCGCTGGATAATCACCGACATGGTGTCGTCATCGATAGGCTTTTGATAGAAATCGTGGGCGCCCATAGCAATCGCCTTCAGCGCGTTGTCTTTGTCCTCGTTGCCGGTAATCACGATGATCTTGGTAAGCGGTGCAAGCTCGAGGATTTCTTGAAGGGTAGCTAGCCCCTCGCTGGCATTGGCAGGATCCGGCGGCAGGCCTAAATCAAGCGTCACCACCTTGGGCTCATGGCGGCGTAGCGCGGCAATGGCGCTGCTGCGATCCTGCGCCATCACGATTTGATAATCGCTGAAGCTCCATTTCATCTGCTTTTGAATGCCCGGGTCGTCTTCCACGACCAGCAGTATTTCCTTTGTCATTCTCGCATTTCCTTTGCAATAGGACGTTCGCTATCAACAGAACGCTCGCTATCAACATTACTTTGTGGGAGGTGGAGAGTAAAGGTTGAGCCCTCCCCTTCCTCGCTGAACACATCTAGGCGTCCACCCAGTTCTTGAACATAGCGCTTCGCATCGTAAGCGCCGATCCCCATACCTGCATTGCCTTTGGTGGTATCAAAGGGCTTAAACAAGCGCTCGGCGATAAACGCCTCAGACATGCCGATGCCATTGTCGGTGATGGCTAAGCGAAAGTAGCCCGGCTCTGCCGCATCCACCGAGATCACCACCCTTGACTCACTCTTGTCCGAAGCCAAACAGGCATCCACCGCATTTTGCAGCAAGTGAGACAATACGTTACTAAAGCGTTCTCGCTCACACTCAATCGGCATCAAGGCACTGGGGTTGCACGCTAAGCTAACACTCACCACCCCCGATTCACGCCGGCTGATCACCTCTTTGACGAGCTCACACAAATCAACCCGCTCCAAAGCCTGCTGATGATGGCGCTGATTGCTCAGATGGGCCACCACTTTGCCCAAGCGCTGGGCGGCAGAATCCACGGTGCTGAAGGCGTCGTCGATAAACTCCGGATTATCGCGGTGCTTAAGCGCATTCTTGCTGAGCAGTTGTAGCTGGGCCAGTACGTTTTTCAAATCATGCACCAAGAACGCCGACATTCGGTTAAAGGCATCGAACTGCTGACTCTCGGCCAGCGCCTGATGAGCATGGTGCATCTGCAAGAACAGCCCAAGCTGATAGCTAATTGCCCGCAGCAAATCCCGATCTTCCCAGTTGATCCGCTGAGTCGAGCTTGGTGGCGATAAGACAAACGCGCCCTCGAAGCCGGCACTGGTCTTAATCGGTACCACCAAGGAAAATTTTTCGAAGCTCTGCAGGTCTTTGGCGCTAACCGATTTGGGCAACAAATCGTGATTGGAGCGCAGCTCACTTAAATCGATGATCCAATTTTGATTCAGCGCCAACTCAGCAAAGGCGTCCAGTACCCGCAATGCCTCTTGGTCATCTTGACGGGTGTTGTAAGAGGCAACCACTCGAAACTCCCCCTGCTCTTTGAGCGCCAACAGGGTGTAGCTGCAACCAAAGGGGCGATTGATCGCCTGCAAGGCCACGTGATAAGGCGACTGAGAGCCCTCTTCCAGCACCGCTGCAAAGTTCATCCACTCCTGACGATATTCATACTTATTAGCAAAAAAGTGTTTGGTGATCTGCACCTTCACCTTCTTGCGAAAGCTCTCCGATAAGAACAGGCTCACCAGTACCAGACCGCTCAGCGCAAAAAATGCGAGCTGCGCCCAGGAGCCCCATGCACCGCCCACATAGCGGATGTAATAACCTACCAGCGCCATCATCAGCAAGTAGCCACCGGCCACCATTAGCAAGGTGCTGTGATAGACCACATCTCGCGAGACGTAGAGCTCGGTGGACCAGTTCTTAACCCGGCGAGCGCTAAGCAACACCAGCGGCACCGAGATCATCGCAATTACCCCTTTAAGACTCCAGAAAGCTAGCGGGATGCGCGCCGTCAGCATGGCCTCGGCGTAAAGGGTAAAGTCAAACGCAAACAACAGGCCTAGGCCTAAACATAGCGGTTTGGTAGCGCTGCGTATCGAGGGTTCAACGCGGCGATATAGCTGCTCAATCAGCCACAGCCCCACCACGCTTTGTGCCAGTTGCACCACTAACCACACCCATTGCCCCGACGAGCCCAGCTGCAGGTTAAAGGCTTGTAGCAAGGCTACCAGTAGCGCAATGCTCACCAAGCGCTGGCGCTTGCTGCTGTAGGAGTTGAAACGCATCACCCACAGCGATGGCGAGGTCGCCGCTAACAACAGCACAAACCAGCCGAGGTTACGTAGGGTCTCTGCAGCCATCACCAAATAAAGAGGCGTGCCCCAAGCCAGCTGCAACAAGGCCAGCACGGCCCACAGTAGGCTCAGCCCCACCGCCAGCAACAGTGCCTGCTGCATACGCTGAGGCTTCACCGTCAATAGCAGTGCGCCAAAAAACAAATAGAGCAGGGCCGACAAGGCAAAGCCGGCCAGTCCGAGTAAAACCACGTGAGCGTCCTATGCTGTGCTTAGGCTTCCGACTCGCTGTCGGTTTCCACCAAGCTGTTGCGCTTCTTCTCGATCATCTTATCGAGGTAGCGAATGATTTTGATCTTACGTAGCACCACTTCTTCCAAATAGCTGGAAACATCCAACAGGTTCGCTTTGATCCGGTTGCTATCGATATCAACGATTGGTGCTTGCTCGCCGAGGATTTGCTCCAGCTCGTTGTTTGCTGCTGACGCAACTGGCTGCTCGGTGCTTTGCTGATTCAGCGAGCCACTGAGCTCACCGCCCATCTCGTCAGCAACCGCTTCCACTGCTTGCATGGAGATGATGTGCAGATCCTCCAAAAAGGCATACAGGAACAAGCGATCGGCAAAGATATTGATCTTACGCGGGATGCCTCTCGTCAGCTCGGAGATCTTGGGGAAGATGTCCTCATCTAACTTGGGGTTGTCCTGCCAGCCCACCTGCTTGAGGCGGTGCTCGATGTAGCCCTGAGTCTGCTCGCCATCGAAGGGCTTGAGGTGACAAGAGGCGATGATCCGCTGGCGAAACTGCTCCATCTCCGGCAGCTCAATAATCGGCTTAAGCTCCTCCTGGCCTAGTAGGAAGCTTTGGAACAGCGGCTTATCGTCGAGTTGAAAGTTCGACAACATCCGCAGCTCTTCCACCGTTTCGGCGGGCAGGTTCTGCGCCTCGTCCACCACCAACAAGGCGCGCTTGCCTTGCTGATGTAAGGTCAGCAGGTACTTCTCAAAGCGCTTGAGGATCTCAGCCTTGTTGAGTCCATCTACATCAATGGCAAACTGCGCCGCCACCAAGCGCACCAGCTCTTCTGGATTCAAGCGGGTAGTCGCGATTTGCGCAGCCACGATCGAGGCATCCACCGAGGCTAGCAAGCTGCGCGCGATGGTAGTCTTGCCGGTGCCTATCGGCCCGGTGACCACGATAAATCCTTCGCCCTGAGAGAGCCCATAACGCAAATAGGAAATAGCCCGCTCATGGTGCGGGCTGGCGAAGAAGAACTTGGGGTCAGGGCTTAGCTTAAATGGCTTGTCGCTAAGCCCAAAAAACGCTTCATACATCTAGAAATTCTTCCTTAGCTGCACGGACAGGCGATTTTCTTGATATTCGCTGCTGCTTACGTTCGATGCACGGTCGGAAAACGCGTAGCTATAGACCAAGAACAGCTCTTCCGCGATCCGCTGGTCGAAGCCAATGTTGAAGCGGTAGTAATCATCATCCTGCTGCTCAACGGTTTGATTCTCCAGCTCATAGCGGTCGTAATCGGCCCCTACTCGAGCGGTCCAGTCACGGGTTAACTGGTGCGAGATAGACAAGCCAACTCCGTAATTGATGTTCTCTGAATTGATTTGATCGCCACTCAAGCGTTTTTGCCTCACATGTCTGCCGCTAAAGGTGTAGGTGGTGCGCTTGAGCGCCAAACTGACACTGGCACTTAATGAGCGACGCAGGCTTAACTGAGTAATATCATCACCGTCGGTGAAGAACTCACGGTCAAAGCTGACCGGCTCTTCGTTGTAGGAGATCGAGGTGGTCAAACGGCGTTTACGATGCTGGAATAAAAACTCATAGGCATCACCAAAGAAGCGTTGCCCATATTCCGCATATAAGGTGGTTCTGGAGGTGGGAGCCCAGCTCAGCGCGGCACCCACATAATCGTCGTTGTCGTTGTCATCACGGGTAAAGTTGTAGCTCAGCTCCAGGTAGCTATTGCGACTAGGGTAATAACGCACAGCAGGACCCCAGCTCTCTTGCTCTCCCAGATCGTTGTTGGCTTGCACGCCTTGGAAGTAACTTTCACCAACCCCCCGCACGAACGGACTCCAGCCCCTGATTTGCTGCAGGCCGAGTTCGCCCTTGTATTTCACGCTTTCAGTTGCTTGGTCGCTATCGCGGGCTTCACGGTAGACGTAGTTACTGGAGAGATCCCAGAACCACGTCTTGGCCTTGCTGCCATTATTGACCGACAGGTTGCCGGAATAACGCTGGCTATCACCGGAACGTTCATCGTCGTAATAGTTGAGGCCGGCTCGAGCGCTGGCTCTGACATCCAGCCAACCACGCGGGTTTGACTCAAACTCAAGTCCAGCATCGACATTACTTTGCTGGACCAGATCGCCACTGACCACATCACTCAGCGGGTTGCTGCTGAAGTCATTGGGAAGGGTTGTCATGCCCGCATCCAAGACTGCGGAAACGCCACTGTTTCCCAGTCCTTTACGCGAGTTAAAGTCGAGTTCGTGGTAGAGCTGGTTCTTGTCCGAGTCGTAGGAGTAAATCGCCTGCTGGGCGAGGTAGTCGAGCGCTAGCTCACCGTCGTTTCCGGTGATGGTTGAGTTGAGGCCTGCACCAATGATGAAGACCTGCCCTGACTCTTTGTCGGCACTGCGATTAACGTTATCGCTATGGATCGCTTCAGCAGAGACCAAGGCCTCTACGTTCACATCAGCAGCAACACCTGCTACCGAGTAACCACATGCTAATAACGCTAAACAAACCCGACTAAGCGCTATCTTTATCCTCATATCCGTAGCCGTATCCATAGCCATATCCGTATCCATAAGAGCTTACCGAGCCACGCACTGCTTTGTTCAGCACGAAGCCGATAGCAATTTCTTCCCCAAGCTGGCCCACCGCTGCATTCACTGCAGCCAGTTTTGCTTTATCTTGTTCAACCACTACCACCGCCTGGCCAATAAAGTTCGACAGCACTACCGTCTCATTCACCCCAAGGATCGGAGGGCTATCAAACAGCAGGATCCGGTCGTTGTAGCGGCTACTCAACTCTTGAGTAAGCGCAATCATCCGCTCACTGGATAACAGCTCGTTACTCAAGTGGTGAGGGCGACCTGCAGGCATAATCCGCAGGTTTGGAATGTTGGTGGAATAGATGATGTCGCCGACATCATCGGTCTCTCCCAGCAGGTACTCCATCAGCCCGGTGTGCTGACCCAGTTTTAACACCCGATTGATACTGGGATTGAGAACATCGGCATCGATCAACAGCACCGTTTTGTCTTTTTCCAGTGCCAGACTCAACGCCAGGTTGATCGAGGTAAAGGTCTTACCCTCTTTCGGGTTGGCGCTGGTGACCATAATCATATTGCGCTTATGCTCTGGGATTAGCCCTCGATCTGAGGCACTTTTCAGCAGCTTTCGCTTGATGCTGCGGTACTCATCACTGGTCCGTCGCGTCTGCCTATCACGCAAGTCTGAAATCAGCCCAGCTTCCTCTAATAATTGAGCATCAATATGCAAAGTCGGTTTACTACTAACCTGCGGTTCGGCTTCACCATCAGAAGCAACTGATATGTCGCGCTCAGTCACGTCCTGCTTTGAAAGTTTGAGCTTTTCCATTGCTTTTTCAATCGTGCTCATAGCAGGTTTATCTCCTGAACAATTTGCATCACCGTTTTTTGAAGACTTGGAACTACATTTGCAGCAAAAACCAACGCAAATACGCAAAGTAAGATCATATTTAAAATAACAAAAAGATTTGTTTTGCGCCGTTCGTGCTTTTCCAAGCCAGAAGCAGCAGTCGCAGTAACGACACCTAAAACAGGGAACTCCGTCAGCTGATACAACTGACGAACGTTTGTTACTACTGGATTAATTTGACTCACTAGGAAGGACACTCCTATCCCAACACCAAAGCTGGCTATCAGCACGCCAGCAATCAACAAGGGGCGAGGGGGACCAGATGGTTTGTTAGGAATAAGTGGCGGATCAACAACTCGAAATTTTATGTCATCAGTCGTTTCACCAGCGCTTTGGGAGATAAGAGCCTGTTCTCGACGAGCCAAAAGCTCCTCATACTTAGTCTTGGTTATCTGATAGTTACGATTCAAACCAGTCAACTTGGCTTCTACATCTGGCACTTGCTCAGCTTTAGCTTGCCACTCATCTAAACGCGACTGAAAACGGGCCTCTCTCACTAGCAAAGAAGCGAGCTCACTCTCTAATTCACTAACCTTTATCTTCAACCCCTGATAAACAACAGAATCTTGTAACAAAGCAGTGCTAGCGGTAGCCGAAGTTATCGCTAGTTGTTGCTGCTTCTGGAGAGCAATAATTTGTCTATTTATTTCAACTACATCAGGATGACGCTCAGTGTAACGCAAGTTCAGTTCATCGAGGCGAGTTTGCAGCGCCAGCAAACGATCATCGTATTCAGTACTAACTTGCTCACGAGCCTGCGCAACGATGGCTTCCTCAGATGATAATTGTACTCTGGCGGAAACCAACCTAGTTTCCACCTCGCTGACCTGTAGGCGAGTCTCTTCAAGTTGATTTTGAACCTCTTCTAAGTTGGAGTAGTACCCGCGTTCGCTGCCAGGTAGGAGTCCCGCATATTCTCGCTTGAAATCAGCAAGTCGCTTTTCTGCTTGACTGAGCCTAGTCTCGTAGTCGTCTATCTGCTGATTGATGAACACAGTCGCTTGATCAGAGTCTAGTCGTTTGGCTCCAAGAGTATTCTCTACAAATACATCTAGCACAGCCTGAACCACACTCTGCACTTGTTTTGGAGAAGAGCCAGTGAACTTTATAGTGTAGAGTCGTTCTTTATCCGACTGAGCAATTTTTATATCTGCCTTGAGACTATCAAGTAAGTCCAAATACTCTTGACTTGTACTTGCATAAAGATCCGCATCACTAGCTCTTGCAATTTTCTCTAGATTAGAGCTGCTTAGTAAGGTCCTAACCACCAACGCCAATTCTTGTCCAGGGTCGGTGTCCAAGGCTAACCCTCTCAATAACGGCTTAAGCATCGAGCGAGTATCAGCATATACTCGAGCTTCGGAAGTATATTGGTTAGGCATCATGGTGACCATGACCCAGCCAATGGGACACAACAACCAAGTAGCGATAAGAATATAGCGGCGCTTTAGCCACACCCCTCTAAGGTAGTGGAGCAGATCATCCAGTTGTTCTTGCATCAACAGCGAAGCCTCTAGAACCACGATTCAGGAATAATAATGATGTCGCCCGGCAAGATGTCGACATTAGCATTAATATCCCCATCCTGAATCAAACGGGCGATCTCAACTCGGTAAGACAGTTGCGTGCCGTTTACCACTCGCACTAAGGTCGCTGCATCGCCATTGGCAAACTCGGTCAAACCGCCGACAGCAACCATCACATCCAACAAGGTCATATTCTCGCGGTACGCAATAGCCTGCGGTTGAGACGCTTCACCAATCACCCGCACCTGTTCGCTGTAAGGACCGAAGAACTCTTCCATGCTCACGGTCACAATGGGATCGCGGATAAACTGCGACAGCACATCTTCAATCTCGCGGGCAACCTGGCTGGGGGTTTTACCGGAGACCTTAATGTCTTCAACCAAGGAGGTGGACACCATTCCATCGGGTCGAACAATAAAGGTGCCTGAGATTTCGGGGTTACGCCAAACAAAGATGCTTAGCTCATCACCCGGACCAATCAGATACTGATATTCGGCCGGATCAGAGGTGAGAGAGGGAACAACAGTTGCACTGGGTAGTGGGGGTAAGTTACTACTGCTAGAGCAGGCCACTAAGCCCATAGCGCTCATTAACAGCACCAGCAACGGGCGCACAAATCCTTTCATGTCAGTCATAGCCATATTCCATTACGCTTCTGATTCAAGAACTTAGTTAGTTGTTACACAGTTCTATACGTTCATGATAGTGTGCAATCCGTTTAAAAGTAAAACATTTTAGTAAGTGTTGTTGAAACTCTCGGGTGCTTAGTTCAACATGCTGTTTATAGATTGCATGAACCTTCACAATTGGCTAACTTTATACGGCCAAGTTAATCTTTATTAATTAAAGACTTATTACAGACTCCAGTTGGTTTCAAGGAAGAAGCGTGGCAGGAACAAAGTTTCATAATCTGGATCCGGGTAGCCGGGCTATCGTCGTTACCGAGTTTTTAGTACTTACCGGCATCATGATGATTGCCATGGAAGTGCTGCGACTTTCCGGTACAGCTACCCCTGAGTATTTCAACAGCAACTTTATTATTCAGCTGTTTTGTTTCGTACTCCCTATTCAATTATCCATATTAGCAGTAGGTTTATATAACCAAAAAATTCGCGAAACTTTCCGCGGTGTAATTCGCCGATTAGTGGTCAGCGTTGCGTTGGGATATTTTGTATCTTCAGTTATTTACGTTATTTCTCCGCTGACTGTAGTCGATGGTAACTTCCGCGAATTCTTGTATGCGGGTGCAATGATCGGCCTCACCTTTACTCGCTTCTTCGCGCTCAAGATGCAGTACGAACATTTAGGCCGCAAGCGGGTGTTAGTGCTGGGAGCCGGTGAGCGCGCCAGCATTATTGAACGGCGGATGCGCCGTAAGGCAGACCGAGTCAGCTTCGAGCTGGTTGGTTTTGTTAAAATGCCCGGAGACTCAGCAGAAGGCATCAAAAGCGAAACCCTGATCGAACTCGATCAACCCATCGAGGCCTACGTGCTCACCAATGGGATTGAAGAGATCGTGATCGCCGCCGACGAGCGACGCACTAACCTCCCAGTAGACAGTTTGTTCCTATGTAAACTGCGCGGCATCGAGATCACCGACATCATCGACTTTATCGAGCGCGAGTCGGGGCAGATTGCAGTTAACCTTATCTATCCATCGTGGGTTATCTACAGCAACGGCTTCCAGTCCACTAACTATCTGCGCAGCTCGCTGGATTGGATCTTCAATACCGTGCTCGCAATGGTGGTGTCACTGCTCACCTGGCCGATGATGCTGCTCACCATTATCTTCATCAAGCTGGAAGAAGGGCTCAAAGCCCCGGTGCTTTACTCTCAGGAACGGATCGGACTGAACGGGCGCCCATTCAACATCTACAAATTCCGTAGTATGCGTACTGACGCAGAGCGGGATGGTGCCAAGTGGGCGCAAAAAGAAGACCCTCGGGTAACCAAGGTGGGTAACTTCATTCGTAAGTATCGAATCGACGAGCTGCCTCAGCTATACAATGTATTTCGCGGCGATATGGGCTTTGTCGGTCCGCGGCCCGAGCGCCCTGCCTTTGTCAAAGAGCTGGTGCTGAACATTCCATACTACAACCAACGCCACAACGTGAAGCCCGGGCTCACCGGCTGGGCCCAGCTAAAATACCCCTATGGCAGCAGTGAAGCGGACTCGCTGGAGAAGCTGAAGTTCGACCTTTACTACATCAAACACCGCAGCTTCTTACTGGATCTACTGATCCTGGTGAGAACCGCTGAGATCGTACTCTTCGGTAAAGGACGTTAAGTAACTCAGATGCAGACACAGGTCACCAACGGGAGTGGTCGCTAATGGCTGGCCAACATTCCGATAAAGCAGCGATGACTGTAGACGTGGAGGAGTACTTTCAGGTCGAAGCCTTTAGCAATGACGTGCGCCCCTCGCAATGGCAGGCGTTTGAAAGCCGTTTACGCGGGCAGATTGACTCAATCTTGGAAGTGTTCGACGTCACGGCCACCAAAGCCACCTTTTTCACGCTGGGATGGATTGCCGAGCATCACCCGCAAGTCATCAAAGATATCTTGGCTCAAGGCCATGAACTGGGTAGCCATGGTTACATGCACCAGCACCTGTCCAAGCAAAACCGCCAACAGTTTAGCGACGATATTCGCAGTGCCAAGGCACGTCTGGAAGACCTGACCGCTCAGCCTGTAGTCGGCTTTCGCGCGCCCTGCTTTTCGATATCAGCAGACAATGAGTGGGCGCACGATGAGATCCTCGCGGCCGGATACCGTTACAGTTCCAGCAGCTACCCAATCAACCACGACCTGTATGGCGTGCCCTTGGCTCCCCGCCATCCGTATTATCTAGAAAATGGCCTGCTGGAGATCCCAGTGACGACCACTCAACTGGGTAGCCGCAGCATTCCCATCGGCGGAGGCGGCTACTTCCGCCTATTGCCATACTGGCTGTTTATGGCACTGCAGCGCCGCGCAGACAACCAATTGGGCCCGATCAATTTCTATACCCACCCTTGGGAATTTGACCCCAAGCAACCACGGATTAAGAGCAACGCCAAGTCCTCGTTCCGTCACCATGTCAATCAAGGCAGTGCCCTGAGCAAGCTACAACGGCTTTGTGGCAGTCGCCAATGGCTGAGCATGAGTGAGATCTACCTCAATCAGCAATACCCCACCCTCAGTAGTTGGCAGCAGGTGGCAAATGGACTCTCACACGCCTAGTTTACACTTCAAGCTGATCAGCGACGCTGCCGCCTTTGAGGCCTTGCAGGGAGACTGGGAGATGTTGCAACAGCGCAGCCGTGGCAGCATCTTTATCAGCTATGCCTGGTGCCGGCATCAGTTCCATAGCAGCCCAGCTCCACGGATTATTTGCGGCTACCACGGGCAAGATTTGGTATTTGCCTTGCCGTTACAAGAGCGGATATTAAGCAGGAAGTTTCGCTTCCCCAGCTTGCAGCATCTGTGTCAGTTGTTCTCCGATTACCACGAGTGTCTGCTGGATCCCTCTATCGATATCGCGGCGTTTTCTGCAAGATTCTGGGACTATTTTCGCGCCAGCAAACTGCCACAAACCTTGGCCATCGACTTGCTGTTACCCGGATCCGCACTCGAGCAGATCCTCAACCATCAACCCGAGGACTATCGCGGCCACGCACTTCCCGACTACCCCACCCTGCACTGCGCCTTCGACAAGCTCAAGCTCTCCTCCAAGCTCAAACGCAATGCCCGCACCCGTAGAAAACAGTTAGAACAAAGCCACCAGTTAGAGATAAAGCTGCAGCAGCCGCTGACTGAGGATGCACTAGAGCGTGCCCTACAACTCAATCAGCAGCGCTATGGCGAGAACAAACTAAACCAAGCGGGCTCCCGCACAGAGGTTCGCGCGTTGTTCCAACAGCTAGAGGAATCACTGGAGTGCTCCTATCTGTGCATCGACGGCGAGATCGCCGCCATCCATGTGGGCTTCTTTCACAATGGGGAACTGCTGCACTATCTCACCGGCTTCGATAACCGCTTTAGTCGTTTTGGGATTGGCATCATGTTGCTACTGGCCATGCTGGAGCACTACCAGCAACAGGGGCTTTGCTCAGTTAACTTTCTGCGAGGGCTGGAAGAGTACAAACAGCGAGTGAGTACCCACCAACGCTACCTAAGCGGCAGGCTCTGTAGCCAGCAGGGACAAGGGCTACTTCGCGAGTACCTGTTGCGGCTGTGGCTGCGCCGTCAGCATCAACAACATATTCAGGATCACAGCCACTACCAACGTTACGCAATCGTACTGGCCAATGGACTGAATGGCCTCGGCGCGATTAAATCGCTGCATCAGGCTCGTATTGGCAGCCTGTGCGTCTTCCCCTCCCCCAAAGACACCGGTGCCGCTAGCCGCCATCCGGCAGAGAAGCACTACCTGTCATTCAGCCCGGAGTGGGAGACTCAGCTACTGGAGCTATTGCGTAAGCTCGCCACCGACTATCGCACCCCGCTGCCAATCTTTGCCTGCTCCGATCGGGCCGCGAATTTCTTGCAGAATTACCGCGAGCAACT
Source organism: Aliagarivorans marinus DSM 23064 (assembly GCF_000429485.1). Lineage (GTDB taxonomy): Bacteria > Pseudomonadota > Gammaproteobacteria > Enterobacterales > Celerinatantimonadaceae > Aliagarivorans > Aliagarivorans marinus. The sequence goes on along the minus strand of NZ_AUBY01000025.1, from coordinate 52,152 downwards.
GCCCAGCAATGTGCTTTGCCTGGTGCCCGGCTCCGAGCTTATCGAACAGCTCAACGACAAGAGCCAAGAGCTTCAGCTGCTCGCCCCCACCTCGGTCACCCTGCCCGAGTCGGTGGCAGAGCCGCTCGGTGAGCGTCCGTTTGATGCGCTACCGCTGCCGATCATCATTAAGCCACGCAACTATCCCGACTACGCCTTGCTCGGTGCCAAAAATTATATCGCAACCAATAAGGCCGAGTTGGAACAGTTCTATCAACGCTTTAGCGGCCAGTTCGATCACTTTATCGCGCAAGAGGTGATCCCCGGTGGTGATGATGCCCTGTGGGTTTGTAATGCTACCTTCGATGAGCAGCATGAGATGATCTCGGCCTTCACCTTCCAGCGCCTTGGCACCTCCCCCTCCCATTTTGGCGTCACCTCCTCCGCCTACAGCAACGACAATGCCGAAGTGAAACGCCAGGTGGCAGAACTTGGCAAGGCACTGGGCTATGTGGGACCGGGCATGTGGGAGTTTAAGTATGATGCCGAGCGGGATCGCTACTGCTACATCGAAACGAACCCTCGGCTTGGGATGTGTAACTGGTTTGATTCAGCGTGCGGGGTGAACAATCTATTTAGCGGATACCAAGTCCTCACAGGGCACTGCTACGCAAAGCTACCGAAACAGAGGTTGGGATACTATTTTCTGCATACCATGAGCGATTTCACTGCGCGTATCGAAGATCGGGAAGCCATTAGCTCAGTGTTAAGTGTTTATCGGCAGATATTGTCTGGCCCTGTTGTTTGGGCTATCTATTCTCACGATGATCCATGGCCAGCCACTAGAGAATTATTTCGAGCTCTAATAACGTTAACTCGGCGAATTTTTGTGGGTTTAGCTAGAAAACTCAATCAGCGCTTCACTCTAGCCAAAGGATAGAAAACCGCTGCGGATCCGCTGTTTGAATACTTCGATATAACTCAGGTATTGGATAAATTGATAAGGCTCCTCAGGAAGAGGTAAGCGAGGGAGTGCATAAAGAGAATCACCCAAGCAATGAGTTCGCGCCTCAGTTGAGACAGCACCAGTAAAACCTAAAGACTCGATCAGTTGTTGATGCTCAAAATTGAAATCCCCGCCCCGCCCTGTCGGGTAAGCAAAAGTACGTCCTATCTTGCTAAGGTGTGCTGTTAACCATGTATAAGAGTGCTGAACTTCCCACTTAGCCTCAACGGCCTCGAGTTGACTTAAAATCCTATGCGAATGGGTATGAGCACACACCGTGTGTCCTTGTTGGATAAACAACTCAAGCTGGCTCAGTTTAGCAGGGCGATAACCAGCTGGAGGCTGTTTCGGGTAGGGTATTCCAAGCAACATATATTGATGCTCCAGCCATGGGTAAATGGCCCTCTGATCCACTCGCTTCAAGCGATTACGTAGGGCTCGCAACTGGTCCTTGTGATCCAATGTTGGTAGTACTTCAAATACCCCCCCTCCTGGTAGCTTAAACGCTGATGGTAAGCATTCAGCCCGCTGAAACAAGTATTTCAACTGATCATCCCAGGGCCAAAGCTCCTCTGCAACAAACCCAGAGATAACAAAGCAGGTAAGGGGCACTTGGTACTTAGCGAACAGCCCCCCCGAATCGACTATATTGTCAACAAACCCATCATCGACAGTAAATACCACCGGCTTTTTTGGAAGTTTTTGCTGACTACGGCGGCAATGGAGTAACTCATCTAGCGAGATCGCTTGATACCCCTCTGACTGCAAATAAGAGAGACACCACTCTAAGTACTCCGGTTGATGCAAATGCTCTTGGCCTGGCGCATTATCTCCGGCGACTCTATGCAGCACAAAAATCGGACAGAAGTCCCCCAACCAACCATGTATCGGTAGCTTCTGCGCCCAATGTAACCAAAGAGTTTTACCCTTTAGTATCACGATTACTCTCTATATTGACGCCGAGCCATCCCATGGCCTGAAATTGTATGTTTAAACATAACAAGGTCCACAGCCGTTCACAATCGTGTTCTGAGTAGGGGGATGATACCCGCTCGCTGAGCCATCCTTGTTCAACAAGCTTAGCGACTGACTCGGCTAGTGGCTCCGCCAGCCACCTTGAGAAGGGAACATTAAATCCGTACTTTCTGGCGTAGATTAAGCTTGGTGAACAAAACTCACAGGCCAACTCACGCAGTAATGGCTTTACTTCCAAACTGGTATCACGACGAAAGTTTTTGAAAACAGATAGCTCTGAGCGCCCAAAGTACTGGACATAACTAAGCTTGGATGAAAGCTGCAGCATCTCTTGGTTCGAGAAAGGAGTTAGTACCTTTACTCCCCAGTGACTGGCTGATGACTCTATCTCAACCATGTGTTGATAAACATCAAGAGACAAAGCCATCTCTTGGCAGCGATAGAACTGCATTTGCTCATCCATAGGCTCAGACCAGGCAAAAACATTCGTAGGCTCGCCGTGGCCAAGCCCCAAGCGCTGGAGCAACTCAGAAAACCCCTGATAGTCAGAGCAAGCGAACAAATTAAGGCCTTTTTGCAAAGGCGAGGATTCTCGCAGATCCATAGCCACTCGAAACTTCCCTCCTATCCGACGAATTAGCGGAGTAACAGCATTGGGTATTAGCCAGTTCAAAATCCGTGTATAGCGACTATCAATCAAACAACGCCGAATCGTATTACTACCGAACAGGGTATCTGCATACTCACCGTAGACAACCAAACCATGCTCCGAAGCTAACCGCTGAATACAGGTATCTAGCACTATCGAGCTAAAGTTTCGCACTGCTCCACCTGTTGTATTGACTAAGCGCGACAAGACTTCAGGTACAGATACAGGATCAAATTCAACTAAACGCTGCTCAACCCCAATGGCTGCAGCCAACTGCTTAGCACGCTCTAACTCAGGATTACTTCCCTCTTTCCAATAAGGTGTATACGCTAAAACTCTATCAAACACTTGTTGAGCCAAAGCACAAAGCAAAAATGAGTCGACCCCGCCACTTAGTAACACTGCGACTTCTTTATGTTGGGTGTAAGCCCGCTGATATTGGAGCAAAATATTCTGTTTGATTTCGTCTTTTAACTGCTGGTCACTATAGCTGGAAGCGTGGGGACGTCTCAGAGGTTGATATCGATTTAGACTGCGCTGTTGGAACTTTCCTTCGGGACAAATACATAGACATGAATCAACAGCAAGCCCGGACAGATTGGTGAGTAGGGTGTGCTCACAAGGCTGTACTCGATACAATAAGCAGGCATCCAATCCCGGCTTACTTACTTGCCCCCCATAGGTAAAAAGAGGATCTCGCCAGTTGCTCGAGATCAGCGAATATCGTCCACAGTCTTGATAATAGAGTTTTGAACTACTGCAAACATCGCGAAATACTGTCAGCCCCCGATCAGGCTCACTGTAAACACCACAATAATTACCTAGCTGATCCTCAATACACTGAATCCCTTTGGCAGCAAACTGCTTCAGCAGATCTTCACAGTCACAATCAATAGGTAACTGACTCAACGCTATCCAACGACCATCAGCAAGCTCAGCGAAGTATTTTGCTGCGACGTAAACTTGAGCGCTGGATACAAGCTTTCCATATGGCTTCCAGTCCTCACCATCAGGCCGGGGGCCACTTTTCACTATACAGATCCGCATCACCACTCACGCACCTTCTGCCATGATAATTCTCCTAACTCAGTGAACAAAACTGCCAATTACCATCGCTTCGACAGCACATCTGAAGTACTCTCCAAGCCAGTCTGGCTACACTAGTTGGTTAACCACGTTACACGCGTCGTTTTGCTGTACTGCAGCCGGCTTTACCATAGCGACGAGAAAACCCAACTCCCGACAAGCTCTTCTCACTAAACACAGTAAGGCATCTAGCCCAATATTGGATACCCTAAGCGCTTTAACATACTCCCTGCGACCTGATTAACCACAGCGATTTGCTCTGAAGAGAGTTTATCGACGCTTTGCTGATTCATGTTCTTTAGGCCTTCCTTGCGCTCGTGGATGGCAAACTCAGCCCCTTCGCTAAGGGTGGGGAAGGGATCAAGACCAACAAACGCGGCGATCTGATCAAGATGGTATTGCGGGTTCTCCATCAGATCTTCATATTTGACCAATAGGAACTTATCCAGCTTCTCGGCGTACTCCAGCATCAGCTGGTTGCTGCGCGCCCACTGCCAGGCGGACTTCTCGATGGGCCAGCCTTCGGCGATGGATTGCGGGTCGCCCTTGCGTGAGATCCCCTCGGCCACCGCGTAGCCATCGCGCACAATGCCGACAAAATGTGGGTTCTCAAAGTGCTTGGCCAGCCACAGCATTCGGGCGGTGTTCGGCGGCGATTTCTCTACCAGCACCGGCTTGCTAAGGTCGAGTCGCATGCCCCACTCTTTCTTGATGCGTAGTACATCCGGGCCCTCGTCGTTTTCATCCAAACAAAACACATCTTCCCGATCGACCCACATGCGGGGCACGCCCATCTCATAATCTTTGGGGAACTGATCGGTGATAAAGTGCCCTTCGGTGGGCAGCGCCGACATCTGCGGGTGGCGCCCCATGAGATCCGATAGCAAGGTAGTGCCTGAGTTGTAGCAGCCCACCAGGAACAGCCACTTATCCGGCTTGGGGGTCGGCTTTAAGCCAATCTTCACTTCTCGCAGAATATTGCCGAGCGCTTCTCGCGAGACTTTGCGCAGGCGGGTTCCCTTCATCACAGCGCACAACCCTCCGGTGGTTGATAGTTAAACTTGTCGATAATAAAGGCCTCGCGTTTGGCCACCAGCGCTACCGACTCATCGTCGTAGTAATCGCTGGCGGAGCTGCGCGAAGAGATATTGGTTTTGGTGTTGACCATCTCAGCCAGCTGTTGCTGTTTCTGCTGATCCAGCTCCACCTCAGCCTTGTCCAAGGCTTGGTAGAAGTCGTCGCTAAGCTGCTCTTGGCGAATAAAGAAATCCACAAAGCCATGCTGCTCCCAAAGCTGTTGGAGCCCCGGCAAACTGGCATCAACGCCCGACTGATACATCTTTTGGTCGATGCTGCTAAAGAGCTTGAAGAAGCGGTAGGACATCAAGCCCGCCTCAGATGACAGAGCGCTAAAACCGTAGCCCTCGCCCACATCCAAGGCCCGCTCAGGGTCGAACATTAACTTCAGCCAGCGGCGAAAGGCCTCCACATCACGCGAGTCGCTGTAGACCTCGCGCCAGCGCTCCACCGGGATCGACAAATCATGCCACGCCTGCCGCGCGGTGTAGCCCCAGCTAAAGGCTGGCAGGCCCATTTCGTTGGGCAGTTGATGGCGATAGTAGGGCCAATGCAGCTTACGGCCGGTTTGGGCATACACGCTGCCCTTGGCATCGCAGCCATAGCCCCACAACGAGACATACCAGTCCCAAGGGTTACGAATCGAGCCCAACACAAAGCGGCTTTGAAGATCAGCGGGAATACGATTGTGCTTACCGATTTGCTCTCCCTGCAAACAGTGGCGCAACAACTTCCCTATATGACTGCACGCGGTCTTATGCATCTCTGCATAAACCAAAGCATCCGAGACAAACATTCCTTTTAAGTCCCACAATGAGAGTAGATAGCATCCGGCTGATGGTGTAACTTAGCCCCTAAGGGACTTCAGGCTGATGCAGATGTTGATAAGGGATTTATATCATCGTTGCTGTTCCAAGGAAACGCGCTTTTGGTTATTTAAACTGCGCAACCCGGAACATTTCAAAAAACTAAGACAGGTAGTCTACCCCTCTGATAAAGGGGACTTTTCTCTGGCACCGTTCGGTGAGAAGCAGAGTATCTTCGTGCATATCACCAAATCGGCGGGCACATCGGTAGCGCTGTCGCTGTTTGGCAAACTGCCCTACCACTATCGCGCCTGGGAATACCGGGTGATCTTTGGTCGGCGGCGCTTTAATCAGTACTTCAAATTTGCCTTTGTGCGCAACCCTTGGGATCGCCTCTACTCGGCCTATAGCTATCTCAAGGGAGGTGGCTGGAACGACGATGATCGCGCCTGGTCGCAGCAACATCTTACCGACATCGACGATTTTGAACAATTTGTGCTGGAATGGCTGACCCCAGAGCGGCTGTATGCCCATATCCATTTCTGGCCCCAGTCTGACTTTATCTACGATGAGAAAGGTAAGTTGTTGATTGATTACGTAGGCTATTTTGAAGACATAAACACTGACTTTAAACAAATAGCTAAGCAGCTCGGCATACACACCGACCTCTCTCATACCAATAAATCTCAGCGACAGGGCTATCAAGACGTCTACACGCCCGAGGCAATTGCCAAAGTAGCCAAACTGTATCAGCAAGATATCCAACGCTTTGGCTATGAGTTTGCTAGCCATCGTCGTCAGCAAGTCATCAATGGAACACTGCGCAATGAACAATAAACCTGGCTTATTACTCGTTGCCAATTGGGACTCTGATGTTGGCTATGCCTGGTGGTTAATTGAAGGCTTCTGGGCAAAGATTGCTGAGCATCTTGGGCAGCGATATCAGATCTACCTAGCCTACCCAAGTATCTCCAAAGTCCCCAGCGTCATTCAAGCTGCACCTATCGAGCTTGTTGAATACAACTGCAAGGACTTTAGCCCCAGAAATATCAGCAGCCATCTTAGCTGGCTGCGTAAGCATCGGATTGAAGTCATATACTTTACTGACCGCCCATTTATTTCTCCCTACTACCCGCTGTTTCGTATGGCAGGAGTAAAGCACATCATTAGCCATGACCATACCCCGGGCGAACGCTCTCCGAGCAGGGGATGGAAGAAACTGGTCAAAATCCTGTTAGCTCGCAGCCCAGCCTCCGTCGATCTTGCCATGGTAACCACCGACTACCTGCGTCAACGCGCCATGGCCACCGCTTGCATTCCCGAGCACAAATGCAAGGTCGCCGCCAATGGCATTGCCCCCGTACAAGTGAACCGCCAACTCAGCCGCGAAGAGCTAGGCTTACCACTCGAAGGCAGACTGATAGTCACCGCAGCCAGAGCCAATTACTACAAGGGCATCGACTTTGCCATTGAGCTGTTTGCGCAAGTTGCCGAACTGCACCCCGATTGCTACTACCTAGTGTTAGGCGACGGACCCCATCTAGATGACTTTAAGGATCAAGCTAAAGAGCTAAGCTTGGCAGAGCGAGTCATCTTTAAGGGGCGCGTTGAAGGTGTAGCCAACTACTTACAGCACTGCCAAATAGCAGTTCATCCCTCTAAAGGAGAAGTTGGCTATTGCTTGGCGATCTTAGAATACATGCAAGCAGGATTACCAGTAATGGTGCCAAACAACCCAGCAGTTTGCGGAGCCACTCGCGATGGGGTAGATGGTCTGCGTTATCAACAAGGGGACCTCAGAGATGCCCGCTCCAAACTGCTTCGCTACTTGGATACTCCAGACTTGGCTAGAGAACACGGCCTGCAGGCTCGTCAACAAATCACGCAACAGTTCAGTCTCGAGCAAACACACAACAGCTTGCTTCAAGCCCTACGCCAGCACCTTTAAGCAGCGTTGTCAGTAGCTGGGCGTTAACGCGCCCGACTAAACTTGAATAGCGGCTGCCCTAAGGAGCGACAACCAAGCAGGTATAAACTCAGGCTACCGACAACTAACATCACTAGGGCAAACACACAACGTAACAACCAGGAGTAATCATCCAACACAAACTCATTAATCAGGATGCATCCGACCAAGGTAGCGGTAGCAGTCAAAACATAGTGCGCCGATACTCCCATCTGTACAAGCTTCCGAGTGATGGGCAAGGTCAATGAAAACATAATCAACTCTGACAAAGTCACCGCCAATGCACCGCCAAGAAAGCCACCAAGGGGAACGAATATCACCAATAGAGCAGTGACAACGGCAGCATGAACATAACGCAGTTTTGCCAGCATACTAGTGGTACCAGTGATAAAGAAGGCGGTGAAACAGTAGGTGGTCAACCATTGTACAGAGGCTCCTACAGCCAGAATGGCCACTGCATAGCGGGCATCATGAAAGGCTTCATCGGCCATAACCTCTATCACCAAGCCGCTGAATAGAGCAGTCCCCAACCCCATAAAAAACAGAGCCATGGTTACTCTATGAAAAATTAGTCTATAGGTATTTTGATAGTCTGGATCTTGCTTGTAGATTTTGAAACGCTCGGTTTGCCACCAGTTAGAGAAAGGCGTCCAAGTAAACAAGGCAATCAAGCTAATAAATCGCATAGCTAGAGCAAATAGACCGACATCGGTCAGACTGGAGAAATAGCGAATAAACAGTTGATTTGTGCTAGTCATATAGAGCATGGCCAACCCAGACAGCCACAAAGGCCAACAGAAAACGAACAGCTGGCGAAGTATATCAGAACGAAAATGCATACCTACATCACGTAATATCCAAGCCGTGAATGCAAGAGCCAGCAGTCCGTTCGCAACCAGCCCTGAATAGACCACCCCTAGCACACCCATGCGTAAATAAACCACAAGAAGGATGTTAAAGCCAAGTTGCATCAATAGCTTAATCAGAGCTACCGCGACAAATAGTCTCGCGCGATTGTGCAAGCGCAGATACATCATGCCGAAGCCTTCAAGACCTGAGAACAATAGGTTAAGGCTATACCATTGTAATAAATGAGTGTATTTGATATCACCCAGTACCCATGCGGATACCTGCTGGCTCGAAGCGTAAAACAAAGTGCAGACTAAAGCACCGACGACCAAGGTGGACGATAGAGCACTTGAGACTATTGCTAGCTTCTCGTTTTGCTCATCAGTATTGAAAACAAACTTAGGAACAGCGTGTGCAACCCTTGCTCCCAAAGCAGCCTCAAAAACCCCCAAGCTGATCACCATTAGTCCGATAACCCCATAGTCCTCAGGAGTGAGCAGTGAGGTATAGATAGGCAACATAACAAAGCCCACCAGCTTTCCCAGCAGCGAGCCTATAAAGTAGATTGAAATATCAGATTTAAACAACTTTGTCAGCATAATGCTTCCTATCAATCTGAGCCAGTGGCTAGTTGTTTAGCCAGAAATCATAACGTTTAAAATCAAAGACTACACATCAATAAAAAATATGAATTGTCAGTGCGATGGGGATTTGTTCGGGGACATGTAAGCCATACAGAAGTGAGGATTTCGCTGCTCATGTTGAGTCCCCTTACTGATGACTAGTGTTAAACTAGACACCCGTGCAGACACTGCACGAAAAAGCCCCTCAAGTTAACCCTTATGTCCTATCCTAGCCACCGCTTTGTTGCAGATAATATCAACATGTATCATCGACCCAATAGCCTCCGGACTATCGTTACTACTCGGCGCTTTTCTGGGTGCACCTGCCTCCAGCAGGCCATAAAGGAGGAAGCCCACTCACGCAAAGCTTGAACTCTATCCCCTTTCGCCCAATACAAGTTACCCACCATATAGTGATCCCAAGCCCGTGCCTTTCGGCGTAAATTAGGCTGGGAGATTTTACTAGCAACTCGCGCACGATCGAGTGCGACAACTTCAAGGCTCCGACCTGCCTCTCTCTCCTCGATGAAAACGTACTTGTACGAGGGGGGCGTTTACACTGCTTATTCTGCCACGTTCAGCCAACCGTCTAAGCAGATCACGGTCTTCGGAGTTTCTTAGGCGAATATCAAAGCCCCCCACTTGCTCAAACAAGCTCCGCTCTACGAAAATGTTATTAGTGCCCCCCGGAAAAGCAGTGAATACACAAAGGTCTTCAAAGGTAATGGAGGGGCGAGCTGCTGCTTCACCACTACCATCACCAAAGTAACTACACCCAGCTCCAATCAATTGCGCCTGAGACAAGCTAGCATGGGCGACTTTGCGAGCTAGACAATCCGGCGCATAGCGATCATCTGAATCGAGAAAGCATAGATACTCTCCTTTCGCAGCCGCGGCGCCAGTATTACGCGCCTGCGAAACGCCAGCATTCTCTTGGTAGATGTAGCGCAAATCCATCCCGGCGAGGGCCTGCTGAGTACCATCCGAGGAGCCATCATCCACCACAATCAACTCAAACTCATGGTAACTTTGCTGAAAGACTGAATCGATAGCCTCCAATAACAGCGCTTTACGATTGTAGCTAGGGATGATCACGCTAACTAGCATGGTGTCCTTCCTCCTTGGATGAAGCGAGCACTTCTCGGTAAACCTGCTGCAAACGTCCACCGATGACCTGCATATCGAAATACTGCTGCACATTGGCAAGCCCCGCTTCTCGCCAGCTTGGCCAAGACTCGCTATTGGTGATCAGATAGTGAAGCTTGCTCGCCAGCTGCTGGCTACTGCGATCTTCAACCAGAAAGCCCGACTCGCCATCGTCGAAGCACTCCGGTATTCCTCCGGTTTTGGTCGCGACAACCAGCACACCAGAGGCCTGCGCCTCTTGCATCACCACCCCTTGAGTTTCTTCATGAAAGCCTTCGCGATCGCGCAGACTAGGCAATATAAAGACATGGGCCCTGCGGTATTGACCGCGCAAATCCTCATCACTTAAACCCGACAATAGGGTGACCCGCTCAGCCAAGCCTAATTCTTCTGCTTGAGCAGTCAGTTTAGTTTTCTCTGGACCATTACCGACTAGGGTGTAGTGAATATTATGCCCCTGCTCAACCAATTGCTTTACTGCCTCCAGGGCATAGTGTTGGCCTTTGTCTGGATGAAACCGGCCCACAGTGAGCAAGTGGATGGTCTCACCGGGCTTTGGAACAGGCAGCGGTTGGTAAGGGAAATCTGACAGCTTCAAGCCCTGGGGGATAATCTTTACCTTGTCTGGATCGCCGCCAATAGCGACATAGTGACGCTTGGCAAATTCAGTATTAACCAAGATTGTCGAGGCGTGCCGAGCAAGAATCTCCCGCTGCTCCATAGATAATGGCTGCACCCCCTTGGGGGGTAAGCCGTGGAAAGTAATCACCAATGGTTTGCCGCTACAGGCTATGATCGGCAAGAAACGCCAGGCGGCTATTTCGCTGTGACTATGTATAAGGTCAAAGTTGTCCATGGCGCAAAATGCACTGAGTAGCAGTCGGTTGAGCGGATGCCCTAACTGACTTGGGTATTCGCCGAGGTATTGGGCTTGGCGACGCCAGCCTCTCAGCATCCGTGGCCAATGAGCAGGATTCAGCAAAAACAACAATATTTGCCAAAGCTCACGCATACTCAACCAAGGAATACAGGCACTGCAAGGTAGCAGTGCAAACTTATCGATATCGTCAGAGTATTGCTGGTGAGACCCATCCATCGCTAGGATACGGTTCTCACCACCGAACTCGACAACCTGGATAAGTTGATTGACAAACCAGGGTTGAATCAGGCTCGGGAAGACATTGGTAATCGATAGTACTGCTACTCCAGAGCTGCTTCGCGACGAGAAAAACTTACTCCCACACTTCATTTATTGGTTCCATTCAACGCATGTTTGACTGCCCAAGCTTCCATTACTAAGGCAGGTTCTTAATTATGAGTGGGCCAACTAACTTAGTAAGCCACACAGGTAACATCTGCCAGATTCTGATCACCAGTTTGAACTTGGTGTTATCGGGGTTGAGCTCTGCCGCTGCGGCCCCTTCTGGTAAGAGGGTATACCAATAGTGCTGATAAGCACGAGCCCCCCACTGCTTCTTAAATCTGTAGGTTGGAGCGTCCTTGGTAGAACGACCAAAATCAAAAAAACGGCAGCCCTGTTGCAGACTGTATTGCAACAACTGCTGATACATCCACATATTCATGTTCATTGGGTTAGCTCGACGCAAAGTCGAAGCCCAAGGAACCTCCATCACTTCGTTGTGATGAAGCAAGAAGGCTACTGCCACGGGCTTCTGCTGATGATAAACCACCACTAACCTAGCCCGCTGCTGCAAGACTCTTAGCAAGTTAGCAAACCAGCTCTTAGCGTAGACGGGGGTGCCTAAATCACGCATGTTTTCGGCAAACACTCGGTAGAAGTCATCAAGCAATTCTATGCCACCGATTTCCAGCTGAGGCCTATGCACTAACGCTTTGTTAACCTGTGCCCTCAATTTAGCCCCTAGCTGTACCGTTAGTTGCTCAAATGAGTTAGGTAACTCCAACACCATCGACACTTTCTTCTCTGAAACAACAGCGTTTAATCCAGGCGCGATGGTGCGCACTTCAATGAAATCCAGCCGGTGAGTTTGCAATAGGCGAGCAGCTTGCTGCAACAGTGCCCTTTGCACCGTTATACAGCGACTTACTGGACCGCCGTAGTTGAAGTAAGGTATGGAGACAGCGAACCGCCCAAACAGTTTGGAGCTGAGCAGGTATAAGGGTAAGCCTCCAATGATCTGTTGCTGCTCATCACGCGCTAGCAGAACCAGCCGCTGTAAACCGAAGCTTTGCACAATAGCGCTATCCACAGCTAACTGGTGGTAGGCACAGCCCTGCTTAGCAGCAAAGTCAAACCAGCCACTGCGCTCGACTTGCTCGTGCTCTAGTAACTCAACATCAAATTGATGGATTTGATAGTGCTGTTGCGGAGCGTCAAACCAAGTAGGAGATGATGGTTCTGATGGGGTTTGAAATTGCTCCAGCCAGCTTTCTAGGCACTTTTCTATTGTTTTTCTCTGTAGCTCTAGAGGAGCACTTTGTTGGCCTAGCTCACGCATCTTGCTAAGCAGCTTCTGATGTTCACAGGAGCCTTTTTCAACTAGCTTGAACTGTCCCGATAACCTACCTCGCTGGTGTTTGAACTCTATCAATTGCCGGGTGATAGCTTCGTTTTGCTCTATCAACTCGCCCAGTTCAGTTTGCTGAAACTTAGTTGGCTTAATACCTTGGGAACACAAATAGGCAAGCGGAGACTTAATTAGTTGTTTAATCGCTGACCGGGCCATGGCTAGCATTGCTCCTGCAACTGTACTTTGCAAACTTCTATCATCTTAGTTAGATCGTACTGGGTCACGCCGCTGTGGAGGGGCAAGGTTAAAAACCGCTTTGCAAAGCTCTCGGCACGTGGGTAATGCTGTTGCAAATGAGCTATCTTACCAGCTACACCAGCAATTTGTGGCAAGGTCTTCGCGTACATGGGGGATGCCCCCAGTCCCTGTTCAGTTAAAGCTCGCAATAACTGTGAGGCTTGTGTCGCAGACTTCGCCAACAGGGGGAAACGCAGCAATCTCTGCTCATCGCAGGCTAGGCTGAGCTGCTGCGGTAATTGCCGCTGTAGAAAAATCTGCGCGGTGAGCGGTCTTGCCAGGTAGCTCTTTAGTTGCTCGGACAGTAGTTCAATCCGCAGCTCATCCAGCGCTTCTATCTGAGTTAAAGCATGGTAGTGCGTCTCCCCCAGCCTCAAGCCTGGGAAGCGGCCAACCAAGCCATAGCTATGAGCCTGTAGCAGGCTATTCAACAGCCAGGCCTTGCCAACAAAACTGAGCTTGCTCTGATGCGACTGAGGATAACTTGCTCGCATTGAAAGCAGTTCTAGCTCCTGCCCAGCCCGTATTAGCAGCGCACCGCCACCAAGCATGTTGACTGGCTTGCCACGACCAAAAGACAACACGCAGAAGTCTACACAATCTAAATCTTGACTCAAACTCAGTGGTACTTGGCCCTGGTGAAGCTGGACTAGAGTGAGGTCTGACTCTGGAAACCACTGTGCTGCATCAGCAATTAATGCAATCTGCTTCCCACATAGCTCTCGATATTCCGCCAGCGGCAAGGACATGCCACAAAGGTAAGGAGCGATTACCGCTAAGCTGTTTTTCCCCAAAGCTTTCTGTAATTGTTCCAGATCCAAGCCATAAGCTCGCTCCGGCAAATCCACCAGCACAGGTTGTAGGTTGCAATGCACCACCGCGGCAACCAGATCGGGACAACCGTAAGCTGGCAACAGTACCTCGGTACGCCGATTCTCACCCCTAGCTTGAGCAACTTGCTGCGCTGCTTTCAAACTCACGGCCAAGGCCGCAGTACCGGAGCTCAGCCAACAACTATCAAAGCCCGCAAACTCTGGAGCAATACTGGCCGGCGCAAGTGGTCGAATACGAGTACCTACCGGTGGTAAGGTTCTTAACGCGCTGAAGGCTGCCACACGGTCATCCTTACTCCAGTCAGAAACTTACAGCTAGCATCAAACAGCGCCAGATTAACCAAGAAGAAAAAATAGGCCAGTTTAACCAAGGAGCTATCCAATAAGCTGTTGTGGTAATGCGCCGCAATCACCATCACATAAGCCAGCAATTGCAGGGCAAAAGCTAGGGCGAATGTTTCACCATGTAGGCTGAGCATGGCACTGACCACAAATAAAGCAGCTAGTACCCACGGCACCAGCCAGCGCATTAGTTTATGACTGAAAATCTGAAAACTGAACAATCCAAAACTAAAAGGGTTAAGTACTTCTGGATGGCGTTCCAACGCGGTCATGCCACGGATAACCGTGCGCACCTTGCGAGCATACTCTTTCTGCGAGTCTTTAAGATCGGTGTAATATCCCAAAACGTCACTAGCAGTCACCGCTTTGTAGCCTTGCTTGGCACAATTGAGCGCCGTGTTAAAGTCACTGGGAGAATGAATATCCCATTCCTGGCACACCTGTTGCCGAGCGGCGAAGAATGAGCCGCTTAAGCCGACTAAGCCAGCAAGACGTGACTCTTGACGGCGCAACCACATCTCATAGTTAACATAGGCTCCCTCTCCGGCAACCTCGCCACCTTTGCTGACGAAGCGATCTTCGCTAGAAATGGCGCCAATTTTTGGGTCAGCGAAATAAGCAATCAGCTTGCCTATAGCGTCACTAGGGATTTTGGTGGCAACATCGGAAAAGACTAAAATGTCGCCACTAGCTTGCTGGATGGCGGCCCACTGGGCGTTTTCCTTACCTAAGCGTTGTTCCGCGCGAACCAGCCTGACCCCTTGCTCTGCGTAACATTGAACAATTTGGTCGGTATCATCATCCGAGCAATCGGAAGCTATAATGACTTCGAACAGTTCCGAGTCGTAGTCTAGTTCCAGGCAATTCTGTAGCTTCTCTTCAATTCGTTGCTGTTCGTTGTAAGCGGTCACAATCACGCTCACCTTCAACGGCGAATCAAACTGAGTTGAAGGCTTGCTTGCAGGTGACAACCTGGCTAGAACCCAAAGGATCATAGGGTAGATAAAATAGCTGTATAGAGCTGCTACGACCAGCAGCCAAAACAATGCTTCGAGCAAAACTTATCCTCCGTGACAATTACTTTTGCTCTGTCTCTGTGGCAGAGAACAATGTAGACTAAGATAACCTAATCTCTAAAATTGACCTAGCGAGAGATCGATTTAGTTATCTTTTTTAACCGATGTTTCTTACCCTTATCTGGCCGATGGTTGCTTATTTGAGCCAAGGTGGATAGATTTGCTGACTCAAAGGACTGAGAAATTGATGAAAATGCCAGCAGCTGGTGTAATCCGGGTAGGCGTTGCTCTATCGCTGGTGGGCTTACTGTTCGTCTTTGCTTATCAAGACACCCTGCTTAGCTTGCATAAAATTTGGTCGGCCAATAACGAGACCTATTCCCATGGCTATCTGCTCTTGGCCGGAGTAGTTTACCTTCTCTACGTGCAAGCCCACCAAATGCACTTTCAGAGTTGCTATTGGCCTCTGGTTCTTGGCGTGCTAATTAGCCTTTGTTGGGTAGTTGCCAATTCAGCCCAGCTGCAACTACTCCAGCAGGTTGCCCTTCCCGCCCTACTGCTTTGCTTTGGTTGTAGCCTAACAGGGCTGCGCAACTGCGGGCCGCTGCTGTTACCTCTGCTTTCTTTGTACTTGGGGACTCCGGTTGCTGACTTTCTCACCCTGCCGTTACAGGTACTTACCACCACAGTTGTCGCGCAGTGGATCCACTGGGCCGGGATCACCGCGCTAGTAGATGGTTTCAACATCCATTTTCCCTCAGGCTCACTGCGTATTGTGGGAGGTTGTGCAGGTGTAAACTATCTGCTGGCAGGTCTGTGTTTCGGCATTTTTTACAGCCACCTACACCTCTATAAGCTACGTAACAAAGCCTTAGCAATTATACTGTCAATCGGAGTTGCCTTGCTGGGCAACTGGGTACGGGTTTTCTTGTTAGTGCTGATTGGCTACTACAGTGAGATGCAGAGCCCCTTGGTATATGAACACGGAATGCTAGGGTGGTTCGTGTTTGCGGTGTTCCTGTTGGTCTATATCTTCACCATGAGTCGCCTCGAGGTTCCGCGAAGCCGGGATGAAATCAAAAATCCTTCAACTGTTTCTGCAAGCTTACCGAAGCTAGGCACGATTGTAATTGCCGGAATGGCTATCTCTCTGCTTCCCGCGCTTGTGACCCTTCAAAATCGACAGCAGAACAAGGACATCAGCAAGTTGGAACAACGCTTACCCGAACCACTTTTGCAACGATTCAAGCCCTCCCCTAGCTCGGTCTGGCAACCCAGTTTCAAAGGTTATGACCTCGCCTTTGTCTGGGAAGGCTATAGCAATAGCTTAAGACTAGAACTCTCCAGTTACTACTACTTAGTACAACACCAAGGCAAAGAACTAATTTATTTTAGTAATAAAATCACCAAAACAAGAGAGCAACTTAGTCAGCAGCAGTTGGTTCTCAGCCCTCAGCTAAAGCTCAACCAAAGCATCATTCAAACCGAGCAAGGCTATCGCCTGGTTTGGTGGTTTTATCAAGTTGGTCAAGAGCTCACCTTAAGTGACTTTGATACAAAGTTCGCTCAGATAAAACAAATGTTTCAAGCTCCAGTCGCGAAACTTGTCACCCTGTCTACCAGTTGTGGCAGTGCTAGTTGCTCTCGCGAACTCGAGCTTGTTGAGGCAAGCGATATTGAGGAGCTGCTAGTCGCGCTACCAACCATTCCTGAGTTAACAACAGGCCAAGCGCAGTGAGTCAACAACTGCGAGTCGTTCATATCATTTCAGGGGATCTATGGGCTGGTGCAGAAGTACAAGCCTTCACTTTGCTTCAAGAGCTTCGAAGTCAGTGCCGACTCAAAGTTATAGTGCTGAATCACGGAGTCCTGAGTCAGCGTCTTGAAAAGAGAGGGTTCGATACCTGCGTATTGGATGAGTCTAAACTTTCATTCAAAACTCTACTACGGGAGATACATCGACAATTGCGCTTGTTTCAGGCGCAGGTTGTGCACACTCACCGACAAAAAGAACACGTTCTCGGCAGCCTGGCCAATTTACTCAGTGTCCGAGCCTCCTGCTACCGAACAGTACATGGCGACTCTGAGTTCTCCCCAAGCTTTAAGCAGCGCCTCCAGCTAGCAGCGGATAAATTCTGTGGGCGCTACCTCCAAGATAACATAATCGCAGTTTCTAACGAGCTTAAGGCAAAGTTGAGTGAACAGTTTCCTGCAGAGAAAATTAAAGTTATTGAAAACGGTATTAGTATTGATGAAGCTGAGCTAACTGCAGCAACGCCAGTTCGTTCTAATCCAGCTCGCTATCAAGTTGGATTTGTCGGGCGAATAGAACCGGTAAAACGTCCCGACCTATTTGTTGCCACCGCTAAACTACTTGTCAGTGGAAGCAATGCTCAGCATTGGCACTTTCATGTTTTTGGAGACGGCTCATTAGCAATGCAAATGCAGCAGCAGGTAGCGACAGCAGGACTAACAGAGAACTTTAGTTTTTACGGGCACCAATCTGCAGTGCGTGCCGCCATCCGCCAGCTAGACGCCCTACTTATGCCTTCAGACCATGAAGGCTTACCCATGACAGCTCTGGAAAGTCTGGCTCTGGGTACACCAATTATTTGTCATGGTGTTGGAGGGCTCCGGGACCTATTGTCGTCAAGGCCGGAGTACTTGGTCGAGCAGCATCAAGCCAAAGCCTATGCCAGGACCTTAAACGATGTAATGGAGCTAACCTGCCCGCCTCTACCGGCACAATATCGGGCCAGTCGTAATGCAGAACAGGTGATGACGCTATATCAGGCGAAGCTCGATTGAAGTTGGCCAAGCCTGAACTTTTCGGGACTATGCAGCTAAGTTAAGCAAAGCGCGCGAAGGTAGTATGCTGATGATGGCCACGAAACTCGTTGGCAGATGGAAGAGCCTGTCCCTCGCTGAAAACAAAGCCTCAACCAAGATTGCAGAGTTACTCTCACAAAACACTGCAGCAAAGTCGAATAGCTCTTGATTAACCAAGGTGCCCGAACCAATACTAGAGTGCTGGCTGCGATCGTCTCGTAGGCACCGCTTCTTATTGTCGCGTTTATGGACTTTCTGTTTACCTTCGCCAAAGACCTCAAGCCCTGTTGCATCAATCACGATATGCTTGGTAGGCTCCTTACAGCATGGGCGGGAGTTGAACTCAACCGTACTTAGCTAACTTACTGATAAGGCTATAGCAGGGAGACTCAAGGTCAATATCTATAATCCAAAATTCTGAGTTACTCCTCCCTTTGCGGACGCTATTGCTACGGCCCGACGACCTAAAGGGTATCGGTCGTAACAAGGCTTGATAGCAGCATCGTTTATCCAAAACCTCAATAAGCCTGTTTGAGTTAAGTCATGGTCATACTGATTCCAGTTAGAGTTTTTGCCCTATATGATGCAGCGTACTAGACATACTTTACTAAGTAGTTTTTCAACTCTAGGTTTAGTTGGCACTTTCTACTATGATGGGTTTATTACCAAGGAAGGTGTCCGAAAATGAGTAGGAAAATAGCAGTGATTGGGTTGGGTTACGTTGGCTTACCCCTAGCGGTTGAGTTCGCAAAGCACCAAAAGGTGATTGGCTTCGATATTGTGCCATCTAGGGTTCAAGAATTAAAAGATGGCATAGACTCTACTCAGGAGGTGTCCTCCGATGAACTTGCGTTAGTCAGCAGAAACATTCGCTTTGCTACTCGTCTAGAGGAAATTGTTGATGCGGATGTCTACATTATCACCGTGCCTACGCCTATCACCCAGAGTAAGCAGCCAGATTTGAGCCCCTTGCTAACAGCGAGCGAGAGCGTCGCTCAGGTACTTAGTAGTGGGGACATCGTTATTTACGAATCAACGGTATACCCCGGTACAACAGAGGAGCAGTGCGTTCCGGTGTTGGAAAAAATATCTGGCCTGAACTTTAACAAGGATTTCTTCGTTGGATATAGCCCCGAACGCATTAATCCGGGTGACAAGGAGCGTCGCGTATCTAATATAACAAAGATCACGTCTGGTTCTACAGCTGAAATTGCTGATATTGTCGATAGGCTGTATAAGCAAGTCGTCACCACCGGTACTCACAAAGCGAGTAGCATAAAGGTGGCAGAAGCGGCAAAGGTGATTGAGAACACTCAGCGAGATGTGAACATTGCCCTAATGAATGAGTTAGCTATCATCTTTAACCGATTAGATATTGATACTGAAGCTGTGCTAAAAGCTGCTGGGACTAAGTGGAACTTTTTACCTTTTCGGCCTGGTTTGGTTGGTGGGCATTGCATTGGAGTAGACCCTTACTACCTAACTTATAAAGCTAAATCCATGGGTTATCGTCCTGAAATTATATCTGCCGGTAGGCGAGTGAATAGCGGTATGGGATCATATGTAGTAGGACGTAGTATCAAAGTGATGGTGCAGCGTAACTTAATTGGTGATAATTGCCGAGTGTTAGTACTAGGTTTTACATTTAAGGAAAATTGCCCAGATGTTCGAAACACTCGGGTAATAGACATTGTGGAGGGCTTTGCCGAGTACAATGTGGCAGTTGATGTGTATGACCCATGGGCTGATTCTAAAGAGTGTATTGATGAGTATGGCATTGAGCTAATTAAGCAGCCCAAGCAGGCTAGTTATGACTTGATCATATTGGCCGTTGCCCATGAGCAGTTTAAACAGCTTGGCGCAGAGAAGATCCATGCGTTGGGCAAGAGCGAACATATAGTTTATGACTTAAAGTATCTCTTAGAGCCAGGACAAAGCGATCTTCGGCTTTAGGCAGTGTTGTTGCCTAAATCGAGTTGAACCATCTTGTTCATCTGCGATCTGAACGCTAAACCTTACAATCAGGTCTTTTCATGGGCATAGCCGAGGGCAAAATCAGCAATTGGAAGCAATATAACCACGCCTTAACTCAAAGAGGCTCGTTAACCTTTTGGATGGACGATGCGGCTATCAAGCATTGGTACAACCAACACCCTTTTGGTCGTGGGGGGTTGTAGCATTACTTACAGTGACTTAGTAATCAGCACCACGCTCATGATTAAGGGCGTGTTTAAGTTACCTCTGTGTGCGCTCGAAGGGTGTATTAACTCGGTATTTCAGCTGATGGATGTAAACCTCAAGTCCCCCAACTATAGTTTTATCAGCAAGCGAGCTAAGACAGTTGAGGTCAACTACCGCCAAAGGTGTACGGGACCTGCCAGGCATATCGTGATCGATGCAACAGGATTGAAGGTCTTCGGCGAAGGGGAGTGGAAAGTCCGTAAGCACGGCAATGAGAAGTGGCGCATATGATACCAAGCATTGCTTCAGCGGAAAAGGCATAAGAGCCACCATTCCACCAAGGAAGAATGCGGGATATTGGCGTGGTGAGCATCCGCGGAACGAAGCCGTAGATGAGTTTAAGAACGGGCAGTTAGCATCGTGGAAGCAGAATTGTGGCTACCATGAGCGGTCGCTATCAGAGACGGCAATGTATCGCTACAAGCAACTCATAAGCGGCAAATTGAGCCTGCGCGATTACAACGCTCAAGTAGGTGAAGTTATGGCTGGCGTGGCGGCGCTGAACAAAATGAGCAGGCTAGGTATGCCTGTTCGTCAGGTAGCTGGATGAACTGCTGAACAGCGCAGGGATACTGTGTTCCCTGCACTGAATTGATCAACAACGCCCATTATGAACAGAATACACTACGAGACTCGAGGCAGTGCAAACTTAAGCTGGAGTTACAAATGTAGAAGCTGCAAAAGCAACATTGCTGGGTTATGATGAGGGTCAAGTCGTTAGGGATAACAGCTAATTTTTTATGTCACGGATTCTGGACTCAATTGACACCATCAATCCCGGTGGTGCGGAAGGCTTGTTTGTTACCTTGGTCAAAGCGCTGGGAGTGCATGGCTATCAGTCGTTTATAGTGGAACAAGGCAAGCCAGGTGGCTACCAACACTGCCGGGTTCCTCTGGTAATTCCTGCTAATAGCAGCTTCAATACTTTGCTAGTTTCGTGCTTATTTAGCTTTATGTGGCGTCAAAAAGCTCCCCTTTTTCCGTCCCGCTTATCGGGTTCCAATCTGTTTGCGGCTCTTTGGAGTTTGCTTAGTAACTTCCATGCTGTTTCAGCTTACAACAGTGTCGTAGCAATACCCGCCAATGAGCATATCGAGTCACTAAAATGGAGGGGCGTAAGGGTATTATGCTCTTAGTTGTAGTTAGCAAAACGCGACGGACCAGTATGCAAAGGAGTAACTTGCTCGACCCAACGCTAATTTGTGCAATATACAACGGTGTCGAACCCAAAAGATATTCTTTACCTCTCCCCTTTCAGTTACGCATGCAACTAGGCATTGCATATCAAACTAAAGTTATCGGCACCGTAGGTAATATATCCAGTCCAAAGCGCTGTCCTCTGTTTATAGCCGTAACCGCAAGGTTAAAGCAGTTAGGCTTGTCGATATTTGTACCTATTGCTGGCAATTATCAAACCGCCTTTATGGGGAGATTGGGAAGAAAAATAGCTCTACACATCATCAAACACATGCAGCCCTACAGGTTTATTGAAGCGACAACCAATTTCTTTAATCAACGTAATTTTATTATTCATCCCACGAAATCTAGAGGTTTATCGATTGCAATCGATGAGACACTTACCTACCGACGAATCGTTGTTGAGGGCTTCAAATGAATATGACTAAAGAAGCATAGGAACTCTTACTTGCATCAGTCAACATGAAGTCAATAACTACTACAGAAGAGTTCTTGGGAAGCCAATTTTGAAGTATGAAGCAACAACTTTTCAACAGGAAAATCAACGATAATGAGACATATAGAAGCACTTGGCAGCTAAGATATTAAAGTTGCACGTATATTCAATATACGAAGAACATGGAGGGCGGGACGAGTTGATTACTAACCGCTTAGCTTTAAGAGAGCCATATCACATTGACGCCAGAATCCATGACGTTAAGTAATTGTAATTTATTGAGTTTAGTTGTTCCGAGAGTTTTGTTGGGCGTTGGGTTTGGAATCTATATGAATCCGCAGTATATATCTTAGTTCACGAGGAACGTTGTTGGTATATTGACTAGGTGTTGCAAGTGGGGTTAGCGGGACCGCATTGACCAAGCCAGACCCACTTAATAATTTCCCATATTAGTTGAGCGTAATAGAAAACGAGTTTAAAGATAGTGAAGCTTACAACATTTCCACCTACACAAAATAATATATGATTTAGGTTGGCATTTGGTTCGATTATTCTTCATTGGATGGATTTTCGTATAACTGACAAGGTGTTATTATGACTAGCTGGAGAGGTTAAATTTTGATTCCCCTTGGTAAAGAAAACTCAAAGCCAGATAAACTTTTCTTTTTCAAGCTCCGTGAGATTATAGATACATGGTCATCTGAAAGCATGGCTTTTAAATGCGTGTGTCTTTATATATTCATTGAGTTCTTTCGACCACAGCAAATATACCCTGTTATTGACATCATTCCTTGGGCGAAGATTTTTTTCATTCTATCTCTGTTCTTTTCATTTTTCGATAAGAAAGCCAACTTTAAGATTGGAGGACTGCACCTAGTACTCATATTGTGGATAGTCACTCTATACTCATCATTTTTTGTTGCCTTTGACGTTTCTTGGTCGTATAAGTCGCACTTTATTTTTCTTCATTGGGTTTTGATTTTTTGGCTGTTGAATGTTGTCCTGACCAATCACAAACGCTTCTACATTTGTTTTCTAGTCTTTTTTGCCTGCTGCCTAAAAATTGCTGTCGGGACGGCAATGATTTGGGCAAAAAGAGGATTCAGCTTTACTCGTTGGGGTTTGGTCGGACCTCCAGGTTATTTTATGAACTCTGGAGAGCTGGCAATCCTTATGCTCGTGCTATTCCCGCTGTCTTATTTTCTTTACATAAATCATTCTAAAGATATATCAAGGTGGGGGCGCTATTTATTGGTTATAGCTATGGTGAGCCCTGTAATGACTATTTTAGGTAGTAGTAGCCGAGGTGCTCAAATTGCCTTATGTATTCAAATGCTTCTCATATTCAGAAAGAAAATCTTAACAATTCGAGTTCTTGCCACCTCTACGATGTTAATAGTTTTTGCTTTCACCTTTTTACCAGAGCAACAAAAGGATAGATTCACTAGTATAGGTATGGACAGAACATCAATGCAAAGAATTCTTTACATTGAAAATGGCTGGGAGATCATAAAACAAAACCCGTTACTAGGCATTGGTTACAACAACTTCATACCGTATTACAATGCTTACCATTATGATGACGTAATAAATTTCGCAGGCAGTGCCGAACAATCTCACAACATTATAATTCAAGTGGGAACTGACGCTGGGTTCATAGGACTGTCTATATATTTAGCTCTCTTGTTATACTCTTTACTCAAACGTCCATTATGTTTTGCGTCGACTCATCTTTATGAAAAAAGCATTTACTCAGGACTTCAATTCGGGGTTTTGGGTTTTCTTATAGCAGGTCAGTTTGTAACAGTCGCTTACTATCCGTATTTTTGGATCAACCTGTCCTTTCAATATGTTCTAATTCGCATAAATGGAAAAGTCAGAGCGACTAAAGAGAAACGCATATGAGTCATAGTATTGAGTATAGGAGGGATGTAGATGGTTTAAGGGCAATTGCAGTTGTTCTTGTTATTGTAAACCATCTCAACCATGATTGGCTGCCTGGAGGCTTTGTTGGTGTAGATATATTTTTCGTAATATCTGGCTATTTAATAAGCAAAATAGTTTTTAGTAAAGCTGATGAAAACAACTTCAATCTGTCCGAGTTTTATAGCGCTAGAGTATTAAGATTGATGCCTGCTTTATATGCTGTGCTTCTAGCTAGCCTGCTTTCTTTTAGCTTTATTCTTTTCCCAAGAGATCTTGAATTATTTTCCAACAACGTTATATCAGTTGTGCTTTACGCTTCCAACTTTTTCATTTGGATTAACTACGGTGGTTATTTTGGGCAAAATGCCAATGACGCCCCTTTACTTCATACATGGTCGTTGGCAGTAGAAGAACAGTTCTATCTATTTTGGCCTTTGGCGCTGTTGTTTTTTTGCCGAGCCACTTTAAGTGATACCAAGCGACTTTACCTATTAGCATTTATATTTTTTATATTGGTTTTAGTATCCGAACTCGCTGTTAGATATACTATAGGAGCAAGTTATTACTTACTTCCCTCTCGAGCATTCGAGTTTGTCATTGGAGCTGTTGTTGTAACGTTAGAGAAGCGTACATCACCTTTGAAAAACCGCATTGCAACTCAGTTTCTGTCGATTGTAGGGCTGGGGCTCATTGTTCATTCATCATCTTCTGGTTCGACGAACTTCCCCGGCTTGAATGCCCTTTATCCTACACTAGGGGCAGCCATAATTATATTCTTCTGTAAATCCCCTAACATCGTGAAGACTCTACTAGAGCTCACTCCTATAGTTTATCTTGGAAAGATATCTTACTCACTCTACCTATGGCATTGGCCGATAATTGTATTTGTCAGGTATCAATCAATTGAGTTTACACCCATAGTTATTGGAGGAATGCTAGTTTTCATATTGTTGCTTAGCTATTTGTCGTGGAGGTTTATTGAGACTCCTTTTAGACAAGTTAGCAATCCTGATTACAAAGTCGTATTTGCCAAATACCTTTTAACCCCAAGTGTTATTATTGTAGTGTTTTCTTTCAGTGTTAGTAGTATCCTCATGAAATCTAGCAATAGCGAAGAAGTTATTGAGATGAGCAACGCTGTTAATAGTTTCCCTGATGTTCTAAGACGAGGATGCCACTCAAGCCTGAGTCAAATGGTTGAACCGTTGAATGAAGAAGAATGCTCTTTCGGTAGTAAATCAACCGACATAAACTCTGTGTTGTTGATTGGAGACTCCCATGCTAATCATTTTTTCGGGTTTGTTGAGCAACATGCTATTGATAGTGGGCGCCGGGGAATAGACCACACGCTGGACAGTTGCCCTCCAGTTTTTGATCTAAACTTCGGAGCTAGTCATTACAAAGGAAACGTGTGTGAAGAGCATAATGCCGAATCGAAGGCCGCTATAGCTTCTAGCAATATTGATTTTGTTGTGCTCGCGTCAAACTGGGTAATTCCTTCTTCTCAAGTTAGAGGTAGTGACGAGGTGGAGCCTTTAGCATTCTTCAAGAGTAAGTTTGAGGCTACACTTGAGTACATCGTCGACCACGGCGCCCAGCCTATATTGTTCCTCGCGGTGCCCTATCTTAACAGTACTAATGCAAAATGCCCATTACGAAGGGCGAAGTTTGGTAGACCCGATACGTGCTCATTTACTGACAAAAGGAGTCTATCCTTTAATCGCTCTCTTAGGTCTATTGCGGAAGAATATGGTGCCATCGTAATTGACACGTCTTTCTTACACTGCGAACGGTTTAAGTGTCAGCAAACTATAGAAGAAGTTCCTCTATATAGAGACAAGTTCCATTTAAATTATATTGGTTCGAAAACTTTGGGGGACAAATATTTAAATGTAAAAGGAAACATTTTCTCGAAAAAGTAGAAGGATCTCTATATGTCTATTCAACATAAACTACACTACCTGGGTTTGTGTAGCTGTCTTTTTATTTCGTGCAGTCCCCAATCGAATGACCGCTTTTATTGCGATCAGTTTTCTTTTTAACCATATTATTGCTCTAGCTTTGAAGATTATGAACCAGGGGACAGGCCTAATGTTTTCAAATCTGCTGGACGGACTAGGGTTAGCGATAAAGTATCAAAAAGCGGGCTCTTTTCTGTTGAAATGAAAATAAATGAAGGAGACGGAGGAGGGTTTGGTCGATGGGGAGGAATCATTCCAATTAACCCAGAACTTAGGAAAGGAGATCAAATATGGCTACGCTTTTCTATATTATGGCCTGCAGAATTTGAGTTCTCTGCAACCCCTTGGATGAAGTTCATTAGATTCCACACTAGCAAACAGGATGGTAAGAATGGAGGTTACAATGATGTTTATATTCAACGTATTGGTGATTATAGTTACACATACAGAACCATTAAAGAAGGGCATAACCGCTGGGAAATATATCCAGTAGATAGCATCCCTCGAGATAAGTGGATTAACTTTGAAGTATATATTTATGTAGATGATGTCCCACACAGCCTTTATGGGGATGGAGTATTTAGAGTATGGATGGATGGAAAACTCATTTTTGACCGCACCGACATTCCTACAATTCCTCAAGGTGGAAAATTGGATGGAATATATATTTTCACTTATTGGAACAATGAATCCCCACCTAGTAATAGTGCATTCATTGACAACTTGGTTATAGCAACAGGTTCATCTCCACCCAATACATTAGGTGATGGCGGCTATGCTAGAATAGGTGACTAATTTTAGGAATTATTAATATGGATGTTAGCATTATTGTTCCAGCATATAACGAGTCTAGGCATATAGCTAGTTGTCTGACGGCTTTGCTTGAGTTTTCTCCTTCAGGTTTAAGTTCGGAGATTATAGTCATTGACAATGCTTCTGAAGATAATACTTCTCTAATCGTACATAAATTCCCTGTTTCTCTCTTTAGATTGGAAGAGCGGGTGACGGTATCCGAAGCTCGAAATGTGGGTAAGGAAAGGTCTAAAGGAAAAATTTTAGTCTTTGTTGATGCAGATGTAATAGTCACCCCTAAGTGGTCCACTGCTTTGAGTTCAAACTTCGAAGAGCTACTCTCTTCAAATTGCATTTCAGGAACAGAGTATGATTTGTCCACGACCCCTAGTTGGGTAGAACGTTACTGGCTTACTGGCAATAAAACCAAAAAAAGCTATATAAACGGTGGGAACCTCATTATTAGTCGCAAGGCATTCCTTAGGCTAAATGGTTTCGATAGGAATAAGGTCACAGGTGAGGATGTCGATCTTTGCTATCGAATGGAGAAGCTAGGTGGGAAGATTATAGATAATCCAAATTTTTTTGTTCATCATGAAGGAAACCCTCATGATTTACTTGGTTTTTGGCGGCGAGAGGTTTGGCATGGTATCGGCGATACTTATACTCTAAATACTATGTTAGCATCCAAGGTTTTTCTAGCCTCTACACTTAATGCACTTTTTTTGGTTTTTTTGATTTGTCTATTTGCCACAGACAAAACGTCAGGTTTTTTCATTACGTTTTCCGCTTATTTTTTGTTTCTTAGCATCAGTGTTGTTTCTAAGTATCAAGTGATGGGTTTTGTGGACTATGTTGGTAAGTTATTACTGTTTTTTATTTACTACTCTGCTAGGTTTTTTTCTTTATTCGTTAAGAAAGGATTTGTAAGGAGAAAATAATTGGACATATGTAATACCTAGCCACAATTTTTAATGGTAAACTCTGTAACGGACTCATAACTGAGACCTTGTCATGGAGTCTCTTTAAATATTACAATCCTAAATCTGTATCAGTATCACCAGTGTTCAAACTAGCGTCAAATAGTAGGAGACAGCCCGTAATACACAATTAAGCTAGATGTAAAAGTACTACATCATTTCATGAATGATAACCACGCCAAAGTCCGGCATTCTTCCTTGGCGGGAACTGTCACTTTAATAGGGAAGTGACCATCCCTAGTATATGCCAATGATGCAATCGTAGTTATAAGGCTTAACGATCAGATCATAGGTGAGCAAGATGCTTCAATTCGATTTAGGCAACAACGCTGCTCGAATGGCGGTGGACCACCCTCGGTATCCCTCGCTACTCAGGTGAATATTGTCGCTCAGGTGCTCATCTCTTGTATAAGTATAACTAGGGCTAATAATTGCGTTCACATCTAGAAAGCTAACCCGGTCGTTTTCTGATGTAGCATCCTTAAGCTGCTCGTTCAACCTAGCAATTGTTTGATTAAGTTCACTCTCATACTCTGCGGCATAAAGTATAGACTGAACTATAACTCTCTTTTCATTTGACAATCACCGGAAAATGTAAATTGCATTTTCTAATATAGTTTCATTCTCATAGTTACGAAGCAGATCGTTGATCCCAATCATAAGAAATACCCTATCTGCACATACTGATTCAGATAACTCCAAGCGCTTCAAAATGTCTCCAGTTACATCACCTGAAATACCCTGATTAGCAATAGAAATCTCAGGGAGATAGTCAGACTAATTTGCTTGTCCAGTGAGGCTATCTCCTAAAAAGACTGCATCATAGCAATGCTCTTGCTGCATGTTGATATGGGATAATCGGTTACTCACAACTCGAGCCCTAATCTCGCTATAGTTAGGTTGCTGTCTAAACGGCTCAATACCCAAGCGTTGAGCTGCAAGGCTGATCAAAACTCCAAGCAAGAAGGTAACCACTAGCACAGTAGAACATGTTAACGATTTCTTAGCTAACATTGGAGAGCTATCCTTTGTCGACCAGCCAATTTGACACCTTACGCCCCCACAAAATTGAGCATTTCTCAATGTACTGGTAAGTCACGATGGAAAGCATAAAACTACCAACTAAGGTAATCGGGAATACCACCCACAACTTCGTAAGCCCAACTAAACCTAACGACATAACGATATAGGTGCCTATCGCTACGAACAACATATGAAACACGTAGATACTGTAAGAGATTCTCCCATATATTGATAGCAACCGTAAGCGCACTGTCCCTCTTTAGTATTTGGAATACTTAAGCAAAAAATATACATCCCAACGAGCCTAAGCAGTAGATATTCCAGCTAGTTGAAAGGAAGGGGATATCGTCGGGAATCTCTAAGAAACCGCTAGACAGCTGATTAACCAAATCAATAACCAATACAACCCCTATAACACCTGATACAGGTGATAGTAACTGCCAGCGTTTATCCATTACTCTTGCCAAGAGTACTTCACCAAATAATGAGCAACCAAGGCGAAAAAATCATTGCGGTCAAAAGAAATCAGATCAAGAAAGTATATACCATAGAGAAACAACAAAAAAACAGAGGGAAAAGCACGCCCACATACCTGAAACGCATAAAGTATACACACAACGCTAATAGCAAATAATATTAAAACTCGATGGGCAATGACCAATAAGGACCTTGAAATAGCCCATTTGGTCCGGTTATATTGTGAGTCAATGAAAGATAGGAAATTACGTCTTTTATCTCATAGGGATTGAGCATTCCGGCGATCCAAAGTTCATCCCCACCGACACAAACTAAAGATAATAAATAGCTAAAGACCATATAAGTTAAAATCGACATTGCAAACAAAGGACAAATCCGAAACAACCGCTTAATGAAGAAATCGACAAACCCAGCACAACCATCAAGATTTTCACCATTACTTATATACAAAGTACAACCACTTAGTGCAAAGAACAGGCAAACCCCAAAACTACCCGCGTCGAAATATTTTAATAGTGGCGCAGTGAATTCGCGCCCCCTTATAAAAAATTTGTTCGGTTGCTCTAAATGAATGTGACACGGCCTTGTTGATCAATTCAGTACAGGGAGCGCAGTAACCCTGTGCTGTTCTACGATTTATCCAGCTACCTGACGAACAGGCATACCTAGCCTGCTCACTTTGTTCAACGCCGCTACGCTAGCCATGATTTCTCCAACTTGCGCATTGTAATCGCGCAGGCTCAGTTTGCCGCTAATGAGTTGCTTATAACGATACATAGCCGTCTCTGATAGAGACCGTTCGTGATAGCCACTATCATGCTTCCACGATGCTAACTGCCCGGCCTTAAGCGCATCTACGGCCGCGTTTCGTGGGTGTTCACCACGCCAATACCCGGCATTCTTCCTGGGTGGAATGGTGGCTGTAATTCCTTTCCGCTGAAGCAAGGCGTAGCAATGCTTTGTGTCGTAGGCACCGTCGGCGGAGACTTGCGCTATCTTGCGACGAAGTGGGTTAATGAGTATGGGGAGTACTTCACTGTCATGCACGCTATCGAGTGAAGCTACTGCGCTCACTATTTCATGAGTGTCGACATCAACGGCCAAGTGCATCTTGCGCCATATGCGCCGCTTCTCCTTGCCGTGCTTACGGATCTTCCATTCACCTTCACCAAAGACCTTCAACCCCGTTGCATCAATCACGATATGCCTGGCAGGCCCCTTACAACGTAGGCGATAGTTAACTTCAACCGTCTTAGCTCGCTTGCTGATACAGCTATAATCAGGCGACTTGAGGTCAACATCCATCAGACGAAATATCGAGTTGATAAATCCTTCCAGCGCTCGCAGAGGTAGCTTAAACACGCCCTTAATCATGAGCGCGGTGCTGATGGCTGAGTCACTGTACGTATTGCTACGGCCTCGGCGACCAGAAGGGTGTTGGTTGTACCAATGCTTGATAGCAGCATCGTCCATCCAAAAGGTTAACGAACCTCTTTGGTTTAAGGCTTGGTTGTATTGCGTCCAGTTGGTGATTTTGCCCTTGGCTGTACCCATGATGCGACCTGATAGTAGGGTTTAACGATCAGATCGCAGATGAGCAAAATGGTTCAACTCGATTTAGGCAACAACGCCATGTGACACAACAACGAAAAATGCGGCTATACCTCTAAGCCAAGTTAGGCTATCTAAACACCCTGTTTTCATACACTCCTCACTACCTTGCTTATCCTCAATCGCCAATTAATCTAACCTTATAACCAACGTCTAATTCAGCACATGACAAACCTCCACAAAGCAATGGAGAAGTAGCGATAGAATTAACACATAAAGAAAATCATAGGCATTCCATTTCTGGAGCCTAGCTAATTAAAGTAGTAGTAACCTAACACAATTTGCATCGCGTGATAGCATTCAACCATCAGTCTTTCAGATGTAACGAAAATTTTCTGTACAATCTCTAATTCTGCCGAATCAACGTCTATCGATTCTGGATAGCCTTTAAAACAATATTGCTACTATATAGTGTTATGAACAGCCACTTAAGTGCCTTCATTAAAGGTTCTTGAGAGCAATACTAAGACGCTGTAGGTTAACATCTCCTGTGCTATATACTTGGCACAGCCTCAAGAAATACAACATAGTCAGCTCCCCAACCTCAACTCTCTCATTAATTAGCTGCATAAATTCTCGCTATTAAATTGGTGACGGCGATTTCAACGCAACTAAAACAACGTTCAAAATACGCCTCCGAAGCAGTGTAAGGATCATGCAGATAGGCTATAGAAGGCTTACACCACAAGCCTAACAGCGCCACTTCACTGTTGGGTAACTGTGCCTTGGTGCGGGTGAGCTGCTCCGGTTCCATCACCAACAGCAGGTCGCCCGCTTGGGCGCTATAGTCGCGTAGATTCTGCGAGCAGTGCTGCTCCATCAATCCCTGATGCGCCCCGGCGAGTGCGGTGGCGCGCTCGTTGGCAGCATCGCCGCCACGACAGTCCAAACCAAAGGAGATAGCATCGAAGCCCTTGGCCCGCGCCACCTTCTCAGCAAAGGGGCTGCGGCAGATATTGCCACTGCAGATAAACACCAAGCGCTTGATCTGGGTAAGGTCTTGGGCCGGGCGATAGCGCCCCAGCCACAGCTGCAATTGGTGAATACTAAAGTTGAGTAGTCCCGATTTGGACCCGTAATGGTCCTGAATATGGGCTGTAATCATTAACGCCCCTCCTCGGCGGTAAGCTGTGGTACCTGACAATCCACACCTAATTCACGATACACCGACAAATACCCCGCCAGCATGGCCTCCATGGAAAAGCGCTGGGTAACCCAGGCCCGAGCCGCAGCGCTGCGCGTGTCACCCTTAGCGATAGCTTGCATGGCCTGTGTCAGCTTGGCCGCCAAATCATCGCTGTCCGCCGGACTGGCAAAGTGCGCCAGCTCGCGGCTGTCGCCGATGATCTCCTCGGGGCCGCCGCAGCGGGTCAGCACCATCGGCAAGCCACAGGCCAGCGCTTCGATGGTTGAGATGGAAAAGCCCTCGGAGTCGGAGCACAACACAAACAGGTCCAGCCCGGCCAGATAGGCTGGAGTATCAGAAACAAAGCCGAGAAAGTGCACCTGCTCAAGCCCCAACTCCTTGGCTTGCTGTTTCAGCGCGTCGATAAGCTTGGCCTTGGGATCGCCGGCAATTGCCAGCACTACCGGGCGCTCGCCGTGGCATTTGGCAAGGGCGTCGAGCAACACATCGTAGCGCTTGGGCTGGCGAATATTGCCCAGTGCGCCGATCAGCAGGCTATCGGCAGGGATCTGTAGTTGTTCACGTAGGGCATTCGATGGTTCGATGGCATAGGCCGCAACATCAATGCCGTTGTAGATCACCCGAGTGCGTATGGCATCGAGCAAGCCAAGCTGTTGGATGCGCTGGCTCAGGCTGTCGCTGACCGCCACATAGCGCTTGATTCCCCACTTCATCATGGTGCGCTTAAGCCAGCGGAAACGCTCGTCGGGCGCGACGTCGACCATGCCATGGTAGGTGGCCACCACAGGTGTGCCGGTTGCTAAGCCAGTAATGGCCGCATAAACATTGGAGCCGAGTAGGTGAGATTGGATCAGCGAGACCCGATGCTTGAGCACCAACCGTGCCAGCCGCCATACCAGCTTCACATTGAAGCTGCCCTTGGCGGGAATGATCACCGGCTCCAGGCCGCGCGCACGCAGGGTATCGGCCACGTAGCCTTCGCCCCGGATCACCACCAAGGAGTCGAGTTGGTGATGGCGGAGCTGGTCTGCCAGTGTAATAAAGACATCTTCGGCACCGCCCGGTCCGGTGGTGTCTATCAGGTGCATGATGGTGGTCATGGTTACTTAAGCGGTCATCCTTAACTTGCTAAGTAGCCCTAGCTTAGCCTAAGCAAAATTGAGAAACCACATCTACTGTGGCGCGCCGCGCTGCCTATTCATACTGTCACAAGGATCTGCTAGCCTCCCAGCGAATACTGCTTGTACCTGATAAATAAGGTATTTAAGCTAGGACGAGAATCTAATACCAATCTGGATAAGTTAATGTTCAGATATTGCGCAGGGAAAATCATTGAGGACAAGGAGGCGCTTGCCGTAACTAGTGGACTAATTACAAAAGCGTTGACGCTGTCATCAATGATTTTAACCAGCAAGAATGAACAGTTACTTATGTAGATTGGTATAAAAGAAGGTAGCATGGAAGCAATCCTCGTATTAGACGCCAACCAGCGCAGCGCGTTGGCCGTCACCCGCAGTTTGGGCGCCACAGGCGATTATCAGATCGACTGCGCCGACGACACCGCGCAAGCGCTCGCCGGGTGTTCGCGCCACTGTCGCGACTATCTGCAATCGCCCTCACCGGCCGAGCAGCCCTTGGCGTTTATTGGCTGGCTGGCCCAACAACTCTCCCAGCGACAATACCGCTGGGTGCTTCCGATGACAGAGATCAGCAGCCGCCTGCTGCTGGCCCATCAAGCCCAACTCCCCGACTTAGCCATGCCCTTCGCACCGCTTGAGGTGGTCACCCAGCTAAGCGACAAGGTGCAGCTCACCCAGCGCGCCCAACAGCTTGGGCTGGCCGTGCCCGAAACCCGCTACCTCAACGATGCCAGCGAGCTCGATAGCAGCAGCTGCGAGTTTCCTTGTGTGCTAAAGCCCTACCTGTCGCGTATCTACCAAGGCGATCACTGGCTGAGCACCGAGGTACATATCATTCACAATCCACAACAGCTGGAGCAGGCGCTGCAACTGCCCTACTTTCAGGGCCACCCGTTTATGCTGCAGGCCTTTGTTCCCGGCCATGGCGGCGGGATCTTCTGTTACTACCAACGCGGGCGGATGGCGGCCCACTTCGCCCATTGTCGACTACGTGAGAAACCGCCCGGTGGCGGAGTGAGTGTGCTTAGCGAAAGCCGCGCGGCCGACCCGCAGCTATTGGCCGCGGCGCAACAACTATTGGATGATGCCAACTGGCATGGCGTGGCCATGGTGGAGTTTCGCATCGGCGACGATGGCACCGCCTATTTGATGGAAGTGAACACCCGTTTTTGGGGCTCCTTGCAGCTGGCCATCGATGCTGGTGTGGACTTTCCTAAGTTGTTGCTGGCGGGCGAGAGTGCTGCTGCTTTACCGCCGCAGCCGGCCTATCGCCAGGGCCAGCAGTTGCGCTGGCTGCTTGGCGATCTGGACAGCCTATACATCTGCTTAAAGTCCTCCAATTACAGCGCGATGGCCAAGCTGCGTCGTATCGCAGCGTTCTTGTTGCCTAAGTTCTCGCAACGTAAACACGAGGTGAACCGCCTTGATGATC
Organism: Aliagarivorans marinus DSM 23064; assembly: GCF_000429485.1. GTDB lineage: Bacteria > Pseudomonadota > Gammaproteobacteria > Enterobacterales > Celerinatantimonadaceae > Aliagarivorans > Aliagarivorans marinus. The sequence goes on along the minus strand of NZ_AUBY01000025.1, from coordinate 17,819 downwards.
TCGGTCCTGCCAAGTTTGAGCTCTGGCAGTATCTTCTCCAGCTGATTGGGAAGCACTGATAATGATTAAGACGATATTGAAGTACTTCTACGTGCATGGTCTGGCGCTGTATTCACGCTGGCAACTCTCCCGCGCCGAATCCCAGCTGCTGATTTTGATGTATCACCGGGTACTGCCGAAAGATGACCCACGCGCCCGCCTCGAAGAGCCGGGCATGATGGTCACCCCACGCACCTTGGCGATGCATATCGACCAGCTGCGCCGCTCCGGCTATACCATCGTCAAACTGGGCGACTGGCTAAAGGCCTACCAAAGCGGCAACCCGCCCAAGGGCACCTGTGTGGCGCTCACCTTTGACGACGGCTGGCTGGATAACTATCAATACGCCTTCCCAATCCTACGCTCCAAGCAGGCACCATTTACCCTGTTTGCGGTCAGCGATATCTTGGGCAAGGCCGCGCCGTTCTGGCCCAATCAAATCCTTAAACTACTGCGCTCGAGCAACGCCCAAGCCCTGCTCTCTCAGCCGCTGTTTACCCAGCTCAATCTCAGCGAGGGCAACGCCTCGCCCATTGATAACGAGCTGCTGGCTGAGCTAATCAGCAAGCTCAAGCTATTTCCCGATGAGCATATCCATCAAACCCTAGCGCCTTTTCAGGAGCAACTCGATTCGGCCGAGCCGGACATCATCAATCAGCAGCAGATGCAAGAGATGCTGGACTCCGGCTTAATGGAGCTCGGCTGCCATACCGCCAGCCACTGCCGGATGCACTCTGATCTCAGCGAACAGCAACTGCACAAAGAGTTGATAGAGAGTAAGCGCAGTTTGGAGCAGCAATTCGCTATTCCCATTGAGCTGTTCTGCTACCCCAATGGCGATATCACGCCCGCAGCCAAAGCGCTGGCCTCGGAGCACTATCTGGCGGCGGTATCCACCGAGAATGGCAGCAACTGCAGCAGCGAACCACTGCCGCTGCATCATCTCAAGCGCATCGCCTTGCACGATGATATGAGCAAAAGTGCCGCCCTGTTCCATGCCAAACTTAGTACTCGGCTGTAACAGCAGGCACGGGAACATTGACAAAACCTTACAAGCAGCGCGCTTGAGGGCGAATTAGCACCCGACAGCACGCGACTTTCCCCGACGAAGGGGTTATATTTTTAATGTTTTTATAACATTCGCTTAGGAAGAGCACGCATGAAACGGATTACGCGCACCTTAGCTTTAGGCCTGATCGTTGGCGCATTCATCACCGGCTGCAGTGACAGCGTGGAAAGCCACCAGCAAAAAGCGGTCAGCTACCTGGCAGAGAACAACCCTGCTGCCGCCATCATTGAACTCAAGAACGCCGCCAAGAAAGAGCCTGAGAACCCCGCGGTTCGCTACCAGCTTGGACAGGTCTACCTTGGCCAAGGTGACTACGCCAATGCCGAAAAAGAGCTGGGCCGAGCCCTAACGTTAGCCCCAGATAATGACTCCTATTTACTAGCGCTAGCAATAAACTTCTTAGCTAGCAGACAGTACAATGAAGTCGAAGTTTTACTTCAGCAATATCCCGCAAAAAGCAGTGACCATCATGGCACATTACTTGGGCTACAAAGCTTGGCATTCTTACAAAACAACCAACTAGATGAAGCAAAGTTTATTTTACAGCATGCTATGCAATTCGCACCTGAAGACCATTATGTGCGCTTAGCTAGTGCTAGCCTCGACGTTATCGAGAAAAAACATGAACGGGCAGAGAGAACCTTTCAAGACCTAACCGCCAACAAACCGGAAGACCCAGAGCTTTGGCTTATACGAGCACACTATTTGTCTGCAAAAGGCCAGCTTCCAGAAGCGACAATAGCTTATAAAAAAGCTTCTCAACTTCGCCCTCTAGATGCTCAAAGGCTTCTTTATGTTGCTCAGTCGCTAGTGCGAGAGGAAAAGTTCTCCGAAGCTGAACCAACTATTAACCGTCTTTTGCAGGGAGCACCCAAACACCTTGGTACCAATATCCTAAAAGCACAAGTTAGTTACCACAGTAATGATTATCAAAGTGCTTACAGCCATGCTCGCACTGCACTTGACACTGGTATGAATCACTGGCCAACTCGTTTAATTGCAGGGGCTTCAGCATTCCGTTTAGGGCAGTATGAGAGAGCGCTACCTGAGCTGAAAAAATTAATCTCGGTAAAGCCGGAAAGCCAAACAGTACGACGCTTGCTAGTCGCAACTCAGCTCCGCCTTGGCCAGCTTGATAAGGCTGTAGCCTCTCTAGAGGATTTCAGCATTTCAGACAATAAGGACTCCCAGTTTATAGCTCTTATGGGCAACGAGCTAAACAAGCTCGGCCACAGCGAAGCTGGTACAGTATTGCTAGAAAAAAGCGCAGAACTGGGTGATGCTCGTTCTGAGTTGCGACTTAAGCTGTTGAAAATCCAAAATGGCGACACCGATGCTTTTGTAGAGTTAAGAGACCAAGCCCAAGAGCAGCCCAACAGGCTATCATTGCAGTTCGCTTACGCATATGCCCTTACTCAACGAGGGGACTTCAAGAAAGCACTAGAAGTTAGCGAGCAAACTTTAGACAGCAATCCCAACTACCAGCCCTTGGTGCTGCTGCAAGCCAACGCCTATCAAAAGCTCGGGCAGTTGGATAAGGCGCAGCAGAGCTATCAACAGCTGCTCGATGCCAACCCAGAGGACCTAGCGGCCAAACTGGGGCTGTACGCCCTGCAATCAGAACAAGGCGACACCGATCAGGCCTTTGCCGATGTGTACGCACTAAAGCAGCAAAACCCTGATAACTTGGTGGTAGCTCGCACCCTGCTGGGCCTTGCGGTAAAAGCCGAAAAACTGCCTGACTATATTGCGCTGGTTGAACAGCAAATGGCCGAGCAACCCGATAGCGCCTCTCTGCAAGAGCAGGCGGCGCTGGGCTATATCCAAAACCGCGACGACGACAAGGCGATTGCCCTGTTCGAGTCGATCCCCGCCAACCTGCGTACCAACAACCACTGGCTGCGCTTGGGCGATCTGCACCTGCGTAACCAACAACTGGAGCAGGCCCGCGAGGTGTATGCACAATGGCTGAAGACCACGCCACTGTCGCTGCAAGCCCACCTGCGCAACCTGCTGCTGATGAATATGGAGCAGCGCTTCGACGAGGGGTTAACGCTTATCACCGAGACCGAGCGTCAGTTTGCCAACAATCCGCGGATCCCGCTGATTAAGGCCCAACTGCTGCAAGGCAAGGGCGACTTTGACGGTGCAATTGAGGCGCTGGGTGCGCTTAGCGAGCAACAACAAGCTCACCCCACCGTATTGCAACGCAAGGGCTTAATCTACTTCGAGCAACGGGATTGGGCGAACGCAGAGCAGGCGTTTATCGATACCTTTAACCAGCGCCCCAACCTGCAATCGGCGCGCTACTACGTGGCATCCTTGCTCAATCAGCAGCGCCAGCAAGACGCTATCACCTTCTTGCAAAGCTCCCTTGATCAGTTTGGCGATGAAGCTGGCGCCCTGCGCTATCAGCTGGCCGAGCTGGAAATCAAAGAAAACCCAGATAGCGCCATTGCCAACTACAAGAAGCTGCTAGAGCAGCGTCCGGATGATGTTGTCGCCCTTAATAATCTGGCTTGGGCTTACCAGCAGGCTGGCGATGTAGCGCAAGCTCTCAGCTATGCCGAGAGCGCCTATCAGCAACAGAGTGAGCATCCTGCGATTATCGATACCTACGGCTACATGCTGCTGAAAAACGGTGACGCGACTCGTGCGGTAGAGCTACTGACGCAAGCGGCTGCACAGTCAGAGGATGTGGAGATTCATCTACATCTGGCGGAAGCGTTGATCGCGACCGAGCAAACCGAGCAGGCTTCGCAGCAGTTGGCGGGGCTAGAGCCTCAGCAAGAGGCTCACAAACAGCTCAAGCAAGAACTACTTGAACGACTCAGTCAGTAAAATTGGTGATTTCCCATGGCCATGTTCCGGCAGTTGTAGCCGCTGGTCATGGGGAAGCCAGATCTTCTTCTGCTTAGGCACGTACATGCGGCGCATGTAGTCATCTTGTGGCAGGCTTTCACGAGCAGCCATACAGCCTTTACCCACTTCATCATCGATGTTCTTCATCAAGGCCTGAAAGCCCACCGGCAAGCTGCGGGTTAGCATCTTGGCGCTAATGTAATAGGGCGCGCGGATCCCGTGGTAATCAATGGCTGGGCCAAGCTGTTCAAACTTGATACCCAAAAAGCTCATGCTGCGCGCTAAGCGGGGCTCCATCATCACAAAAGCGTGGTTGATACCGTTTCTAACGGCCAGAGCCGCACAAGACAGGTACAGACCAATCGCTAAGAATGGGAAACAGCGCAGCTCTTCTTCAGAGTAGGTTTGCTCGTTAATCGCACCGTGGGCGGCACCATCAAACTTATCCGCTTTACGACGGCGGAACTGTGGTCTGACAGCCAGGCGCGAAATCTCGCAGATCTCGCTGCGGTCGAACTGAGAAGGATGGTGACGAGCACCTTCGATGGCATTGGAGCAGAACTTCTCAATCGGTAGTGGTTCTTCATTGGCACTGGCATGTGGCGAAACGATGCGCACACAGCCTGCGTAGTTGTTCGATGGCAGATGCTGGATCAGGCAAAAACGCGAATATTCATCAAATTCATCCTGCTCCATTTTGTCTTCGCGCTCAGGCTCAAACTTGAGCTCCTCGCAATAGACGTCATGGCGGATCCGGAATGCTTCGCTGCGCATCTCAGGTTTAAACGCAACGACCGGTTGAAGATACTCGGAGAAGTGTTTGGCAATCAACTTCGCTTCACGCTTAACGATGAGCGAAATGCCGCCTCTAACTGCCGCACCAATCACCGGGGTGGCGGCCAACGTTTTAATGTATTTATTCTTGATCATGCAGGCCCCTTAGAATCCATCTCAATGATTATTCCAACTCCTTGGAACAGCAGGTTTGTTTTAAAGTTAGTAGAAAAAACAAAGCGCAGACTTGCTGCGCTTTAATTTACGTCCAACCAACTACGACTTCAGGCGGTTAGCGTATTAAGCTTGACGGCGACGAACGCCCGCCAAACCCAGCAAACTCAAGCCAAAGACAGCAAGTGTGGCAGGCTCTGTAACGTCGGTGGCAGTAATGCGGTAAGACGCTGCCAAATAGTTGTCCTGACCTTCTTCGGTCAAGAATCCCCAACACTCAGTATCTACAGCTATACCTGCGTTGGTACACTGTTCGGAGTTTGCGTCAAATCCGATTACATCTACTCCTTGAAGTAAAGTAGTAATGGTGTACTCATACTGGCCTAGCTCAGTAGTGGGATCGTTATCCAAGCGAAAATCCACACTAAATTCGAAAGTGTCAGCGTCAACATCTACGCTTACTTCTGCCTCAGTAGGAATAGTAATAACAAATAAGTCCTCACACGCAGGATTCCCATCGCCATAAGGGCAATTACTACTTATGCCGTTGAAAGTCTCCTCAAAATAGATACCAAATGCTAAAGTCGGCGCAGCAAAATCAAGCGGCCCATATGCAGCCGGTTCGGCAACGCTCAGTTCTAAACCATCTAGCACAACTGCTTTACCAAGAGTCTCAGACCCCTGTGGAATAGCAAAGTTACTGTGTACGACTCCAACGCCATCGACAGCAGGCCCCCCAGTGAACACAGTCCCCGAGATACCTCCAGGTGTAACAGAGTCCAAGCGGCCTTCATCACCAAATACTCCTGTAGAAGACCCCAATGTTAATGAACTTTGGTCGCCTCCATTCCCCCAACTCAAGCCTGTTGGAAGACCATCTAATGTAGGTCCAAAAGCAAGTGGACCGGAGTAATCGACGCCAAGAGCAGTTAAGCCAGATGGAGTAATTCCGGCAGGGTTTTCGTTCGTATTCTCGAACGACAAAAATCCGGCATCGTTACGATAATCCCACTCGGTTATCAATACCGCATGGCTTTGTGACGCAGCTAGCGAAGCGGCGACACCAAAGCTAATCAATCTAAATCTATTCATTGTTCCATCCCAAGAGTTGTCAAAGCCAAGCGCTGTATACAAAGCAAGCGCAGTGCCAATTTTTTTATATTTTATTTATCAGTGAGTTACAGGTTTTTAGATTCTCACATCTAGGCACTATGTAAAATTTGCTGACAACTTCGAAGCACGGATTTGAGCGATTACTTGAGCACCACTTTCTTGGCGATCTGAAAAACGATTTTCTGCAGTGGATTGCGATTGCCCATTGGTCGCCAAGTCTTCTTAAAACGGTTGCGGTAGGCATCAAAGTGCAGGCCGTAAGGTGCGCATACCAAGTCGCCGCGCCCCAGCAGGATCTTTAACACGTAGGTACCGGCGATCCCGGCACACATCTTCACCGCCATCGGCGTCGAGGGGCCTTTCTTGGCATGGAAGTCGGCACGGCTAGGGTCGACTAAATAAGGGCGTTGTAGCATGGCAGGAGAGAGGCCGATCAGGAACTTCAGGTACTGCTCGTTCTCGTCTTTGCAGCCTTCAAAGCAGAAGTACTCCTCGTAGTCCATGCCGTCGGGCATAAAGCACAGGAACGCACAGCCCATACCGAGCGGGGCGGCCGTTACCACTGGGATACGTTTTTCTTTGCATTTGCGGAACACCAGCTTGCGTGCGTCGAGGGCGAAGAAGTCGAGGCTATCAACGTAGACATCAACCCCCTCGAGAAAGGCATCGACATTGTGCTCGAAGATCCCTTCGCCGAATACCTTGATATCGGCCTCGGGGTTGATATCGCGGCATACCCGCTCCATCACCTCGACCTTCGGCTGGTTCACCGTCGACATAAACGCACCGGCCTGGCGGTTGAAGTTGTGCACCTCGTATTCGTCAAAGTCTGAGATATTGAATGCACCCACACCCAAGCGAGCCAGCGTAACGATGTGTTCACTCCCCACGCCTCCGGCGCCCGCCATCGCTACCCGTTTGCCACGCAGTACCTGCTGTTCGGCCTCAGTGACCCATCCGATATTGCGCGAAAAAGCATCTTCGTAATTGAACATAGAGCATCCCTTCTCATCCACGGCTGACCGTGACCAATGGTTAACTTCGTGTATAGTAAAAACCAAGACTAATGAAACTGCCAACAGGAAGGCACCATGTCCAGATGGTTTATTGGCCTATTATTAGTATTGATGTTGCTCCCTAATCCGGGCTTTGCGTCACTCCCTGACACCATTGACAATATCAGAGACGCGGTAGTTGGCATAGGCACTTACGATCGCCTCGCATCCCCCCGCGCTCAGATCGCCGGCACCGGTTTTGTGATAGCGCCAAACTTGGTTGCCACCAACGCCCACGTGGTTGATCGTGATGATCCGCTCAACGATCCCCTAAAAGAACACCAGTTGGTGGTGTTGGTGGGACATGCCCGCCAAGCCAAGGCGATCCCCGCCGAGTTAGTAGCTAACGATGTGCGTCATGACTTGGCGATCCTCCGGGTCAACGACATCCGCTTCGATAACATCATGCAGCTCTCTACCCGTAAGGTGCGCGAAGGCGAGCTGTATGCCTTTACCGGCTTCCCGATTGGCGCTGTGCTGGGCCTGCACCCGGTGACTCACCGCGGGATCATCTCTGCGATCTCGCCGATCGTGATCCCCGCCAGAACCGCCAAAGACCTTAATGCTGCGCAACTTGCCCAGATGCGTAACCCCTACCAAATCTATCAACTGGATGCGACCGCCTACCCTGGCAATAGCGGTAGTCCGCTCTACCACCCGGACACCGGTGAGGTGGTGGCGGTGATCAACAAGGTGCTGGTTAAAACCACCCGCGAAGCAGTGCTAAAAGATCCCAGCGCGATCACTTACGCCATTCCGGTGGAGCACCTGATCAAGCTGATGAAACAGGCCAACTAGACGGTGCTTGAAGCCAACTCTGCCGCGCCAAAACAGGTGGTGCTAGCGGGGGCCTCGGGGCTGATCGGCCAGAATCTGCTGGCCTTGGCAGCGCAGTACTCCGATAGCCTGACAGTCAACGCACTCTACCGCCACCCACCCGCGTCGTTGAGCGCTGACCGGCATACCTCAAGCCAAGAGACCTCAAACCTACAGATTAATGTCGTCGACTGGCAAACACCGCAGCGCTGGCAAGCGCAGATCATAGGTGACTGCCTGTGGCTATGTTTGGGTACCTCCAAACACGCAAAGGGCAGCTATCAGCAGGTCGACCTGGCGCTTACCGTCGAGATCGCTATATGTGCCCGCGCGGCTGGGGTTAAGCAGTGCATAGTGGTGTCATCCACCATGGCCAGCCTGCGATCTCCCAGCCGCTACTTGAGGGTTAAGGCGCAGATGGAAGGCGAGCTACAGCAGCTGCAATTTCCCTCCTTGGTGATACTGCGCCCCGGCCCACTACTGGGACGAGAGCAATACTGTGCTACCCGCTGGGATGAGCAGCTCAGCCGGCCATTCACCCGGCTGCTGGCCAAGCTCAGCGGCGGGCAGCGCTCGCCACTGATGGCCAACCCGGCGCGACAGGTTGCACAAGTGATGATTAACGAAACGTTGGCTCCCAGCCCAGGCACTCGCCACTACGCACCCTATCAAATCAATCAACTAGCGTTTTGATATGTTAAGAAGAACTGATGTGTTAACAAGAGCTGCGGGGATGCTGACACTGCCAGCAATGCTCAAAGGCGTCGGTGTTGATCTCGTCGCAGGAAGGGCAGCGCCACTCGCGTTCGCTCGACTGCTCGTAGTCGTTCAATAGCTCCTTGGCATAATCCTGCTGGAAGGCCTTCACCCAAAGCGACACCTCCAATGCGGATGTGGGCAGCTCACCTACGGCAGCCACCAGCCCATCGCCTTTCAGCAGCACAGCAATCCCGTGGGTTTCCAGTAGGCCTTTGAGTAGATTGGCTTCTAGCATATTGGCGGCGTTGTAAATCGAGCGGTAGTTCATTCAGTGGTTCCAACAAGCGATAGTCTCTTGAGCATAGCTGCTCGGTGCGATGTAACCGCCTCTTTCAGATATAAAAAAGCCCCGCGGTGCGAGGCTCTTCAAAAAATACCGGTTTAGCGCATCAGATCGCTTAGAACGGAATATCGTCGTCGAAATCCATTGGCGGCTCATTAAACTGTTGAGGCGCTGATTGTGGCTGCTGCTGCGCAGGAGCTGGCTGTTGGTTGAAGCCGCCTTGCTGCTGAGGCTGTTGGTTGAAACCGCCAGCCGCCGGAGCTGCTGCCGCAGCCGCTGCAGGTGCCGCTTGCTGGTTCCAGCCGCCTTGTTGCTGACCTTGGTTACCGCCTTGGTATTGGCCCTGGCCCCCCTGGTTTTGGAACTGACCACCGCCTTGACGGCCGCCCAGCATCTGCATGGTGCCGTTGTAGCCTTGAACCACTACTTCGGTGGTGTAGCGATCTTGACCGCTTTGGTCTTGCCACTTACGGGTTTGCAGTTGGCCTTCGATGTAAACCTGTGAGCCCTTTTTCAGGTATTCGCCAGCGACCTCGGCCAGCTTGCCGAACAGCACTACGCGGTGCCACTCAGTGCGTTCTTTCTGCTCGCCGCTTTGCTTGTCACGCCAGCTTTCAGAAGTAGCAATCGTGATGTTGGCTACAGCGCCACCATTGGGCATAAAACGCACCTCGGGGTCTTGCCCCAAATTGCCTACCAAAATTACCTTGTTTATGCCACGACTGGCCATCTCGGCTACTCCTCTCGATTCTTAATTTCGTGCAAATTGACCCGCTATCATACGCGTCTGAATCCCTCAGATCCACGTCTGAAACTGAATAAATTGCGCCCGTTCACTGTGCTTATTTTACAAGTGCCTGAGCCTGCTGAAGATCAAAGACTTGGCTGTTTACTTTTAGGTAGGCGGTGCGCTCTTGGGAGATAATAATCGCCTCCAACACACCGGGCAGTTTACGCAGATTGGCCAACACTTCCGCCTCGGGTTGAGCGTTGTCGAGACTGAGCGTGTAGGACTTCACCCCCGATGGCGACTTCATCCCCCAGGCCACGAGTCCCCAAATAACAAACAGGCCGATACACAGCAGCGGCACGCTGTCAGCGCCCCAGTATTGGCTTACCCAGCCACCCAAACCGCCACCGACGAAGGCACCGGCGAACTGAGTGGTAGAATAGATCCCCAAGGCCGAGCCCTTGTAGCCCGGTGGAGAGAGCATCGATAGCAAGGCGGGCATACTGGCTTCCATATAGTTAAAGCCAACAAAGAACAGCACCAACACCAAGGCCAGCCCCCACAGCGATGGCGAGAACAACAAGCCAAGCTGTGAGAGCAGCATCAAACCGATGGAGAACAAAAAGAAGCCACGTTGCTGACGCCGCTTGGCCGCCATGATCAACAGCGGGATCATCAACACAAAGGAGATGAGCACCGTGGGCAGGTAGACCTTCCAGTGGCTAGCGGCAGCCACATCGGCCTCTAACAGACGTAGCGGGAAGCTAATAAACAGCGCAGACACCGCCAGATGGAGGCAGAATACCCCCCAATCAAGGCGTAACAGTTGTGGCTCTTTAAGTAGCTCACGCATCTTGCCGCGCGAAGCGGTGACCTCGCTTTTCGGTGCATGGGTGGTGACATCGGGCACACCCCACTTCACCACGCCCATTCCCAGTATCGCGAGCAGCGCAGTTAGCCAAAAGATCCCAGACAGCCCCACATAGGCCGATAGCACTGGCCCCAGCACCAAGGACACCGCAAACGACAAGCCAATGCTGACGCCAATCACCGCCATCACCTTGGCGCGCTGCTCTTCACGGCTAAGGTCCGCCGCCAAGGCCATTACCGCACTGGCGATAGCGCCCAGCCCCTGCAATGCCCGGCCCAATGCAACCCCGTACAAAGAGTTAGACATGGCGGCAATCACCGATCCCAAGGCAAACAAGGCCAAGCCGGCAATGATCACTGGCTTGCGCCCGATCCGGTCAGACAACATGCCCATCGGCACCTGCATCATCGCCTGAGTAAAGCCGTAAGAGCCGATGGCAATACCGATCCACAGGGGTGAATAGCCCGCCAGATGATCGCCGTAGGTCGCCAAGACCGGCATCAACATAAACAGGCCTGCCATGCGCAGGGCAAACAGCAAGGCGAGAGATACTGAGCCGCGTCGCTCAGCAGCATTGAATGAAGAAGAGGAAGTCATTAACTGCGATTGTCTTTCCGTAAACTGGCAACGATGCTAGCACACTTTAGTTAGCATTTTTAACACATCTGCTATATCACACTCACACTTAGCCTTTGTCCGATAAGTTATGCGATACTGATGGTTTGCTTCGCTCTCAAATAGTCACACGCAGGACCCCATGGACAGCATTGATATTCGCGGTGCCCGCACCCACAACCTGAAAAACATCTCGCTTTCTCTGCCGCGCGATAAGCTTATCGTGATCACCGGCTTGTCTGGTTCAGGAAAGTCATCATTGGCCTTCGATACCCTCTACGCCGAAGGTCAACGCCGCTATGTTGAGTCGCTCTCAGCCTATGCCCGCCAGTTCTTATCGCTGATGGAAAAGCCCGATGTGGATCATATCGAAGGCTTGTCGCCGGCGATCTCGATTGAGCAGAAATCGACCTCACACAACCCTCGCTCAACCGTGGGCACCATTACCGAGATCTACGACTACCTGCGACTGTTGTTCGCCCGGGTCGGTGAGCCGCGCTGTCCCACCCATGATGAGCCGCTCGCCGCGCAAACCGTGTCGCAGATGGTCGACAAGGTGCTGGAGCAGCCAGAAGGCAGCAAGCTGATGCTGCTAGCACCAGTGGTGCGCGATCGTAAGGGTGAGCATGTTAAGACTCTGGAAACCTTATCGGCACAAGGCTTTATTCGCGCCCGCATCGATGGCGAGGTGTGTGACCTGAGCGATCCGCCAACCTTGGAGCTGCACAAAAAGCACAACATCGAAGTAGTGGTCGATCGCTTTAAGGTTCGCCCCAGCGATGACCTGCGCCAACGCTTAGCCGAATCGTTCGAAACGGCACTGGAGCTGGCCGAAGGGATCGCCATGATTGCCGATATGGACAGCGGCGAGACCGTCGAGCTCTTCTCGGCCAACTTCGCCTGTCCGATTTGTGGCTACAGCATGAGCGAGCTGGAGCCGCGGATCTTCTCCTTTAACAACCCCGCTGGTGCTTGTAGCGCGTGTGATGGTCTGGGGGTTGATCAGTTCTTTGATGAATCCAAGGTGATTCTCAACCCAGAACTTAGCCTGGCGGGCGGCGCTATCCGTGGCTGGGATAAGCGTAACTTCTATTACTTCCAGATGCTCAAGTCGCTGGGAGCGCATTATGGCTTTGCACCTGAAACGCCCTTCCAGGAACTCAGCGACAAACACCGTAAGGTGGTGCTGCAGGGCTCGGGCCGCACTAACATCGAATTCACCTATATGAATGATCGCGGCGATGTGACCGTGCGCAAGCATCCCTTCGAAGGCGTGATTCCTAATATGCGTCGCCGCTATAAAGAGACCGAATCGAATGCGGTACGCGAAGAGCTGTCTAAGTACATCAGTAATCAGGAATGTCCTAGCTGTGGCGGTAGCCGCCTGCGCGAAGAGGCCCGCCATGTATTTATCGGCAAGACCAACCTGCCAACGGTCACTCATATGTCGATTGGTGAAGCATTGGAGTTCTTCGCGAAGCTGACCTTGACCGGCCAGCGCGCCAAGATTGCCGACAAGATCTTAAAAGAGATTAACGACCGACTGATGTTCCTGGTCAACGTTGGCCTGGATTACCTTTCGTTGGAGCGCAGCGCCGATACCCTATCGGGCGGTGAAGCGCAGCGTATTCGCTTGGCCAGTCAGATTGGCGCCGGCCTGGTGGGCGTAATGTATGTGCTGGATGAGCCGTCGATTGGTTTGCATCAGCGCGACAACGAGCGCTTGCTGGGCACCCTTAACCACCTGCGCGACTTGGGCAATACCGTGATTGTGGTCGAACACGACGAGGACGCTATCCGCGCCGCCGACTATATTGTGGACATCGGCCCGGGTGCTGGCGTGCATGGCGGTCAGGTGATCGCCCAAGGCAGCCTGCCTGAAATCATTAACAGTGAAGACTCACTTACCGCCAAGTACCTATCTGGCGAGCGTGCTATCGAGGTGCCTAAGGTTCGTAATCCAGCAGACAAAGGTTGGGTTGAGCTCAAGGGGGCTACCGGCAACAACCTGAAAGGTGTCGACCTATCGGTACCTTTGGGCCTGCTCACCTGCGTGACTGGCGTATCAGGAAGCGGCAAATCGACGCTTATTAACGATACCTTCTATCGCATCGCCCACAAGGAACTTAACGGTGCGGCAGGCGAAGACATTGCGCCTTACAAGAGTATCGAAGGGCTCGATCAGCTGGACAAAGTGGTCGACATCGACCAAAGCCCAATTGGCCGTACGCCACGCTCGAACCCAGCCACCTATACCGGCATCTTTACCCCGATCCGCGAGCTATTTGCTGGCACACAAGAGAGCCGAGCGCGCGGTTACAAACCCGGCCGCTTTAGCTTCAACGTGAAAGGTGGTCGCTGTGAGGCCTGCCAAGGTGATGGGGTTATCAAGGTGGAGATGCACTTCCTGCCGGATATCTACGTGCCCTGTGATTCCTGTAAGGGCAAGCGCTATAACCGGGAAACCTTGGAGATTAAGTACAAGGGTAAGAACATCCATCAGGTGTTGGAGATGACCGTGGAAGAGGCTCGCCCCTTCTTCGATGCGGTGCCGGCTATCGCCCGCAAGCTACAAACCCTGATCGACGTGGGCCTAACCTACATCAAGCTGGGACAGTCAGCCACCACCCTGTCCGGCGGTGAAGCCCAGCGGGTTAAACTGGCCCGTGAGCTAAGTAAACGTGATACCGGTAAAACGCTGTATATTCTCGATGAACCTACCACCGGTTTGCACTTCCACGATATTCAGCTGCTACTTAATGTGATCCATCGCCTACGCGATCACGGCAACACCATTGTGGTTATCGAGCACAACTTGGATGTGATTAAGACCGCAGACTGGATTGTCGACCTTGGGCCGGAAGGTGGTAAGGGAGGCGGTGAAATCTTGGTGGCGGGTACGCCGGAAGAAATTGTCAACGAGCCGCGCTCTCACACGGCTCGTTTCTTGGCCCCTATGATTAAGCCTTAGGATTAGCAAGTAGGGCTTAATACATAGGGTTTATTTGGCTGCTGCAACTAGGAGAGCTCTTCTAACAGATCGTCTTCTAGTTGCAGTTCGCTATTGGTCGCCAGCTTAGGCGCATCGGCCAGGGTAGAGGCTTGGCTCGGTTGCTCCGCCTTACCTTCTGTCACGGTGGCCACGTTATCGGTCACGGCATTCGCCACTTCCACCTGCTTTTGCGTAGGCTGTACTACCGCGGTAGTCGCTGCCTCAGTGGTACTATCTTTGGGCACAACTCCGATTCCAGTGGCAGTGGCGCTGTCTTTACCCGCCAAGCCATCCATCATGGCTTGACCAATGCCTTCGCCCAGCTCTTCAAACTGTGCCTGCATCTGGGATTTCAGTGCGTTCTCACTAAGTACCTGAGCGCCAGTGGCGCCGGCAATCGCCGCCTGTAACAAGGCTGGGTCGATATCGGTATCGCTGCTGCTGTTACTATCCGCAGCCTGTGCCGCTTGCAACTCTTCAGCGGCAGGCTCGGCTTCTTCCTTGCCTTTGAATAGCCCTTTTACCATGCTAACAAACTTGCCATCTTCGCTCTTCTGAGCCTCGCTAGCCGAGTTTGCAGCCGGTGCATATGCCTGGTTCTGTGTCCCCTGGGCTGCACCGATTGAAGTCGTATCACTCACTGTCTTCTCCTCGATTATTGCTCTACATACATGCCGCTGTGGGGGTAGATATCGTTCACAGCAACCAAAACGTCTCGAATCTGCAAGTTGGCCATATCGGCAAAATCATGGGTGGTCAGAACCGCTCGATCTGCCTGTACGGCGACTACTTCGAGAACTATCTCATCGTCGTTAAACACCGGACCGCCAACTTGGCCGGTTTGATACATCAGGTGCTGCCGACGCACTAAGCGGAACTTATCGCCCTTGCGCACCCCGTTGGAGTACCCCAGATTGATTACCGCTTGGTTATCAAACACGCTGACCACAGTGGCCAGGCTCTGTTTACAGTGCAGCTCGCTTTCCAGATCGCGCACCATATTGCCAATGACCATCTCGATGCCCTGACCATAGTGGGTCCGCCAGAAGGTTTCGCCGCTCACATCTAGCTTGAGGGTAACGTCGTAGGGCCACTCTTGTTGGAAGCTATAGTCGCGACGCAGCACAATCTCACCGCGGATCCCATCGACCACCATTAGACGAATATGAAAGTTACGTAACCTCTCGCTAGAAGAAAGCCCAAGAAAGTTGGTACTTACTTCGTTGTGGTGAGACAAGTCCAAAATCCGACCAACGGTAACAAACTGCACATCGTAATCCTGAGAGATGGTGCGGGCGATCTCCAACACCTGACTCTCTAGATCCCGGGTATGGCGACCTCCCAACGCAATTGCGCGAGTCATCAGATGGCGCGTATCAAATCGCTGACTGTGGGAGGACAGTTGTCGGTGCAGTCGGTGCGCAATCTCCTCACCCAATCGGTAAATACCGCCTAGCTGGGCATGCTCCAGCTTCTTGATATCGAAGGGGCCAACAAACAAGGTTTTCTTGTAGTCATCGATGGAACACATGTTGACCGGGAAGATATCGGCACTAATGGTCACGGTAATGATGTTGTCTTCGATCTTCTCATGCAGCAGCCGGAAGTCGTGGATCTCACCATTAGTCCGCACCGTTAACGAGTCGGTTTCCAATATCCCTGAGCGCACTTCTTGCAGCGAGCGCACGCTGGCGCCACCGCGGTACATCACATTCAGTAAGGCTTCTTGAATGGCCTTGCGGCGGGCCACTTCAACCTCGCCATTCATGATCATGGCCTGCCCCTCTCCTTCATACCAAACCGCGTGGAGTGGCAGAGATAACAACAGACAGCAGGCAACTAAGATTTTTTTCAACATAAGCTACTACTAGTTGAGCCTTAGAATGGCCACATACTTCCGTTGAGGAACGACGACATCCAACCTTGGGTTTGGGTATCCGCTTGGTCTCCGGTGCCACTAAACTCAATGCGCGCGTCGGCAACTTGATAGGAGTTCACCGTGTTCTGTTCGCTCACATCACGCGGCCTAACGATACCGGTAAAACGCAGGTACTCTTTACCGTTGTTAATAACCAGCCATTTTTCGCCACGTACGACTAAATTGCCGTTACTCAGAATATCCACCACCGACACGGTCACCCGCGCATTCAAGCGGTGGCTTTGATCAGAACCTGCGCTGCCATCGAAGTCCTGCTCCTGATTCATATCCAGCTCAATAACCTTGCCATTAATCGACAGGTTACCACCCGGCACACCGATAGGGTCCAAGGTATAAGAGCTGTTGCGCCCCATCTGAGTGGTCGCGGACTTGGTCGCTGACGCCTCTTCCTGCAGTAATACCGTGATGGTATCGCCCAAGGAGAATGGAGGGGTATAGCTATATAAACTGCGCGATGAGCCGGTGTTGAACACTGAGCCAGTGACGATGATATCGGCGGGTGTCGGACGCGGCTCGACCGGTGCATAGAATGGATCATCGGGGATCGGCGAGCGCTGATCGGTAGAGACGGTCACCTGCCGTTCCCGGTTATCTTCGCGTTTTTGCGCCCCTTCACTAACTTGGCTGGCACCATCGGCAATGGTACTACAGCCACTTATCAGCAAGACGCTGCTAAGTGCCAACATCAACATGTGCTTCATTGCGCGTTTCCTCTGAGAATGAACGTTATATTTCTGGCTTTTTTATTCGCATTCGATAGCCCAGTGTTGAGGGGTAAGGACAAATATCCGTCACTTTGGCTCGATGCATAACTTGCCCATTCGGAAAGCAATATAGATGCCACAACCCCGCTTTGGCATGATTAAATATTATTCACTAGCTTTTTTTCAGTTGAAATGACTTTCTGTTGATCATGACTGGAGAAATATGATGTTTTACTAACCAATCGAATTAATAATCTTTAAAAGCGGAAATAAGCTGCCGCTAGCGGCAATTTTTGCCCCGTCAAAAAGAGCTACTGTTTTGAAGTGTTTAGTTGATGGTTTTTGACGAAGCAGCATGAAAATCGAAGTAGTCAAAGCCTAACGATCTTGTTCATTTAGTGGCTACTCGCTGTAAGGAGAATCGGTTGGAGACCTAATTCTATTGAGATACAGCGAAGCCTTTCACATGGGGGAGGAGCAGGGGTTTCGAGAAGCAGCGCTTCGAGCCTGCGCGCTGGACGGCCCACCCTGTGGGCTGATGTGTTGTGTATGCAGTAGGTCTGCTGCACTTGGTGAGTAGGAGCCAATACCAGAGGTATTGTCTCCGCCTGGCGTTCGGCGCGCTGCGCCTCACCTACTTACACATGGGGTTTGTTGCGCCACGGGCGCGCTTTCTACCTGCTCCCCATGCCAAAGCTAGTCATTTTAGTGTGCGCTGAATGCAAAAAGGCCCCGCTCAATGAGCAGGGCCTTCTTATTGGGTGCCTGGCAGTGACCTACTTTCACATGGGGAAGCCCCACACTATCATCGGCGCAGTTGCGTTTCACTTCTGAGTTCGGCATGGAGTCAGGTGGTTCCACAACGCTATTGCCACCAGGCAAAAAACGGTGTCTTTAGCAATTCGGATAAGGATAAAGATTTAAATCAGAGTTCAAACAAGCATTTCTTGTCTAGGTGAACAACAACACCCCTTAGGTGTTGTATGGTTAAGCCTCACGGGTAATTAGTACAGGTTAGCTCAAC
>NZ_AUBY01000024.1 GCF_000429485.1 Aliagarivorans marinus DSM 23064 | reverse complement strand
GGGGCGCTAAAAGGGAAGATAGCTCTGAAGCTATTCAACAAGTTTCCGTACTTGAGGAAGAACAAGCTTTGGGGCAACCACTTTTGGCAGCGAGGGTATTTCGTAGATACTGTGGGTATTAACGAAGAAATCATACGCCGATATGTAAGACATCAAGAGAAAGTTGAGCGTCAAGAGCAAGGTGAGTTGGCGCTGCACTAGACAAAGGCCCCCTTCGAGGGGGCTCATTCAAAGCCACCTTCTTTAGAAGGTGGATATTTACTTTTAGTGCTGGAGCACTGCAGTTAGGGCTGCGCCACCTCTACTACGATATTGCCGCAGGCACCGGACTCAAGTACCGCCACATGCGCTTGCTCCAACTCAGTTAAGGCAAAGCGTTGGGCAATCACCGGTTCAACCACGCCACTGGCCATGCCCTCGGCGATGGCGGCGTGGATCGTCTGCAGTTGCTCAGGGTCGGCATTGGCTAAGGCCATCCCGAGTACTGCCGCATCACGTGCCATTAGATCGCGCGGATTGATCTCCACCGTACCCCGGTTGCCAATCACCACCACTCGTCCACCCTTGTTTAAACAAGGAAGATCCTTGCCCAGATTAATATTGGCCAGCATCTCCAAAATGACATCAGCGCCGCCGGCATCAATAATGGCCTGAAAGTGTGACTCATCGTGGTGGTCAAGTACGCTATCGGCGCCCAGGCTCTGTAGCAGCTCGGCGCCTTGTTCTGAGCCTGCGGTGGCAATGACATTACAGCCGTAGGCCTTGGCAAACTGCAATGCAGCAATGCCGACAGCGCCACTAGCGCCGTGGATCAACACGCTCTCGCCTGCTTGCACCTTTGCCCGGATAAACAGCGCGCGCCAAGCGGTGGCGTAGGGCACGCCCAAACACGCACCCTGCGCAAAGCTTACCCTGTCATGGAGCGGATGAACTTGGCCGGCGTTGCAGACACAGTATTCCGCGCTAGTGCCACTCACTGATCCAGCCAGATAGACACGTTGACCAAGGCTAAACCCCTGTACCTGCTCACCCACGGCGGCAATGATACCGGCGCCATCCTTACCGGGAGTGTGGGGGAAGGTGGTGCTGTAGTTATTGCTGCCCGCTGCGATATAGGTGTCTACGGGGTTAACCCCTGCTGCCATGACCTGCACCAATACCTGATCGGCCTGAATCTCCGGCATGGCCACGTCCTGTAACTGAAGTACACCTTGACTACCGTAGCGTTCGCTTTGCATTGCCTTCATAGGTGATCCTTGTCGTCCTTAACTGGTTGAATCGTCAAATTAACAGCTTAGCTGAAGTGCTTAAAAATGGAGCTGACTGCTTGAAAGGGATTTCAATTTGCGTAAATTGAAAAAAAACTACCAAAAGATAAATATCGCAATATAAATACGAAATATCGCAATATAAAAAAGTGATGCAGCGCACATATAATTAAACCCGTAAGATGAATTCGACAGAAAAACGAGATTCAACTCACATAAAAATGTAATCAAATTACACGAGGAAAAACATTATGTACGAACTACTAGCACTTTTCGCATTCAGCAAAATCAACACTGCAAAATCTGAAGAAGAGCGTCTGCAAGAACTTAAGCGCTAATCTGAACTTAATCTAACTTAACTGGAGATAACATTATGTATAACGAATTTATGATTGCCATGGCCCTTCGCCAAGTAAGCAACAAAAAATCAGAAGCTGAGCTGGCTAAGCAACGTAACCGCTAAGCACTGCTGCAACAAGAACCGATCAAGCTGGATCTAAAACAGCAACTATCACCAAGACAGAGAGAGAAAAATCGCCGATCAGGCGAAAAACAACGCTCTCACCCAGCTTCCTCATCCTGAGGGGCTAATACCAAACCCTGGCGCATCCGCGCACTTTCTTATCAAAGACTTAAGTCGTACGACTTACGACTGCTTGCACGCCTCGTACACGTGGCAATCTACCAAATGATCGTTCACCATCCCGACTGCCTGCATAAATGCATAGCAAATGGTGGGGCCGACAAAACTAAAGCCAGCTTTTTTTAGCGCCTTTGACATGGCTTGTGACTCAGCGGTTTCGGCTGGGACCTGCGACATGCTCTGCCACTGATTGACGATGGGCTTTCCGCCGACAAAGCTCCACAGATACTCACCGAAATCGATCCCTTGTGCCTCCAGCGCCAAAAAGCCTTTGGCATTTTTGATGATCGACTGCACCTTCAAGCGGTTGCGGATCACGCCGGGATCCTGCAACAGCCGTTCGACATCCTGCTCGGTAAACTGGGCAATCTTCTCGGGTTGGAAATCGGCGTAGGCTTGGTAGTAACTTTGCTGCTTACGCAGAATGGTAATCCAGCTCAGCCCGGCTTGTTGGCCGTCCAGACAGAGCTTGGCGAACAAGTCGTATTTGTCAAAATTCGGTCGTCCCCATACCGTGTCGTGATAGTCCTGATAGAGGGGATCGCTGCCACACCAAGAGCAGCGAATAGGTTCAGCATCCATACATGGTCTCCGGGTTAACCGTCTTCATCTTCAGGTTGAGGTAAGCGATCCGCTGGCAGTGGTGTTGGCTCAGGCGTGGGCTCAGTCACTGCGGCGTCTTGCTCATTCTCAGTCGCTGTTTGCTCGGTGTTGTCTGCCTCGGGGGCAGTGTCATCGCCGGTGGCTGTGGTGGCGTCGTTGCTGCTACTTTCTAAGCCCATCTGCTCTGCGTTACTGGCGGCAACCTGGCGTTTGATCTGCTCAGCTTCTTGCTCAAGGTCTTCAATGCTGCGGCGCTCACCTAAGTTGTAGATGGCATAGCCGGCACTGACAAACTGATTCTGGGCGCGGCCGAGGACCTCGGCATCAAAGGGCGCGAACACTTCTTCGACCTCGTCACTGATCGGGTTGGAAATGGTGCCTAGTAGCTCGCCTTTTCTTACTCGTTGGCCCAAGCCCGCACGGCTAATCAAGATGCCGCCCTCCTTGGAGCGGATCCAGCGCGAGGCGTAGAACACCGGTTGTGGCGATGACCAGAAGAATGAGCGCGGCAGCATGTTGACCGAGCTCAGGTAGCTTTGTAGGGCCTTAACCCCGGTTTCCACCAGCTTTTCATCCACCGTGTAAGGGCCACCCACTTCCATCACCACAGCAGGAATGCCCGCTGCGGTGGCCGCGCCACGCAAGCTGCCGGGAGGGGCCAGACTTTGCAGCACTGCAATGGCGCCAAACTGTTTGGCTAGCTCGGCAACTTCAGGAATGGTTAAATCGGCGCGCAACTGAGTGTTGTTCTCTCGATACATGGAGCCCGAGTGCAGATCAACTAAGGTATCGCAGTGCTTGATGATGCTGTTAAACAGGCTGTAAGCGACGCGTGATGCGGTGGTGCCTTGCGGGTGGCCGGGGAAGGCGCGGTTAAGGTCGCGTCGGTCTGACATGTAGCGATCTTTACGCCACAGGCCATCGATATTGACCACGGGTACTGAGATTACCGTGCCTTTAAGTGTTTCTGGCTGCAGTTGATTAATCACCCGGCGGGCGATTTCCACCCCGTTTACTTCATCGCCGTGCACCGCGGCAGTAATACAGACTCTGGGGCCGGGCTCGGCACCGTGAATCACCACAACCGGGGTTGCCACATCAAAGCCCCCAGACAGGTGACCGGAGAACCAGCCGAGGGTGGCTTTTGAGTTAGGTTCTAGCTCGGTGTTTAGAAGGCGAAAACGTCCCCAAGGCTCGGGGCCTTCAGCTTCTTCGGGCTGCTCGGGTTTGACATCAATGGGACTGGCTTCCTCCAAAGGAGGAGGGAGATCCGGTTCGGCCTCGGCTGCGGGATCATTGCCTTCCACGATGCTCGCACTAGCGATATCGTCATCCACCCCGTGTGTTTGAGTCTGACTGGTTTCGGGGAGCGCGTTTGCGCTGGCGGTGAGCTCGGGCAGGTGTAGTTCGGCTTCTAATAGCTCTAACTGCTCGTCGGCAGTAGCGACAAAGCTCAGGGCCACAAGACATGCGGGAAATAGACGGCGCAGCATACGTTCTCCGGTTACCAGGCAACCATCCGAGTGTAACAGGATTGTTGAGCGTCAAGCACGCCTTGCTTGTATCAGAAAGTTACGAGGGCTCAAGTTTTGTTCAAATAACAGCTGAATTTCAACCTGATAGCCTTGCTGTAGTAGAAAAAGTGCACGATCCAGAATTAACCACTGCTCAATGGCGCGAGAAAAGCATCGGCGAACTAGTTCAATCCGTCTGGTTAGACGATAGTGCTGCTGGCCCATTTGCAAAAATTCACCGAGATCGAGCGAATCAGGCAGGTCAAGCTGGTGGTAATCCGCAGCCCACTGGCAGAACTTCTCGAAGCCATCCTCTTGGGTGAACCATTGTTTGTTGATTGAGGGCAGTGGGCGGTATTGGTTATTTCCGCTGAGCTGCTGTTGCAGGCTGTCATAGGCTAGACGCCAGGTGACTTCGGTATGGCGCAAACGCTGTACCCGCGCACCGCCGGTGGCGCTTTGCTGCACTGCCAGCCGCAGATCGGTTTTACTTAGCGCCAGCGAGCTGGCCTTTGCCTCGCGGCTCAGCGGCTGATAATTCTGGGCGGGGATCAGATGGTAGCAGCACGGGCAAACCGACAGCGCAGCGACCTCTCGCTCGACGCCCTTACGCAATAGCTGCAGATGTAGCTCGCCACAGGCATGCAGCGCGACGGCGTGCTGCTTGGGCTTTAGGTGTTGCTCCGAGCCTTCGGCCAGCACATCGGCTTCGATAAACTGTTGCGGCAGCTGGAGTTGTTGGGCCACTTGCTCGCCGGCCTCACACAGGCTTTGCTGCCACTCCAGGCTGAGCACTGGCTGCTGGTGGTGAAAGCTGAGCAGTTTTCCCAAATGCCCTTTACCGGCACACCACTCCACAAAGGGCAGGCCATAATTGCGAGTCGCCTGACTAAAGCGCTGCACCTGTTCGGCCTTGCGCCCTTTCATGCCTCGGCTTAACCAGAATGGCGTCTCCTGTGGTTGCTGCGGAGCGGGCGGGTAGAGTGCTTCGTCGCTCAAAGCATGCAGTGCGGGGAAGTGTTCCGCGAGTGCGGGCAGCGGCGAGCCTTGCTCTAGGGGGGCAAGCGCCTCATCGCTGATGGACTCGAGGCTGGCGATTAGTGCTTCAGACCAGCTTGTCGGATAGTCGGCGCAGTCGAAGGCCTGCAGCTGCCAGTAAGGGCGCTGCGTGGCCAGCAAGCTATCGAGCTGTTGAAATCGCTCAAGATAGCGCTGTTGCAGGCAAGTATGCTGGCTCATCGACAAGGCTCCGACGCAGAAAAAAGGGAGGCCATTGTAGGCCTCTGGCCTGCCAGTGCCAAGCCTGTGGCTAAAAACACTTAACAAGCCTTCGTTTTAAGTCCGGCTGATGTTGCCATCATCGGACTAAGGTCAGACCGACGCCCCCAAATAACGCTCATGGCGGTGGTTAAACACGATGATCGAGTTTAGCAGCAGCGCGCCGCAGACCGACAAGCCCAAGATCGGTAGGCTGACCATAAACACACTGGCGGCCAAAATCAGGCAGTCGAGGGTGAGCTGCACCGTGCCTGCCCGTGCCAGCTTGCGTTTTTGCAAGAACAGCCCAAGGATGTTGATCCCACCCAGGCTGCTGTTGTGGCGAAACAGCGAGAGTAGGCCGATGCCAATTAAGATCCCGCCACCTAGAGCGGCATAGATAGGGTTAAGGCTTTGTAAGGTGAGCACCCGGTGCATGTGATCGGTCATCAGCGAGACCATGCTCACGCAGGTTAGGCTGCGTAGGGTAAAAGAGCGCCCCATCTGCCACCATGCCAGTAAGAAGAAGGGTAGATTAACCAGCAAAAACAGTTGGCCGAAGCTTAAGTTAGAAAAACGTTCCAGCAGTAAGGAGAGGCCAGCGGTACCGCCAATCAGCAGGCCGCTTTCCTTATAAAAATAAAGGCCGAGGGCGACCAGCGAGGTGCCAATCAGGGTGGCGAGTAGATCTTCGATAAAAGAGTGGCGTTGCATGTTCTTAGCTCCACGCTTTCCGTAAATAGTGACAACAGGGTAATTTTATCACTCAAGGGCGTTTCGTGGACTATAAAACTGCTGCGGGAAGTAAAAACAAAAGAAGCCGCTAAATGGCGGCTTCTTGGTAGTAAATATGCGCTGCTCAGCGCAAAGCGTATTAGCTTTCGCGGGCGATCGCTCGGTAGCCGATGTCGTTGCGGTAGAACATACCGTCCCAGCTTACCTTCTTGACCAGCTCATAGGCGTTGGCTTGCGCTTCGGTGACGTTGTTGCCCAGGGCTGTGGCACACAATACGCGGCCGCCGTTGGTGACAACATTGCCGTCTTTCTCGCTAGTACCTGCGTGGAACACCTTGGCATCCAGGCTCATCTCTTCGATGCTTGGCATGTTGATCACATCGCCTTTCGGGTAAGAACCTGGGTAGCCTGCAGCGGCCAGTACCACACCCATAGAGGCACGAGGGTCGAACTTGGCTTCCACGGTATCGAGCTTGCGCGCAACCGCAGCTTGGCACAGCTCAACGATGCACGACTGCATACGCAGCATGATTGGCTGAGTTTCTGGGTCGCCGAAGCGGCAGTTGTACTCGATGATTTTCGGGCTGCCATCAGCCATGATCATCAGGCCGGCGTATAGGAAGCCGGTGTACTCATTGCCTTCAGCGGCCATGCCACGCACGGTAGGCATGATCACTTCATCCATGATGCGCTGATGCACTTCAGCGGTTACCACAGGGGCTGGTGAGTAGGCGCCCATACCGCCGGTGTTCAGGCCAGTATCGCCGTCGCCCACACGCTTGTGGTCTTGGCTGGTGGCCATTGGCAGTACGTTCTCGCCGTCTACCATCACGATAAAGCTGGCTTCTTCGCCGTCGAGGAATTCTTCGATTACCACGCGTGAACCGGCTTCGCCAAAGGCATTGTCGGCCAGCATGTCTTCGATGGCGTCGATGGCCTCTTGTTCGGTCATCGCAACGATAACGCCTTTACCGGCAGCCAGGCCATCGGCCTTAACGACGATAGGTGCGCCTTGCTCTTTAACGTAAGCAATCGCCGGCTCAACCTCGGTGAAGGTCTTGTAGTAGCCAGTTGGAATATCGTGGCGAGCCAGGAAGTCTTTGGTGAATGACTTCGAGCCTTCCAGTTGAGCGGCCGCTTCGGTTGGGCCGAAGATTGGCAGGTCGGCTGCGCGGAACGCATCCACCACACCGATTACCAGCGGTGCCTCTGGGCCTACGATGGTCAGTTCAACTGCTTGCTCTTTGGCAAAGCTTACCAGAGCGTCGATGTCTTCAACGCCGATGGCGACATTTTCCAGCTTTGGCTCCAGGGCAGTACCGGCATTACCCGGTGCGACAAATACGGTTTCAACCTGGGCTGATTGTGCGGCTTTCCAGGCTAGGGCATGTTCGCGGCCACCGCCGCCAATCACGAGTACCTTCATTGTAATTTCTGCTCTTTTATAAAGGGGATAAACAAGGGCCAGCGCGAGGCTGGCCCAAAATTCTTAGTGGTAGAAGTGGCGCATGCCGGTGAACACCATGGCCATGCCATGTTCGTCGGCTGCATCAATCACTTCTTGGTCGCGCATTGAGCCGCCCGGCTGAATCACACAGGTGATACCGGCTTCGGCTGCGGCGTCGATACCGTCGCGGAATGGGAAGAAGGCGTCAGAAGCCATAACGCTACCGGCTACTTCCAGATTCTCGTCGGCGGCTTTGATACCGGCGATCTTGGCGCTGTATACGCGGCTCATTTGGCCGGCGCCCACGCCAATGGTCATGTTGCCTTTGGCGTAAACGATGGCGTTCGATTTGACGTACTTGGCCACTTTCCAGCAGAACAGCGCGTCACGCAGTTCGTCTTCGCTAGGCTGGCGCTTAGATACCACTTTCAGGTCGTCCAGCGCTACCATGCCTTGGTCACGGTCTTGTACCAGCAGGCCGCCGTTCACGCGCTTAAGCTGTAGGCCGGTGGTCTTGGTGTCCCACTGACCGCACTCTAGCAGGCGTACGTTCTTCTTGGCAGCTACTACTTCAACGGCATCGGCTGCAACACTTGGCGCAATAATCACTTCAACGAACTGACGCGATACGATGGCCTCGGCAGTCTTGGCATCCAGCTCGCGGTTGAATGCGATAATGCCGCCGAAGGCTGAGGTTGGGTCGGTTTGGTAAGCGCGGTCGTAGGCTTCCAGGATGTCTTCGCCCAGTGCTACACCACATGGGTTAGCGTGCTTCACGATGACACAAGCTGGCTCGGCGAACTCTTTTACGCACTCAAGAGCGGCGTCGGTATCAGCGATGTTGTTGAACGACAGTGCTTTACCTTGGATCTGGCGAGCGGTCGACACTGAGGCTTCTTCGATGTTGCTTTCTACATAGAAGGCCGCCGCTTGGTGGCTGTTCTCACCGTAGCGCATGTCTTGTTTTTTCACGAACTGGCTGTTGAAGGTGCGTGGGAACTTGCTCTCTTCGTCGCCTTCTTTATTGTCGCCATAGCTCGGTACCATGGTGCCGAAGTAGTTAGCGATCATGCCATCGTATGCGGCAGTGTGCTCAAAGGCGGCAATAGCTAGGTCGAAGCGGGTAGCGTGGGTCAGTGAACCGTTGTTCTCGCCCATCTCGCTTAGTACGCGGTCGTAGTCGCTGGCGTTAACCACGATGGTCACATCTTTGTGGTTCTTAGCCGCGCTGCGCACCATGGTAGGGCCACCGATATCGATGTTTTCTACCGCATCTTCCAGGGTGCAATCTGGGTTAGCCACAGTGGCTGCGAATGGGTATAGGTTAACCACAACCATATCGATTGGGTTAATACCGTGCTCGTCCATTACTGCATCATCGGTACCACGACGACCCAATACACCGCCGTGTACTTTCGGGTGCAGGGTTTTCACGCGTCCATCCATCATTTCAGGGAAGCCGGTGTAGTCAGATACTTCGATAACTGCGATGCCTTCGGCAGCTAGCAGTTTGGCGGTTCCGCCAGTAGACAGGATTTCTACGCCTTGTGCCGCTAGGGCGCGAGAAAATTCAACAATGCCAGTCTTATCAGACACGCTGATAAGGGCGCGACGGATTGGTCGAGCGTTTTCCATTAGGGAGTGATCCTCAATAGCAGTGAGTGGCTAGTTGAGTTGATTGAAAATTCATCAACGTCAGTTTGAGGCGCGTAATAATACCTGAAAAATGTCAGTAATTGGATAATTTTTCACAATCTGAACATAATGAAATATTGTTTTACCATGAG
Source organism: Aliagarivorans marinus DSM 23064 (assembly GCF_000429485.1). GTDB lineage: Bacteria > Pseudomonadota > Gammaproteobacteria > Enterobacterales > Celerinatantimonadaceae > Aliagarivorans > Aliagarivorans marinus. The sequence continues at coordinate 61,814 of NZ_AUBY01000024.1, read as the reverse complement.
GTAAAACAATAACTTGAGGTGCATTAATGTCTTAGCTTTGCGTGCATCTATATGGCCTCTTTTGCTCAAGTGTATAGAAAGCAAACTCGCTCGATTTGTATTTAGAGGATAAGCGGCAATATCAAGGGGCAAAGCAGGGCGGAGAAGATTGCACTGAGCACCAATGCCAAGGCGCTGTAGGCTCCGGCAACCTGATCGCTGCGGCTGATTTGCGCAGTGCCAAGGGCGTGGCTCGCGACTCCCATTGCCATGCCCCGAGCTGGTGAGCTGGTAACGCCACATAGGCTCAACCACTTCTCACCAATCACCGCACCCACCAAGCCGGCGATGATCACCGCAATGGCGGTGAGCGCCTCAACCCCACCGGCGGCATCGCTGATTAATACGGCGATGGGTGTGGTGACAGCCTTCGGGGCCAACGAGATAGCGATCTCCTCGGATGCGCCAATGAGCAGGCTTAGTAGTACCGTAGAGCTAAGCGCGATGGCTACCGCGATCAGAGTAATAGGCACGATGGCGACTAAGGAGCGGCGGATCTGTCGCAGCTGCTGGTAGAGCGGTACGCCAAGGGCAACTACCGCGGGCTGCAACAGATCGCTTAGCCATTGGCTGTACTGGTTGTAGCTTTGGTAGCTGATCCCACTCGTTGCCAACAGCAGCAATAGCATCACCAAGGTGACCAATACCGGATTAAGTAAGGGCGTTGGGAAGCGCTGCTGCAAGCGTTGGGCGGAGACAAACAGCGCGATGGTTAGCAGTGGGTAGAAAAAGCTCATTTGCGTTGCTCCCAGCCTTGATAGACGCGGCCAACCAAGGGAAGCAGTGCCAGCGTGGCGAAGATACAACAGACAATAATGGCAGGGAGCGCAGCTTGCAGCAGCTCAAGCTGGTCAATAAGGCCGACACCGATGGGCACAAACAGCAGCGCCATCCAACGCACCAACAGGTTGGCACTCAGTTGCACCCAGTGCAGTGGCACTATCTTGAACTGCAGTGCGGCCAACAGCAGCAACATACCGAGGATCGAATCAGGCAGAACGTCGCCAACCAGCGGTGCAATCAATCTGGCAAGGCTTAAAAAGCCAAATAGCAGGGCAAAACCACGTAGGTACTGCAATGCGGTGGTGACGAGTCTCATCCGTATGATCCGGTCCAAAGATTACTAATGTTGTAAAATTACAACATATTTAGCGTTAAATCCAACAAATGGTGGTTTAATAGTTGTTAATGGAGTAATATTTCATTGTAAATAAGTAGTAAGCAAGGTGGCTTCAGATGAAAGTTTCGCTATTTAGTGCCAAGAGTTATGACCGACAGTTCTTTTCTGAACACAACCAAGATCCCCAGTTAGAGTTAAGTTTCTTCGATACTCGCCTTACCCCGGAAACGGTGAAGCTGGCAGAGGGTTCGCAAGCCGTTTGTGCCTTTGTGAATGACCAGCTAGACAGAGCCACTCTGGAAGCGCTGGCCGAGCTTGATGTGAAATGTCTGCTGATGCGTTGTGCCGGTTTTAACAACGTCGACCTGCAAGCCGCGAAAGAACTGGGTATTCGTGTTGCCCGGGTACCTGCTTACTCGCCAGAATCGGTTGCTGAGCACACCATCGCCCTGGTGATGACGCTGAATCGCCGGATCCACAAAGCCTATCAACGTACCCGCGATGCCAACTTCAACCTTGAGGGCTTGATTGGCTTTAACCTGCACGGCCGCACTGCCGGGATTATCGGTACTGGCAAGATTGGCTTGGCGACCTTGCGCATTCTTAAAGGCTTTGGTTGTCGCTTGCTGGTGCACGACCCATATGTAAACCCTGAGGTTGAAGCCTTGGGCGCCGAGTATGTGCCGCTGGATAAACTTATCCGCGAATCCAACATCATCAGCCTGCACTGCCCGCTGACCGAAGCCAACACCTATCTGATCGGCCGCGGCGCCTTCCATCAGATGCAGAAAGGCACCATCTTGGTAAACACCAGCCGCGGTAAGTTGGTGGATTCCTCTGCCTGTATCGACGCGCTGAAAGATGGCACCTTGGGCGGCCTGGCACTAGACGTGTATGAGAACGAACACGATTTGTTCTTTGAAGACTTGTCGGCGGAGGTGATCCAAGATGACGTATTCCGCCGCTTATCGGCTTGTCACAACGTGATCTTCACTGGCCACCAAGCGTTCCTCACCGAGGAAGCATTGACCAGCATCGCCCAGACCACGCTGCATAACTTTGCCTGCTTTAGCCGTGGCGAGTGCTCAGGAAACGAAGTTGAGTAACCTTCATCGCTAACAAGCAAAAGGGGCCAAGTGGCCCCTTTTTTAGTAAAAAGCTTAGTGCTTAGTGCTTAGTGCTTAGTGCTTAGTTTGAGCTTGGCACTCTGGCCATCACCGCCCCGTTGCTAAGCTGCCACTGGTCATCCACCAAGGTCAGCCCCTCTTCCAGCGCTTGGGTAAACTCCAGCTCAATCTGATAAGACATCTCGCCACAAGCCTTGCGAGTCATCGCCAGTGGGGTGGTGACGGTGAGTTTGTCACCGCTAACAGCCGCGCTGGCAAAGAACTCATTGCAGCCGGTAGTACCGGCAATTTTGTAATCGTCACCTTGTTTTTCCAGGGTAAAAGCGGGCAGGGCGATGTCGGCGATACGGTAGTGCTCGCCGGTCATATACCAGCGACTGCTGTCGAGGTCGGCATGCGAGTCTTGAGTGCTGGCACAAGCACCAAGTAGGAAGGCTGCGGAGATACTGAGAAAGCGCGCGATATTTGACATGGATATAACCTCTTATGAACTACGATTGCCTTATTAGAGTAAGCGATCTGGCGTGAGTTCAGTAGGTCTTTGTAAATTAGGGTAAAGCGGGTGTTACTTTGAGCTTGAGCTTGAGCTTTGCAAGCAACAGTTAGCTTTCCTTCCAGAAGGTAACCAGTTGACGGGCCTGACTGAAAGTTCGCCTTTGGTAACGTGAGACTCAAGCGGTTCATCGTGTCGCCGCTCCCCAGTTGCTCAAGGGGCGGCGTAAACGAAAGGGCTTTTAGACTCGCTGTTAGCTTACGCTCGAAAGCAAGGTTACGCCCTGCTGAATAGTCAGCGATAGCGTCCAGTATATGCCGGCCGCTGCGAATGCGCGCAGTGAGTATTTGCGCATTCTTAGCAACTCGCTCGTAGCAAACTGAAAATGCTTAGCGATTGCGGCCAGTACCAGCATAAACACAATCACAGAGAGTTGGGCGGCTTCCACGCCGAGATTGAAATAGAGTAAGTCCAAGGGAGAGCTTTCACCTTGGTATTGTCCGTGTAGCTCAAAGATGGCCGCATACATAGCCAGACCATGCAGCAGTCCAAGAACAAACAGCAGCGGATACGTGGCCAGCCCAGCCTGTTTTTGTGTGAGAGCTTGATAAGCCAGTAGGACTATCGCCAAGTAAATGGCAAACGCCGCACCGTTGCCGCTCACCCAGCCAAGCAGACTTTGTCCCAAAAGCATGGCGAGCAAGTGGGCGCAGGTGAACAGTGTTACAACCCGAAACAACCCGCTGTAGTTGCTGAACAGCAAAACAATCAACACCACTAGCATCAGATGCTCTGCACCTGAGAGCATATGTTGTACGCCAACCCAGAATGAGAATTCGGCTTGATTACTGCTGCTCGTTGGCTCGAGCATAAAGTGATTTTGATGTTCAACTTCGAGCCATTGAATCGTGCCATTGAGCGGCTGGTAGCTAATAACCAGCATGACATTCATTGCTTTGTGAGCGTAGTCGATGCCAATCTCGTGCCCCAATATGCTCTCGTCACATTGAAAGGAGTAAAAGTGTTGTATGCTGGATTGATTAACACACTGGGCAGGAAAGTTTAGCCTTGGGGTGTTTTCTATTCGGCCTTTGCTGCTGGGCGTGACGACGACCCGGTAAAGCTGCCCCTCTTGCTCAGTAATCGAGATAAACATCGCATCCAGCGAATGCCCGTGGCTTAAACTGCTAAGCATCAGCAGTGCCAAGCCAAAGAGTTTAACCATTCTATGCATCGGCGGACTTCTCTTCACTTAACACGGGCTGAACTTCAATTTTGTATTGCTGACGTATCTGCTCTAGCTGTTGGCGATACTTTCTTCCTAGCTCGTTAATCAGTACATCATTGCTCAATTGGTCGCTTACTTCGCTGTAACTTTGGGCGCGGCTTGGGTGATAAGCTGTGATGCGGAACAGATGATGGCCCCCGCCATTCTCAAAGGCTGGTTGCCATTGGTTGTGCAGCTCGCTTTGTCGGGCGATTTGAGAGAACAACGTCGCGATCCCCTCCCCAAAAATCAGCGTTAGCCGTTGTTCACTGGCCTCGCGAATACGCCCCGGCATGGTGGTGAGCTCCCGGTAGTCGGCAGGCTCGATGGCGCTGTTCTGCTGCAACTCAACCAATACTTCCGCTGCTCGAGCGGCACTGCGTAAGCTAACTAGCTCAACACTGATTAGCGCGTCGCTTCGATATTGCTCGAGGTTTTCGCTATAGTAGCGGCGCAATTGCTGTTCGCTCAGGTCGATTTGCGACAACAGTTGCATCTCTAATTGATTCTTGGCTTTCTCGACCACGATCTGTCGAATATCAGAATCTTCCTGGTCCAAGCCTGCTTGTAAGCCTTGCCGATAGAGCAACTCTTCGGTTAGTAGACGTTCGACAAACACCTCTACATCGGCTTGATCAAAATCTGCGAGCAACTCATCGAATGCTTCAACACTGAGAACGTCGTAGTTGTCATGGAAGAACTGGTAGAGGCTGGTGCGATCTACCGAGATAACGGGTTTACGCTGTAGGTAGTGTTCACTGGCGATAAACAGCAGCGATACTACGGCGAATACAATAAAGATGCGGATTTCTTTCATTTTTCGATTCTCTAGCCGAGGCCAATGGCCCCGGCTGGTGTAATAAGCGAGGTGCTTACATCGCTAACTCGGCGGTACCTGCTTTAACCAAAGCAAACTTGCCGTCACGATTTGACAGGAACCAGATCACACGGGAGGCGGTGTTTACGCCGTTAATGCGATAACGTTCTTGGTTAGTCAGGTGTTGCAGCTCTTCGGGTAGCGTACGGCCACCTTTTAGCAGATCGGCTGAGTAGGCGCGGTCACCCGACACAAAGCCATCGGAATAGGCTTCAGATACCCAAACTTGACGCTGTTCGTCGTAACGCGCTGGCTCAACTTCATCCAACTCATAGCCTTCTGGTACTACAAAGCCTAAGGCGTAAAGATCCCCTGGCTGGTCGTATAGATAGCCATCGAACACATCATCGTACTCAATACGGTGATAGTAGAAACGATCCTCGGTATCGGGTACCAGTACACCGCCTGCGTCGGTTTCGGTGCCAGACTGCTGCTGCGTACCATTGACCATTAATACGTCAGTAACGGTTTGCCCGTTATCTTCATCTGACAGGTAGGAGAACTGCAGCATAGTGTCGAGGTTGTTGCGGCGACTCTCGATGTTTGCGTAAGGGTTGCCGGAGCTCGCACCTGAGTTGGTATAGGTATCAAAGGTGTAGTTGATGTAGCTCATCAGGATTGCTTCAGTACCCATGTAGCCATCTTTGTTTAGCGTGCGCAGCACTACCGAGTCGGTACCGCCTTGATTGCTGTACTCAGAATCAACAATACGGGTGTAGGCACCTTTCACCTTGGTGAACTGGTCAATCTTACGCCACTGGTGGCCATCGTAATCGAAGGCATCCCACTGCTCGTTGGCTTCGAAGATATCTTGATCATCCTGGGTGTAGATGTGTGGGGTTTGATAAGCCACGTAATCAATCAGATTACCTTGGAAGCTCAGAATAGAACTGTTCAAGCCCGTTTCGGTGCGACCATTGAAAGTGTGGCGAGACAACAGGCGCTCATGCACGCTTTGGTCGTAGTCGAAGGCGCCAGCAAAGGTACTGGTGGCATATTCTTTGTAAGACGCGTTACCGGCTATGATGTGGTCAAAGTACTCCACTTGCTGGTGCTTGATGCGGCCAACCGAGATATCTCGACTATCGTCAACCAAGATGGCGGCACGCGAGTACTGGTGGTCATGCCCAGAGACAAAGGTGATGTTATTGTCAGCCAGGAACTTGATGATTTCCTTGCGTTTGGCAATACCGTATTCGGTTGGACCATCTTCTTGTACGTTGGTGGCTTGATCAATCTTGCCCCACCCGCCGGTGCGAGCGCGGCCAAACATCGGCTCGTGGGTCATCACGATGATATGGTCAACCTCGTCGCGGTATTTCTCGACCATCTGCTTCATCCATGGGTAGGTGGTTACCCAGGCTGATTTACCCGAGTCGTACTCACGAGGGTTGTCGTGGATGTAGCCGTCGACCGCGATAATTAGCAGGTTTTTATAACGATAGGCGTAGCTTAGGTCTTCGTAGCCGGGCAGGTGTTCTGCTTCGGTCACCATGTGGGCCACATTATCGATGTAGATCTGAGCGCCACCGTCTGGCGTCCACCAGGTGGTTTCGTGGTTACCGCGCACCGGCAACACTGTCATCGCATCAGAGTCGATGTACTGGTTCATCACGCGTAGCCAGTTATCGTACTCAGGCTGGGTGTTGCTGTTGGTCAAATCGCCCACGGCTAGTACTAGCTCAACGCCTTCATCGGCGTAGTGTTTCATCAAGCCATCTTGTAGCAGCCAGGAGTTGTTATCGCCCGCGCCTTGGGTATCTGGAACGAGTCCTACGACGACCTTTTCTTGGTCATCATCGAGGCGATGAGCAAACTGCCCCGCGCTGGTAATGAACTGATCGCTCTGCGCCGCATACGCCAATGCTGAACGGGCGTTATGCTCTGCCATCTCTTCGGTAATGATATTGAAGTACTCAAAGGAGCCAGTATCTGACAGTGAATCCACCAAATTGTGCAGGCCATCGATTTGATAGCTACCTTGCGCCGCTGCCGCGGTGAAATGACCTATGGCATAGCCAAGCTCAGACAGATCAGACACGCCATGACGAGACAGCGAGTTCAGCTGTTGTACCGACGGTGGCAGGTTGTCCATGAGTTGTTGGTAATCGTAGTAGTCCAGGTTGTTTTCCAGCACATACTCGCTGATACCGGTGGTGATGGGGTTAACGATAAGCTCGTTTAGTTCGCCGCCCTTAACCAGCGCGACCATACGTTGCCCACTAAAGTCGACTTGCTGCTCGGTGGTCTCAAACAAACCGTCACGATCTAGCACTCCACCACTAACGACCACGCGATAAACTACGTCGCTCTGTAAAGCGTCTGCACCGGTGAATGAGAACTGCCCCATCTCACCAGTTTCAGTTTCTCTGCTATCGGTTCCATCTAAGCTCTGGGCGACAACCCGGCCACGCAGAACGAAATCATCGATGGCATAACCAATCAGTGCTTCGTTCGATGAGCTATCACTGCTGCTATTACATGCAGTAAGTACAGCAACGGTACTTAATGCCAGAATTAGTCTCATTAAAATCTACTCCTTTGATGAATTTTCCGAAACTAAGAGGGGGACACCCCATACAACGACAGGAAACGCTCAGGACTACAGTTCAAGCGCGGTTTCTGTCGTTCATTCAGTGAGATATCTAACGGTTTGCTAGTGTTAGTACGAGCTAGATAAACACTGTTGATTCAAGTGATTGCGTTTCAAATGGCGAGGTTAGAAGGAGTGTGTTACCAGCGGGTGACTCTATGTTAAGCGGGGCTATACGGGAGGTTTAGGTTTTCTCAGTGAGTATCTGCTATGGGCTGTTATCAATATTAGTTACTTGCCACTCAGCTGGCTCTTTTGATCAAAATGAGCAGCCACAGTGGGCTGCTCTTTGGAATATCAAGTAGCTGTTTCGCTATCGAGAATCTTACCCACCCATACCAATTTGCAGCGATACGGTGTCGAACATTCCGTCAGTATCTTGGCCACCACCGATGTAGCTTTCGATGACCACGCGGATGTAACGCACACCAGCAGGGGCAAGCTCGGCATGGCCGTAGCGGCCAAGGGTTTGCTTGGAGCGCTCGTCAGAGATAAAGCGCTTCGACTTACCCATTGGCTGCATGTCTTCGCCAAAGTACTCGGCGTAAACTTCGATCTCTGGGCCTGCAGTCCAAGTCATCAGGTAGGCTGAGAAATCGGCGTAGATCGGCTGTTTGCCAGTGTAGGCAGGGAACAGCTCTTGAACATCAAACTGCTGGTAGGCGATGCCACCGAAGGGATAGCCATGGGAGTGGCAATCGTTGTAGGCGCGGTTGCCCAACAGGAACAGTCGGTTACCGTGACCTGGAGGAAGTGGGTTGCCGGTCAGTGAGCAGCTGTAGTGAAGCGATACTAAGGCATCTTCAGAGCCATCGGCGTCGCTGCCATCTTCCACTTTCGAGAAGTAGGTCCAACCCTCGGTGTGACCTGCTTCCGCGTCGCCATTCACCACTACGTTCTCGGTGGTTTCACCCGCAAACAACAGGCTGCTAACCGGCGACCATTCCGACCAGTTAAGCTGTTCATCGCGATAACGGACGCGCGCATACAAGGTGTCTTCCGGCATAGCATTCGGCGTTAGCTTGAACTGGGTGATATCAACGCCAGCTTGAGTATCAACTGCGTAGGTGTGCTTTTTACCTTCGTCGCAGGTCTCTGCATAGGGGTCGCAAGGCCAAGCGATACGCTCGCCGTTCTCATCGAAGAAGTCGTCTTGGTTGTACCACCAGTTGTAGGCGCGGGTTGCATTACCCCAAGCCTCGATAACATCTTCTGAGAAATCTGCGACTTTCGATACCTGCCAGTGAGACTCGTAGTGCTTGGTTTGGTTACCGCTCTCAAAGTCAGAAGCATCAACCAGGACTTCGTCGTGCGCGACAAACTCGAAACGTTCGATACTTGGCTGCATCGGTGCGTTGTCGATTTTCACAACCTTAAGGTCACTGACCGGGAAGCTGTTGTCGATTCCACGATAGAAGCTACCGCCGTTGCGACGCTCGATGGTGATCTGCTTAGTGTCACCGGTGGTCAGCGTCAGGATGTTGTAGCCGTTGTCGTCATTAGACAAGGCAACTGTGTCGTAGTCGTATTGAGCAAACTCAGAGAAGTGGTCAATACGGCCCACCGAGGTTGCCACGTTCAATGATACGTGCGGGATATCTTGCTCGTTACCCCGGGTGTAAGCGTGGGTATGACCAAACATATGCCCAGAGATCTTGCCGGACTCCTCTGAGTAGTCGTGGATCAGATCAACAAAGCTACAGGCTCGGTCTGACTCACCTGACAGCCACATCGTTGACTTACAGGGCGCATGGGTGACACCCAGTACGTAGTCGATATCCGCATCTGCGGCGGTGTGGCGCATCTCTTCTGCGGTCCAGTCGTACTGGAACTCGTAGCCACCTTGGGTTCCCACAAAGCTGTTGAAAAAGAACATCCGTAGGTTCAGGAAATCGAGTGTGTAGGTATGGCGGGCGCGATCCCAGCCAATCTGCTCAGGCCAGTCCAAGTAGATGTCGTAGGATTCGATGGTGCCATCGTACTCGTGGTTACCCGGGGTTGGCAGAATGGGGACGTAGGCGGCCAGCTCCAGCGATGAGTTGAAGAAGTCGCGATAGGCGGTGTCACGGTTCGAGTAGACCAAGTCTCCAGCGACGATAATGCCGGAAATCAGGTCGTTACAGATGCTAAGGTCATCCAGACACTCATGCTTGATGATACCGTGTTGATAGATATCCCGCAGGCCAGTTAGGCCTTCACCCCAGCTGTCGCGCTCGCTTGCGTGGGTGTCCGACATTGCAACAAAGGTGTACTCCTGATGCTTGCCCATATCGCTCTGATCGGGCCAAGTGCGGAAGTTGTACACCTTGGAGTCACCGGCGGGTGTGCGCACAAAGTAGTCGTACTTGGTGTCACTTTTCAGCCCCTCGATACGGGCGCGTTGAACCAACTCAAGTGCGTCGTACTCCGAGCTGTGGCTGGTGACCGCGCGGTAGCTGCCAGTGCTGCCATGCTCTCTGTAGAAAACGGTCGACTCTGCGGTATTGCCCGTTTTGGTGTGGGGCTCGAACATTACCGTCATCGCATCGGTGGCCGGGTATTGCAGATAAGGAGAAGCCAAGAACGAGGCAATCTCACCTTCACGGTCGTAAACGCCATCACCGTTATCGGAATCACCGCTGGATGAGGAGTTACATCCGGCCAGCATAGGCAGAGCAAACAATGCACTGTAGATCAGTGACTTTTTCATATTGTTTCCTAAGGTTTTTGTTTTAAGTGAACAATGGAATAGCTCGAGCTTCGAGCCAGAGTGCAAAGCGGTCGAATACCCAGAACAGGGACAAACCGCCGGTTAAATAGATGGAGATCAGCCGTAGCTTGTGGAGCTCTTGTTTATCGAAGGAGAGCTTGCTGGCGCAAAAGCTAGCGATGGCCCACAGTGCGACAATCAATAACTGGCCAAGCTCAATGCCGATGTTGAAGAATAAAATCGCTGACAGGCTGACCAGGTCCACGCTGTTGATCTCCGCCAGTACCGAGGAGAAACCCACCCCGTGCAACAGTCCGCAAAAGAACGACACGGTGACCGGGTGGCGGTGGGTCAGGCTGTCTTTACCCGAAGCGATCTCATAGGCAAGCAGCAGCACACTAAGAGCAACAATCAGCTCGATGGGCTCAATCGCTGGCTGGATCACTTCCAGGCTTACCAGCACCAGCGTGATGGAGTGGGCGAGGGTAAAACCGGTAATGGTTTTAATCAGCTGCCTACGGGATTTAACGATCATCAACAGGCAGACAATAAACAGGATATGGTCAAAGCCACCCAAGATATGCTCGAAGCCCACCGTTAGGTACAGCAGGTAACTCTCGCTGGCTTCGATGGCATCGGGCACGGTCCAGCTATCCACGTAGGTCACCTCAAACAGCTCGTTGTCGCCGTCGAGGTCGTAGTAGTTAATCAGGGTGGAGATCTGTGGCTTGAAGTAATCAAAGTTGATTGCCAGCTCTTGGCCAACCAGACTCTCCTCACATTGCACGGCGGTGATCAGGTGATTAAAGCGCTCGCTTTGGCAGTGTTCTGGCAGTGAAAAGTAGGGGCTGTTCTCTTCGCGATACTCGTCGGGAAGGCGCAGCTCCACCCGGTACTGATGATTCTCCATGGTGATCAGCGAGATAAAGATGGGCTCCAGGCCATGGGCCAGTAGCTTGGGGGAGAGCAGCACGGCAAACAGGACAAATGCCAGTGGTTTCAGCCGCTGAGGTAGTCGCATCGCTACTCGCATCTTAGCGCCCTTCCCGGATGTTCAACTGAGCGACCAGGTCGTTAATCAGGGCCTGATAGCGGCTATCCACCTGCTGCTGATAGAGGTCTTGTTTTACCTGTTCTTCAATCTGTTGAAACTCAACATCGACCGGCGCTAAGCGATCCAGCTTCACCCAGTGGAAGCCCTTATCACTTTGGTAGGGGCCGTACCAGTTGCCGTCTGTCTGCTGCAAGATATCGCTGGCTAGCTGGGTGTCGAACTGCGTTTCAATCTGCTGTGGCTCGGCTTCGCGCAGCACCTTTTCCAGATTGGGGAGGTTGGAGAGTGACACCACTTGGCGAATGGTGGGCTGCTCATTTTGCAGCGTATGCAAGATCTCCTCTGATGGGGCTGAGCGATTCACTATCAGCAGGTTGTAGCGCTCGCCTCGGGTGTAGCGTTGCGAGTTCTGTTCAAAGAACTGCTTGGCCTCGGCGGTGGATGGCAGGCCTTGCTCGGCGTTTACCATCATCTCCACCACATTGCGCGCCTTGGCGCTGATGATCGACTTGAGCTCTTCGTCATTTTTGTCGAGTGCGCGGCTAATCGCGAAGTGATAGAGGGCTTCGTTCTCTAAAAAGCGCGTCTCTAGCTCTTGCCGCTCTTGCTCATCCAGCGAGCGCAGGTAGGAGCTGATCATCTGGGCGTTATCCAGGCCGTAGTTGACGTTCACAAAGCTGCTTAAGGTTCTGTCGTTCACCACCACGTTTTTGCTCTGGCGCTCGAACAGCAAGAAGTTGTCGGTGATAAGTACAGCTAACGCCACCGCGAAGAATATAAATAGCGGTTGCTTAAGGATTTTTCTGGCTTGTTCTATTGGCATGGCTGGCCTGGATTTGCTTCATCAATCGAAAGTCGAGGCCAAGGCTAGGTGGGTTTTATTACTGCGACATTAATCCGTGTTTAGCAAAACTATACACATGGATTAGCTTTGCTGTGACTTTATAAAATGTTGATAAGTTTAGATTTATATCAGTTAAGTGAGTGGAATTTGAAATGAAACCATCATAAAGCTCGATTAACCTTGCCGCTCGATTCACCGTGCGGTTCGATTAAGAGCGTTGATTATGCAGTTCATCCTTTTCGCTTTACTTGCCCTTCCTTCACAGGCCTTTGCCCATAGCGCGGAGTCAACGGCGGGCTTTCTGGAAGGGGTGATCCACCCCATGAGTGGTGCCACTCACCTATTGGCGATGATCGCCGTGGGGGTATTGAGCAGCCGCTTTGGCGGCGCTGCGGTATGGCAAGTGCCCGCTGCGTTTATCGCCAGCATGTTGGTGGGCCTGTATCTGGGCGAGGCCGGACAGCTGCTTCCCCATTACGAGATGGCTATCTCCTTGTCGCTGCTGCTATTCGGTGGATTGTTGCTGCGCGGCAAGGTGCCGCTGATGTTGGTGATGATCTTCGCCGTACTGTTTTTTGGCATCTTCCACGGCTATGCCCATGGGGTAGAGATCGGTGGCCTGCTCAATCCGACCGGCTTTCGTAAGGGCTTTTTTATGGGCTCGGTGGTGATTCATATCTTTGGGGTGATGCTGGGGATGGTGCCAGAGCACTATCGCTATTATCACTCGGCCCTGAGAGCCAGCGGTGTTGCTTACATCGCACTTGGCTGTATTAGCGTGTTGTAGGGACTCACTCATGCAAATTAAAAATATATTGGCGGTGGTGGGTTTTGCCCTGCTCGCTTGGCTGCTGTTGGACTATCAAGCGGTGGACCAGCAGCAAACCCTCACCATTGGCGGGCCGTTCGAATTCACCAGCCAAGACTTATCCAAAGACGGCTTTATGTACACCCGTATGCAGGTGGCGGAAGCGCTGGTGGATGTAAGGCCCGATGGCAGCCTGATTCCAAAGTTGGCTAGCGATTGGTTGGTCAGTGACAACGGGCTGGAGTGGCGCTTTAGCCTGCGGTCGGGTGTGTCGTTTCACGATGGCCGTCCCTTGAACGCGGATGCAGTGGTGTACTCCTTGCAAAAGGCCATGGCTAAGCCGGGGGTGGTACAACAGCTACCGCTGGAGCGGCTCTACGCTGACGCTGAACAGGTGGTGGTTGAGCTAAGCCGCCCCTACAAGCCTTTGCTGTCGATTCTGGCCCATTACTCGCTGGCGATCCTCTCGCCCTCTTCATACGACGAGCAAGGGCAAGTGGTCGCTCTTAGCGGTACCGGTCCTTATCAGGTGGCGCTACTAGCGCCGCCGCACAAACTCAATGTACGACGCTTTCCCGAGTATTGGGGCGAAGCGGCCAGCATCGAGCAGGTGCACTACCTGACCGGACACCGCGCCGAGAGCCGCGCGCTGCAAGCGCAAAGTGGGCAGGCCGACCTTATCTACACCCTCGACCCGGCCAGCCTCGATCTGCTTGAGCGGGCCGACAATGTATGGGTGCATAGCCAATCAATCCCGCGCACGGTGCTACTTAAACTCAACAACGCCCACCCCTATCTGAACAACAAGCAGACCCGTCAGGCGCTGAGTCTTGCATTAGATCGCGAAGGGCTGTCTGAGCATGTGGTTCGGGTGCCTGACTCAGCAGCCTATCAGCTGTTCCCGCCCGCCTTGGGCCATTGGCACCTGAGCGAGCTGGCAGAGAAACAGCGCAACTTGGCGCTGGCCGGTGAGCTACTCAAGCAGCAGGGCTGGCAATTGGGCAGCGATGGTGTGCTGGAGCGTGAGGGCGAGCGTTTTCGCTTGAATCTGGTGACCTATGCCGACCGGCCGGAGCTGACGGTTCTGGCGACTGCCATCCAGGCCCAACTGGCCGAAATCGGCGTTGAGGTGGAGGTGGTGGTAGATAACTCCAGCGCAATCCCGGCGCGCCACCATGACGGTACGCTCGAGCTGGCCTTGATTGCCCGCAACTACGGCACCTTATCTGATCCCTTGGCGCTGTTGGTGGATGACCATCTGCAGGGCGGTGGAGATTGGGGGCCAATGAACTGGTCGTCGCCTTCGCTCAGCGAACTGCTGGAGTCGCTAATGAGTAGCGACGGTGAGCAGGATCGGCAATTAACGCGCCAAGCCGCGCTGTTGCTGGCCGATGAGCTGCCGCTGATCCCGGTGCTGTTCTACACCCAACAAGTGGCGGTGAACCAGCGGGTGCAAAACTTCCAGTTTGATCCCTTTGAGCTTAACTACCGCGTCGCGGAGATGTCCTTTGCTAATTAAGATCCTTGGCCGTCGCTTGGCTCAGGCGGTATTTGTCGCCTGGGCGGTGGGCACCCTGACCTTTTTTTTGATGAACCTGCTACCGGGCGATTTTGCCTACCGCATTGCCGCCGGTCGCTATGGCTATGACTACGTCAATCAGGCCGCCGCCGATGCGGTGCGCGCCGAGCTTGGGCTCGATCGCAGCGTCTGGCTGCAATACCTGGATTGGTTCCGCGACCTGCTGCGCTTTAACTTGGGCGACTCGCTGGTGAGTGGCAATCCGGTGAGCCAAGAGCTGGCCCATCAGCTTGGGCACTCGCTGCAATTGGCGCTGTTCGCCAGCTTGTTATCGCTACTTATTGCCGTGCCATTGGGCCTGTATGCCGGGCGCCAGGTGGGCAGTGCGCTTGACCGGGCCTCGCTGTTTATCTCGGTGCTGCTGCGGGCGCAGCCAGTGTTTGTGATTGGTTTGGTATTGGTGCTTATCTTTGCCCTGCAGTTTCAATTGCTGCCGGTGGCCGGCTTTGGCGGCAGCCGCTATTTGATACTGCCCGCGCTGTCGTTGGCCTTGTCGATGGCGGCGCTGTCGAGCCGAATGATCCGCAACGCAACCCACCAAGTGTTGGGCTCCAGCTACTACCAGTTTGCCCGCTTTAAGGGACTGAGTGAGCAGCAGGCCTTCACCCATCATGCCCAGCCCAATATTGCCCTGCCGGTGGTGGCCTTTATCGGTATTCAGGCGGTGAGCCTGATTGAGGGCATTGTGATGATCGAATCCCTGTTCTCGTGGCCGGGGATTGGCCATGCCTTGGCCCATGCGATCTTCGGCCGAGATGTGCCGATGATTCAAGGCGCGGCCTTGGTTATGGGCTTGTTGTTTGTACTGATTAACCTGCTGGTCGACTTATGTTGCTACTGGCTGGACCCGCGCCAGCGCGAGGAGGGCCTGCAATGATGGGTTTAAATACCAGCCAACGCTGGGGCTTTGCCCTGTTGTTTGGCTTGATTGCACTGGCGGGCGCAGAAGCGCTGTTCTGGCAAGGCGATATTGCCCTGCAGCAGTTGGATGCGGCCTTCGAAGGGCCATCCTTGGCCGAGCCGTTTGGGCGCGACCACTTTGGCCGCAGCAATTTTGCTCGGCTGGCCTCGGCGCTGCGCACCTCGCTGCTGATGGCGATCTGCTCGGTGGCGCTCTCGTCAGTGCTAGGGGTTGCGCTGGGCATGGCTGCGGGCTGGAAGCGTGGGGCTGTTGACCGCACGCTTTCTTTTGTGGTGAATGTACTACTGGCCCTGCCTGGTCTGATTCTGGTGCTGCTGTTTGGCGCGTTGATCCCCGGCTCCTTCGCCATGCTGTATCTGGCGATTTCCTTGGTACTGTGGGTCGATTACTTCCGTTTGATCCGCGCCCGCACCATTAGCCTGATTCGCTCACCGGAGGTGGAAGCCTCGCGGCTCTATGGCTTCGGCGTGTGGTACATCTTCAAGCGCCATCTGTGGCCGAATTTTCGTAAAGACGTGTACACCCTAAGCTGCTTTGGCGCGGGCAACGCGGTATTGGCGCTGGCCTCGATTGGCTTTGTGTATGTCGGGCTTAAGCCACCCCATGCCGAACTTGGCCTGATGATGGTGGAGCTGTTCCCGTACTACAGCGATGCCCCGTGGGTGTTGCTACAACCGCTGTGTGCGGTGATTTGCCTGGTGTTGAGTTTTCATATGATTGCGGGGACGGTCGATGAGTAAGCCGGTTGTTGAAGTCTTCAAGCTGTCGGTATTTGCCGGCGATAGCTGCCTGGTCTCCTCGCTCTCACTCGCGCTAAAGCGCGGCGAGGCGGTGACCATTCTTGGTGAAACCGGCTCGGGTAAAAGCCTGCTGGCGCAAGCCATTATGGGGGCGCTGCCCAAGGAGCTGACGGCCAGCGGCGATGTTCGCCTGTTTGGCAAGCTCAACCCCAGTCGGCACGAGCGAGAGCAGATGTGGGGCCAGCAAGTGGCCATGCTACCCCAAGAGCCATGGTTGTCGCTTGACCCGCTGATGAAAAGCCAGCGCCAGCTATCGCTGGTGGAAGAGCTGGTCAAGCAGCTGGATGCCAAGCGCGCCCGACAGCAAGCGCAAGGCAGCCTGAGCGCGATGGGACTCGCCGATGATGGCAACAAGGTGCCAAGCCAGCTCTCGGGCGGCATGGCGCAGCGCCTGGCCTATCTGTGCGCCACCGCGGGCGGGGCCGATGTGCTGATTGCCGATGAGCCGACCAAAGGGCTGGATGATAGCCGCAAGCAGCAAGTGATTGGCCTGTTGCAACAGCACAAGCAACACGGCGCCTTGCTGACCATTACCCACGATATCGATGTGGCCCAGGCGCTGGGCGGCGAGATCATCGTGATGCGCCAAGGGCAAATCGTCGAGCGCGGCTCGGCGGAAGATGTGCTGAACACACCGCGCTCGGACTACGCAAAAGCGCTGATCGCCGCCCACTCGCAGGATCACTTTCCGATAGCGCTCAAGCAAGGCAATGCGCCGCTGCTAAAGGTGAGAAGCCTGTCCAAACAGCGTGGCAATAAGCAACTATTCCACGATCTGAGTTTTCAGATGGGCGAGGGCGAGGTGCTCGGCGTGGCCGGTGACAGCGGAGCTGGCAAATCCACCTTGGTGGATATTGTGCTCGGCTTGACCGAATGCGACCAAGGTCAGGTGGAGCGGGCACCCGAGCTGGGACCGGGCAAGATGCTCAAGCTCTATCAAGACCCGCCAGCGGCCTTTCCCCGAGAGATAAGCCTTGGCCAAAGCCTTGAGGATCTATGCCAACTACATAAGCTTGACCGCTCGCAGCTCCCTGAACTGCTCGCCCGGCTGCGGCTCGATGAGGCTATACTCGCACGTCGCCCCAGCGCTGTTTCCGGTGGTGAGCTACAGCGCTTCGCCATGTTACGGGCCTTGCTGATGAAGCCTAAGCTGCTGGTGGCCGATGAGCCGACCTCACGGCTTGATCCCATCGTTGCCCATCAAACCCTGGAGCTACTTATCGAGCAAACCCGCAAGATAGGCTGCGCGCTGATCTTGGTAAGTCATAACCGGCGGGTGATGAATCAGTTATGCCACCAAATTGTCGACCTAAGCCCGCTTGAAGATACTCAGCGGGTTCCCGTCGACTTCAGCTCTGCGTGCCTTATCAAGTAAGTTTCCAGCTGCATATCGAATCAGGAGTGAGGGATGGCAAAATCGGTGATCGCACATAAGACCATCCCTCCGTTTAATTCGCTGCGGGCGTTTGAGTCTACTGCGCGCCATATGAGCCTGTCGCGGGCGGCGGAAGAGCTGAACGTTAGTCGCGGCGCGATCAGTCAGCAAATTAAAGTGCTGGAGACGTTTTTGGAGCAAAAGCTGCTGGTGCGCAATGGCTCTCAGATCGCTCTCACCGAGCAGGCGATGACCTACCTGCCGCTGCTCACCGACACCTTTAAGAACCTCAGCGTTGGCACCCAGAATCTGTTTGGCGGCAACGCCAGTCACACGCTTACCATTCGGGTTGCCCAGAGCTTTTGTAATGCTTGGCTACTGGGCCGTTTGGCCGACTTCCAACGCAAATATCCGCTGATCAAATTGAAGTTCTTCTCCACCGTTAACCTCTATCCCTCGGAGGAGCAGGCGGTGGATATCGAGATCATCAACGGCTATGGCAACTGGAGTAATCGCAAGGCCGAGCAGCTGACTCAGCACGAAGAGTGGGTGGTGGTGGCAAGTCGCGGCTATATCAGCCGCTACGACTTATCTCAATCGGTGGAGACCATTGCCACCTATCCAAAAATCGGCACCATCGGTTACAGCGAGGGCTGGAAGGATTGGTTTAATCTGCACTCCAGCGGGATGCCGTTCACTGAGCCATTGTTAGAGTTTGACAGCACCCAGCTATCGATGGAGGCGGCAGGCCAAGGATTGGGCATGCTGTTGGCCAAGACCATCTTGGTGGAAGATGCCTTGAAGGCCGGTGATCTGGTGGTGGTGCACCCACGGCGCATGCAGAGCCAAAGCCACCACTACCTGATAGTGAACCCCAATAGCCAGAACCAGTACAAGGTGATG
Organism: Aliagarivorans marinus DSM 23064; assembly: GCF_000429485.1. Lineage (GTDB taxonomy): Bacteria > Pseudomonadota > Gammaproteobacteria > Enterobacterales > Celerinatantimonadaceae > Aliagarivorans > Aliagarivorans marinus. The sequence continues at coordinate 43,324 of NZ_AUBY01000024.1, read as the reverse complement.
CAGTTTACTCAGTGGCTGCTATCGACCTTTGAGGACTAGCGGCAGGTACAACTGCTCTAAGTAAAAAGGCCTGATAATAAAATTCAGGCCTTTACGTGGTTCTTGGGAGTCTTTGCGAACCCGCGGTTGAACAGGCCGCTTATTGCGCCGCAATCACCGACATTTCCACCAGAATCACATCCCGTGCCATACGCGCTTCCACACAGGCACGCGCCGGCTTCTCGCCGTTGGCAACCCAGGCGTCCCATACCTTGTTCATCGCCGCGAAGTCTTTCATATCGCGAACATAGATAGTGACCGACAGGATCTTATCGCGGTGGCTGCCGGCTTTTTCCAGCAGGGCGTCAATCTTGTCGAGGCAGCGTTGGGTCTGCTCGCTGATATCCCACTCGGCATCGCCAGCGGTTTGTCCGCACAGGTAAATGGTGCCGTTATGTTTGACGATGCGGCTCATGCGCTCGGTGGATTCAATTCGTTCGATGGTCATAGTTTGCGTGTTGTGTAGAAAACAAAGGGGCCAAGCTTATCGGCGCTGGCCCAATAATGCTAGTGGGCAGGGCGAAGGTCTCGGCAAGCCTTAATGTTTTCGTGAGCCTCTGCGTAATCAGAAGGCAGCCTGACCGGTAGATCGATCTCGGTAAAGATGTCCTTTTGCACACTGATCGGCATACAGTAGTGTTTACCGTGGTGCTCTGGATATACCGTATGCGTGTAGAGAAACTCACCATCTTCGGTGTAGATATCAAAGGTGTCATAGCCATAGAAGGAGACGGTGAAGGTTGCATTCTGCTTTGATGCGTCTCCGGAAGCATCTACTGCCGGTTCTCCATCTGCGCGCTGTTGGAGCATAATGTCTATCGGTCTGCTGGTACCGGTTGATTCGAGGCTTCGATGAAATACTTGCAGTTGCTGTTCGGGGAGGTTTGGATCAAAGTCCATCGCGGCAGGGTAGAAGGTTATTGCCAAGTAGTTCAGTGGGCTAGAAGAATCGGAATCGTTACAGGCAGTTAGTAGGCCCATAAAGAGCAAGACCGATAGGTTTTTAAGGTTCATATACACTCCATCAATGATTTAACGCACATCCGGTGTGTGAATTGACATCCCTATACACCCACACACTCTGGTGTGGAGTAGTGCTAGTGTTTGCTGAGTTTAGCTAGCAGCGCTACGGTGTGAATTATCACTAAGCTTACCGATTAGCTCTAGGGCATAGCGCCGGAAACAAGATGCAGATCTCATTGATGCCAGTGCCAAATCTCGCCGATGTGGCGTCAAGTGGATATTTGGCCTGCTTTAGGGTGTATTTGCGAGACAAATAACGTCAGCTAAACAAATCAAGCTGATGCAACCCGGCAGCCCGGCCATCTTCCATCAGTGCAAAGCTGCTAGCGCGCAGCATGGCGTAGGTGCTGTCACCCTGCTTGAAATGATAGGGGGTTGCGCTGGCATCTACCGATAGCGCTGCCACGCCAAGCTCTTCCAGGCGGCTTGTTGGACCGTCACTTTGGTAAAAGTAGATTTGGCTAAAGATGCTATCGCCTTGGTCTATAAAGCCGTTGCCGTCTTCATCCAGTGCGGCTAACTCGGCGAGCCATCGCCGGAGCGCTCGCCGATCAGCTCGCCCTCGCTTAGCTGGCCATCGCCATTGTGGTCGATAAACAGATAGCCGGTGCCACTGTGGGTCGTTAAATCGCCATTGCCGGGGCTGCCCGGTGCGACGCTGAGGTTGCTACCCGGCAAAACCAGTAGCAGTGGATCCTGGGGTTGGACCTGCTCGCTGCCTGCCTCAATCAATAGCTCACGGCTAAGCTGTAGTTGGTAGTCGAAGTGGATGGTGCGGCCATCGTCGGTTTGCACGGTGCCTTGGACGCGGTAGCTTAGCTGCTCTTGCTCGTAGATCTGTAGCTGCAACTCGGCAGTGGGCTGAGAAGGCGCGCTCTCAGCGGGTGGCTCGGCCTCTTCGTTAACCTCTGGCTGGGGCGGCTGATAAAGCTCGAAGCGGCGACCGGTGAGCGCTTCGAGTAACAGTACGGTACTGCGCTGTAGGGCATCGGTGAGCTCGGTGGCACGCAGCGCATTGTCGTCATCGCTTGGCGAACTTGATGTAGCGGCCTTGGCTGTATTTGAGGAGTTGCTATCGTCTGCCGCTGCAATGGTAGCAGCCGCAGAGCGAGTTGGTGGAGGGGTTATCGGCAAAGAGCCTGGGGCGGAAGACAAGTCCGCCGGACTGCTAGAAAGCGCTTGGCGCTGCTCGCGCCGATACTCATATTCGCTGTGTTGCTGAACCTGTGCCTGAAGTACCTGCATCTGCCTGTCTCCTTACGCTCTGGCTAACTCCTGTTTATCGGCAGCGCTGTATGATTCTTGAACACTTTATAGGCCCTTGTGCCACGACTTATTCATCGTGTTCTCAGCCAGTGCAGCAACACCGCCTTCCGCTGTCGCAATAAAGCTCTCCATGTGTTGGCAGAACTGCACCTCGCTCACTGCCAGCGTGGTGCTGGTGTCAATCGGGCGCATATCCAGCAGGTAGTGGCTAAAGCGGCCCGGCAGTGCCGAGATGACATCAGGGTTGAAGTGATGCTTGTGGGCATATACCCGGCTCATGAAGCCGCTGGATTTATCGATCAGCCATGGCTCATCATTGCGGCTTTGCACGGTGACTTGTTTGTCGCATTTCGGCGTACAGCCTTTTTTCACCAGCGGTTTACGGCAACCCAGTGTGCGTTGCAGCAAGCATTGGCGGCTGGTCATCAAGGTGACGGGCTGATAGAGGCAGTAGTGCAACTCAAAATCGTTCGGGCACACCAAGGACTTAAGCTGGCGTTTATTTAGCTCTGTGGAGACAAAGGCGCCGACACAGCCAAACTCGGTCTTCAGGCAGTGCAGGGTCCAGGAGTTGGTGGTATTCATCTGCGGCCCGGCCAGCCAATCGATGCCGAGCTGATGGGCCGCCCACGCCACACCGCTGTTATCGGTGACGATGCGGCTTGGTTTGAGCGCGTCTAGAAGCTGCTGGGCCGCTTGGAAATCCTTGCCAATCAACACGGGGCCAAACCAAGGGATCAGCTGCGGATTGTCGCTAAACAGCGTCAGTAGCGCATCGTATTGATGGGCAAGGCTATCGGGCAGCTGGTAGTAAAGGGGGCCAGTCGTGTCGGTATATTCGGAAATTTGCTGCGGCTGGGAGATCAGTATCGCCGCGCTTGGCGCAGCCGACACGCGTTGGCTGCCACTTAGTGCTGGCAGCTTAAACTGTTGCTGCTGCCCCTTAAGGCTACGGGTTGTGCCAGTGCTGACGTCAAGCGCGCGGGTTTTTTGCTCGACGCTGTTAATAATCGCGGTCTTCTCGCGATAGAGGATGCGTTTAATCGCTTTAAATTCGTCGGCCGTGTCTACCCCTTGTTTTGTGGCGCGGTGCTGCGCCGCGTGATCTCGCGGGTTATCGATAAACATCACATCGCCAATCGCGCCATGCAGATAGCCGTTGGAGAAATCGCGATTAAACACGGTATAGAGGGTGGATTTATCCTCACTCAGAGGCGCGTTATCGAGGTAGCGGTCAATCTGCTGGCGCCACTGATCTACCACACTGAAGACATAGTGCGGCTTCTTCACCCGCCCCTCGACCTTTAGTGAGTAGACCCCGGCATCGGCCAGTGCGGCCATATCGTCAAAGGCGGTGTTGTCTTTCATGTTCAGCGGGAAGTCGTAGCCCGCTGCGGTGGTTTCGAACTGATCGCGACAGGGTTGGCTGCAGCGCCCGCGGTTGCCAGATGCGCCATTGCGCACCGAGCTGGCATAACATAGCCCGGAAAAGCTCACACAGTAGGAGCCATGGACAAATACCTCGGTCAGCATGTCGTGCTGGTGGCCGAAGTGGGCCAGTTCGCCTATCTCTTCAAGGCTTAGCTCGCGTGACAGGTTCACCCGGCTAGCGCCGAGCTGCTTAAGAAACTGGAACTGCCCGGTGTTGTGGGTATTGGCCTGGGTCGATGCATGCACGTCCAGTGTGGGGAAGTGGTGTTTAAGCAGATAGGCCAGCCCCAAGTCTTGGACAATAACCCCATCGATATCGGTGTCGACCAGCTGTTCAAGTAAACGCACCACCGCCGGGATCTCGCTCTCCAAGATCAGCACGTTAAGGGTGATAAACACCTCGCAGTCATGGCGGTGGGCCAGCTCGGTGATGCCATCGAGCACGTCTAGGCTGATATTAGTGGCGCGGTTGCGGGCGTTAAAGCGGTCCAGGCCACAATAAACGGCGTCTGCACCAGCAGCAATCGCCGCCTTGATAGATTCCAGATCGCCCCCGGGGGCTAGTAGCTCAAACTGTTTTTCTGTTACTGCCATGATTACGTCTTGGGTACTGCAATATTGAAGCGGAGGTGTCTCTTCGTCTATCGACTAGGGAGATTCTGTTCATATGAACCGCAGCTGTGGGTTCAAATGTGGGTTCATCACAGATAGAAAAAAGGCTTCCCGCAATGGAAAGCCCTTTTAAATCATAAAACTAAAGACTCAGTCTTAGTTCATGCCGTATTTTTTCAGCTTCTTACGCAGGGTGCCGCGGTTGATGCCCAGCATGATAGATGCACGGGTTTGGTTACCACGGGTGTACTGCATAACTACGTCAAGCATAGGGGCTTCAACTTCTGACAGTACCAATTCGTATAGCTCTGATACTTCTTCGCCGTCTAGCTGGGCAAAGTAGTTACGCAGAGCTTGCTCTACTGAGTCACGAAGTGGACGTTCTTTGACTTCGGTGCTGGTAGCACTGCTAGTCATGGTAGAAAGTGTGCTTGTTGAAAGATTTGACTCAAACATACTTGACGCTCTTATTGTTTACTTGGTTAATTGAAAAACTATTTAAAAAAATGCTCAATCGCAGCGGTTTGCGCCAGGGGCTCTTCTAGCTTATTAAACTGGCGGCGAAACTCTTCCGTATCTGCTAATTGCTTGAGATACCAACCCACGTGTTTCCGGGCGATTCGTACGCCCTGATACTCCCCGTAAAACTCATACAGGTTGTGGAGGTGCTCCAGCATTACATCCTTCACTTCTTGCGGAGACGGCGGGTCGATATGCTCACCGGTCTGCAGAAAGTGTACTATTTCCCGAAACAGCCAAGGGTTGCCTTGGGCTCCTCGTCCTACCATCACCGCATCGGCACCGGTGTAGTCCAGTACCGCTTTGGCCTTTTCAGCCGAGGTAATATCGCCATTGGCGATAATCGGAAGTGACACTGCTTGTTTTACTGCCTTTATCGTGTCGTACTCGGCAGAACCTTTATACATACAGGCGCGCGTACGGCCATGTATGGTCAAGGCTTTAATGCCTGCTTGCTCGGCGATCTTGGCAATCTCCAATGCGTTACGCTCTTCTGGCGACCAGCCGGTGCGGATCTTCAACGTCACCGGGACGTCGACCGCTTTGACTACGGCATCCAGGATTTGCGCGACCAACTGGGGTTGTTGCAACAAAGCCGAACCTGCGAGTTTCTTGTTCACCTTCTTGGCTGGGCATCCCATATTGATATCAATAATCTGGGCGCCATTGCTGACATTCAGCTGGGCTGCTTGTGCCATCAATTGCGGATCTGAACCGGCAATCTGAACACTGCGGATCCCGCACTCTCCAAGGTGAAACATCCGTTTTTGAGACTTAACGCTGTTCCAAACCTTTGGGTTACTCGACAACATCTCAGAAACGGTCAGTCCTGCTCCCAAGCGCCAACATAGGCGACGAAAGGGCTGATCAGTTACGCCCGCCATGGGAGCCAACACCACTGGGTTCTCCAGCTGGTAAGTTCCTATTTTCATGGCTCGTGTATCTTCATCTATCAGGGGGCGCGTAGTGTACGATTTTTTATCGGGGCTGAAAAGGCTAGAAATTGTACATTTTAAAAATTTATGACTGGACTTTGAGATGCACTTTATGGCAGCGAAGCCCCGCTGCCACTGGTTTGAGGCGAATTACCGCTTAGCTGAGGTGCTTGCGACCGCTCAGACGTCCCCATTCTTGATCGATAAGCGGTTGATCCATCTCGCATTGCTCGGCATAGGCTTGGCTCACATCCTCCGCTTGCTCTTCGAGGATGCCCGAAAGCGTCAGTTGGCCGCCGGGTTTCAGGTAACCCAGAATGACCTCGGCCAGCTCCTTGAGCGGACCGGCTAAGATGTTGGCCACCACGATATCGGCTTGGAAATCGTCGGGCTGGTCTTTGGGCAGGTACAGTTCGAGCTGCTCGGCCACGCCGTTACGCGCGGCGTTGTCACGGCTGGCAATGATCGCTTGTGGGTCGATATCGATGCCTACCACGCGCTCTGCTCCCAGCTTAAGAGCTGCAATCGCCAGGATGCCGCTGCCGCAACCGAAATCCAGAACGGTTTTGCCTTCCAGATCCAGACCGTCGAGCCAGCGCAAGCATAGCGAGGTGGTCGGGTGGGTGCCGGTGCCGAACGCCAGGCCTGGGTCGAGCATTACGTTCACCGCATCTGGCTCTGGGACATCGGTCCAAGATGGGCAGATCCACAGGCGCTCGCCAAAGCGCATTGGGTGGAAGTCTTTCATCCACTCGCGCTCCCAGTCCTTGTCTTCCAGTTGGTCCAGCTTGTAGTTACCGTCGTCGATAATGCGGGCATCGCGCAGCAGCTGCAGGATTGGCTGCATATCATGGTTGGCTTCATACAGGGCCTGTACGTCGGTGTCGCCCCACAAAAGAGTCTCGCCCGGCTTGGGCTCGAGTACTGGAGTGTCGTAGCGGTCGAGGAAGGTCACGGCTAGCGCACCGGTCTCGCTAAGAATATCGCCGATGGGCTCAGCGGTTTTTTTACTGGCGTTGATCTTCAGTTGGATCCAAGGCATGGGATGCTCCACTGTTACGTAATGGCGCCAAGTGTACTTGGATTAACGGAAGTTTGCAGAACTTATCGAACCCGGGCCCGGGCATAGCCGTGCTTGCCGCTATGCTTCCAGGTTTGGCGGCGATAGCGGTGGCGCATAAACAGCACGTGGGAGCCGCGATACAGGCAGATAAACGCCACCGCGTAGGCCAGTAGGTGACTTTGGGTTTGCAGTAGTACGATGGCTGTCGCGAACAAGATAAAGGGGTAGAACTCGTAGATGTTCTCGGGGATGGCTAAGCGTTTTTGCGGGGCTTGCGGTTCGTCTTGGCGGCGATAGTTGGAGCGCATCACCCAGACCAGTGCGCCAATCAGGAACAGCAGCGCGCCACCGGCTAGGCCTAGCGAGGAGTCAAGATAGAGTACCGAGCCACTGCCGACAGACAGGTACAGGGTAGGAAGTAGTTCGTAAATCGGTTTGCTCAGCATGGTGCGTTCCCTCGCATACAGGCTCCGATGCAGCTTCGCGGCAACGTTTTGAGCGTGACTTTCTATTATAGTTGAGTTGGTTATTAATAGAAGGCACAAAAAAAAGCACCCTGTTTAGGGTGCTTTACAGCTTGAGCGTCGCTGATTACTGCTGGTCGAGTTTCTTCTCCAGATAGTGGATATTTGCTCCACCATGCTGGAAGTTCTCGTCTTCCATAATCATCTGCTGTAGCGGAATGTTGGTTTTGATCCCTTCGATCACCAGCTCAGATAGCGCGTTGCGCATCCGGGCAATGGCGATATCGCGGTTCTCACCGTAGGTAATCAGCTTACCAATCATCGAGTCGTAGTAAGGCGGTACGGTGTAGCCATCGTAGATGTGCGAGTCCCAACGTACGCCCATACCACCCGGTGAGTGGAAGCGTTTCACCAGACCCGGTGAGGGGATAAAGCGCTCTGGGTCTTCGGCGTTGATACGACACTCGATGGCGTGGCCGGTCAGTTTCACTTCGTCTTGGCTGATCGACAGCGGCTGGCCTGCGGCAATGCGCAGCTGCTCTTTGATAAGATCGATACCAGTGACCATCTCGGTAACCGGGTGCTCCACCTGAATACGGGTGTTCATCTCAATAAAGTAGAACTCGCCGTTTTCATACAAGAACTCGAAGGTACCGGCGCCACGGTAGTTGATCTCCACACAGGCGCGGGTACAGCGCTCACCGATGTAGCGGCGCATATCGGCGGTGATACCCGGTGCCGGTGCTTCTTCTACAACCTTCTGGTGGCGGCGCTGCATCGAGCAGTCACGTTCACCCAAGTAGATCGCGTTGCCTTGGCCGTCAGACAGTACCTGCACCTCAACGTGGCGTGGGTTCTCCAGGAATTTCTCCATGTAGACCACATCATTGTTAAAGGCGGCACCGGCTTCGGCGCGGGTTAGCTGGATGCTCTCGAGCAGTTCGCTTTCACTGCGTACTACGCGCATACCACGGCCACCACCGCCACCGGCGGCTTTGATGATTACCGGGTAGCCAATGCGCTTGGCGATCTGAATGTTCTTTTGACCATCGTCGCCCAGCGGGCCGTCAGAGCCGGGTACGCAAGGTACGCCAGCTTTCTTCATGGCCTTAATCGCTTCCACTTTATCGCCCATCATACGGATGGTATCGGCTTTCGGGCCGATAAAGATAAAGCCGCTTTTCTCTACGATTTCAGAGAACTCGGCGTTTTCCGACAGGAAGCCATAGCCCGGGTGGATCGCCACCGCGTCGGTGACTTCGGCGGCCGCAATGATCCGCGGGATGTTCAGGTAGCTTTCGGTGGCTGGGGCCTTACCGATACAGATGGATTCATCGGCTAGCAGTACGTGCTTAAGATCGCGGTCGGCGGTGGAGTGGACAGCAACGGTTTTGATGCCCAACTCTTTACACGCGCGCAAGATCCGAAGTGCGATTTCGCCTCGGTTGGCGATAACGACTTTATCTAGCATGCTCTGTCCCCTTATTCGATGATGAACAGAGGTTCGTCGAACTCCACTGCATCACCGTCGTTCACCAAGATAGCTTTAACTACGCCGGCTTTGTCGGCTTCGATTTGGTTCATCATCTTCATCGCTTCAACGATACACAGGGTATCGCCCACGTTGACCACGCTGCCTTCGCTGACAAAGGCTGAGGCTTCTGGTGATGGTGAGCGGTAGAAGGTACCGACCATTGGCGACAATACTTTGTGGCCAGAGGCGGCAGGTGCTTCAGCTTCAGCAGCAGGGGCTGCTGCGGCTGGCGCAGCGGCAACCGGAGCCGCTACTGGCGCAGCGGCAACTTGTACCGGTGCTTGGGTAACTGCACCGCTGAAGTTGCGGCTGATACGTACCGCTTCTTCACCTTCGGTGATTTCCAGCTCGGCGATACCTGATTCTTCTACTAATTCGATAAGCTTCTTGATCTTGCGAATATCCATGATGTCTCTTCTATGATCCAGAGTGTTGATTCTGTTGCAGCGCATTGGCTGCAGCGCTCAGTGCAAATTGATACCCCAATGCGCCCAATCCGCAGATAACACCAACCGCCTTATCGGAGAGATAAGAGTGGTGACGGAAGGGTTCACGTGCGTGCACATTGGAGAGATGTACTTCAATAAAGGGAATAGCGACCCCCAGCAGCGCGTCGCGCAGTGCGACGCTGGTGTGGGTGAAGGCGGCTGGATTGATAATGATGTAATCCACTTGGCCCATGGCCTGATGGATCCGCTCCAACAGCGCGGCTTCGCTATTCGATTGGAAATGACTGAGTTCAATACCTAGGTGTTGAGCCTGCTGTTGCAAGTTGCTCACGATATCGTCGAGGGTTTGCGAACCATAGACCTCGGGTTCACGTTTTCCCAACAGGTTCAGGTTTGGTCCATTTAGCAGTAAAACAGAAGGTTTGTCAGTCATATTCCATGAAAACTTAGTTATTTGCAGCTATCTTGCCGCTTTCGTGTAATTTTTATTTTTGTCGCGCTTGGCGCGGCAAAAATGCCACTTAGGAATCAATTATATTAAGTTCAGCGAAAATGGCAGCAAATTTCTGGTCTAATCACTTCGTTTCTCTGGTTTTTGCTTGCCAGTTCAATAATTGAGCAGGCATTAAGTAAGTCTTCGCTTTCTCTAACATCTCGATAACTGCGGCGATAAACGGCGAAAAAGCCACCCGAAGGTGGCTTTAAGCGTAGCGTAAGTAAAACGTGTCGATTGCTAAACTGCGGCGGCTTTCTCTTCAATGAGTCGGTCGACCACGGAAGGATCGGCCAATGTGGAGGTATCGCCCAGCGAATCGGTCTCGTTGGTGGCAATCTTGCGCAGGATGCGGCGCATGATTTTACCGGAGCGGGTCTTTGGCAGCGCCTCTGCCCAGTGCAGGATATCTGGGGTAGCAATTGGGCCAATCTCTTTGCGCACCCACGCTTTCACCTCTTTATGCAGCTCGGCACTTGGCTCTTCGCCGGCATTCAGGGTGATATAGGCGTATATGCCTTGGCCTTTGATCTCGTGGGGAACGCCCACCACCGCGGCCTCGGAGATCAATGGGTGGGCCACCAGTGCGCTCTCGATCTCGGCGGTTCCCATGCGGTGGCCGCTGACGTTGAGTACGTCGTCGACCCGACCGGTGATCCAGTAGTAGCCATCTTCATCGCGGCGCGCGCCATCGCCGGTGGTATAAACGCCCGCGAAGGTGGAGAAGTAGGTTTGCTCGAAGCGCTCATGGTCGCCGTACACGGTGCGCATCTGCCCTGGCCAGCTGTCGAGGATCACTAAGTTCCCCTCGTTAGCACCTTCTAACACATTACCTTCGTTATCTAGCAGCGCCGGTTGCACCCCAAAGAACGGACGGGTTGCCGAACCGGGTTTTAAGTCGGTGGCGCCGGGCAGTGGGGTAATTAAGATGCCGCCGGTTTCGGTTTGCCACCAAGTATCGACAATCGGGCAGCGCTCATCGCCGATGGTGCGGTAGTACCACTCCCAGGCTTCGGGGTTAATCGGCTCGCCCACCGAGCCCATGATCCGCAGGCTGGAGCGGCTGGTGCCCTCAACGGCGGTGTCGCCTTGGGCCATCAGCGCGCGGATAGCGGTCGGCGCGGTGTAAAGAATGGTCACATTGTGTTTGTCGCACACCTCGCTCATCCGTCCGGCGGTTGGGTAGTTGGGGACGCCCTCAAACAATACCGTGGTGGCACCGTTGGCCAGCGGGCCATATACCAGATAGCTGTGGCCGGTGATCCAGCCCACATCGGCGGTACACCAGTAGATATCGCCCGGCTGATAGTCGAACACGTACTTAAAGGTCATGGTGGCGTACACCAGGTAGCCGCCGGTGGTGTGCAGCACCCCTTTCGGTTTGCCGGTGGAGCCAGAGGTGTAGAGGATAAACAGCGGGTCTTCGGCGTTCATCGGCACTGGCGGGCAGTCTTCCGATGCCGGCTCAGTGACGTCGTGCCACCAAACGTCGCGGCCTTCCACCCAGTTGATATCGGCGCCGGTGCGCTTGAATACCACCACCGCTTCTACGCAGCTGCAGCCGGGGTTTTGTAGGGCTTCGTCGACATTGGCTTTTAGCGGCACGCTGCGGCCTGCGCGAATGCCTTCATCGGCGGTAATCACGTACTTGGCGGTGGCATCGATAATCCGGCCCGACAGCGCCTCAGGGGAGAAGCCACCAAACACGATGGAGTGGACCGCTCCAATGCGGGTACAGGCGAGCATTGCCACCGCGGCCTCCGCCACCATCGGCATATACAAGGAGACCACGTCGCCTTTTTTAACACCCAGCTCTTTGAGGGCATTGGAGAACTTACACACTTCACGATGTAGTTCGCGGAAGGTTAGGGTGCTGTCTTCGTTGGCGTCGTCGCCTTCCCAGATGATGGCGACTTCATCGCCGCGCTCTTCCAAATGGCGGTCCAGGCAGTTGGCACTGACATTCAGCGCGCCGTCTTCAAACCATTTGATGCTGACGTGGCCGGGGTCGTAGGAGGTATTTTTTACCTTGGTGAACGGAGTCATCCAATCAACCAGTGAACGGGCATGCTCACCCCAAAACGCTTCTGGGTTGTCGATGGATTGTTGGTACATGGCAAGGTACTGCTGGTTATCCAGCAGGCAGTTCTCGGCGATGTGGCTCTTGACGGTATAAAGCTTGGTCTCGCTCATCTTGCTCTCCTTGGCGGTAACGACGGCACTACCTTCGTGGCCATGCCTTTGTCTACAGATAATGTGGGTATAAAGACTCGCTCAGCGCCCTTATACCGACAATTAGACTTTAGGTTAAGCATATGTAAACGAAGTTAAAATTTGTGAGCTGTCAGGCGCAATTGGCAGCGATTACGCGGCGCTGGGGCGTGGTCCGAACTGCAGCCGCAGGTAGATCATGGCGGCATTGAGCGCATCGTCGTAGGCTTGATGACGGGCGCTTAAGGGGATCTGCAGGGCATCGCAGATATGGACTAAATCCTGATTGGCGGGCATGCCTTCATGGGGCAGATGTACCCGGTCGGCATAGAGCTGGCCGACATCCACCAATTGATTAACCAGCTGTAGCTGCAGCAGCTGTTTGGCATAGCGTTTAAGGATGCGGAAGTCGTAGGCGATGTTGTAGCCAACTAATGGCCGGGGGCCGATATATTCCAGTAATTGCTCAATGCCTTGCTGTGGAGGAAGGCCTTGCTGTAAGTCTTGGTGGCGCAGGCGGTGCACCTTAATAGAGGTGGCGCCTAAGCGCACGCCCGGTCGCAACTTTAGGTCGAGTCGCTGCGAGTGCAGGATCTGCTTACCGACGATCTTTACCGCGCCAATGGAGACAATCTCCGCCTCACTGGCATTGAGGCTGGTGGTCTCGAAATCCAGCGCCACCAACTCGCCCACTGGCGCAGGCTCATAGAGATAGTGAAACGAGCTGTGCCGCTGCTGGTGGCTGTAGAGCTGACGATAGAGGCCGCGCAACAACATCAGTAGTCCCGGATCTGGAAGTGATGGGCCAGGCTCTGCTTGTATTTCTTAACCACATGCAGGGCGTGGCGCAGCAAGTCGCGCTGCCCGCGCTGCAGGTTGGCCACATCGATATGGTGGTAGCTCTCGGTTTTATCGGAGAGCTGTTGAATACGCAGCTTGAAGAACAGCAGCAGCGCCTCGCTGAGGTTGGCGGCATGCTCGGGCAGGATCACCTTGGCCTGCTTGAGCTGCTCTATGCGCTCCAAGGTATTGGTTTGCTCGATGCCTTGCTTAAGCGCCATCGCCCGCACCCCATGCACGATGGGGAAGATCCCGCCTTTTTTAATATCGATGCCCTCTTTGCGCACATTGCCAAGGAAGGTTAGCGGGGTGCTGAACTGCAGCGCCGGGCGGGCAAAGAACGACAGCGCCACCTCGCGCTGATGCATCGCTTGGATCAGGTGGCGTTTGAGTTTGCGCAGCAGGCTGCGATTGCCTGCCACCGCGTGGGCATCGAACATGATCGCCATGTTCATCGCGGCATCGCCATGGCCGCTTTCAACCCAGCTATCCAAGGTAGCTGTCCAATCGCTTTGGCTTTTCACCCAGGCTGGGTTATTGACCATGATCTTGCCCGGGCAAGGCGGGTAGCCCAGTTTGAGCAGGGCATCGCTAAAGGCTTGTAGCTGCTGTTCGCGCTCTGGCCAGTCGTAGCCGTCTTCGACTATCAGGCCGTTGTCTTGATCGGTTTTGACGATCTGCTCGCCGCGCCCCTCGCTGCCCATCACGATCAGGCAGATGGCGTTGTGGTGCTGATCGGGCACGCACAGGCGGAACACCCGTTCAATTAACTGCTCGTTCATGGTGGCCAGCAGCTTCATGATAAACAGGGTGCGAATGCCGTTGTTGCACAGGTTTTCGATCAAGCGGTTGAGGGTATGAGCGGCGATGGCCAGCTCGTCGATGCTGTCGGCGCGGGCGATCTGCAGCGCCAGTACGTGGCTATGGGTGGAGAACAGGCTCAGCAAGTGGGCCATCTCCATAATGCCCACCACCTTGTGTTGCTGTTTCACTACCACCCGTTCGATATTGTTGCGGGTCATTAGCAGCATGGCGTTAAACAAGAATTCGCCCTGTTCCACCGAGATCAGGTTGAAGTTGGCCAGCTGGGAGACCGGGGTATCTAGGGACTGCTGGGTGAGCACCGCCGCATGCAGCAAGTCGGTGCCGGTGAGCATGCCGATACAGCCGTCGTAGTCGACCAGTAGCGATTCGAGTCTTTGCTCGCGCATCATCTTGGTGGCTTGATACAGGCTGGTGTCGCCATCGATCACCACCGCTAGCTGCACATTGCTCTCATCGATGGTGGTGAGGATAAACTCGGCCAGGTTCTTGTTGCGTTCGCGCGATTCAATCAGCTGATGGCGGGTGGCCAAGTCGTTTTGGAAGTAGTCGGCGAAATCGCTGTTCGCCTCGGCCAGTTGACGGAACACCTTGGAGGGCAGGGCAAAGCAAAGGCACTCTTCCAGTGCGACATAGTCGTGTTTGCAGTAGCCGCCAAACTGGGAGCGAATATCGAAGCAGTCATCCAAGGTGTAGTGGGCGAAGATCTCATCGTTGTTGTCGGCGCGCTCTTCCACCTCGCCTTTGAGGATCACAAACAGAAACTGCGACTCCTGACCGGCGCTTAGGATCTTCTCTTGATTCTGGAAGTAGTGGATGTCCAGTTGGTCCAACAGCAGTTGACGCTGGCTACTATCCAGTTGATCGAAGGGAGGATGTTGGAAGTTAAAGTCGCTGGTCATGGCCTGCCGTTTCCACCTTTATCATCACGTCACTGTCATCACATAACAGCATCGAGATATTTGTTTGATCTGCCAGACGACTTTAGTCTTAGCGTAGGGAAGATGTGACGTGGCAAGGAGAGCAACCTCACATCATCGGCAATAACGTGCGGTGTCGCCACTACAAGGAAGATAGGCATTGCCACGCCAAAGGAGCGTCTATGTTGCAGGAAGGCTGGTTAGTGATCCCCTTGTCGATTGCCTATCTGGGGCTGTTGTTCCTGATTGCCTATTTCTGTGACCGCTTCACTCAGACGCGCCTGCCCGGTCAAGCGCTGATCTACTCCCTATCGATTGCGGTGTACTGCACCTCCTGGACCTTCTACGGCACGGTGGGGCAAGCCACTACCAGCCTGCTGTCGTTTATCCCGGTCTACTTGGGGCCGATCCTGCTGTTCATCTTTGGCTGGAAGCTACTGGCGCGGCTGGTGCTGATCGCCAAGCGCGAGCACATCACCACCATTGCCGACTTTATTGCTGCTCGCTACGGCAAGTCGCAGACCTTGGCTGTGGTGATCTCCTTGCTGTGTATTCTGGGGATCCTGCCCTATATCGCCTTGCAGCTGCGGGCGATTGTGATGGGCATTGACCTGTTCGGTGGCGAGCAGATGCGACTGGCGGTGGGTGAGGGAAGCAGCGCCCAGTTCGCCCTGTTGGTCAGTATTGCGCTGGCGATCTTTACCATGTTGTTTGGTACCCGCCATATCGATGCCACCGAGCACCACCGCGGGGTGATCATTGCCATCGCCTTTGAATCGCTCGTTAAGCTGGTGGCCTTTGTCTGTGTTGGCCTGTTTGCGGTAGCCCTGCTCGGGCAGTTGCCGGAGAGCGATGGCATGGTGATCCAGCAAAGCCTGGCGCAGCGGGTTGATAAGCTGGGGATTGCCGATTTCACTAACTTGGTTGTTGCCACCTTGTTGGCGATTGCCGCGGTTATCTGTCTGCCGCGCCAGTTCCACGTCACTGTGGTGGAGAACAATCAGGTGAGCGATCTGCGCAAGGCGCGTTGGTTATTCCCCGCCTACCTGACCTTGCTGGGTATCTTCGTTCTGCCGATTGCCTTGGCCGGCCAACATTTGCTGGGCGACTCGGTGTCGGCGGATAACTATGTGATCTCGATGCCGCTGGCTGCTGGGCAGCAGTGGTTGGGGATGGCGGCGTTTTTAGGGGGCACCTCGGCGGCCAGCGGCATGGTGGTGGTCTCAACCATCGCACTGGCGATCATGGTGAGTAACGACTTGGTACTGCCGCTACTGCTCAAACAAGGTGGCTTGAGTCAGCGTAACTTCAACCAGTTTAGCGAGCTGCTGCTTAATGTGCGGCGCACCACCATCTTGGTGATCCTGCTGCTGGCCTGGGGGGCGCACCTGATGCTTCGTCAGGTGGAAAACCTGGCCGATATCGGCTTCCTCTCGTTTGCTGCAATTGCCCAGCTGGCGGTGCCGCTGCTGTTTGGTTTGTACTGGCGCGAAGGCAACCGCAGCGGTGTTTATCTGGGTCTGCTGTTTGGCATGAGCCTGTGGCTGCTGAATCTAATGAATATCGCCGGGCTGCTAGCCGGTAGCGAACAAGACAACTGGCTACGCGCCCTGTTCAGCGCCCCGGCCTGGCGTGGTGAGGCGCTGATCTCCGACAATAATTGGGGGATCTTACTCAGCCTGATCGGCAATGTGATCGGCTATGTGGCGGCCTCTAAGCTGACCAGCCCGGCGGTATCGGAGTGGCTGCAGGCCAGCAACTTCGTCGGCAAATCGACCCGCGCCAATGACCCCGGCTCCTTGCAGCATGCCAAGGTCAGTGTTGAAGAGCTACAGATGTTGGCCTCGCGTTTTTTGGGCTCGCAGCGGGTTAACCAAAGCTTCTCCCGCTATGCGCGCTCTCGTTCCATGGCCTTGAGTCCGAACCAGCAGGCGCCGGCTGAGTTAATAGCCGACACCGAGCGGATGCTGGCCGGGGTGTTTGGCTCTTCCTCGGCCCGCTTGGTGCTGGCCTCGGCGTTGCATGGGCGGCAGGTGCAGCTGGAAGAGTTTGCCTCGATTGCCGAAGAGGCCTCGGAGCTGCTGCAGTTCAACCGCCACCTGCTGCAAGGGGCGATTGAGCATATCGACCAAGGTATCGCGATTGTCGATAAGGACCTGAAGATGGTCTCTTGGAACCGCCGCTATTTGGAGCTGTTTAATTTCCCCCATGGCTTTATCAATGTCGGCCGTCCCATTGAAGACATCATCCGCTTTAATGCCCGCAAAGGCTTATGTGGGCCGGGCGATGTGGAAGAGCATGTGCGCAAGCGGGTGACCTATCTGCATCAGCGGCATAGCCATACCTCATCGCGTACCCGGCCTGACGGGCGGGTAATCCAGGTGCAAGGCAACCCGATGCCTAACGGCGGCTATGTAATGACTTTCAGCGATATCACCACCTTCCGTCAGGCCGAGGATATGCTCAAACAGGCCAATGTAATCTTGGAGGCGCGGGTGGCCCAGCGCACCCAAGAGTTGTCGAGTATGAACCAGCAGCTGATCCTCGCCACCACCGAGGCGGAAGATGCCAACCAGAGTAAGTCCCGCTTCTTGGCGGCAGTGAGCCACGACCTGATGCAGCCACTTAATGCCGCCAAGCTATTCGCCGCCTCCCTGCTCGATAGCCGACTGAGCGACGAGCAGCAGTTTCTGGCGGCTAAGCTAGACAAATCGCTGTTTTCGGCAGAAGAGATAATCAGCGATCTGCTGGATATTTCACGGCTGGAGTCGGGCAAGGTGGAGGTGCGCAACGAGCGCTTTATGGTGGGTAACCTGCTGGAGCACTTACACGCCGAGTTTCAGCCGATTGCCGACCAGCAGCAGGTGCGCTTGCGCATCCGCGCCTGTCCCAATGCGGTGTTTACCGACAGCAAACTGCTGCGGCGTATTCTGCAAAACTTCCTGACCAATGCCATCCGCTATACCCCCGATGGCTCGGTGCTGCTGGCGGCGCGCAAACGTGGCCAGTGGCTACGGGTAGAGGTATGGGATAACGGCCCGGGCATCGATGAAGACAAGCAGCAGCAGATCTTCGAGGCCTTCCAACAGGTGGATAACGGCCGCGCCAGCAAGGAGGGGCTGGGGCTGGGGCTGGCGATTGCTAAAGGCTTTGCCGAACTATTGGGGCTGCCGATTGGGGTGCACTCGCGGGTGGGCAATGGCTCGATGTTTCATGTGTCGATGCCGCTGACTGCGCCAATGGTGGCACCGCAAGCTAGTGAAGAGACCGAGAGCGTTGCGATTACCCACGGCGCCAAGGTGCTGTGTATCGACAATGAGCCGGATATCTTGGTGGGCATGGAGCGCTTGCTGATGCGCTGGGGCTATGAGGTGGTGTGCTGTGAAGATGCCGATACTGCCGAGGAGCTGATCCGCGATGGCTGGCTGCCAGATCTGATCCTCAGTGATTACCACTTGGATTTTGGCAAGACTGGCCTGCAGGCGCTACAGCGGCTGATTACGCCGCTAGGCTTGCAGTGCCACGGCATCGTGATCAGTGCCGACCGCAATGCCGAGCTTATCGACACCATCCGCCAGCATGGCTATGCCTACCTGAGTAAGCCGATTCGTCCACTGCGCCTCAAGAAGCTGTGCCAACAGTTACTTAATGATCGCGGCGAAGCGAACTTCTGGCTGAAGCCCAGCGCGTAGAGCGTGGCTAAATGGAGGTTGCTCGGGTGTACAGGAGGGCTAGCCCTCCTGATTACTTTCCAGATCGAGCTGCTGCAAGGCGATCACCGCTTGGGTGCGGCTTTTCACATTGAGCTTGCGGAAGATGGCAGTGACGTGGGCCTTGATAGTGGCCTCAGACACGTTGAGCTCGTAGGCGATCTGCTTGTTAAGCAGGCCCTCGTTGAGCATCACTAATACCTTGTACTGCTGCGGCGTGAGGCTGGCTAAGCGCTCAGCCATCGGATCTTCTGGCAGATCCTCTTGGTAGGAGAAGCCCTCGGGGAACCACTCATCACCCTCTAAAATGCTCGAAACCGCGCCAACCAGTTGCTGCAGCGGAGTGGACTTGGGAATAAAGCCAGACGCGCCAAGCTGTTTGGCTTTTTGCACCACTTCCTGCTCTTCACTGGCAGAGACCACCACTATCGGCAGCTCGGGGTGATGACCATGTAGATGGGTAAAGGCCGAAAAGCCATTGGCGCCGGGCATTTTTAGGTCGAGTAGCAGCAGATCGGGCTCGCCGTGCAGCTCCAGCAACTTAAGTAATTCGGCCACGCTATCGGCTTCGCGTAGTTCAGCATCGGGGACAGCAGTGCTAACGGCTTGGTTGAGCGCCGAGCGAAACAAAGGGTGGTCGTCGGCGATGATTATTTGGTAACAGTCTTCCATAACTCAATCACTTAGACGTTTTTTTGAACATAGCACCATGACTGAGTGGATTCAATTTGCTTCACCGCTAACTGTGAAGGCCGAGCAATGTTCCCATTCCCAGCAGCATCGAACCGCTTAGGGTGTTGACCTTGGGCATGTTGTTAAACAGCCGCGACTGGATGCGTTGGGCACCGAGGATCTCGATAAGTAGCAGCCATACCAGCGCGCACTGGACAAGCAATGCACTCGACATTAGCAGCTTGCTGGCGGCACTGGTATCGGCGGTAATAAACTGGCTGAAGATGCTCACCGCAAACACCAGCACCTTGGGGTTTAGCAGGTTGCAGCTAAGACCGCTGCGCAGCGCTTGCTGGCTATGTTGAACACCTTCTTGCTGAGCGGGCGTGAGCTTGCGGTGCTGCAGGATCTTCAGGCCGATAAAACACAGGTAGCCTGCGCCACCGAAACGCACCACCTGAAACAGCCATGGCACCTGAGTCACCAGCAGGCTGATCCCAGCCAAGGCCAATAGGATATGGCTGGTGAAGCCGAGCAGAATACCCGCCACACAGCGACGCGCCAGTTGTTTGCTTTGGGCACTGTAGCGCAGCACTAGCAGCATATCCGGCCCCGGAGTGAGCATGCCAAGTAGATTAATGGTGAGTAGGGCGAGTAGCGCGTCCATGGGAGATCCAAGCATTGAAAAACGCGCTAAGTGTATGGATTAACTAGTAATCGTTAAATGGAAGATAGTTGAATTCAAGTATTCCAATTTGGAATTTACTTGTAAGGGCGCCTAGTGACCAAGCTGCTCAATCAAGGTTTGGCGAAACCACTGATGAGCCGGGTCGTGGTGTTGCCGATGATGCCAGATCAGCGAGAACTCGAAGGCCTGCTGTTTGAGTGGCAGTGAGGTTATCACCAGTCGCGGATGGCGGTCGTGGTAGTGACGGGCAATCTTCTCCGGCAGGGTCAAGATAAAGGGCGTCTCAGTAATCAGCTCAAGCGTGGCGGCATAGGAGATCCCCTGTAGCTGGATCTGGCGACTCTGGCCCTGAGCACGCAGCAGCTTGTCGATGCTGGAGAATTTATCCGCACCGCTGTGCACCGAGGCGTGGGCGAAGCGGCAATAGTCGCTGGCCTGGGGATCACTGAGTGCCAAATAAGGATGATCGTTACGCATCATGCACACCAGCTTATCTTCGCCCAGCGCCCGTGCGTGGAAATCACCGCTGTCTTTGGGCGGTAGGGTCATACCGATGTCCACCGCGCCTTGGCTGAGCTGGTGCGGAGTGCTGTCATCCCAGTTAAGTAGCTCGATCTTCAGCTGAGGGGCTTGCTCAAAAACTTGTGCCAGCAAGGGCGGCAGCAGGTGAGCGCTGACATAATCAGACGTGGCAAAGCGGATGGTGCGTTGGCACTTGCCCGGCTCAAAGGCCTGCTGCTGCAACAGTGAGTCGATGGACTCCAGCACGCTGGCCACCTGGGTTTTTAAGGCTTGGCCGCGATCGGTGGTCTGCCACTGGCCATCGACCCGCACCAGTAGCGGGTCGCCGAATAGATCGCGTAGCTTACTGAGGTGCTTGCTCATGGCCGACTGGCTGATGTGCATCTGCTCGGCGGCGCGGCTGACGCTGCGCTCATTCAATAGATGATAGAGCGCATTCAGCAGTATCAGGTTGACCTTGCCGAGCTGCATTACAGACCGTTGAGGGTCAGGTGGGCGTTAAAGGCCTCGGCGTTCATAAAGCCGGTGACTCGGGCCTGACTGAGCTCTTGGCCGTTATCGGCAAACAGCAGCAAGGTGGGCAGGCCTAGCACTTGGTAATGATTGAGCAGCTCAATGGCGGCGGCATCGGTGCGGGTGACATCGGCTTGCAGCAGCACCATGGTGTCGAGCTTGGCAGCAACCGCGGGGTCGCTAAAGGTGTACTGTTCAAACTCTTTGCAGGCGACACACCAATCGGCGTAGAAGTCGACCATCACTGGGCGGTTTTGCTGCTTGGCGATGGCCAGCTGTTGTTCTAACTGCTTAAGGTCGCTTACCTGAATAAACTCGCCATGCTGCTGGGCAGGAGCTTGCTGCCACCACGGTTGACTGGCCCAGGCGATACTTAGCCCAAGCGCGGTGACTAACCCTAGCTGGCGCAGGCTTTGCGCGAAGCTGAGCGTGCTTAAGCGGTTGAGGTGGTAGTAATAACTAATGCTGCCAGCAATCAGCGCCAGCCATAGTAGGCGGCCCACCGATGGCAACACGAAACGCTCCAACATCACCACCGCCACAGCCAGTAGCAGGATGCCAAATACGATCTTCACCTGTTCCATCCAGGCACCGGCTTTGGGTAGCAGACGACCGCTGGAGGTACCGACAATCAATAGCGGCACGCCCATGCCCAAGCTCAAAGCGAACAGCGCCATGCCGCCGAGCACTAAGTCACCACTTTGCGCCACGAACAGCAGCACGCCGGAGATAGGCGCGGCGGTACAAGGCGATGCCACTAAGCCTGAGATCGCGCCCATCAGCGCAACGCCCCAGTACTGGCCACCTTGTTGCTGGTTGCTTAGCTGATTGAGACGATTTTGCAGGCTCGCGGGCAGCTGCAACTGATACAGGCCAAACATCGAAAGCGACAGCAGCACAAAAAGCAGGGCGATTGCGCTTAGAACATAGGGGTGTTGCAGCGCAGCCTGAAACTGTAGCCCAGCGCTAGCCACTACCAAGCCGAGTGCGGTGTAGGTGATGGCCATACCCAACACATAGGTAAGCGATAAGCTGGCGGCTTTGCGGGTGCTTAGCGGTCGCTGTTGGCCTGCGATAAGCCCGGTGATAATCGGGTACATCGGGAACACGCAGGGGGTGAAGGCCAGGCCCAACCCGATGGCAAAGAACAGTGCGATGTTGAGCCATAGCGCCTGGCTTTCCAAACGGCTGGCAAAGCCTTCATGCTCGCTTTGTGTTGTGCTTGTTGCAGCGGCTATAGATGGCGAGGCTGGCCCTGAAGGATCAGATGCACTTGCTGCAAACAGCAGCTGCTGGGATTCGGGCGGATAGCACAGCCCAGCATCGGCACAGCCTTGGTAGGTTATGGTGGCTTGAGTCGCTTCGCCCAGCGCACTCATTGGTACCGCCACATCCAACGGTTGGCGGTAGATCACCACATCGCCAAAGTAAGGGTCGTGGTAGTCCTTGCCTGGAGGTAGCGCGAGGTCAACGGCCTGGCCGTTGACCTCCAGTCTGAACTGGCCTTGATAAAGGTAGTAGTCGGGAGCGATATCCCAGCTCAGCAGTAGCTGGTCAGCAGTCACTTGATAACTAAACGGAAAGGCTTCATTGACCGGCAGAAAGTCATTGGCATTGGTGCTGCTCGTTTGCTGGCTGAGTGTATCAAGCAGACTGGGAGATGCGTGCAGCGGTGTGGCTAAACCTAACAGCAGGGGAAGTAATGCAAACCAACAACGAGTAGCCATAGTTTTGGGTTCTATCCTTCAATGCAAATATCGAAAAGCTAGGGCGGGCCGAGCGACCTTTTTTACCCGAACGACCTCAAGGTGCGTGTTCAGCGAGATTTTCCTGGCCCTCAGGCAAGTCACTGTTCCGCCGATCTAGTGGTCTAAATCAAGGAGCAGTAACGCTGTGTGAGCTACTCGGAATCCTATACCTTTAGGTCGTTCGGGTATATTAGACAGCAACTTAGCGAAAAAACTTACACAAGTCGTCGACTTTTATAGCATCGCTCAGCTTTTGTGCAAAAGCGTGATTTACACCAATCCGGGGTACTGCCCTTTAAATCGTGCAAATATGCCCCATATTATAGGGTATACGCATCCAAAATTTTGCTTAAGACAAGACGCTCAAGAGGATAATCCGTTGTTTCTATATATCTTGTTATTACTCGCCGGCCTGAGCTACGCAGAGATTTATGTGCTGATTGCGGTCGGCGCAAAGGTAGGGGCCTTTAGCACCATCGCCCTGACGCTGTTAACCGCCATCGTCGGTGGTTCCTTGGTGCGCAGCCAAGGCCTACAAACCGCATTTGCCGCTCAAAATGCCATGAACCGTGGCGAAGCGCCTGCCCAGCAGATGCTTGAAGGGTTGATGCTGATTATCGCCGGGGTATTGCTGTTTATGCCCGGCTTCATTACCGATTCGGTCGGTATGTTGCTGTTGATCCCCGCCCTGCGTGGCGCTGCTGCCCAACGCTTGATCGTGAAAGGCTATATGCAAAGCGTGCGTTTCCGTCGCCCACCGGGTGGTGGTAGTGACAGCGATGTCTATGAAGGCGAGTTTGAGCGTAAAGACGACAACGACCACGATCGTCTGAACTAATCAAAACAGCCAACGTTTAGCAAAAGGGCGCGAAAGCGCCCTTTTTTCATGCCCGCAGCACGCTATCGGGCGGATAGCGATGGGCCACAACGAAAAAATTCAAAAAAATCTGGGTTTCCCCCTTGTAAGCGTTTTTTATGGCCCCATTTTTAAATGCAACATCAGTTTTGCAGCCATGTGGGCTGCGCAACTAGCAACCTCGATTGTTTTTAAGGAGAGATAGCAATGAACATCCGTCCGTTGCATGACCGCGTCATCATCAAACGCAAAGACCAAGAGAGCAAATCTGCTGGTGGCATCGTGCTAACTGGATCTGCAGCAGAGAAGTCTACCCGTGGTGAAGTACTGGCTGTAGGTAAAGGCCGTATTCTGGAAAACGGTGAAGTACAAGTGCTTGACGTTAAAGTGGGCGACACCGTGATTTTCAACGAAGGCTACGGTGTGAAGTCTGAGAAAGTAGACGGCGAAGAAGTGCTGATCATGTCTGAATCAGACATTCTGGCAATCGTAGAATAATCTCCCTTTCAAGAATTAAAGCTGAAATCGTTTAAGGAAATTAATCATGGCAGCTAAAGACGTACTATTTGGTAATGACTCGCGCGCAAAGATGCTGGCGGGTGTTAACGTACTAGCAGACGCAGTAAAAGTAACTCTGGGCCCTAAAGGCCGTAACGTGGTTCTGGACAAATCGTTCGGCGCACCAACCATCACCAAAGATGGTGTATCGGTAGCGAAAGAGATCGAGCTGGAAGACAAGTTCGAAAACATGGGCGCACAAATGGTGAAAGAGGTTGCCTCTCAAGCCAACGATGCGGCCGGTGATGGTACCACTACTGCAACCGTTCTGGCTCAGTCTATCGTAAACGAAGGCCTGAAAGCTGTTGCTGCTGGCATGAACCCAATGGACCTTAAGCGTGGTATCGACAAAGCGGTTATCGCTGCGGTTGAAGAGCTAAAAGCCCTGTCTACCGAATGTGCCGACTCTAAGTCTATTGCTCAAGTAGGTACCATCTCTGCTAACTCTGACGAAACCGTTGGTAACATCATCGCTGAAGCGATGGAGAAAGTTGGCAAAGAAGGCGTTATCACCGTTGAAGAAGGCCAAGCGCTGGTTGACGAGCTGGACGTGGTTGAAGGTATGCAGTTCGACCGTGGTTACCTGTCTCCTTACTTCATCAACAACCAGGAAAACGGCACCGTAGAGCTGGAAAGCCCGTTCATCCTGTTGGCTGACAAGAAAATCTCTAACATCCGTGAGCTGCTGCCACTGCTAGAAGCCCTGGCTAAAGCTGGCAAGCCGCTGCTGATCATCGCTGAAGATGTTGAAGGCGAAGCGTTGGCAACTCTAGTTGTGAACAACATGCGCGGCATCGTTAAAGTATCTGCGGTTAAAGCACCTGGCTTCGGCGACCGTCGTAAAGCCATGCTGCAAGACATCGCGATCCTGACCAACGGTACCGTTATCTCTGAAGAGGTTGGTCTGGAGCTTGAGAAAGCAACTCTGGAAGACCTGGGTAGCGCGAAGCGTGTGGTTATCTCTAAAGACAACACCACCATCATCGACGGTGTAGGCGAAGAAGCCAACATCCAAGGTCGTGTGACTCAAATCCGTCAGCAAATCGAAGAAACTTCTTCTGATTACGACCGTGAGAAACTGCAAGAGCGCGTAGCTAAACTGGCTGGTGGTGTTGCGGTAATCAAGGTTGGCGCTGCCACCGAAGTTGAGATGAAAGAGAAGAAAGACCGCGTAGAAGACGCGCTGCACGCAACCCGTGCTGCGGTTGAAGAAGGCGTAGTTGCTGGTGGTGGTGTTGCGCTGGTTCGCGCGGCCGCTAAAGTAGCTGAGCTGGAAGGTAGCAACGAAGACCAAAACGTAGGTATTCGTCTGGCACTGCGCGCGATGGAAGCGCCACTGCGTCAAATCGTAAGCAACTGTGGTGAAGAAGCCTCTGTTGTAGCGAACAACGTGCGTGAAGGCGAAGCTAACTACGGTTACAACGCTGCGAATAACAGCTACGGCGACATGCTCGAAATGGGTATCCTGGATCCAACCAAGGTAACCCGTAGCGCGCTACAATTCGCCGCATCGGTTGCTGGCCTGATGATCACCACCGAGTGCATGATCACCGACAAGCCACAAGATGCAGCAGCCCCGGCAGCCCCAGATATGGGCGGCATGGGCGGTATGGGTGGCATGGGCGGCATGATGTAATCATCCCCCGGCATCCAGCCAAACCAAAAAAGCAGCTCTTGGAGCTGCTTTTTTTGATCCCGGCGTTATCGAACCAGCAAGAATGCTCAGTTACTTATGCGGAGTGGTACTAGACAATGGCGAGCAGGTTCTTACCCAGATAGGCGGTAGCTGCTACCTTCACTGCCATACCAGCCACATTGGCGGCGGTCTTTACCGGTGATTGCGGGTCGATAAGATTCGAGGATTTGTTGGATGGCTCTTTACAACTATCCAGTGGACACAGCGATTTCGGCACAACCATGTGCACGGCCTCATGAATAACATCTCCTACCATAATTCCTCCTTGAAAGGTCGCGTCAGTATCTTTATCGACCAGTAATTACTTTCCTTTAGCGCTTGAGATGTAAATCATTAACTTCAGACTTATTAGGTGTTTAGCTTTTTGCTTAGCGGATGATTTCTCGGTCAGGTTTGGCGCAGTTAACTACACTGAAGCATGAAACTGACAAAAAGCAGGAGCGCCTATGCGTCGCGTTGCCCTATTGCTGGTACTGATACTGGCTTGGGTGCCTAAAGTACTCGCTGATAATGTACTGATCATCCAAGGCAACATCCGAGAGGTGTCGGGTATGGCCTTCTCCCTCGATGACATTAAAGCGATGGAGCAACACAGCTTTGTCACCAAGCATCCGTGGACGGAAGTGGGACGGCGCTACCAAGGGCCGTTGCTCGCTGATGTGCTCGATGTTGCCCAAGCCAAGGGAAAGATGCTGCGGATGGTGGCATTAAATGATTACGAGGTTGAGGTAGATTTCTCAGACATCGAGAAGTTTCAGCCAATCCTGGCCTGGCAGCAAGATGGCAAGACCCTCTCGATTCGGGAAAAAGGGCCGCTCTGGCTAATGTTCCCCGTCGACGACTATCCCGAAGTTAAGAACAAGCGCTATAACGACTACATGATTTGGCAGCTGCGCGTCATTGAAGTGAAGTAGTATGTTTCCAGGTTTTACCAAGCAATTTTCGCGACATCGCGGTCTTCGTAAGCTGTTGCTTCCTACCATTATCTTGGTGTTCTTGATTAGTGCATCCGTCAGCATTGCCCAGCTGCGACAGATTATCGCTGTGTTGGAAGCGCCACGGATGTCTACCACTTGGGCGGTCACCCAGTTGCTACAGGAACATCAGCGCTTTGCCTCACAGTTGAAGATCTATCACCTCGGCGGTGGCAGCAAGGGCGAGTTGATGCTGCGCTATGACATCTTCTGGAGTCGCTTTAAGGTGTTGTTGGAAGGTCAGGAGACCATCACCTTCCGCCACAACGATGTAGAGCGGCGATTTGTCTCTGACCTGTTTATGGAAGTGCAGCGCATCGAGCCAATGTTGCTCAGCCTTAACCGTGAACACAGCAGCATTGCATCAATCATCGACAGCTTGGAGGGATATACCCCAAGGCTGATGCGAATGGTTAACTATGAGTTCCAGCGCCGTGGCAGCATGGATGAGAAGAACGATGCCAAGATGCTGCGGTTGCAGCTGTCTTTGGCCCTGTCGTTTGGGGTGGTGTTTATCAGCGGTGGCTTGCTGATCTTCTACATCGTTCAGGAAAATCGCCATACCCGCTACTTGGCCTACCACGATGCCCTAACCGGCTTATCAAATCGCGCCGGCTTGCGGGCCTATATCGCCCAGCATTGCGCTGATCATCGCCACTACGCGCTGATGATGCTCGATTTAAATGGCTTTAAGGGAATCAACGACAGCTATGGCCATGAGTTTGGTGATCGCATCTTGAAAGCCGTGGCACAGCGCTTACAAGGTCTGATGCGCCAGCAAGACGTGGTGTGCCGGATTGGCGGTGATGAGTTTTGTGTGGTGCTAACCCACGTGCGTTCGCGAGAAGACTGCAGTGGCCTAGCGCGGCGCTTGATAGAGGCACTGGAGCGACCGATCTCGATGGAAGGTCGGTTATGTTTAATCGGGGCTAGCATCGGCATCAGCTTGGCCGACGAGTCCAAGCTCGATTGGCTGGGGGTGCTGGGCCAGGCCGACACCGCGATGTATGACACCAAGCTAAGCAACAAAGGCAGTAGCTGGAAGTTTTACCAAGGCAAGATGCAGCGTGCCAAGGAGCGCCAGCAAACCCTGCGGGTGGAACTGCGCGAGGCGCTCAAACAGCACAAACTAGAGCTGTATTATCAAGCTATCACCGATCTTAGCTCGAACAGCATAGTGGGGGTCGAAGTTCAGGCTTGCTGGCAGCACCCTAACTTTGGCTGGGTGGAGCAAAGTGAGCTGACCGAACTGGCCTTGTCGGTGGGCTGTATTAGCGAGTTAGAAGACTGGCTGCTCTCCAGCGCGGCGCAGCAGCTCAAGCGTTGGCACCATGGGGTGAGCAATCGCCTGCTGCTGATGGTGTCATTGTCATCGACTACTCTGCATGGCGATTTGGTCAAGCAGATCAACCGGGTATTGATTGAATCGCGGGTGATGGCGAGTCGGCTGATTATCAACGTGATAGAGAGCAACAGCCGCAACTCCTTGCTGGATGCCATTGATGCGATCAACGAGCTACGCCGAATTGGGGTGGGTTTGTGTCTGGATAACTTTGGCTCCGCCGACTGCCCCTTGGATCTGCTTAACGACCTACCCGTGCAGTTCCTGCGCGGCCCACTGGGCAACATGTTGAGTAAGGCTTCGGGTGGTGACGAACAGGAAACCTTGTTGGCGGCCACGGTGATGTTTGCCAATCGCCTTGGGGTGAAGCTGGTGATCAATGGTGTGCGCGATGAACAGCAACTGGCTGAGCTGCAATCGATAAGCCAAGAGGTGTATGTGCTGATGGGGTCGGTGGATGTGGTTGCGCCGGCCGAGGCGTTTTCTCGCTATCTCGACCGACAGTTTAACGATGGCTAATCGGCTAGGGCTTACTGCGCCTTAGCGACATCTTTGAACTGCGCCAACAGCAGGTGCATCTGCTCAAGCTTAGCGACGGTTTGTTTGAGTTGCGAGACAAAGTGCTCCTCGTCTTCGCACTCTTCCAGCAGCACCAGATCGCTGGCCAGCTCTTCCACATAGGGCAGAAACTCACGCTCGTGGGTTTTAAACAGACTCTCTTCGTCGAACAGTGCATTGAACTTGCCGTGTCCTTGTTCAGATAGCTGCTTGAGGACCCGGTCTGCATCTACCGCTTTGTGGTAGATCTCTTTTAAGTTGGTCTGGATCTGTTTGATGACTTGTTGAGTATCCATGGCTGGCACCTTGGTTTTCTCCTTAGTATATCGTGGATTCGTTAGAGTGATGTGGGAGCATATCGCTTCGTGGCTCACATCTGTAAATCTATCGGGGTTTTGCTCGCTTTGCCCGCTTCTTCTCGTGATAGTCGCGGAACCAGGTAGCCCGGCAGGCGCCGATAGAGCTGCTTGATAAGGGGGATGGCCTCATCTTGCGCAACCTCGAAGTGGCTAGCGCCGGCAACCCGGTCCAGCATAAACAGATAGTAGGGAAGGATCCCCACCTCAAACAAGCGGTTACTCAGCTCGCAGAGCGTGTCAGCGTTATCATTCACATCCCGCAGTAACACCCCTTGATTGAGCAGCTGCACGCCAGCCTGTTTAAGCTTGACCATGGCTTGGCTGAACGCTTCATCAACCTCATTGGGGTGATTGATATGGGTGACCATCACCACTGGTTTGGCAAAGTCGCCCAGCAGTTGGACCAGCTCCTCGGTGACCCGGGCTGGGATCACCACCGGCAGGCGCGTGTGGATACGCACTCGCTGCAGCTGGGGCAGCGTCGCTAACTGGGCAAACAGCTTGGCCAAGTGGCGATCGTTGGCCATCAAAGGATCGCCACCGCTGAGGATCACTTCATCGATCTCCGGGCGGGCGGCGATGTAGGCAATCGCCTCGCTCCAGTCCTGACCGGGCTGGTTGTCCTGATAGGGAAAATGACGACGGAAGCAATAACGGCAGTTGACCGCACAGCCGCCTTTGAGAATCAGCAGTACTCGGCTGCGATACTTATGTAGCAGCCCCGGCACCGCCGATTGATGCTCGCCCAGCGGATCGCTGGTAAACCCGGCCTGTTCGATGAACTCATGAGCGGCGGGCAGCACTTGGCGTAGCAAAGGATCATTAGCATCACCGGCTTGCATGCGGTCGATAAAGGCTTGTGGCACCCGCATCGGAAATAGCTTGCGTGCCTGAATGTCTTTTTGGAAGTGCTCTGGCTCCAAACCCAATTGCATCAGCAATTGTGCTGGGTCGCTCACGGCTTGAGCGAGCTGTTTTTGCCAATTTCCCTGCACAGCGGCGGCGTTTCGCGTTATTATTCGCTGCATCGAAAAAGCAATTACCTTGTATGTTGAGGACAAAATGGCGTCATATTCTACCAATGATTTTAAAGGCGGGCTAAAGATTATGCTCGACGGTGAACCTTACTCGATCATCGAAAACGAGTACGTAAAGCCGGGCAAAGGCCAAGCCTTCAACCGTGTTAAGCTGCGTCGCTTGTTGACCGGTAAGGTACTGGAAAAAACCTTCAAGTCTGGTGAGAGCTTTGAAGGCGCTGACGTAATGGATATGGAACTGGCTTATCTGTACAACGATGGCGAGTTCTGGCACTTCATGAACAACGCAACCTTCGAGCAGATTGCCGCTGACGCGAAAGCGGTAGGTGACGCCGAGAAATGGTTGGTTGAGCAAGATGTTTGTACCGTTACCACCTGGAACGAAAACCCGATTTCAATCACTCCACCGAACTTTGTTGAGCTGGAAGTGACCGAAACCGATCCAGGCCTGAAAGGTGACACTGCAGGTACCGGTGGTAAGCCAGCCACGCTGAGCACTGGCGCGGTGGTTCGTGTACCACTGTTTATCCAGATCGGTGAGGTAATTAAGGTAGACACCCGCAGCGCTGAGTATGTGAGCCGCGTGAAGTAATTATCGGTTTGTCTCAGAGCCCGCAACAGCGGGCTTTTTTTTATTTAGAGAAAAGTAATGTGTAAAGCATCAGCAACAGCTGATATAGCGCGGCCATTGGCACTGCAATAATATGCACCAAATCTGCTTACTTTTTCGCCTGCTACAGTTTTGTGATCCAGCCATCGTTGTAATCGATTTCCTTTGTAAGTAATTAATCCTACAAATACCGTCTTCAACAGTTATTTATATTATTCTCAACAGGAAAAAAACCGTCTACCCGCTTGATTTGATTTAGATCAATTTAGCCCTTTGCACCGTTATTAGTGCTGTGTAATGCTTGTTTATGCGCCGCTAATATTTCGCTGTTTTTCGTGAAATGGTTTTCAAAATATGACACAGGAGTGGGTAAAGTGAGTAACGCACATGTTAAAGCATCACCGGTTTACCACTACGCCGATCAGGCCGGGGACTACCCAATGGGTGTGTTTGAGATGCTAGCGAGCAAGGAAGCCGAATTAGAGCTGCTTAAGCAGCGTACTTCGCAACTGGAGAGCGATATAGCCCGGTTGAAGAGCAGCTGTAGAAGAGATTTAAACTGCGCGTAGATGCAGTTGTAAGGTCAAGCAAGGTCTGAAATAAAAAAGCCACCCAGGGAACGGGTGGCTTTTTTGTCGCTAAGCGAGGCTTAGAACAACAGCAGGTAAGCCGCTGCTACAGTGCCCAGTGCTGCTGCGCCATAGAAGGCTGCTTTAACACCGTTGCCGGCGTGAACACCAAAGTCATGCAGACAGTGGTACAAGCGGTGTAGGCTCAGCCACAGTGGGAAGCTTACCGCTGCCCAGATGATCAGGCCACCCAGGATGTTGCTGGCGAAGGCATCAACGCGAGCGAACGAGAAGTCCACCGCGCCCATTGGCGCCAGGATACCGGTGATCAGGATAAGTACTGGCGTCAGCAGTGCTGCAACCATACCGCCTGCACCAAACAGACCCCAAAATACTGGTTCGTTAGAACGTTTCATCTGTTTCTCCTTACAGCACGAATGCGATTAGCAGGCCAATCACGGTTACGCCGCCCAGTACTGCGTACAGGGAGCCGGTGATGACGTTGTCAGCAACACGGTTCTCGCCGATCCACAGGTTGGCCGCTTTAGGCGCTAGTGAGAACCAGGTTGTCGCGTGGTACAGAGTCCACAGCAGAGTGATCACGTGGAACACGATTGCCAGTGGGTTGGTCAGGCCAGCAAACCAAGCGTCGAACGCTGCTTCGCCGCCGCGCAGGGCGTTCAGACCGAACAGCAGGATAACGCTGTAGGCCAAGATCACCAGGCTAGACAGTTCACGTACGATGTACATGGTGTGGAAGTTGTTCTTAGTCCACCAAGTCGAGCCCATTTTACGAACATAAGGTTTACGCTTAGACATTCTTATTCTCCTGGCTTGAGCATGGCAATCACGTAGTCCTTGGCGCTGTCCACTTTGCCAAGCTGGATAGCTGCGGCTGGGTCAACTTTCTTCGGACATACATCAGAGCAGTAACCTACAAAGGTACAGCCCCAAGCACCTTCGTGGGCGTTCAGGAACGCCATGCGCTCTTCCTTGCCTTCGTCACGGGTGTCGTTGTTGTAGCGATGTAGCAGTGCCAGTGCAGCAGGACCCATGAACTTGTCGTTCAGGCCGTACTGAGGACAAGCTGCGTAGCACAGACCACAGTTGATACACATAGAGAACTGACGGTACTGTTCCATCTCTTTTGGAGTTTGGATTGAGCAGCCATCTTCTGGAGTCTGTTCAGTCTCACGGATGATGTAAGGCTTGATAGCTTCCAGCTTAGCGATGAAGTCGCTCATATCCACAACCAAGTCGCGCTCGATTGGGAAGTTGGCCAGTGCTTCGATCTTCATGCCTTGTGGGTAATCACGCAGGAAGGTCTTACAACCCAGCTTTGGTACACCGTTAACCATCATGCCGCAACTTCCACAGATCGCCATACGGCAAGACCAGCGGTAGCTCAGGGTTGGGTCTAGTTCGTCTTTGATGTAAGCCAGAGCTTCAAGTACAGACATTTCCTTGGTGTAAGGAACGTCGTAGCTTTGCCAAAACGGTTCTTTGTCCAGTTCAGGGCGGTAGCGCTGAATTTCAACTTTCATTACCTGGGACATTATTTTGCCTCCGCTTCTTTCTGGGCTGCAGCTTCAGCAGCGGCTTGTGCTTCAGCAGCTTCACCGTACAGACGCTCTTTCGGCGCAGACTTGGTGATGCAAACTGGAGAGTAATCGATGGTCGGCGCTGCGTCTTCTTGGAAGAAAGCCAGAGAGTGCTTCAGGAAGTTCTCGTCGTCACGCTTCTCGAAACCGTCCAGACGCTGGTGAGAACCACGGCTCTCTTTACGCAGGATGGCTGAGTGAGCCATGGTCTCTGCAACGTCTAGCAGGTAGCCCAGCTCAACAGCGTACAACCACTCGGTGTTGAACACTTCAGTTTCATCAACCAGTTTGATGTTCTTGTAGCGCTGCTTCAATTCAGCAACTTTGTCGATGGTCGCTTGCATGGCTTCTTCGGTACGGTAGATACCTACACCGGCTTCCATGGTGCGGCCCAGCTCGTTGCGGATATCAGCAGGGTTTTCGTCACCGTTGATATCTTTAAGCGCCAGGTATTTAGCCAGAATCGCTTCAGCTTTAGCTTTAACCACTGCGCTGTCAGCGTGCTCAGCAGCGATAGCGGCTTTAGCGGCTTCAGCACCGGCCAGTTGACCGAATACAGTGATTTCAGTCAGTGAGTTAGAACCCAGACGGTTAGCACCGTGCAGACCTACAGAGGCACACTCACCAGCGGCGTACAGACCTTTAATGCGAGTTGCACATTTCTGGTCAGTTTCGATACCACCCATGGTGTAGTGAACGGTAGGACGAACTGGGATTGGCTCTTTAACTGGGTCGATACCTACGTACGCTTTAGCCAGTTCACAGATGAACGGCAGACGCTCGTGCAGGTAGTCTTTACCCAGGTGAGTCAGGTCAAGGTTTACGTAAGTGCCAAGGTGGCCTTCCATTACGTTACCTTTCTGCTCTTCTTGCCAGAACGCTTGGCTTACACGGTCACGTGGGCCCAGCTCCATGTATTTGTTCTTAGGTTGGCCAACTGGAGTCTCAGGACCCATGCCGTAATCTTGCAGATAACGGTAGCCATTTTTGTTGGTCAGGATACCACCTTCACCACGACAACCTTCGGTCATCAGGATGCCTGAGCCTGGCAGGCCAGTTGGGTGGTACTGAACGAATTCCATATCACGCAGAGGTACGCCTGCACGGTAAGCCAGTGCCATACCGTCGCCAGTTACGATACCGCCGTTGGTGTTGTAGCGGTATACACGACCCGCACCACCGGTTGCGATGATTACTGATTTAGCTTGAATCAGCTTAGCTTCGCCTTCCGCGATGTCCAGCGCGATAACGCCTTTTACTTCGCCGTTTTCAACAACCAAGTCCAGTACGAAGTGCTCGTCAAAGCGCTTGATGGTTGGGTACTTGATAGAAGTTTGGAACAAGGTGTGCAGAACGTGGAAACCACTTTTATCTGCAGCAAACCAAGTACGTTCGATTTTCATACCGCCGAAGCGACGAACGTTAACAGTACCGTCTGGGCGACGAGACCAAGGGCAACCCCATTGCTCAAGCTGGGTTAGCTGCTTAGGCGCGTTCTCAACGAAGTATTCAACTACGTCTTGCTCACACAGCCAGTCACCACCTGCAACGGTATCGTTGAAGTGGTTGTCCAGTGAATCATGATCCTGCGCAACACCCGCTGCACCACCTTCGGCGGCTACGGTGTGACTACGCATGGGGTAAACTTTGGAAATGAGTGCCACTTCCAGCTCAGGGTGCTCTTTGGCAACTTCGATAGCTGCGCGCAGACCAGCACCACCTGCGCCGACAACGGCAACGTCGGTTTTGATGATTTCCACGTTCTTCTCCACGATGTTTTTATAAACTCAGCAATTGTCCGAGTATTACGACTGTTAAGTTTGACAAAAATCAAAAACTTGCGTGACTTTAGAAAATCTACGCAGATAATACTTTTTTTTTGATTTTTATCCCGCTTCTGCGGTCATCCAGTAAAGCGGATTACAACCCAAGGCAAGCTAATGAATTCATCCTTAAACCCGCGGCTACGTCAGTGGCAGCCATCAGCCAGTCTAAAGAACCTAAAAATGCGAGCAAGGATCTTGGGTGACATCCGACAGTTTTTTCACGAAAGGGGGGTAATGGAAGTTGACACGCCGAGCATGAGCCAAGCCTGTGTCAGTGACGTCCATTTATCTTCATTTGAAACCCTCTTGCGTGGCCCCGCGGCACCTGCGGGACAGAGGCTCTATCTGCAAACTTCACCAGAGTTCCATATGAAGCGTCTACTCGCCGCGGGCAGTGGTTGTATCTATCAACTCGCCAAGGCGTTTAGAAATGAGGAAGCCGGGCGACATCATAACCCCGAATTCACCATGTTGGAATGGTATCGGATCAATTTTGATGCCGATAAATTAATGACTGAAGTCGATGATTTAGTAGGCAAAGTGCTCAAAACCCCAGCAGCAGTGCGGGTTAGCTACCGTCAAGCTTTCTTTACCCACTTAGGGGTAGACCCGATTGACGCCAGTGCTGAGGAGCTGCTTGAGGCATCTATTCCTTTGGGAGTAGAGGACTTGGTGGCGAAAGAAACCAATCGCGACACGGTACTGCAGCTGCTGTTTAGCCTTGGGGTTGAGCCGCATATTGGTCAAGACAAGCCTTGTTTTATCTACCACTTCCCGGCAACCCAGGCCGCCTTGGCGCGGATCTGCGAGGATGATCCGCAGGTGTCGGAGCGCTTCGAGCTTTACTATCGCGGCATGGAGTTGGCGAATGGTTTTTATGAGCTAAGTGACGCTGAGGAGCAGGCGCAACGCTTTGCCGCCGACCAGCGCTATCGCGCAGAGGTGGGCCTGCCTGAGGCAGAGATTGATCAGCACTTAATAGATGCGCTACAAGCGGGATTGCCAGATTGTGCCGGGGTGGCGCTGGGGATCGATAGGTTGTTGATGCTGGCGTGTGATGCTGAGCACATCAAGGATGTGCTCAGTTTCGATGTGGCCAGGGCCTAGGCGCTGGCCACGCGAGTGATTACATGATTACCATCATGGCTGCGTAAAGCAGTGCCAAACCGGTGGCACCGATTACGCCACCGACTTTCAGCAAGTCTTTGGTCTCGATAAAGCCGGTTGAGTAGGCCAGTGAGTTAGGTGGCGTACTTACTGGCAGCATCATACCCAGCGAGGCCGATAGTGCCACAATCGACAAGAACACGGTGATGGTGCCTTGCTGGCCAGCGGCTACCACAGCTTCACCGGTGGCCGGATCGACACCGGTCAGGCCAATGGCTACGGTTAGCGCGATAGGCATAATCAGGGCCGCGGTGGCGGTGTTCGACATAAAGTTAGCCATGGTGATACATAGCAGCGACATGGTGATGATGACCACGTAGGTTGACAGCGCGGTGAAGTCGATGGCATCAACCATGTTCTTGGCCAAGCCACTGGCACCCAATGCGTAACCCATGGCGATACCACCGGCAACCAGCCACAGTACATCCCAGTTAAACAGCTTCAGGTCGTCTTTGGTGATAATGCCCGACAGACAGAAAACAGTCAGCGGGATGATCGCAACCACGTTGGAGTTAATGCCGTGGAACTTACCGGTTAGCCACAACAGGATGGTGATCGCAAAGGTCGCGTACACCAGGTAGGCGCGCGGGCTACGCTGGAAGCTGCCTTCCATGTTGATTTCAATCTTCTTGCCTTTGGCAGGGTAGAACTTACACAGCACAAACCACGCGATGGTTAGCTGAACAATCACGAACGGCACGCCAAAGCTCATCCAATCAAGGAAGCTGATTTGGTTCGCCGAGCCCAGCGCATCGCCAAGGGCACCTACCGCAATGGCGTTAGGTGGGGTACCGATTGGGGTACCGATACCGCCGGTGTTAGCGGCTACTGGAATCGCCAATACCAGACCTTTCATGGCCAGATCGCCCTTTGGTGCTTTGGCGATAATCGGGCCAACGATGGCCAGCATCATTACAGTGGTGGCAGTGTTGCTCATAAACATACTGAATACCGCGGTAATCAGCATGATGCCCAGCATCACAATGGGTACGCTCTCACCAAAAGGCTTCAAAAGTACCCGCGCCAGGTTGTTGTCCAGCTCGTACTTAGATGCCGCGATAGCCAAGGCAAAACCACCCATAAACAGGATGATGATGGGGTTGGCGAAGCTGGCAAAGATAGAGGTGTAAGGCATCAGGTCTGGCAGGGGTACGCCATCTGCGGTGTGGGTAATCATCCGCAGGCCTTGGTTGGAAACCGTAAGCGCTAGAGAGGTAATGATCAGCAGAGATGTGGCGAAGACCGGGATCGGCTCCATAATCCACAGCAGCGCTGCCATTAAGAATATCGCCACTACGCGATGCTCAATCACCGACAGCTCCATAAAGGTAATGCTCTCGGTGGGAATTGCCAGTACCAACAGGGGTATGACAACGCAAAGCGCAAGGCTGATATGTTGTTTTGTTATAGTCATTGTAATCAACTAGGTCCTTGTGAAATTGTGGCGTGACGCCATCGATTTAGAAAATCTTTTTTCTTTTGATGTGTTTAGCGATACATCCAATTGCGGATATGCTATCTCAATTCCACTTGCCTTGAACTTGTTGTTGATCAAAGAGAACACCTCATGGGTCATGGGTAGACGGTAGGCCATTTCGCTAACATAGACACGCATCTCAAAATTGGGACCATGATCGGTGTAGCCGAGGAAGTAGATTTCGGGAGTAGGGTTGTCTAACACCAGGCTGGACTCTTCCACCGCCTCAGTAATTAGACGGGTGACCAGATTGATATCTGAGCCCTGTTTGACCGGTACCGCCAACACCACCCGGGTAATCGGGTCGGTGAGCGACCAGTTGGTAAATTGTTCGGTAATAAAGGCCTTGTTGGGTACGATGATCTCCCTGCGATCCCAGTCCATCAATGTAGTGGCGCGGGTCTCAATCTTGGAGATGGTGCCGGTCAGCTCGCGGATGGTCACGGTATCGCCAATCCGAATCGGCTTCTCAAACAAAATGATCAGACCGGAGATAAAGTTGGCGAAGATCTCTTGCAGGCCAAATCCGAGGCCAACGGTGAGCGCGGCCACCAACCACTGTAGCTTCGACCACTCAATGCCAAGCAGGCCAAAGCCGGTAAGCGCGCCGAACAGTATCACCAAGTAATTGATGGTGGTGGTAATCGCAAAACCGGTGCCGGGGCTTAAAGACAAATGCTGCAGTAGCATCAGCTCCAGCAAACCGGGCAGGTTACGCACCAAAATCATGGTCAGCCCCAAGGTGATAATCGCCATCAGCGCCCCACGCAGGGTGATCGCCTGCAGGGTTTCCACCCCGGAGCGCACGCTGGAGATCTCCCACAGGGTCACGTTGTCTAGCACCGAGAACGCGTTGGTCATCTCCGACCACAATACCGCCAGCACTCCGAAGAAGGCGACAAACAAGGCGGTACGCAGCAGGCCGAGAGACTGGGCACTGATGGTATCAAGGTCGATCTCAGGCTCTTCGATGTTATCTAGCTGACCTTCCGCCGAGCTTTGCTGCTCGTCTTCTTGCTGATTGCGCTGGGCGATCTTTTCAATCCGCTTGGCCTTGGCGCGTTCGAAGGCAATCCGCCGGCGCTGCAGCCACATCCAGCGGCGCACCATCAGGTAGACCATGATAAAGGTCGAGCCAATCAGTACGCTAACGCAGAACTGCCAGACAATGGTGTAGGCGGTGGAGAAGTAGCCCACACAGGCGGCGATGGCGCCGACCAACGGAATCGCCATGGCGCCGTACCAGAACAAGCGCTTAGCCAACTGAGGCGCTTTAAAGATGTCGACATGGTAGTTAACCGGCAGCTCCAGACGGGAGATCCGATACCAGCTACTTGCCAGCCATAGCATCAGTAGAATAAAGATCAGCCGGGCCAAGCTGCTATAGGCCGGGTGCGAGCTCTGGCTGTAGCTTAGGAAGAACAAAAACAGCAGCGGCAGCGCTGCTAAGGCCAAGCGATAGAGCTCGTGGTAGACCTGCTGCACATTGACCAGCGGCCACTTGAAGTGGGTATTGAGCAAGCCATGTTTGAAGCAGATATGGCGTAGCAGCTGGAACAAAAACAGCGATTTTGCCAAGAACACCAACGAGTCACCAAAGTCGCGGACAAAGGCCTCTTCCCAGGACTGTAGCAGGCCATTGCCGATACACAGCATCAATACCGGCATGGGAGCAGACAAAAACACGCATAGCAGCAGGTTGGCCAAGGTCAGGCTGAACTTGTCCTTGGTGATATTGCGGGTTTTGGCATCGCTGCGCTGCAAGTAATCCTTCAGCCAGGTGCGTTTTAGGTAATGTTGGTAGCCCCATACAACCAAGCTCAGCACCGCCCCCAGCCACCACCACACATTGATGTTCATCACCGACTTACTCAGGCTGAGCATATGCTGGGGTTGCAACAGCCACACGACCGCCTGCTGCAGGCCAACAAAGAAGCTGGCATCGATGGCTTTGACATCGGCGGTCCAGAACAGCTCTTGATTGGCTGCGATACGGATCTGCTCCAGCTCGTCGTTGAGCCGGGTGTAATCGAGCTTGAGGGAGGCAAGGGTAAATAGGTGCAGATCCAGCTCGCGCTGGTAGTTGTTGGCCAGCTGCTGATTAAAGGTTTGCAGTTGGCGGACTTGTTGGGCTTGGTCCAACGGCAGCTCATTGCGCCACTGCTCAATCTCTTGATCCATTCCCTCAAAGCGCCAGCTGTACTGTTGCTGCTGGAAGCGATGTTTACTTACGCGGGTCTCGATGATCTGCTGCTCTAGCCCGCGCATCGGATAGGGATCGGGCAGGCCGGCAATCTGTTCGCGCAGGTATTCGCCGTAGGCGCGGGTGACCTTGAGCCAAGAGACCTGCTCTTTGAAGTTGGCGAAGGTGTAGCTGATCTGATTGAGCTGCTGACTAACGGTTTGCTGGGATTGCTGCAGCTCGAAGGATTGTTCGATCAGCGCATCCAGTTGCTTACGTAGCTGGCGATTTAGCCCAAGCAGCGACTCGCCTAAGGGATGGCTTGCCAGTGCCTCATCGAGCTCAATCGCACGCTGGGTCAGCGCTAAATTGTCGGCTTCAATACTCAGTTGTAAGCGCTGCTGCAGGGTTTGCTGATTGGCCTCGAGATTGGCTTGCTGTCTTTGCAGTAGCGCCAGCTCCAGTTGCAGCAGCTCGTTGCGCAGTGGGGCGCTTTGCGCGGCCAGCTCTAACATCGCCAGTTGCGAGGTGAGCTTGGCCTCGTTGACCTGCGCCTTAACCCGCTTGGCTTCGTCGACATCATTGAGGACCGAGAACTGCAGCGCATCCAACTGACCGCGCAGCTCGCTAAGCTGCTCGCGTAGCGGCTGGGAGCGGTCGTAGAGCTGGCTTACATCGCTATCTAAGCGGCGCTGCTCATCGCGCACCTGTTGTTGGCGCTGTTTAAGGGCGAGCAGTTGTTCTTGGTTGATCTGAAACTGCTGATTGAGGCTGCGCGGGTCGAGCTGCTCATCGAGTGGTGGCAGGTTGCCGGCCTGATCAAGCTGTTGTTGCGCCTGCTGCTTGAGCCGGTCGAAGTTATGGATGATATCGCGGTACTGCTTAGCCTGTTGCCTGAAGCCGTCGCCCTCACGCAGCAAGTTTAGCGACTCTTCATAGAGCTGCTGTTGCTGTTGCTGGTCGAGGGTAGGGGAGTCGCTGCTAAGGGATTGGATCATCCCCATCAGTTGCCCCTCTCCGCTGGATGCGGTGGGCAGCGGTGCCGCGAGGGCTACGCTGGTAA
Source organism: Aliagarivorans marinus DSM 23064 (assembly GCF_000429485.1). Classification (GTDB taxonomy): domain Bacteria; phylum Pseudomonadota; class Gammaproteobacteria; order Enterobacterales; family Celerinatantimonadaceae; genus Aliagarivorans; species Aliagarivorans marinus. Next base: position 2,975 of record NZ_AUBY01000024.1, on the reverse strand, counting down.
AGATCAGGCTACAAAACAGTGCAAAGCTAGGGCGGAACATGGCTTGTTACAGGACAAAGGGCGCTTGGGTAAGTTTATCAGCAAGTTGCCGAAAATATTAAGTTGAAACTCGCCTTTTCCTTTATTTTTCAGCGGGCTGTCAGAAGAGGTTTTTAGTGAGCTATCTGAAGGGGCGTCACCTCGTGGCGAGGCGACGCCTAAAGCTGGCTATTTGCGGGTAGCGAACAGCTCACCCATGCGGGTGGTTTGCTCGGCGCTGAGGCCTTCGGCAAAGTCGATGGCATCTTTGGCGAACAGCATTACCACGGTTGAGCCCAGCTTGAAACGGCCCATCTCTTCACCTTTATCCAAGGTGATCGGGTTATTGTGGTAATCCCAGCTAAATACTTGCTTACCGCGCGGCGGGGTAATGGTACCGGCCCACACGGTTTCAATGCTGGCAACGATGGTTGCGCCCACTAACACCATGGCCATCGGACCTTGCTCGGTGTCGAAGATGGCTGCGACCCGCTCATTGCGCGCGAACAGGTTTGGCACATTTTGCGCAGTCAGTGGGTTGACCGAAAACAGGTCACCGGGCACATACACCATCTGGCGCAGGGTGCCTTTGCACGGCATATGGATGCGATGGTAGTCACTGGGAGAGAGGTAGATAGTGGCAAACTTACCGTCACGAAACTCTTCGGCGAGTGCTTTGTCGCCGCCCAACAGTTCGCGAGCGCTAAAGTCATGGCCCTTGGCTTGAAAGACTCGGCCTTGCTCAATATCGCCCAGTTGGCTAACAGCGCCGTCCACTGGGTGGGCTAGCTGCTCATCGCCTTCGATAATCGGGCGCATTCCGGCTTTTAGCGGACGGGTAAAGAAGGCGTTAAACGAGGCATAGTCGGCGGGGGACTCTTGCTCGGCTTCGCTCATGTTCACCTTGTAGCGTTTGATAAACCAGCTGATGGCCGCTTGGGTCAGCTTGCCAGCCTCTGCTTGAGCAAAACGCCCTGCTAAACGGGAAATAAGGTGCTGTGGGATGCAGTACTGAGCAGCCACTTTGATTCTGTCTAACACGTTGATTCTCTCTAATGCTTGTTGGGTATCACGCGAGTTGGCTTGTTAGCTTCCATGGTTTCCAATATCCGTAGGTAGCTCTGGTAGCGCTGGCTGCTGATCTTACCTTGTTCCAGGGCGGCAAGGATCGCGCATCCCGGGTCATTTTGGTGCTTGCAGTCACGAAAACGACATTCTCCGAGGTGTTCGCGGAATTCGCGGAAGGCCCAAGTGACCCGTTCCGGCTCGAGGTGCCATAGCTGAAACTCACGTACCCCCGGGGAGTCGATTAGCTCGCCCCCGCTGGCCAAGTGATACAGGCGGGCGGCGGTGGTGGTGTGTTGGCCAAGGCCCGATACGTCAGACACTTCCTGGGTGGCGATGCCATGTTCGGGCATGATGGCATTCACCAGTGAGCTTTTGCCCACGCCGGATTGCCCCACAAAGATGTTGGTCTTGCCCTTGAGCTGCGCTTGCAGCTCATCAAGACCATGGGCTTGCTTGCTGCTGGCGTAGAGCACTTGATAGCCCAAGTCGCGGTATTGCTGTAGCTGGGGTTCGAGCGCGTCGCGCGCTTGGTCATCGAGCAGGTCGATTTTGTTGAGTAGCAGCAGGGGCTCGAGGCCGACATCTTCAACCGCCACTAAATAGCGATCGATAATATTGGCGGAGAATTCGGGCAGCACCGCAGAGACAATGATCACCTGATCGATGTTCGCGGCAATGGGCTTAATACCGTCGTAGAAGTCGGGGCGGGTGAGTACGCTGCGGCGCTCATGGACCGCTTCAATCACCCCGGAAATGCCGGATTGCTGGGTCTTGCCAGCGCGCCAAACCACTCGGTCACCGGTGACCAGACTGTCGATGGTGCGGCGTAGGTTACAGCGAAATACCTCTCCTTGCTGGTCTTCAACATCCGCATGCTGTCCGAAGCGGCTGATGATCACGCCTTCTTGGCGTTCGCCTAGCTGTTCATCGAGCCATTGCTGGTTGTCTTGCTGTTGCAGACGTTTTTGCTGGTTGCTGCGTACCCGGCGCTGCTGACCACGGCTCAGTTTCTTTCTTTTCGTCACGAAAACTGCTATTCAAGTAAGAGGGTAAAGTCGCTATGATACCCGTTATCGTTGATTTGCGGAAAAGTTTTCCTTCAATAATAGGGTGTCCATGGCTGTTTGCGAAAATAATCTAATCTGGATCGATATGGAAATGACCGGTCTTGAACCCATGACGGATCGGGTTCTGGAAATTGCCACTATCATCACCGATCCCCACTTGAATATTCTCGCAGAGGGTCCGGTTATCGCAGTGCATCAAAGTGATGAGGTGCTAGCGAAGATGGACGAGTGGTGTACCACTACTCATACCAACTCTGGCCTGGTCGACCGGGTGCGTGCGAGCAAGATTGGTGAGGCGGAAGCCGAACAGATGACCATTGAGTTCCTCAAAGAGTGGGTACCTGCTGGCATCTCCCCGATGTGCGGCAACAGCATTGGCCAAGACCGCCGCTTTATCCATGAATACCTACCTAAGTTGGAAAAATTCTTCCACTACCGCAACTTAGATGTCAGCACCGTGAAAGAGCTGGCGCGTCGCTGGCAGCCTGAGCTGCTTAACGGCTTTAAGAAAAGCGGCAGTCATCTGGCATTGGATGATATCCGCGAATCGATTGCTGAATTGCAGCATTATCGTCAGTTCTTCTTTAAGCTGGACGAAATCTAAGCAAACAGCAGCAAAGGGGCGTTTTTTTTGAAATGCCTCTTGCAAAGCCGAATTTTCCTCTTATAATTCGCAGCCCTGTAAGACATGTGAAGCCAAGGCTTTATATAGCTCTTGCAGAACTATGAAGCGGCACTAGCTCAGCTGGTAGAGCGCAACCTTGCCAAGGTTGAGGTCACGAGTTCGAACCTCGTGTGCCGCTCCAAATTAAGACTTTGTTT
>NZ_AUBY01000023.1 GCF_000429485.1 Aliagarivorans marinus DSM 23064 | reverse complement strand
GAACCTTGGATTACTGGCAGGTCATCACCTGGGAATTCGTACTCAGACAGCAGTTCACGAACTTCCATCTCTACCAGCTCTAGCAGCTCTTCGTCATCTACCATGTCACACTTGTTCATGAATACGATGATGAAAGGTACGCCAACCTGACGAGACAGCAGGATGTGCTCACGAGTTTGTGGCATTGGGCCGTCAGTCGCTGCTACTACCAGAATCGCGCCGTCCATTTGAGCAGCACCGGTAATCATGTTTTTAACGTAGTCAGCGTGTCCTGGACAGTCTACGTGCGCGTAGTGGCGAGTAGGAGTGTCGTATTCAACGTGCGAGGTTGAGATGGTAATACCACGCTCACGCTCTTCTGGAGCATTATCGATTTGTGCGAAGTCTTTCGCTTCACCGCCGTAGGTCTTAGCCAGTACGTTGGTGATTGCTGCAGTCAGAGTAGTTTTACCGTGGTCAACGTGGCCAATAGTACCAACGTTTACGTGCGGTTTCGAACGTTCAAATTTTTCTTTAGACATAATCGTCCCTCTAAATCAAAGTCGTTGGTACAAAGTGCACCATTGGTTTTTTGTTTACCGAACGGTAAAAAGGTAACAGGGAGATATTGGGGAAAGACTGGTGCTGATAGGCAGATTTGAACTGCCGACCTCACCCTTACCAAGGGTGCGCTCTACCAACTGAGCTATATCAGCACTGGAGCGGGCAGCGGGAATCGAACCCGCATCATCAGCTTGGAAGGCTGAGGTAATAGCCATTATACGATGCCCGCGTTATAACCTTTATGCCAAGACTACCTATTACCTGAAAAAGTGGTGGGGGGGGACGGATTCGAACCATCGAAGCTTTCGCGGCAGATTTACAATCTGCTCCCTTTGGCCACTCGGGAACCCCCCCACGGAACCTCGCAGAACGAGGTTGGCCTACTTAAGCAATGGTGCCGACTGCCGGAGTCGAACTGGCGACCTACTGATTACAAGTCAGTTGCTCTACCAACTGAGCTAAGCCGGCATCGCTTAAGTGCTGCGAATTCTATGTAATGGGTTTGGCGATTGCAACTGCCTTCACTAAAAAAAATACGCTTTCTAGTCCAAGCGCGCATTTTTCAGTCAAATCAGCTAGATTTTGCCGCTCTTAAGGACACTTCCCCACCAAAAAAGCGCTTAATCTTGCCATCTTGCTCCAGTAATAGCGCCCCTTGCTCGTCGATTCCACGGGCAATTCCGCGTTCAACCCGCTCATTGGAGAACAACAAATTCACTTTTTGGTCGCAGAAGGCATCAAATTGCTGCCAACGCGCAACCAAGGGGGCAAAACCATCATGGTCGAAGTCGATATAGATGCGATTTAGTGCAGTGATTAACGCTTGTGCCAGCTCATTACGGTCGAGCAGCTCCTGGTGTTGCAGTTGGGTAAAGGGTTGATCAATCTGTGCGGCGTGACTTTCTTCAACATGGACGTTAATGCCCAGCCCCACCACCATCTGCAGCAAGCCATCCACGTGGCCTTGCAGCTCAATCAAGATACCGCCGAGTTTGCGGCCGCCCTGATAGATATCGTTGGGCCATTTTAGCGACAGGTCTTGATGGCCGAGCTTGCTTAAGGTTTCCACCACTGCCAGACCAACCGCCAGGCTCAGGCCCGACATCGCCTCAATACCCTTGTCGAACTCCCACAGCAGCGACATCGCCAACTGCCCGGCAAACGGGGTTTGCCATTGCCGTCCACGACGCCCTTTGCCAGCGCTTTGATACTCCGCCAGCACCACTTGGCCATGGCGACAGTGTTTCAGGTTACGTTGGATCCAAGCATTGGTAGAGTCCACCTCATCGAGGCGCACGATTTTTTGTCTGGGAAAGGCGTACTGCAGGGCATCGATATCAAGCAGCGATAATGGCTGGGCCAGTCGATAGCCGCGCCCTTTTACCTTGTAGATATCCAGCCCGAGCTTTTGTAGCTGCTTAATATAGTTGGCAATGGAGGTGCGGCTCACTCCCAGCTGCTGGGCGAGGGCCTCGCCTGAGCAATAATCGCCCGCCAACAGCTGTTCCAGCACCGCAAACTTATTGTGGCGCATTAGCTCAACGACTCCACCAATTCGCTGTAGTGAACCTCACCACGCTCACCGATAAAGCGCACTTCCGGCTCAAGCTCGACCCCATAGTGCGCCCACACCCGCTGGCGCACATGCTGACACAGCGCCAAGATATCTGCAGCCACCGCACCACCGGTATTTACTAATACCAAGGCTTGGTCTTTGTGTACCGCCGCGCCACCGAGTTGAAAGCCTTTCAGGCCGAGCGAATCGATAAGCCAGCCCGCCGCTAGCTTGTAGCGCTGTTGGGCCGCAGGATAATGCGGCAACTCAGGGTGAGCCGCCAACAAGGCGTCTAACTTGGCTTGCTCAACCACCGGGTTCTTAAAGAAGCTGCCAGCGTTCCCTAATTGCGAAGGGTCAGGCAGCTTGGCGGAGCGGGTCGCTACCACGGCGTCGAAGATCTGCTCGGCATCGACATCGTCACCGAGCTTGGCCAGCGGTCCATAGCTCACTACCGGCTCCCAGCTTTGGGGAAGCGCGAGGCGCACTTGGGTGATCAATGCGCGGCCTTTCAGGGCATGCTTGAAGATGCTATCGCGATAGCCAAACTTGCAATCGGCTTCACTCAACCACTGCAATTGACCGGTCTCGAGATCGAAGTACTCCACTGCCAGGCAACGCTGGGCAATCTCAACGCCGTAAGCGCCAATGTTTTGCACTGGCGCGGCGCCAACATTTCCGGGGATCAAGGCCAGGTTCTCCAGACCATAGTAGCTGTTCGCCAAGCACCACTGCACTAACTCGTGCCAGTTCTCACCGGCGGCGACATCGAGGATCACCTGCTCGTCGGTTTCCTCTACCTCGATCCCTTTCAGGCGGTTACTCAACACCAAGCCCCTAAAGTCATCGGTGAGGAGAACATTTGAGCCTTCACCAAGCAGCAACAAAGGCAGCGAGTGTTGCTGTAGCCAGGCAAACAGCCCGGGCAACTGCGCCTTATCGTTAAGTTCGAAGAAGAAGTCGGCGCGGGCATTCAGGCCAAAACTGTTTAATGCATCCAGCGCCACATCGCGTTGAGGGGAAAACTCACTCATTACTTTCTTAACCTTACGCTGCTCACTTCATGGTTGCGGCCTTTTTCCAGGATCAGATCTGCGCGCTCACGCGTGGGCAAAATATTTTGCAGCAGATTAACTTTGTTGATACGACCCCAGATATCGGTGGCGATATCCACCGCTTCATCTCGGTCCAGTGATGCATAGTGATGGAAGTAGGCACCACGGTCTCTAAACGCACTGGCGCGCAGCTTCAAGAAGCGCTCGACATACCAGTTCTCTAGCAGCTCGACATCGGCATCCACAAAGATGGAGAAATCCACATAGTCGGAAACAAAAGGACGGCGCACCTGATGACAAGGCTGATCGCACTCACTTTGCAGCACATTCAAGCCTTCCAGAATCAAGATGTCCGGTTGATCGACCACCGCCTCCTCGCCCGGTAGGATGTCGTAAACAAAGTGGGAGTAGACCGGTGCGGATACATTGCGCTCGCCGCTTTTTAGCGCCGCCACGAACTCCAGCAGGCGTCGCTTATCGTAGCTCTCGGGGAAGCCCTTGCGCTGCATCAGGCCGCGTCGCTCAAGTTCAGCATTGGGATACAAGAAGCCATCGGTTGTGACAATGTCGACCTTCGGGTGCTCCGGCCAGCGCTGCAGCAAGGCCTGCAAGATCCGTGAGGTGGTACTTTTGCCCCCCGCCACACTACCAGACACACCGATAATATAAGGAAGGTGCTTGGGTCGCCCTAAGAAGTCACCAATTACCTTACGTCTATCCTGACGTGCTTTCACATAAAGGTTGAGCAGGCGGGATAGCGGCAGGTAGATATCAGACACCTGCTGCAAGGAGAGCGCTTCGTTAATACCGCGGATCCGCTCCAAGTCACTCTCGGTGAGCGTCATCGGTACCGACTGACGAAGCTTGGCCCATTCCGAACGCTCGAAATGGTGATAGCGCAGCTGTTCGCTTTTTGACTCAAGCGCGTCGTCAGTTAAGTGTTCGGCTGTATGTTCGGCGTTAATAAACATGCTTCCTTCCTATAAATAGCCGCTAAAGCTTATCGAAAAAGCGGTTGCCACTCCACTATCTGAGCTATATCTACCCGTTTAGCCATCTGTTTGACACGCTTCTCCGTATCCATCACTAATACCAATCCGGATAAGTAAGTGGTCAGGTATTGCGAAGGAAAAATCATCGAGGACGAGGAAACGCTTGCCGTAACTAGTGGGCTAATTACAAAAGCGTTGACGCTGTCATCAATGATTTTAACCAGCAAGAATGAGCAGTTACTTATGTGGATTGGTTTAGGTCTACACTGACTAGCAACTTGCTAAGGACCAGCCCCGTGAAACACTTATTAACAGCACTTTTAGCGTTTGCGCTGGCAGTTATCATGCCCAGTGATTACGCAGCGGCGCTAGAGAATGATGAAGTCATTGTCTTGGAGTATCCGCCATTGACCACTCAGTATCGCGACGACTACGGTCACGCTTTTGCTTTGCTAAGCGAGTACGCCGAGCAGCATTTTAAGCTCACCCCTAAGCCTGAATTCCTTCCCCCGGCGCGGGCGGTGCATGAGTTGACCAGTGGCCAGTGGTGCCTGTCGTTTTATCCCGCCAAGCCGCTACTGGAAGATGCTCGCTTCCTGTCGCTCGCCGATGAAGAGGTGGCAATTGGATTGTATCGTCGTATCGATGATATGACACCGGACAGCTGGCAGGACTTATCTGAGCTGGCGGGCTACCGGGTTGCAGTGATGCGCAACCGCCAAGTAGGTCCGTTTCAACAGCAGTTGATCGATGCCCAGCTACGCTTGGTTGAAGTAAACAGCGTGGCGCAAGGACTCCGAATGCTACTGCGAGGGCGAGTTGACTATGCCATGGGAGACAGCACCAGCTTGCAAACCTATGGCTTTAGTGATCAGCAACAGCGTGAAATAGCACTAGCACAAACCAGCTTGCTAACCGCTAGGGTTGGGGTGTTCTACAACCCTAAATGCGAGCAGCAACTGTTCGTTACCCCTCCCAGCGCTGCGAACTAGCTGACAAGGTTAGGGTCAAAGTTAGGCTTGCTTGCGCAGATGCCGGGTAAACGCGGGTATATCCACCAGTTGCTGCGGGATCTCCCCAGCGCTCTGGTAGCCTTGTTCAACCAGCCAGTCACAGGCCAGCTGGATGCTGGGAAAATCCTGCTTCCTATGGCTGCGCTCCCCGCTGGGGATCATGCGTTCAAGAAGATAGCGTTTGAGGGGCGAGAAGCTGTAAACATGGGCGGTATGGCACAGCCCCTTGTCTTCCACCCACTTTAGGGTGGGATAGATCAGCTCTTCCGCATCGGATGTTAATAGTTCCCAATCTTCCAGCAACACCACGTGCGCCCAACGCTCGGGTAACTGGGATTCAAAACTCTGTAGTGCGTCGACAAATTCCCTTGCCAGTTGGCTATTCCATGCACCTACGGCACTCAATACTAATACGTCGTTAAACAGCTCTAAGCGATAGCTGCCGTGTGCTTCAAACATGCAAAAACCTCCTGCTCGCCGAAGTATAGACCAGCGAACAGGAGGCAGTATTGAATGGCAACTATCGTTAAATTACTGTTTAAGCGCGCTTCTTACTGGCGACGTCCATCCAAACAGCCAACAGCAAGATGCTGCCTTTAATGATCGATTGCCAGTAGGTCGGAACGTCCATCATGCTCATGCCATTATCCAGGCTAGCCATAATGAAGGCGCCCAATACCGCACCAAATACGGTACCCACACCACCGGCCAAGCTGGTACCACCGATAACACAGGCAGCAATCGCATCTAGCTCTGCAATATTACCGGCCGATGGTGAACCCGCGCCCAAGCGAGAGGCCAGAATCAGACCCGCCATACCCACCAGCAGGCCATTAATCGCAAACACCTTGAGCTTGGTGGCTTCCACGTTAATGCCCGACAAACGCGCCGCTTCGATGTTGCCACCGATGGCGTAGATACGACGACCAAATGCAGTCTTCTTACCAATAAAGGCAGCGATCAACATCAGTACCACCAACAGCAATACCGGGAAGGGTACACCGCGGTAGTCGTTAAGCAGGAACACCAGCCCCAGTGCGAAGATGGCAATCGCTCCAAACTTCAAGACATCGCTGGTCATCGCCGGGTTGCTCAGGCCATGGGCCTCACGCTGCTTGCGCAGACGCTGCTGCCATACAAAGAACAGGCTAAGCGCACCGATGCTGGCAATCATCGAAAACATATTCGGCAGGTAGCTCTGGCCAATCAGGCTCATCTCTGGTGAGGTTGGCGCCACGGTGCTACCACCGGTAATCCCCACCAAGATCCCACGGAAGGCCAGCAGGCCCGCCAGGGTCACAATGAAAGAAGGCACCTTGCGGTAGGCCACCCACCAGCCATTCCACAGGCCAAGCAGGAAGCCGGCAGTAAGGGTCAATACAACTGTTAGCGGCAGCGGCAGCCCCCACCATACATCCATTATCGCAGCCGCACCGCCGAGCAAGCCCATCATCGAGCCCACCGACAGGTCAATCTCGGCCGAGATAATCACATACACCATACCAATCGCCAGGATGCCGGTGATGGCGGTTTGGCGCAGCAGGTTGGATACGTTACGGGGCGTCAGGTAGCTGCCATCGGTGGCAAAGTAAAAGAACAGCATAATCACCGCGATGGCCGCAAACATCACCAGCACTTGCAGCTTGATTTGTTTGAGTTGGTTTAACACGCTGGCTCCCTGGCTGTTCGCGCTAATTGTGGTTTGTTGAGTAGTCATAGTTATTCCTCGGCTAATGCACAGTCCATTACTTGCTCTTGGGTCAAGCCTTGGTTCTCCAGAACCCCCTTGAGCTTGCCTTCGTGCATTACTAAAACGCGGTCGCTGATCCCAAGTACTTCGGGCAGCTCAGATGAGACCATGATGATGCTGATCCCCTGCTTCACCAGCTCGAACATCAGCTTGTAGATTTCGTACTTGGCACCCACATCGATGCCTCGAGTCGGCTCATCGAGAATCAAGATCCCCGGCTCCAGCAGTAAGAACTTGGCAAGGATGGCTTTTTGCTGATTCCCCCCACTAAGGCTCTTAATCGCCAACTCCTGTCCGGCGGTTTTCACCTTAAGGCGTGCAATCGACTCCTTAATCGCGCGGTTTTCCGCCGACTCATCGAGTGCCTGACCCAGGCCTGCGAACATCGATAGCCCCGCCAGGGTGATGTTCTGCCCCACGCCCATAATCGGCACAATCCCGTGGCGCTTGCGGTCTTCCGGCACCATGGCGATCCCTTGGGAGAGCGCCTGCTCCGGGTTGCGGATCTTGATGCTTTGCCCGTTCAACTCAATCGGGCACTGATACACCCCGTTGTAGCTGCCGTAGATACACTGCATCAACTCGGTACGGCCCGAGCCCACCAAGCCTGCCACACCAAGGATCTCGCCCTTACGCAGCTCAAAGCTGACATCTCTAACTTGATAGAGGTTGGCGGCCTTGCTGATCTTGGCAGTAACCGGACCTACCTTGAGGATGGGCTCACCAATGTCGTGCTCTTCGCGCGGGAACAGCTCCTTGAGCTCGCGCCCCACCATCATTGAGATGATGTCATCGGTGGTCATCTGCTTGGCATCTTGGGTGCCAATATGCTCGCCATCGCGGATCACGCAGATACGATCGGAGATCTCTTTCACTTCATTGAGTTTGTGGGAGATATAGACACAACTTACGCCTTCACTGCGCAGTTGTTTAACAATGGCCAGCAGCACTTCAGTCTCTGACTCGGTCAGTGGTGCGCTAGGCTCGTCGAGAACCAGAATTTCCGCATTTTTAGACAAGGCTTTGGCAATCTCGACCAGCTGCTGCTGGCCCACGCCAAGGGTGCGGACGGGAGTATCGGGATCAACTTCGAGTTTAACCCGAGTAAGTAATGCTTTGGTTTGTTTGTACATTGCGCTGTGGTCTAGCACGCCGTGGCGGCTGATCTCAGCACCGAGGAAAATATTTTCTAGGATTGACAGCTCTTTTACCAGGGTCAGCTCCTGGTGAATAATCGCGATGCCTTTCTCTTCACTATCGCCGATGTTGCGCGATTGAAGCAGCTCGCCCTTATAATAGATATCACCTTCATAGCTACCGAAAGGATGCACCCCGGTTAGCACTTTCATTAAGGTGGATTTACCCGATCCATTTTCCCCGCAAAGTGAGACTACTTCCCCTTTTTCCAGATTGAAATTAACGCCGTTCAGGGCAATCACACCGGAGAACTTTTTCACGATCCCCGACATATTGAGTAGGCTTGCGGTCGACATGTTCACTCCTTATAAGCCCTATCCTTAAAACAAAGGGCAGTAACCTGCCCCCTGATGATTTGCTTATTGTTACTGGTACACGTCTTCTTTCTTGTGGAAGCCATCGGCAATCACGGTGGCCTCGACGTTGTCTTTATCCACAGCAATCGGCGTTAACAGATAGGCGGGTACATCTTTCAGGCCATTGTTCAGCGATGAATTGGTTTCAGGCTGATTGCCAGCACCTAGCTCAACCGCGATTTCTGCAGCGGTAGTCGCCAGCATCTGAATCGGCTTGTAGATGGTCATGGTTTGGGTGCCAGCAACAACCCGGCGAATCGCTGCCAGGTCAGCATCCTGACCGGAGATCAGCACCTTGCCAGCCAGACCTTGTGCATCCAGCGCCTGGATAGCGCCACCAGCAGTAGAGTCGTTTGATGCAACCACAACATCGATATCGTTGTCGTTAGCAGTCAGGGCGTTTTCCATGATCTTCAGTGCGTTCTCAGCAGCCCAGCCTTCGGCCCACTGGTCACCAACGATCTGCACTTGGCCAGCATCAACCAGCGGCTGAATCACATTCATCTGGCCTTTGCGGAACAGGTGCGCGTTGTTATCAACTGGCGAGCCGCCCATCAGGAAGAACTTACCGCTGTCACGACGCTCCACCAGCGCTTGCGCTTGCAGCTCACCGACACGCTCGTTATCGAACGACAGGTAGAAATCGATCTCGGCGTTGTTAATCAAACGGTCATAGGCCAGAACCTTGATGCCTTCGGCCTTGGCTTCAGCAATCACGTTCGCCAGTACCTGACCGTTGTAAGGAATAATCACCAGCACATCGACACCGCGGGAGATCATGTTCTCAATTTGGGAGATTTGCGCCTGCTCATTACTGTTCGACGATTGAACAAATACTTTTGCACCAAGCTCTTCCGCTTTCGCCACGAAGAAGTCACGGTCTTTCTGCCAGCGCTCCAAACGTAGGTCATCGATCGCCATGCCGATTTTCACTTCGGCGAAAGCTGCACCAGATAGGCAGACCAGAGCTGAGCACAGTAGGGTAATCAGTTTTTTCATCTCTTCAGTTCCTTGGGTTGTAGGATTGTCCTGGAGCGCCAGCGAGCACTTGTTATTCGACCGTGCTCTGCTCCACTCCCGATTGACTATATATTTTGCGTCTCGAATAAAAAGTGACCCAGTGCAAATTAAGAAAACGTTCTCAGCCTATTTGGATCACCAAGGCAAATAGTGTGATGCAAGCAGTTTCATAGGAAAAAAGTAGGAAGGTTTGCTGGAAAAATGCGCGATATGCTTGTACGCGTGCACGCAGGAGTAGTCAGGGGATAAAGAGAAAAATGCGCAAACACCGATGAGCTTTATGTCGATGCAGGCAGGCTAACGGGGTGTAACTGGATGGCTAAACTCAGCAATCACCTCCCGTTGCGGGTCGCTTGTGGCAAATGCTGCCAGTGTATCTAAGCCGGGAGTTTGCTGCGGGCTGTAGCGCTGTGACAGGGTTTGGATCCAGCGAAGCCCCAGCTCACTCTCATAGGCTGAGCTAAAGGTCGTGACCACCCCATCTTGGTTCGCTTGGCTTATCAAGGAGCTAATGTACTGCCAACCGCCCACCAAGGAGGGCTTAATCACCAAGGCTTTGAGGCCCGGAAAGTAGTGATAGCGATAACTGGCCCGTTGCAGGCTTTCATCGAGGGCAATCCCTACTTGGCAGCGCTCGGCCAGCATTGGGCATAACTCGCTGCTTTGCAGCGGCTCTTCGATATAGTCAATCCGCTCCACATCGATGTTGTCTAACACCTTTACGGCCTGCTCCCAGCTCCAGCCGCGGTTAGCATCGAGTCGCAGTCGCAGCTTGGGGTTGGCGATAAGCAGTGCTTGGATCTGTTCGATATCTTGATCGGGCGTTTGCCGAGCGGCTTTAAACTTGGCCAACTGCAGCTGCTTGTCTTGCAGCACCCGTTGGTCGCGGGAGGCGTCAATGCCCAGCAGCGGGCAATCCTGGCTCAGCGCCACATCCGGCACCGGACCGGTTAGTGCGCAATCGAGGCCAAAGGCAACACTGGGAAATAAGGGCTGCTGCAACGAGCCTTGCAGGTAGCTGTAGAGTTGTTGCGTCGCTTGTTCCAGCGACTCTTGGCTAAACCCGGGCAGAGGCGCGATCTCCCCTACCCCGGTGCGGCCATCGCTTAGCGCCAGCTCCAGAATCAGGCTCTCACGCAGCGCCACCCGATGCTCGCCAAACTGCATGGTTTGGCGAAAGGGCAGCTGCTGTCGATAAATAGTTGCCTGGTTCCAGAGCGCGTCCATGCTCAGCCTCGTCACTTAACGATTAAGGGTTACGCTTGAACTTGCTGAAGTCCGGTTCGCGCTTCTCGTTAAAGGCATTGCGTCCTTCCTGACCTTCTTCGGTCATGTAGAACAGCATGGTGGCATTACCTGCCAACTCTTGCAGACCGGCTTGGCCGTCACAGTCAGCATTCAGCGCCGCTTTCAGGCAGCGTAGCGCCATTGGGCTGTTCTGCATCATCTCGCGACACCACTGAACGGTTTCGCTTTCCAGTTGCTCAAGTGGCACAACGGTGTTTACCAGGCCCATATCCAGCGCTTCTTGCGCGCCGTACTGACGACACAGGAACCAGATCTCACGGGCCTTCTTCTGACCAACCAAGCGCGCCATATAGCTGGCACCCCAGCCGCCGTCGAACGAGCCAACCTTCGGTCCGGTTTGGCCAAACTTGGCGTTCTCAGCAGCAATGGTTAGGTCACACAGCATGTGCAGTACATGACCACCGCCGATGGCGTAGCCCGCGACCATCGCCACAACTGGCTTAGGACAGGTACGGATTTGGCGTTGGAAGTCCAGCACGTTGAGGTGGTGAGTCCCTTCTGAGTCTTGGTAGCCGCCGTAGTCGCCACGCACTTTTTGGTCGCCGCCAGAACAGAAGGCCAGATCGCCTTCCCCGGTCAGCACGATGCTGCCCACGTCAGGGTCGCGACGAGCATCATCCAGTGCAATGATCATCTCCTGCACGGTTTTCGGGCGGAAGGCGTTGCGAACCTGCGGGCGGTTGATGGTGATCTTGGCAATGCCACAGGCTGATTTGTGGTAACGCACGTCTTCGAAGTCGGCGCTGACATCTTGCCAGTCGACAGGAGAGTTAAAGATATCGCTCATGGTTCTCTTCATTTTCAGTTGAGGCAGTCGAGTAACTGCTGATTAAACGCGTCGGGCTGGTCGATGTGCACATTGTGACCGGCCCCTTGAATCATATGCCACGCTAGCTGTGGCACCGCTTGGCACATTTGCTGGGCCAAACGGCAAAACTTCCGGTCATCGCTTCCGGTGATCAGCGACATCGGGATCTTTAGTGTAGCCAAGCCGCTCAGAAAGTCGTCCTGACGACCTAAACTGGTGGCATCCAACATGGCTGCCAGACCTTGCGGGTTTTGGCTGAGGCGCTTGGTGACCAGGCTGTCACGCTGCGCCTCACTCAGTGAGTGAAACACCTCTTGGCTGTACCACGCCTGTAAGACCTGCTCACGCGGCTCATGCTGCCAACGCTCAGCCCACTTGGCGTCGTGGCTTAGGCGCGCTTGCTGCTGGCGGTGATCGTCCAAGCCGGAATGGCACGACTCCAGTATTAAACACTGCAAGCCTTTCGGCTTTTGCAAGGCATGGTACATCGCCAAGCGCCCGCCCAAGCTGTAGCCGAGCAGGGAATACTGGGTGATATGCAGCCGCTGCAGGCAGTCCACCAGCAGCTGATGAAAGTGCTTGAAGCCCTTGGTCGGCTTAAGCTGCAGCTCACCACTCATGCCATGCCCGGGCAGGTCGATAGCAACACAGTAATAGCGTTCGCTGAGCGCCGCCAGGGTATGTTGCCAGTCGTTGCCACTGCCCAAAAAACCATGCAGCAACACCACACACGGGCGGCCGCGCTGGCCTTGTACCTTAAAGTGCAAGTTGCTCATCGATGCTCTTCCCTAGCTCCAGATAGCGGCGACTGGCATCACCGGGCGCAAAGCTCAGCTCAATGACACCGCCTTGACCATCGGCCAGTAGCTGTTGATAGTCGCGGCTAAACTCAGCCAATGTTTGGCTGTGCCGGTAAGCCAGCTTGAACTGCTGCGCGGCGGCGGAAAAATCTAGCTGATGCGGCATCTGGTAATAATCCTGTGCGAGTTGCGGGTCATTCAGCCCGGGCAACAACTTAAAGATCTCACCACCATCGTTGTTCACCACCAGCACATTCAAGCGATAGCGCTTAGCCAGTGCCAGCGAGTTTAGGTCGTGCAGGGCCGAGGTATCGCCGAGGATCAGGGTGGTGCTCTGGCCGCTAGCTGCAGCTTGTCCAGCCGCGCTGGCAATCAGGCCATCGATGCCGGAGGCGCCGCGATTGCACTGCACCTCGGCCGCCGAGATATTACAGCCCAGCGCTTCGAACAGCCTGACCAGCATGCTGTTGCCGATAAACAACTGGCTGGCCGCAGGCAAGGATTTGGCAAGTTCCGCGCAAGCACTAAGCTCAGAGTCCTCACGCAAGGCCGCATCGATAAGCGGCTGCACCTTGCTCGAAGCGGCGCGCCAAAGCTCTGCATAGTCGCTGTGTTGCGCACTTGCCGGATGAGCTGCCAACCATTCACTCGCGCGGCAAACCCAACGCTGCTGCAAGCGATGACTTGGGTCGTGGCGCAACTTAAGCGCATCCACATACCAATATTCGGCATCGCTGCTTGCCAGCCAGCTCTGCAGTCGTTTGCCCACTAAAAAGCCACCGAATTGAACTATCAGCTCAGGCTCAAGCGCCGTGGCTATATCAGGCTGACGCACCAACAGCTCAGCCTGTGAGATAACCCCGGGTAGGCCCTGAAGCTGGCTTTGTACATCGGCCACCACTGGCCAGCCAAGTTGCTCGGCCCAAGCCAGAATCATCTGCGCTTGTGCTGGTGTTTGTTGGCCCACCACCACTAGGCCCTTACGTTGCTGCCAATCTTGCCAGCGCGCTTCAGTGGCGATCTGGATAACGGGCTTAGGATAACGGGTATAAGGCAGATCGCTGCTCAGCCAGTTGCTGAGCGGCGCCAGATAATCGGCCAGATGCTGTTGATTTTGCTCGGGATAGAACGGCTCACGGAACGGGCAGTTAAGGTGCACCGGACCGGGGCTCTGTTGCTGCGCAGCTAGCGCATTATCCACGCTGCCCAGTAACATTGTCGGGCTGATGACTATGGTCGGCTCGGGCAATACCGCCTGGAACACCGGATAACCGGCAAAAATCCGCTGCTGGATAATCGCTTGATTGGCACCGCTATCGAGCAGCTCCACCGGGCGGTCGCCGGTTAACAGTAACAACGGCACCCCGGTCTGGCGCGCTTCAATCACGGCCGGATAAAGGTTGGCGACCGCGGTGCCAGAGGTGGTGATAAGCGCCACACAGCGCTGCTGAGTTTTAGCCATGCCCAGCGCGAAAAAGCCCAAGCCGCGCTCATCAAAATGGCAGTGCGCATTGGCTTTAGGGTGGCGCGCCACCGCAACGGTTAGCGGGGTCGAGCGTGAGCCGGGGGCGATGCAAAAGTCGCGAATGCCCCAGCGCAGACACTCTTCGATAAGCAGTTCAGCCCACAACACATTAAGGTTATGGGCTTGATCAGGGTTTAACAGGGTCGGTGGATTAGGCAAGCGCTTTCCCGTTCAGCAATTCGAGGATAGTGGCAATCTTATGATTAAGCTCCTGCCATTCTAACTCGGCTTGCGATCCGGCAACAATACCGGCTCCGGCAAAGGCGTGAACGTGATCGGGCAGCACCAGTGCGCTACGAATAGCCACCGAAAACTCGCTGGCCGCGCCACTGAACCAGCCTACCGCACCGGTATACCAGCCACGGGCATAGCCCTCATGATGCAAGATGTACTGAATCGCCGATTTACGCGGCATGCCGCCCACCGCCGGCGTCGGGTGCAGCGCATCTAGTAGCGACAAGTCATCCAGCTCGGGGCTAATCATCGCGGTAATGCGGCGCTTAAGATGCTGTACGTGCTTGAGCTTAACCAGCTCCAGCTCGGCATCGGGGTTAACGTGCAGACTTAGCTCCTGCAGGCGACGGCTGAGGTCATCCAGCACCACCTGGTTTTCCCACTGGTTTTTATGGTCGTTGAGCAGTTGTGAGCCTAGCTGGCAGTCTTGCTGCACCGTCTGGCCGCGCGGCGCGGTGCCCGCCAGCGCCTCACTGAGCAGCTCGGTGTCGCAGCGCGCGTACAAGCGCTCGGGGCTACAACCAACAAAGCTGCGCAAGCCGTCAAACTGGAACAGGAAGGAGTAGCAATCTTGCTCGCGCTGCTGCCATTGATTGAGCAGGCTAAAGGGGTTGAGGGTGCCTTTTAGCGCGATGGTGGTTTGCCGCGAGAGCACCACCTTGGCGGTGTGCTGCTGAAAATCGCCACCGGTGACTTCATCAACCAAATGCTGCCACTGATCGCGCGAGGGCTGATCGATACGGCTTAAGGCATCGCAGCGGATATCCGCCAAGGGCTGGATACGCGCTAGCCCTTCCAGCTCGCCGGTAATGCACTGATACTCGTGCTCCGGGCGATTGCGGAAGTTGGCATTGATGATCATCTCGCAGCTGCCCGGCTTCTGGCGGATCTCGATGCGCGGCAGCACAAAGCGACGGCGCGGAAAGCTCGGCCAAGTGGCACTCTGGCGAGTAAAGGCAATACCGCCATAGAAGCGTAGCGAGTGGTCGTTGGTATCCAGAGCGTCGATGGTGGCTTGCACCTGCTCAAGGTCGTTCAGCGATTCGGCAGCACCAAGCCAGGCGACTTCGTCACCTTGCTTACTTTTCCAGTAACCACGGAAATTATGGTTTTGTTGATTGAGCCAGGCGAGAAGATCCATCTCAGGCAGCGCTAGGCTAAGTTGCTGGTAACCCTGCTGAGGCAATTGCCGTAAGCGAGCCACCACCGATTTCACAGTATCTTGGGGCAGCAGCACGAATTGTATCTCTGTAACGTGTTAACACTTAGGAAGTATGGCATACCTTAACAAAGAGGCTTGGTGGTTTCTTGATGCTGAGCAATAATAGCCGCTTTATTTAACTGACTGATATAGCAAATGTTGAAAGCTTGGATCCATGCAGCACGCCTGCGCACCCTCCCCTTGGCTAGCGCCTCTATTTTACTGGGCTCCAGTTTGGCAGCCAGTGAAGGCGATATGCTGTGGCCGGTGACGCTGCTGGCCTTGTTAACCGCATTGCTGCTACAGATCCTCTCTAACCTGGCCAACGACTATGGCGATGCGGTCAGTGGCGTGGATGACCATACCCGGGTCGGCCCAGAGCGCGCCCTGCAAGCAGGCTTGATTACCCAGCCACAGATGCGCCGCGCGATCGTCTTTACCACTGTGCTGTCGTGTATCTCCGGCCTCGGTTTATTGACCATTGCCCTGGGCAAAGATTGGGAAGCCTGGCTGAGCTTTATGCTGCTCGGCGCGTTGGCGGTAGTCGCCGCGATGACTTACACCATGGGCAAGCGCCCCTATGGCTACTATGGGCTGGGCGATCTGAGCGTATTTCTGTTCTTTGGCGCGCTGGGCGTGGTGGGCTGCGCCTATCTGCACCTGCTAACCGTGCCTGAGGGCGCTTGGCTGCTGGCAGCGGCCAACGGCTTTCTCGCCACCGCCGTATTAAACATCAATAACCTGCGCGATCTGGAGCCGGACAAAGCCGCTGGCAAACACACCTTTGCGGTGCGCTTAGGGCCAACCTGCGCACGTCGCTATCACTTGGCCTTAGTGCTGGGGGGCCTGTTGGCCTATGCCGCGTACTTGCTATTGCACGAGCCGCGCTCGCTGGCTTGGGCCTTCTTGCTGCCCGCCATCCCAGCACTTAAGGTCGCTAAGGTGGTAATCACCAGTCACGACCCGGCCGTGCTCGACAGCCAGCTTAAGCAGACTGCCAAGTTCAGCTTTATCTTGGCGCTATTTTTTAGCCTGCTGCTTCCCCACACCTTCTAAGCTGCTCTTATCGCACGCGGCTCATAAATCCGCTCGGCTGCTGAATCCTGCAGTCGAGCCTTTCAAGGCAATTGAGTTAACTGTCATAAATTCACCACTCTAGCAGATAAACCATTACACAAAGCGCCCTGCAAGACGTATGGTAAGCCTTGAATAGGGATGTTCTGTTAACAGTGAATAGACCGTATGAAGCTGCTGATTACTGCCTTGCTTACGCTTTGCCTCTCTCCTTATCTCTCTCCGATAGCGATTGCCGAGGAGGAGTTGCTGGTACGCTATCACCAGTCTCCGCGCGATATCGACCGCCGCGATGACTACTTTGTCGCCCTGCTAGAGCTTGCCCTGCGTAAGACCGAGAACAGTGATGGCCCCTATCTGCTGGTCAGCAACGAGCGCAAGATGACCCAACAGCGCACCCTAGCCAACCTCGAGCAAGGCCGCTATCTGGATGTGGTCTGGACCATGACCTCTGCCGAGCGCGAACAGCAACTGTTGCCGGTACGCATTCCCTTGCTACGCGGGCTGCTAGGGCATCGGGTGTTTATCATTCGCGAAGAAGACCGCCAACTGTTTGAGCAGATCACCAAGGTTGAAGACTTACAGCAGCTCAAGGCCGGACAAGGCAAGGACTGGCCAGATACCGAGATCCTGCAGGCCAACCGCATCCCGGTGGTCACCGGCAGCAACTATCAGGGCCTGTTTGGCATGCTCCGGGCAGAGCGTTTCGACTACTTCCCACGCGGTGTGAATGAGCCTTGGGAAGAGATACGCATCCACGCCGATAAGCAGCTAGCGGTGGAGCCCAACCTGGTGTTGCAATACCCCGCACCGGTATTCTTCTTCGTCAACAAGCAAAACCACGCCTTGCAAGCGCGTCTGGAGCGCGGGCTGCGATTGGCCCTTGAAGACGGCAGCTTCTTCCAGCTGTTCTACGAACATCCCAGCAACCACTACATCTTTGAAGTGAGTCGACTGGCGCAGCGGCGGATGTTTCAGCTACGCAATCCGCTGCTCAGCGAAGAAACCGCCGCCTTGCTGTCTCAGTCCGAGCTTTGGTACCACCCGGATGAATGCCAACAGCAGCAGAGTCCCTGCTATCAGAAAGCCAGCCATCACGACTAGCGCCACAGCAATAAATTTCGTTAAGCGATTGTGACCAGCCACTATTGTTCGCAGGCCGCCAAGCCCGCTATACTGCCCAGGTCTTGTCGGAGTGCCGTAAGGCTGAGATCGCAACTTCCGTTTAATCGGAAACGCGGGATCCGCACAACCTGCTCAGGGTAATACCTGCGAAGGGAACAAGAACGTGAGTGATAGGCAACACAGCAAGTCCCCATCGCTCTCCTTCTCTATATCCGACAAGCCTCATTGTTTTAATCGTCATTTAAAAATGCAAACAAGGAACCGAGGCCAGTCATGTCAAGACGTGAACAACGCGCAAGCGCAGAACGCTACATCCAAAACCTTCAGGGGCAACCCTTTCCCAATTCCGAGAAGATATACATTCAAGGCAGCCGCGATGATATCCAAGTCGCCATGCGCCAGATTAACCTAAGCGACAGCTTAGTGGGTGGCAGCAAAGAGAACCCTGAATTCGAGGCCAATGAGCCGGTGCGTGTCTACGACACCTCGGGTATCTACACCGATGAGCGCTGCGAGTTGGATGTGCGCAAAGGCCTACCCAAGCTGCGCCAAGCCTGGATCGAAGAGCGTGGCGATTGCGAGCAGCTGAGCGCGCTGAGCTCTAACTTCTCTCAGCAGCGTTTGGCCGATGAAGGCCTCGATCATATCCGCTTCGAGCACCTGCCAACCCCACGTAAAGCCAAGCTGGGCAAGACCGTGACTCAGTTGCACTATGCCCGCGCCGGCATCGTTACCCCAGAGATGGAATACATCGCGATCCGCGAGAATATGGGGCGCGAGAAGATCCGCGAAGACTTACTGGCCCAGCAGCAACAAGGCAACAGCTTCGGCGCAGCCCTGCCCGAGCAGATCACCCCGGAGTTCGTACGCGAGGAAGTGGCCAAGGGCCGCGCAATTATCCCCTGTAACATCAACCACCCGGAAGCCGAGCCGATGATCATTGGCCGCAACTTTATGGTGAAGGTGAATGCCAACATCGGTAACTCCTCGGTGAGTTCATCCATCGAGGAAGAGGTGGAGAAGCTGGTGTGGGCCAGCCGTTGGGGCGCTGATACGGTGATGGACCTATCGACCGGGCGCTACATCCACGAAACCCGTGAATGGATCATCCGCAACTCGCCGGTGCCGATTGGCACCGTGCCGATCTACCAAGCGCTGGAAAAAGTAAACGGCATCGCCGAAGACCTGAGCTGGGAGGTGTTCCGCGACACCCTGATTGAGCAGGCCGAACAAGGGGTTGATTACTTCACCATTCACGCCGGGGTGCTGCTGCGCTATGTGCCAATGACTGCCAAGCGCACCACCGGCATCGTTAGCCGGGGTGGCTCAATCATGGCCAAGTGGTGTCTGGCCCACCACCAAGAAAGCTTTTTGTACGAGCACTTCCGCGATATCTGTGAGATCTGTGCCGCCTACGATGTCTCGCTGTCGCTGGGCGATGGCATGCGCCCAGGCTCGGTCGCCGATGCCAACGATGAGGCGCAATTTGCCGAGCTGCAAACCCTCGGTGAGCTGACCAAGATCGCCTGGGAGTACGATGTACAAGTGATCATCGAAGGCCCGGGGCATATCCCGATGCAGATGATCAAAGAGAACATGGATAAGCAGCTGGAGCTGTGCCATGAAGCGCCGTTCTACACCTTGGGCCCGTTGGTAACCGACATCTCTCCCGGCTACGACCATTTCTCCTCCGGTATTGGCGCGGCGATGATCGGCTGGTTTGGCTGCGCCATGCTGTGTTATGTGACCCCGAAGGAGCATCTGGGTTTACCTAACAAAGATGACGTAAAGCAGGGTATGATTGCCTACAAGATTGCCGCGCACGCCGCCGACTTGGCCAAAGGGCACGTCGGCGCGCAGATCCGCGATAACGCCATGAGTAAAGCGCGCTTTGAGTTCCGCTGGGAAGACCAGTTCAATCTGGCGCTCGACCCCGACACCGCCCGCGCCTACCACGATGAGACGCTGCCGCAAGAGAGCGCTAAGGTGGCACACTTCTGCTCGATGTGCGGGCCGAAGTTCTGCTCGATGAAAATCTCCCAGGAGGTGCGCGATTATGCCGCCGACCTGGAAATTAAACTATTGGACGAGCCGCTGGCAGATTTGCAGCCTCAGCAGGCAATCCAACAAGGTATGGCCGAGAAGTCCCAAGAGTTTCTCGCCAGTGGCAGTGAAATCTATCACTCGCCAGTGAAGTAACAGGAGTTAACTATGCAGGCCACCGCGCCAACCCGCCCACAAATCTGGACCATTGCCGGCAGCGACAGCTGCGCGGGTGCTGGTCTGCAAGCCGATCTGCTGACCGCCCACGACCTCGGCGTGGACTGCGCCACCGCGGTGACCGCGATTACTGCGCAAAACGTCGAGCAGGTGACCATGGTGCAGGGCGCAAGCCCGGCATTGTTGGAAGCCCAGCTGGATGCACTGGCTGTCAGTTGCCCGGCCAAGGTCATCAAGATCGGCATGATTGGCAGCGCCGAGCTAGTGAGCTTGATTGCCGCCAAACTCGCCGAGTACAAGCGGGAGTGGGCGCAGCCACCGTTGGTGGTGTTGGATCCGGTGCTGGTGGCCAGCTCCGGTGCCAGCTTGGCCGACAGTGGCCTGCTGCAAACCCTCCCTGAACTACTAGCGCAAACCGATGTACTGACACCCAATGCCTGTGAACTCTCGCAGCTATCCGGCCTTGAGTTGAACTCCCCGGAGCGTTTGCGTGAAGCCTGCCAAGGGCTGCTGGCGCAAGGCGTAAAAGCGGTGTGGGCCAAGGGTGGTCACAGTGAGTTGAGTACCGATCTGGCAGTGGACTTCTTTACCGATGGTGAGCGCGAAATCCTGCTAAGCAGCCCGCGCCTTGCTGCGCCACATACCCACGGTACTGGCTGCACCTTGGCGGCCGCGCTGGCTAGCGCTTTGGCCCATGACTATGCCATGGAAGATGCGCTGTGTTTGGCCAAGGCCTATGTCTATCAGGGCCTAAAACAACTTAAAGGACGCGGTAACCTAGCCCACTGCGGTTGGCCGGAAGACCGCGCCGACTTCCCCCATGTGGAGAGCGCACAAACCGAGCTGGGCCAACAGTTTGGTATTCGCGATAGCTGGCCGGAGCGCGTGGAGTTTCCGCGCTGCGATACCTTGCAACTTGGCGTCTATCCGGTCGTCGATAGCGTCGAGTGGATTGAGCGACTGCTTGAGATGGGCATAAAAACCCTGCAACTGCGCATCAAAGACCTACCAGACGAGCAGGTAGAGCAAGACGTTATCCGCGCCATCGAGCTGGGCGAGCAGCATCAGGCCCGCTTGTTTATTAACGACTACTGGCGCTTAGCGATCAAGCACGGCGCCTACGGCGTACATCTTGGTCAGGAAGATCTAGAAGTGGCCGACCTGGATGCCATCGCCAAGGCCGGGCTGAAGATCGGCATTAGCACCCACGGCTACTTTGAGCTGCTACGCGCCGCACAGCTTAACCCGAGCTATATCGCGCTGGGCCATATCTTCCCGACCACCACCAAGGATATGCCAAGTGCCCCTCAAGGCCTGCCGCGCCTTAAGCGCTACGCCAAGTTGGTGGACGACTACCCGCTGGTGGCCATCGGCGGGATCGATATCGAACGCGCCACCCCAGTATGGCAATGCGGGGTAGGCAGTGTGGCGGTGGTTCGGGCGATTACCGAAGCCCAAGACCCACAGGCGGCAGTCGATGCACTGCAGGCCATCGTTGAGCAGCCTCAAGGCTAGACAAGGAAGTGCACATGTCACTCAGTGATCAGGAAAGTCTTCGTTATAGCCGCCATCTGCTGCTGGAGCAGATCGGCGAGCAAGGCCAGCTCAAGCTTAAAGATGCCCACGTGCTGGTCATCGGCATGGGCGGACTGGGCGTACCGGCTGCTACCTACTTGGCCGGAGCCGGCGTCGGCCATCTGGTATTGGCCGATTTCGATGAGATCGACAGCTCCAACCTGCAGCGCCAGGTGCTATATCGCGAGCAAGATATCGGCCAGAGTAAGGTGCTAACCGCCAAATCCCAGCTGGAGGCGCTTAATTCGCTGATTCAGATCCGCGCGGTGAACCGCCGAATGGATGAGATGCTACTGGGCATGGAAGTGGCGCAGGCCGATGTGGTGCTGGATTGCTCGGATAACCTGGCCACCCGCTATGCGGTTAATCAGGCCTGCGTAAAGGCGGGCAAACCGCTGGTAAGTGGCGCGGCGGTCGCCTTTAGCGGCCAGCTAATGGTATTCCCGTTTAACCGCCCCGAGCAGGCTTGCTACCACTGCCTGTTCCCCAATGCCCAAGAGCAACAACTCAACTGCGCCAATGCCGGGATCCTCGGTCCGGTGGTCGGCACCATCGGCAGCTTGCAGGCGCTGGAAACCATCAAACTGATCTGTAGCATGGACAGCGCCGCCCAAGGGCGCTTCTCCAGCTTTGACGCCCAACATTTGGAATGGATGCATATCAAGATGCAGCAAGACCCCAGCTGCCCGGTGTGCGGCCAAGCCCATTCGGCACCCTAAGTTAGAAAATAGTTAGCTGAGAACGTAGTAATGAATCAGATTGAATTTAACGACCAAGGGCTGAGCTGGCCTGCGGATAAAAGCTTGGCGGAGCTAGTGGCCGAGCAGCAGAGCAATACCCAGGGTATTGCGGTGGTGGTGAACGGTGAAATTGTGCCGCAGAGCGCCTGGAATGAGCGTTGCCTAAGCGATGGCGACAAAGTAAAAGTATTTCGCGCAATCGCCGGAGGATAAGCCATGAGCCAGTTAACCATTGCCGACAAAACCTTTAACAGCCGCCTGTTTACCGGCACCGGTAAGTACGCCAACTCCGCAGTGATGGCCGAGAGCATCAAGGCCTCTGGCTCGGAGCTGGTGACCATGGCGCTCAAACGTGTCGATGTCAACGACAACCAAGATGACATCCTGGCACCGCTGGTAGACGCCGGGCTAAACCTGCTACCCAACACCTCCGGCGCACGTAACGCCGAAGAAGCGGTATTCGCCGCCCAGCTGGCACGCGAAGCGCTGCAAACTAACTGGCTTAAGCTGGAGATCCACCCCGATCCTAAGTACTTGCTGCCCGATCCCATTGAAACCCTGAAGGCCGCCGAAAAACTGGTAGAACTAGGCTTTGTGGTACTGCCTTATGTGCATGCCGACCCAGTGCTGTGTAAGCGTTTAGAGGAGGTGGGCTGCGCCGCGGTGATGCCGCTGGGCGCACCGATTGGTACCAACAAGGGCCTGGCGACCCATGAGTTCTTGCAGATTATTATCGAGCAGGCCCGCGTGCCAGTGGTGGTCGATGCCGGTATCGGCGCACCATCGCATGCCGCTTGGGCCATGGAGCTGGGTGCGGATGCGGTACTGGTAAACACCGCCATGGCGGTTGCCGGCGATCCCATCGCCATGTCGCGTGCCTTTGCCCAAGCAGTTGAGGCCGGGCGTACCGCCTTTGAAGCGGGCTTGGGCGCACAGCGTCAATCGGCGGAAGCCTCCAGCCCACTGACCTCGTTCTTAGATGGCCTGTAAGCCGCAGCGACAAGGAGAAAGCAATGAGCTTTGCCGATACCCTCAGCCAGTTTGATGATGCTGCGCTACAGCTGGAGATCAACAGTATCTCCAGCGCCCAAGTCGAGCAGGCGCTGGCCAAATCCAAGCTGGATCTGCAGGATTTTAAGGCGCTGATTAGCCCCGCCGCCGAGCCCTATCTGGAACAGATGGCCCAGCGCAGCCATGCGCTAACCCAGCAGCGCTTTGGCAAAACCATGCAGCTGTATATCCCGCTGTATCTGAGCAATATGTGCAGCAACGTGTGCGACTACTGTGGTTTTTCCATGGGCAACAAACTGCGTCGGGTCACCTTGGATATGGATCAGCTCAAGTCAGAACTGGAAGCGATCAAAGACCTTGGCTTCGACCATATCCTGCTGGTGACCGGAGAGAGCGAGCGCAAGGTCGGCATGGACTACTTCCGCCAGGCGGTACCCATGGTCAAGCAGTACTTTAACCATGTCAGCATGGAGGTGCAGCCGCTAGAACAGCATGAATACCAAGAGCTGATTGGCATGGGGCTGGATGCAGTGATGGTCTATCAAGAGACCTACAAGCGCCCGCGCTACGCCGAGGTTCACCCCAAAGGCAAGAAGCGCGATTTCGACTTTCGCTTGGCCACCGCCGAGCGCTTGGGCGAAGCCGGTATCCGCAAGATCGGCATTGGCGCGCTACTGGGCTTGGATGAATGGCGCAGCGACTCGTTCTATGTGGCCGCTCATCTGCAATATTTGGAGCGACGCTTTTGGCGCACCCGCTTCTCCATCTCCTTCCCGCGCCTACGCCCGTGCGAAGGCGGCTTCCAGCCTAAATCAGTGATGAGTGATCGCCAGCTGGTACAGCTTATCTGCGCCTATCGGCTGTTTAACCCCGACGTGGAGCTCTCGCTATCGACCCGCGAGTCAGCCCACTTCCGCGACCACGTGTTTCCGCTGGGGATCACTACCATGAGCGCCTACTCCAGCACCCAGCCGGGCGGCTATAGCGATGCCACCGAGCGCGCTTTAGAGCAGTTTGAAATTGACGATGGCCGCCACCCCGACGATATCGCCGAGGTAGTGGCAGACAAAGGCTATCAGGTGGTGTGGAAAGACTGGGACCGCGCGCTCGGTTAGCTCAGCGATACTAGGCGAGAGTGATCTAAGGAGAACGGCTAGCGGGTGAGATCCTGGCGGCCAATCTCCTTGTGTTGATACATCAACTCGTCGGCGTGATTAATCCAATGCTCCACGCTTTTGATATGCGGCCCCAGCTCGGACAGCCCCAGCGATAGGCCAAGCTTGAGCTGATCGCCGGTCAGCTCGGTGAGCGAGAGCTGCTCCAGCGCCAGGCGATTAACAAACAGCTTGGCCTCAGCAATCTCGGTGTTGCGCAGCAACAAGATGAACTCATCCCCGCCATAACGGCCAATCTCGTCGGTTTGACGCAGGTTGTCGCGCAAGTGTCCCGCCAGCAGCTCCAAGGCCTTATCCCCCACCCCGTGGCCATAGCGGTCGTTGAGTTGCTTGAAGCGATCTAAATCGATAAACACCAGACAAGAAGGATGGCCGCTGCGCTGATGATAGAGAAACTCGTTCTCGATGCGCTTAACAATGGCGCTGCGATTAAGCACATTGGTCAGGCCGTCACGCTCTGCAGAGTCGGCCAGCTCTTCGTAGGCACGCTTGAGCTGTTTTAGTGAGTCATCGAGTAGGTTTTGCACCATCTTGTCGTGGGTGCGATCCAAAGCGGTGTGCACCAGACAGTTCAGCTCACCGTGTTCGTCATACACCGCAAAGCAGGTCTCGCGAATAAAGCGCAGCTGGCCATCTTCGCGATTGATTCGGTAATCCACTCCCCAGTCGGTGCTAGCCGGGTCGTGCACCACCTGCTGCAGCTTGCTGATGTCTTCCGGGTGGACCAGCTCTTGGTAACTAAGCGGGCCGGTGTACAGGGTATTGGCATTGCGGCCAAACACCTTAAAAAAGCCCGGATTCACATACAGCACCCGTTTGCGATCGGGGCTGGTCATCCACACCACCGTGTCATCGGACAGCGACTCCAGCATAGTGCGGAATTTTCGCTCCGATTGATGCAGCAGAGCCTCGGCCTGTTTACGCTCGGCAATGTTCTCGATGGCTGACACAAAATACTGGGGGTGGTTTAGCTCATCGCGGATCAGCGACACACTCAGGCGCGCCCATAGATAATGCCCTTCGCGGTGGCGATAGCGCTTCTCCAGCTTGTAGGAGGTGATCTCACCATTGAGCAGACGATTCACGCGCTTGAGATCGGTATCTAAATCATCGGGGTGGGTAACCTCTTGAAAGCTCATGGTTAGCAGCTCTTCCGAGGGGTAACCAAGAAATTCACAGAGCGCTTTATTGACCCTGACAAAATGGCCACCTAACGAGACATGGGCCATGCCGATGGCGACGCTATCGAAGGTATCGAGGAAGCGCTTCTCCATCTCTTTGAGTTGCCGGGCAAGCTGCTGATGCTGCTCGGTGGTGCGCAGCGATGCCACCGCGAACACTTCATGGTTGATCTCTTGGCGCGACAGGAACAACTCGCAATCGACCCGCTGGTTATGGTGGTTCATCAAGGTGACCAAGGCGCGTACCTGCTCCCGCTCGCTGGAGTTTAAGAACATATTGCGCAGATTCTTATGATGCTTCTTGATGTGCTCTGGAACGAAGTCTTCGACCACCCGCCCTTTAAGTTCGGCCTGTTTACATTGCAGGAGGGTTTCGGCCGCAGGATTGGCGTAGCAGATCCGCCCCTGCTGATTAACCAGCAAGATGGCATCCGGCACCAAGTGCATATCGTGATTGACCGGGCAAGCGACCCGCTCTTGTTGACGCAGCAAAAGGATTAACAGCAGCACACTCGCAACCGTTAGGGCAATCGAGTAAGTGATTGATGCTTGGGCCAATGCGGTAGCGAGCAGCCCAAATTGCAGCAGCATGACTAATGCGGCGATTCGTTCCTTGAAGCGCATTCCGTAAACGTTTAACTGAGTAATTGGTAAAGTATAGATAAGTGACAAAAAACATTTTATTTTTTGACAATAAAGATGCGGCCAGTCCGACAAGGCTGGCTTACAAAGTGGAACTGTCGCGCGTGAGAATCAGCGCGTGGAAAGTTCGCTTAGATCACGCACAAATCGCGCGAAACGCGGCGTATCGTTGCCAGTTAATCCGTTGTAGTGATATTCCACCCAGCTACCCAACCTTGGGGGATTGCGCCGCTGCTCATCGCTAAAACCGCT
This sequence comes from Aliagarivorans marinus DSM 23064, assembly GCF_000429485.1. Lineage (GTDB taxonomy): Bacteria > Pseudomonadota > Gammaproteobacteria > Enterobacterales > Celerinatantimonadaceae > Aliagarivorans > Aliagarivorans marinus. The sequence goes on along the minus strand of NZ_AUBY01000023.1, from coordinate 47,656 downwards.
GCCCAGTTTAAAGCGCCGACCATCGGCCGCTTCTACGATCAATGCCCCCAGCATCCCTTGGTACTTGCCCTTTCCCGGGCTATAGCCAACCACCTTCGCCTCGCCGTCCTGATAGGTTTTGTACTTGATAAAGCCTTGTGAACGCCCCGGAATATACAGGCTTTGCGGGTCGCGAATGATCAGCCCTTCACCGCCTTGTTGCTCAACACTCATCAGCTGTTTGCGCAGAAAGTCCGGGTCAGCCACCGCTTGGTACTGCACCACTTCCGCCCAGCTCACATCCGCTAGCAGCGCGGGCAGCTGCTGATAGCGCAGCTGATAGTCGCCGGGGAAATCCGGCCTGTCGAATACCATAAACCGCAGTGTCTGCCAGTCGGGGTCAGCCGGCTGGCCGCGCTTCACCAAGCCCAACAGGCTTTCAAACTGGCCCCGGCCCAGCCACAGTTCACCATCCAATTGCTGCTTGGGCAGCTCGGCCAGCAGGCTATCGGGTATGGCCAGCGGTAAACCACTACGGCTCAACATCTGTTGGCCATCCCAGAAGGCGCGGATACCGTCGTATTTCTCGCTGTACCACAGCCCGCTAACATCGCGCCCTTGGCTATAGTTAGTAGCGAGCATCAGTGGCACGGTTTGCTCAGCGGCGCAGTGCAAGCTAGGCACACCCAATAGTGCGAGAGTTAATGCGTGGCATCGAGTCATGGAGCACTCCGAAAAAACATTAATGACAATTTAGTCACAAAAGTTTTTTGTCGCCAATTTTATTCAATGAGTTTTGCCGGGCACTTAGCATCCGAGCACATAACAAATTAGCAACGAGGAGAAAACCATGGGTTTGGTACTGTTTTTGATTATCGGCGCGCTGGCCGGCTGGCTGGCGGGTAAGATCATGAAGGGCTCGGGCTTTGGCGTGCTGGGGAACATTGTGGTCGGGGTGATAGGCTCGGTGTTAGGTGGCCTGCTGTTCTCCTTGCTGGGATTGAGCAGCAGCGGCCTGGTCGGCTCGTTGGTCACCGCGGTGGTCGGTGCGGTGCTGCTGCTATTTATCGTCAACAAACTGAAATCCTAGCCCCGCACGCCATTAGCGCTAACTGGCGGAATAGCGGGCTACTCGCACAGCTCCAAGCGGTTGCCCTCTGGGTCGAGCACGACGGCTTCATAGTAGCCATCGCCGGTGGTTCTGGGGCCATCGGCCAAGGTGTAGCCATCATCCACCAGCCGCTGGCTGAGTTGGTCCACCGCCAGCTTGCTACCCAACTCGATGGCTAGGTGCGCCCACCCCACTGCATCTTCTTGCCCAGTTGCCAAACCCGGTCGGTGCATCAGCTCCAGCCGAGCGCCTTTTGCTGAGGACGAAGCGCCCGGAGAAGGCGGAAAACTGAGAAAGTAGGATTGAAACTGCTTAGCGGGATTGTGATAACGCTCTCCGGCGCTTGCCCCAAAGTAGCGCTCATAGAAGGCCTTCATCACCTCAAGGTCGTGCACCCACAGGCCGATATGTTCGATTTTCATTGGTTTGCTCCGCTGACCAAGTCGTGATCTGCGAGTCTATGCCTGTCAGGCGAATTTGTTAAGCTATTCACAGCAGATAGCGAATAACGAAGATATGCCACAACAACTGATACTCTACGGTAGGTTGCTGCGTGAGTTTGAAACCGTGCGAGCCATGGTGGAGATCTACTGCCGGCAGCAGCATCGCAGCACGCTTAGCCCTTGCAGATCTGGCCTTTGCACATCTGGCCCTTGCACCGATTGCGCCGCGCTACTTGAATACGCGAAGCTGCGCCTGGACCGTTGCCCCTACGGCGAGGCTAAACCCACCTGCAACCGCTGCCCCATCCACTGCTATAAGCCCGAGCCGAAGCAACATATGCAGGCCATTATGCGTTACGCCGGGCCACGTATGCTGCTGCACCACCCGATACTGGCGATAAAGCACTTACTGTACGAGCGAGCGCCGCTTCCGGAAAAGCCAGAGGCCGGGGCATCCAACCGCAGTAGGCGGCTCAGTCAAAGCAAACACAAGTAAACCGCAGATACAAAAAGAGCTGGCAACTGCCAGCTCTTTGTTATCGCGATAGCAAGTACTTACTTAAAGATATGCTTGTTAACGATATTCTCTAGCAGCTCTTGTTGACCAGACACGTGTTGTGGGTCGATGTTGTTGTCGAAGGCGTAGTTCGCGATAGACTCCAGGCTGTGGTCGCCAGTCATAATCGCTTTACCGAAGTCGCCGCTCCAACCAGCGTAGCGCTCTGCAACTTTCTTGCTTAGCTCTTCGCTTTCAATCAGTGCAGCTGCTTTCTCAAGTGCCAAAGCACAAGTATCCATGCCGCCAACGTGACCGTGGAAGAAGTCTGCCGCATCGATAGATTGACGACGCAGTTTGGTATCGAACATCAGGCCGCCGGTGGTGAAACCGCCAGAGCGCAGGATGTCGTACATTACTGGGGTCCACTCTTCAACGCTGTTCGGGAACTGGTCAGTATCCCAACCTAGTTGTGCATCACCGCGGTTAGCATCAATAGAACCGAACAGACCCAGAGAAATCGCAGTGGCAATCTCATGGTGGAACGAGTGGCCAGCCAAGGTAGCGTGGTTAACTTCGATGTTTACTTTCACTTCGTCTTCCAGGCCGAATTGCTTCAGGAAGCCGTATACAGTGGCAGTGTCGTAGTCGTACTGGTGCTTGGTAGGCTCAGCAGGCTTAGGCTCGATCAGCAGGGTGCCTTTGAAGCCAATCTTATGCTTGTGCTCGACAACCATCTGGAAGAAACGACCTAGCTGCTCACGTTCTTGACGCAGGTCGGTGTTCAGCAGGGTTTCGTAACCTTCACGGCCGCCCCACAGTACGTAGTTCTCACCGCCCAGTGCTTTAGTGGCATTCATGGCAGTGAATACTTGTGCAGCTGCGTAAGCGAAGATTTCTGGGTTCGGGTTAGAGCCCGCACCAGACATGTAACGCTTGTGAGAGAACGCGTTCGCGGTGCCCCACATTAGCTTCATGCCAGTTTCTTCTTGTTTCTTAGCCAACACGTCCATCATCACGGCCATGTTTTCTTTGTACTCACGGATTGAGTTGCCGCCTGGGGCTACGTCAACATCGTGGAACGAGTAGTAGTTCACGCCCAGCTTGGTGAACAGGTCGAACGCAACATCGGCTTTCGCTTTAGCCACATCCATCTCGCTGCCAGCTTTGAACCATGGACGGTCAAAGGTACCTTCACCGAAGATATCAAAACCGTTCCAGCAGAAGTTGTGCCAGTAGCAAGCAGCAAAGCGCAGGTGCTCAGCCATGGTTTTGCCCAGTACAACTTTGTTGGCGTCATAGTGGCGGAAAGCTAGCGGGTTAGTAGACTCTGGCCCTTCGAACTTGACCTTGTCAAAATCAGCAAAATATTGAGACATCTGAACGTGCTCCTTGGTGGTTAATCGTTGTGGAGAGCCAACTCTCCCGTTGTGTGGAGCCATTTTTCACCCCCGTGAGAACGTTGCCAATTATGAAAAGTGGCGACCAATTTCAGCTATTTGCTTTTCGTGCGCTAACTCCCGTTTTAATCGCCCGATCTTTAAGATATCTGGTTTTGTTATGGTTATTTACAAGTGTTTAACCCTGTGTTTAACAGTGGTTTTCATAAAGCTAAAATCAAGCTTATGGCAAGGCTTGCTCAAACTCACTGCGTTCATTCATCCAATCGGTCGCAGGATCAAAAAAGGCAAGCCCGCAGGCTTGCCTTCTAACACTGGTGAAAACTGGCTTATTTGGCCAGCACAGTCAACGCAGTATCAACCACGTTTTCAACCGTGAAGCCAAACATCTTGAACAGCTCACCGGCTGGCGCAGATTCACCGAAGGTAGTCATACCTACAGTTGCACCGTCCAGGCCAACGTACTTGCCCCAGAAGTCTGCAGACAGTGCTTCGATGGCTACACGTGCGCGCACGCTGCTTGGCAGTACCGCTTCACGGTAAGCTGCATCTTGCTTGTCGAAACGCTCACTACAAGGCATAGACACAACGCGAACTTGTTTGCCTTGCTCAGTCAGCTTAGCGGCAGCTTCAACAGCCAGCTCAACTTCAGAACCGGTTGCAATCAGAATCAGCTCAGGCGCAGCCGCGCTGTCTTTCAGGATGTAAGCACCACGGCTGATTTGCTCTAGCTGCTCGGCACTACGTTTTTGCTGAGCCAGACCTTGGCGAGAAAAGATCAGTGCACTTGGGCCGTCAACACGCTCAACCGCATTGATCCAAGAAGCCGCTGACTCAACTTGGTCACAAGGACGCCAGGTTTCCATGTTTGGAGTCAGACGTAGGCTAGCTACTTGCTCAACCGGCTGGTGAGTCGGGCCATCTTCACCCAGACCGATAGAGTCGTGCGTGTAAACGAAGATAGAACGCTGCTTCATCAGCGCAGCCATACGTACTGCGTTACGCGCGTATTCCATAAACATCAGGAAGGTAGCGCTGTAAGGAACAAAACCACCGTGCAGAGCGATACCGTTCTGCATGGCGCTCATACCGAACTCACGTACACCGTAGTGGATGTAGTTACCAGAGGCATCTTCTCCAGTCACAGACTTAGAGCTGGCGTGGAAGGTTAGGTTAGATGGCGCAAGGTCAGCAGAGCCACCCAGCAGTTCTGGCAAAATCTTACCGATTACGTCCAGAGTGTTCTTAGAGGCTTGACGGCTAGCAATGTTCGCAGGCTCGTTTTGCAGACGGCTTAGCAGCGCTGCAGTTTCAGCTTTCCAGTTCTCTGGTAGCTCGCCAGTTACGCGACGTGCGTATTCAGCAGCCAGCTCTGGGTGCGCTTTTTTGTACGCTTCGAACTTAGCGTCCCAAGCTTTCTCTTGCTCGCCACCTTTGCCTTTACCATCCCATGCTTCGTATACGTCAGCAGGGATTTCAAATGCAGGGTGCTCCCAGCCCAGGAACTCGCGCGCTGCCTTGATTTCTTCGTCACCCAGTGGGGCGCCGTGACAGTCGTGAGAACCAGACTTGTTAGGTGAACCGAAACCGATGATGGTCTTGGTACAAATCAGAGTAGGCTTAGCCGTTTCTGCTTTCGCCGCTTCGATAGCAGCGTTGATCGCTTCTGGATCGTGACCGTCTACACCGCGGATTACGTGCCAGCCGTAAGACTCGAAACGTGCAGGGGTGTCGTCGGTGAACCAACCTTCAACGTGGCCGTCAATAGAGATGCCGTTGTCATCCCAGAAGGCAACCAGCTTGTTCAGGCCTAGAGTACCGGCCAGTGAACATACTTCGTGCGAGATACCTTCCATCAAACAGCCATCGCCCATGAAGGCGTAGGTGTAGTGATCAACGATATCATGGCCTTCACGGTTGAACTGAGCGCCCAGCATTTTCTCTGCTAGCGCCATACCTACTGCGTTCGCAATACCTTGGCCCAGAGGGCCAGTGGTGGTCTCAACGCCCGGCGCGTAACCGTACTCTGGGTGACCCGGAGTCTTAGAGTGTAGTTGACGGAAGTTTTTCAGCTCTTCGATGGGTAGCGCGTAGCCGCTCAGGTGCAGTAGCGAGTACAACAGCATAGAGCCGTGGCCGTTCGACAGAATGAAACGGTCGCGGTTGCTCCACGCAGGGTTGGCTGGGTTGTGGTTCAGGTGGTCACGCCACAGTACTTCGGCGATGTCAGCCATGCCCATTGGGGCGCCTGGGTGACCTGATTTAGCTTGCTGTACGCCGTCCATGCTCAAAGCGCGGATAGCATTAGCGAAACGTTGACGAGGATGAGTCATCTTCTATGTTCCTGTATTCAAAAAATTAAGCGTTAAGCGCTTCAATCAGCATCGCGTCCAGTTTTTCCTGGTCGACGGCGAACGCGCGGATACCTTCAGCCAGCTTCTCGGTGGCCATGGCATCTTCGTTGTGTGCCCAGTAGAAGGCAGCTTCAGTCATGGGCTCTGGGCGGTTGGTCGTTACGCCTTTGTCTTGTAGACGCACTTCCAGCTCAGCTTCGGTGTTGTCCAACTCTTCTAGCAGCGCAGGGCCAATGGTCAGACGGTCACAACCGGCCAGCTCAACGATCTCACCGATGTTACGGAAGCTTGCGCCCATCACTACGGTGTTGTAGCCGTGCTCTTTGTAGTAGTTGTAGATGTCGGTCACTGAGATAACGCCGGGATCTTTCGCGCCAGCGAAATCAGCGTTAGCGTCTTTGGCTTTGTACCAATCCAAGATACGGCCAACGAACGGAGAAATCAGGAATACGCCTGCTTCAGCACAAGCACGCGCTTGAGCGAATGAGAACAGCAGGGTCAGGTTACAGTTGATGCCTTCTTTTTCCAGCTGCTCGGCGGCGCGGATGCCTTGCCAGGTAGACGCCAGTTTGATCAGTACGCGATCTTTGCTTACGCCAGCGGCTTCATACAGCTCAATCAGGCGACGCGCTTTGGCAATACTCGCTTCGGTATCGAACGACAGACGCGCGTCAACTTCGGTAGAGATACGGCCAGGCACCAGCTCCAGAACTTTACAGCCAATGGTGACAACCAGCTTGTCGGCGGCCATTTCAATTTGCTCTGCTTGGTCATTGCTTTGGGTTTTGGCCCATGCAGCAACGTCTGCCAGCAAGGTTGAGTATTCAGGCAGACCCAAGGCTTTTACGATCAAAGATGGGTTAGTGGTAGCGTCTTCTGGAGAGAACTTGCGCATGGTATCCAGGTCGCCGGTATCAGCTACAACCGTGGTGTATTGTTTCAGTTGAGCGAGTAGTGAACTCATAAGATCGATGTCCTTCGTTCAGTTGAGGTAAGCGAACAACCGATGCGAGGAACAGCCCATGGCATCGGTTTCAGGTGTTACTACAATGCCAGAGTGGGATTTGGTAGCTATTACGCTTTTTGAAGGGACAATAGTGAAAACTTGCAGGAGCGATCAGGATCACGAATCGTTGGTTTGTTCCGCCGGATCCCGCAATACTTTAACGAAATAGCGTAAAGACGCTAAAAGGAAGTCAGCTAGAAATCACAACAAGATTTCCAACACGGTGAGCACGGCCATCAGCAAAAATAGCGCCCCACTCACTCGGTGTAACCACAGAGGGTTGACGCGAGCAATCAACTTGTTGCCCACCACCACACCAATGGCAGAGGTGGCGATTAAGGCTAAAGTTGCGCCCAGCCACACCGCCAATGGCGACTCGGTAGTACTCATGGTGGCAGTGGCTATCTGGGTTTTATCACCCAGCTCTGCCACAAAGATCATACTAAAGGTAGACAGGAAAACACTTCGCCCCGGCTTGGTTTGACTGCAATCGAGCTCTTCGTCATCCTCATCCGCATTGCGTAAACTCTGAACCCCAAAATAGCCAAACAATGCCGCTGCAAGCACGCTAATCAGGGTCTCCGGCAACCAACTAGCGAGGCTCGCGCCTAAGGTGACCGCAAGTAAATTTAATAAAGCAAACGCCGATGCTGCGCCTAGGAACACTCGTAGTGGACGATGCTGCGCAGCCAAAGTCATGCAAACGATCTGGCTTTTATCGCCGAACTCCGCAGCGAAAATCACTACGAAACTTAGGGCCGCCACACTCAACAAAGGGAATTCAAACATCGACTACTTCCACACAAAAACCGCGGCGGATTGTCGAAGAATCGGTCAAAAAAGTAAAGCCATCCCCAAAGGTATGGCTTTATTCTTAGGCTTGCTTTGATATGAGAGTGCTAGCCTTTTACAGCCCCGCTGGTTAGACCCGCAATCATCTGCCTTGAAGCAAACAGATAGAAGGTGACAATCGGCATAATCGATATGGTTGTTCCGAGCATCACCGCCCCCCACGGCGTATTGGGCAGGCCCTGCACCGTGCGCAGCGCCAAGGTCACCACATACATATCTTGGCTGGAGGTAACAATCAGCGGTGCCAGGAAGTTATTCCAGAAGAATACGAACTGAACGATAGCCACCGTACCCAGCACCGGCTTCATCAGCGGCAGCGCGATGCGGAAATAGATCGAGAACTCGCCCGCACCGTCGATGCGGGCTGACTCAATCAGCTCCCTTGGGATGGAGGCAATCACATACTGACGCACCAAGAAGATCGCAAACGGGGTTGCAGTAAACGGCAGCCATAGAGCCAAGCGCGTGTTCAACAAGCCCAGATACTGGATGATCATGTAGTAGGGAATCAGCCCTAAAATGGGCGGCACCATCATCGATGCCACCATGGTGCCAAAGATCGCCCCTTTACCGCGGAACTGATAGACCGCAAAGGCATAGCCCCCCATCGAGCAGAACAGTATCGACACCACGGTGCCAAGGCCTGACACATAGATACTGTTAAACATCGAGTTCCAGAACGGCAGGGTATCAATCAGCGACTCATAGTTCTCAAACAGCGCATTACCCAGTTGCAGACTCAGCTCAGAGGAGAAGATCTCGGAGCGGGTCCGGGTCGATAAAATGGCCGACCAGATAAATGGAAACACACTGAGAAAGGCACATAGCAGCAAGAACGCGTAGAAAAATAGGGTACCTATGCCACCAAATACGCGCCGCGGCAGCGAGCGCTCATCATACTCATCGCGGGTGAACATCTTAGATAAACTCATCGTTGTCATTAGTGCTCTCCCAACCCTTTCTTACCAAATACAAAGAACTGCACCGCGGTCACCGCTGCAATAATCAAGAACAGCAGCCACGACATCGCCGATGCCCAGCCCATATCCAGCCACTCCCACGCGACTTTGTAGAGGAACATTGAGATTGTCAGACCGGAGTTACCGATACCACCGGTGCCATTGGTGATGATGAAGGGTTCTTCAAACATCTGCAGACTACCGATGATGGTCAGGGTGACGCCGAAGAAGATAAACGGACGCAGGTGCGGCAATGCCACATGCCAAAAGCGCTGACGCCAGTTAGCGCCATCGAGGATCGCCGCTTCCTCTACCTCTTTGCTGAGAGTCAGGATGCCGGAGATGTAGATAACCAAGTGGAAACCGACAAACTTCCAGAACTGCAAGATTGCAATGGCAGGCTTGATCAGGGTGCGGTCCTCCAGCCAGCGCAGTGGCATAAAGGCGTTAACCCAGTCCATAAACCAGTTAATCACCGGCAAGTTGACCAACGCAACAATCGCCTTGTTGATGATGCCGACATTGGCGGAGTACATGTTTACAAAAATCAGGCTCACCGCCACGGTGGAGGTAATAAACGGCAGGAAAAACGCCGAGGTCATAAAGTGACGGAATTTGGAGCCAAGGCTTACCAACAGGTAAGCCATGGGGATCGCCACCAAATGCTGGCTAAGCCCTGAGGCAAGGCCAAGCCAGATGGTGTTGTATAGCGATTTGTAGAAATCGGGCTCTCCGAGCGAGAAGGTGTAGTTCTCAAAACCCACAAACCTCATGGAAGCCATACCGGCTACCGGGTTCCATTGGTGGAATGAGAGATAAAGCGAGAAAACAAAGCCAAACACCGAAAATACGAAAAACAGCACGATAAACGGGGTGAGGAACCCATAAGGCGCCAGTTTGGCACTGATCTGATTGAAGGAGCGACGTTGCTTACGTTGCGGGTTCTTGACGTTCGCAATCGCGCCTGAACTTAGTGACCGAGACATAGTACTCTTCCTGAGAATCAAGCGGGGACCAGCGGCCCCCGCTTACAGACAACAACAGCGATTACAGGTTGCGCATACGGCGTACAATCAGCTTTTCAGCTTCCGCCAGAGCAACTTTGACATCTTTACCTTCTTCAACCACTGAAGGCAGCGCCTGCTCTAGGATGATTGCACGAGCAATATTGTCCGCTTTCGAAGGCTTCACTGAAGGGATGTTCTCTGCGATGTCCTTCCACAGCAGGCGTGCTTGCTGACCGCCCAAGAAAGCCATCTCTTCATCAAACATCGGCGCATCGAAGGTGGCGCGCAGCGCTGGGAAGGCAGCGTTGGTATCGAACTCATACAGTACGATGTCGCGGTCTTGGGTCAGCCATTGAGCCAGCTTGTAAGCCGCTTCTTTGTTTTCGCTTTGGGCAGGAATCGCCAGGAAGGTACCGCCCCAAGAGCCGTAGAAACCGGCAGGCAGGCCTTCTACACCCCATTTACCGGCGGTGTCTGGGGCAATCCATGACTCGAGGAAACCCGCCAGCCACGCACCAGAGAACTGGATAGCGAAGCTGCCTTGCTTAAGACCTTCAAACCACTCTGAACTCCAGTCGCCAAAGCGGCCATCAAGACCCAGCTCACGGGCTTTTTGTGCGTAGGTAAAGGCTTTGACAAAGCGCTCGCTGGTCACGATTGGCTTGTCATCGGCGTCGAAGTAGATGCTGTTACCTTCTTCAACTTCGGTGTTGATAATGGTTTGGGCAATCGAACCCGCGTGACCAACCAGAGGAACGCCTTTCTTCTTCAGCTCTACACCCCAGTCGATCAGCGCATCCCAGTCTTTGGTCACTTCTTCTGGCTTGAAGCCAAGGTCTTGCATGTGCTCGCGGCGGTAGTACATCACGCCCGGGCCGATGTTCAATGGCAGCGCGTACACGTTGCCGTCGGTACCTTTACCCTGAGCGAAGGCAAAGTCTACGAACTTGTCGGCGTCTTTATCGGCGCCAAAGGCAGAGGTTAGGTCGGTAAAGCCACCTTGGTTTACGATCGCGCCGATCTTCTCAACGTCGATACATACCAAGTCACCGGCACCGTCGCCGGTGGCTAGAGCAGTGGTCAGTTTATTGTGGTGGTCAACCCAGTTGTTAGAGAGAACCTCTACCTTGATATCTGGGTTGGCAGCATAGAATTCATCGATTTTGTCGACGGCGGTTTTGTCATGGTTTGGCCAGCAGTCATAACGAATCGTCGTGGCGGCTTGTGCTGCAGCGGTGGTACCAACAAGCAGTAGGGCTAGGCTAAGTTTTTTAAGTTCCATCTGATTAGTTCCTATCATTAGCAGCCCCTACTCTGGAGAGTGAAGACCGCTAGCTTACGTGGCTATCACAGATTCTCGCTCCATCAGTTCTACCTGTACTTCAAGTGCGGAATCCAAGGGTTCCTGGTCAACCAGGCTTAACGCCCGCATGGCCGCCAAATGGCCAATATCTGACACCGGAATTCGCATCGAGCTCATCTGTGGCTTGAGGAACTCATTCAGAGGGACATCCTCAAAGCCAATCACTGAGACATCGTCTGGAACCGACAGACCGGCTTGATTCAGCGCCTGCACGCCACCGATCGCCATCTCATCGCTTCCGTAAAACACCGCGCTGAACTTATGCCCAGCGGCCAATAACTTCTCGGTGGCTTGCTTGCCGCCCGGCACCTGAAAATTCGACTCCAAAACTAATTCGGGGCGATAGGGGATATCGTTATCCTCTAAGGCCTTGCGATAGCCCTGCAGGCGACTGCGTGCATCGCGATTGGTCATCGGCCCGGTGACGGTGGCAATGTCACGGTGGCCATTCTCAATCAGGTGTTGGGTGGCGTTATAGCCGCCGGTTGCATCATCGAAGCGGATACACTGGTCGCGGATCTCCTCAATATCGCGGGAGATCAACACCACTGGGGTACCGCTCTGGTTGATCTTGATGAGCTCCTCGTCCGACAAACAGTCGGTGCTCAAGATCATCGCATCCACCTGGCGAGACAGCATAAAGTCCACCGCTGCCCGCTCTGCTTCATACTTACCGCTGCCACTGCACACCATGCAGTGGAAACCTTTCTTGGTTAATACCTCTTCGACTTCAACCATGATGCTGCCGAAGAAGTAGCCCCCCAAAGAGCGCACCATCAAACCGATACTGTTAGACCGGCCTTTGGCGAGCGCTTGAGAGAAGTAATTCGGGGCAAAACCAAGCTCATCCATCGCCTGATTGACCCGCTCTCGGAGCGCGGGCTTCACACCGGGGAAATCATTCAACACCCGTGAAACCGTCGCACGAGACACGCCTGCCCTAGCGGCGACGTCTCTGATCGTGACTTTCTTATTGCTCACTTTTTGTCTACTCCATGAAACTGGTTACTGCTGCATGCATTAAATAGCGCGCCGTAGCTGCAAGCAACCTTGATATCAGTTTCATGGCTATTTCTCCAGAATGTGTGCTATTTATCAGATTTTCCGCTCTTCAATGACTTGATTCAGTCCGAAGTGATAACGCATGTTCCGATACACACAAACGTCGGTAATGTCTTGTGGCGTCCCTTTCGGGATGGCCCGATAGTTGGTTGAGAAGCGATAGCCCTGATGGATGGGCAGTACCCGATGCCAGGTATGGCCATGTAGCAAAATCAAGCTGCCCTTGCGAGGCCTAAGCACCAACTGTTGCTCCATCGCCGCTTCCGGGTCACCCGCGGGTAACAGTCCCAGGCGATGACTGCCGGGCACGATCACCACTTCACCACCCACCTCAGGCTTAATGTCCTCGGTGTAAATCAAACGGTTAAGATTGAACTGATGGACAATCTCTGGGGCACAGTCCTGGTGCCAGGCTTGTCCGCGCGTGCCCGCTTTGGAAAACATCACCATGCAATAGAGGTTTTCCCACTCGTCACCGAGGATCTGTTGGGTGATATCCGAAAAGGCTGGGAACTGCTCAATTTGATCAAACAATTGATGATTGTCGTTCTGAGGAAACCAAGGGATCACCTCGGTTTTGGCTTTCTCCAAAAACTCATCGTTATGCCAAAACGCAGGGTCTACGTCGAAGTATTCGGTGATGGCCTGATTGGCTTGATCCATCAACTGTTGGGGAAAAAAGTCCTCAATCAACAGATAGCCTTGTTGCCAAAATTGTTGGCTTAAACGTTCTAGATCCATCACAAGTCCCTTTATTGCCTGGTGCGCATTGCATATCGCAGTAATAACCCGGACGACTCCCTGTTGGCCTGTTGCGGCCCGTCCTCAAAAGCTGACACAGTCGCTAAACGCGATCAATTATGTAACCGGTTTCAGAATAGGCAGTGATGAACTTAGCGACAAGTTATCAGCGTCGTATTTGCGATCTGGATCGGCTATTTTTTAAGGTATATAAATTATGAATTTTCGTTACAAAAAAGCGGGCTTTAATAGTGTTTTAAAGGCAAAAAAAACCCGCGCTACGCGCGGGTAAAAGGCTGTCAAGCCAAGGAAGGGTGAGAGGATTGCTCACCGTGCTGCTTACTACGAAATGAACGCTTAATTGCAAAGACTGAAGCCTTTCCACGGTGGTAGACCGTCAGTTTGGCATGTTCAATCTCTGTCGTGTTACGGGCTGTCTCACGGCCCGTTACTCGACTCGGTTTCACCATCTCTTTGGCAGTGTTTTTAGACATGGCTTAATCTATTCGATTTACTTTATTTGGTTTAGTTCCTGAACCTTGTCCCAATCTTTGAGCTGGGCAAAGTTTCCCTCATCTAAACGATAGATATAGCGGCCGTTATCCAATCGCTCGAAGAAGCGCTGCTGGATAAGCTCAGATGCTTGTACCCGCGCATCGCCCCAAACACCGTCTTGGCAGGTCTGGCCCAAGCGCACCGCCTCTTGGTTGCGCAAGTCGCAGCGCCAACCGGTCCAGGCATCCCAATGCATATTGATGTACGACACCGCGCGGATACTCTCTTGATGGCGCTCCAGGAACGCGAAGAACGGCTCGTACCACCCCTGCCAGATATCCTCAGCAGAGACCGCTTGCAGGTTTTCAATATGGCTGTTGGCATCAGGCTTGTACTCGCCCTTCTCTATCCAGTAATACTTGGGGCTGGCTTCGGCGATAAAGATTGGTTTGTTCTTACTTGCCAGATAATTGATGACGTTGTCCATCGCCAGGCTATTGCCTTCAGCATCGACATCAGACAGATGACCAAAACCCTCTGGCAAACCACCCGCCGCTTTCTGAGTGGTTTCAGTTAGGCAATCACGCGGCTGAGAGAAGTAAGAGAACGCCACCCAGTCAACGTGCTCATCGCCGGGATACCACGCATCGTAGTCTTCACCAAAGTAGGTGTTAGAGCGCTCCTGGAACGAACCATGACTGCCGTCCATAGCGGCGCAGTAGGCCGCAATCTGCCACACCCTACTCACGTTGTAGGCTTGTTTCTCCTGGATAATGCGGCTGATAACTTGAAAGGCTTCGCGATACTTCTCAGGTGCATAGCCGTTCCAATAACCATCGGCTTCGTAACCAATACGCAGCAGTACCGGGCGCTCCAAGGTTTTAAGGTGATCAATCAGGCGCTCCACGTTTTTAATCGCGCCAGGCTCTTCATTGGCAATACGCACATAGGTCGATTTCATCCACAGACCAATTGCCAGTGTCGCGTCGGGATAATCTTGCACATAAGAAGGCAGGTCCAGTGAACCGTGAGATTCTGGGAAGCGATGGAAAACGCCGGTCAAATCGGCTGAAGCGTATGCGGTAACGGCCGCCGGCTCGACACCAGTATCAGCGACAAACTCATGCAGGGTATCGATATCCTGCCCCATAAAGAACAGGGTCTTACCGCTTGGGGGGGTAAAGCTAAAATGCATAGCATCTGACTCACTGCTTGGCTGCGACGCAGAGGGCACGTTGTCAGCCTGTGCTGAAGGCTCTGTGCTCGCACAAGAGACCAATGCCAACGTAAGCGCTGCGCTAAACAACCCTGAGAGTGCCTTCCTTGATGTGTTATCGATTCCCATTACTCTTTCCGTAACAAACTGGCCGCAATCAAACTGAGTCGCAATAAATGCCAAGTTGTATCCAGCCTTGTGGTTCGCTGATTAATTGAACATGGGTTTTAGTTTAGCTTCCAAAATAATAACTTCTGTGAGGAGAAGCACAGAAATGTAACCGGTTTCAGATAATGTTAGTAATACGTTAACTGCGGAGAATTTAAGGCGATTACGTATTGTCTATCTTCGGTGAGACCATAGAAACTGTGGCCAACCCCCATATAACCACGACAAACATGCTGAAACACAGGGAGCGTTCCAAGTTAACAAATAAGCAAAAAAAAGCCCCGCAGAGCGGGGCTTTTTCAAAATGCACGAAGCTTAAATTAAGCTTTCACTACTACGTCAACCAGAGTCCAAGACTTGGTTTTAGACATAGGGCGACATTCTTTGATGCTTACCACATCGCCTTGAGCGGCGGTGTTGTTCTCATCATGAACGTGCAGTTTGGTAGTACGCTTGATGAATTTACCGTAAATTGGGTGCTTCACCTTACGCTCGATAGCAACAGTAATAGACTTGTCCATTTTGTCGCTAACAACTTTACCTTGTAATGTACGGATAGTTTCGCTCATTACGCACCTGCCTTCTGATTCAGAATAGTTTTCACGCGCGCGATGTCGCGACGTACATTTTTAAGCAAATGTGTTTGGGCTAGCTGACCAGTGCTTGCTTGCATGCGCAGGTTGAATTGCTCACGTAGCAAGTTCAGAAGTTCAGCTTTTAGCTCTTCTACACTTTTATCTTTCAGTTCGTTCGCTTTCATTACATTACCGTCCGCGTTACAAAAGTAGTGCTAACTGGCAGTTTACGTGCCGCTAGCTCAAATGCTTCACGTGCAAGCTCTTCA
This sequence comes from Aliagarivorans marinus DSM 23064, assembly GCF_000429485.1. Taxonomy (GTDB): domain Bacteria; phylum Pseudomonadota; class Gammaproteobacteria; order Enterobacterales; family Celerinatantimonadaceae; genus Aliagarivorans; species Aliagarivorans marinus. The sequence continues at coordinate 32,160 of NZ_AUBY01000023.1, read as the reverse complement.
GATACACCGTCCATCTCATACAGGACTTTGCCTGGCTGGATTTGGGCTACCCAGTACTCAACGTTACCCTTACCTTTACCCATACGAACCTCAAGAGGTTTCTCGGTAATTGGCTTGTCAGGGAATACGCGAATCCAGATCTTACCTTGACGCTTAATGTGACGAGTCATAGCACGACGCGCTGCTTCGATTTGACGAGCAGTCAGACGGCCACGGCCAGTCGCTTTAAGGCCGAAGTCACCGAAAGATACTTTTTGACCTTTCGCTAGACCGCGGTTACGACCAGTGTGTTGCTTACGGAATTTAGTACGTTTTGGTTGTAGCATTCCCGTTTCTCCTATTTAGCGTTGCGCTTGTTGCGCTTAGGCTTAGCAGGAGCTTCAGGAGCAGCAGCTACAGGCATACCGCCCAGGATTTCACCTTTGAAGATCCATACCTTAACGCCGATGATACCGTAGGTAGTCAACGCTTCTGAAGTTGCGTAATCGATGTCTGCACGCAGAGTGTGTAGAGGCACACGGCCTTCACGGTACCACTCAGAACGCGCAATTTCAGCACCGCCCAAACGACCGCTAACTTCAACCTTGATACCTTTGGCACCCAGGCGCATAGCGTTTTGAACTGCGCGCTTCATCGCACGACGGAACATTACACGACGCTCTAGCTGGCTAGAGATAGAGTCGGCAACCAATTTAGCGTCAAGCTCTGGCTTACGTACTTCGGCAATGTTGATTTGCGCAGGTACGCCGGCAAGCTTGTTCACTTTTTGGCGAAGCTTTTCAACGTCTTCACCTTTCTTACCGATTACAACACCTGGACGAGCAGTGTGAATGGTCACACGGATGCTCTTCGCAGGACGTTCGATAGTAATGCGAGAAACAGAGGCGTTTTTCAGCTCTTTAGTAAGAAACTGACGCACTTTGAAATCGCTGTGCAGGTTATCTGCATATTCACCTTTATCGGCATACCAGGTGGAGTTCCATGGTTTAACGATACCTAGGCGAATACCATTAGGATGTACTTTCTGACCCATTGCTTATCTCCTAGCTATCAGATACAACCACAGTGATGTGGCTGGTACGCTTGATAATACGGTCGGCACGGCCTTTCGCACGTGGGCGAATGCGCTTCAGAGTTGGACCATCATCTACAAAGATTTTGGCAACTTTCAGCTCGTCGATGTCGGCGCCTTCGTTGTGCTCGGCATTAGCAATGGCAGACTCTAGTACTTTCTTAACTAGAGCAGCTGCTTTCTTGCTGCTGAATTGCAGAGTTACAAGTGCTTCTTCAACTTTCTGACCGCGGATCTGATCAGCAACCAAGCGAGCCTTTTGCGCAGAAGTGCGAGCAAAACGGTGTTTAGCTAAAGCTTCCATCATCTACTCCTTACTTCTTCTTCGCTTTCTTATCAGCAGCGTGGCCGCGATAAGTACGAGTTGGTGCAAACTCACCCAGTTTGTGACCGATCATTTCATCAGTTACGAATACTGGTACATGCTGACGACCATTATGGACAGCGATGGTCAAACCGATCATTTGTGGAATGATCATTGAGCGACGAGACCAAGTTTTCAATGGTTTCTTGTCCCCGCTTTCCACCGCTTTCTCTACCTTCTTCAACAAGTGCAGGTCAATAAATGGACCTTTCTTGAGAGAACGTGGCATGGCGATTCCCCTTAATTATTTAGTACGACGACGTACGATGTATTTATCAGTACGCTTGTTCTTACGAGTTTTGTAACCCTTGGTAGGTACACCCCAAGGAGTAACTGGGTGACGACCACCTGAGGTACGGCCTTCACCACCACCGTGTGGGTGGTCTACTGGGTTCATAACCACACCGCGAACGGTAGGACGAACACCGCGCCAGCGGTTAGCACCAGCTTTACCCAGCTTGCGTAGCATGTGCTCTGAGTTGCCCACTTCACCTAGGGTGGCGCGGCAATCAGCCAGAACTTTACGCATCTCGCCTGAACGCAGACGCAGGGTTACGTACGCACCGTCGCGAGCAACGATTTGAGCGTAAGCACCAGCAGAACGCGCTAGCTGTGCACCTTTACCAGGCTTCATCTCAACTGCGTGAACAGTAGAACCCACTGGGATGTTGCGCATTGGCAGGGTGTTACCTACCTTGATTTCTGCATCAACACCAGACTGGATTGCATCACCAGCAGTCAGACCTTTAGGAGCCAGGATGTAACGACGCTCACCGTCTGCGTACAGTACAAGTGCAATGTGCGCGCTACGGTTTGGATCGTATTCCAGACGCTCAACCTTCGCAGGAATGCCGTCTTTGTTACGTTTGAAGTCAATCAAACGGTAGTGTTGCTTGTGACCACCACCGATGTGACGAACGGTAATGCGACCGTTGTTGTTACGACCACCAGACTTAGACTTGGTGTCCAACAGAGGCGCATAAGGCTTGCCTTTGTGCAGGTCTTTGTTAACCACTTTAACAACGTGGCGACGACCAGCAGAAGTAGGCTTACATTTTACAATAGCCATTATTCAGTACTCCCCTTATTCAGCGCCGCCAGCGAAGTCGATGTCTGCGCCTTCAGCCAAGGTCACATACGCCTTCTTCACGTCGTTACGACGACCGAAACGAACACCGTGACGCTTGGTTTTACCCTTTTGGTTCAGGGTAGTAACGCCAACAACTTCAACTTCGAATAGTTTCTCTACCGCAGCTTTGATTTCTGCTTTAGTTGCATCTTTTACAACTTTGAAAACCATAGTGTTATTGTTTTCAGCAGACATAGTGCTCTTTTCAGAGATATGTGGAGCTACTAGAACTTTCAACAAACGCTCTTCGCTGATCATGCTAACCACTCCTCAATTTGCTTAACTGCGTCTGCAGTTACCAACACTTTGTCAAAGGCGATCAAGCTTACTGGGTCGATACCAGCAACGTCACGAACGTCTACTTTGTAGAGGTTGCGTGCGGCCAGGAACAGGTTCTCGTCAACTTCTGGAGTGATGATCAGAACGTCGTTCAGATCGTACTCTTTCAGCTTAGCAACCAGCTCTTTGGTCTTAGGTGCTTCTACTGCGAACTTCTCAACAGCGATCAGACGGTCTTGACGAACCAGCTCTGACAGGATGCTGCGGATAGCGCCGCGGTACATTTTCTTGTTAACTTTCTGGCTGTGGTCCTGTGGACGAGCCGCGAAAGTTACGCCACCGCTGCGCCATAGAGGGCTGCGGATAGTACCAGCACGAGCACGGCCAGTACCTTTCTGACGCCATGGTTTCTTACCACCACCTGATACATCAGAACGAGTCTTTTGAGCGCGAGTACCTTGGCGTGCACCTGCAGCGTATGCAGTTACAACCTGGTGGATCAGCGCTTCGTTAAAGTCACGTCCGAAGGTAGTTTCGGAAACTTCAAGAGCGCTTTGCGCGTCTTTCAATACCAATTCCATTACTATCTCCTAACGTTACGCTTTAACAGCTGGCTTAACGATAACGTCACCGTTGGTTGCGCCTGGGACGGCACCTTTAACCAAGATGAGGTTACGTTCAAGATCAACACGTACTACTTCAAGATTTTGAGTAGTTACGCGCTCAGCACCCATGTGGCCGGCCATCTTCTTGCCTTTGAATACTTTACCTGGGCTTTGGTTTTGACCAATAGAACCAGGAGCACGGTGGCTCAAAGAGTTACCGTGGGTAGCATCTTGGGTTTTAAAGTTCCAACGCTTAACGCCGCCTTGGAAACCTTTACCTTTAGAAGTGCCAGTAACGTCTACTAGTTTAACTTCGTTGAACAGATCAACTTTTAGCTCATCAGCTACGTTGATTTGCTCACCTTCTCCGTCAGCAAGACGGAATTCCCACAGGCCACGGCCCGCTTCCACACCAGCTTTGGCAAATTGGCCAGCTTCTGGTTTGGTTACGCGGTTCGCTTTTTTGGTGCCGGTGGTTACCTGAAGAGCACGGTAGCCATCGTTTTCCTCGTTGATTACACGAGTAACACGGTTTGGCTCACACTCGATTACGGTAACTGGAATAGACACACCTTCTTCGGTGAAGATGCGGGTCATTCCAACTTTACGTCCGATTAGACCAATCATTGTAAAAACCTCTTATCGTTCAGACCTGGGATTAACCCAAGCTGATTTGCACATCTACACCAGCAGCAAGGTCTAGGCGCATCAGAGCATCAACGGTTTTATCAGTTGGCTCAACGATGTCTACTAGACGTTTGTGGGTGCGAATTTCATACTGGTCACGCGCGTCTTTGTTAACGTGCGGAGAAACAAGTACGGTGTAACGCTCTTTACGAGTAGGAAGTGGGATAGGGCCACGAACCTGAGCGCCAGTGCGCTTAGCAGTTTCTACGATTTCCGCAGTTGACTGGTCGATCAGACGGTGATCGAAAGCTTTCAAGCGGATTCGGATTCTTTGGTTCTGCATTGACAGAGCTCCAAACTAAAAAAAGAACCTAACATGCACCAACGGCATCCGATTCCGAGATCCGGGGATGGTAGTGCATGCGACGACAACATTTGCCTTCAAATCGAAGGCACTGTAATAAAAAGCAAGGTAGTTAGAAAACGCCTTTGCTTTTGCCCGGCGAACCGGGTGCTCTTAAGAGAGCTGCGACATTATACTCAGCCGCGCCTAGAACACAACACTCCCCCACAAAAATCTGTATTATTTTTCGACAGCTCGATGAAACTTTGCGCTAGCACAAAGCTCGGTAAATTGGTGAGCCCCAGCTGCGGTAAGCGCTAACGCTTTGTTTTACACTGCTTTAATTATTCGTTTGTTGGTTTAGTTGTATGGAAGAAGAACAAACATCCTGCTTATTAGTACTGAGTGAGCATCGGCTCGATCCCGGGCTGGCCAACAGTGCTGCCCCTTGGCATATGGTGCAGCACTCGCTGGCCTGCGATCACCAGCAGTTTGTTGAGTTAAACCAGCAACACCCCATTGCCTTATTGCTGTTAGATCTGCGCGGCGCCGAGCTCGAGCACACCCAGTGGCTGTTCGAGCTGCTGCAAACCTTCCCCGGCGACCTGCCGGTGATTGCGCTGAGCGATCCCCAGCCCACCGCAGAGCTGCTAACCCTGCTCATTAACACCTCGAACCTGCAGCGCATCTTAAGTGAACCCGATTCCGGTCAGGTGCTGGATCTGGTTGAGCAATACTGGCCAAGCACCCGCACCAGCGATTCGCAGCGCAAGCGCTGGCTGGAAGCGCGCCTTGCCGCTCAGGTCTCGCGCTTTCGTAGCGTGTTCTTCGATTACACTACCATGGAAGATGAGCAGTTATCGGAGCGCTTTATCAGCGCCCTGTATCGCTTCTTTGAAGATAACGACGAACACCACCTGTGCCGCCGCTACAGCACCGACCACACCCTTACCGAAGAAGGCCAGGCCAATAACTTTCTGTGGTTTATCGCCAAAGGCGAAGTGGTGCTGCGTAAGGGCGAGCTGGAGGTGGCCCGCATGGGCGAGGGATCGATTGTCGGCGGTATGAGCTTTGTCACCGGCGAGCGCGCCTTTACCACCGGCGTCACCTGCGACACCACCGATGTGATCAAGCTCGATCGCCCGACCTTTGCCAAGGTACTCGATTCCGACAGCGAGCTGCTGCCGATGTTTACCAACCTGCTACTGCGAATGTTTAACCGCCGTCTGCAGAAGAGTATTCGCACCGAGGTTGAGCTACAAAACACCCTGAGCTCCCTCGACAGCGCCCACAGCCAGCTCATCGAGCAAGAGAAGATGGCGATGCTCGGCCAACTGATTGCCGGGGTTGCCCATGAGTTGAATAACCCGGTGGCAGCGATCACCCGTGGCAGCGACACCATCTCCCAGCAGCTCCCGGCACTGCTGAACGGCTCTGTACCCGCCGATAGCGCCGAACTAGGCATGAATATTCTGCAACATGCCCTGAGCACGCCGCCACTGTCGACCGCCGAGCTACGTCGCCGAGCCAAGGAGCATGGCGATCGCTACCCCAATGGCAGCGATGCCCGCCGCTTTGTCTCGATGAGTCTGGATAACGACAGCCTGTGGCCCGGCGGCAAACCCGCGCGCAAACCGCTCAAGTCTGCCCAGCTCGATACCTTGGAGCACTACCAACGAGTCGGCGGCTTCCTGCGTAACATCAGCGTTTGTAGCGAGCGCATCGCCGGACTGGTTAAGCGCCTCAAGCACTATGCCGGACAAGACTCCGAGCGCCCAGTGCAGGCACAGATCAACGATGGCATTGCCGATACCTTGGCCATTATGGAGAACCGCCTCAAGCGCTATGAGTACGAATGCGAGCTGGGCGAGTTGCCCGAGCTACACTGCTACCCCATCGCCCTGCAACAGGTGTGGACCAATATCATCGCCAACGCCTTAGATGCGATGGAAGGCGGCGGTCAGCTACATATAGAAAGTCGTTACATCAGCGACCCTGAGCCAGTGATTGAGGTGGTATTCGCCGACAACGGCCCAGGCATTCCGCAGGAGATCCAACAACGCATCTTTGAGCTGAACTTCACCACCAAACGGGAAGGAAACTTTGGCCTGGGAATTGGTCTAAGTGTTTGTCAGCAAATAATTAATCAACATGGTGGGACCATTAGTCTGGAATCTGAACCAGCGCAAGGAACCCGCTTTACTATTCATTTACCCTTACAAGGAAACCCTCTTTCCCCGGAGTAACTAGCATGGAAAAATTATTAGTATTATGTGTCGACGACGAGCGCGAAGTGCTAGACAGTGTACTGAATGACTTGGCGCCACTGCGCGAACATTTCACCGTAGACGGCGCCGAGAATGTGGCTGAAGCCAAATCGGTTATCGAAGACTACCTAAAAGAAGGCGGGCAACTGGCCCTGATCCTGGCTGACCACATTATGCCGGTCGACTTGGGCATCGATTTTCTGATTGACCTGAACCAGCAAGAGTCCACGTTGGCGGCGAAGAAGATCCTGTTAACCGGCCAGGCCGAGTTGCAAGACACCATTGCCGCAATCAACCGTGGCGGTCTGAACTACTACCTGGCTAAGCCATGGTCTTCTGACGAGCTGCAACGCATCGTCAAAGACAAGCTGACCGACTATGTGCTGGAGCACAGCAGCAATCCTCTGCCCTATGCCTCAGTGCTGGATAGCGAGCGGATCTTCGGTGCCGTGAGTAAGGGTCGCTTAGACGTATCTAGCACCTCCATCTAGCGCCAGCTATATGAATTAAAAAAGCCGCATCATCGGATGCGGCTTTTTGTATGGGCTAGCTACAGGCTGTGTTTAGGCCACTTGCTGCTTGTGGATCAGCTGGGCGTCTTGCACCAAATGAAACTCCAGCGCCACCTCATCACAGGCATGCTGGCGAGGACAAACGTCACAGTCCTTCATCACCTTCTCCGGCAGCATGTTCTTCGAGGTCGGGCTAAAGCCCATCTTCATAAAGAACTCGGGCACCCGGGTCAGCACAAACAGCTTCTCGATCTCCATCTTGCGCGCCTTGCGAATAAGGTGCTCAACCATCGCCTTGCCTTGACCAATGCGCTGGTAGTCGGGCTCAACCCCGAGCGAACGGATCTCAGCCAAACCAGTATCGTACAAGTAGAGCGAAGCACAGCCAGTTACCTTGCCGCCCTGTTCACTCACCGCAAAATCACCGACTGCCTGAACCAGCTCTGGACGGCTACGCGGCAAGTTTTCACCCACCTGCGACCAGTAGTTGACCATCGCCTCGATGGTATCCAGATCGGTCATCCGCGCCGAGCGCACCCGCAAGCCGCTGATGCTGCGTTGCGACAAACGTGTTTCGGCCTCGCTGATGGCATGCTCCACCTGCTCAGGCGCGACCCCGCCCAAGGCTTGACGCTTGGCCAGCGTCGATTCCAGCGACAGGTGCGGATAGACATCATCTTCAATCTCAGGCGCCAGCGCTTTAAAGTCGCTCAGGCCGAGCTCTTCGAGCGGCACGCCCTTCTCAATGGCCTGCACCACCGCAATCCCTACAATATGGTGGGCCTCGCGGAATGGGATGCCTTTGGCGACCAAGTAGTCGGCCAGCTCGGTGGCATTGGAGTAGCCGCCTAGCGCCGCTTCGCGGGTGACCTCTTCGTGTACCTGCATATCATCGAGCACCAGCTCGGCCATCGCCAGGCAATCGCCCCAGGTATCGAGGGCATCGAACAGACCTTCTTTGTCTTCCTGCATGTCCTTGTTGTAGGCCAGCGGCAGCGCTTTAAGGGTCATCATAATGCCTGACAGCGAGCCATAAACGCGGCCTGCTTTACCACGGATTAGCTCCAGCGCATCTGGGTTTTTCTTTTGTGGCATCAGTGACGAGCCTGAGGTCACCTGGTCTGAGAGATCCAAGAAGGCCGACTCGCCACTGTTATAGAAGATCAGATCCTCAGCCATCCGGCTTAGGTGGATCATGCTAATCGAGGCGCCGGAGATCAGCTCAACCACGTGGTCACGGTCGGACACGGTATCGAGGCTGTTACGGGTGGCACGGCGGAAGCCAAGGTCTTTGGCTATCTGTTGGCGGTCCATCGGATAGGCGGTACCAGCCAGTGCGCCACAGCCTAGTGGGCAGCTGTCCAAACGCTTCAGGCAATCTTGCAAACGCGAGTAATCACGCTCGAACATCTCCACATAGGCCATCGCCCAGTGAGAGAAGGTCACCGGTTGCGCGCGCTGCAAGTGGGTGTAACCTGGCAGAACGGTGTCTTGCTGGGAACGGGCAAAAGCCAGCAGCTTTTGTTGCAGCTTATCGAGGTGCTCAAGCAGCACCAAGCCTTGGTCTTTACACCACAGCTTTAAGTCGGTGGCGACTTGGTCGTTACGGCTACGGCCGGTGTGCAGTTTTTTACCGAGGTCGCCAACCCGCTGAATCAGCTGACCTTCCACCCAAGAGTGGATATCTTCCGCATCGCTGCCAAGGATCTGCTGGGGGTTCTCAGCCACCTGCTTGCCCAGTTCAACCAAGGCTTGCTCTAGTCGTAGCTGTTCGTCTTCGGTTAGTACGCCAACGCTGAGTAGTGCCTTCGACCATGCAATCGAGCCGGTGATGTCCTGCTCTGCTAAGCGGTAGTCGAAGCGTAGTGAATCATTAAATTGCTTAAAACGGGTATCTGCTGCCTGGCTGAACCGTCCGCCCCACAATGCCATGTGTCTCTCCATTAAATTGCGAAAACCTCAGCCTGTATAAACTAACCAGGCTGAGGTTTGTATTGCTCGTTTGTTTCTACAGCCTAGCTCTTTTCATTGAGTGCGCGAATGCGGCTAGCCAGTGAGTACAAACGGATAAATCCTTCTGCGTGTTTTTGATCGTAAACCTGATCGGCACCGAAGGTGGCAAACTCTTCTGAGTAGAGGCTGTTTGGTGAGCGCTTCTGCGTCGCAACCGCTTGGCCTTTGTACAGTTTAACCACAACTTCGCCGTTCACATCTTCCGCCAGGGCGCTGGATGCTGCAACCAGTGACTTACACAGCGGGGTGAACCAGCGACCATCATACACCAGATGCGCCATCTCCTGACCCAACTTGTCGCGCCAAACCCGTGAGGTTTTATCCAGCACCAGCTCTTCGATGGCACGCAGCGCCGCCACAATCACGGTGCCTCCCGGGGTTTCGTAGCAACCACGCGACTTCATACCTACGGTACGGTTCTCGGTGATGTCAACGCGGCCAACGCCGTGGGCAGCAGCAATCTCGTTAAGCTTCATCAGTACGCCGTAAGGACTCAGCGCCTCGTCGTTCACCGACACGACGCGGCCTTGCTCGACTTTCAGCGATACGTACTCAGGCGCATTTGGAGCATCAACCGGGTCAACCGTCATGGTCCACACGCCTTTGCTTGGCTCGTTCCATGGGTCTTCCAGCTCACCACCTTCGTGGGAGATGTGCCACGCGTTAGCATCACGGCTGTAGATCTTGGTCGCTGACGCAGTGGTTGGGATGTTGCGTTCGGCCAAGTAATCCAGCAGGTCTTCACGGCTTACCATGTCCCACTCACGCCATGGGGCAATCACAGTCAGCTCAGGGGCCAGCGCGGCGAAGCAGCTCTCGAAACGGATTTGGTCGTTACCTTTACCGGTACAACCGTGACATACCGCATCGGCACCCACTTTGCGGGCCACTTCCACTTGCGCCTTAGCGATAATCGGACGGGCCATTGAGGTTCCCAGCAGGTAGGTACCTTCGTATACCGCACCGGTGGTGATAGTTGGGTAGATGTAGTCGCTAACGAACTCTTCTTTTAGATCAACGATGTGACACTCAGAGGCGCCAGAGGCCAATGCTTTGGCTTCCAGGCCTTCCAGCTCTTCGTCGCCTTGGCCCACATCGGCACAGAAGGCAACAATTTCACAGTCGTTGTAGGTCTCTTTTAGCCATGGAATGATGGCTGAAGTATCCAGACCGCCGGAGTATGCCAGCACCACTTTTTTAATCGTGTTCTCAGTTTGAATTGCCATGTTGTGTATTCCTTTATCTGTATTCTATGCAAGCAGGCTAACCAGCACGGCGTTTTGAGCGTGCATGCGGTTTTCAGCCTGATCGAAAATAAGTGACTGCGGGCCGTCCATTACCTCGGAGGTGATCTCCAACTCACGGTGAGCCGGCTGGCAGTGCAGTACGTGTTTGATGCCGTAGCGATCCATCATCGCCTGATTGATCTGGTAAGGCAGGAAGCGTTGCTTCACCGCATCCAGCGGGGTGTCATCGCCCATCGATACCCAAGTATCGCCGTATACCACGTCGTAGCCTTGAATGTCGTCGATGTTGTCGGACACCACGATCTTGCCACCGGACACTGCCGCCAGCTGACGGGCCTTGTCGACGATCTGTGCATCTGGGTTAGAGCCGAGCGGGCAAATCGCCGCCACTTCCATCCCTAAGATCGCACCGCCAAGCAGCAGCGAATGAGTCACATTGTTACCATCGCCCAAGTAGGCCAGCTTGACCTTGCTCAGATCGTCGTAGTTCTCGCTAATGGTCAGGAAGTCCGCCAACCCTTGGCAAGGGTGGTAAAGGTCACACAGCGAGTTCACCACCGGCACCGAGCTGTGCTCTTTCAAGGTTTGCAGGGTCTTGTGAGAGAACACCCGGGCAACAATGGCATCGGCCCAGCGGGTAATGTTGGAGGCAAAATCCTTGACACTCTCACGCTCGCCCATGGCACCGTTTTGCTGGTCCAGGTAGACCGCATGGCCACCCAGCTTGTTAATGCCAATATCGAAGGTCACGCGGGTACGTAGCGAAGGCTTCTCGAACAAGGTGACCACGCTTTTGCCGGCCAAGGCTTGGCCGTACTCAGCAGGGTTGGCCTTGATTTTCTTGGCCAGTGCCAGCAGCTCTAGTATCTGTGCTTGGCTGAGCTCTTGCAGGCTCAGCAAATGATTAAAATCACTCATCATCTTTCCTTAATTACCGCGCCGTTAACCCACTAAGGTCCCGGCGGCACTATCTGTTGCAGCTGTCCCTGACAGGAAGTCAGCCAGCAGCTCGGGCTGTTGCCAAGAGGCCAACAGCACTTGCTGGCCCAGTGTTTGGGCTGCATCCAACGCTGCGTTTACTTTAACCGCCATGCCATCAGTGATCACCCCATCGGCAATCAGTTGCTGTGACTGTTGTTGATTCAGGCTGGCAATCAAGGCTTTGTCACCATCCAGCACGCCCGGCACATCACTGAGTAGCACCAGCTGAGCGTTGAGCGACTGGGCAATCGCTACCGCAGCCTGATCGGCATTTACGTTATACAGCAATCCATCCTGACCCACACCGATTGATGACACAACCGGTAAATAGTTCTGCGACAACAATAACTTAAGTAGCTGAGGATTGCCCGGCTCGGCTGCCGCAACATGGCCCAAACGCGCATCGAAAGGCGCCACTTTGCAGATGCCAGCATCACCCAGACACAGGCCCAATGCCGAATAGCCGTGTTTCAGACAGCTGGCCAGCAGCAGTTTGTTGCTGGTACCAGCAAGCGCGCCGGTCACGTAGGGGATTTGCTCAGCGGGGGTGACGCGCAGGCCATCAACCTTGCTCGAAGTCATGCCCAAGCCACTAAGTAGTTGCTCGATCACCACCCCGCCACCGTGTACCAGTAGCCACGGTCGATTCAGTCCTTTTAGGCCTTGTAGCAAATTCGAGAGCAGTTGGTCTTGCTCCAATACCGCGCCGCCAACTTTGATTACTAAAGGAGACATCACAACTCCTTACAGCAGCGATTCGGTAACAGCAAAGCCGTTACGGATGTTGACGCATTGCATCGCCTGAGAAGCGGCACCTTTAAGCAGGTTGTCCTCAGCGCTGACCACAATCAGGTCTTGCTCCTGCTGAGCCCACGCCAAATCGATAAACGGGCTGTTGGCCACTTTGTCGATGGCAGGCCAGCTGCCGTCCAGCAAACGTACTATCGGCTTATCGGCGTAGGCTTGTTGGTAAACCGCGTTCACCTGCTCCGGCGTCACGCCTTCTTTAAGTTGCACATTAATGGTGGCGAGAATGCCACGCTTGAAGTTGCCCAAGTGCGGCGTAAAGATCACCTGATTACCCAAATGACTGGCGATTTCCGGCTGGTGACGATGGTTGAACACGCCGTAAGGGTTCAAACTCACTTCGCAGAAGCTGCTGGTCAGCGATGCTTTGCGACCCGCACCACTTACGCCACTGGTGGCGTTAATCACCGGCTTACCCACAATAAAGCCCGCCTCGGCCAGTGGCTTAAGCGCGATCAGCGAGGCGGTGGGGTAGCAGCCGGGCACCGCAATCAGCTGCGCTTTATTAACATATTCACTATTCCATTCAGCCAGGCCATACACCGCCTGCTCTAGCAGGGCCGGGTAGCGATGTTCAAAGCCATAAAAACGCTGATAAAAATCTGGGTCATTAACACGGAAGGCACCGCTTAGGTCAAACACCTGGCAGCCAACGGATAAAAATGCATGGGCGATGTCGTGGCTCACCTCGTGGGCGGTTGCCAACAACACTATGTCGATATCAGCAAATAACTCAGAGATATCTGCTGGATCGAGAGGTAAAACCGGAAGATCTACCTGACCCAATAGCTGACCATGTAACTGCGAAAGTGGCTTACCGGCATCGGCACTGTTTTTCGATACGTACAAGCCACTTAGCTCTATATAAGGATGTTTGTTGAGGAATTTGGCTAGCTCAGCGCCGGTATATCCGCTGGCTCCAACAACCGCTGCCTTTAACATTGTTTAAGTCCGTTTTGCTAAACCCGTATACTCTGGACATTGTTCACGATTACCCGTCACAATGCACCAGAATAGTGAAAATATAGGCTCTAGTATACACAGCTAAATATGCATTAAAAGTGAATTATTATATTTTTAGATTTGTCGATACTTTGTCCCACTAAGGGACTGAATTGGTTCTATATTGAGCTTTGATTATTATCAAAATATCTGTAAGTAAGTTTCATCAATTTTGACTGCGAAATGCGGTTTATGTATGTTGGGACACGAAAATACCCGCTATTTACGTTATTAAATTTCAAAAATAACCTTAGATAGCAAAAACTTGGGGATACACAATGAGTCAACCGACTACTCAGGAAGTGAACGCGTCTTTGCGCGGTAATGTTAAGTTGCTTGGTCAATTGCTGGGCAACACCATCAAAAGTCATCTTGGTGAAGAGTTTCTAGAAAAAATTGAAGCCATTCGCCAGTTGTCTAAGAAGTCTCATGAAGGCGATGATGCCGCTCGTGAGCAGCTAGTCGATCTGCTGCGTAACCTCAGCGATGAAGAGCTGCTGCCGGTAACCCGAGCATTCAGCCAGTTTCTGAACCTGGCCAACGTGGCTGAACAGTTCCACACCATCTCGCGCAACTGCGATAAAGGCGTGGCAGTGGCCGACCCCGTCGACGAGCTATTCCAGAAGCTACAGGGCGAGAACCTCAGCGAAGCCGAGATCCGCGAAGCGGTGTCTAAGCTGAGCATCGAAGTGGTACTGACTGCTCACCCAACCGAGGTGACCCGTCGCACGCTGATTAACAAGCACGTACAAATGAACGATTGCTTGGATTGGCTGGAGCTGGACCTGCCAGAACAAGAGCGCGAACAGATCCTAACCCGCTTGGAAGCACTGATTAACCAAGCGTGGCACACCGACGAAATCCGTAAGATCCGCCCAACCCCAGTCGATGAAGCGAAGTGGGGCTTTGCGGTTATCGAGAACTCACTATGGCACGCCGTGCCAGAGTTTATCCGCCAGTTCGACAGCAAGCTGCAACAGCGCTTTGATATGCGCCTGCCGCTGGATGCCGCTCCGGTAATCTTCTCTTCTTGGATGGGTGGTGACCGTGACGGTAACCCATTCGTAACCGCCAAGGTGACCGAAGAAGTCTTGCTATCGAGCCGCTGGGTAGCCACCGACCTTTACCTGGAGGAGGTGAAGCACCTGGTGAAAGAGCTGTCGATGAGCGATGCCAGCGAAGCGCTGCTGTCACAAACCGACAACCACGACGAGCCTTACCGTGCCGTACTGAAGGTACTGCGCGCCGAGCTACAAGAAACCCACGACTATCTGACCGCCAAGCTGAAAGGCCAGTACACCGAAGCACGCGATCTTATCGTGAGCAACGAACAGCTGCGTGAGCCGCTGGAGCTGTGCTACGACAGCCTGCACGATGCCGGTATGGGCATCATCGCCGACGGCACCCTGCTGGATCTGCTGCGTCGTATCTCGTGCTTTGGCATTAACCTGCTGCGTCTGGATATCCGCCAAGATGCCTCTCGCCACACCGAAGCGGTATCTGAGATCACTCGCTACCTGGGTCTGGGCGATTACGCACAGTGGACCGAGACCGACAAGCAAAGCTTCTTGCTGCAAGAGCTGAACTCTAAGCGCCCGCTGCTACCACGCGACTGGGAGCCAAGTGAGTCAGTACAAGAGGTACTGGACACCTGTAAGGTGATCGCCAAGCAGCGCCGCGAAGCGCTGGGTATCTACATTATCTCTATGGCTGCCGAGCCATCAGACGTACTGTCGGTACAACTGCTGCTTAAAGAAGCTGGTTGTCCGTTCCGTCTGCCGGTTGCTCCGCTGTTCGAAACCGAAGAGGATTTGAATAACGCGCCGGCCACCATGAGCAAACTGCTATCGGTTGACTGGTACCGCGGCTACATTGATGGCCACCAGCACGTAATGATTGGTTATTCGGATTCAGCCAAAGATGCCGGTGTTCTAGCTGCGGCCTGGGCACAATACCGCGCGATGGAAGCGCTGGTAAGCATCTGCGATAACCAGCAGATCAAACTGACCTTGTTCCATGGCCGTGGCGGTACTATCGGTCGTGGTGGCGCGCCTGCGCACGCCGCACTGTTGTCACAGCCTCCGGGCTCGCTAAAAGGCGGCCTGCGCGTGACTGAGCAAGGCGAGATGATCCGCTTTAAGTTCGGCCTGCCAAAAGTGGCCCTGAACAGCCTAAGCTTGTACGCCAGCGCGATTTTGGAAGCGAACCTGCTGCCGCCAATCGAGCCTAAGCAAGAGTGGCGCGACATTATGGATCAGGTTGCTGAGACCTCCTGTGATGCCTACCGCGGCGTAGTACGTGGTGAAGAGCAGTTCGTGCCTTACTTCCGCTCAGCAACGCCAGAGCAAGAGCTAGGCAAGCTGCCTCTGGGTAGTCGACCAGCCAAGCGTCGTGCCGATGGCGGTGTAGAGAGCCTACGTGCCATTCCATGGATCTTCTCTTGGTCACAGAACCGTCTGCTATTGCCAGCATGGCTGGGTAGCGAGACCGCACTGCGCCAGCTAATCGAAGATGGCAAGCAAGATGTGTTCAAAGAGATGCGCCAATGGCCGTTCTTTGAAGCCCGTCTGGCGATGCTGGAAATGGTATTCGTGAAAGCAGACAGCTGGCTGTCTGAGATCTACGAAGAGCGTCTGGTTGAGCCTGAGCTGCATCGCCTGGGTGTGGATCTGCGTGAGCGTCTGGCTAAAGCAGAAGAGCACCTGCTGACCCTAACTGGCGCTGAGAAGCTTTTGGCCGAACAGCCTTGGGTTGAACAAGCCCTGAAGGCCCGTGCACCATACATCGACCCGCTACACGTGCTGCAGGTTGAGCTACTGAACCGTTCGCGTAAAGCCGACGAGCTGCACCCGCTGGTTGACCAAGCATTGATGGTAAGCATCGCTGGCATCGCTGCAGGTATGCGTAACACCGGTTAAGCCGGAGCGGCTACTTAGTTAGCTACAGAGAAACCAGAGGCCGTCCTTGTGACGGCCTCTTTGTTTTTATTAAACGTAATTTTGTCGACTCGCTCGCAGACTTAAGGATTTTGCCCCTCGCAAACTGCGCTAAATCAAAAGTCCACAAATTTTATATGGATATCAACAACGCAGTTCAATATATCTGGAAGCAGAATTGCGCCGCACCGGACACGCGCTGCCAGCAGCCGTGCAACCGTTTATCTATACGGCGCTAAACGGACTATAGGCTGTTTC
Organism: Aliagarivorans marinus DSM 23064; assembly: GCF_000429485.1. GTDB lineage: Bacteria > Pseudomonadota > Gammaproteobacteria > Enterobacterales > Celerinatantimonadaceae > Aliagarivorans > Aliagarivorans marinus. The sequence continues at coordinate 15,718 of NZ_AUBY01000023.1, read as the reverse complement.
GGGCCGCACTCGCCGCCACCTCGCTTTCGCGCAAACAGCAACGGTCCTTCAGTATTTCATCTCAGTGCAAGGACATGCTATGAAGTTTGATATCAGCGAATACCTCGACGAGTTGCGCCCTCTGGTCAATATCGACTGCGGCACCTATAACATCACCGGCATCGAACGTGTTACCCAGCTGGTGCAGCAGAAGTTCGAAAACATCGGCTGGCAGGTGCGACGTTATGGTTGCGGCAAGGCCGGGCCGGGCTTGGTGATTTCTAATCAAGTAAACAACGGCCCCATCGACCTGCTAATCCTCGGGCACGTGGATACCAGTTACAGCGAGGGCACCGCCTTTCGCCGCCCGATGTCCATCGCAGGCGAGTTTGCCTATGGCCCCGGCATCGCCGATAGCAAAGCCGGCTTAGTCAACCTGCTACACGCACTACGCAGCACCGATCCCAGCGATCTGGCCGAGTTGTCCATCGCCATCCTGATCTGTCCCGATAAGCATGTCAGCTCGCGCTACTCTCACACCATGCTGAATAAACTGGCCAAGCGCGCCAAGCGTTGCATGGTTCTGGATACCGGTACCATGGGCGGCTGCTTAATCAATGGGCGACGCGGTATGGCGCGCTACCAGGTGGACTTCACCGGTCAATCAGCCCACGCCGCTAAGGTTGGTAAACGCAAATGCAGCGCCATCAGCGAGATGGGCCAGTGGGTGGTCAAACTGGAACAACTGGCACAGCAATGGCCGAATATCGATGTCAACGTTGGCTATGTGGCCGGCGGTGAGAAGACTAACCAAGTTGCTGAGCATTGCCAGATGAAGTTTGAGCTGCGCTTTACCAGTAACCACTACTACCAACAGCTCGATCAACAGCTGCGCCAGTGGAGCCAGTCACCAAGTGTGGAACAGATGCACATCGTGTTAGATCGCAAGGCCTACAAACCGGCCTTTAATAACGCCAGCAATCAAAGCTTCTGTGAAGAGCTCGAGCAAGCCGCTGAGAACCTCGGACAAACCACTAAATGGCGCAGTGGCGATAAGAGCTCCAATGCCAACTTAGTCGCCGCACATGGCCTTGCCTGTGTCGATGGTCTGGGCGCAGTGGGGCAAAACCTTAACTCGCCGGAAGAGTGCATCGCAATTGAACGGGTACTGCCGCGGATCCAACTGCTACGAGCCTGTATCAAGCACTTGGCCAACGCCGAGGTGCCCGAGCAAGAGGCCGAGACCGCCTAAGCCCTCTTTACTTAAGCAACTATTCCCCTGCCTATAAGCAACAGCCGACCACTGTCGTCTGTTGCTTGCCCTCGTTTTCGCCTTTCCCGATTTTGCTATGTCGCTGTATTCCTGAGACTTATCTCACAGTAATTGAGTATTAACTGTCAGCCCGCTTTACATAAAACGCAATTAATCAGTAAAAGTCGCTGTTTTAAAACATTTTTTTAGTTGGTGTAAGTATTGCTTTACGAATAACGCAAGATGCTCGAATCCGAGCTCTGAGAAGAACCATCTAACTAAGGATAGGCAGATGAAACAACTAAGAAAACTTGTTGTCCTTGGGATTTTGGCCTGCAGTTTACCAAGTCTCGCCACCACCATTACCACCCTTGACGATTCGTCATTATTCGACAACGTAGCAGCACAGCCCGGCGGTTCCATCGGCGATAGCTCGTGGCAAGCCACCAGCTTCGGCACTCCCGGCGCAAAATCGTTTGGCTGGCTGAACTTCGACCCCGCTAGCAGCATTATGTTGGGCGATATCAGCGCGGTGCGCTTTGATACCAATAAACCCATCAGCCACAACAGCTCGGAGAATGACTTCTACCTGTCGCTCTACACCCAAGCCGATGGCAGTAACGACGGCGCGGGTTGGTACGGCAACCGACTTAACCTCGATCCTTTTTACGCCATCAATATCGATAGCACTGCGGATAGCTGGACCACTTGGAGCACCGACGCCGGTACCAACCAACTACGCGTCTATGACTATCCTGCCGCCGGCAGCTACACCGCCCCCACTTGGGATGAGTTGCTCGACCCGGGCTATAGCGACGATGGCGTCAACTCACTGGCCGAGGTCGACTATGCCAGCGAGAAGCTACTAGGGATCGCCTTTTCCACCGGCTCAGCCTGGGGTGATAGCTTTATGGGGGCGCTGGACAACATCGTTATCGAGTTCAGTAATGGCGACAGCTGGGTGTTTGATCTGGAAGCGAGCAGCGTGCCAGAGCCTACCAGCGTGCTGCTATTAGGCGCAGGTATGTTGCTGCTGCGCTTAGGTCGGCGGAGCTAACCGCAGTTGTCAAAAAGCCGCCCCAACAGGCGGCTTTTTAATAGTTTTCGAGGCTTATGCAGTTTGCGGACGCACACCCAAAGTGTGGCAAATGGCATAGCTCAGCTCGGCGCGGTTTAGGGTGTAGAAGTGGAAATCCTTCACCCCTTCACGCGATAGCACCTTCACCTGATCGATGGCGATGCTGGCGCCCACCAAGTTGCGGGTGGTTTGATCATCGTCCAGACCTTGGAACTGCTGATGCATCCAGTTGGGGATCTTCACGTTAGCAAACGAGGAGAACTTCAACAGGGTCTTGTAGTTGGACACTGGCAAGATCCCCGGCACAATCTCACCTTCAATGCCAATCGCCGCACAACGGTCGCGAAAACGTAGGTAGCTCTCAACATCGAAGAAGAACTGGGTAATCGCCCGGTTAGCGCCCGCATCCATCTTACGCTTTAACGCCAGCAAGTCAGCTTGGGCGCTCTTCGCCTCAGGGTGTACCTCGGGGTAGGCGGCCACTGAGATATCGAAATCCGCCACGCCTTTAAGCAGGCTGACCAAATCATTGGCATACATATCAGGTTTGCTGGCACCGTCTGGCAGGTCGCCGCGCAAGGCCACAATGTTGCGAATACCATTGTCCCAGTAGTCTTGAGCGATCTGCTTTAGCTCGTCCGGGGTGGAATCGATACAAGTCAGGTGAGGCGCCGCATTCAGGCCGGTGCGCTCTTTGATTTGCTTGATAACGTTATGGGTGCGGTCACGGGTTCCAGAGTTGGCGCCATAGGTGACCGAGACAAACGAGGGCTGCAGGGTTTGCAGGCGTTCGATTGAATTCCACAGGGTGTTTTCCATGGACTCAGTGGTAGGCGGAAAAAACTCAAAAGAGACATTGATGTCGTTCCCCAGTTCGCTGAGGTTTTGGTTTAGTGACTCGATGTGTTGTGCATATCCCATTGCTTTCTCCATTTACCGCACGCGTCTTACAAGACATATAGACGTCCATACATCCAAATATGCGGAACCGCCTTTTTATTGTCAACGAAATTTAAGTTGCACCTAGGTCAACTTGAAAATAATTCATAAATAGAGCGTCACTGCTCCCGCTTATAACTGATCGCCACCACCCACCACTCTTTCTCGCCTTCCGGGGTGCGTACGATCACTTCATCATCCACTTCCTTTTGCAGCAGCGCCCGCGCCATCGGCGAGTCCACCGAGATATAGTCGTTGCGCCCGAAGATCTCATCGTAGCCAACAATTCGAAAGCTGCGCTGCTCGCCCTGCTCATTTTCAATATCGACCCACGCACCGAAGAACACTTTACCTTCCTGTACAGGCGAATAGTCGACCACCTTGACCTTCTCCAGTGTCTTGCGCAAGTAACGCACCCGGCGGTCAATTTCACGCAGGCGCTTTTTGTTATATTGATAGTCGGCGTTCTCACTGCGGTCGCCAAGGCTAGCCGCCCAGGCCACTTTCTTGGTCACCTCGGGGCGTTCCTCTTTCCACAGCCAGTCCAGCTCTTGTTTGAGCCGCTCAAAGCCCTCGCGGGTCACGATCGACGTACGCATTAATCACTCTCTCTTATGTGTTTCTCTCTACGGTGCTGCCAGAGGCACGGACCTGATCCTGCTCGGCCAAAAGTGATGTAGACATCACTCACAACTAAAACATAGCCATTATGTAGTTTTATTGTTCAATATATGGCTTAATAACGGGACACAACCCCGCAACACATCCACAAACCAAGATAAAGAACTAAGTAACATGAAACTTAACGCACTTTCTGCAGTGGTAGCCGGCGCAGTACTGGCTAGCCAAGCGCACGCACAAGTCATCTACCAAGACGAGCAAAACAGTCTGGAACTAGGTGGCGTACTTGTGTTGGACGCACACAACCAGTTTTACCACGATGACACTCAGCTAAGCCTGAACCGTAGCATTTTAAACCTGGCAGCACACCGCCAAATGGGTGACAACTGGGTACTAAGTGGAAAATTTGAGTGGGATCAGTTCTCTAACTCACCAAACTCGTCCAGCAGCAACTTCCGTAACCGCTTGGCCTTTGTTGAAGCCAGCCACGAAGAGCTGGGCCGCCTGAGCTTCGGTAAGCAGTGGTCAGCCTACCACGACGTTGCCCGTTACATGGACAACATGATTCTCATCGACCCAGATGCAACGCCTATCTACTCAGAAGGTGCCGACGGTGCATTCGCCGCAACCGGTCGTGGTGACAACCTGATGGCCTACCGCATGAGCGTTGCCGATTTCAACATTGCTGCTCACTATGGCTTTGCCGCCGATGGCTACACCGGTGATATCTCGCGCAAGAACAACTACGGTGCCTCACTAAGCTACGACAGCCAGTTTGGCCTGAGCTTGGGTGTGGCTTTTGTTGAGAACAAAGTGCGTGTTAGCGGCAGCGACAACCAAGGCTTGATTGATGGCGACAAGCAGCGCGCCCTGACTTTTGCCGGTGAATACCAGCTGGCAGGCCTGCGTGTGGCCGGTGCCTACACCATGGGTGATAAGATCCATCAAGCCGACCTGTACAACTTCGGTCACGGCGAGTGGGCCGATGCCGATGCCTGGGATATCTGGGTTGAGTACAACATGAGCAACGGTCTGCGTCCGTTCTTCTACTACTCGAGCATTGATTTCGATGATACCCGTGTGAATGCCCACGGTAACCGCGACATCGTAGCCGGTGGTCTGTCATACGCCATCGCCAATGGCCTGATTGCCTCTATCGAACTTAACCGCTACAACCTGAACGACCTTGGCGCTGGCAAGCGTGAAGAGAGCGGCGGCGGTATTAACCTGATCTACGCGTTCTAAGCGCGACGTTGATCGATAAGGGCGCCCAGTGGCGCCCTTTTTATTTCCCGCAAGCTATCGCCCTAAAACTAAAAGGCGCAGGACAGCAACTCCTTGCCATCCTCCAAGCTGCAAACGCGCATACCCTGCTCATCAATCAGCCCATAGCTGGCGGCCCACTGCTGGCGCGGCATCGAGATAGAACCTGGGTTAAACAGGTACAGCGACTGCTGTTTTTCTGCCACTGGCACATGGGTGTGGCCCGAGGCAAACACATCGCCCTCGCTCAGCGGTGGCAGCTTATCGGCTTTATAGGTGTGACCGTGACAACAGAACAGGCGGCGCTCTCCCACTAGCAGCTGGTTGTACTCGCTGAGTATCGGAAACTCACACAGCGCTTGATCCACCTCGCTGTCGCAGTTGCCGCGCACAGCAATGATCTGCTTACGATACTGGTTAAGCATCTCGGCACATTCCAGAGGCCGATAATGCTCGGGCAAGGGATTACGCGGGCCGTGGTTAAGCAAATCTCCCAGACTCAACAGATAACGCGCACCGCTTTGCTCGAAGCGCTCAAGGGCTAGCTTAAGCGCCGCAGCGTCGCCGTGAATATCTGAACAAACAAAATACATAGGTATCCCCCGGTTACATTTCCGCCGCCATGGTAACAAAAAAGCGATGGGTAAAAAAAACGCTACCCAAAGTGGGTAGCGTAAACAACTAGGATTGCTAATTAGGGTTGGGGTATAGCTCCCAAGGCTTTAGATTTCACCAGCACCGTCTTTGGCCTGACATACGTAGATGTCGGCTTTCAAGCCAGTCTTAGCAAAATAGTGTTGCTCGATAGCCTGCTGCGCAGCTTCGACTTTATCCAGTGGCAGTAGCGATACCACGCAGCCACCAAAGCCGCCGCCGGTCATACGCACGCCGCCATCTTCGCCGGCTACGTCTTTGACGATCTCTACCAAGGTATCGATCTCGCTAACGGTGATTTCAAAGTCATCGCGCATCGATGCGTGCGACTCAGCCATCAGACTCGCCATCACAACCTTGTCACCCTTGGCCAGCGCATCGGCGGCTTGCTCGGTGCGGGTGTTCTCGGTGATAACGTGGCGAGCGCGCTTGTACACCAGCTCAGAGATCTCTGACTTGGCGGCTTCCAACTGCTCGAGGGTCACATCACGCAGCGCTTTCACCTTGAAGTAGCGGGCGGCTTCTTCACACTGCTCACGGCGAGTGTTGTACTCGCTGTCTACCAAGCCGCGCTTCTTGTTGGAGTTGATGATCATCACCGCCAGATCGGTAGGCATGGCTACCGGGCGAGTTTCCAAGCTACGGCAGTCGATCAGCAGGGCATGGTCTTGCTTGCCTTCGGCTGAGATCAGCTGGTCCATGATGCCGCAGTTACAGCCCACAAACTCGTTCTCAGCCTGCTGGCCGTTAAGGGCAATCTCTTGCTGGCTGATGCTCAGGTTGTACAAGGTCTTGAAGGTTTGGCCGATCACCACTTCCAGCGCAGCGGACGAGCTCAGGCCTGCGCCCTGTGGCACGTTACCGCTCACCGAGATATCGGCGCCAGCGAACTGGTAGCCACGGGCCAACAGACACTTCACCACACCGCGGATGTAGTTTGCCCACATCTTGCCTTCGACAAACTCAATCTCTTGGTCAAGGCGGAACTCGTCTTGGGCATCGTCATAATCCACCGATACAACACGCACCACCTTGTCATCACGGCGGCTAGCCGCAACGACCGCTTGATAGTCAATGGCACAAGGCAGTACAAAGCCGTCGTTGTAGTCAGTGTGCTCACCGATCAGGTTGACTCGGCCCGGCGCCTGGATCAGGCTGGCTGGGGCATAGCTGAACGCTTTTTCAAAGCTGCTGGATACAGCGTTAACCAGTTGTTGTTGCTTGCTCATGATACGACCTATTGATCTTTGTAATGCACATCGCTAACCGCACGCAGGCGATCAGCAGCTTGTTCTGGGGTGAGGTCACGCTGGCTTTCTGCCAACATCTCGTAGCCCACCATAAACTTACGTACGCTGGCTGAGCGCAGTAGTGGTGGGTAGAACAAGGCATGCAGCTGCCAGTGTTCAATGCCTTCGCCATCTTTGAAAAACGGCGCATAGTGCCAGCCCATAGAGTATGGGAATGAGCACTTGAATAGGTTGTCGTAGCGTGAAGTCAGCTTTTTCAGTGCCAGCGCTAAGTCGTCGCGCTGCGCTTCGCTCAGGTCTTCAAAACGGCGCGCGGTGGCTTTAGGCATCAGCATGGTTTCGAACGGCCAAGCCGCCCAGTACGGTACCACTGCCAGCCAGTGTTCGGTCTCCACCACGGTGCGGGCACCGTCTTCCATCTCGCGAGCGACGTAGTCTTCCAGCAGGTTGCGCTGGTTTTGCTCGTAGTATTCACGCAGCAATACGTCTTTACGGGCAATCTCGTTTGGCAAGAAGCTGTTGGCCCAGATCTGGCCATGCGGATGCGGCTGCGAACAGCCCATCATCGCACCTTTGTTCTCAAACGCCTGTACCCATAGGTAGTCTTTACCCAGCTCAGAGACTTGCTCGTCCCAGGTATCAACAACACCACGGATCGCGGGTACGCTCAGCTCTGGCAGGGTGCGGCTGTGATCTTCAGAGAAACACAGCACCCGGCTCAGGCCGCGAGCACTTTCAGCGCGAAACAGCGGGTCACCACTCTCTGGCACGTCGGGGGTATCTTGCTGCAGGGCAGCAAAGTCGTTACTGAAAACAAAGGTGCCTTTGTAGTCTGGGTTTACGTCACCAGATACCCGGGTGTTACCTGCACACAGGAAACATTCGCTATCGTAGGACTTAGCTTCTGACTCTTCTGGCGCTTCATCCTGCCCCTGCCATGGGCGCTTGGCCCGGTGCGGAGACACCAGTACATATTGCCCGGTAAGCGGGTTGTATCGGCGATGCGGATGTTCTGTCGCATCGAACTCTGTATCTAATGACATACTTCTACCTAAAACTAGTCTTCGCTATCGGGATAGCCTTGAGGGTTATTGGATTGCCAACGCCAGGTATCGGCGGCCATATCCGCAACGCTGCGGGTGGCCTTCCAACCGAGATCGGCTTCAGCTTTACTTGGGTCTGCCCAGCACTCGGCGATATCACCGGGGCGGCGCGGACAAATTTGATAAGGGATCGGCTGGCCACTAGCCTGAGCAAAGGCCTCTACCATCTGCAGTACACTGCTGCCTTGGCCGGTACCCAGGTTGTAGATGTGCAGACCTTGTTTGGCACCTACAGCTTTGAGGGCCGCAACGTGGCCGTCGGCCAGATCCATCACGTGGATGTAATCGCGTACACCGGTGCCATCTACGGTTGGGTAATCGTCACCGAACACGGATAGCTGCTCACGGCGACCTACCGCCACCTGGGCGATAAACGGCATAAGGTTGTTAGGAATACCTTGTGGGTCTTCGCCCAAATCCCCTGATGGGTGCGAGCCAACCGGGTTAAAGTAGCGCAGCAAGGTCACGCTCCACTCAGGGTCGGCGTGCTGCATATCGCGGAAGCACTCTTCCACCATGTACTTACTGCGGCCGTAAGGGTTGGTGGTTGCGCCCACTGCGGTGGTCTCTTTAATCGGGATCTCTTCCGGGTCGCCATAGACGGTGGCCGAAGAGGAGAATACGATACTTTTCACGCCCGCATCACGCATCACTTCCGCCAGTACCAAAGAGCCGTGCACGTTGTTGTCGTAGTATTCCAGCGGCTTGGCCACTGATTCACCCACCGCCTTCAAACCGGCAAAGTGGATCACCGAGTCGATGTCGTGCTCGCTGAAGATGCGCTTGAGCAACTCGCGGTCACGGATATCGCCCTGATAGAACAGCGGCTGTACGCCACTCAGTTTCTCGACGCGCGCCAGCACGGTCGCTTTACTGTTGCACAGGTTGTCCACGATGATCGGCTGCATGCCGGCTTCAATCATTTGAATACATGTGTGGCTACCGATATAGCCCATTCCACCCGTTACCAGAACTTTCACAGTCCACTCCTGTTAATTAGTAAGGTCAAAAACTACGACCTCCAAGGGCTCTGTACCCTAGTATTGAGGCCAATTCTATCAGCCTACCTAAGCTCGCCGCTGTGATCACTATCGCAAAGTGTAAACGTTTACCCCAAAAGATCAATATAGCCACAGATAATTTTATAAGTACGCGGTAATTACCCGTAGAACCCCGATTTCTGGTGGATGGCTTAGGCCGAATGACAGACTTTTGAAGGGAAAACGCTATCACAGGTTATTCGTCACTAGGTGAAGTTTTTGTGTAAGCACACAACAAGAGCCAAGCAGCAGGCTTGCAGCGCCGGGCAAAGCCACTATGATAGATGCCCCCGCCCAGTGAAGGGTTTAGACAGATAAGCATCATGCAAGACATCGCCAAGATCATCGCCGAGGAGATCGGCGCCAAGGCCCAACAAGTCAACGCAGCCACCCAGCTGCTTGATGAAGGCGCCACCGTTCCCTTTGTTGCCCGTTACCGTAAAGAGGTGACCGGCGGCTTGGATGACACCCAGCTACGTAAGCTGGAGCAACGCCTCAGCTACCTGCGCGAACTACAGGCACGCCGCGAGACCATCCTCAAATCCATCGATGAACAAGGCAAACTCAGCGACGCGCTGCGAAAGCAAATCAGCGACTGCGAAAGCAAGACCGAGCTGGAAGACCTGTACCTCCCCTATAAGCCGAAACGCCGTACCAAGGGGCAGATCGCCATTGAGGCCGGGTTAGAGCCGCTGGCGGATCGCCTGTTTGCACAGCCAGAGCTTAACCCGGAAAGCGAAGCCCAATCGTTTATCGATGCCGAAGCCGGATTCGCCGACAGCAAGGCCTGCCTCGACGGTGCCAAGTTTATCCTGATGGAGCGCTTTGCCATGGATGCCGGCTTGCTGGCAGGCTTACGCGCCTTGCTCAATCGCGACGGTGAGCTTCAAAGCAGCGTAGTCCCCGGACAAGAGCAAAACGGCCAGAAGTTCCAGGACTACTTCGACTATCGCGAAGCGCTAAGCAAGGTGCCATCGCACCGCGCGTTAGCCATGCTACGCGGCCGCAACGAGGGGGTGTTACAGCTTAACCTTGTGATCGGCGAAGAAGGCGCTTCTCACCCGGCGGAATACCTGATTGCCGAGCACACCGGGATCCGCCAACAGCAACGTCCCGCCGATGCCTGGCTGGCCAGCGTAGTGCAATGGACCTGGCGGGTGAAGCTCAAGCTCTCGCTGGAGACCGAGCTATTAAACGCACTGCGCGAGCGCGCCGAAACCGCCGCTATCGATGTATTCTCGCGCAACCTTAACGATCTGCTGATGGCCGCACCGGCAGGCACCAAGGCCACCATGGGGCTCGATCCCGGCCTGCGTACCGGAGTGAAAGTCGCAGTGGTCGATGCCACCGGTAAGCTGGTTGATATGGCCACCATCTACCCGCACGCACCGAAAAACCAATGGCAGGCCAGTTTGGCGACCCTTGCCGAGCTGGTGAAACGCCACGATGTTGAGCTGATCAGCATCGGTAACGGCACCGCCTCTCGGGAGACCGATAAGCTTGCCAAAGAGCTACTGACACTGCTGCAGATCCCTAAGCTGAAAAAGCTGATGGTCAGCGAAGCCGGCGCCTCGGTCTACTCCGCCTCGGAGCTGGCCGCCAAAGAATTCCCGGATCTGGACGTAAGCATACGCGGTGCAGTATCGATTGCCCGTCGCCTGCAAGACCCGCTGGCCGAGCTGGTGAAGATCGACCCTAAATCCATCGGCGTTGGCCAGTACCAGCACGATGTTAGCCAGACTCAGCTAAGCCAACAGCTAGATACCGTGGTGGAAGACTGTGTAAACGCCGTAGGGGTGGATCTGAATACCGCCTCCGCGCCGCTACTTAGCCGGGTGGCCGGCCTCAACCAAACCATCGCCGACAATATCGTGGCCTACCGCGACGAGAACGGCGCCTTTGCCAACCGCAGCCAGATCAAAAAGGTAGCGCGCCTTGGCCCTAAAGCCTTCGAGCAAAGTGCCGGCTTTTTGCGAATCAATGGCGGCAACAATGCGCTGGATGGCTCGGCGGTGCACCCTGAGGCCTACCCAGTGGTCAAGGCAATTGCCTCGCACTGCCAGCTGGACATCCAGCAACTGGTAGCCAACGACAGCGTGCTGAACAAGCTCGATCCCCAGCAGTTTACCGATGACAACTTCGGTCTGCCGACGGTCAAAGACATCATCAGCGAGCTGAAAAAGCCCGGCCGCGACCCGCGCCCTGAGTTCACCACCGCCGAGTTTAAGGATGGAGTAGAAACCCTTAAAGACCTCAAGACCGGCATGCGCTTAGAAGGCGTGGTTACCAATGTCACCAACTTCGGTGCCTTTGTGGATATCGGCGTGCACCAAGATGGTCTGGTTCATATCTCGGCCCTGTCGCATCAGTTCGTCAAGGATCCACACCAAGTGGTAAAGGCCGGCGATGTGGTCAAGGTCAAGGTGATGGAAGTGGACGTGCCGCGCAAACGCATCGGCCTGAGTATGCGAATGGACGACGAAGTGCAAAGCGGCGGCAGTAATGCCAGTGCCCAGCCACGGCGCAGCAACAAGCCACATGGCGGGGCGAGTCGCCATCAAGGCCAGCGCTCAGGCGGCAACAAACCGGCTCAGCTCAACTCGGCCTTTGCCGATGCCTTTGCTAACGCAAAAAGGAAATAGAGAGGGTAAGGACTAAGCGCTCAGGGAGAGGATGCTCTCTGGGCGGAACTGCCCGGTGCTTTGATAACGCTGGGAGATACTTTGCTGGCGTTGCTGCATCTGCTCGCTGAGGTCGGGATAGCGCTGGCGTAACTCTCCGGCTAATACCCGCTGCTTCTCATCTGGCTGCAGGCCACTGACATCGCTCGGCTGCGATCCAGGAACCAATGTAGACGGCTGCTCATCAGAGGGGAACAGCCGCGGCGCTTGTGAGTGCTGTAGCTGCTCGCCTTGTTCCTCACGCTGCATAGCTTGCAGCTCTTGGCGCGCTTCGATCTGGGTTCCACGGGCCTGAGCCGCTACTTGGCGGTCTTGGCTGGATGGCTGGGCGGGAGCAAGGGCTGCGCGCTCCACCTGCTGCATCTTGGCGATGGTCGCCTCGGGATCGTTGGGGATCTCGGAGGTGCTGATGCTGACCTCGCCCCCTACCGCATACTGCTTACCATCGGGGCCACGCTCAAACTCGTAGCTCGGTGCACTGGCATACTGGCCACCCACCGCTTGGTGTTGCTGCTCGTGGGTGCGCACCTCGCGATCGCGGGCTTTTAGCTCGGCGAGTTTCTGCTGCTCAGTATCGCTAAAGCCTTGCTGCTGGCCTTGCTGGCGCTGCTGACCTTGTTGCTCTTGCTGGCCTTGCTGTTCACCGCGTTGCTCGCCTTGTTGGCGATCTTGAGCCTGACGCTGCTCTTGCTCGCGCGGATTGATTCGCTCGTGCTGACCTTCTTGTTGGGTGTGCTGCAGAACTTGGCGGGGCTTGGAGCGGTCTTGATCGGAGCCTACCTCACGCTCGCGGTTGTAGGCTTGGCTTTCTTTGGGCTGGGCAATCACCTCCCGTTGCAGGTTGTCGCGCCGAGCAGACTCGGTGGGCACCTGCAGGGTGTTCGGAAACACATTGGGTAAGGTGACGTTAATATTCATCAGGCTTCGATATCCAGTATGCTGCCCATCATGGCGGATTCGGTCTGGATGACCTTAGCGCCCGCCTTGGCGTAGAGCTCGGCTTGGGTCATATCGACCAAGGACTTAACCACTTCGCCTTGCTGAGGCTCGCGCCCAGCCGCCACTTCAGCGAGATTCTGCGCTGATTGGGTGACCGTTTGACTGGCTTTCTGGATGATTTGAAAGCCACTGCTTCCCGCATCAACCCGCATAAGCCCTCCAGAAAAATAACCTACCGACCTTTAATTCTAGCAAGATGTTCATTTATACACCAATCCAGATAGGTAACTGATCAGTTATTGCGCAGAGAAAATCATTGAGGACGAGGAAGCGCTTGCAGTAACTAGTGGGCTAATTACAAAAGCGCTGACGCTGTCATCAATGATTTTAACCAGCAAGAATGCTCCGTTACTTATGTGGATTAGTGTTAAACCAGTACCCATCTGAGGAAGGTATTTACCTCTACGCAGAACTGCTCAGGTTCGCTCACAAAGGGCGCGTGGGAGGAGCCGCGCAGGACGCACTGCTCGATATTGCCATGCAGCGCGCCATGGGATTCGCGGGCTTGCCGTGGCACCAGGCTATCGCTGTGGCCGAAGATCTGCAGCCACGGCACCACAATCTCGGAGAGGCGAGCGCGCAGGTCGCTCTCCTGCAATAGGTTCAACCCTAGCTCTAAAGCTTGCAGCTGCGGTTGCGGGCGGCTCTCCAGCTGCTGGCGCAGTAACTTAATATCTTGCTTGGCATTGGCACTGCCCATCGCCTGAATCGCTAAAAACTGCCGCAGCGTTTTCGAGAAATCCGCCTGTAGCCCGGCCGAGAAGCCTTTAAGCACCTCGGGCTTGATGCCCGGCCAGTTCTCTTTCGCCACAAAATGAGCGCTGCTGGCAACAGTGATAAGGGCGCGGATCTGCGACCCGAAATCCAGGCAGGCCTGCTTGGCCACCAATCCACCGAGCGACCAGCCCATCCATACTGCATGCTCTGGCACCACGTTGCGCACCTGCAGGGCGATGTCACTGAGGTGACTCAGCGAGCTATCCCATGGGCTGTGGCCAAAGCCCGGCAAGTCCACGATATGGATCCGATAATGTTCGGCCAAACGCGCTTCGACACTGTGCCAAATCGCCCCGTTCATGCCCCAACCGTGGAGCAACACTAAGTCGGGCCCGCTTCCTTGTACTTCACTATGTAACGCTGTCATCTACACTGCATGCTAGAGGAGAAAACATCTATGTTACCTAGCCTCAGGCTGAGTTTGAATCATCATCTACAGACGGCGCTGCGCTGCAGCGTTTGTCATCAACCTGTGGATGGGGCCTCAGCGAAACTCTCGGCGGGGATATGTTATAGCTGCCTGAAACTGCTAGAGCCGGAGCGACTGGCGCGCTGCGAGTGCTGCGCCATCGAGATGGGCACAGCAGGTATCTGTGGCGAGTGCCAACGCTACCCGCGCCACTTCGACAAGGTGCGGGTACTGGGTGATTACCAGTGGCCCTTGGATACACTGATCAAACGCTTTAAATACGGCGGTCAACAACACTTGGCTCGACCGCTTGCCCACTTGTTGTGGCAGCACTGCGCTCAGCACCTTCCAAGTGAGCGTATAGAATTCACCTTCGTACCGCAGCATTGCTGGAAGCAGTGGCGGCGCGGCTTTAACCAAAGCGAACTGCTGGCGCGCGAACTTGCTCGCTACCACCGGCAACCACTGCGCAGCCTGTTTCGCCGTCACCGCCTTGGCAAGGCCCAAGTGAAGCTCTCGGGGCGTGCCCGCCGCCGCGCATTGGGCCGCAGCTTCCGCTTACTTAAAGGCGACCTACCTGAATCCGTAATCCTGATCGATGACGTGGTGACCACTTGCAGTACTGCAGACGTATTAGCACAGCAGCTCAAGCAGGCCGGCGTGCAGCGCGTTGAGGTATGGGCTATCGCCCGTACCCCTAAATAATCTTCGCTAGCCCTGCTCTGGCAAAACCAGTACAATTAAACCCAAGTAAACTACTCAGGTATTAGAGGTAAATATGATCACCATCTCTGAGACAGCTCAGGAACACTTTGCCAAACTCTTGGAGCAACAGCCTGAAGGTACCCAGATCCGCGTATTCGTGGTAAACCCCGGCACCGCTAATGCCGAGTGTGGTGTATCTTACTGCCCACCCGATTCCATCGACCAAGACGATATCAAGGTGCCATTCAACGGCTTTGATGCGATGATCGATACCGCCAGCGCGCCGTTCTTGGAAGACGCTGAGATTGACTTCGTCACCGATAAGGTGGGCTCGCAGCTAACCTTGAAAGCGCCTAACGCTAAGATGCGTAAGGTCGACGACGACGCGCCGCTGATCGAACGTGTTGAGTACGTGATTCAATCGCAGGTTAACCCCAACCTGGCAGCCCACGGCGGTAACGTGACCGTGCTGGAGCTGACCGACGAAGGCGTTGTGGTACTGCAGTTCGGCGGCGGTTGTAATGGCTGCTCGATGGTCGATGTGACCCTTAAAGAGGGCATTGAGAAGCAGCTGCTGGAAATGTTCCCGGGTGAGCTAACCGGCGTGCGCGATATTACCGAACACCAAGCGGGCGAGCACTCCTACTACTAAGCGAACACGCTTTCCGCCCAGTAAAAAATCCACCTGCTGAGCAGGTGGCTTTGACACGGCCCCCTAGAAGGGGGCTCACCTATACTACTGCATTTCTAGTGACATCTGGCGTTCTTGCTCTTCTTTCTCTACCTTGTCTTGATGCCTGACATACCGCCTGATTATGTCTTCGTTCGCCCCAACGGAGTCAACGAAGTACCCTCTTTCCCAAAAGTGATTACCCCACAGTTTCTTCTTTCTCAAGTAAGGAAACTTCGCAAACAACCTAATCGCGGTTCTTCCTTTCACGAAGCCTACATACTCTGAAACACTCAGG
>NZ_AUBY01000022.1 GCF_000429485.1 Aliagarivorans marinus DSM 23064 | reverse complement strand
TCAGCTTTGGCGGAACCTTTACAATCAAGTGTACGTGGTCACTTTGGACGCTGAGCTCGACGACCTCACATCCCAACTGAGCACAGTAAACTTGAATACACCGATAGACTTCTTTCCCTACATTATTTCTCAATATCCTAAATCGGTACTTGGGCGTCCAAACTATGTGATATTGACACCGCCAAAATACGTGTGATGCTTGCTTGTATCTGCTCATGTTATTTGTCCTTTTGACTTCGCTAAAAATCAAAGGCGCATTTAGCATGAGCGGGTCTTCAGGCAAAGCCTCACCGGATGATAACCACCTACTGAAGTAGGTGGTTTAGGGCCGAAAAACAAAACGCCACCCAATGAGGTGGCGTTTTTGTACCCAATCGACGCGCTTAGTCTTGCGGCTTGTTAGCCTGTGCAAATTGCCCCTCAGCCATATGCAAGTGCACATCTTGTTGGGGAAATGGAATCGAGATCCCTTCGCGGTCAAAACGTAGCTTCACTTCCTTAGTGATATCCCAATACACATCCCAATAGTCATCGGTTTTTACCCACGGCCGCACGATAAAGTCCACCGACGAGGTGTTTAGGGTATGTACTTTAATATTCGGTTCGGGGGTTGCCAGCACCAACTTATGGGCATCCACAATCTCGTTGAGCACCGCTTCAGCTTTAAGCAAGTCATCGCCATAGCCGATACCAAACACCATATCCACCCGGCGGATGCGCTCATGGGTCACGTTCTTAATTACATCCCCCCAAATCTTGCTATTGGGCACGATGATGATCTGGTTGTCGAAGGTACGAATAGTGGTGTTCACCAGGCTCATATGGCTTACCTTGCCATCGACACCTCCGGCATAGACGAAGTCTCCTACATCGAAGGGCCGATAGATCAGCAGCATCATCCCTGCAGCAAAGTTGGAGAGGGTGTCCTGCAGCGCGAAACCGATGATGACCCCGGCGATACCAAAGCCGGTCAGAATCGGGGTAAGATTCAAGCCAATTTGCGACAGCCCCACCATAATCCCAATCACCCACACTGCCTTGCCGGACATCGAGATAAAGAAGTCCTGCATCAACTGGGAGAGCTTGAGGTTTTTCGAGGAGACGGCTTTACCCACCATCTTACGCGTCAGCTTGGCAAAGGCCCTGGCAACAAACAGGATTAAGACAAACACCAATAGCTGGAAGATATGTTGCGGCGCGTTCTCAGCAAGCCAATCTAGCACCGAGGACGACCAGTTGCTGATAATGGCAAAGGCTACTTTACTGTTGAGCAAGTCATAGGTGATGCTGCCAGTGACTTCGAAGATCTGCCGCTTGTACTCGGAGGTCTCAAGCCCCACCTTATCGGCCAGCGCCACCAATGTTCGCAAGCGGTCGGTGGCGATGGTCAGCCGCTGTTTAAGGATCAGCTGACTGAGCTGCAACGCGGCTTTCTCAGACTCGGGGCTGGAGGAGACCTGCGAGCCGATAATGTTACTTTGCTGGTTGAGGTACTCGATGGAGGCCGACAGTAGACTCATGCGCTGCTCGACACTCTCGCGAAACGCTTGTTCTCGAGCTTCATCGGGCACACCGAGCTGTTTACTCCATTCCAGGTTCTGCCAGCTCCATTGGTAGGCGCTGTACAGATACTGCTGAAGCTCTCGGAGGTTATTAACCAGCGCCAGCTTATCTTCATCCTTGGCTTGGTTGATGTCGCTATTGACCGCCTTGATCTTCTCATCGAGATAGCTGATTGAGCCTTTGGCATAACTTACCTGCTCGTTCAGCAGCTCAATCAGTCGCGCTGCTGCCACCGAGCGCTGCTCGATGGCGCGGGCTAGCTGCTCACGGAGCTCAAGGTTTTTCTGGAACAAACGTAGCTGCAGCGCTTCGCGTTCATCACCGGAAGCTTGCTGGGCGCTTTGGATAAGCTCAGTCATCTCAACGCTGATACGTTCAATCCCTTGACCCGCCGCTGACTCCGCCGAGCCTGCATTGCTTGGCGCAGAGCCTTCTTGACTGGCGAGTACTGGGCTTGCGAAATACCCCATCAGCAATACAAACAACACCGTGCGCAGCATCAACAACCGTCGTAACATTCTGTCTTCCTTAACAATTACGTAGCCCACACAGGGGGCTTATCAATCCATTCTTGGGAAAAACGCCAATAAAGACGCTAACTTGAATATAGCAATGCACAGAGAAAGCAGTGCCAGACACTCGCGGTTTCACACACCAAGGAAGACTATGGACAAGTACATTATTCGACGCGATGAGATAGCGGGGATGGACGGTGAGCAAAAGACTCATTTTCTTAATCCCAATGCGGTACGTATAAATAAATCCTTAGGCGATCTCTGCGGCATCCGCGGCTTTGGTTTTCACATCATTGAAATTGCGCCGGGCAAAGCGTCCACCGAATACCATGTTCACCAGTTTGAAGATGAGTGCGTTTACATTCTGCAAGGCGAGGCGGAGGTTGAGATCGGCGAGGACATCGTGACGGTTTCACAGGGCGATTTTATCGGCTATAAAGCCGGAGGCTTGGCCCATACCATGACGAACACGGGTACAGAAACACTGAAGTGTATCGTGGTAGGCGAGCGCTTGGCGCACGATGTAGCGGATTACCCCAAGCTAAACAAACGGCTTTATCGTAACCACGGACAAGGCTGGGACTTGGTCGACATCGCCGATGTCGACACGTTGAAAAAATAGTAAGACTGCTTACCTGAAGGCTGAGCCTAGGCGGCGCTACCCATGCATTCATCACACAGGCAGTCCATCTCTAACTGCTGGCTCATCATGGTAAATCCGGCTTGCTCAGCGCTCTTTTTCAGCTCGCTAATCATCGCTGGATTGACGGTAATCTCTTTGACTTTACTGCAGCCGCCACAGATCAGAAACTGCGGCACACCATGGGAGTGATCGCAGCAAATATGGGCGCAAGCGACATATTTATTGGCGAGGTTGAGCTTGTGCACCAATCCCTCTTCTTCGAGAAAGGCCAAGATACGATAGATGGACATTGCCGGGATGTTTTCGCCAAATTGCTCTTTGCAGTAATCGATTAGCTCGTAGGCCGATAGTGCCTTATCAGAGTCAACCAGTCCGGACAGTACCCGCTTGCGCTTTTCTGTCATCCGCGAGCCGCGTTCGCGACAGTGCTGCTCCGCTTGCTCAAGAATTCCCGCTGTTTGACTCATAACGCCCCCTAGTGCTGATGCTGGCCGCTCCTTGATGTGGCGTTCACAAAGTCTGTTCGCGCAGTTCGGAGCGGGTTTTCAGTGATGTTACAACATAGCAGCGACTGCTGCATTGTTATCTTCGCGTTGAATGAGATGAGCGCTAACTATATTTATAGGAAGCCAAGGCAAAAAAAACGCCCTTGAATCAAGGGCGTACTGGATGACAAATAAGTCATAAATTCAGCTGTGCTGAGTGTGGAGAGAGTACTGTCGTCCTTGGCAGCAGCCTAGTGGGACAGTCCATTGCCCTGGGCAAACACGCGTCCCGAAGCAATGACTTAAGCTTAACCCAAACCAACGCAAATGCAAATCATTTTTATTTAGATTTTAAGGATGCCATCAAATCTACAAATGAATTCGATTAAGCTGCTGATTTCAAAGACCTGACCACACCTGTTATTATCCTTGCCTTTAGTTACCTGCGATCAACGCCAAGGACGCAACGCTTGCTGCACACTCGTTCATCCCTTTTATTGCCTCTGTGTTTTGCCTTGGGCCTCACTGCGCTACTTAGCCTAGTGTCTTTGGCAAGCGGACCTGTGACCCACAACTGGCAGATGCTCTGGCAGGCAATAACCGGCGAGCAAGCGGCTGCCTCAATGATTATCTGGCAACTGCGCCTGCCACGCATGCTGCTTACCATCGCCATCGGGGCCTTACTGGCCTTAGCTGGCGCGCTAATGCAGGGCTTGTTTCGCAATCCCTTGGCCGATCCGGCAATCATTGGGATCTCCGGTGGCAGTGCAGCCGGTGCCGCGCTGGCTATGGCCGGGTTGAGCCTACTCCCTGCCTGGCCTTGGCTAGAAACCCTTGGTGTACCGCTGATGGCCTTTGTCGGTGGGATCAGCGCCACCCTATTGGTTTATCGCCTCGCCACCCGCAGCGACACCGGCACTTCGGTGGTGATGCTACTGCTGGCGGGTATCGCCATCAGCGCGATTAGCGGCGCCTTGATTAGCCTGCTCAGTTACCTCAGCGATGACCAGACCTTGCGCCAACTTAGCCTATGGCAAATGGGGACCTTGTCGCGCCACAGTTGGGGGCAGGTGCAGCTGGCATGGGGGGCTTGCGCAGTCATCGCCGCCCTTAGCTACAAACATCGCCGCACCTTAGATGTGCTGTTGCTTGGCGAGGCCGAAGCACGTTACAGCGGGGTTGATGTACAAGCGTTGAAGCGCCAGCTTATTTTGTGTTGTGCGTTTGCGGTGGCGATTGCCGTTGCCATCACCGGGCTTATCGGCTTCGTCGGCTTGGTGGTGCCACATATCTTGAGGTTGATGTTGGGGCCTGGTCACCAACGCTTATTGCCACTAAGCGCCTTGGGCGGCGCTTGCTTGCTGTTGTTTGCCGACTTAATTGCCCGCAGTATCGTCGCCCCCGCCCAACTGCCGATTGGTGTGGTCACCGCCTTGATCGGTGCCCCCTTCTTCCTGTACTTGCTGCTACGTCAGCGCCAACATCTGAGCTAGCCCTATGCAACGTGACACCCTAACTAACGCAGCTATCTCACTGGACCAGATTGAGCTGACAATGGCCGGTAAGACCATTGTCGAAGCCTGCCAGCTGCAGTTTCATGCGGGGCAGCATTGCGCGCTACTCGGCCCGAACGGTGCAGGTAAGAGCTCGTTGATTCGTCTGATTGGCGGCGAGCTGCAGGCTAAATCAGGGTCGGTAGCCATCCATGGTCGTGCCCAGCAGGATTGGTCGCTCCCCGAGCTAAGCCGCCATATGGCCATTTTGCCTCAGCGCTCACAGCTTAACTTCCACTTTAGCGTTAGCGAAGTGGTTGGCTTGGGACTGCTGCACTCAACCTTGTCGCTGAAGCAACAACGCCAACTGATCCGCGAGCGTTTGCAAGTGGTCGATATGTGGCAGCTACGCGAGCGCAGCTATCCCCAGCTATCTGGCGGCGAGCAGCAGCGGGTTCACTACGCGCGCGTCACCGCTCAGCTGGCCAGCGTGCCCGAATCAAAGCGCATTTTGCTATTGGATGAGGCCACCAGCTCCTTAGATTTAAGCCATCGTCAGATGCTGATGGAAGATGCCAACCGAATTGCCAGCGAGGGCGGTTGTGTGGTGAGCGTGGTACACGATTTGAACTTGGCGGCCCGTTATTGTCAGCGACTGGTGCTGCTAGCGCCACCCAAGGTGATTGCCGATGGCAACGCTAAGCAAGTGCTGAGCAAAGAGAACATTGCCAAGGCCTTCGACTACCCCGCCACCATTATTGAACACAGCGACAGTCAGCAGCCGATCGTCCTTTAACTAAGGCTAAAGCAAAAACAGCCTGGCTAAGCGCAGGCTAAGCAACACACTGGCCAAGGCAATCAACAGCACTATCAGCCCCATGGTATTGAACACCAAACGCTTAAGCTTGAACTTGATACGTGAGAACCACGACGCCTTAGCAGGAAGATGTGGCTGTTGCGCCGAGTAGCTGCATAGCAGATAGAGCATGGCGCCCCATAACAAGGCCAACAAACCACTCAGCAGCTGCGCGTCGCTCGATGCGCTAAAACGCAACAAACTCACCGACATCAACACCAAGCCCACAGCCCCAAGCAACAAGCCTAAGGGCCTTAGCCAGAATTGATTGCCTTGAATACGCTGAAGCTGAGAGTCAAACATGGGAAGTCCGTCTAGTGTTGTTGGTGCCATTATGGTACCAACAAAAAACTCCCTTTCGGGAGTTTTTAGCTTTAGTTCTTAAGCGATGTCTTGCTTATAGCGTCGGCGCCAGGCATGCAGCAAAGGCTCGGTATAGCCGGAGGGCTGCTCGCAGCCTTTAAACACTAGATCCAAGGCTGCTTGGTAGGCGTGGCTCTGCTCAAGCTTATCGGCCATGCTGCGATAGCTTGGGTCGCCTTGGTTCTGCTGATCCACCAGCTTGGCAATCTCAGCGAAACGTTGCTTGACCAGCTGCACGCTGACCACCCCGTGCAACAACCAATTGGCAATATGCTGGCTGGAGATCCGCAGCGTGGCGCGGTCTTCCATCAGCCCCACACCGTTAATATCCGGTACCTTGGAGCAGCCTACGCCTTGCTCCACCCAGCGCACCACGTAGCCGAGGATGCCCTGAATGTTATTGTCCAGCTCGGCAATCAACTGTTGTTCGCTCCAGTCGGTCTGTGCCGCCAAAGGCGGTTGCAGCAGGTCGCTCAAGCGGGCGGAGCTTTGCTCTCCAAGATTGGCCAGCATCGCCTTTTGAATGCTCGATACCTTGACTTTGTGGTAGTGGATGGCATGCAAGGTGGCAGCGGTAGGCGACGGTACCCAAGCGGTATTCGCGCCACTTTGCGGGTGAGTGACTTTGGCAGTCATCATCTCCGCCATACGATCGGGCATCGCCCACATCCCTTTGCCGATCTGTGCTCTGCTATGCAGCCCACAGTCGAGACCCACTTCGACGTTACTCAGCTCATAGGCCTTAATCCAGGTACTATTTTTGATATCGCCCTTGGGCACCATCGGCCCGGCTTGCATACTAGTGTGGATCTCATCGCCGGTACGGTCCAAGAAGCCGGTGTTGATAAACACTACCCGCTGCTTCGCGGCATCGATACAGGCCTTGAGGTTCACGCTGGTACGGCGCTCCTCATCCATAATCCCGAGTTTGATGGTGTTGTCCGGCAGCGCCAGAATCGCTTCCACCGCACTGAACAAGCGGTTGCTAAAACGCACCTCTTCCGGGCCATGCATCTTCGGCTTCACAATGTAGATAGAGCCTTGATGGGAGTTGCGGAACGGGCTGTTGCCGACTAAGTCGTGTTTAGCTATCAGGCTGGTGAATACCGCGTCCAGCAGCCCTTCTGGCACCTCGTTACCTTGTGCGTCCAAGATAAGATCGCTGCTCATCAGGTGGCCAACGTTTCTGACAAACATCAGCGCACGGCCACTTAAGCTAAAGCCCTGCCCCTTCGGCGACACATAATGGCGGTTATCGTTTAACTTGCGGGTAAACAGGGTGCCACCCTTGCTCACCTGCTCGCTGAGCGTGCCCTTCATCAAGCCCAACCAGTTACGGTACACCGCCACTTTGTCGCTGGCATCCACCGCGGCGATGGAGTCTTCACAGTCCATAATAGAGGTCAGGGCCGACTCCAGTACGATGTCTTTCATACCGGCGCGGTCATCGCGACCAATCGGGTGGCTGTCATCAAACTGCAGCTCGATGTGCAGGCCGTTGTGCTGCAGCAAGATGGCTTTCGGTTTTTCTGCGTCGCCTTGGTAGCCTTTGAGCTGCTCGGCGTTGATAAGCGTGGTGTTGGAGCCATCAATCAAGTGCACCAACAGCCCTTGGTGATGGATCTGGTAAGACTCGGCCTCAGCGTGGGAACCGTGAGTCAGCGGGCAGAACTCGTCGAGTAGCTCGCGGCCATAGGCGATCACCGCTTGGCCACGTTGTGGGTTGTAGCTGCTACCGGGAGCCAGCTCATCGCTCTGGTCAATCACATCGGTGCCATAAAGCGCGTCGTACAGGCTGCCCCAACGAGCATTGGCGGCATTCAGCGCATAGCGGGCATTCATCACCGGCACCACCAATTGTGGGCCTGCTAAGGTCGCCAGCTCGGGGTCAACGCCAACGGTGGCCAGCTCCACCTGATCAGGCGGTGACACCAGATAGCCAATATCATGGAGGAATTTCTTGTAGGCGCTTGAATCAAAGGCGCCGGGGTGCGCTTTGTGCCAGTCATCGATGCGGCTTTGCAGCTGCTCACGCTCACTGAGGAGAGCCCGGTTTTCTGGGGCAAAATCACTAATAAACTGCAGCACCTGAGGCCAGAATACCTCTTTGTCCAAACCGCTGCCGGGTAGCACGTCGTTGTTCACAAACTCATAGAGCTCGGTGGATATCTGGTAGGAACCAAGGGGTGAATATCCAGTTTGGGTGGTCGTAGGCGAAGTCATTCCATCTTCCTCTGTATTGTTATCGCTTCGTCTCAGCGAAGCTATCAAGCCTCATCTTGGCCAGACACTCAGTTACGCAGCCAATTGAAAACTTGGTCAGCGGTTGGCGAAAGTTCGTACAAAGACTATAACTGAGCCCGGGCCAATTTCAAACACGCGTTTGAAAACTAAAATTCTGATGCCCCATCATGATAGGATAGTTTTGCGCCACAAAGCCAAGGAGTCTCGCGTTGTTGCAATTCATCTCTCGTTATTCAGCCCAATTATTAGCAACTTGCGTGCTCATCGGATTTTTATTTCCTAATTTTTCCAATAGCTTACTGCCCGCTTTACCCGCTGTACTGTTTTTCCTAATGGTTTGCGTGGTGCTTAGCCTAAAACTCAACACTTTAGTGCGTGATTTGGCCCGCTGGCAAACCTGGAACTATGCCCTTTGGCACAGCCTGGGTTGCACTATTTTGGCGCTAAGCAGCGTATGGCTGTTCGGTGTTGAGCCGAGCATCTATTTGGCGATTGCTGCTGCCTGCGCCACTGGCTCTCTATTCGCTAGCCCAGCCATCGTGCGCTCGCTTGGCTTCGATGCCCAGCGCTGCATGGCGATGACCATCGCCTCGACCTTGACCATGCCAGCGGTTCTGCTAGTTAATGCTGCCTTGTTCGATGTGCGCCAGGGCGAAGCCAGCCTACAGCTGGACATGGGCCTGTACCTGCAAAGGCTAGTGATATTTATCGTGTTGCCAATGCTGATTAGCTTGCTTAGTCAGCGCTTTGTCTCCCAGCAGCTACTCACTAAGGCGCTGACTAAATTGCAGCCGATCACCATGTTGCTGGTGTTTTTTTTCCCGCTCGGGCTGATGGGTGCATTTCGCCAGACCTTTGACCAGTCACCGCAAGATGCCGGGCACTATTTGTTAGTCGCCAGCTGGGTGTGTCTGACTATCTTCACCGCGAGCTACTGGCTCTACCGTCGCGGTGGCAAGGCACTGGCGATGACCGCCGCCATTACCGCCACCAATCGCAATGTGCTGCTCACCTACAGCATTACCGGCGCGTTCTTAGGGGTGGAATACCTCATCTACATGGGTGCGCTGCAGCTACCCATATATCTGCTACCGTTGATAGTAAGAGGAATGAATCGCATTCTCGAGCGGCGAGCGGCCTCTTGACGAGCATTTGAGTGATCACTTCTCACCTATAGCAAGTACTCAAGCTAACTGGCGTTATCACTAACGAGGAGCGAGTCCATGAACGACGAGATTCGGGTATTAGAACAAGCAGAGCTGAGTGAGTTGCTGAGTGAGCTAGAACTATGGGCCTATGCCGATAACAAGCTGAGCAAGGAGTTTCGCTTTAGCGATTTTCGCCAAGCCTTTGCCTTTATGGCCGAGGTAGCTATCTTGGCCGAAGAACACGACCACCACCCGGATTGGAGCAACAGTTACAACCGGGTCATGATCGAGCTCACTAGCCACTCCCACGGCGGTGTCACCATTAAAGATATCTCGCTGGCCATGGATATTGAAAAGCTGGAGCTATAGCTCGCTTGCAAGCGTGTTGTGAACCGCTTCCCGCAACTCGGGCAGCACCTGCTTCTCGAACCATGGATTACGCCTCAGCCACAGCCGATTGCGCGGCGACGGATGAGGCAGCACCCACAGCCCCTCTGCTGCATACTCGCGAAAGTGTTGAACCGTCTCGGTGAGGGTCTTCTTACGGCGCTTACCGAGATAGTACGCCTGTGCATACTGGCCGATAAGTAGGGTGAGTGTGATGTTTGGCATCCGCTCGAGTAGCCCCGGATGCCACTGTGGCGCACAGCGTTTTGGTGGCGGTAGATCGCCGCTTTTGGCGCTGCCGGGAAAGCAAAACGCAGAGGGAACGATAGCTATCTCACCATCGTTGTAGAAACGTTCTTTATCGATATCAAGCCACTGACGCAGGGTATCTCCACTTGGGTCGTTCCAGGGGATGCCCGTTTCGTGCACCCGCCTGCCAGGGGCCTGACCAACGATTAACAGCCGAGCACTGCTTGAAGCCTGCACCACCGGCCGCGGCTCTAGCTGCTCATGGCACAGCCTGCAGCCGCGCAAGCGCTTCAGATAGCTATCTAAGCTTTCGACAGGAATCTCAGTTGACTTCACACCGACTAACCTGAGTTACAGCTCATCCGGCGCGGCGTCGAGCAGCTCAGCCCACGCCGGATACTCACTGATTAAGGCCTCAAACCGTGGCTTAAACTCGCGATATACTGCCAACTCCTGCTCGCTTACCTGCTCGGCTTGCTCCATCAACAACACCGACATCTCCATCTGCTTGACCAAGTCCTGATCGGGCAGCTCCAGCATGCCTGAGCGCAGCATATCTAATACCGACTGCACCTGCTCGATCAGTGTTGGCAGCTGCTCTTGCATTGCATCAGCGACGCCGGCTACGCCCAAACGAAAGCTGTAGGCCAGCCATTCGCCAAAGGTCATATTATGTTGCGCCAGCATATCCTGCAGGTCTTGCCATACCCCAGCTTCGCTGAGCAACTGCTCGGCGGCATCCATCAGTTCCTGCCGGTCTAAAGTGAGTGGCCAGTCCAGATCCGTTGGCATCAGCTCTGCGTCGGCAATTTGCCGAGAGGCCTGTAACCACTGCTCGGTGGCGGCTTTGCTAATGAGAGGCGGCTGATCAGCATCAGCGATAGCCAGCGGCGTAACGACAAACACCAGCAACGCGACCAATGCGCTAGTAACACCCTTATGCATAATTTTCTCTCCTTATACGCGGTGCAGGCCGTTCAACACGACAAATCCATTCCCAGAAACGGCGGAAACAAAAAGTGGCGACCCTATAGGCCACCACTTTAAACGGCTCGCTTGGTGCTGGCTATATCTGCGTTTGCAGATAGTTCTCCAGCCCCATCTTATCGATTAAGCCTAGCTGCTGCTCCAGCCAATAGGCATGGTCCATTTCGGTTTCATCGATCAGGGTTTGCAACATCTGACGGGTAACAAAATCGCTCTTGCTCTCGCACAGGGCCATGGTCTCTTTAAGCAGTTGATCAACCTCGTACTCTACTTTAAGGTCGTTCTCCAACATGCTGGGCACGTCTTTACCAACGCGCAGCGGCTCGCGCTTACTGAGATCGGGAGTGCCTTCCAAAAACAGAATGCGCTGAATCAGCATCGAGGCGTGCTGCTTTTCATCGTCGAACTCATGGTCAATCCGTTCATAGAGCTTGTTAAAGCCCCAATCTTCGTACATGCGCGAGTGAATAAAATACTGATCCATCGCAGTCAGTTCGTTCATCAACAGCCGGTTCAGGGCATCGATGACTTGTGTATCACCTTGCATAACTAGTCTCCCTCAACCTGTGCTGCCAAGTAGTTTTGGATGCCCATCTTGTCGATTTGATACTGCTGGGCTTCAATCCAGTCGATATGCTCTTCTTCTTTCTCCAGCAGCTCGACCAGTAGATCGCGGCTAACAAAGTCGCGCTCTTGCTCACACAGCGCGATGGTATCGCGCAAGATTGGCAACTGCTCTAACTCGAACTGCATATCGCATTCGAGCATCTCCTCGGTGTTCTCGCCGATGCGCAGTGAACCAAGCGCTTGCAGGTTAGGTAGGCCTTCTAAAAACAGGATCCGCTCAATCAGCTTATCGGCCTGCTTCATATCCAAGATGGATTTCTTGTAGCTATGTTCGTTGAGCTCCTCAAGCCCCCAGTTTCGATACATGCGCGCATGCAAAAAATACTGGTTTATCGAGGTCAGCTCTGTGGTCAGCACTTTGTTCAGCGCTGCCACTATGCGTGTGTCTGACTTCATGGTTTTCCCTTTATTTTTTTGGTCTCTCCGAGGGCCTGTTTGTCTTTCTAGTTCACTTTTGCAGCGAGTTCTAGGCCAACCAGTTAAGGAAAAGTCTGTGCAGTGTAGCCATCTACATAAACAGGCTTTGACGCTGGATGGTTGGCCTAGAAACGCTGTTTAAACTGAACAAAAGTCGAATTAGAAAGATAAACAGGCCCTAGTTAGTATAGAAAGCCTGAGTGATTTAGTCGGAGAAAACGCAAGCTTTCTGGCAGTGCGTTACGCGTCAGACAGAGAAGCTGATCTGAAAGCCGGAGTTAGAGCGAAATATGCTGAAGCAAACTATGAATCAACTCACAATCTGAGTAACGAATTAACGGAAAAGGTCGCTGTTATGATTGGAGTCAATAGTAATAATGGCGAGGCGCGCCAAGATGGAACTGCTCAGCTGGTTGTACCTGTTAAAACTAAGGAGTCTGGCGATGTTTGTATCCGTACTTCAAACCTTGTTTAAAGGGTTTTTGCTGATCTTAGCGCTGTTAATTGCGCTGTATCTGATCCGCACCTCCACCGATTGGTTAGCGCGTTTCTACTTGAGTACCATTAAGTAGGCAGAGCCGATCCGAGTAACCTGTTGGGATTAACCCCGTTCTGATGGACCCCGCTCTGATAAACCAGAGCGGGGTGGCAGACGCTTACCCCCAAGCGCCACCTCTTGCGTATCGTTCTACACACCCCATACCACTCTCGCGGCAAGGGCAATCAGCACCACACCCGACAGGCGGTCGATGGTCTTCGCTTGCAGGCGCAAGCGCTGCAGCAACAGGGGGCTAGAGATAAGCAGCGTAACCAGGCTATACCACAAGCCATCTACCAGTAGCGGCGTTACCACCAACACGCTGCGGCTCATTGCACTGTTGTCCAGAGCAATAAACTGACTAAACAGCGCGATAAAGAACAGGGCAATCTTGGGGCTTAGTAAGGAGATCATCAGGCCGTCGCGCATTGCCCGGGAAACCGGCATGCTATCTCCTGATTTCAATTGTTGGTCAATACCACCTCGGGAGCGTAAGGCCTTGATGCCCAAATACGCCAAATAGGCCGCGCCGGCATAGCTAATAACAGCGAACAAACGCGGTGATTGGGCCAATAGCGCGGCCAAGCCAGTCAAAGTCAGCCAAGCATAAAAACCTATCCCGCAGGCATGGGCCCAAGCCACCGCAAAACCGTAGCGGCGACCACCAGCAAGGCTATGGCGTAACACCATCGCCAAACTCGGCCCGGGCGACATGGCGCCCAGCAAGCAAATAGTGACAAGGGATAACCAGTGGCTAAAGTCCATGAGCTACATCCTGTAAGGCTCAACTAAAAAGCCCATGATTATAAACGAAAAAAGCCTCGCAATCTGCGAGGCTTTTTAGAATGGTGGTGCCCGGAGGCGGAATCGAACCACCGACACGAGGATTTTCAATCCTCTGCTCTACCGACTGAGCTATCCGGGCGACGGCGGGTATTAAACGCTTCCCACCGTTTTAAGTCAACCGCTTTTTTTACAAAATCGTTTAAGCGCTGCTTTTTTGCACGACTCTCAATTGTTTTCGTTAAAAATGCCAACTAAAGCGCTTTTTATCGCGAAAATCCGTTCAAATTCTGCTGTCCAGCCACTCCCGCAAACCACTCTCTTCAGTTACACTTGCGCGGCTAATTCTTGAGTCATGCTCAAGTCTTGTCGCATCAGTAGGGAGTGCTGAAGCGCGTTCATTTAGGAACCATTCGCTTTCTTCTGAGATTTACCATGCTGAGTATCTTCGACATCTTCAAAATTGGGGTTGGCCCTTCCAGCTCCCACACCGTGGGTCCAATGGTGGCTGCCAAACGCTTTATCGAGCAATTGGTTGCACTGCCCGAGTTCCAGCAGGTCGATAGCTTAGAAGTAGAGGTGTTTGGCTCTCTCTCACTCACCGGTAAGGGCCACCATACCGATATCGCCATTATCATGGGCTTGGCAGGCAGCGAACCGGCCACTGTCGACATCGATGGGATCCCTAGCTTCATTGCCGCCCTCAACCAAAGCAAAACACTTCTGGTAGCAGACAAGCCAGTGAGCTTTAGCAGCGATAGCATCCACTTCCATACTCAGGCTTTGCCGCTGCATGAAAACGCCATGCGCATCCATGCCTGCGCACAGGGTGAGCGCATTGTCAGTCGCACCTACTACTCCACCGGCGGTGGCTTTATTGCCGAAGAACACGAGTTAACCGAAGACTCGCAGCATCAGCACCAGGTGCCGTTTGCCTTTGCCAGCGCCGACCAGTTGCTTAGCCTCTGTAAAGAGCAGGGCTTATCAATTTCAGCACTGATGCGCTGCAATGAACTGAGCATTGGCGATGCCCAGCGGCTCACCAAAGGCGCGGATGCGCTTTGGAATACCATGTCTGAAGGTATTCAGCGCGGCACTCACACCGAAGGCGTGTTAGCCGGACCGTTGCGGGTACCTCGCCGGGCAGCCGCTCTGTATCGACAGCTACGCAGCCGCAGCGCCTTTAGTAAAGACCCGATGGATGTGATCGACTGGGTTAACATGTTCGCCTTGGCGGTAAGCGAAGAAAACGCCGCCGGCGGGCGTGTTGTCACCGCACCCACTAACGGTGCAGCCGGCATCATCCCTGCGGTAATGGCCTACTACGACAAGTTCGTTGAACCACTGGATGGCGATGCCGTAGCCCGCTTCTTACTCAGCGCAGGCGCGATTGGCTTCTTGTACAAAACCAACGCCTCGGTGTCCGGCGCCGAAGTTGGTTGTCAGGGTGAGGTCGGCGTGGCCTGTTCAATGGCAGCAGCGGGCTTGGCCGAGCTGTTGGGCGGTAGCCCGGCGCAGGTATGCCAAGCAGCTGAGATTGCCATGGAACATAACCTGGGGCTTACCTGCGACCCAGTCGCCGGCCAGGTGCAAGTGCCCTGTATCGAGCGCAATGCCATTGCCTCGGTGAAAGCGATTAACGCCACCCGCATGGCGCTGCGTAGCACCAGTGAGCCGCGGGTGTCCCTCGACCGGGTTATCGACACCATGTACGCCACCGGCAAAGATATGCATGTGAAGTACCGCGAAACCTCCCAAGGCGGCTTGGCGATTAAGGTGGTAGACACCACCTACACGGCTAAGTGCGGGCTTGCCTAGCTTAGCCCGGCGGTGAAGACTTACTCACATAAAATATCGAATTCACTGAATCTAAGAACTCTAACGCTGCACTCATGAGTTTCTGCAATAGAAAATTTTGACGTGACGCATGTCTGCAGCTGATTACTACTTCACCAATCGCCAAGAAATCGCTATTATAGCGCTGAATTTCAGATGAGCTCGCTTCTCGAATATGTAGTCGGGCTCATTGCATAATGACTAGCCGCAAGTGTGTTCGGTTCATGGTCTAAGTAATGAATTTGAGCTGCTCTGCGCTAGCGTTTGCTTTGCCCGCCTCAATATTGTCTGCTCGTTACTGACGACTGCCACTTGCGCTATCAAGCCAAACCATAAACAGATAGCAAACAAAATGCCCTCGGCGTTTTGTATAGGTAACACCATGCGTAATGCAGTACTAACACGAGTATGGCGACAGCTTCCGCAACGCCATCGACAGATTATCTTGGCCAGCTCAGTGGTGATGCTGGCCAGCGCAATGTGGCCCGGCAGTACCGTTATCGGCCACCAGCGCCAAATGCTCGAGCTTCCTACGCTTGAAACCAGCGTCAATCTGCCTGAGTTCAACGACGAAAGCGTTCCCCAGATCCCACCCAACTACCAGTATCAAATCCAAACCGGCGATACCCTGAGTGCGGTATTCTCTGAGTTCAATGTTAACCAGCAGCTGATGTACCAGATCCTTGAAGCGGATATGGATGTACTGGCTCTGGACACCCTTCAGCCAGGCCACGAGCTTAAGTTTTGGCTGGATGCCGACGGCCAACTAGAACGCCTCGAGATCGCCTTTAATATTGCCGAGCAGGTCATCTACTCGCGGGTCGAAGAGGACGTATTCGAAGTCGAGCGTCTTATCCACGACGGCCAATGGGAAACCGAGACAGTTCATGGCGAGATCCATGGCAGCCTGTATGTTTCCGGGCAGCGCGCCGGCCTGACCGCCGCCGAGCTCGACCAGATCAACCGCTTGTTTGAAGACAAGATCAACTTTGCCCGCGAACTGCGTGCTGGCGACCGCTTCGAGGTGCTGCGTTCAGTGCAAAGCATCGACCAGCAAAAGACCGGCAACAGTAACATCGAAGCAGTGCGGATCTTTAATCGCAGCAAAGAGCTCAACGCCTATCTGTTCAGTGATGGCAACTATTACGACAGCAACGGCGACAGCCTAGCACGGGCGTTTATGCGCATTCCGCTAAATCAAAGCGCACCGCGTATTAGCTCTGGCTTTAACCCGCGCCGCAAGCACCCGGTTACAGGTCGTATTTCGCCACACAATGGCACCGACTTTGCCGTGCCCATCGGCACACCGGTTCTCGCTGCTGGCGATGGCGTGGTCACTCGCATTGAGAACCACCCTTATGCCGGTAAATACATTGTGATTCAGCACGGCGGCCAATACCGCACCCGCTACCTGCACCTCAACAGCTTTAATGTGCGTAAAGGGCAACGGGTTGCTCGCGGCGATGTCATTGCACAATCGGGAAATACCGGCCGCTCTACCGGACCGCATTTGCACTACGAGCTGCATATCAATGGTCGCCCGGTCAATGCCATGCGCGCCAATATTCCGATGGCATCATCGCTCGACCAAGCACAACGCAGTGAGTTTGCTCAGTTGGTAGAGCAGCGCAACAACGTGTTCGAGCAGGCCATTCTCGCCGCCGCATCTGGCGAGGGCGCTACCCGCTCATAGCGTTACACTTGACTAAGCACTACCCTCGGACCCCGGCTTTATGTCGGGGTTTTTGTTTATATACGGGCACATTGACAGCTTCGCGAGCCCTTTAAATCACCCAAATGTCAGCATTTTTTACATCTAGAAAAACTGCCAGAAACAAGCGAGACACCTCTGCATAGCGATTTGACTATCGCGGACTCCACAACACACTGATTGGACCACTGAATATCAAGCGTAAGTTATGGGATTTGGTAAGGCTACAGAGTAATCCTCCAGACTCGGTAACAGTTTTTATATATTCTCCCTGTCAAAATTTTTTACAACAGTCACTCCTGCCAAGATTTTTTCTAAGCTAAACCCCTGTAATACCTATGCGGCTCATAATTGGATCACAACTTGCTTATAAGCTTTTCAGAAATAACCTACTTGGTTTTGATGAGGAAGTATGAAGTCAGTTGTTAGTATTTTCAGCCTGTTGTTGCTTTTGGCGTTTTCAGGCAGTAGTTCAGCTACACATTTAAAAGCGTGCCAAGAAAAGCGCTTCACACTGGAGTCCGTAACGGTTGTTGGCTCTAGCGAAAACCTACTGGGCGACTCTTATAATGCCAGTAACTGTATTGGCGTTATTCCAGCTGTCGACGCGTTCCTTGGCAACAATGACCCAAACCCCAACTTGGGACAAGCCGGTGATGGCTTGCTAAATGGAGAAAGCCCATTCTTCGATGGGATGGAGTTCATCACTGAAGACCAACTGCAAGACATCGATGGCGATGGTGAAGCGACCGATCCAGGTTGGATTCATCTGGCTACCACTGTTCTGCCTGGCTTTGGCAATAGTGAAACGTTCTACAACACCTCAGGCCCATACCCTGATGGAGACCTGGAGCTGAACATCGACGACCTGTTAGATATCAGCTTTGATTGTCGCAACCGAAAATGTACTAAAGGCACGTGGACACTCACAACCGATCCTGACATCGTCGCCGAGGTTCAAGAGCTACTGGGTGCAGCCACCTTTGACCACTTAGCGTTTTCAATCAACGTTAGTGGCGGCTTCCTTGGCCAGTCTGCCAT
The DNA here is from genome assembly GCF_000429485.1 of Aliagarivorans marinus DSM 23064. Taxonomy (GTDB): domain Bacteria; phylum Pseudomonadota; class Gammaproteobacteria; order Enterobacterales; family Celerinatantimonadaceae; genus Aliagarivorans; species Aliagarivorans marinus. The sequence goes on along the minus strand of NZ_AUBY01000022.1, from coordinate 64,499 downwards.
CTACGACTTTAACTTCGCAGACATCTTCGCAAATGAAGACAACGACGAGCTGAACTTCTTCACGGCTTACGAGCTAAGCGGAAGCTTCAACACCAAAGACTTCTGGAAGAAGGGCGACAAGAAGCCACTAACGCTGTACATCAACACCTGGGCGCGTGACCCACAGATGACCAGCTCAGTCAGTGAACCACTGAGCATGGCGCTATTCGGTAGCATGCTACTTATGCTGGGCTACCGCCGCCGTCAGCGCTAATACACAAGTTTGAACCTCCTAAGCAAAAGCCCGGATTATTCCGGGCTTTTTTTTGCCTAGAAACAGCTGCATCGCTGATAAACTGATACCCTGTTAAAGCCTAATCCCTAGCAACGCCTACGAGTAAGGAAGCCTTATGATCACCCTTTACGGTACCCCGCGAACGCGTTCACTGCGTGTCTCATGGCTGTTAGAAGAACTTGGCATTGATTGGAGCTACCACTATGTCGACTTAGCTGCCGGTGAACACCGTGGCGAAGCGTATCTGAGCATCAACCCCTGCGGTAAGGTGCCGGCTCTATCTGACGGCGATATGGTGATGACCGAATCTGCCGCCATCTGCTACTACTTGGCTGAGAAGTACGGCCCTCACCTGCTACCCGAGCCCGGCAGTAGCGCCGCAGCCCTGCACCATCGCTGGGTGAGCTTTACTATCTGCGAGCTAGAACAGCCGCTTTGGAGCATGGGTAAGCACCGCTTTGGCCTGCCAGAGAAGCACCGCATTCCCGAGATGCAAGGCTGCGCCGAATGGGAGTTTGCCAAAGCCTGCCAGATTGCCGAGAACTGGTTACCCAACAGCAAGTTCTTGCTCGGCGACCACCTTAGCGTCGCCGACATCTTGTTGGCCCATACCCTGAACTGGGCGGTCAGCTTCCAGCAAACGTTGCCAGAGGGGTTGATGGCCTATCGCAAGGCGATGAGTCGCCGCCAAGCCCTGCACCGAGGCTTGGAAAAAGAGATGCAAGGCAAGGCGCTCAGCAAACTCTGAGCACAGGCGCAGCCAGCGGCATAGACTGGAATAATGCCGCTGTCGCACGCCGCGAGCTTCGGCTATAATCCGCCGCTACTTTTTCTATCGGAGTCTTTCATGACCGGCATCATCACCCTTAAAGCCAAACGCGAGAAATCCCTGCTGCGTAAACACCCTTGGGTCTTTTCCAATGGGATCGCCAAGGTCAGTGGCAAACCACTACAGGGCGAAACGGTGGATGTTTATAGTCATGATGGCCGCTTTCTGGCGAAGGCTGCTTACTCGCCGGAATCGCAGATCCGCGCCCGGGTATGGACCTTCGACCAGCAACAAGACGTGAACAAAGACTTCTTTGTCGCTCGTCTGCAAGCCGCCCAAGCCAGCCGCGACCTGCTCAGCGAGTTCTGCCAAACCAATGCCTACCGCTTAGTGGCCGGCGAAAACGATGGCTTGCCCGGCATTACCATCGACAAGTACCAAGACGTATTGGTACTGCAACTGCTGAGCGCTGGCGCCGAGTTCCACAAGCGCAACCTGATTGATGCCCTGATTCAGCTCTACCCAGAGGCCTGCCTATACGAGCGCTCCGATGTGGACGTGCGCAAAAAAGAAGGCCTGGAGCCTGCCCAAGGCCTGCTGCATGGCAGCCTGCCAGCCCAGCCGATGGAAATCGAAGAGAACGGCCTGCGCCTGCTGATTAACGTAGAAACCGGCCACAAGACCGGCTACTACCTGGACCAGCGTAACAACCGCGCCATGGTCGGTAAGATGGCCAAAGACCGCCGGGTACTTAATTGCTTTAGCTATACCGGTGGTTTTGGCACCTATGCCTTAGCCGGTGGCGCCACTGAAGTCACCAACGTTGACGTGTCCGACGATGCGCTAAGCATTGCAGCGAAGAATGTTGAGCTAAACGGCCTCGATGCCAGCCGTATCACCCATCTCAACGCCGATGTGTTCAAACAGCTACGGGATTACCGTAAAGAAGGTCGCCGCTTCGATATGATTGTGCTCGACCCACCGAAGTTTGTGGACAGCAAAGCCAGCCTGAACCGCGCCTCTCGTGGCTACAAAGACATCAACATGCTAGCCATGCAACTGCTTGAGCCCGGCGGTATTCTCGCCACCTACTCGTGCTCAGGCCTGATGCCTTCAGGGCTGTTCCAAAAGATTGTCGCCGACGCCGCGCTGGACGCCGGTCGTGACCTGCAGTTTTTGAAAACCCTTGAGCAAGCGGAAGATCACCCAACCTCAGGGCCGTATCCTGAGGGCTACTACCTGAAAGGCTTCCTTTGCCGAGTGGCGTAATCGCCCACTCAAGCGCGCAACAAACAAAGGGGCAATTTGCCCCTTTGTTGTATCTGCAGCAAGCCGACCTGTTAATTAAGCCGTGCTTCCACAAAATCACACCAAGCATTGCTGCCCGCGTCCGGCACGTCAGGGTTGCCACGTTCACCCAAGCGAAAGGTAATCACCGAGAACCACTCGCCCGAACCAATATCCGGTCCATGCCCCGCGCCATCGCCACTGGTGATACTGGCCTCGATCTGCTCGAAACGTGCTTCATCACATGGTGCATTGGGATCGATACTCTGCTCGGGAGTTTGCTCGCTGCAAGCCATCAACAACGTTGCAAGGGTAATGGGGAGGATTCGAGTCATACTGCTTCTCTCTCGGTGGTGTGTAGCTGCTGGTTGGTGTACAGCAGCTTGGTAAATACCGCCTGCTGCTTATCCAACTGATAGCCCATGCTGTGATAAAACTTATGGGCTCGTTCGCGTGCAAGATTGCTACGCACTCGTATGCTATCACAACGTGTGCTCAGCCAGCACTCCGCCTGTTCGATCAGCGCTTTACCAAGCCCCTGATTTCGCGCATGTTCTGCAACAATTAGGCTGACGATCTCGCCATTAACGCCTTCAGCTAAACGCGCATCAACAATCGCACAGATACACCCTGATACCAGTCCCTCAAGTTCACAGACAAATACCTCACCGCCAGATTGCCGAATGCGAGTAACGTTGTTCAACAGGGTATCTGGGCAGTGCTCATAGCCTAACTGAGTCATCAAGTTGAGTAACGCCACTAGGTCCTGTGGCTGAAAAGGTCGGGTAGTTCGTTCCATAATTTCTACTGCATTGGTTAACTGAACTGCGAGTTCTCTCAACAAAACCTTCCAACAGAGGAATCCCCGCGAAGGATAATCTAGTCGCCCATTGTTACAGTTTGACGGACGAACTAAGTCCTAAGCGCACTGCAAAATACGGTTATCGCTCAACTTTGACCACTTAGTCAGCGATCTGCTACAAAGCGTCACGCCACAGGTAAATAAAACAAAGCCATTTACGTTACATTGCTGTTAAGATAGCCCTTTGTTAGTCGGGGAGCCTTCGGGCTGAGATCGCGTCATGTTTGAGCCTAATCGCTCACGATGCGAACCCGTTGAACCTGATTCAGTTAGCACTGACGGAGGGAACTAACGCCAGCTTACAGCACCGATCCCGCTGGGCTGAGCCTCCCCTACGTAGTGCCGACCATAAAATGGAGTGCGCTATGACCGAGCATCTTTCTGCCATACCGAATGTAATGACCATCGCTGGGTCCGATAGCGGTGGCGGTGCGGGTATTCAAGCAGATATCAAAGCCATCTCTGCCACCGGCAGCTACGCCAGCTCGGCGATTACCGCACTGACTGCGCAGAACACCCAAGGGGTAAGCGGCATTGTGGCGGTAGCGCCCGACTTTGTGCAGCAGCAACTCGATGCCGTGTTCAGCGATATCAACATCGCTGCGGTCAAAATAGGCATGCTGGCCGATAGCCATGTGATCGAAGCAGTTGCCAGCAAACTTCGCGAATATCGACCCAATATCGTGGTGCTTGACCCGGTAATGGTCGCCACCAGCGGCGATCTGCTGCTCGAGCCTTCCGCCATTGCCAGCCTGAAAAGCGAGCTACTGCCGCTGGCAACCGTGATTACTCCAAACCTACCGGAAGCGGCTGCCCTGCTGGGCTGCGCGGTACCCACCAATCAAGCCGAGATGGACGCGCTGATCGATGAGCTGCGCAAGCTCGACACCCAAGCAGTGTTACTTAAAGGCGGCCACCTGGAGCAGGAAACCCACAGCACCGACCTGCTGATTACCGCCGATAGTGTTGAGCGCTTAACTGCTGAGAGAGTAGCAACCAGCAACACCCACGGCACCGGCTGCACCCTATCATCAGCCTTGGCCTCTTACTTGGCCCAAGGCCAGTCACTTAGCCAGGCCGTTGCCAGCGCCAAGGCCTATATCACTGACGCACTCAAGCAGGCAGACAGCTTAGCGGTTGGCCAAGGCCACGGGCCGGTGCAACACTTCTTCGCTCTGCACAAACAATCCGAGACGCAAGGCTAAGAGGCAACCATGAATAACACTTCTGTCTCGGGCCCTCGACTCGGCATCGCCATTGAGCACGCCTCACTGCGCTATCACGACGCTGAACAGCCGGTGCTGGCTAATGTGAACATGCAGATCGGTGCTGGCCGCTGGACCACCCTGCTAGGGCGCAGCGGCTGTGGCAAAACCACCTTGCTGCGTTATCTGGCCGGGTTGCTTGATGGCCAAGTGGAAAGCCAAGGTCGCTTCAGTATCAATGGCGAGGCCGGTATCGGCGACTTAGAGCATCAGGTTGCCTATATGGCTCAGCAAGACCTGCTGTTCCCATGGCTGAGCGTGCTGGACAACGTCTGTCTGTCGGCCCGTTTGCAAGGCGACAAACACAATCCGCAGATTCGAGCCAAAGCCCTTGAGCTGCTCGAACAGGTCGGCCTCGTCGCGCAGGCCGACGCCCTGCCCGCTCAGCTCTCTGGCGGGATGCGCCAGCGGGTCGCACTGGCCCGCACCCTGCTGCAAGACAAGCCCTTGGTATTAATGGACGAGCCCTTCTCGGCGCTCGATGCGGTAACTCGCCACCAGCTACAAGAGCTGGCCGCCAAGCTACTGAAAGACAAAACCGTCGTGTTGATTACCCACGACCCACAAGAAGCGCTGCGCCTGAGCCATCAGATCTATGTGCTACAAGGGCAGCCCGCCAGTGCCAATGCGCTGCCTGCATTAGAGGGCGAGCCGCCACGCCGCTTTAATGCCGAGTTGGCCGAGCTGCAAGAGAACCTACTAAGTATGCTGGAGGCCAGCCATGTCTGATCTGCCACAAGTGAGTAATGCTATTCCCGCCAAGGCTCCGCGCAGCCGCTGGGTGGGCAAGCTGGTTAAAGCCAGCCTAAGCCTGTTGTTTATCTTGGCGTTATGGCAGGCCATCGTGTGGATCTTCAAGATGCCAGCCTTTATCCTGCCCAGCCCCGGCGCGGTATTGGCGAAACTAGTCAGCCGCTGGGATGTGCTGGCCCACCATAGCTGGGTAACAGCGCAAGAGATCTTACTCGGTCTGCTGCTGGGGCTGAGCATGGGCCTGTGTTTTGCCCTGCAGATGCTGCTATTCCAACCACTGCGCCGCTGGCTGCTGCCTATCTTGATTGCCAGCCAAGCCATTCCAGTATTCGCCATCGCCCCGGTGTTAATGCTGTGGCTGGGCTACGGTATCGCCTCGAAGATTGTGATGGCGGCACTGATTATCTTCTTCCCCGTCACCACCTGCTGCTACGACGGTCTGCGCAATACCCCGCGCGGCTACCTCGATTTGGCCCACACCATGGGCGCATCGCCGTGGCGGGTGCTTACCCAAGTGCGCCTGCCTGCCGCGCTGCCTGCATTGGCATCGGGTATTCGCGTGGCTGTGGTGGTTGCGCCGATTGGCGCGGTGGTGGGTGAATGGGTTGGCTCCAGCGAAGGGCTGGGCTATCTCATGCTCCAAGCTAATGCGCGCATGCTTATCGACGAAATGTTTGCCGCACTCTTTATTCTTGCCAGCCTGTCGGTGGCGCTGTACTTCACCGCCGATACCCTGCTCAACAAGCTACTGCCTTGGCAAGGCTCGTCTAACTAGGACCTAATAACAACAGTAAGGAACATCAATGAAACGCGTTTTATCTTCACTTTTGGGCGGCGCTGCGCTGCTTAGCGCCTCGATGCTGGCTCAGGCCGAAACCACCAAGCTCACGCTAATGCTGGACTGGTTTGTCAATCCCAACCACGGCCCGCTAGTGATTGCCGAGCAGCGTGGTTACTTCGCCGACCAAGACCTTGAAATCGTGATGCAGGAGCCTGCAGATCCGAGCATGCCTGCCAAGCTGGTCGCGGCAAAACGCACCGATTTAGCGGTCACCTACCAAACCAGTCTGGCCATCGACGTAGCGGCCGATTTGCCCTTGGTGGTTGCCAGCACCCTGATCGCCACCCCACTGAACACCCTGACCGTGCTAGAGAAAAGCGGCATCAAAACCATGGCAGATCTGAAAGGTAAGAAGATTGGTATCGCCATCGCCGGTAACGAAGAAGCCACCCTAGGCACCATGCTAGAGCGCAACGGCGTGGCCTTCGACGAAGTGCAGCTGATTAACGTTGGCTGGGCGCTGTCGTCCTCTCTGGCTTCTGGCAAGGTAGACGGTATCTGGGGCGGCCTGCGTAACTTTGAAAGTAACCAACTTGAACTAGAAGGCTACGCCGCTAAGGCCTTCTTCCCAGAAGAACACGGCGTGCCCGCCTACGATGAGCTGATTATCGTGGCGAACCGCGACGAGTATAACCACGATGCCATGGCGCGCTTTAACCAAGCGGTTGAGCTAGCGGTGCAGTACATCGTTAATCACCCTGAAGAGGCTTGGCAGCAGTTTGTGGCCTACGCCCCGGATACCCTCGACACCGAACTCAACCGCATGGCCTGGGAAGACACCCTAACCCGCTTCGCCTTGCGCCCGGCAGCGCAAGACTTTGGTCGCTACCAGCAATTTAGCGAGTTTATGTTTGAGAAGGGCGTGATTGCCAAGCCAGTTGCCACCGAGCTGTTCTTCCCAGCCGCCAAAGACTAGCAGAATCGAGTAAGGACTAAGCATGAATCATCAAGATCTGATCAAGGCCTGCCAAAGTGAGTGGCACGACTATACCCAACACCCCTTTGTTGAGCAGCTGGCCAATGGCGAGCTGGCACCGGCTGCTTATCTGCACTACCTCAAGCAGGACTTTCTGTTCTTGATTCACTACGCCCGCGCCTATGCGCTGGGCGTGTACAAAGCGCAAAACCTTGAGCAGATGCGCCGGGTGCTGCCCAGCCTGCATGCCCTGCTGGATACCGAGATTGCCCACCACGTGAGCTATTGTGAGCAATGGGGGCTAACCGAGGCCGACATGCAGGCCGAATCGGAAGATTTCGGCACCGTGGCCTACACTCGCTACGTGCTCGATACCGGCCTGGCGGGCGATATCTGCGAGCTGTTTGTGGCGCTGGCGCCTTGCTCCATCGGCTATGCGCAGATTGGCGCCGAGCGCTTAAACAGCGCCGATACGGTGCTGGAAGGCAACGCGTTCCGCTCTTGGGTTGAGATGTACGGCAGTGAGGAGTTTCAAGATGGCGTCGCCACCGGCGCCGAGTTCCTCGACCAGCTATTGGCCGATATCGAACTGGACAGCCCACGTGGCCAGCGCCTGTGTGAAATCTTCCGCACCGCCACCCGCATGGAAGTCGCCTTCTGGCAGCAAGGGCTGGATGCCGCCTAATCACCATTGACTTGGATTGAAGCAATCATGAAACAACAGATCATCGACACCCTAAACACCCTGCGCAAGCAAAAGCCCTTGGTGGTGAATGTCACTAACTACGTGGTGATGAACAACACTGCCAACGCCCTGCTGGCGGTGGGCGCCTCGCCGATTATGGCTCACAGCCGTGAAGAGATGGCCGAGATGATGAGCTTCGCTGGCGCCTTGGTGATTAACATCGGCACCCTCGATAGCCAATGGCTGCCTCGAATGCTGTATGCGGTGGACCAAGCCAATGCCAACGGCAAACCCGTCGTGCTCGACCCGGTCGGCTGTGGCGCGAGCCGCCTGCGCACCGATGCCGCCCGCCAACTAGCCGATCTCGCCGAAACCTTGATCGTACGCGGCAATGCCTCTGAGGTGATTGCGCTAGCCGGTGAACAGGCCCAAAGCAAAGGCGTGGACGCCCTCGACAGCAGCGACGCTGCCCTCGGTGCTGCCCGCTACTTGGTCGACCACTATGATTGCGCTGTAGTGATCTCCGGTGAGCAAGACTACGTGCTAACCAGCGATGCCGAATACCAGCTAGCCAATGGCGACAAGATGATGCCCTTTGTCACCGGCATGGGCTGCTCGCATACCGCACTTACCGGCGCCTTCGCTGCGGCAGGCGATCTCACTGGCCTGGCGGCCACTGCAGTGCTCGGCGTTGCCGGCGAAATCGCCGCCGAGCAATCCAAAGGCCCCGGCTCGTTGCAGGTCAACTTATTGGATGCGCTGTATTTGCTGGATGAGCAGTTGCTGGAACAGCGTTTGAAGGTCAAACAGCTGTAAGCAACCAGCTAACTTGAGCGAGGTCCAAAAATGAGCAACCCATTTGCACAAGATACGCCCAGCCTATACTTGGTCACCGACGAAAACCTCAGCCTGTCTAGGCTGTGTCATGTTGTCGAGCAAGCCGTGAAAGGCGGCATAGGCGTGGTGCAATTGCGGGAGAAGCGCGGCGATGTGCGCGCGTTTATCGAGCGCGCAGAAGCTTTAAAGAGCACGCTGGCGGGCAGCGGGGTGCCGCTAATCATCAATGACCGAATCGATGTGGCGCTAGCCGTCGATGCCGATGGGGTTCACCTCGGTCAGACCGATATGCCCGCTGAGTATGCCCGTAAACTACTAGGGCCCAATAAACTGCTTGGCCTGTCGGTCGAGAGCGAACAGCAACTGATTGAGGCGCAAAGTCTGCCGGTCGATCATCTCGGCCTCAGCGCCATTTTCGCCACACCAACCAAGACTAATACTCAGCATCATTGGGGTATTAACGGGCTGACCAAAGCGATTGCCCAAAGCAAACTGCCACTAGTGGCGATTGGCGGGATTAACCAAGGCAACATTGCGGAGATCGCAGCCGCCGGCGTGGCGAGTATTGCCTTGGTCTCGGCGATTTGTAGCGCCGAGGATCCGCAGTGTGTGAGTCGTGAGCTAATAGCCTTGATGAGCGGCAAAGCCTAGCGTTCTTTGGGATATCCATGAACTAGCCAACAACAATCGCAAAAGCGGCGCAAAATGAGTGAATTAGCCACAGACAGAGGATTATCTGTCTACCCTAGTAAGGGTATATAAATCTCCACGGAAGGAAGCATTATGGAAGAGTTAGTTGAACAGTTAGACATAAACCAGTACCTGCCGGTCATCATTGAGGGAGCCACCAACGTGTTACTGGCCGCAGTGATCCTGATAGTCGGCCTGTTTATCGCCAATCGAGTGAACAAGATCATCTGTAACATTGGCGAGCGTTATCAACGATTAGATGACACGCTGTTTCGCTTTTTAGGTAGCTTAGGCAAGTATGTGGTACTGGCCTTCGTGGCAATTGCGGTGCTCAATCGCTTTGGGGTGCAAACCGCATCCATCGTTGCCTTGTTAGGTGCCGCTGGCTTAGCGGTGGGTCTGGCGTTGCAGGGGACTCTGTCTAACCTAGCTGCAGGGGTAATGCTGCTGATCTTCCGTCCCTACAAAGTGGGCGACTTTATCGGCGCTGCCAGCCAGTTTGGTAAGGTGCAGGAAATTGACCTGTTTACCACCATTCTACAAACCTTTGATAACCAGCAAATCATCATTCCCAACAGCCAAATTTGGGGTAGCCAGATTACCAATCACTCCCACCATGCTGTACGTGGCGTGGATATGCACTTTGGCGTGGCCTACAAAGAGAATACCGATCAGGTAAGAAAGGTGATCGATGAGGTTCTGGCTAATCACCCGCATATCCTGAAAGATCCCGCCCCCTTTGTTGAGGTGGAAACACTTAACAATAGCTCGGTAGATTTTCTGGTTCGCCCCTTCTGCGAAGGTGAGCACTACTTCACAATCCTCTACTCCGTGCCAGAGCAAATTAAGAAGGCGCTGGACGAGAATGGAATTGAGATCCCATTCCCACATAGAAAAGTCATTATTGAGAAAGAGCAATAACTAACAACGTATGATCTCGAAATGTAATCATCCCCTAGTTTAGGGGGTGATTACGCAGTAACAGTTCGCTCCCCCCCCGCTCAAACCGATAAGCCTGCTAGTTGGGCGCAAGAAACGATTAACTGAAGCGCAACGCTTACCAGTCGAGCTTATCGACTTACAAGCAGTTTTTGCTTCTCCAACCAAGACCAGTACCAACCAACATTGAGGAGATAGCGGCCACAGGAGTGGCAAGCACTGCCTTGGTTAGGGCGAGAGGTTCACCGCCAGCGAACCGAATGTTGTTGGAAAAGGGGGTTGATAGTTGGCCATGCCAACAAAGAGCAACTTAGAAGAATCGCGAACGACTTTTCGTATTAATCCTATTGTTGCGCGTATTGAGTCAATTGGAGATACTTAACTATCATTTGACCTTGGTTTCAATAGTCATGAACCTCGAAGACATCGCTTTATTTGTTCAGGTTGTTGAACAAGGTAGCTTTACCAAAGCAGCTGCTCTAAATGATTTACCCAAGTCCACGATTAGTCGAAGAATTCGAAGCTTGGAGGATGCTCTTCACTGCCGGTTACTAGAGCGAACAACGCGAAAACTAACCCTGACCGGAGTTGGTCAACAATTTCTGCACAGGGCTTACGAGATCACCAAGCACATAGAAGAAACTCAACAGCAAATAAGTCAGTCGCAAGATGACTACTCCGGTAACCTCACGTTGTATGGCCCAGAGCACCTGTTTCGTATGGGAACGGGTCAGATTGGCAACTTTCTTAAAAGCTATCCCAGCCTGTCTATTTCCATTCATACTTCCGCGCTGCCACTGAGCGCAATGACCGAGCGTCGTTTTGATTTGATGCTCACAATTGGGGACTTGCCAGATTCTTCTCTTATCGCGGTACCTATTGCCACTCTTGACTATGACTTATATATCAGCCCTGAGTATTTGAGCCATGTCGGAGTGGACGTAACTGAAGAGGAGGTGGTCGCAACACACAATATCGCAATACAGGAACTGTCTAACCACACCCACTGCTGGCCTCATGAAACGTTGCCCCTCAAGCGAGCACCTCGGTTTTTAGTAGAATCGCCGGGGCTACTGACAGAGTACGTTAAGCAAGGGATGGCTGTCGGGTGCTTACCTGTTTCTTTGGTGAGAGATGAGATAGCAGCAAGGCAGCTAATCTCTATGTTTGAGAGTCGATACCGCTTTTCTGTTCCTGTTTATGCGGTTTACCACTCTCGTCGTTATGTGCCCGCAAAGGTAAAGCTTCTGATAACGGAAATTAGGGAAAAACTGCAGACCACTATTGATGAGCTAGAAACTCACTAATTGTTCCATAATTCGGCACAAGCTATTCCTCATAGCACTGTTTATCCTCGTACTTACACGGCCTAACATCGAATCAATATCAATCGGTCAATTCGAGGTCACCATGTACGACAACGTTCTAACCGTAGGCTCTGCCCTTTACGCAGTTTCAGCCTTCGTTTCCTTATTCTTATCTGGTTTGCTATTCAGGGACTTAGCAGATGTTAGTCAGTGGGTAGTTCAAACTGCAAGACACACTACTATGCGAGTTTGGTACCACCGCCACGCCATCGCCATCGCCTCACTACTCTCCTTTGCCACTAGCATTGGGTTACTTTGGTACAACCAAGATACGGTCAGTATTTGGCTTGGCCTATCGGCTAGTCTCCTGTTTTTGCTATTTTTTTACAGCGGCTATATCAACCCTCACATCATGATGCGCGCCCGCATGAAAAATGGTGTTTTCGTTTCTGTAGAACAAGCCAAGAAACACTATTCCGACCAAGAAAGCGTGATAGTCATTGATATAGACGGAGAAGCACGCGCACATTCAGACCGTCAAATGCTGCGCCCTCATGTCGCAGGGAATGGTCAATCAATGGGAGGCGAAGAGGTGGTTATGACTTACTGCGGACTAACCAACTTGGGAATCGCATACACTCCAGAAATTGACGGGCAAGCCGTTGACCTAGCGCCGATGAATCAGCTGGAAAACAACCTCGTTATGTACGACAAAGTTACTGGCGAGCCGATACAGCAGATTTGGGGGAGTAAAGAAGCTGATGTTAACGCCTGCGCCTGTGCACCGAGGATGAAAGAGCACCCGACCTTTAGAATGCCATTTGCTAAGTTTGCTCAGGCTTATCCTGAAGGCCAAGTATTTCTAAACGACTATTTAATCAAAGAAATGCGGCCATCATTTTGGAAAAACCCTTTCCTTGCGATCTACGATCCCATTATGGATTTGCTCTTCAAAAGCGCCAACGTGTATCAGGCCAAGTCTGATAAACCGGTCTTTCCCACCATTGAAGTAAAAGATACTCGACTAGCGAGCAAAACATTGATTTGGGGTGTCAACGTAGAAAACGACTACGTTGCCTATACCGAGCAGTTTGTACGCGAGCACAACGGTATAATCAATACTACCGTGGGAGGCAAAGCAGTGGTGGTGGCCTACGATGAGCATTTTCAAAGCTTGGGCATTTTCTACAATCACTCAGGTGCTGATATCGACACCATCGACTTTTGGGGCAACACCTTACATGGAAAGCTTTCACGAGTAGAGAGCGTAAAAGCTGGAGCCTATTGGATGGTTTGGGCTAACTTCTTCCCTGAAACAGACTTGAATCGCGGTTAGCCCCCGCTTTCATAGCTTTAATGTAGTTCGTTACATCGCCCAAGAGATTACGAAAACAAGAGCACAAAGATCTAGCTTTCGAAATGAAGCCAAGAGTGTCACGCAACAGGTGAGGGATCCTTACTTGTTGCGTTCTAGAATCTTAACAGGCTTTTACCTATTATCGCGCTCGATGAAATAGCGACTCTCTATTGCGAAGCCTCCTTCCTCCTCACCCCTTGCAAATCAACATACTACCCCCTACATAGCTGCTAAACTCACTCCCATACCTCAAGCAATTTTCGGAACCTCCATCACACCCTCCGAAAATTTTCGCTTAACGTGAAAGCTTGTTGCCGTTAGTCGGTTCAAGATAACGTAGTCAATAAAAATTAAGTGACCAAAAACATGTCATTACGAACAAGGATGTTTGCTGTGTGTTTTGCTGTGCTTGGCTGCTCAGTGCAGGCCGAACGCTTCAGCGTGACGGTGTTAAGCCCCGAGGGCAATCCGGTTGAGCATGCGGTGGCGGCGCTGGTGCCGCTCGACAAGTCATTGATTCCCGAGGTATCCACCTCCACACCAGCGGTGATGGACCAGATCGACCGCCAGTTTAGCCCCTACGTGCTCGCCATTCAGGCCGGGGAGTGGGTGAACTTCCCGAACTCCGACTCCATTAAGCACCACGTCTACTCCTTCTCCGAGGCTAAATCATTTCAGCTGCGCCTGTATAAAGACAAACCGCCCGAGCCCTTGGCCTTCGAGAAACCGGGCGTGGTGGCGCTCGGCTGTAATATCCATGACTGGATGATTGGCTATATCTATGTGGCGGAGTCGCCATGGTTTGGCATTAGCGACACCAGTGGTGAGATTACCATCGAAGCGCCGCAGGGCGAGTACCAACTGCATGTATGGCACCCGCTAATGAAACCGGCCGATCTGGCGCGCGAGCAGAACGTCACGGTTGCCACAAGCAGTCAACTAGCGTGGACGCTGCAAGAGGCGCTGCATTCCCTAACCCACGACCATCTAACAGACGAGTTTGATGAATATTAAAAAAGGGCTAGCTTTAGGCACCACCAGTATTCGGCGACGCATCTTGCTGTCGTTTGCGCTGGTGTTATCACTGGGGATCACCTTGGTATCGGTGACCACATTAAACGCGGCATATCGCCACACCACCAGTCAGCTGGGAACACGCCTTAGTGTGGCCAGCACGGTGTTTATGTTGATGATCGAGAACGAAGCCAACAGCCTGAATGATGCGCTGACCATCTTCGCTAAAGACTTCAACTCCAAGCAACTGCTGGACGATGCACGCAACGACTCTGCCTCGCTAACCGCCGCGCTGTATAATCTGCAGCAACGCAACCGCGCCGACTTTGTGGTGGCCTATAGCGCCGATGGCGAGCGACTGGCTGCGACCGCCGATGATATTCCCAGCAACCTGCCCGCTCAGCTGGGCAGTGATGGTTATGGTTTCATCGAGGTAGACGGCCAAGCATTTTTAGTCGAAGTCGCCCCCTACCGCTTTTTAGAGCAAAGCCCCAACCCCAATGGTTGGTTGGTAATAGGCGAAGCGCTGGACCGCTTTCTGGTGACCGAGCAAACCCGTGAATTGATTGGGTTGGATCTGATGGTGTTCGCCGGTGAGCAAGCGGTGGCCAGCACCAGTCAACCGCTGTTAGAGCGCGCCCTACAACTGAAGGTGAATGACTTTGCCGAGAACAGTATCGGCAAGGTGCACCTGCCCGAGGAGCACTTGATCTGGCGCTTTAGCACCGACGCGACTATCACCTCCGGCCTGCAATTTGCGTTTGTCATGCCCAACGACACCGCCTACCTGAATTTTATCAACCTGTTAGATGAGTTCGTGTTGGTGCTGATAGTGGTGGCGGTGCTAGCTTCGGTGCTAACCATCTATGTGGCCAATGGCATCAGCCGTCCGATGCGTCAGCTCGTGTCCAAGGCGGAAGGGATTCAGCACGGTAATTACGCAGGCTCGTTCCCCACCTACAAGACCACCGAAGTGCAAAGCCTGAGCACCGCACTGCAATCGATGCAGCAGGGCATTGTGCAGCGCGAGCAAGAGATCCACACCCTGGCCTACTTCGACAGCTTGAGCGGCCTGCCCAACCGCAACGCCTTTGTTAAACATATGGCGGACCTAATTGAACAACAGCCCTCACGGCCCTTTGCAGTCATCACTCTCGATCTGGACCGCTTTAAAGAGATTAACGACACCCTCGGCCACGATGTGGGCGATAAGCTGCTGCAACGAGTCGCCCAGCGCTTAACCCGCTTTGAGTACGACAACGCCTACTACGCCCATATCGGCGAAGACGAGTTTATGATTCTGCTCACCGACATCGCCAGCTACCGGCTGAAAGCCGATGTGGAGCAGTTCTGTAAGATGTTTGATTCCGCCTTTGATATCGACGGTGTACTGATCGATATCGAGGCAGGCTTTGGCGTGGCACTCTACCCCGAGAATGCCCAAAACACCGGCGGAATGATGCAGTGTGTCGATATCGCGCTCGGGCATGCCAAAAGCACCCACCACAAGATTGTTTACTACCGCGACGAGCTAAACCAACACTCTGTGCAACGCCTGAGCCTAATGACCGAGCTGCGCAGCGCTATCGAACGCGACGAGCTGCAGCTGTTCTATCAACCGAAACTGAATATCGAACTCGGAAAAGTAACCAAGGTGGAGTGTTTGGTTCGCTGGATCCACCCCGAGCATGGTTTTGTCGGGCCAGATGATTTTATCCCACTGGCCGAGCAAAGCGGCGCGATTCGCGACCTCACCAAGTGGGTGATCCGCACCGCGCTCGACCAATACCTGCAGTGGAAGGCCGCGGGCATCGAGCTGCAGCTGGCGGTGAATATCTCGGCGCTGGATCTGGTCGACAACGAGCTGCCTGCTTATGTGAGTGAAGAGCTCTACAACCGCAGCTTGTCATCCTCGGTGCTGACCTTCGAGGTGACCGAGAGCGCGATTATGGCCGAACCAGAGCAGGCGATGAAGGCGCTAACGCTGCTGAACAACATGGGCATCGCCCTTTCCATCGATGACTTTGGAACGGGCTACTCCTCCATGGGCCAACTTAAGCAGATGCCGGTGAGCGAGCTGAAAATCGATAAGTCCTTTGTGCTGAATCTGGCCTCGGATAAGCAAGACAGCATTCTGGTGAAGGCCAGCGTAGAGTTGGCCCATAACCTCGGGCTGTCAGTGGTGGCCGAGGGCGTGGAAGACGAGGCTTCGCTACAGATCCTCAAGCAGTACAAGGTGGAGTTTGCGCAGGGCTATTTTATTAGCAAACCTTTGAATTCGAGTGACTTTAGTGATTGGATAGAGCAGTACCATTTAATCGAGGGAAGTGATGAAGAGCAAAGGAACGCTCCTATTACGGCTGACTCACGTACTGCTGACTCAAGTACTGCTGACGCCAGTAGCGCTAGCGGCAGAGTATAAGCTAGAGGCCAGCGTTGATGCCGCCTGGGTTCGCGCCAGCAACAACGCAGAATGGATGCAAAGCTGGTTGCGCGAAGGCACCGGCATCACCCGCTATGATGGCCACAACGATGGCCTCGTGCTTTCTCAAGCCATGGCAGAAGGCGAGGTGGACTTCGAGAACGCCTGGCAACTGCAAGCCACCGTCTATTACTATCACGATGGCGACACCCGACTCGGCCTCACCGAAGCCGCCCTCACCTACCAGCCTCTCACTGCAGGCTGGAAGCACCGTGTGCGCGTGGGCGCCTTCTACCCCAACTTCAGTTTCGAGAACCCCAAAGCAGGTTGGCAATCGCCCTATACCTACTCCTTTTCCGCCATCAACAGCTGGGTTGCCGAAGAGTTGCGCACCATCGGCACGGAGTGGCAGATCACCCGACCGGGCAGGCAATACAACTCTAACCACACCTTTAGCCTTGTCTCATCCGTATTTGTGGCCAACGATGGCGCAGGCACATTGCTGGCGTGGCGCGGCTGGGCTTTACATAACCGCCAAACCCTGCTGGGCGAGCGCGTCGCCTTTGCCGATTATCCCTCGATTTCTGGCCCGCTGGAGCTACAGCCAAACTGGGTAAAACCCTTTCTAGAGACTGACGATCGCATCGGTTACTATATCGGCGGCCACTGGCGCCACCGACGTAACACCGAGCTGCGTCTATATCGCTACGATAACCGTGGCGACCCGCTGCAGGTTGACTCGCAAGGCCAGTATGCCTGGGATACTAAATTCTGGTCGCTATCGCTCAAGCACCTGTTCACCCGCGAGTGGCGGGTGCTGGCGCAATGGATGGATGGCAGCACGGCCATGGGCGACAGCGCCGCTGTAGCAGTCGACTTTAACGCTTGGTACCTGCTCACCAGCTACAAATACCATAAGCACCGCTTTAGCCTGCGCTATGACAACTTTGAGACGGTGGATACCGACAACAATCGCTATGATGTCAACGACAGCCATGGCCACGCTTGGACCCTCGCCTGGCGCTATCAGCCCCACAAATACATAGAAATGGGCATAGAGTACCTCTACGCCACCAGCTGGAATGCCAACCGAACCACACCCGATCAGCCCGGCGCAGACGCAGGCTTCGACTGGCCGCAACGAGGCAGCCGCGAGCAATGGCAGTTGGTGATCAGTGGGGTGTATTAGCCCAGTCATTCTGATATCTGGGGTCCTTCTGATATCTGGGGCCGCTCAGCTACAAGCGCTGCTGATTAGGCAGCTCACTTAAGCCCTTAAAACGAAGCGCGCTTAAGTTGTTTTGTACAACTTGCCCGACGTCGAAGAAAGTCAGTAAGCACTTCATTCACCTGTCATCTTCCCGCATATCACTCTCAATAGTAAGATGCGTAATAGCTCGCAACCAAGCCATATAACGTCGGCTAACTAAGATTTAGCACCTAAGGAGCCCAAGTTTGGACCTGAACCTAATCCGCGTTTTCGTGGCAGTTTATAGCCACTGCTCCTACACCCAGGCTGCAAATGAACTGGAGATTAGCCAACCAGCGGTCAGCCAAGCTATCAAGCGGCTGGAGGATCACTTAGGTACCGCATTATTCATCAGAGAGGGGCGAGGCATTGCGCCAACAGCGAAAGCCATCCAGATAGCCCAACCTTTCGAGAACGCGATAAACCTAGTCAA
Source organism: Aliagarivorans marinus DSM 23064 (assembly GCF_000429485.1). Lineage (GTDB taxonomy): Bacteria > Pseudomonadota > Gammaproteobacteria > Enterobacterales > Celerinatantimonadaceae > Aliagarivorans > Aliagarivorans marinus. Next base: position 46,599 of record NZ_AUBY01000022.1, on the reverse strand, counting down.
CACCGCTTTCGCATCGGAAAGGCAGTTGATGGGGTACTGTGTGGAAGCCGTGCTGCATAGCATCGGCAATATGGAGGGAATCAAATTTGCTCTGCCCCCTAGCAACCAAAAGCAGGCCTTTGAGGACTTACGCAGCAACAAAGTTGACTTGTTGCTCGACAATGCCATGACTAATGATCCAGCCTTCGTTGTCGAGCCCCTAACAGAGCAATCTATCGTGGTGGTATGCCGCCAAGGTCACCCTCGGCTCAGCGGTGATTCAATCTGCAAGCAGGCATTCTTTGCTGAGGAGCATGTGGTATTAAAATCAAAACGTGGTGGCAGTCACTTCCTGGATATCTTAACCACCGAGAGTCTCGACCCATGTAAGGAGAGTGTCGAGGTGAGTGCGCTGTCTGGCTTAGCGATGATGGTCTCCAGCACCGACTGCATTGGCATCATGCCTCTTCCTTTCGCCCAGCTATGGGCAGACAAGCTGGGATTAAAAATCATGCCTATGCCAGTCAAGTCGATCCCTTTAGCCCTGCACCTTGTCTACCATCGCCGCTTCGCTGACGATCCGCACCACAAAAAGATCCGCGAGCAGCTCAGAACACGAGTACAGCTGACTGTTGCCCGATAGGCAGCAAGTCACTCGAGCACCCGAGCTCAACAACATTCCAACTCTACTGTCGGTTATTGATTTCTGACTCCCAACAAAGCTAACAGCAGTGGAGGCATCTCCACCTTCGGCTTATTGACTGCCAGCCAAAACATAAGCACTGATTATGTATGACATAGGCAATACCCACTAATAACTAATGGGTTAATTTTCTACACTGCTACTCATCAAATAACGAGCGACGCACCTGCTGCTGTGCGCCCTCCCCCATCATGTGGAGTAGATTGCTATGAACAAAACGCTTAAATCCTGCTTGGCTACTTGTGTATCGATGGCGCTGGCCGTTCCAGCGGCTAATGCCGCCATGTGGACCCATTATGATCAAGACCCCGACCACCAAACCGTTACTATGCCTAATGGCGCTGTTATTGACCCTTCAGGCCTAGCTAAGATCGGCAAGAACATCCGGGTTCATGGCGAACAGCGCGTTGAGCAGATCGCCGATAATATCTACATGATTCATGGGATTTTTTACGGACCAGTCATTATTGAGCGCCCCGAAGGCCTCATTGTTCTAAACAGTGGTGAACACGTCGAAGATGGGGCAAACTTCCGCCGCCTGATCCGCGAACAGGTAAGTGAAAAACCTATCATTGCGGTACTATACGATCACAACCACTATGCCAAGGGAACCTCAACCCTGCTGGACGGTGATGAGGCAATAATCGTTGCCCACCCCAAAACCAATGACATTATTGCGGCAAACGATGGTAGTGGCCTGGCGGTAGCGAATATTCCTGAGATGGGCAACCTACTGAACGCGCGTGGCGATATTCAGTTTGGTAGCCGCGTTCCGGCAGAGGGGCCTGACGCTATGGCATCTGGCCTAGCCATCGATTTCAGCCTGCCAAGTGGCTATGTAGAGTCAACCTTCGAGCCAGAAGATGGCGAGTGGTTTGAAGTGGCAGGCCTTAAGATCCAAGCCTTCCACGAGATTACCGATGCAGAAGATACTTTGACCTTCTGGATCCCAGAGCTTGAGCTGGTACTGGACAACGTATTTTGGCCTGGCTACAACATGTACACCCTGCGTGGTGACCTTTATCGTGACCCGCAAAATTGGATGTCAGCCCTGCGCCGCATTCGCGATCTAAACCCTGAGATCGTACTGTCGGGCGGCGGCGGAGCCAACGCGTTTGTCGGCAAAGACAAAATCGTGGAGAAAGCTAACGCCCTGCACGATGGCATGGCCTTTATCTATGACCAATCTATTCGGTTGAGTAATCAGGGGGTTAAGCCTTCTGAGCTGAAGCACCATATCGAGATGCCAGAGTCCTTGCTGCAGTACAGTGTAGTGAATGAAGGTTATGGTCAGTTTGACTCGTTCCCAGAAGCCTTTGCCCTGGAAAACCAAGGCTGGTTCTCAGGTTACGCTGAAGACATGCACAGCCTGCCAGCTGAAGTAAAAGCTGAACGCACCATTGCCCTGTTTGGCGGTGAGGCTCGTACCCTGGAAGCCTTCCAGCAAGCCTTCCAAGACAAAGAGTACTTATGGGCGAAAGATCTCGCGGTGATGCTATATCAAGTAGACCCAACTAATGAGGTGTACCGTCAAAGCTTGGCTGACACCTTCCGCGCATTGGGCCAACGCTCTCCCGGCTCGATTGTTCGCAACTTCTATCTTGCATCAGCCTTATCGCTAGAAGGCGATGAGAGTGTGACACTGACCTACGTTGAGTCAGAGAAGTGGATTGAAGCCGACCCGAAACGCGCAGTGAACCATCTACGCGTGCGTATCAACCCTGAGCAAGCGGCAGGTATGGACCATATGATCAGCTTCGCCATTGATGGTGAAACCATGGGCTTACATGTTCGCAACTCGATTGCCGAATTTGTTGAGAATCCAGAGCAACACTACAAAGCGAGCGACGCCACCATTGAGCTGAGCATGGCAGACTTTGTTGAGTACTATCAGGGCCGTAAAGCTGTAGAAGGCTTGGAAATGTTTGAGATGTTCAAACCGAGCCCTATGTACTAACCACAGAGGGTACTAACCACAAAGAGTACTAACCACCAACGATGTACCAATCACCACGCTCAAGAATCTGATAGAACGCATCGAATCATTCAGGCCAGCCAGTAGGGCCTGAATGATGCAGATGAAGAGGTCAAGCATGGCTAAGAGAATTGCTAAGATAAATCGCCTATCAACCTGGCTGATGGTAGCAATGCTGGTATTGCCTTCCATCGCTTACCCTTGCCGCTTCCATAGCGGCAGTGAGTCCGCCGATGGCCCTATACTGCCCGGCAGCAGCGATATCATATTGCAGTCTCACTTAGCTCAGCAAACTGGTGAGATGACCCCTCTAGCCCCTCTATCAGGTATGCGTGGTTATCGCCGGGCAGCATGGTGGTTAACCTTGTTGTCTCGTCGACTAGAAGCGCTTGGTTTGGCCGATTTACACATTGTGATCGTCGATGCCCAGATGTGGTCACAGATGAGCAGTCGTCATCAGCAAAGCGTCTTACTGGACATTGAGGCTCCCATCGATCGGGCCAATACAGTGATGCTAAGTGAAGCGGCGCTTGCAGCTCTGGTCAATCAAAGCCTGAGCTTTGAGCAAGCGATGAATTTGCGCGTGATGCAAGTCTACCGAGATGAGCTTGGTATCCGCGAGCAATTAACCAATGAATCAGGCCTTGATACACATAACTCAAACCAATTGGGGTAGAACAAATGAAAAGAATACTTGGCTACTTACTGCACTACAGCATGGTGTTAGCAGAGCGTAGCGCTCTGTTCTTGAAGGTATATCGCTTTGGAAACAGCCTTTTAGTCAAACACTGGGTAAGGCTCTATAACAAGAATGGTCTTGATGGCTGGCGCAAATTCTGGATTCCAGTGTTTGCCGAATGGGGCAAGGTTCGCGCTCCCCATTTGCAGAAGAAAATGAACATCGACACCCAGTCGGCTCGATCATTGGGCAGTTACCACGACTTTGAAGACCCGATATTTGGTATTACCGGCCATTGGGAGACCAGTGAACAAGGTGAACCGGTAAGGGTAGAGACACAGTGCACTGGCTGCGATCTGTTCCTCGCGGCAACCGACAACAAACAGTGTCACTCCGACTTCTGCCGCCACATGGTTAAGACCTTGGAGCAACATACCGGTGCAACCATGAACGATGACTATCAAGTAGAGATACTAGAGCTGCTGACCGAGGGCGATGACGCCTGCCGCTTTGTTCACCGCCTTAAGCAAGCAGAACGTGATGCGATGTCCTAAACAGCGCTAGATATCAAAATCAGCATGAGAATCAAAGCCCATAATGTGCAGGTAATCTGCACATTATGGGCAGACTCAGCGCTTGCCATATTGCACACTTTCTGAGAACAACGCGCACGCACAAAGACTTCATTAATCTGTCATCTCCCCGCTATAGTGTGATTATAATTTCTCCGTTAACTGATTGTTATGCCTGCAAGATTCAAACACGACTATCGCTTTGACCCGAGTTATGGCTATACCCTCTCCCAGCTAAAGCAAGTAGCAGCAAGCAGCGCTCCCGATGACTTTGCCCAGTTCTGGCAGCAACAATACCAGCAAGCTTTGGCGGTGAAGCCGTTTTTGAGCCTGCAAGATACGGGCTTAGTCAAGAATCACTGGCGAGTGTTTGATTGCTATTACGACTCCACCGATGGTGTGCGCATCGGCGGCTGGTTGCTGCTACCAGAGAAGGGCAGGGTAAATGGCGCGATTGTGTGGGCCCATGGCTATGGCGGCATCGGCTCTCCCGATACCTCGTGGAAACTAAGCAATACTGCGATCCTGATGCCTTGCGTGCGCGGTATCTCGCGCTCGGTCCATCCGCCAATCTCCAGCAGCCCTTACTGGCATATCTTGCACAACATTCAAGACAAGCAGCAGTATGTGATTGGTGGTTGTGTGCAAGATCTGTGGTGTGGCGTGAACGCGCTACTTAGCCTGTTTCCACAGATCAAAAAACGCATCGGGCTGATAGGCAGTAGCTTGGGGGGCGGGCTTGGCGTGTTTGCCTCGGCCTTTGATAAGCGAATTCAACGCTACCACTTTCATGTACCCACCTTTGGCAATGTGGCGCTTAGGCTGCAAATGCCTACAGTGGGCAGTACCGAGGCGCTGATCGACTTCGAAGACAAAGCCTTACTGGCGCAAACCCTGCCCTATTTCGACACCTCCTGCGCCGCGCCCTATCTGCGCCTACCCAGTCTATGGGCCTTGGCATTGTTCGACCCGCATGTGGCGCCGCCCGGCCAGTTCAGTGCCTTCAATGCCGCCAAGGGAGATAAGCGCTCGTTCCTGCTGGATGCCGGGCACTTCAACTACAGTGGCGAACGTAAGCAACAACGTGAGTTACGCAAACAGGTTGAGGCGTTTTTTGCAGTATTAGGAGATTGCCATGCACCGTGAATATCACCGTTGGTGGAGCCCTAACCTGCAGCGAGATATGGAGCTGCTGATCTTCGGCCACAGCGGCGCTAAGGTGTTGGTCTTCCCCACCCGCGGCGGACGCTTCTTCGAGTACGAGAATCTAGGCTTGGTGAATTCCATTGCCGACAAGATCAATGACGGGCATTTGCAACTCTACTGCGTAGACAGCATCGATACCGAGAGCATGTATTGCTACTGGGCCCATCCCCATGGCCGCATAAACCGCCACAAGCAGTATGAAGAGTACATACTGCAAGAAGTGCTGCCGTTGATGTCGGCGAAAAACCACCACCCTTGCACCATCTCCCATGGTTGCTCGCTGGGAGCGTTTCATGCCGCCAATATCTTCTTCCGCCACCCGCATCTGTTCAACAAGCTAGCGGCCTTCTCCGGGCGCTACGATCTCACCTGGCAGGTGGAGTCTTTTGGCGACTTGTTCGATGGCTACTACCACGACGACATCTACTACCACACCCCCACGCATTTTTTGCAGAACCTGTCCCATTCCGAACAGCTCTGGCATATCCAAAACAGCGATATCGTGTTCACTATCGGCCGCGATGACCCCTTCTTACAAAACAACCACATCATCAGCGGCATCCTCAATAGCAAGGGCGTACACCATCGCATGTACGAGTGGGATGGCCGCGCGCATCGTGGGCGTTATTGGCGCAAGATGGCGCCACTGTATCTTTAACACCGACTAAGCGCTTGTTGCACTGGCCCAACCGCTCTTGGGGCTGACCCAAGTTGACCCTATCTCACTGTTCTCCTCTCGTTAAATCATACGCTTACGTATTTATTAATTTATAACTCAAATAAACTACACGTTAACCAGATCGCATTATTGGCAACCCAATATTTATAAATTGGTCACTCTTTAACAAGGAGATAGATATGTTTAATGTGCAAAGGGTATTGATTTCCGCGGTAAGCTTAAGCGTGTGCAGCGCTGTGCAAGCCAATGATTGGGATGATATCCCTATTCCTGCCGATCCCGGGTCTGGGTATGTGTGGGAGTTACAAGAGGCCTACTCGGATTCGTTCAACTACACCGGAAAACCGTCGGCGTTTTCCAGTAAGTGGAACGACACCTATTTTCATGGCTGGACCGGCCCAGGCCTCACCTACTGGAGCTCTGATGAGTCTTGGGTGTCCGATGGCAACCTGATTATCAGCGCCTCACGGCGCGCCGGCACTAACCAGGTCAATGCCGGTGTGGTCACCTCGAAGACCAAGGTGAAGTACCCAATCTTCCTTGAGGCGAGCATTAAGGTTAGCAACCTGGAGCTGTCATCTAACTTCTGGTTATTGAGTGAAAACGACCAGCGGGAGATCGACATCCTCGAGGTGTACGGCGGTGCGGAAGACGAATGGTTCGCCAAGAATATGTCAACCAATTTCCATGTGTTCTTCCGTGACGGTGGCAACAACATCATCAGCGACTTTAACGACCAGACCCACAACACCCCATCTTGGGGCACCTACTGGCGCGATGGCTTTCACCGTTTTGCCGCCTACTGGAAGAGCCCCACCGACGTAACCTTCTACATCAACGGCCAGCCCACCCCAGAGGGTTCGTGGGCCCAAGTAGTGATGAAGGACAAAGACTACACCGGGGCTATCCTCGACAAGAGCCGCTACAACATGGATGAGGAGATGTTCATCATCCTCGACACCGAAGACCATAGCTGGCGCTCCGAGCAAGGGATTGTGGCCTCCGATGCCGACTTGGCCAACCCCAACAAGAACAAGATGTATGTCGATTGGATCCGGGTTTATAAGCCGGTGGCAGAAGATGGCGGTGGCAGCGGTGGTGACGGTTCCGTCGATGTCCCATCGGGCAACACCAACCTTCAGTTAGTCCACAGTAACCTGTGTCTGGATGTGGCTAACGGCGCAACCTGGAATGGCAGTACCTACCATCAATGGGTGTGCAACACGGGCAACAACAACCAGCGTTTTACCCTGTCTTCACTGGGTAACGGCGAGTACGCGCTGCAATCGAAAGTCAGCCAGCTGTGCATGGAGCTAAAAGATGGCAGTAGCAGCAATGGCGCGACGGTGCAGCAGTGGGTATGTAACCATAGCGACAGCAATCAACGCTGGAGCTTGGTTGATAAAGGCAGCAATACCTTTGAGATCCGCAACAAAGCCAGCGGTAAGTGCCTGGATATTGCGGGCGCATCGATGAGCAACGGTGGAAAGCTGCAGCAATGGGCCTGTACCGGCGCCAATAACCAGCGCTTCCGTTTCGTTCAATAATCCCTTGGGGCGTGGTCGCGTGCCACGCCTTCCTTTCCGACACTTCGCTCAGCACCACGGCTAAAAATGGCGTGCTAGGCAACACGGCTGCGACTTACCACAGTTAGTCATTAGTCACACTTTCAAGGTATTGATAAGCAAACACTGCGCTCTTTGCCATGCTTTAGCTAAAGCGAAAAGGAGCGTCAGATGTATCGAGTATTCATACTGTTTGTTTGCTTCATCCCTCTCCCAACCCTTGCCAGCCACGCGTGGCAGCTACAGCTAGACAACGATATCGTCACCAACAGTGACGGCAACTACACCGGTGGCGCCTTTATCGAATACCGCCGAGGATTACAGCGCCCGCTTGGCTGGCTGGCGCAACGACCCAAGGCGCGCGATGCAGGAGCGCAAAGCGAATGGTTCTGGAACATCAGCCAACAAGCCTGGACGCCCAAGTTTCTCGACTTGTCACGCCCTCAGCCCGATGATCGCCCCTATGCGGGCATCTTGATGACCCAGCTTGGTTACCATCAGTACAGCCAGTCGCTGCTACAAGAACTGCGACTGGGCATAGGTATCATTGGCCCCAGCGCTAAAGCTGATCGCGTGCAAAAGTACACCCATAAGATCACCGGCTCTATGCCTGTTGAGGGCTGGGATAATCAAGTGCGCGACCAAGGCTTGGTCGATATGCATTACCGATTGCAATACCGGATGAACAGCGGGACTGTGTTTACCCCCACCACTCAATGGGAGCTAAGCGCCTACAACCACAATCAACTGGGCAACTTTCGCAGCCAGATACTGGCGGGGCTCGAGCTTAGAGTGGGCGAACAGTTATCACTCAGCTACCAAGGGCTCACTCGCGCCCGGCAAAACTGGTACTGGTTCGCCCGCGCTGAGGGCGGCTACCGCTTTAACGACATCACCATCGATGGCGACCTACCCTATCAATCAGAGGTCAGCGTAGAACACCTGCGCATGGCACTCAGTAGTGGCGTCCAACTGGATCGCCAGCGTTGGTGGGCAAGCTTTGCGCTGCTGGCCCAGCGTCGCGACTTTGAAGAGGCCAATCACAGTTTATATTACTATGGAGAGCTGAAACTGGGGTGGCGCTATTAGTTAGTGCGCCTCCCTCTCCGTTAACCATCGCCTGTAAAATCTAATGCGAACATCCTCGTTTCAGGTTATCTTATAGTGCTGCGCTAATTTTACCGCACTAACTGCCACGCAGTTCTAACCTTTTGTGATTACAGGTAAAATATGAACTATCCCAGCACACTCCCTGACACGCATCAGCGCGTACTAGAGCGCATTATCCAGCAGTTCCAGCGAGACCCTCGCATTGTCGGCATGGCCGCCAGCGGCTCCTATGCAACCAACACTATGGATAAGTACAGTGACCTGGACTTGGTGATTGCGATTAGCCCAGAGCACTATTCAGACGTGTTCGAGCAGCGCTTTACCATGATTAACCAGCTTGATGGGATGACCGCCGCCTTTACTGGCGAACATGTCGGTGAACCCCGCCTGGTCATTGCGATCTTTGCCCCCGATGCCATTCACGTCGACTTCAAGTTTGTAGTCCTCAATGACGCAGCCAAGCGGGTCGATCACAACGCAGTACTGTGGGAGCGAGATGGACAACTCACACAGGCGCTTGGTTGCGCTCAGCCCAGCTACCCGCAACCGGACCCACAATGGATAGAAGACCGCTTCTGGATCTGGACCCACTACGCCGCCACCAAGATTGCGCGCGGCGAGTACTTTGAGGCACTGGAGTTTATATCGTTCCTGCGCCAAAACGTGCTCTCCCCCCTAGCCCTCAAACAGCAAGGGTTAACTCCCAGCGGTGTTCGGACCATTGAAACGCGCCTGCCCGAGTTTGCCCGGCAGCTCCAAGCTACCGTAGCCATTCCCAATGAGTCTTCGCTGACGAAAGCGATGGAGCATTGCATCACACTCTACCTCCAGCTACGTAGGAGTGAGCAGGTAGAGCCGAACACAGCAGCGCAAACGCTATGCTGCGACTACTTTAAACGAGAACTTCAGCCGTAGTTGTTGCTAAAGTGGCGACCGTGTCACAGCTTACGCGGTCGCTATTAAGCTCTACGAATCAAAAGTCACAATCAATCGGTCAATGACTCCGCGAGTTAACTAAGCTACTCATACTGTTCAAAATATCCCCGAGCAAAGGAAATGCCATGTCTCAATCCCGCTTCACCCAATTCTCCATCGTTCATCGGATCTTTCTCGGCTTTGCAGTATTAAGTTTGCTGATTGCGATTGGCGGTGGCGCGACCATCTTGCTGGCCAAGCAAATTAGTAGCAGCTTCCGCGCCTTGACCGACAACAGCCAGGTCACCCAAAACCTGGCGGCGGAGCTGGGTACCTCGGCGCTGCGAACCGGTATCGAGATCCTCGATATGGACCGCACCTTGAGTCTGGAGCAGCTACAGAAGGAGCAACAAGAAGTTGCCCAGTCGTCAGCCCAGCTTGATGCACTGATAGCGCAGATGCAGCAACATGCCAATCGCTTTGGCTTGAGCACGGTTAATCGCAACCTCGGTAGCGCCGGCGACATCGTTCAGCAGTTGGGGCGTCATGCCGACGAGCTCGCCAGCAATCAGGCGACGTTTATCAGCAACGATGAGGCGGTACGCGCCGGCCTCACCCGCTTCCTGCTGCAATCCTCAGACCTTAAGAAGCGCATCAACCAACTTTCTGCAGAGCCCGCTCAGTACGACTCCTACATCAAAGATATCTTAGATATCGTGATGGAGCGCTTCAGCCTGATCGAGTTTCTGTTGTCGAACATGGTGAACACCAAAGACACCGACGACGTGGTCACCATCGTCGGGCGGATCCAACAAAGCACCGAGGTATACAACGAGTATATGGACTCGCTATTTGTCGAGGTGCCCGAACTAGATACTCCCGCGATCCGCGCCGAGGTAAAGCAGTTCAACGATCAGATATCTGCCAGCAATGGCATCGTCACCAACTACCTGAACAACCAGCAGACAATCGCTGAGATCGACAACATCACCCGCCAAATACTGAGCGAGCTGACTGAGTTAGACCAGGTCGTCTCCGAGATCACCGCCGCTGCGGCGCAAAGCAGCGAGCAAGCCAGCGCCAGAAGCCAACAGCAAATCGAGTTTACCGTGAGCGCCGTAACCGTGGTGGTGCCGATTGGCCTGCTGTTTGCGATTGCATTGGCCTTTTGGCTGGCCGGCCTTATCCGCAAGCCGCTCAGCCATACCCAAACACAGATGCAACAGCTAGAAAAAGGCGACTTTAGCGCCACGATGCAGGGCCGTTATCAGGGCGAGTTCGCCCAGCTGGTTCGCTCTATCAATAGCCTGATCGAGCAGATGCGCGGCGTGTTCCAACAGATGCAAACCGCAGCCGCCAAGCTCACCTCGGTGAGCGACAAGAACAACCATACCGCCGCGCAGGTCCAAACCAAGCTGCAGCAGCAAACCGCAGAGCTTAGCTCCGTGGCCACCGCCGTCACCGAGATGGAATCAGCGATTAAGGAGGTGGCGGCCAGTGTCGATAGCAGCCGCGACCTCAGCCATAGCATCGAGCAGCATATCGACGATGGTCAGGCGGTGATGGACCAAAACATCAGCATGATCGAATCGCTCAACAGCACCTTGCAGCAGAACTCCAAGCAGGTCGACAACCTCAACGAGGCCAGCAAGCAGATCGGTAGCGTGATCGGAGTGATTGAAGGCATCGCCGAGAAGACCAACCTGCTGGCCTTGAATGCCGCCATCGAAGCGGCCCGGGCAGGCGATCAAGGGCGCGGCTTTGCGGTGGTCGCCGACGAGGTGCGCACACTGGCCGCGCAAACCGCTAAAAGTACCGAGTCGGTTCGCAGCATGGTGACCACCATTCGGAATGAGTCGCATCAGGTATTCGAGGCCATGGCGAAAAGCCGCGAGCAGATGAGCGAGTCTAAGGAGCTGGTCAGCAAAAGCAGCGAAGCGATGCATACCATTCGCGACAACATGGGAGAGATGCGCAGCATGAGCGACCATATCAGCGTTGCCGCGCAGCAACAGCACCATGTGGCCAGCGAAGTGACCCGCAATGTTAATGTGATCGCCAGTGTTGCTGAAGATAACTTCGCCCTGATTGAGAGCGTTGCCCGCTCCAGCGACGAGCTCAGCGAGCAAGTAGGCGCTATCGAGGCAATGCTCAACCGCTTTGTGCTGCGCTAATACCAATCAGAACAAGTATCTGATCATCTTTGCTGGTTAAAATCTTTGATGACAGCGTCAGCGCTTTTGTAATTAGTCCACTAGTTACGGCAAGCCCTTCCTCGTCCTCAAAGATTTTTCCTGCGCAGCATCTGAACTTCTACTTATTCGGATTGGTATAAAACGCCGTCGCCTACTGTAGGCTGCGATGCTCGGGTAGACTTTCGTCCTGAGCATCACTCCACTGCATAATATCCAACAGCTGAGCGCTCAGCATCCGCTGATTGGCGCTTGGCGAGCTGACCATCTGTTGCTGGTAGAACACCTTCATACTTGGCTGGGTGGCTGCTTGTTTTAGCGTTGTCAGAATCGTGTTTACTAAGCCCATCGTGTGCTCCTTGATTAGAAAGTACACAGGCTATTATTGCCATTTATGCGGAAGCTAAAACAGAGAACACGCATCTATTGATTTCCGCATTTAACCTTCTCAACTTCTAATACAGCGACAAAAGCGCAATAATCGCCATAATGCGGAAATAAAAGTACCAAAGAGTTCTTATTTTGGATGATGTTAAAGCATACCGTTACTATGCGCGCCTAAGTGAGCTAGGTGACCAACAGCCGATAGCGACCACCTTGAGTCAGGTGGCAGATGCGCTGTTTACCAGCCCTCGCCATGCCCGCACCTTACTTAAACAGCTGGCAGAAAAAGGCTGGCTAAGCTGGAGTCCAAAGGTTGGGCGTAATCAGCGCTCCAGCTTGGCGCTGCACTACCCACTTCCCCAACTACAACTTCAGCTGGCCAAGAGCCTGATTAGCCGCAACGCCTATGACACGGCACTCACCCTGCTCGATGGCGACCAACAGTTGTTTGGACAAGCCCTGCAACAAAGCAGCGGGGTGAGCCTTGACCAAGGTCAGCTACGGGTACAACTCACCTACCGCCGACGACTGCAACCGCTATTGCCCCAGCTACCACAACGAAACACCGAGCGCTTCTTTCTACGCCAGATATACAGCTGTCTGGTGCAAAGCGATGAACAGGGCAAGGTTACACCGCAACTTGCCCACCACTGGCGCTACGATAAGGACCGGCTGTGCTGGACCTTTTACCTACGCCCCAAACTGCGCTTTCACGATGGCAGCGTTTGTGATGCCAACGAAGTGGCCAAGCTATTTAACGCCATGCGCCAGTTACCGGCCTACGCCGCATCTTTATCGCACATTACGGCGGTCAATGCGGCCGATGCGCTAAGCGTTGAGTTTCAGCTGGCCAGCAGCGACGCCAGCTTCGCCCTGCTGCTCTCAGATCTTCGCTTCTCGGTTCAACCCAGCCATCAGCTAACCTTGTCTCAAACCTCGGCCCCAATTGGCTGTGGTCCGTTTCGGGTTAGCGAATGCAGTACCAGCAAACTTCAGCTAGAGCCCTTCGAGCACTACCACGGCTACCGCGCCTTTGTTGACCGCGTCACCATCTGGCTGTTTGACCGCGATCCGTCCGCAGCCAACAGCCTCGCGCCAGTTCCACCTCAGCACACGATGTCCAGCAGCCCTCGCGTCTCCGCCTTGGTCGAGCAAGCCTGCGGCGCTGATACAGCCAAAACCAGCGACGACAGCGACTACTCGCGCACCGAAGACGGTTGTTTGCACCTGCTGGTCAATCAAGTGAAATGGCCAGAAGAACAGCAAGCCCGGCTCGCCGCCGTGCTAGCGCAGCTCACCCAGGCCGATATCGAACAGCAGTGCCAGGCCCAAGGCACGCTACTGCGGGCCATACCTGCTCACAACTTGCTCCCCAACTGGCTGGCGGTGCCAAGGCATCAGCCACTGGCAAACGCTGCGCTGCCCAGCAAGCTGTCCATTGCGGTCTACGATGAAACCACCCTGCTAAGCTGCGCCGCCGCCATCAAAGCCCTGTTGGCACCGCTTGGGGTGGCTTGCCAAGTGAATCGCTACAGCTACGCCGAGCTGTGCCAGCGCAGCCAACAGCCACTGGGTGACGACCTGATATTAATGAGCATTAACCTTGATGATAACCGCCAGTCCTCCGCCTACCTGTGGCTACTTAACAACACGCCCCTGCAGCGCTGCCTGCCACCCGCGCAACAACAATGGCTGCGCAATAAGTTAGCGGCGACACGTGCGATTGCGCCGGGGCCAGACTTCCTTAAGGCCCTCGAGTCCATCGCAACCACGCTTATCTACCAAGGCGCCTTACTGCCGCTGTTCCACGAAAAACAGACCCTGCGCTGTGACAAGGCTCTACAAGGTGTGCGGATCACCCACTGGGGCTGGCCGGCGATTCAAGAGGTGTGGTCGGCGGGCGAGAGCCACTAGCGGCGGCTACTCGAAGCCATCTCGGCCGATGCATTCAATCAAGGTATCGATAAACACTCGGATCTTGGCCGGCAGGTAGTTGCGCGAAACGTACAGAACATGCAGCGGATAGCTTTTCAGGGGCTCATCTACCAGTACCTTCACCAACGAGCCCTCGCGCAGCTCCTTGCTAAACGCCCACACCGGGCCGTGATGGATGCCTTTGTCATTGAGCACCAACTGCTTGATGGCACTAACGCTGTTCACCACAAAGCGGCCTTTGACCCGCACAGATTGTGCGCCCACGTTGAGAAGCCCATCGATCTGAGAGCGGGCGTAAAACACAAAGTCATGTCCAGCCAACGCCGCCACCGACTCGGGCACGCCCCGCTTCTTCAAGTAGCCCTTAGAGGCCACCAAAACACGCGGAACTTGGCCAATCCGCCTGCATATCAGGCTAGAGTCGGCCAACTCGCCTATCCTCACCGCCACATCAATGTTCTGCGATTTAAGGTTTTCATAGTGACTGCCCAGCACTAACTCCACGCTCAGCTGAGGATAGCGCTCCGCCATCTTCTCCAGCACCGCTATCACAAACTCACAGCCAAAATCGTGGGGAGCGGCCACTTTTAGATGGCCCAACGGAGTGTTCACTGTGCCGCAAATCTGGCTCTCCAGCGCTTGCTGTTCTTCGAGCAGCGTCTTGAGTCCAGCGAAATAGTGCTGACCAGCCTCGCTGGGCAGAGACTGTCTGGTTGAGCGCTCAATCAGCTTCACCCCTAGCCGCTTCTCCAAGTTGGCGACCCGGCGACTGACGATAGATGGGTCCATATCCAGCGATTCAGCGGCTCGCTTAAAGCTCCCGGCCTCAACCACCATCAAAAACAGCTGCTCGTTGGTAATCCCCTTCATTCACCTATCCTTCTGTGAACCATTGCTCGCACTAACGTGCCGTATTTGTTGGCACTCGACGTCACAAGTCATACTGAGAAGTAACCCTAATACACATCAGATAATTGCATTTAATGCACTTAATTGATGATAAAAAATACCATACCCAACCATTATGCAATAAACCTAGAATTTTGCTTGTCATCGTTAACAAACAAGGAGCAAATCATGACAAGTAACCTCAATGGAAAAGTGGCGGTGATTACCGGTGCCGCCCGCAACATGGGCCGAGCTTTCGCGGTGGCCTTAGCTCAGCAAGGCTGCGATATCGTGGTGCATTTTAACAGTGAGGCATCACGCGGCGACGCGGAGGTGACCGCCGAGCAAGTTCAACAAGCTGGCAGCAAGGCGTTGCTGGTAAAAGGCGACCTAAGCCGCCCCAACGCCATTCGATCATTGTTTGCTGAAGCCCATAACACTTTTGGCCACATCGACATCGTGATCAACAACGCGGGCAAGATCCTTAAGCGTCCGATAGCCGATTGCAGTGAGGCCGATTACAACCAACTGTTCAATATCAACTGCAAGGCAGCCTTCTTCGTGATGCAAGAGGCCGCCCGCTACCTTGCCGACGACGGGCGCATTATCAATATGGGCACCTCATTGCTCGCCGCCTTTACTGGCAATTACTCGTTGTATGCAGGCTCCAAGGCCGCGCTGGAGCACTTCACCCGCGCGCTCGCCAAAGAGATTGGCAGCCGAGGGATAACAGTGAACACGGTGTGCCCGGGGCCCATCGATACCCCCTTCTTGCACGGTGAGGAAGACGAGCAAACCCTCGCCCATCTGCGCGCGGCCAGCGCCGCCAATCGACTCGGGCAAGTTGAGGACATTGTGCCGCTGATAAGCTATCTGGCATCTGCGGAGTCGCAGTGGACCACCGGACAAACCCTGTTTGTAAATGGCGGTTTTGTCACCCGCTAATCAGCAACGTGCGTCTGATATGCCAAACGCCACCTGCAACGTAAGCGTAGCGCAGGTGGCATTACTGGTGACATTGAGACGCCGCGAAGTCGATAAGCTCGCAGCCATAGCTATCTCGGCCGATAGCTTAAGCACACTGCAATATCACCTTGCCCGTTACCGCTCCGCGTTCAATCAGCGTGTGGGCCTTACTGGCCTCTTGCAGAGGCACCACCTCGCCGATAATCGGGTCGATCTTCCCCTCAACCAGCAGATCAATTAGCTCAGCGAGGGCCTGCCGATACCAAAGCGGGTCTTTTTTGGCCTCGGCGGGTAAGGCGCAAAAATCGACTTTTCGGCCATCGGGTAACAGCCGCAGCCAGGTTAACTGGGCCAACCCGCTTAGCATGGGCTTCAGGCCGCCAAAGTGCTTGCCGGCAAAGCCATAGCTCACTAACTGACCGCCGCGCCTCACGCTTTGATAGCTGCGGCGCAGGTTATCGCCACCAAAAGGGTCAACCGCCACATCCACCCCTAGTGGGCACTGCTCGCGGATCTCTTCGACAAAGTCGGCTTTTTGATAATCGATGGGGGTAGCGCCCAACTTGCGCACCAGCTCGAGCTTGCCCGCCGAGGCCGTGCCAAACACCTTTATCCCTGCCAGCGCAGCCAACTGAAGTAGCGCCGAGCCCACGCCCCCCGCCGCCGAGTGGACCAGCAAGGTCTGTCCTGCTTTCATCTGCGTTTTTTTATGTAGCAAGCAGTAAGCGGTGAGATAGTTCAGCACCAGACTACACACCTTTTCTGGCGGCAGGTGGCTGGGATAAGGCACCAGATATTGCGCCGATATGCACAGCTGCTGAGCGTAGCAGCCCATCACCGGGTTAAGCCCGAGCACATGGTCGCCCTTAGCAAACCCGCTCACTCCCTCGCCCACTTGCTCCACCACACCGGCAAAATCATAACCCGGGGTAAACGGCGGTTTTGGCGCAATCGGATAGCCGCCGCGCTGCGCCATAACGTCGGCATAGGCCACCCCGGCTGCTACCACCTTCACTTTCACCTCACCGGGCTTTGGCTCGCGGCTTGTCTGCGCCATCAACTCAAGCACCTCCGGTGCGCCATGCTGACTAATCACGATTTGCTGGTTACTGTTCATCTTGGTTCCCTGTTGATTTACCCATTCACAGGGACTATTTTGCTATTTATATGTAAATATTGAACAACCCCAAATGAAAGGTATTCATTCATAAATGAATAAGCAACCCGACTGGCAAGGCTGGCAACTGTTTCTCGCCATCGCCGAAAGCGGCAGCCTGAATAAAGCCGCAGAACGATTAGGCTGCTCGCAACCAACCATGAGTCGGCAACTGCTGGCTTTAGAAAGTAAGCTGGGCCGCAACCTGTTTGACCGCAGTACTCAGGGCTTATCCCTGACTGACTTCGGCAATAGCCTGCTCGAAGAGAGCCGACATATGGCAGCCTCGGCCGAGCGCTTACAGCGTATTGCCCAAGGGCAAGACGCCACCTTGAGCGGCTCGGTCAGGCTGTCGGTCAATGAGATGCTGGCGCAGTACTACCTGCCCGGTTTGTTGCCGATATTTATGGACCAATACCCGCAGCTGCAAGTGCAGATCGTGGTCACCAACCACGCCTCCAGCTTGGATAAACGCGATGCCGATATCGCGGTGCGCATGTTCAGGCCGCTGCAGCAAGACTTAGTGATGCGCCATATCGGCGATATTGAGCTCGGCGCTTACGCCAGCGATAGCTACCTGTTGAAGGAGGGCACGCCCGAAAGCGTAGAGCAGCTCGGCGAGCATCGTATTCTTGGCTTTGACCGCGACAAGCAGCTCGAGGAAGGCGCAGCCGCCATGGGCTGGCCGCTGTCCAATGAAGAGTTGCTGTTTCGCACCGACAATATGCCGCTGATGGTGGAAACCGCAGTGCATGGTGGGGGCATCCTCTTTACCCACGCCACGGTCGCAGAGCAACGCAAGCTAATCCGCATCGACTGCGGCCTCAATATCCCACCGCTGCCGATGTATCTGGTTTGTCACCGCGATGTGCAGCACAACCGCAAGATCAGGGTGTTGATGGATTTTTTGGTGGAGCACTTATCTGAGCAGCCGGTATCATCGGTCAACGCCTAACAAGTCTACTTAGGCCTTGGTCCGCTGCGCCGTTGCATCCATAAAGCGGTTGTATAGCTTCATAATGCGATTGACGGACTCTGAGCCACCAGCTAGCACCGCGCCGGTAATCAGCACATCGACCACCACAAACAGCCGTGCTTGCAGGTCTGAGACCTCCACTACGCTCACCATATTGCCTAGCACTCGCACGCCTACTAAGCCGAGCAGCACGCCAATGCCCATCCCCAACCATTGTGAGATCTGGCGAGAGTGGACGCGATAGAGCGCGCGCTGACATTTGACTGCGCGCAGCTGTTCGCTGAGTTGCTGACGCTCATCACCGCTAGCACTGCCATCACCACAGTCTTCGGGCAACGTCGATAGGCGCTCAGCGAGCTGTTCAATCTCGCCATCCAGCTTGTCTGCACCGGCACTTCGCCACGCTGAAAGCAGCACTTCGATGGCGCGCTCGACAATCAGCGAGAGCATAATCAGATAGCCAAAGATCGAGGGAAGGTTGCTGAGCCCTCGTGCATCGAAGGCCAATGGCTGCGGAGATAACTGGTAGCTGACGGCGAGTATGGCGACCACTAAAGCCAGTCCAAGCCCTCTTCGTTGCTTGCTGTTCATCAAGGGAGTCCTTTAGGTTTACCGACAATCCAAGTACCGCGCTATTGGCCGCGGCGTGGCCAAGCTTGTGGGAGCAGAGGCATTCGAGCCACAAAGCGCCACTAGCATTTCGTTTACCCAGCTTCGGTTACCCGACATAGGTGGATTGGGAAGTTAGATTTAGGCCAATAGTAACAGCAAGTTATAGCCGTAAGTAATCAAATTAATATTTAGGAAAGGCTCTAGAGCGTTAGGCCGTTGAAGATGGCTACGTTCAATCTCCCAGCAAGCTCTCCAGTAACGCTTGCTCGAATTGAAGGATTAAGGCTGCCAATGAGCCGTCGCGTTGCATCTCGGTGAGGGTCGCCTCAAACATCGGCAATAAGGCTTGGTGGTCTTTATGAAGGTAATGGTAGAGCTCAAAGCGCGCCAAAGACGGCTCGAGGGTCTTAATGACCTGTTGCAGGCCAAGCTGTTGCAAGATGATGGCTCCGCTAAATTTGGTTTCCACCACCACATCTAATCGCTCAGCCGCAAGCTTCTTAAACAGCGGTTCAACCCGATTGTTAAACTCTCGGTTAAACCCGCGAGTGCCCACCTCGGAGAAGTGTACCCCACGCAGCCCCCAAATCCGGTAGGGGCGCAAACTCTCCCAGCCTGCAACCTGAAAATCATGCAATTTGCTAAACACTACCCCTTCAATGGTGTAGATGGGCACTGGCACGCGAACAAGGTTGGGATAGAGCGACTCAATACCAGCAATGCGAAACAGCTCACCATCGGACTTGCCGTTATTGGCATCCACCAGCGCACGTTTTGGTGGCATATAACGTAGATCGAGGTCCAGGCCAAGCCGCTGATAGACCTCGCTCATAATACGCGCGCACAGCTGAACCAAAGGATCTGTTTCAGGTAAAGTGGTAATGCTGAGCGACTGTCCTTGCAGGGGATGGGAGAAACAGAGATGCAAGATAAACACTAGCAATAACGCAGTTTTGTTCATGCTCTCTCTTGGCCTCGCAGCGCCACCCAGCTAACTGGGCGGCACATTCCATGTGCATCACAAACGCTAGTAACGCCTAGTCAATAGCTTAGCTCAGAGACTCAGGATTACCCGCAGATGTCGCGATAGACCAGCTAGCCTTGCAAGAACGCGCGGATCTCCGTTGCTAGTCGCTCTGGCGCTTCCTCAATCACCAAGTGGCCGGTATCTGGAACGGTCACCAACTTTGCGCCAGCGATCTTACTCTGCAGTTGATAGGCTTGCTCGCAGGGTATCCACTGGTCTTGCTCACCCCACAGGATTAGCAACGGCGAGCAAACCTCATCAAAGCGCGCCTGAAACTCATCGGTAAACGTCGAATCGGCCTGGGCTATCTGCCGATAGAACGCCGGTTTTCCCTGCTCGCCGAGCCACGGCGCGAGAATGCCTTCGATAGTCTCAGCAGGCAGCACCTGATGGGCAGCGGTCTTGATATAGGCTTCGACAATGGCGGCGTGGATGTAATCTGGTACCCCGGCAAATGCCGCCTCATGCTGCTCGATATGTTTGAAAAACGGTGAGCCCCATGGTGAGAGCGCAACTGGGTCGATGAGCACCAGCTTGTTGTAGTGCCGCTTGTCCAGAATATGGTTTCGCAACACGGTAGCGCCGCCAAAGTCGTGACCAACGATATAGGGAGATACCAGCTGCCAGTGTTCTATCAGCGCACCCAATAGCTGGTTTTGGATGCCTAAAGAGACATCGGCATCGCTCTTATCGGATTGGCCATAGCCCAGCAGGTCGAAGAAATAGACTCGATAGCCCCGAGAGAGCTCATCGATTAAATGCCGAAAGTTAAACGACGACCAAGGGGTGCCGTGTACCAACACCAGCGGCTCTCCTTCCCCTGCAACGCCCCAGCTCACTGGCCGGTCTTGAAACTCAAAAGTATAAGGTAGCGTCCATTCGTTCACACTAAACTCCTTGTTGAACATGGCGGAAAGGCCCACTTTATCAGTGAGTTGCAAGGTAATTCTAGAGAGGAGTTTGGCTCTTGGCGACGATAGGGGCTATCGATTCATATGGTTGAGCTGTACCTGCTGCTCGGAGCGGTAAATCAGTTGCTGTAACGACCCATCCTGTTCCATCTCCTTTAACTGCGCCTCAAGCTTTTCCGCCAGCCCGCTGTGGTCTTTATGCAAGTAGTGAAACAAGTCGTATCTGGCAATCGGGGGAGTGAGCTGGGTGATCGACTGCGCGAGCCCTAGCTCTTGCAAAGCAAACTGACCGTTAAAGCGCGACTCGACAACGATATCCAGCCGCCCAGCATCGAGCTTCCTAAACAGCGAATCCAAGTTGTTGCTGAACTCGCGGTTCATACCTTCAGTGCCAACGCTGGCAAACTGCACACCACGCATCAGCCCAATCAGATAAGGCTCCAGGCTCTCCCAACCTGACACAGGAAAGCGCAGGCTTTTGCTAAACACCACCGCATCGAGGGTACAGATAGGCACCGGGATTTGAATCAGATTAGGATGTGTTCGCGCCACGCTGGCAACGCGAAACAACTCACCATCGTACTTGCCGTTATTGGCATCAACGAAGGATCGCTTAGCCGGGCCGTATTGAACTTCCATGCTGTAGCCCAAACGTTGATACACCTCTCTCATTACCCGCACACACACTTGGGCTAAGGGGTTCGCTTGCTGGACTGTGGCGATCGACACGCTGTTAGCGCTTGTCCCCCAAGACAGGCCAAACAAACAGACGACAACAAGTAGTTTTAACACGCTCTTCATACGCTTTACCGCTTCTGCCAAATCGCCTACGGCCTAACGGGATTGCTGAAGCTGTTGATTCAAGGGTTCAGTTCTGGCACTGAATACGACGCCATTCGCTGTAGTTACGACTATCGATTTCAAATAGCTTAGTCGAGCCGACCACTATCCGCCCTAGCCCCTATACCAAAGCAGCCTCAGGATGCGTGCTCACCGAGATAATCCAGTAATTTGGGCGAGACACGCCAGCGCCGAGCTAGCGGTCTAAATCAACGAGCAGTACTAAACGGCCTTCTTGCTGCATAACCTCAATCTCCTGCCCTTCCAGATCGCCCAGTCGGATACCAGCCAGTTCAACATTTGCCCCGATAGTCGCGCCCGGACCTAAGCGAACGCCACCGATTTGAATAGGCTGTTGAACCACATACGCGCCGTTAGCATCGCTAACAAACAGTGCGTCAAAGTGGCGCTGTGCCCCATCCATCGATGAACGACTCACCTCCGCTTCACCAAACAGCCCGATGTGATAGGCAAACAACGCCAAGAAATAGAGAATGAAAGGAAGATTTTTTATCGACATTTAGTACTTTCCAGAAAACTAGCTAAAGAGGAGCTTACCCAACATCAGCGAACACATCGCCAGTAGCATCGGCTTGGCGACCTTGGCCCCCTTGTGATGCACCAAGGCAGACCCGTAGCGCGCGCCGATCCACTGCCCCACCGCCATCACCAAGCCCACCCGCCACAGCACTTGCCCGCCCAGCACAAACATCAATAGCGCCGACAGGTTTGACGCGATAAGCAGCAACTTGGCGTGCGCCGTGGCCTTGGCCAGACTAAAGCCAAGCAAACTAATAAAGCTGATGATAAAGAACGAGCCAGAGGCCGGGCCCAAGAAGCCATCGTAGAAGGCAACCAGTGGCGCGGTGGTAAAGCCGTAAGCAGTCATGCCAATGCGGGCCGTTAGCTCTTTATCGCCAAGGCGCGGCGAGAAGGCGATATACAGGCCAGCCAAGGCAATCAAGTAAGGCACTAAGGTGAGCAAAACATCGGTGGGAATACGCTGCACCGCATACGCGCCCAGGCCCGCACCAATAAAGGAGCAGATCATCGGCACCTTAATCGCCGAGAAGTCGATAAGCCCCACCCGCATAAAATAACGCACCGACGAGAGCTTGCCGAAAATAGCCTGCAGCTTGTTCGTACCTAGCGCCTGAGCCGGCGATAGCCCCAGCAGCATTAGCACCGGCAGGATAGTCAGACCGCCGCCACCGGCAACAGCGTCGATAACACCAGCGAATAGCGAGGTGGCAAAGGCGATTAGGAGTAGTTCTAGGGTGATGTCCATGGACGCTAAAGTATTAGTAGTTCAAAAGAGTTAGCAGGGATTATCTCTGACGATTGAGTGTTTCAATCGCTTGAGTCATCTCAAGCTCAAGACTTGTAAGGCCTATTGGATAGGGAGTGGCTACCTTTATCAGCAACACACCAATGTAATTTCGCAAGTACTCATACCAAGGAAACTTGCTGAGTGATGACCTGAAATCACCTTCAAGCGCGTCATCCCGCGACCATGCATTGTTAATTAACGCGCGGTAATTTTTAGCAAGCCGGTTCACCGTAGTGCGCTCCTTGTAGATAAGCCGGCTCAAGATGTTGAGATTAGAAAGTTGCTCTTTCTGAGCCATCGCGACGAAGTTCAAGCTGCTATAAATTGAAGCAAAATCGTAGGCAAAAACTCGGGCAAAAGATCGCTCACTGTCAGTCAGTGGCTCAACCTGAGTACTGGCATTCAGCTCAACCAGTGCATTCAATGTAGCAGCAGTCCAATTCAGTATGAGCACCTTAGCGAGTGAGGACTCCGTCATCACTAAGTGTGCGCGCAATTGTGCAAGTAGCTCCTCAAGCTCAACAGCACTTCCCGCTTGGAGGTGTTGTGCCACCATTAACCTCACCATCTGATTGGCCAAAAGCCAATTAACATCGGTGCGGCGATTAATATCGGGGGGAAACACCGGAGAGTAGTCATCACTGGCAAGAAAAGCCTTCATGCGCTGCAAAGGCACTGAATAATGCTCTAGCGCCCCCGTCAAATCGCTATCCAGGAAACAAGAAGTACTGTTGTCGGGGCAATCATCTAGCGCATGCTCAAAGTCCCATTTCGCAAACTCACACAAATCGCTTTGCTTGTGAGCGCAAGCTTTTCCCACCGCTATAGGGTCTTGCTCTTTATCGGTGTCCAGACCAATAAGCAGATAGTAAGCATCGTTCTCGCGAGGCTCTTCAACCAAGCTCAGTAAATACCGCGCATCGTCAGAAAGCGGCTCATCGTAGAGCATAAATGCGGCGAACCCCATAATGGCAAGTATGCCTATGGAGAGGGCAATGGTAAGTTTGTGTTTCAGCATTGGAGGTTTACATGAGAACGTTCGACAGCAGGTCTTAGTGTCTCAGAACCCGACAAACAAAAGCAATGACTGTATTGTTATCGACTGATCTCCTCCTACACATTTAAGTATTCAAACGAAAATACGCCACCTATCAACAGTAGCCAAACAGTCATCAAGCTGTCATTAACGCTTAACTCCGCTGTCTTTTTTCAGGAGTAATGTTCATTTGAACTCTAAACGAAAGCCAAACGAACATGATTCTGGAAGCGCGCCAACAAGCCATTCTTAAGCAGCTCAATGAGCAGGGCTTTATCTCAACTGATGCCTTGGCCAAGCACTATTCGCTGACGCCGCAGACCATCCGTCGCGATATTAATGCCCTGTGTGAGTTGGGTTTGGCGCGCAAGCAGCATGGCGGGATTGCCCTGCCGCCGGCGATGAACAACCAAACCTTTGCCAAGCGTGCAGGCATCAACGCTTCGATGAAGCAGTTGATCGGCCAAGCCGCGGCCAAGGTAATTGAGCCGCAGAGCACCCTGTTTTTGGGCTATGGCTCCACAGTGGTTCAGCTGGTCGAAGCGCTGCCACGTGAGATTAGCCTCACGGTAGTCACCAACAACCTAAATGCCGCGTTGAGCCTGACCCAGTTCCCCAATATCGAGACTTGGGTCAGTGGTGGTCGCTTGCGCCATCAACATCACGATATCTGCGGCCTGCCTGCGCACAACTTTTTGCAGTCCTTCCGCGCCGATTTAGCGGTGTGCGGGATCGCCGGGATCTCGGCTAGCGGCGAGCTACTTGAGTTCCAGCACGACGAAGCGGAGCTAACCCGCACCATGCTTAGCAACAGCAAGCACAATCTGCTACTGGCGGATTCCAGCAAGTTCCTGCGCAGTGCCAGCGTTTGCTTTACCACCCTTAAACATATTGATGCCCTCTACACCGACTGCGACGCCGATGAGCTGGCGAGCCTGTGTAAACAGCATCAAGTCGACCTTCATCTGGTAGGAAGCCCCCAATGAGCTACTTACAGCTTCAAGACCTGAACAAGCACTTTGGCGATTTTCAGGCGCTACACAATATTGAGCTAAGCATTGAACGCGGCGAGTTTGTCGCGCTGTTGGGGCCATCGGGCTGCGGCAAGTCGACCCTGCTGCGCATTCTGGCCGGGCTGGAAGCACCGAGCAGCGGCAAGATGCTAATAGGCGGCCGCGATGTCACCAGTTTGGCGCCCTCGCAGCGCGATATCTCGATGGTATTCCAGTCCTACGCCCTGTTCCCCCACCTCAGCGTGAAAGAGAACATCTTGTTTGGCCTAAAGGCCCGTAAGGTTGAAAAACAAGAGCGCCAACGCCGTTTAGACGAAGCCTTGGAGCTGGTCTCGCTCGGTGAGCAGCAACACAAGCTGCCCAGCCAGCTCAGTGGTGGACAGCGCCAGCGAGTCGCCTTGGCCCGAGCTATCGTAAGCCAGCATCCAATCTGTTTGATGGACGAGCCACTATCGAACCTCGATGCCAAGCTGCGCGCCGATATGCGCAGCGAACTGCGTAGCCTACAGCAGCAACTTGGGCTAACCCTTATCTACGTGACCCACGATCAGATCGAGGCCATGTCGATGGCCGATCGCATCGTGCTGCTCAGCGAAGGCCAGGTTCAGCAGGTGGGCAGCCCCCACGAGCTCTACAACCAGCCGCAAAACACCTTTACCGCGCGCTTTATCGGCTCACCGGCGATGAACATCTTTCAGCTACCCGGTCAGCAGAACCAGTTGGGCGTGCGCCCGGAGCACCTGCGTCTAAGCAGCCAAGGGCTGAGCTGCCAGGCCCTCAACACCGATTACCACGGCGAGAACACCCTGCTGAAGGTGGCGCTGGAAGACCAGCAGCAGATCTTCATCAAGGTGGAACGCTTTCAGCAATTTGCGCCCGGCCAACAGCTGTTTTTGGACTGGGATGACCAAGACCTACATCAGTTTTGCCACGCCAAACAACAGCTTGTGGCAAGTAATGCAACCTCTTCCCTCAACCCCGCGGGCCTTAACTAAACCGTCCGCAATTGGAGACCTAAGCAATGAAGCTTAACAAGTACGCCTCTACCTTAAGTTTATTGGCTGGCCTTGCCGCTGCTCCGGCATTGGCCGAGACCACCGAGCTGACCATGTACTACCCCATCTCGGTGGGCGGTCCATTAACCCAAGTGGTCGATGGCATGGTAGACGAATTTGAAGCGGCTAACCCCGATGTTAATGTTACCGCCATTTATGCCGGTAACTACGACGACACCCGCGTAAAAGCCTTGGCTGCCATTAATGCGGGCGAGGCGGTGCAAACCTCGGTAATGTTCTCCATCGATATGCTGGAGTTACAAAGCCGTGGGGTGATCCGCCCGTTTAACGACTTTGTGAAAACCGAGGAAGACCAACAGTGGCTAGATAGCTTCTACCCGGCGCTGATGGAAAACGGCCAGCTAGACGGTCAAACCTACGGCATCCCGTTCCAGCGCTCCACCATTGTGATGTTCTACAACAAAGACGCCTTCCGCGAAGCCGGTCTTGACCCAGAAAAAGCGCCGACGACCTGGGCAGAGATGGCCGATGTAGCCAGCAAGCTTGTTAAGAAAAACGGCTCGGGTGAAACCGAGCGATGGGGCCTGATGGTGCCATCGACCGGCTACCCCTACTGGATGTTCGGCGCGTTCGCCAAGCAGCAGGGCGAAACCCTGATGAACCAAGCGGGCACCGAGGTGAACTTTAACTCGCCGAAGATGGTTGAAGCCCTGCAATACTGGCGCGATCTGGGTGATAAGTATCAGGTAATGCCAACCGGCACCATCGAGTGGGGCACCCTGCGCCAAGAGTTCTTGGAGCAAAACACCGCCATGATGTGGCACACCACCGGTAACCTGACCGCCGTAATGCAGCAAGCCAGCTTCGATGTGGGCGTAGCCCAGCTACCCGGCAACGTGGAGCCGGGCTCACCAACTGGCGGCGGTAACTTCTACTTGATGAATAGCGGCAGCGAAGCCGAGCAAGAAGCGGCCTTCCGTTTGGTTAAGTTTATGACTGCACCAGAGCGCAGCGCGCAGTGGAGTATTGCCACCGGTTACGTGGGTATCAGCGAAGCGGCTTACGCCACTGCCGATCTGCAAGACTACGCCAAGCAAGTACCACAAGCCTTGGTGGCTCGCGACCAGCTAAGCGTGGCCACTGCAGAGTTGGCTACCTATGATGCTGGCCGCGTACGCCGCGTACTCGACGATGCAATTCAATCGACCCTCACCGGTCAGGCCTCTGCTGAAGAAGCACTGAACACCGCACAAAGCCAGGCGGAGCGTTTGCTACGTCGCGCCAACCGCGGTTAATACGCCAAGGTCAGTGAGCGCACGCTCACTGACCTTGCGCCGTAACGCTTGATACGAGCATGTGAACACCTTATGCCAAACACCCTATTAAACTCGATGCGCAGTTCCAACTTTGCCTTCGCCTGGATGCTGCTATTGCCAGCCATGGTACTGCTGAGCTGCTTTACCTATTTTCCAGCCTTTAGCGCGTTTTATAACAGCCTGTTCGCCACCGATTTTTCCGGCGCGCGCCACTTTGCCCTGCAAGATAACCTGCTGGATCTGTACTACGACCCGGTGTTTTGGCGAGCGCTTACTAACAACCTGTGGTACGCCCTGATTACCGTGCCTGCCTCGATGATACTGGCACTGGTGATGGCGCTTTGGGTAAACGAGAAGTTTCTCGGTCGCAGCCTGCTGCGCCTGTCGTTCTTCCTGCCGACCATGTTGCCGATGGTCGCCGCTGCTAACATCTGGATGTTTTTCTACTCCCCCAATATCGGCCTGTTTAATCGGGTGTTAGCGGTATTTGGCATACAGGGCGCGAACTGGTTGGGCGACCCGAGCACCGCGCTTTGGGCGACTATGTTGCTCGCTATCTGGAAAGAGGCCGGCTTTTTTATGATCTTCTATCTGGCGGCGCTGCAGGCCATTCCCAGCGAGCTCAATGATGCCGCTCGCTTAGAAGCGCCGGGCTATTTCTACCGACTGCGCCGCTTTATTCTGCCGCTACTCGGCCCCACCACCCTATTCGTGTTTATCAATGCGGTGATCCACGCCTTTAAGGTGGTCGATCATCTGTTCATCCTCACCAAAGGTGGCCCGAATAACGCCAGTACCTTGCTGCTCTACTATATCTACGAGACGGCTTTTGCCTTCTTCGATGCGGGGTATGCGGCCATCCTCACCATGGTGCTGTTGCTGCTGTTAGGCCTTTGCTCTGCTATTCAATTCGCCCTTAGCCATAAGCGAGTACATTACCGATGAGTATGTTAACTGCCATACCGAATACCGCTTCTGCAAGCGGTGCGAACACTGCTTTGTCGATAATGCGCCTTAGCAACATTACCGCGGCATGGATACTGGGCTTTCTGTGGGTGTTACCGCTGTTGTATATGCTCTGGGCGGCCTTTCACACCGGCTCGGATGCGATCTACTTTGATTTGAGCGCGCCCTGGAGCTTGGATAACTTCCGCCACGCCTGGGAGATGGCGCCGTTTGTCCGCTACCTGTTTAACACCTTCGCCATGGTCACCCTGCTGCTAAGCCTGCAGATCACCGTATGTACACTGGCCGCCTTTGCCTTAGCACGGGTCGAGTTTCGTGGCCGGCAATGGGTGTTCGCCTTTGTGCTACTGCAGATGATGGTGATGCCCGAGGCACTGATTACCGAGAACTACCAGATGGTGGCGCGCTTTAACGCCATCGACACCTATTGGGGCATCGCCCTGCCCTATGTGGCCAGCGCATTTGGTATCTTCCTGCTACGCCAGGCCTTTATGCAGGTTCCACAAGAGCTGGAAGATGCCGCCCGGGTTGAAGGTTTGTCGCGCTTAGGTGTGTTACTCAAGGTCTATGTGCCGCTGGCCAAGCCCACCTACTTGGCCTACGCCTTGGTGTCGTTAAGTCATCACTGGAACAACTTCCTGTGGCCCTTGGTGATCACCAATACCACCGACAGTCGCCCGATTACCGTGGGGCTGGCCTTGTTTGGCTCGCCAGAGGTAGGCGTCGACTGGGGGGTACTCAGCGCCGGAACCTTGATTGCGATTGCGCCGCTGCTGGCCATGTTCCTGCTGTTCCAGCGCCAGTTTATGCAAAGCTTTATGAATGCGGGGCTTAAGTAATGAATGACTGTAATACCGGTCCCGTCATCTTAAGCTGGAACATCCAAAATGGCGTCGATGCCTTCATAAAGCCTAAGCAGCGCGAGCAAATCGACTATCTGCGCGAAAGTCGCGCCGATATCTTCGCTTTGCAAGAGGTGGATGATCGTTACTTTAGCCAGCTACAAGCCAGCCTGCCCGACTATCACTGGCAGCTAGTGCCAGCACTTAGTTATGTTGAGAACGGCCAGCCACGCAGCTTCGGCAATGCCATTGCCTCGCGCCTGCCGGTTATCCAATGGCGCAACCACTGCTTGCTGCCCGCCCCCAGCGAGGCCTACCAACATATGCCGCGTTCCGCTGGCGAGATGGTGGTGCAAAGCTCTCAGGGACCGCTTCGGGTGATCACCACTCATTTGGAGTTCTTCTGTCGCGAGCAGCGCAGCAGCCAATTGGCGCAGATCGAGCAGATCATCGATGCCGCCAAGGTGCTCAGTGAGTCCCCCAGCCAAGCCCGCGACGGGCTGTATCGCCCATTCGCGCTGCCTGAAGCTTGCATCCTGTGTGGCGACCTGAACATTCCGGATAACTCTGCAGAGTACCGTGAGCAGTTAGCCGAACGGCGCCAGTGGCTCGATTTAGCGGCAGACAACCCACAAGCCACCTGCGGAGTGTTTGACCACCAGCAGTGGCCCGATGGCGCCGATCGCCGCGATTATTTCCTCAGCCACGGCGATGAGCTAGCGGGCTCCGTCAGCGTTGATCTCGGCTGCGACCTGTCTGATCATCAACCCCTCTTCCTTACTTTAAGTTGTAACTAAGGCCAGTACCTTTCTCTATGAGCGCTTTTTCCCGACCCGACGTTATCTTTACCGACGTAGACGACACCCTTACCCTGCACGGCGAACTGCCGGTTGCCACCCTGACCGCGCTGTATCGTCTGCGCGAGGCCAACATTGCCGTGATCCCGGTGACCGGCGCCTGTGCTGGCTGGTGCGATCAGATTGCCCGGCTATGGCCGGTCACCGCCGTTATCGGTGAGAACGGTGCGTTTTGCATCGATAAGGCCGACGGCCAGCTGCATTACATCGATACCCAACCCGAGCAGCAGCGCCTCGACAACCATCGCTGCCTACAGGCCTTGGCCGAGCGAGTGCTGGCCGACAACAGCAAGTTCAAACTGGCGCAAGATAACGTCTACCGCCGCTACGATTGGGCCATCGACTACAACCAACACGCCAGTGGCATTACCCAGCAAGAGCTGGAGCAAGCGTTGGCACACATCCATAACAGCGGCGTGCAAGCCACCGCCAGCTCGATTCATATCAATATGTGGATTGGTGATAACAACAAAAAGCAGGGCGCGCTTAACTGGCTAGCTCACCACCGCCCGGATTGGAGCGAACAACAGATCCTACAGCGTTGTGCCTATATTGGAGATTCGTTAAATGATGAGCCGATGTTCGCCTACTTCCGCCACTCTGTGGCAGTGGCTAACATCGCGCCGCACTTACCACGGCTGCAGCACAAGCCTGCGCTGATTATGACTAAGGAAGGCGGTGAAGGGTTTGCCCAGTGGGTAGATGGATTGTTAGCGGGAGCTTAGAGTAAGGCACTTGAAACACCAGAGGGAGCGGGCCTCCCTCTGACGCTCCAGCTTGCTGCTCAATGGCAACGCTGCGGATAGATCCCTTGGGCTGTTGCTTGAGTACAATAGTAACCATATTGCATGGGGGTCATCTGTTGGTTGTGTCCAACCTGGCCAGCAGCAACGGAAGCGCTGGTCGACGCTAGCGCCATGGCAAAACCCAGCAGGGCGAATTTAGCGGTAATGGCGTTATTCATGTCACATCTCCTTAAACCGAGCACTTAAAGCTCATCTTCACTGCGAGGAAGCAACCTGCCTCCCGTGATTCCGTGCTTCTCCAGCGACCTTACGAAAAGCAACCTTTTGCAAGCGAGTTTACATAGGGCCTTACGTCAGCCTGGCTGCATAAGCCGTTGTTACGACGTTTCAGCATAGAGAGAGGAGGAGCAATACTCGCCTCCGTCAAAATACTCCATGCAGCAGAAGCACTTACTGAAGGTTAGGCGATGGGAGCGGGTCCATTTTTATTTCGATTAACTAAGTTTTACGTTAAATGTTTATTTAACCTCATAAATAAGCATAATAAAAAACATAAAAATCAGCTAACACCGCCAGACATAGGCTTGAATAAGCAATAGAAAAAGGCCGCCAAAAGGCGGCCTTTAATAATTACAAACATCATCTTAACAGAAAGGAGATAGTGGTTCACCGCGGCGCGCTTCTTGGCGACAAGTAAAGCGGTCAGCACCATCCGACCCTAGGGTGTGTCGATAATCAACTTTCTGATAACCACTGTTATTCGCAGCCATTCCAGGAAGGCTTACAGTAAGTGCACCAGTAACAAAAATTGCAGTAACGGCTGTTTTAATGGCTTTCATGGCTCTATCTCCTAAAACTCAAATTCAATCAGACTGTGTAGTCTGGTTAAATAGACCTAGCACCCCAACAAACTATTTCAAATTATTCCTAAATAATTCAGAAATACCTCTTCGAGCATTACAAGTTGATGTTTTGGCGTTGGTTTTCGCTTGACGTTTTCTGCAGGTAAAGCTTGGGATTCCAGCCACATAGCGCCCAACCAGTGTTGAGCAATCTCTAGACCCTAGTCTTGGGCTAGTTACAGCCACGCAGACCAATGCCCTGGGCCTTCAGCTGACTGCACTCTAAGGTATCGACTAACACTGCTCGCCCAGACGGGTGGTCACTTTGCGCATAACTCAGGGGACTAAGGGAAAGCGCCAAAGCAAGTACCATTGTGATTTGGGCAAAACTACGAGTCATTTTCACAACAATAACTAAAGCCCCTTGGTTAGTTAGAAAGAGTAAGCATCGCTTCAAACTATGCCTACAGGTGAGAGTCCTACAAGATATGATTATAGACGCCGACTTTAATCCTTACGAAAAACTGGACTCAGCAAGCCCTATAATTCGAGAGTGTTTTATTGACAACCAATATTAAACGCAGATGGGGAACACTTAGATCAGCGCTGCTTTCAAGGAAGCATCAGATCAAAAATAAAGCAAGTACTTTGATTAAGAAGTGCTAATAGTGATATTGGTGAATAGAACTATACAGCCGCACCTAATGACCGATTAAAAAACATAAGAGCCAGCATTCATTGTCATTATACTTACTGCACATATAGTGAGCAGGATAAAGACAACAAGGCTGACTCTTAGTCGCTGTAACTTTTACGTCCCTACTTACGCAGTCACTGACTTATATACGGTCGCAAACGCCTTCGCATTGGCGCGGATCTGCTCATCGCTCATCCCCGCTTTGTACAGCGCAGAGCCCAAGCCAAAGCCGTTCGCCCCTGCATCCAGATACGGCTTCATACTGCCCTCTTCGGGGTTAATGCCGCCAACCGGCAGGCAGATAGTCTCTTTGGGGAGTACTGACTTCATTGCTTTGAAGCCATCCATTCCCACCATTGAGATTGGGAAAAACTTCAAACCGGTTGCGCCTGCTGCCAAGGCGGCAAAGGCTTCCGAAGGCGTCACTACGCCGGGGAAGGTGACACAACCAGCGTTAACCGACATTTCAACCACTTGCGCATTGAAGTTCGGCGTTACCACCAAGTTCGCACCGGTGTCGATAACCGCTTGGGCTTGCTCTGGGGTGGTAACGGTACCTGCGCCAATTAGGTAGTCTTTGCCGAAGTGCTCAACCAAGGTCGCGATGCTAACCAGAGCATCTGGGCTATTCAGTGGCACTTCAATCATGGTGAAGCCTTCGTCGATCAGGATCTGGGTTACCCGAACCACGTCTGCAGGCTCTACACCACGAATAATGGCTACCAAAGGCAGGTGCTCTGCCAAATTAAAACTGCTATTTGTCATCACTCATTACCTCTTTAATTTTCAACATACCGGCCAGAAAGGCCTCATCGCCACTGACAAACTGGCTATCCAGTCCAAGCTCGCGACATGCCAGCGCGTAGCGCTTGCACAAGCCTTGACCGCCGACGAGCTGCAGCGCCTTGCTATCAAACTGGCGCAGCTCTTCGCCGATAATCAGGCCAGAGAGATAGTCCATCACCTGCTCTTCTGGCAGATTGCCGAACAAACGGTGAGTCCGGGTGCTAAACAGGCGGCTGCTCAGCACCGCGCTACCGCTCTCGTTAACCCCGCGCAGAAACGCCGGCTCGGCGCTTTGCTGCTCAGGCAGCCCACGACCTAAAATGGTGTGCTTGGACAACACCGAGAACAGCTCTCCGGTCATAAAGGTGTTAAAGCCCAGTAGCTGGCCGTCTTTTGCATGGATGTGCTTACTGTGGGTGCCGGGAAAGGCGGCATGTAGCGAAGATTGGCCCGACAAGGCCAACAAGCCAAACAGTTGTACCTCTTCGCCGCGCATGACATCGGGAATACCGTGCTCATCCACGGTGCTAACGCCCGGGATGATTACCGCCTGCGCGCCCCAAGGCAGGGTAAAGCGATGGCACTGCTCGGCAAGTTGCCCAATGCTGACGGGCGTTTCCACGTAAGGTACGTCGACCCAGCCCTGCGCCGAGCCCACCATACCTGCCATAAACACCGGCAGTTGCTGGTACTCGCCAAGCCACGCTCGTAGCTCTTGCTCGAGACGCTGTGCAAACTGGCCCTGCTCAACTTGCAGCAAGCCCATGTTGCGCTCGATCTTATCGATTAGCGCGCCATCGCTATCCATGGCAAAGGCGCGAAAATTGGACGTTCCCCAATCAACAATCAACCATTCAATGGTACTACTCATGATATCTACTACTCCCCCAGCACAGCCGTATTCACCGCTGCACCGGGACTATCAAATGTGGGATTAATTAATTTTGTATTGCTCAATCACGCGGCGATCGACATCCACGCCGATCCCTGGCTTGGTGGAGATCTGCACCTTGCCGTTCGCCATCTTGATGCCATCGCAGATCAGATCTTTGCGGAAGGGATGCGATGACTGGTCGAACTCCAACATTGGCTCAATCGGGTTCAACGACAGCGGAGTGGCGGGCAATGAAGCGATAAACTGCAGCGACGCCGCAATACCAATACCCGAGCCCCACACATGGGGGATCATACGGGTAGCGCTGGCCTGGGCCATGGCAGCAATCTTCTTACACTCGGTGATACCGCCAGACGAGCACAGGTCTGGCTGGATAATGTCGAGAGCACGACCTTCCAGCCATGGACGGTAACCCATCTTGCCAAACACCTGCTCACCGGCCGCAATGTAAGTGCCCGACAGGTTCTTAAGCTGTTGGTAGCCTTCTAGATCTTCCGGCGACAGCAGCTCTTCGAGGAAGTATAGGTTTAGGTCTTCGGTGGCCTTAATCAAGCGACGGGCCGCACCAGAGTTGTAGGCGCCGTTAGCGTCGGCCATAATTTTTACATCCGGACCGACGGCTTCGCGGATTGCCCTCATAAAGGCAATATCTTGTTCGATGCCAAAGCCAATCTTCAGCTTGAAGGCTTCAAAGCCGGCATCTACGTAGCGATGGGCTTCGGCAATCAGATCGGCTGGGTAGTTGCCCTCGGCCACTCGATAGAAGCCTGTTGCATAAGGGGTCACTTCAGTGCGGAAGGCACCACCGATAAGCGCATGGATCGGCTGGTTACAGGCCTTACCAATCACATCCCACAGCGCAATATCAACGCCACTGATGGCATTCACCGCCGCCCCACCTTGGCCGTACGGGCGGGTGGTGTTGTACATCTCTTCCCATAGCACTTCGACATCGAAGGGGTTGCGACCAATCAGAATGGGCTTGAACACTTGCTCAATGAAGGCTGCGGCAATGTGTGGTGGCTGCAGGCCATGACACAGCGCTTCACCCCAGCCGATGATGCCGCTATCGGTTTCAATCTCGACAATCATCGAGCTACGGTTGTGCGCCCACCCCTGGGAAAAGTAGAACGGCGTTTCCAGCGGAACTGAAATGGCGTGAGCAGTCACGTTTTTGATTTTCATAATGATCTTCTCTTTAACTTAAATCAGGGCCAGCGTGAGCTGAGGAATAAACACCACCAAGGCCAGAGCAACCAGCATGGCAATAAAGAACGGAATAATGGCCTTGGACAAGCGCTCCACCGACACACCCGAGACACTCGAGCCGACAAACAGGTTCAAGCCCAGTGGCGGAGTGATAAAACCAATCGCCAGCGTGACCACCATGATGATGCCCACATGCACCGGGTGGAAGCCAAACAAGGTGGCTACCGGTACCAGAATCGGCGTCAGAATAATGATGGCCGCGACGGTTTCCATAAAACAGCCCACCACCAGCAGCAGCGCAATCATCAGCAGGATGAACACCACTTTGCTCTCGGAGAAGGCCAGCATGGCATTGGCGATCTGCGTGGGGATCTGCTCCAGCGCCAGGTACTTACCAAAGGCGGTTGCCGTGCCCACAATGATTAGCACGATGACCGAGGTAATCACCGATTTAGTGAAGATGGCAGGCAAGTCAGCCACTGTAATCTCTTTGTAGAAGAACAGGCTAACAATCAGGCCGTACACCACCGCGACCACACTGGCTTCGGTAGGGGTAAAGATACCGCCATAGATACCGCCGAGGATGATGACCGGAATCAACAGCGCCAGCTGGGCATGTTTGAACTGCGCCCACACCTCTTTGAATGAAAACGGCTCGCTTGAACCTTTGTAGCCGTGCTTCTTCGAGTAGTAATAGGCATAGGCCATCAGGCAGAACGACACCAGCATTCCCGGAATCACACCGGCAATAAACAGATCGCCAATCGAGGTGCTGGCCGACACGCCATACATCACCATCGGGATACTGGGTGGGATCATCACACCAATGGCACCGGCTGCCGTCACTACCGCGGTGGCAAAGGCCTTGTCGTAGCCGTACTTGATCATCGCCGGGATCATGATCCCGCCCACTGCGGCCACCGTGGCAGGGCCGGA
Organism: Aliagarivorans marinus DSM 23064; assembly: GCF_000429485.1. GTDB lineage: Bacteria > Pseudomonadota > Gammaproteobacteria > Enterobacterales > Celerinatantimonadaceae > Aliagarivorans > Aliagarivorans marinus. Next base: position 10,842 of record NZ_AUBY01000022.1, on the reverse strand, counting down.
GCCCGAGATAGCAGCAAAGAACATACAGGTGATAATCGAGGCAATCGCGAAGCCACCGGTCAGATTCTTCACCAGCGAGTTAGCAAAATTCACCAAGCGCTGCGAGATACCGCCGCTGCCCATGATATCGCCAGCCAAGATAAAGAACGGCACCGCCATAATCGGGAATGAGTCCACCGAGGTCACCAAGGTGCTCACCAAAAAGTCCAGGCTCAAGCCTCCCGAGGAGGCGATCGACAACATGGTCGCTAGGCCCAGCGCCACTGCAATCGGCACCGACAAGAACACCAACAGGGCGAAGGTGGCAAACAGAATAAAGATCGACATTAGTTGCCCCCCTCTTCCAGTGAGTCTAACGACTCGTAAGTGGCGAACATCTGTTGAATTAAACGAATCACCGCCAGTCCAAAGCCTACCGGCGCCGCCAGGTAAACAGTCCACATCGGCAGACCTAGCGCAGGCGATGACTGCCCAAGCATTTGCAGGTTAATCACCATCTGGGTCGACTTGTACAAAATCACCGTCGCAAACACCAAGAACACCGTGCTCGCCAATAGCGATAGATAATGCTGCTCTTTTTTGTCGAGCAACATATTGATGGCATCGATGCGGATGTGGCTGCGTTTAGCCACCGCAAAGCTCAGGCCTATGTACACCAACCAGATCATGCAGTAGCGCGCCAGCTCTTCAGTCCAGGTCAACGAGAAGTTAAGGGTGCGGGTGACAACCTGCAGGAAGATTGCCCCCACCATGATTGCCAGCAAGCTGCAGGCAATCACGTTTTCTAAATATTTATCTAACCATTTAAGCATTGTGCTTCCTCACTCCCCCCGTAGGGGGAATCACCTTAGGGCTGAGCCAGCTCAGCTTCGGCCTTACGGATCTCTTCGCGGAAGGCTTCAATCACATCGGCGCCGATAATCGACTCGTACTTATCCACCACCGAGGCGGTTGCATCCTGGAAGGCCTTGCGCGCATCCGGCGTCAAGGTTACAACCTCCATGTTTTGCTCAATGGTACTCAGGCTGTCCAGATTCACTTGACGGTTCACCTCGCGCTGGTAGTCGCCAGCTTCGATAGCGGCCTGACGGATCACTCGCTTGTCTTGACGGCTGAGTTTATTCCAAGTCGCTTCACTAAAAATCAGTGCCAACGGGGTGTACACGTGGCCGGTGTCGGTCATCGAGCCCTGCACCTCATAGAGGTTGTTCAGGGCAATGTTGGGATAAGGATTTTCCTGGCCATCTACCGTGCCTTGCTGCAATGCAGTAAATAGCTCGTTAAAGGCCATCGGCGTGGGGGTGGCACCCATGGCGCGCCAGGCGTCCAAGTGCAATGGGCTTTCCATGGTGCGGATCTTAAGCCCGCGCACGTCTTCGATGGACTGCACCGAGCGACGCGAGTTAGTCAGATGGCGAAAGCCATTCTCCCAAAAATCCAGCCCCACCAGCCCGCGCGAGCTCAGCATCTCAAGCATCTGGTCACCGAATTCACTGCGCAGCACTTGGTCGGCAACCTGTTCGCTACTCAACATAAATGGCAGGTCAAATACGTTGTATTCAGGATAGAAGTTGGCCAGCGGTCCGGTTGAAGGAATCGACACGTCCAAGGTACCTAGCTGCAGCATCTCAATGGCAGCACGGTCGTCGCCAAGCTGAGCTGAAGGATAGATATCCACCTTCAGCTCGGTGTATTTCTCAACGATCTCCTTGAACTTCTCAGCCCCATCAAAGATCGGATGCTGATTGTTCGAGCTCATGCTAAAGCGCAATGTGCTCACTTGAGAGGTGTAGCCACCCTCCTCATAACCCGAGGTGGATTTGCTGTTGTTAAGGGCTGCAAAGCCAATCACAGAGGCGACAAAAAGCCCACCCACTGCCAAAATTTTACCTGCTTTCGACATAGCACTACCTAGTTAAAGCGATGATTGAATCTGCTGCCCAGGCCACGCAAGCCGACAGACAGCGTTAGTTAAGCTGCTCTGATATCTTTTTGCAGTAGCTCGTAATCACAGGAACAAGCTCACGCATACGGTCATCAGGCATGTACTCTTTAATGCTGGTCACCGATACCGCGGCAATGATGTTGCCGTACTTGTTGCGGATCGGAACCGCGACACAGTGAACGTGGTCCTCGTTGTCTTCGAGGTCAAAGCTGTAATCACGCTTTGAGTACTCGTTCATGCGCTGCATCATGGCGTCCACATCCTGCTGGGTTTGTGAACTAATCAAGCGCTTCCATTCCATTTTTGGCATATCCAGCATCAGCGCCTTGCCCACGCCGGTAATCGACATGGGTAGCCGGTCGCCCACTTGTGAGCGCATCTGGATCTGCCGCTGTCCGGGTAACTTATCGAGGTAGAACACGTGGTCTTCATCCTTAATCCCCAAGTGCACGGTTTCCTGCGTCAGCTCTGACAGTTCGCGAAGATACGGCTTAGCGATCTCCTTGAGCGGCATGTCTTGCTGTGCGCGGATCCCCAGTTGAATCACCTTGGTACCCAGTACCAAGCCAATCCCCTTCACTTCACGGATATAGCGCGCCTCAATCAGCCCTTGCAGGATGCGATGCACAGTGGATTTGGGATAGCCAAGGACCAGGCAGATATCTTTTAACTGGCGATGACCGTCTGCGACGGCGTCGATGACGGCCAATGCCTTAACCAGTGCCTGATTTCCTTGAAGCTTGCTCATAAATCACCCTCCTGATGCGGTGGAAAATATAACGGTTAGATAGAAACAAAAGTGTGATCACCCTCAACGTTCCACAATGCAAAACTATAGTTCCACATTGTGGGATTATGATACCCCTGCTGAATGACTAACTCAATCCACGCAGTCACCCTCGCCCCGCTGCCAACAGGGCTAGGGACGGATCAAGCCAAGGGTGGTCATACCACACACGAATTCCACCATATGGGAACCTGAATCCAGAAACGTTTAGATCACAGTTTTATTTAAATTGAGCTGAATATAATCTCGCGGAGTTTGCTAAAAGGATATGAGGTAAAAATTTAATGGAAGCATCAAAGTTATATATTGGCGGAGAACTTGTTGAGGCATGTAGCACACATCAATTAATTAACCCAGCAACGGATCAGCCTATTTCAGACATATTTGTCGCAAATAAAGAACATGCGCTAGTGGCACTTGAGCTGGCAAATAAAGCACAGCAAAGCTGGGGAAAAAGTACAATCAATGAGCGCAGCACATGGATGTTAAAGCTAAGAGATGCGCTGGCTAATTATGAATCCGAGCTTCGCCTATGTGTGATGAACGAAATGGGCAAAACCTGGAAAGAAACCCAGGAAGATTTCGATATGCTGATCCACAGCCTGGAGTATTACGCTGAAGAGATTAAGCGCCATGCCCCAGAAGCCATCCCAGACATCGATGGCACTCATCGCCATACCTTGTCCTATCGCCCGATTGGCGTGGTAGTCGCTTATCTTGCTTGGAACTTCCCACTGCTTAATCTCGCCTACAAGATTGGCCCCGCCATGGCGGCAGGATGCCCAATCATTCTCAAGCCATCGATTAAGTCGCCTCTGTCGGCCTATCTGGTAGGGGCCATCTGCCACTCCATCGGGCTGCCTGCCGGCGCAGTGAATGTCTTGGCCGCTACCGACCGAGAAGTGAATGATGTCTTGTCTAGCTCTAAGATCCCAGCAATGCTGACTTTGATTGGCTCCACCCAAACCGGCATGAAGGTCATGCAGGCCGGCTCCTCCAGCAGTATCAAACGCTACTCCATGGAGCTTGGCGGCAACGCGCCGTTTATCGTCTGTAAAGATGCCGACTTGGACTTAGCGGCCGACATCCTGACCGCCCTTAAGTACGGTAACTGCGGACAGATCTGCGTGACTCCGAACCGGGTACTGGTGGATGCCAGCGTCTACCCAGCCTTTAAGGACAAGGTTATCGAGCGCACCAACCGAGTGGTGTTAGGCACCGGTACCAACTCACCCGGTACCATGGGTTGCTTGGTTGATAAGGGCGCGCGCGACAATGTACACAGCTTTGTCGAAGATGCGATTACCCAAGGCGGCAGTCTGCTACTCGGTGGTGGTTTTGATGAGACTCAGCCCGGTGCATTCTACCCACCTACCGTCATCGAGGGGCTCAACACCAACATGAAGATCTTCCATGAAGAGGTGTTCGGCCCGGTGATCTGCATGGCGACCTTCGACAGCGAACAAGAGGCCGTAGAGATCGCCAACAACACCGAGTTTGGCCTGGCCTCGTATGTGTTTACCAACAACAAAACCAGCGCCCGTAACATCGCCGATCAACTCGAGTTTGGCGAGATCCAAATTAATGGCGTGAAATACCACATCAGCCTGCCCCATGTTGGGATCAAGCAATCAGGCATCGGTTGTGATTGCTCAGCCCACGCCCTCACTGAGTATCTGTACCTGATACGCGAGACCGAAGCGCTGCTGTAGCGCGTCTCACCACAAAAAAAGCAGCTCTTCGGAGCTGCTTTTTTATTTGTTGTAAATATTTGATCTACAGAGGGTTTAGAAAGAATAAAGAAATTAGAACAAACTACAGGCAGGCTGAACAAATAAAAAGCGCAGAGTGAAACGACATTGTAATCCAGTTAATAGCTATCAATTTATAGTCACCGCCATAAATATTAAATCTCCCGCACAACGGGAATATCACCATCACCCCACTATTCGTGATTGCCATCGCTAAATCAGAAAATCCAGCATGCTAAAGTTACTTCGAATTGAACGCTAGCTTAAACAGCTCATATAAAACAATCACATCATGAGCCGCTTATATTTAGCAAAACTGAAATACTTTTATATTTAGTGGTAGCGAATGGTTATTTAAAAACCATAAGCAAAAGAGGCATACAAGGATCAGTAATGACAGACAAAAAAAGAAATCTCTTTAACTTTATGATCATCATCGTATTAAGTGGATTTGTTTTCGGCGTTGATGCCGGAATCATCTCCGGTACGGTAAAGTTCATTAAAGCAGAATTCCATTTAACCGATTTGCAAGTTGGTACGGTGGTTAGTGCTCCGGCGTTTGGTGCGATTATCGCACTGCTTTTCAGCGGTACATTGGTAGACAAAATTGGCCGCAAAAAAGTCATGCTGGTGATTGCTTTCCTTTATTTGGTATCAGCCATTGCATCAACGTTTGCCAATAGCTACCCCGTACTGGTCGTCGCCCGTATGCTCGGCGGTATGGCATTCTGCTGCTTGAGTATCGCCTCCATGTATATTGGCGAGCTAGCGCCAAGTAAGGAACGTGGTAAGTATGTGGCCTCTAACCAGGTGATGATGGGAATCGGCTTCTTTGTGGCTTACCTGATTAACTACGCCTGTGTACTGTTGCTTGACGATAACTCCCTGCTGTTCTCAACCGAGAACGTATGGCGCACCATGTTCGCCAGTGAGATCCCAGTGGTTATCCTGTGGACCCTAGCCCTGTTTAAACTGCCAGAGTCACCGCGTTGGCTGATGAAAAAAGGCCACAAGCAAGAAGCCACAGACATCATCGCCATGGTCACGCCTGACCACGAAGTAAAAGAGGTGGTTCAAGAGATTGAAGAAAACCTGCTGATTACCGAAAGCAATGTTCCGCTAAAAACCCAGTTCCAAGCGCTGCTGTCTGGCAGAATGCGTAAAATCCTGGTTATCGGTGTTGGCTTGGCCTTGGTGCAATCGTTTAGCGGCATGGGCGCAGTGTCTTACTACTCGCCAATGATCTTCGAGCAAGTTGGCCTGGGTGAAAACAACGCCTTCCTGCAAACCACCTTACTTGGTCTTATCAGCATCATCTTCGCCTTGATTGCCATGCGCTTGGTAGACAAAGCGGGTCGCCGTAACTTGCTGCTGGTTGGTCTGCTGACCATCTGCTTGAGCCACCTAACCATTTGGCATGGCTTTAGTAGCGCCGAGTACCATATCTCAGAGCAAGGCATCGCCAAGCTTGAGGGTAAAATCGATACTGCGCCGTTAGGCACATTGCTAAACAGCGAGTTCAAGACCGACCGTGACTTCAAAGACGCCATTCGCCCACTCTACAGCGATAGCGAGATTGCACTCAGCGAAGGCACCTTGATTAACGCCTTTATCAAGCTAAACCCTTACGCCATCGTGACCGCCATCTTTGTGTTTAAAGCGGCGTTCTTCTTCTCAATTGGTCCGATTATGTGGGTCGTGTTCTCTGAGGTCACACCGAACTTGGTGCGCTCTGTGGCCATTCCATCATTCGGTCTTATCGCCAGCCTGGCCGCCTTCTTTGTGCAGCGCTTCTTCCCATGGCAGCTCACCAACTTCGGCGCCGCGAATACCTTCTTAAGCTACGCCATCTGCAGTGGACTCGGCATTCTGTTGGTATGGCTGGTATTGCCAGAAACCAAGAACAAATCGATTGAACAGATTGAGTCTCTGCTAATTAAAAAAGGCGCAGACGAAGAGGCTGAAGCCGCCCCGGCAGCCGTCGAAGCCAAGCAGTACTAATAGGCCGTGGAATAAACAAGAAGTAGGTTAAACCATGAAAAAGAACATAATAATTCTACACACCGACCAGCAGCGCTTTGATAGCCTGGGCTGTAACGGTAACCAACATGCCCAAACCAATAACATCGATGCCTTGGCATCTGAGGGCTGTAACTTTACCCGGCATATCTCCACTAACCCGGCGTGTATGCCATCACGGGCCAGCCTAATGACCGGCTTGTACGTACCCGGCCATGGCGTATCGTCGAATGGTATCCCCTTGTGGCGTCGCGACAATGGCTGTGAAGACAAGAACAACGTGATCAGCCAACGCCTGTTCGGAGTGGATGTGGTCGACCGGATCCCCACCTTGGCGGATATCCTGTCTGACAATCAGTACAACACCGCCCTGTTCGGCAAGATGCACCTAGAGCCAATGCTGGCCGATGAGTCCTACGGCTTCTATGACTCCTACGCAAACTGGGATAAGGAAGAAGCCGAGTACGACGAGAAGCCCTACTACGGCTTTAACACCAAGAAACTGATCTTGGGCCATGGCGAAGCGCCTTGTGGCTACAACCGTGGCCACTACGGTCGCTGGCTACATAAAAAGCACCCAGAGCTGCTCAAATCGGTATTCCCGGGTGAGGACATCAATACCAAGGAAGGCTCTATCCGCGACGATATCTATGCCTCCAAGCTGCCCCCTGAGCTGCATAACACCATGTGGCTGGCCGACGAGGTGTGCGAGCACCTGGAGCAGAATAAAGACAGCGATCAGCCAAACTTTATTTTTGTCGGCTATCCGGATCCACACCATCCGTTTACCCCGCCGGAAGAGCTGGCAGCCGAGTTCCACGATATACCACTGCCCGAGTTTACCCGTCGCGAAGACTTGGTGGGTCAAAAGCCCAAAGCGGTCCAAGAGACCATGGAAAACTTTAGCGCTGACCCAGAGGATCTCGCCCTCGCCTATCGCTACACCGCCGCGTCCGTCAAGCTGATTGACCGCTCGGTGGGTCAGATTGTCGAGAAGCTAAAAGCCTTAGGCATGTACGACGATACCATTATCGTGTTCACCTCTGACCATGGCGACTTCCTGGGCGATCTGGACATGATCTGTAAGTACGATGTGGCCTTTAACAACCTGCTTCACCTGCCATTTATCGTAAAACCGGCGGCTGGGCAGCAACTGCCAGAGCAGTGCAGCACCCCAATGAGCAACGCCGATGTAGTGCCTACCCTGCTCTCGATGGTTGGCGTGGATGTGCCTAGCTACGTTCAGGGCATCGATATCTTTGGACCGAAAGCCGATGGCAACACCCCGATGGTGACCTGCTATACCGCCCGGGAGGCGAATCGCAACGTATCGCTGTTCGATGCGAACTTCCGTTACACCTACTACTTGGATACCGGCGAAGAGGAGCTGTACGACCACCGCACCGACCTAAAAGAGACCGCCAACCTGGCGGATACCAGCGACCCAGTGTTTAAGTCGATCTGCAGTGACTTCCGAGCACGTTTATTCCAGAAACATATCGAGTGCGACATCGGTATATTTAACCACTATGCGCTTTGGTAAAAATTAAAGCGGAATAATACCTAGGCCTTTCTTTTCAGAAAGGCCTTTTTATATCCATCGCCATAAAAACACACAGTTAATAAATCTTATCCCACATAACGGGAGCTTTATTCCACAACCAACCATAAAGATCTTGATCACAATTTATACAGCCACAGTTGTTAGAATTAACTCAATTCCAAAGCATTGTGATTAATTAACTAGAGAACTCATACAACTCTGCCAAGGGTTAATTAAAACCCAGAACACTGTTAATCAATATGCACTTGTGAATTAACCGACTTTATTTCTAATGAAAACCTAATGCTCATTTGAGCTCATTACGAGGGAATAGGAATGACCCAAGAGTTATGCTACAGAAGGACTTTGATTTCAGCGCTACTAGGGGCATCTTGCCTTTTCGCGAATAGCGTTATTGCAACAGAAGCCGTTCAACCGCACACCGCCAAACCCGGCGAAACCTGGGTGCTTCAAGAGGACCGCTCCGACGAGTTTGCCTTTGAGGACACCGGCAAGTGGGATTTCCAACCAGAACCTTTCCAGATCTGGACTTGGTCTAAAGAAAACAGCTACGTGGAAGATGGCGTTCTTAAGCTGACCGCATCTTACGATCAGCACAACCGTAAGTTCCAAGACGGCTGTAACGATAAAACCGTGTACGACTTCCCGCTGTTCTTCCGCTCAGGCATGGTGAAGTCAAAAGCGACCGGCACCTACGGCTACTATGAAGCGAAGATCAAAGGCGCCGACTTGCACCCGGGCGTATCGCCAGCCTTCTGGATCTATAGCTTTATCGACACCACGCTAAAAGAAGAAGGCGATATTCAGTACGCCGAGATCGACATCGTAGAGCTGCAGCAGGACGAGGAAGATCCTACTCACAGTGACCACAACCTGCACAACATCATCGTCAAAGATGGTAAGCCGCAGTGGGTACGTCCAAAGCCAAACCCAGAGACTCACCAAAACCTGCATAACTTGGGCTTCGACCCTCGCGAAGACTTCCATATCTATGCAGTAAACGTCACTCCAGACGACATCACCTGGTACGTTGACGGCCAGCAGGTCGGCTACAAGAAGAACCTTTACTGGCACCGCCAAATGAACGTAGCCCTGTCACTGGGTATGCGCGGTAAGAAGTTCACCCGTTGGGATTGTAACCAGTTCTACCCTGTGGACGTAGCCGAAGAAGATAGCGGCCTACCAACCACCATGGAAGTTGAATACGTTCGTGTGTGGACTCAGGAATAAGATTCTGAGAAGAAAATAGTAGGCGAGCAATAACTCGCTTACTTGATAGGTAATTAGAATAGGCTCGATGAAGCTGATACGCAGGGATAGCGTTGAGGCAGCATCGAGCCTTTTATTTATCCCTATTGACGATTATCAATAATCACCAAAACTGTCGCCATTCACCACATTCAGGCTCCCCACGGCGAGCCACCAAACGGTTTGCCGATAAAGCCCTAGCTATTGCCTAGCGCCTGCCCTCCACCCCGGAAACACACCGGATGTCAGCCCCACAAAATGGCCGTGCTATAGCATACGCAGGTCAGGACTGATCACCACTACTGGCTTTTGCATCAGTCTGAGGCAGTCACCCACTTGAGTGCTCGAGATAGATAACATGGATGTCCCGCTAACTTCCAAATAACATCGTTTGATCAAAGCCTTTGGGCTCGCTTGCTGAGACAGCTACAGACGAAAGAGAACCATTGGCACTTAAGTTATTTATAATATTTTGATCGCTTTCCTCTGAAACGTGGTCAAAGATAGTTAAACGCATAGATAACGACCACCGTTAAAAACACAAACGACACGCTGGCGAACTTATAAATTATCCAGCACCGCGCGGAGATTTTCGATAAATAATCATCGTCCAAATCGTTGTGTCCATTTTTAAGGAAATGCAAGAACTTACCGCCCCCACTTATAGAGTTGTTCTTTATTAAATGAGGACTCCCTAACTTCTGCCAGCATTCAAAGTGATTATCCTTTAAATACTTTTGTATTTTCCAAATCATAACCAAATACAAGAATATCATTCCTGTAACCAAAGGTATAAGAAAACAAATTAAAGCTACGGCAATAATTTCTAACACTAGTACCACCAAATATCTTAATAATCGTCAAACTCAAATCGAAAGTAGTCAATTCTCGAGTAATCGGCCTTCATTGGCGCCAAAAGCGTACTGCTTATGCTAACTCCTTTCACGAATCCTACGGACAGCGTCATCGAGAACGCATTTTCGTCCAAGAACGTCGCGTGTACACATGCCCCGAGCCCCCACCTACACATATCGAGTGATTGGTATACACTGGAGCCCCTGAGGCGTCTCCCAAACCGAATAGCTTTATTTCCATGGTTGCTGAGGCACTAGCTCCATAAGCCACACCTAATCCAGGATCAATGTTCACAGTATGTTCGTTGTTGCCTTGAAGCGGCGTTGTTGATCAATTCAGTACAGGGAACACAGTATCCCTGCGCTGTTCAGCAGTTTATCCAGCTGCCTGACGAACAGGCATACCTAGCCTGCTCATTTTGTTCAACGCCGCCACGCCAGCCATAATTTCACCTACTTGAGCGTTGTAATCACGCAGGCTCAATTTGCCGCTTATGAGTTGCTTGTAGCGATACATTGCCGTCTCTGATAGCGACCGCTCATGATAGCCACAATCCTGTTTCCATGATGCTAACTGCCCGCTCTTAAGCGCATTTACGGCTTCGTTCCGCGGGTGCTCACCACGCCAATATCCAGCATTCTTCCTTGGTGGAATGCTGGCAGTAATGCCTTTC
>NZ_AUBY01000021.1 GCF_000429485.1 Aliagarivorans marinus DSM 23064 | reverse complement strand
TGTTGACGCCTTGCTAACCGTGGGCGTTTGCCCTGTCAGCGGAGGTGCATTATAGGGATCGGATTCTTTTGCGCAAGCGTTTTTTTGAAGAAAATCGGCTTTTTTGCTTCCCAATGGTTTAACCGCAGAAAAAAGCAACAAAACAGGCCGATTTAGGCGAATAAAACACCAAATCAACTGAGTTTTTCTACCTTCAGCGCAAACTCATCGACTTTGGCCCAGTCGGTAAGCTCAATATCTTTAGAGGTATCGGTGCTTCCGCCGGTGATTTTCATAATCAGCTGAATCAAGCGAGTCTGCCACCAGTTGTAGCGAGAGTACAAAAGAGCCCCAGCAAACACCGCTTGTTGTTCAGGCAGCCACACCGCATTCAGTTTTAGCTTCTTCATATAGAGGTTGGTTTCGGGCGTCGCCTTCTCGGCTTTGCGTGCAGTCAGGCATACGCCAAAGAATACACAAGGCAGCTTTGCCAATGTTTCGCGGTACTGGGAAAGAAAGTCGTATAGATGGGGGCGAAACTTACCGTAGCGGATCGACGCGCCAATAATCACCTTGTCATAACCGGCCAGCTGAATTTGCTCTACCGGCGTATCTGCCAAGTTGACGTAGTTAACCTGCTCGAACGAGGTGCGCAGTTTGCCTACTATATGTTTAGCAATCTTTAGGGTCTGTCCATCACAGCTCGAATACACCACTAATAGCTTCATAACTAACTCTTCCAAAATACTGGTGTGAACAACACCAATAAGGTAAACACTTCTAAACGCCCAAACAGCATGGCCAGTACCAATACCCATTTACCGTTGTCAGCCAGCTCACCATAGTGAACAGCTACGTCACCCAGGCCGGGGCCGAGGTTGTTCAAACAGGCAACCACTGCCGAGAAGGCGGTCAGCTCATCGATACCAAAGGCAATCAAGCTGAGCATACAAAGCACAAACACCAGTGCATAGGCAGAGAAGAAGCCCCACACCGCATCAATGACGCGATCCGGCAGTGCTTTATTGCCAATCTTGATTTGGTACACCGCACGCGGATGCACTAAGCGTTTTAGCTCACGCATCCCTTGCAGGCTAAGTAATAGCACCCGCACTACCTTCATACCGCCACCGGTAGAGCCGGCGCAGCCACCAATAAACGAAGAGAATACTAATAGGATGGGCAGAAATAGCGGCCACTCAGAGAAGCTGGAGGTGGTAAAACCCGCGGTGGTTGAGATAGACACCGCTTGGAAAAAGGCTTGGTCGATGGCCAAACCATAGGAATCATAGACCTGGTTGCCCACCAAGATCAGCGCACACACCGCGGTAAGCGCTAACTGGATACCTAAAAACGCCCGGCATTCAGGGTCCATCAAGTAGTAGCGTAGGGTTGGCCTTGGCCCATTAATCACTGCAAAGTGCAGCGAGAAGTTAATCCCCGAGATAATCAGGAACACCGCACAGATGGTGTTGATCAGCGAGCTGTCAAAATGCCCCAGGCTGGCATCGTAGGTGGAGAAGCCACCAATCGCGATGGTTGAGAAGGAGTGGCAGATAGCATCGAACATACTCATTCCGGCCAGCCAATAGGCCAGCGCGCAGATAACCGTGAGCGCCAGATAGATGTACCACAGCACCTTGGCGGTTTCGGCTATTCGGGGGGTCATCTTCTTATCTTTAACCGGCCCCGGGATCTCGGCGCGGTAGAGTTGCATTCCCCCTACACCTAAGATAGGCAGAATCGCCACGGCCAGTACAATGATCCCCATCCCGCCGAGCCACTGTAGCATCTGCCGATAAAACAAGATTGCTTTGGGCAGTTCATCGATGCCGACAATCACAGTCGCCCCGGTGGTGGTCAGCCCAGAGAAGGACTCAAAGAAGGAGTCGGTGACACTGAGATCTGGCTGGCTGGCAAAGATAAACGGCATTGCCCCCACGCTCCCCAGTACCGTCCAGAACAACACCACAATTAAGAAGCCCTCTTTCGCTTTGAGCTCCATCTTTTTATAGCGATGAGGGAACCACAGCAAAAAGCCGGCACATACACATAGGGAAAACGCGGCCATAAAGGCCTTACCTGCACCGTCTTTATACACGGCAGCAACCAGTGCGGGGATGATCATGGTGAAGCTAAACAGCATCACCAACAGACCCACAATCCGGATAATCGCTCGGATTTGCATCCTAACTCTTTAAATAACTCATTGGTTTAGATAGTTGGGTATCTTGAAGCATTTACTAAAGGAGAACAACTCACGGCTGCTCCCGTTTAATGGTGATAGCCCCTTTGCTGGCATCAACCAACTGCTGCTCAAATCCAGCCACATTGGCGCAAGGCACCTGAACCTCAAACACCGCCTGATTGCCAAAGTCGCTAGCGAGCTTTTCGCCTTGGTGTAGCTCTAACATTCGCTCCACCGTGCCGCTGTGACTGTAATCGAAGGTGAGGGTTACTCGCTCCATCGCCACCTTGGTGTCTGTTTCCAACAGCTTTAACGCTTGCTGAGCACCGCCGCCATAGGCTTTTACCAAGCCACCGGTGCCAAGCTTAATGCCGCCAGAATAGCGCACCACTACGGCAACGATCTCCCCCACGCCACTGCCTTGCAGCTGCGCCAGTATCGGCTTGCCCGCCGTCCCCGAGGGTTCGCCATCGTCGCTAAAGCCTAAGCACTGGCTATCAGTGGGGGCGCCAGCTACAAAGGCCCAACAGTGATGACGGGCCTCCGGGTGTTGCTGCCGGGTATTGGCGACAAAGGCATTGGCCTGTTGGCGGTCAGCAGCGTGAGCCAGCAAGGTGATAAATCGGCTCTTTTTGATGGTTTCTTCGAAGCTCACTCCTTGGGCAGGGATCGCATAATCAAGTTTCATACTCAGTGTTCTAGCTCGCGGGTCAGATTACGCGCGCCATTGTCGGTGACCAACACGTTATCTTCAATACGAATACCGCCATAGCGACGAAGCTCGTCCACCTGCTCCCAGTTCACCTCGCCGGCAAACTCTGATTCGGCCAGCTTAGCCAGCAGGCTGTCGATAAAGTACAGCCCCGGTTCAATAGTTAGCACTTGGCTTGGCTCAAGTACCCGGGTGCAGCGCAAGAATGGTGCATTATCAGGTGTCGCCAAATGCGTTCCCTGTGGGTCTTGCATAAAACCGGCAACATCGTGCACCTGCAACCCAAGAAAATGCCCAAGGCCATGGGGGAAGAAGTAGCGGGTTAGTCCCTGCTCCACCGCAGCGCTCGCGCCACAACGAATGAGTTGGAAGTCCACCAAAAGCTTGGCGACAAGTCGGTGGGTCTTGTTATGCAGATCCAAGAAGCGTTTGCCCGGCGCAATGGCATTCGCCAAGCTTTGCTGCAGGCTGTCCATCTCCGCTACCAGCTCGGCAAAAACGCCTTTTCTGTAGGCATAAGTACGGGTGATATCTGCCGCATAGCCGCGATACTGCGCGCCAGCATCCAATAAGAAGGAATGCAGCTTGGCTTCTGGCAGCGCATGGGGTAACTGGCGATCGTAGTGCAGCACCGCAGCATGCTCATTCAGCGCAACAATGTTGGGATAAGGTAATTGGTTCTCTCCCTCGCCCAGGCTCGACAGATAGGCCAGATGTATCTCAAACTCCGAAGCGCCGGCATAGAATGCTTCCTTGGCGGCAGAGTGTGCCCGCAACGCCCGGCCATTGGCCATGGAGATACACTCCACCTCATAGTCGGTTTTGTAGCTGCGGTAATAATGTAGGTAGTTCAATACTGCTTCTGGATTGCGCTCGCCGATGGCAAGGGCTTCGGCCAGCTCTGGGTGGTCACCAAGATAGGCGCAACGATTGCGCTCGGCCGGTAAAAACGGCTCCACATCTTGCGGTTGACGCATCATCTTCACATCGAAGTGGGACAGCCAATCACCAGCAAGCGGCTTATCGCTGTGCCAGTAATCGTCGCTTTGGTGATACACCAGCACCGGCTTAGCGCCGGATACAATGATCAACCAACAATGGGGATGCTCGCACAGCGGCAACCAGTGTTTAAAATGAGGGTTCGCCTTAAACGGATAGTGGTTGTCGTCCAAGAATACCGGTAAGGGGTAGCCTGAATGGATAATCAGCGCATCTAGCTGCTGTTGGTCCATGACCGCCTCGGCGCGTTGCTGAAGGGTCTCTAGGTGTTGCTGATAAGTTTGATCGATAGTCAGCATAGCCTTCCTCTGCTATCTGATAGTTCATTCCGTTAAGCATATCATTGATTTAACTATTGCAATCCAACCAACCCGACAATCCCGACACTACGCAGATGCAGCCCTTTGTTAGCCGAGTAAACTAGAGTTAACAAAAATTATTCAAACAACCGTTTAAATCACTTGTTATATTTGTTTTAATGCTTTAGCAATTTATTAACATTTCATCTGTACCTACATAAACCCGCCCGCTAGAGGCGGTTGCAAACAAGGAGAAGTAGCATGATCTATCAAGGTGCAAACCTGAGCGTCGACTACTTGCAAGATGGCATCGCCGAGCTGTGCTTCGATGCAGCCGGCAGTGTGAACAAACTCGATACCGCCACCCTGTTATCGCTTGGTGAAGCCTTAGAGGCGCTGGGCGCAGAGACCCAGCTCAAAGGGCTGCTGATAAGCTCAGCAAAAAGCGCCTTTATCGTTGGCGCCGATATCACTGAATTCCTTGGTCTGTTCGCCCTGCCCGATGACGAGCTGGCAAGCTGGCTGGTCAAAGCCAATGACGTATTCAACGCACTAGAAGACCTGCCCGTTCCAACCGTTACCGCAATCCAAGGCTATGCCCTGGGCGGTGGTTGTGAACTGATCCTGTCTACCGATATCCGGGTTGCAGACAGCAGCGCGCGCATCGGGTTGCCGGAAACCAAGCTCGGCATCATGCCCGGCTTCGGTGGCACAGTGAGACTGCCACGGATCATTGGTGCTGATAACGCGATGGAGTGGATTACCACCGGTCGCGACTTTAAAGCCAAAGACTGCCTAAGCACCGGTGTAGTCGATGCGGTTGTAGACCCGGACAAACTGCGCGAATGTGCACTACGCATGCTCAGCCAAGCCATCGATGGCAAGCTAGATTGGCAGGCGCGACGCAACGCCAAGCTCTCTCCGCTTAAACTCAATCGCACCGAAGCGACCATGAGCTTCAACGTCGCCAAGGGCATGGTGGCCGCTAAAGCCGGCCCTCACTACCCAGCCCCTTTGACTGCAGTAAAAACCATTGAGAAAGCTGCGCGTTGTCATCGTGAAGAAGCCCTAAAACTAGAAGGCCAATACTTTGTCGGCCTAGCGAAATCGGATGTAACCCAAGCGTTGGTCGGCATCTTCCTTAACGACCAGATGCTCAAAGGCCTGGCTAAGCAAAGCAGCAAACAAGCCAGCGATGTTGCGCAAGCCGCTGTGCTGGGTGCCGGCATTATGGGCGGCGGCATTGCCTACCAAAGTGCCAGCCGTGGCGTACCGGCAGTGATGAAAGACATCAACCAAGATGCGCTGGCGCTGGGCATGCAAGAGGCGACCAAGCTGCTGAACAAGCAACTCGAACGCGGCCGCATCGATGGCTTGAAGATGGGCCAAGTGCTCTCCAGCATTACCCCTACCCTTAACTACCAGAGCGTTGCTAGCAGCGATATCGTGGTCGAGGCGGTGGTTGAGAATCCGAAGATCAAAGCCAGCGTATTGGCCGAGGTCGAGCAGCAGGTGGGTGAGGATGCGATTATTGCCTCCAATACCTCCACCATTCCAATTAGCTTGCTGGCGCAAAACCTACAACGACCAGAGAACTTCTGTGGCATGCACTTCTTTAACCCGGTGCACCGTATGCCCTTGGTTGAGGTGATCCGTGGCGAGACGACCTCGCAGCAAACCATAGACACCGTGGTGGCCTACGCCGCCAAAATGGGCAAGACCCCGGTGGTGGTCAATGACTGCCCGGGCTTCTTTGTTAACCGAGTTCTGTTCCCCTATTTCTTCGGCTTTGCCCGCCTGCTAGAAGATGGTGCCGACTTTGTTGAGGTCGACAAGGTTATGGAGAAACGCTTCGGCTGGCCAATGGGCCCGGCCTACCTGCTAGACGTTGTCGGTATCGACACCGGCCACCACGCCGCCAAGGTAATGGCCAAAGGCTTCCCCGAGCGTATGAGCAAAGACAAGCCAGATGCCATCGATGTGATGTATCAAGCCGAGCGTTTTGGCCAGAAAAACGGCGTCGGATTTTATGCCTACACCACCGACAAGCGCGGTAAACCGAAAAAGTCTGCTGCCCCCGAGTCTTACCAGTTATTGGAAGGGCTGATTGGCAACAAGCAGCAATTCGACCAAGACGGCATTATCGCTCGAATGATGATCCCAATGATTAACGAGGTGGTGCGCTGCTTGGAAGAAGGCATCGTACAAAGCCCGGCTGAGGCCGATATGGCGCTGGTCTATGGCCTTGGCTTCCCACCATTCCGTGGCGGGGTATTCCGCTATCTCGACACCATTGGTTTGGATAACTACGTGGCACTGGCCGATCAATACGCAGAGCTCGGCCCGCTTTACCAAGTCACCGATGGCTTGCGTGCCAAAGCCGCCGCTGGCGAACGCTACTTTGAGCAATAACAGGGAGTCACTATTATGAAAAACGCAGTTATCGTAGATTGCATTCGCACCCCCATGGGACGCTCAAAGAACGGTTGCTTCCGCCATGTACGCGCTGAAGACCTATCAGCCAGCCTGATGAAAGGTCTGCTGGAGCGTAATCCACAAGTTAACCCCAGCGACATCGAAGACATTTATTGGGGCTGTGTCCAGCAAACCCTGGAGCAAGGCTTTAACGTGGCCCGTAACGCCGCATTACTGGCCGGCATTCCCCATGAAGTCGGCGCGGTTACTGTTAACCGCCTGTGTGGCTCTTCGATGCAAGCGTTGCATGATGCGGCCCGAGCGATTATGACCGACCAAGGCGATATGTTTATCGTCGGTGGCGTTGAGCATATGGGCCATGTTCCGATGAATCATGGTGTCGACTTCCACCCCGGCATGGCCACCTCGGTAGCCAAAGCCGCCGGAATGATGGGGATGACCGCGGAGCTACTGTCGCAGCTGCATGGCATTGAGCGCCAACAGATGGATGAGTTTGCTGCTCGCTCGCACCGACGTGCCCACCAAGCGACTGTCGAAGGCCGCTTTAGCGCAGAGATCTACCCGATGGAAGGTCACGACGCTGACGGCGCCCGCTGTCTGATTGAGCACGATGAAGTCATTCGCCCAGAAACCACCGTTGAGGGGCTATCGCAACTGCGCCCGGTATTCGACCCAGCCAACGGCAAGGTCACCGCAGGAAGTTCTTCCGCCCTCTCCGACGGCGCCGCCGCCTTGTTGGTGATGTCTGAAGACAAAGCCAAGGAACTCGGTTTGACCATCCGGGCACGGGTGAAGTCAATGGCGATTGCCGGCTGTGACCCCTCCATCATGGGCTACGGCCCGGTTCCCGCGTCGAAGAAGGCGCTTAAGCGTGCCGGCTTAACCGTTGCCGACATCGACCTGTTCGAGCTCAACGAGGCCTTTGCCGCTCAGGCACTGCCAGTGGTCAAAGACCTAGGGCTAAGCGAAGTGGTCGACAGCAAGGTAAACCTCAATGGCGGCGCCATTGCCCTTGGCCATCCATTGGGCTGCTCGGGCGCGCGTATCACCACCACGCTGATCAACCTGATGGAAGCCAATGATGCCAAACTGGGTCTGGCGACCATGTGTATTGGCCTCGGTCAGGGCATCGCAACGGTGATTGAACGCCCTTAAAATAGCAACAAAAACATCAATAAAGGGAGCTTCGGCTCCCTTGTTGCTAATTTAGCGAAGTTTTTTTGGGCTATGATGGAAATTTGTTATCCTTTGCTCAAACTTATCAAATCCAGCAACAACGCCCATGACCCAAACCAAGCAGCTTCTGGTAGTCGATGACGATCAGGAGATCCGTAGCCTGTTAGAGCAGTACCTGAGTAAATCAGGGTTCAGCGTTATCAGCGCCAATGACGGTGAAGAGATGTCAAAGCTGCTGGAGGATAATCATCCCGAGCTGATTATCCTCGATATCATGCTCCCCGGTGATGATGGCTTTACGCTTTGTCAGAAGATCAGACGACAGTCCAATGTGCCGATTATCATGCTGACCGCCAACTCTGATGAGATGGACCGCATCGTAGGCTTGGAGCTGGGTGCCGACGACTATATCGGCAAGCCGTTTAACCCGCGTGAACTGCTAGCCCGTATCAAAGCCCTGTTGCGACGCACTCAAGCTGCCAGTGCGTCGGCGCAGGCGACTCGATATATTCGCTTTGGCAACTGGCGTTTGGATACCCAAACTCAACACCTGCTGCATGATGATGGCGACAGTTTAGAGCTATCGAGCAATGACTACCGCTTGCTGCAGCTGTTCTTGCAGAACCCCAATCAAACGCTGGATCGCGACACCATTAGCGATGCTACTCGTGGCCGGGAAAGCCTGCCGATGGAGCGTGGTATTGATGTGCAGATCAGTCGCCTGCGCCAGCGCCTGAAAGACGACGGCAAGAGCCCACGTTTGATTCGCACCATCCGTGGTGTCGGCTATATGTTGGTGGCCCAAGTCAGTCATGAGCTTTAGGCAAACGACTAATCGGATACTCCCTCGCTCGCTGCTAGCTCGCACCTTGGTGCTAATGCTAGTGGCGATTGTGTTGGCACAAGCGCTAAGCAGTTTTTTGTGGTACTTCCAGGTGCGCCAATACCATAGCCGCACCTTGCTCGAGAGCAGTCATTATCTGGCTCAGGATATATCCGCTAGCATCAAGCAACTACAGCAGCTACCAGAACAGCAACAGCAAGAGACCATTGAGCAACGCCGCCGCTTGGGTGGGAATCAATACAGTTTTACCTCCCTAAACAGTCCGCTGAGCTTTCAAGTCAGCCCGCAAAATCGCCACTCGCTCGACCTACTCGAGCAACTAGAGAGCGACTTCCAGCAAGAGTTGGCGGCCACAAAGGATATCTCATTGTGGGTGATGCCCTACAATCAGCTGACACGCCAAATGCGCCATGGGCCAAAGTTAAACCTGCCTACGATTTGGTCGGCCACAGTATTTAACGACTATCGTCCCGATCCAAGCCTGATTGTATTGCAACTCAAGCAGCCCAATGGGCAGTGGCTCGCCGTGGTATCACTCCTGCCGCCCCCCTATTTCGAGCTCAGCAAAAACTATTTTGGTCAGGAGCTGGCATGGTTTATGGGGATCATGACCACCTTCTTGTTGCTGTTCACCTTTAGCTTGATCCGCAGTCAGACCCGGCCACTTCGTCGATTAGCCAAAGCCGCTTCATCACTCACCATTGATCTGTTCCAGCCGCCTTTAAAGGAAGAAGGTAGCGATGAAATCTGCCAAGCAACCCGCGCCTTCAATAGCATGCAGAGCAAGCTCAAACGCTATATTGAAGATCGGGAACTGCTGTTTCGCTCCATCTCTCACGACTTAAAAACCCCCATCACTCGTTTGCGGCTGCGTGCTGAGCTGCTCGATGACGAACACACCATTGACGCGTTTAACCGAGACTTAGATGACCTTGAGCTTCTGGCGAAAGGGGCCTTACAGACGGTCAAAGAGACCGATATCCATGAAAACCTCAGCGATATCGACATCATGAGCCATCTGGAACATATCACTGAGCCCTACCAAGGTAAGGTGGCTGTAAAAGGCAGTACCGAGGCGTTTTACCGCGGTAAGCCGTTAGCGATTAAGCGCTGCATTGCTAACCTCATCGATAACGGCATTAAGTACGGCAAACAAGTGGAAGTCTACGTATTAGACGATGAAGAAGAGCTATGTTTGCTGTTCGTTGACCATGGACCGGGCATTCCCGAGCAGCATCACTTGGACGTATTCAACCCCTACGTGCGCCTGGCTACCGACAAAGATGGCAGCGGCCTGGGCTTGGGCATTGCCCGCAACATTGCCCACGCCCACGGCGGTGATGTTACCTTACAGAACCTCCCCCAGGGCGGCCTGGAGGTAAAATTGCAGCTACCCCATGTCAACTAAGCAGCCGCGACAGACACGCGGTTTTTGCGTATGCTGTCGCTAGATGCTAAAAGCACCCACTAAGCCGAATAACTCACAGAGAACCACCGATAGTTATGACCGAAACTGATTTTTCCACTGCTGATCTTCACTTAGACGCCATGGGCCTACGCTGCCCAGAACCGGTGATGATGGTAAGAAAGATGATTCGTCAGATGGAGTTGGGCCAAGTGCTGTGTATTAAGGCCGACGACCCTTCCACCACCCGTGATATCGCTAGTTTCTGCCGCTTTATGGACCACACCTTAGTGGCGCAGCAGATCGAGCAATCCCCCTATTTGTACCTAATTCGCAAGGGCCAATAGGGCGCTTGCAGCACCTCTTCGACTAGCAAAGTAGGTCTCTTCGGCAGATGACTTTGCGAAAAACCGTTGTCAGAAGCCCAAGCCGCGATTAATCACTGTTTTTTTCGTCTGAAAGCGCCGCTTAAAAGCCATACAGTCTAGGGCTTTAGGGAGAGCTGAGGTATACTCCGTCAGTTAAACCATTGATTAAATCATACGCGCGATAGTTGTCATGCAAAAATACGATATTAAGACCTTTCAGGGACTGATCCTGGCCTTACAGGATTATTGGGCTCGTCAAGGCTGTGTCATCGTGCAGCCTCTCGACATGGAAGTTGGCGCCGGTACCTTCCACCCTCAAACCTTTTTGCGCTCCATCGGTCCAGAGCCAATGAGCTCGGCCTATGTGCAGCCATGCCGCCGCCCAACCGACGGTCGTTACGGGGAAAACCCAAACCGCTTGCAACACTACTATCAATTTCAGGTGGTAATGAAGCCATCTCCCGACAACATCCAGGAACTGTACCTGGGCTCGTTGGTTGAGCTGGGCATTAACCCTGAAGTTCATGATATCCGCTTCGTTGAAGACAACTGGGAAAGCCCGACGTTGGGTGCCTGGGGTCTGGGCTGGGAAATCTGGCTAAACGGTATGGAAATCACCCAGTTTACTTACTTCCAACAAGTGGGTGGCCTAGAGTGCGCGCCGGTGACCGGTGAGATTACCTACGGCCTGGAGCGTCTGGCGATGTACATCCAAGGCGTAGACAGCATCTACGACCTGGTATGGACCGACGGCCCAATGGGTAAAGTGACCTACGGCGATGTATTCCATCAGAACGAAGTTGAGCAAAGTACCTACAACTTTGAGCACGCCGACACCGATGCACTGTTTAAGCAGTTCGATCAGTGTGAGAAAGACAGCCAGAAGCTGATTGAAGCTGGCTTACCGCTACCTGCCTACGAGCAAGTGATGAAGGCCTCGCATGCCTTTAACCTGCTTGATGCCCGCCACGCGATCTCGGTTACCGAGCGTCAGCGCTTTATCCTGCGTGTTCGCACCTTGGCTAAAGCTGTTGCCGAAAGCTACTACGCTGCGCGTGAAGAGCTTGGCTTCCCACTGTGCAACAAACAAAAATAAGGTAGCGAGTAATGAACGTAGATAAATTGTTAGTCGAGATTGGCACCGAAGAGCTACCACCAAAAGCCCTGCGCAAACTGGCAGAAGCTTTCCGTGACAACTTTGTAGCGGGCACTGAGAAAGCCGGCCTGGCCTATGGCGAGATTAAGTGGTTCGCTGCTCCTCGCCGCCTGGCACTGCTAATCGACCAAATGGCCGAGCAGACCCCGGATAAAATCGTTGAAAAACGCGGCCCTGCAGTTAGCAGCGCCTTCGACGCCGAAGGTAAGGCCACCAAGGCCGCTGAAGGTTGGGCACGCTCTAACGGCATTACCGTAGAGCAAGCCGAGCGTCTGGTTACCGATAAAGGTGAGTGGCTGCTGCATAAAGCCGAAGTGAAAGGCCAAAGCGTATACGAGTTGGTGCCTTCACTGGTGGCTGACGCGCTGGCCAAGCTGCCTATCCCTAAACCGATGCGTTGGGGCGCTTACAGCACCCAGTTTATCCGTCCGGTTCACACCATCACCATGCTGTACGGCGACAAGCTGGTTAAAGGCGAAGTGCTGGGTATTGAATCAGCGCGCACCATTCGCGGTCACCGCTTTATGGGTGAAGCAGAGTTCGAGTTGAACCACGCGCAAGACTACGAGCAACAACTGGATCAGCGCGGCAAAGTCATCGTGAACTACGAGCGCCGTAAAGAGATCATCCGCGAGCAAGTTGAAGCTGAGGCGGCCCGCGAGAACGGCGTTGCCGATATCGATGAAGATCTGCTTGAAGAAGTGTGTTCGCTGGTTGAGTGGCCCGTTGCCATGGTGGGTAGCTTCGCCGAGAAGTTCTTGGATGTACCGGCCGAAGCGCTGATCTACACCATGAAGGACAACCAGAAGTACTTCCCGATCCTCGACAAGCAAGGCCAACTACTGCCGCGCTTTATCTTTGTATCGAACATCGTCAGCAAAGACCCTCAGCAAGTTATCTCTGGTAACGAGAAGGTGGTCACCCCGCGCTTGGCCGATGCCGAGTTCTTCTTCAACACTGACCGCAAGACCAAGCTAGAAGACCGCCTGGACTCACTGGGTAAAGTGGTGTTCCAGCAAAAACTTGGCACCATGCTGGACAAGTCCAAGCGTATCGCTGAACTGGCCTCTCAGCTAGCAGCAGAGATCGATGCCGATGTGCAGCACGCACAACGCGCAGCGCTGCTATCTAAGACAGATCTGGGCAGTGAAATGGTACTGGAGTTCCCAGACGTGCAAGGTGTGATGGGCATGTACTATGCGCGCCACGACGGTGAGCACGAAGAAGTTGCCACTGCACTTAACCAGCAGTACTGGCCACGCTTCTCTGGCGACAAACTGCCAGAAACCGGTGTTGCTGCCGCCGTAGCGATTGCTGACAAGCTCGACACTCTGGTGGGTATCTTCGCCATCGGCCAGCTGCCAAAAGGCGATAAAGACCCATTCGCACTGCGCCGTGCCAGTTTGGGTATCCTGCGTATCATCATTGAAAAAGGCTTTGCCTTGGATCTGGATACGTTGTTCACTAACGCACTACTGTTGCAGCCGCTTGAGCTAAGCCAAGAACAGCAGCAACAGGTTAAGCAGCAGTTGATTGAGTTTGTTTATGCACGTCTGCGCGCCAGCTACCTAGAACAAGGTATCGATGCCAGCGTGATTTCGGCGGTACTCGAGCGCAAGCCAACTCGCCCAATCGATATTGAGAAGCGCATCAAAGCAGTTGCCCAGTTCCGTGAACTTGAGCAAGCTGAAGCCTTGGCTGCAGCTAACAAGCGTGTATCCAATATCCTGGCTAAAAACCCTGACTTCGTTAAGCCAGAGGTCGACCAAGCCTTGTTTGAAAGCGAGCAAGAGAAAGCGCTGTATGCCGCCCTAAGTGGCCTGCAGATAGAGTTAGCACCTGTATTGGCTGCAGCCGACTATCAGCAAGCACTGACCAAGCTGGCTAGCCTACGTGAGGTAGTGGACGCCTTCTTCGACAACGTGATGGTAATGGCCGATGACGAAGCGGTGAAGATCAACCGTCTGACCCTGCTTAGCCAACTTCGCGCGCTGTTCTTAGAAATTGCAGATATCTCGCTGATTCAATAACTTCTCAGCGTATCATTGAAAGCCACCCAGCCTTGCTCGGTGGCTTTTTTGATCCCCCTCACAGATCTCCATTTTGCCCTGAAATGTTGAAATCCTTTTCATTTTTTTACTGTGAGCTTGGCACGTTTTTCCTCGTTTTCCTCGGCTATAAAAGTGCATGAGTTCATCTCATTACGTAATGAATTGTCATTCAAGGCAATGGAATAACGAAATAACTATTAAAGGAAAAGGATTATGCTAAAGAACTTATTCAGAGCAGGTGTGCTTGCAATGGTCGCACTTGTTGCAGCGGGTTGTGCGTCTTCAGGTGACTCTGCGAGTAAGCTGCCACGCGATGTGTTCCTTCGCGGCGTATTCACATGGTGGGATGCTGAGCCTCAATTCAAGCTGCAACCTGTTGAAGGTCAAGAAAACGTGTGGAGCGCAACCTCTCCACTGGACGAGCCACTGATTGCTGATGGCCAACCTTACGAGTGGAAGTTCGGTGATGCAGCATGGCAATGTGGTACCAACTTTGGCTTCCTTTCTGGAGAAGCTGATATTGCTCTAGGCGAGCGCCGTGAGTCCAACAAGTGTTCAGCATTCGACAACTTCAAGTTCACTCCTGAAGAAGATGGCGTATACCGCTTCTTCCTAGATTGGAGCGGCGAGCTCCCTGTTGTTTACATCGAAAAAGAAGAGATGTAAGCACTTACCTACCCCAAAAAGCCCCGCATGGGGCTTTTTTTTTCTTCGATTTGTGTCAGCAAGTAAACGGATGTTCTTATGTCGAATACTCTTCTTCGTATCGCGATTAGCGCAGCGCTTGGCGCGACTATCGCTGCCTGTGCAAGCTCAGGTACACCTAGTTCTTCATCAAGCTCTGCTAGCGGCACAGAAGCCGCTGTAGCCAATGCCAGCGCAGCAGCCTGCCAGTTGTGGGATGGCGTCAGCCCCGTCACCATTGATGTATCCTCGAGCTTCGCAGAGGGTCAGCAGCTTCGCGACTTCTATAGCCAGCAACTTGTAACCGTCGCCGACGGCAAGGTCACACTAGTACCTGCCGAGCAAAGCCAAGGCTTAGTATTGCTGGAAGCGGAGTCTCACACTCCAGATGCGTTTAGCTGGGACAGCGCGAGCGTCTACTTCGTTATCACCGACCGCTTCTACAACGGTAATCCAGACAACGATAACAGCTATGGCCGCAGCAAAGACGGTAAAAACGAGATTGGCACCTTCCACGGTGGCGATATAGCGGGTCTAACCGCTCAGCTAGACTACTTGGGTGAACTGGGTATCGATGCGATCTGGATAACCGCGCCCTATGAGCAGATCCGCGGCTGGGTCGGTGGTGGTATGCGCGGGGACTTTAAACACTACGGTTATCATGGCTACTACGTCCAAGACTACACACTCATGGACCAAAACATGGGGACTGAAGACGAGCTTCGTCAGTTCGTCGATAGCGCCCATGCACGCGGTATTCGCGTGGTAATGGACATCGTGATGAACCATACCGGTTACGCCACGTTGGCAGATATGCAGCAGTTTGGCTTCGGTGCGACCCAAGAATACGACGGCGGTATCGAGCAATACCTTGGAGAGAACTGGAGCGACTGGAGTCCCGGTAAGGGCGAGACCTGGCATAGCTTTAACGACTATATCGATTATGGCGATCGCGAGGCGTGGCAACGTTGGTGGGGCAAAGATTGGGTGCGCACCGATATCAGTGGCTACCCAGCTCCCGGCCCAAGCGATCTGACCATGTCGCTGGCCTACCTGCCTGACTTTAAAACCGAGTCCTTGGACGCTGTCGGACTCCCCAACTTCTATCAGAACAAGCCTGATACCAAGGCTGTGGAGATACCGGGTGCGACGGTGCGTGACTACCTGATAACCTGGCTTAGTGACTGGGTACGTGAGTATGGCATCGACGGCTTCCGAGCCGATACCGTTAAACACGTGGAACCTGAAGCGTGGCTCGAGCTTAAGCTTGCCGCTAGTCGTGCATTCGAAGATTGGAAGCAAGCCAACCCGGATAAAGTGCTCGATGACAATCCGTTCTGGATGACTGGCGAGTTCTGGGGGCAAGGCATCAATCATTCACCGCTTTATGCTAAGGGCTTCGACTCGCTGATCAACTTCAGCTTCCAAGAAGACGATGCCAGCAAGGGCGTTGGGTGCCTGGCGGAGATGCAGTCCACCTATCAGCGCTACGCTGATGTATTAGGTGGTCGCGAGGAACAGGTTCTTTCTTATATTTCCTCACACGACACTAAACTTGCCTATGGCAGCATCTCTAAAACGCCAGAGCAGCATCAGCAACTGGGCACCGCATTTGCGCTGTTACCGGGTGCTATCCAAGTGTTTTATGGCGATGAGAGCGCCAGAAGCAAAGGACCGCGTAGTTCAGACCGTCATCAGGCAACTCGCTCCCCCATGAACTGGGATGAGCTAGAGGGAGAGAAAGCTGAGGTATTGTCGCATTGGCAAACCGTGCTGAACTTCCGTAGACGCCACAATGCAGTGGCAACCGGCACGCATAAGCAGCTAAGCACCAGCCCTTATGTATTTGAACGAAGCACTGATGACAGCAAGGTTGTGGTTGCCTACTTCGGTATGCAATAGACCGATCATACCGTCACTAAGATAAGGCGAGCATTAGCTCGCCTTTTTGTTTGCCGCTATTTTTTCACGCTGTTAAGGTATGGGGCAATCAGGAGGGGAAGATGTACTCAAAATTCGGAGAAAAATTTACTAAGCACGCCGGCATCACTCAGCTAATGTCCGATTTGGATGAAGGCTTACGCGCCGGCGAAAATATGTTGATGTTAGGCGGCGGCAACCCGGCCGACATCCCAGCACTAAAGAGCGAGTTTGCTAAACACCTCAATCAAGGTCTCGGCGATGGTTCATTGCTACATGCACTCTGCAACTATGACTCGCCACAGGGCAACCAAGCCTTTATCGAGAGCTTAGCAGCCCTACTCAAAAGTCAGTTTGGCTGGGAGTTATCTCCTAACAACATCGCGCTAACCAATGGCAGCCAAAGCGCCTTCTTCTATCTGTTTAACCTGTTCGCCGGTGAAAGCAGTAACGGCCACAAGAAAGTTCTGTTCCCCTTAGCGCCTGAATACATTGGCTACGAGGACAGCGGTCTGACTGAGAACCTGTTTTGCTCCTACAAGCCAACCATCGAGTACCTGCCCGAGCGACAGTTTAAGTATCACATCGATTTTGACCAAGTGAGTATCGACGATGATATTGGGCTTATCTGCGTGTCTCGCCCCACCAACCCCACCGGTAATGTCATTACCGATGGTGAGTTGGCTAAACTGGATGAGCTAGCCAGAGCGCACCAGATACCCTTACTGATCGACAATGCCTATGGTTTGCCCTTCCCGAGCATCGTATTTAATGACGCTACGCCCTTTTGGAATGACAACACCATTCTATGCCTAAGCCTTTCTAAGCTCGGTCTGCCCGGCACACGCTGCGGTATTGTAATTGCGAATTCCGATATCATCGCAGCAATGGGTAATCTAAGCGGTATTATCAACCTCGCCCCCGGGGGGATTGGGCCCGCCATCGCACGCCTAATGATTGAAGATGGCTCGCTATTGTCGCTAAGTAAGGAAGTCATAGCGCCCTTCTATCAGCAACGAGCCCAACGTACCCTGCAAGCGCTGCAACAAGCAATCCCCTCGCCGCACTTCCGTATTCATAAGCCCGAGGGTGCCATGTTCCTGTGGTTATGGTTTGAAGACTTGGCGATAAGCTCACAAGCGCTCTATGAACGGCTCAAGGAAAAAGGACTGTTGATTGTACCCGGTAGCTATTTCTTCCCAGGTATCGACAAGACCTGGCCGCATACCCAGCAGTGCATCCGCCTTAACTATGCCGCGAAAACAGAGGTGGTCGATCGCGCGATTGCCATCCTGGCCGAGACCGTTAATCCTCTGCTTCCCGATTAACACGCCGCGCTAATTAACGATCAAAAAAAGGCGCTGATGCGCCTTTTTTTAACTTAGCGTCGAGTGATTAGCTCGCTTGCTTATTCAGATGCTCGATGGTTTCTGAGTGACCAGAGCTGATTGGGATATTCTTTGGCTTCAGGGCTTCTGGGATTTCACGCTCAAGATCGATGTTGAGCAGGCCATTTACCAAAGCGGCCGACTTAACCTTCACATGGTCGGCAAGTTGATAGCGGCGTTCAAAGCCACGTTCTGCAATTCCTTGATGCAGGTAGTTCACCTTCGCTTCACCCTTCTTCTCTTTCACACCTTTAACTAGCAAGGCATTGTCTTGAGAGGTAATGGTTAGCTCCTGTTCGCTAAAACCTGCTACAGCAATGGTGATGCGGTAGTGGTTCTCATCGACAGCTTCAATGTTATACGGAGGGTAACCTTGGCTCTGTGCACTGTTGCTGCTGGCAGACTCAAGCAGCGAAGCCAGACGGTCGAAGCCAATAGCAGTGCGGTAAAGGGGTGAAAAGTCGTATTGATTACGCATAGTGTTTATCCTCATTTGAGCAATAAATTAAATTGTTGGACCCAGTAGCTGGCGTCCGTAAAAGTGGCTAATCCTGTTGGGCTTAGCCGGCGGTGATGACTGTTGTCCCTCACCTGTTTAACTATATGGAGATGGCCCAACTCAGTTTCAAGTGATCGCCCATAAAAAAACCTGCACACAGGTGCAGGTTTTTCTTTATTCAGCCCGTTAGGCTCTAGCTGACTCGTGCCAATTTATACGTCCAAGTTTTCAACGTTAAGCGCATTCTCTTCAATAAATGCACGACGAGGTTCTACTTGGTCGCCCATCAAGGTGGTGAACAACTGGTCACAGGCAATCGCATCTTCGATGGTCACCTTCAGCATACGACGCACTTCTGGGTCCATGGTGGTTTCCCAAAGCTGCTCAGGGTTCATCTCACCCAGACCTTTATAGCGTTGGATGTATAGACCGCGACGCGACTCGGCCATCAGCCAGTTAAGCGCTTGCTCGAAGCCATTCACAGGCTTGGTCTTCTCACCACGCTTCACGTAAGCGCCCTCTTCGATTAGCGAGTCCAGGCTTTCGTGTAGTTCACAGATCTCCAGGTAGTCCTTAGAGGCGAAGAACTCTGGGTCGAAGGTGTAGTTGTGCTCAACACCATGTTGGCGCAGTACTACCTGAGGGAAGAAAATGTCGCGCTCTTCGTGCTTAACCACCTCAACCGCGTAGAAGTTGCCACTTGGTAGCTGCTCGTTCACCGGAGCAATCAACTGCTCTGCCCACTGCTTTACTTTTTGCTCATCGTTAAGCTCGTCTTCGGCAAGCTTACCTTGATAGAGCATCTGGCTCAGTAGCGCAATCGGGTAACGGCGAGACAGGCGTTCGTTGTTCTTCCATACCTTACGGTACTTCACTACCAGTGACTCAAGTTGCGCACCAGAAATAGCCGGGGCATCTGGGTTGACGTGCAGGCCAGCGTTATCAAGCGCAATGGTGGTCAGATACTCAGTCAGCGCTTCTTCATCTTTCACATAGCGCTCTTGCTTACCTTTCTTCACTTTATAAAGAGGAGGCTGAGCGATGTACACGTAACCGCGTTCGATAATCTCTGGCATTTGACGGTAGAAGAAGGTCAACAGCAACGTTCGAATGTGCGAGCCGTCGACATCAGCATCGGTCATGATGATGATGTTGTGGTAGCGGGTTTTCTCTGGGTCATACTCGTCGCGGCCAATGCCACAGCCCAAAGCGGTAATCAGTGTTGCCACTTCTTGAGAAGACAGCATCTTGTCGAAGCGCGCCTTCTCGACGTTCAAGATCTTACCTTTAAGCGGCAAGATCGCTTGGTTCTTACGATTACGGGCCTGCTTGGCACTACCGCCTGCAGAGTCACCCTCCACTATGTACAGTTCAGAAAGCGCAGGGTCTTTCTCTTGGCAGTCAGCCAACTTACCAGGCAGGCCAGCCAGATCCAATGCGCCTTTGCGACGAGTCATCTCACGTGCTTTACGGGCAGCTTCACGAGCACGAGCAGCATCGATAATCTTCTGGGTAATGATCTTAGCGTCTTGCGGGTGCTCCAGCAGGAACTCAGACAGGCGCTCACCCATCGCTTGCTCAACCGCCGACTTCACCTCTGACGAAACCAGCTTGTCCTTGGTTTGAGAAGAGAACTTCGGATCAGGTACTTTAACCGAGATAACCGCAGTCAGACCTTCACGGGCATCATCGCCTGAAGTGTTGCCCTTCTCTTTCTTGTTGATACCTTCTTTGTCCATGTAGGAGTTCAAGGTACGTGTTAGCGCAGCACGGAAGCCCGCAAGGTGAGTACCACCGTCGCGCTGTGGAATGTTGTTGGTGAAACAGTAGATGGACTCTTGGAAGCCATCGTTCCACTGCATCGATACCTCAACCGCAATACCATCTTCTCGTTCAGTTGAGAAGTGGAAGGCGCCATCGTGGATAGGCGTCTTGTTCTTGTTTAGGTAGTTTACGAAAGCCTGGATGCCACCTTCATACATAAAGTGGTCTTGCTTGTCGTCGCGCTCATCCTTAAGGATGATGGACACACCGGAGTTCAAGAACGACAGTTCGCGCAGACGTTTCGCTAAGATGTCATAGTGGAAATTGGTATCTGAGAAGGTTTCAGCACTTGGCCAAAAACGCAAAGAAGTACCGGTCTGCTGGGTATCGCCTACCACCTTTAGTGGCTCTTTAGGCTCACCGTGGTGGTAAGTCTGTTCGTGAACATGGCCTTGGCGACGAACCGTCAGCTTCAGTTTCTCTGACAGTGCGTTCACTACTGAAACACCTACACCGTGCAAACCACCCGATACTTTGTAGGAGTTATCATCGAATTTACCACCGGCGTGCAGTACGGTAAGAATTACCTCAGCAGCCGACACACCTTCTTCGGGGTGAATATCAACCGGTACACCGCGGCCATCATCCGAAACCGAAACCGAACCATCGGCATGGATGGTTACAACGATGTCTTTACAGTGTCCTGCCAAGGCTTCATCGATGGAATTATCTACCACCTCGAATACCATGTGGTGTAGGCCGGTACCATCGTCAGTATCGCCGATGTACATACCAGGACGCTTTCTTACTGCATCTAGTCCTTTCAGTACCTTAATACTGGAAGAACCGTATTCGTTTTCAGCCATGTTTAACTCTCTAGTTTTCGTTTCGAACGCTGCCATGTTCCACGTGGAACACCCCGCATTCTGTTAAATCAAATCCATCTAGTTGGTTCTGTTCGATTGCAGTCACAAACACTTGAGCTTCAGTTTGCATCAGCTGCTTTGCTAGCAGTGTGCGCTTGTGCTTGTCTAACTCCGCTGCAAAGTCGTCGACTAGATAAATGGTTCGCTTGCTCAGCTCTTGGTAGTTGAGCTTACCTTGGGCCAATTTAAGCCCGCATACTAATAGCTTCAACTGCCCACGTGAAACTACATCCTGCGCATTGCGCTTATCGAGTTTCAACCTAAGGTCAGCTTTGTGAGCCCCGTACTGCGTGAAGCCCATGTGTTTGTCTCGGTCGAAGCTGCGAGCTAGTAGCTCACTCAACTCAGACTTTTTATCCCAACCGCGAAAGTGTTCCACGTGAAACACATACTCGGGCAAGAACATCTCAAGCATCTCCTCGAGATAAGGCCGTAGCCTTGCCAAGTACTCTTCGCGCATCTGCGCGGTGGAAATACTTAGTTCGCAAAACTGCCTATCCCAGGGTGCTAGGTCTGCGTAACTGCGTGCAGTTTTTAGCAGCGCATTTCTTTGCCTTAACAAACGTCTCAAGTTTTGCCAAACCGGGTAGTAACGTTGTTCCACGTGGAACACTCCCCAATCTAGAAACGCACGACGTTCTTTGGGGCTGCCATCTACAATCCCATAGCCATTGGGTTGCAGCAGCTGCATTGGCAAGCTTGCGCTAATACTTGCCTGCCCTTGTAAGGTTTGACCATCAAGCTTTAAGACGGTATCTCCGCCTCGGGTCTTCTTGAGCCCTACTTTGTGCTCGCCTACTTCTGCGAACACTACGAAGTCATCATGCTCGTGCTGGACCACTTTGCTAGGACGGTTGGTTCTGAACGAACGGCCTAGCCCAAGAAAATGTATCGCTTCCAGAATACTGGTCTTGCCGCTACCGTTGTCACCGACAATGATGTTGAGTCGTGGGTGCAAGGGAAGCTCGGCTTGGCTCAAGTTGCGAAACTTAACCAAGCGCAACAGATTGAGTTGCATCGTTAGATTACAATCTCATCGGCATGACCACATACATCGCGTCTTGAGAGTCCGCATCCTCAATCAACGCGCTGCTGTTGCTATCACTCATGCTAAGACGGATCTGATCGCACTTTAAGGTGTTAAGAACATCCAACACATACACAACGTTGAAGCCAATCTCGATAGCTTCGCCGTTATAGTCCACATCGAGGATCTCTTCCGCTTCTTCTTGCTCAGGGTTATTCGCAGTAATGCGTAGCGTGTTATTCTCTGCCTGAAGTCGAACACCACGGAACTTCTCGTTAGACAAGATCGCTGCTCGCGAAAATGCCTGACGCAGCTCTTCCCTTCCAGAGGTAAGTAACTTGTCGCTAGCATTGGGGATAACCCGGCGATAGTCAGGGAAACGGCCATCTACCAACTTACTGGTGAAGGTGAAACCTTCAACGCTGGCGCGAATGTTGTTGGCGCCGATTTGCAGCACAACATTTGCGTCTTCACTATCTAGCATGCGCGATAGCTCCATCACGCCCTTACGCGGTACGATCACTTGCTGAGGCGATAGCGCTTGTTCGGTTTTCAGCTCCGAAAGAGCGAGGCGATGTCCATCGGTAGACACCGTTTTTAGGCCGCTCTCCGAGGTTTCAAACAGCATACCGTTTAGGTAGTAACGTACGTCCTGGCTGGCCATAGAAAACTGCGTGCTCTCGATGAGCGAACGAAGCTGACCTTGCGACAAGGCGATCTCTTGCAGCACGTCCCAATCATCAACCATCGGGAAGTCACTGGCGGCTAAGGTTGCCAAAGAGAAACGACTACGACCGGAGCGCAGCACCAAACGGTTATCCTCTGCCTTACAGGCAATCTCACAACCATCGGGTAGACCACGGCAGATATCGACAAACTTTTTCGCCGGTACCGTTACCTCGCCTTCTACACAAGGCTGCTCAAGCTGGATAGAAGCGCGAAGCTCCACCTCCATATCTGTCCCGGTCATCGCTAAACAGTTGTCGCGAATAACTAACAGCACGTTACCTAAAATGGGAATAGTCGGTCGCCCACCAAGTGCAGCACTAACCTGCTGAAGGGGTTTTAACAACGATTCACGATTGATAGTAAATTGCATAGTCTAAGCAACTGCCTCTATTAAGATGACAAAGTTCGAATGAGGTTTTGGTAATCTTCTTTGATGTCGTGGCTCTCTTCTTTGAGCTGATTGATCTTACGACAGGCGTGCAGCACCGTCGTATGGTCACGACCACCAAAGGCATCACCGATCTCCGGAAGACTGTGATTGGTCAGCTCTTTGGCTAGCGCCATGGCAATCTGCCTTGGTCGAGCTACCGAGCGAGAGCGGCGTTTAGAAAGCAAGTCCGCCACTTTAATCTTGTAGTACTCAGCAACGGTCTTCTGGATGTTATCCACAGTGACCAGCTTTTCCTGTAGGGCTAGCAAATCGCGTAGCGCTTCTCGGACAAAATCGATGGTAATGGCGCGACCAGTAAAGTTGGCGTTGGCGATAACTCGGTTCAATGCCCCTTCAAGTTCGCGCACGTTTGAGCGCAAGCGCTTGGCAATGAAGAACGCGACTTCATCGGGTAAACGAATATTATTCTCACGCGCCTTGGTCATCAAAATTGCTACCCGGGTTTCCAGCTCGGGCGGCTCGATGGCCACGGTAAGTCCCCAGCCAAAGCGACTCTTGAGGCGATCTTCTACGCCATCAATCTCTTTGGGATAACGGTCACTGGTTAGGATGATTTGCTGGTTGCCTTCGAGCAGCGCATTGAAGGTATGAAAAAACTCTTCCTGCGAGCGCTCTTTGTTGGCGAAGAATTGAATGTCATCGATAAGCAATGCATCAACGCTACGGTAGTAACGCTTGAAGTCTTCGATGGCATTGTTTTGCAGCGCTTTCACCATGTCTTGCACAAAACGCTCAGAGTGCATGTAGACAACTTTGGCATTCTGCTTGTTGGCGATAATCCCGTTACCTACTGCGTGCAGTAGGTGAGTCTTACCCAAACCAGTGCCACCGTAGAGGAACAAGGGGTTGTAAGCACCACCTGGGTTATTGGCTACCTGGGTAGCCGCAGCACGCGCCAACTGGTTCGACTTACCCTCAACAAAGTTATCAAACTGGTAGGTTTGATTGATATTGTTGCGATGGTTGGCCTCGAGCGCCGACTTTACTGCGGGCTCCTTATCCCAAGACTTCTCTTGGATAGACGGGGTATCTTTTGGCTGAGAAGGCGCTGGCGAGTTTGCCGGGCTTTGCACCGTGCCACCACTGATCTGCGGTTTGGCACTTAAAGGGCGGCTGCCAACTTCAAAACGGATAGAGGGTTTATCGCTACCGCAAAACTCATCGAGCAAGGCGTTAACGCGAATAACGTACTTATCTTTTACCCAATCGAGAACAAAACGGTTTGGTGCATACAGCACTAGCAAATCTTGACTCTGTTCAACTTGCAGTGGGCGGATCCACATACTGAATTCTGTTGCCGGCAATTCATCTTGCAATCGAGCCAAGATTTGATGCCAAAGAGATCCACTCACTGGGTACCCTCAATATCGTTAAAACGGCCGACTATTTTATACCGAAAGGGCCCATCAACACTAGGATTTAGCGCAATTATTCACAACATCATTATGGTAATTGTGAATAAGTCTACAGCCCTAAAAAACTAACGGTTATTTGATAGCATAAAACGATATTTAACCATCTATTACTAAATATATAGATTATTACACCAGTTATATTTCATATATCGGGACTATATTATGATTAAATTTCAATCAATACTGCGCTATGTAGCCGCATCGGTGCTCCTTATGACCAGCATGACCACCATTGCTCAAGAAACCATCAAGGTGGGCATGTCAGGACGCTACTTCCCGTTCACCTTTGTGCAGCAAGACAAGCTGCAAGGCTTCGAAGTTGATATCTGGGATGAGATAGCTAAACGCAATGATTGGCAGGTCGAATATGTCACCGCTAACTTCTCTGGCTTGTTTGGTCTGCTGGAAACGGGTCGTATCGACACCATCTCTAACCAAATCACCATGACCGACGAGCGTAAAGCCAAGTACCTATTCTCAACCCCTTATGTGGTTGATGGCGCACAGATCGTCGTCCGTAAAGGTAACGCAAGCATCAACAGTATCGATGACCTGGCTGGCAAGCGAGTGGCGGTAAATCTGGGCTCCAACTTTGAGCAGCTGCTGCGCAAGCACGATACAGAAAATCAAATCAATATCGTTACCTATGACGCTGGTATCGAGCAAGATGTCGCCTTGGGCCGCTCTGACGCCTTCGTAATGGACCGGGTATCTTCGCTAGCCCTGATTAAAAAATCAGGTCTACCTTTGGC
This sequence comes from Aliagarivorans marinus DSM 23064, assembly GCF_000429485.1. Lineage (GTDB taxonomy): Bacteria > Pseudomonadota > Gammaproteobacteria > Enterobacterales > Celerinatantimonadaceae > Aliagarivorans > Aliagarivorans marinus. Next base: position 77,363 of record NZ_AUBY01000021.1, on the reverse strand, counting down.
AATGGCAGGCGAACCCTTTGAGCTGATCGAGAACGCGATGCCATTTGTGGATAACGCCAAAGGCCAACAACTGCAGCAAGCAGTGAATGCCAGCTTACAAGCGATGCGTGAGGATGGCAGCCTGAGTGAGATTTCTCAGAAGTGGTTTGACGGGGATATTACTCGCAAATGAGTAGCTTCGATTTCAACTACTTAGCAGGGTTATTCCCAATCCTATTTCGCTACTTGGGGATAACTTTGCAAATGGCAGCGATGGCCTCGGTCATCGCGCTGGCGCTTGCACTGGTGCTAGCCTTGATTCGGGTGTTTAAACTCCCGCTGGCGAATAGCTTTGTGGTGGTGTTTATCTCGTTCTTTCGCGGTACCCCACTACTGGTCCAACTGTTTATCCTTTATTACGGTCTCCCCCAACTGATACCCGCGCTGATTGGATTGGACGCCTTTAGTGCCGCAGTGATTGGCTTAAGCCTGCACTTCTCGGCTTATATGGCAGAGAGCCTACGCGCAGCGATTCAGGCGGTGCCACGCAGCCAATGGGAGGCTTCCTATGCCTTTGGCATGACCCGGATTCAAGCCCTGCGCCGTATCGTACTTCCCCAAGCCGTGCGCACAGCCCTGCCTTCGCTAATGAACTACCTGATCGATCTGCTAAAAAGCACCTCGCTGGCATTCACGCTGGGACTGGCCGAGATCATGGCGAAGGCACAAATGGAGGCATCGTCGAGCTTCAAGTTCTTCGAAAGCTACCTTGCGGTAGCGCTTATCTATTGGGGCATTGTGCTCATCAGCACCCATTTACAAAGCAAACTCGAAGCACATCTGTCTAAGGCTTACTAATGATTACCGTCAGCAACATCAGCAAGTCCTTTGATGGGCAAAGCATCCTCAACAATATCAGCCTGCAAGTAAACACCGGCGAGGTGGTGGCGATCATCGGGCCATCGGGCACCGGTAAGTCGACTCTGCTGCGCTGCATCAGTTTCCTGGAAACGCCGGATAGCGGGCAGATTGCAATCAATGGACTAAGCATTGATGCTAAACAAAACCACGACAACGATGTGCGTGAGTTACGCAAACAACTCCCCTTCGTTTTTCAAAACTACGCGCTGTACGCCAACCTTAGCGCCGTGCAAAACATCGCCGAACCGCTAAAAACCGTATGGAAGCAGTCGCGCGAGCAAGCCGAGCAAACCGCGCTGCAGGTGCTAAGCGATATCGGCTTGGCCGATAAAGCCCAACACTACCCAAGCCAACTCTCCGGCGGACAACAGCAGCGTATCGGTATCGGCCGGGCGATGGCGACCCAAGCACAAGCGATATTGATGGATGAGCCCACCTCTGCGCTCGATCCCGAATGGGTTGGCGAAGTGCTTACCCTGATTAAGCGCTTGGCAGAGCAAAAACAGACCATGATCATCGTGACCCATGAGATGGCCTTCGCCCGAGAAGTAGCCGATCGGGTGGTGTTTATGAGCGATGGTGGCATCGTCGAGCAGGGATCGCCAGAACAAGTGTTTGGCAGCCCGAAAGATCCACGCACCCAGCGATTTTTAGCGCGATTTACCCGCTGATCAGGGCTGGGATTTGATCCACATTTAACCTACAATTGCGGCGCAAAAGATCCTTTAGATCTTTTTTTATTCTGAAGTCTACGCCGATGTCACTTTTCGTTTGACTTGGACTGGGCTAATGATTAGAATTTCGCCTCTTTTTTACCAGGGGTAGGATTTCTCCTAGAGACTTCTCCTCTATATAGTAAAAACTAGCTAGCAAGAGTAATTACTTATGAAACGTACTTTTCAACCAAGCGTACTAAAGCGCAAGCGTAGCCACGGCTTCCGCGCTCGCATGGCTACTAAGAACGGCCGCCAGGTTCTGGCTCGTCGTCGCGCTAAAGGCCGTGCACGTCTGTCTGCCTAATTAAGTGCTAAGACATTCGTTCAGCAGGGAGTTACGTCTGTTAACTCCCATGCATTTCAAACACGTATTCTCCAACAATCCCCAACGCGTGGGTTCTCCACAGCTTACCTTTCTTGCAATCCCTAACCAGCAGGGTCATCCTAGACTCGGTTTAGCCATTTCGAAGAAAAGTGAAAAACTCGCTGTCGGCCGAAACAGAATCAAACGGCATGTGCGTGAGAGTTTTCGTTTGCATCAACACCGACTTCCTAACGTCGATATCGTGGTGATATCCAAAGCAGGAGTGTCCAAACTTGATGACCAGCAGTTGAACCAGCTATTGGAGAAGTCATGGAAAAGATTACGGCGGCGTTTCGAGCAATCGCCATCGGCCCGATAAAGCTTTATCAGTATCTGATAAGCCCAATGCTGGGGCCTCGCTGTCGCTTTCACCCTTCGTGTTCTGACTATGCAATAGAAGCAATAAAAATTCATGGGGTGGTCAAAGGTTGTTGGTTAACTGGCCAACGTCTATTAAAATGCCACCCTTTACATCCTGGCGGTGAAGATCCCGTACCAGGTTCCAAAAGAACTGACAGTGAATAACTAAATTATGGAATCGCAACGTAATTTTTTGATTATTGGCTTGCTGTTCGTCAGTTTTCTTATCTTCCAACAATGGCAGATGGATTACGGACCGCAACCAGTAACCGTTTCTGAAAGTGTCGAGCAGACCCTTGATACTCCTTCTTCTACCAACACGGATGTTCCTAGCAGCCCGAATATGGCTGCAACTGAAGCCAGCAGCAAAACCATCGAGATCAAAAGCGATGTGTTAAAGCTTGAGATTACCACCCGTGGTGGTGACATTACCTCAGCCAAACTGCTTCAACACACCGTTGAGCAAGACTCTGACCAGCCGTTCGTATTGCTGGAAGAGAGCTCAGATTTCGCCTACATCGCACAAAGTGGTTTGATTGGCCGCAACGGTCCCGATGCGAATCCCAACGGTCGTCCTATCTTTGCCGTTGAGCAAGACAGCTTTGAACTGGACGCCGATGCCGACCAGCTGGTTGTGCCTTTGACCTACCGCGATGAGCAAGGCAACGAATTTGTAAAAACCTTCACCCTGAACCGTGGTAGCTACCGCGTTGAGGTGGATTACAACATTACCAACAACAGCGACCAGATCATCGCTGTTCGGCCATACGCGCAGCTCAAGCAGAACCCCTCAAGCGAAGGCCGTAGCATGGTAATGCCGGTATACCGCGGCGGTGCTTACTCAAGCGACTCAGTGCGCTACAAGAAGTACAGCTTCGACGACATGGCCAAAAACAACTTGAGTATCACCACTCAAGGTGGTTGGGTTGCGATGATGCAGCACTACTTCGTTAGCGCTTGGTTGCCAAACCCAGACCAGCAGAATGAATTGTACAGCGATAACAAGAATGGCTTTGCCTTCATAGGTTACAAAGCCCCTGAAGCGGTGATTCAGCCTCAGCAAAGTGTTCAGCTGGACAGCGCTATCTGGATTGGTCCAAAAGATCAGGCCGAGATGGCCAAAGCCGCCCGCCACCTAAACCTGACCGTAGACTACGGCTGGTTGTGGTTCCTGGCACAGCCCCTGTTCAAACTGCTTAACTTCTTCCACGGCATTGTGGGCAACTGGGGTGTGGCTATCATCCTGATTACCTTCACCGTTAAAGGTGCGCTGTACCCGCTAACCAAAGCGCAGTACACCTCGATGGCGAAGATGCGCATGCTGCAGCCTCAGCTTATGGAAATCCGTGAGAAGTATGGCGATGACCGTCAGAAGTCTTCTCAAGCGATGATGGAGCTGTACAAGAAAGAGAAAGTGAACCCACTGGGTGGCTGTCTGCCTATCTTGCTACAGATGCCAATCTTCATTGCCCTGTACTGGTCACTGATGGAGAGCGTTGAGCTACGTCACGCACCGTTCTTCCTGTGGATTACTGACCTGTCAGTTCAGGACCCTTACTACATCCTGCCAATCTTGATGGGTGCCAGTATGTTCCTGATCCAGAAGATGTCACCGACCACCGTGACCGACCCAATGCAGCAGAAGATGATGACCTTCATGCCGCTAATCTTCATGGTGTTCTTCTTGTGGTTCCCGGCAGGTCTGGTTCTATACTGGCTGATGAGTAACATCGTTACCCTGATCCAGCAAACCCTGATTTATCGCAACCTGGAGAAGAAAGGCCTGAGTACTAAGAAGTAAGCAGTCGCCTCTCTGGTTAAAATGCCATTCAGTGCTGCTGGATGGCATTTTTTGTATATAGGTAAGTAAATGAGTTCAACCGATAGCATCGTTGCCCAAGCCACCGCCCCCGGCCGAGGTGGTGTAGGAATCATCCGAGTCTCAGGCCCCGCTGCCAGCCAAGTTGCCGAGCGAGTACTGGGAAAATGCCCGCCGCCACGGCGCGCCGATTACCTCAGCTTTAATAGCTTGGAAGGGGAAACCCTCGATCAGGGCATTGCGCTGTTCTTCAAAGGCCCGAACTCGTTCACCGGCGAAGACGTACTCGAGCTACAAGGTCATGGCGGCCCAGTGGTTATCGACATGCTGATCCGCGAGATATCGCGCATCGACGGCGTGCGCATGGCCAAGCCTGGCGAATTTAGTGAGCGTGCCTTTCTCAACGACAAACTCGATCTGGCACAAGCAGAAGCAATCGCCGATTTAATCGAAGCCAGCAGCGAGCAAGCCGCCCGCAGCGCCCTACACTCGCTGCAAGGCGAGTTTTCCAAGAAGATCTATTCGCTGGTAGAGAGCGTCACCCGCTTACGCATCTACGTGGAAGCGGCCATTGATTTCCCCGAAGAGGAGATCGACTTTCTCAGCGACGGTAAGATTGAAGGTGACCTGCTAGCGATTATCAATGAGCTCAGTGAGGTTCAGTCCCAAGCCAAGCAAGGCACCATTATGCGCGAAGGGATGAAGGTAGTGATTGCCGGTCGCCCTAATGCGGGTAAATCTAGCCTGCTTAATGCCTTGGCGGGCAAAGAGGCTGCCATTGTCACCGACATCGCCGGTACCACCCGAGACGTGTTGCGTGAGCATATCCACATCGATGGCATGCCGCTGCACATCATCGACACCGCCGGCCTGCGTGACAATGCCGACGTGGTGGAGCAAATCGGTATCGAACGCGCCTGGGAAGAGATCAATAACGCTGATCGGGTACTGTTTATGGTCGACGGCACCACCACCGATGAGCTGGACCCACTGAAGATCTGGCCGGAGTTCGTGCAAAAGCTACCGGCGCATATCGGCATGACGGTGATCCGCAACAAAGCCGATGTCACCGGTGAAAACCTCGATGTGGTGATGGACCATGGCCACCCAGTCTTCAAGCTCTCAGCCAAGAGCGGTCTGGGCATGCAGCAGCTCACCGAGCACCTTAAGCACTGCATGGGCTATCAAGGCGCTGCAGAAGGCGGATTCACCGCCCGCCGACGCCACTTACAAGCCATTGAACAAGCCGCAGAGCACCTCGACAATGGTAAGACCCAGCTACAGGTGTTCCACGCCGGAGAGCTACTGGCAGAAGAGCTGCGGCTTTGTCAGCAGTCACTCAGCGAGATCACCGGCGAGTTTTCTTCCGATGATTTGCTGGGGCGCATCTTCAGCTCATTCTGTATCGGTAAATAAGCCCTTCCTATCGTTGCGACCAAACAGCCTGCTTGGTCGCAACTTTCTGCTTCTGTCCAAAAATCCGTGCATAAATCGCGCAACAAGTGCTGTTCGATAATTGACTTAAATCAATTAATCGATAAACTTTCAATTGTTTCTGAAACTTCAAAATAGTTAACAAAAAAGGACGACCTCAAACAGTGATGTTAACGGCGCAAAACCAAAGTGTTGTATTGCATTTTGGCGAAATGGCCAGCCATTGGGGCTTTAGTCGTTCCGTTGGTCAGGTCCTGGCACTCTTAGTTCTGCACGAGCAAGCATTGCATGCCGAGCAGATCCGAGAAGCGTTGGGGATCAGCCGCGGCAACGTCAGTATGGCGCTGAGGGAGCTTCAGTCATGGCGCTTGGTCAAACTGCACCATCAGGTCGGGGAACGCCGCGAGTACTTCAGTGTTGCCGGTTCCATTTGGGAGCTGGGCAAGATTGTCTTTGAAGAACGCCGGCGTCGGGAGATAGATCCCACTCTCAACTTGTTGGAGCAATGTTTGAACGACGACTCAGCCGATGACTCTCCTTATGCCAAGGAGAAGTTGGCCGAGATCCATGATCTACTTAGCTTGCTGACCCAATGGTCTAGCAGCCTTAACAACTTGAAACCAGAAACGCTGAAAAGCTTAATGAAACTTGGCTCAGGGATTAGCAAAGTTGTCGAACTCAAAGAGAAGGTGGTTGGTGGAAATGGAAGTGATACCAATCTCGATAAAGAGCAAGGATAACGGAGTCGTCCCATGCTTGATACACTAATGCTGTCGCGCATTCAGTTTGCTGCGAATATCAGCTTTCACATTTTATTCCCAACCATCACGATTGCGTTGTGTTGGATTCTGTTGTTCTTCAAGGTACGCCATGACCAAACTGGCGATCCAGTGTGGATGCGTGCCTACCGTTTCTGGGTAAAAATCTTTGCCCTGTCCTTCGCGCTAGGCGTGGTGAGCGGTATTACCATGTCGTTCCAGTTTGGTACCAACTGGCCTGGCTTTATGGAGACCGTCGGTAACGTGGCCGGTCCGCTGCTTGGCTATGAGGTGCTTACCGCCTTCTTCCTTGAGGCTACGTTCTTAGGGATCATGCTGTTCGGTATCAAACGGGTGCCGCCAAAGGTTCACACCTTTGCCACCTTAATGGTTGCCGTTGGCACCACCTTGTCAGCGTTCTGGATTCTGGCACTGGACTCGTGGATGCAAACCCCAGCCGGCTTTGAGATGCGCGATGGCGTGGCTCACGTGACTAGCTGGTTCGAGGTTATCTTTAACCCCTCATTCCCTTACCGCTTAGGTCACAAGCTGTTGGCTTCGGGTCTGACTGCAGCCTTCTTAGTAGCGGGTATCTCAGCCTATCGCCTGCTTAAAGGTGATACCAAGCGTGCACCGAAAATGACCTTGAAGGTCAGCTTGGTGATTGCGGCAGTGCTCGCGCCTGTGCAAGCCTTCGTCGGTGATCTGCATGGCCTGAACACCTTTGAGTATCAGCCACAAAAGGTTGCCGCGATGGAAGGTGCTTGGGAAACCAAGAATGGCGCGCCACTGCTGTTATTTGCGATTCCCGATCAGGAAAATCAGCGTAACAAGTTCGAGATTGGTATTCCGAATCTCGCCAGCTTGATTCTGACCCACGAGCTAGACGGCGAAGTTCGCGGCCTAAAAGACTTCCCCGATGAGCAGCCACCGGTTGCGCCGGTATTCTTCAGCTTCCGCGTGATGGTAGGCCTGGGTCTGCTGATGATCGCCCTAAGCTGGTATGGCGTATGGCAGCTGCGTAAGCGGGGCGAGCTGCCGAAATGGATGCTGCAAGGCCTGGTAGCCATGACCTTCTCTGGTTGGGTAGCGACCTTGGCGGGTTGGTATGTCACCGAGATCGGCCGTCAGCCATGGCTGGTCACCGGCGTGTTGAAGACCGCCGATGCGGTAACCACCGTGCCGCCAGCCAACGTTGGCTTGTCGCTCACCTTGTATCTGATCGTGTATGCAGTGCTGCTAACAGCCTACATCCATACCATTCGTTCGATGGCATTGAAGGCTGTGAAGATCGAAGATTTTGAGACCAACGAGCCAGTTGCCGATGGCAACCTGACTAACCTGGGCAATCAGACTAAGGAAGTACAAGCATGATCGACGCATATTGGTTGCCGGTAATCTTCATCGGCTTAATGGGGCTGGCAGTGATTGTCTATGCCATCCTCGATGGTTATGACTTGGGTGTAGGGATCCTGCTGCCACTGTCGGCACAGGACGAACTGAACCGCGACACCATGATCGCCTCTATCGGCCCGTTTTGGGACGCCAACGAAACCTGGCTGGTACTGGCGGTAGGCTTGATGCTGATCGCCTTCCCGGCGGCCAACAGCTTGGTGTTCTATCACCTGTATATGCCCGTGGCAATTATGCTGATCGGTCTGATTATGCGTGGCGTGGCCTTCGATTTTCGCGCTAAAGCGGCCATCGACCACAAGCAAACCTGGGATCGCACCTTTAAAGCAGGCTCGCTGATCACCACCCTATCGCAAGGCTACATGCTGGGCTTGTACATCATGGGCTTTGAGCAAAGCATCAGCGCCAAGCTGTTTGCGGTACTCAGCGCGCTGGGCGTGACTGCCGCTTACTGCTACATCGGTGGTGCTTGGTTGATCCTGAAGACCGAAGGTGAACTGCAGAAACGCGCCGTCGATTGGACCCGCAAAGCCGGTCGCACCTGTATGCTGGGCGTGATCGCGGTGTCGATCGTTAACCCCATCGTTAACCCGGGTGTGTTCGATCGCTGGTTCGATTTCCCATTGGTGATGTTTGCCCTGCTTATCCCAGCCCTGTGCTTCGCCGCCTTTATCGGCAATGACTTCCTGCTGGGTCGTATGCCTAAGGTTAACGACCGCCACAGCTGGATGCCGCTGCTGCTAGTTGTTGCTGTGTTCATCCTGTGCTTCGTTGGTCTGGCGTTCAGCTTCTTCCCTGAAGTAGTGCCTGGCCAATTGGATATCTGGGAAGCAGCCAGCTCGCCGGAAGCGCTAACCGTTATCTTGATTGGAGCAGTGATTGTGGTACCGGTGATTCTGCTTTACACCGTCTACGCCTACTATGTGTTCCACGGTAAGGCGACCGAGCTTAACTACCACTAAGCAAGGCTTCACTACTGATAAAAAAGGGCGCCGTCAGGCGCCCTTTTTACTGCTCTCGGAACCTAGATAATCCCACGAACACTACTGCCTACTTGGCGTCCTTCCTCCATCTCCCACTGTACGCCGTAGGGGTCGATCCAGTAGAAAAAGGAGATCGGGAAGCCATCGAGTTTACCGGGATGATAGTTATCGCGGCTCGAGATCATCTTGACCCCCTCAATGCCTTTTAGGTAGTTAAACACCTCGTTGCAGTTACTCACTTCCATGGCGATATGCCGAGGACCACCTAAATCGTAGGTGCGCGGCTGAGCAGGTAACTCACTTCGCCCATGCGGATAGTGGTAACACATCAGCTCGAGGTAGAGGCCCGCTTGCGGGTGGTGAAGGAAACGCACATCCACATTCACCTTGCCATCATCAATCCCCGCATCGAGGGCAAAGCTACTCATGGTAACGCCCTGATAATCCATCGCCTGGCCATCTTGGTCGTGGGCTAACTGAAAGCCCAAGGCCTTGCTATAGAAGGCGGTAGCGGTTGCGATATCGTCAACGATGATATTGATATGCGACATCCCTAGCACAAAGTGCTGCATATCGTGGGCACAAATTCGCTGCAGCAAGGGATCCTGCAATGGCTGTTTGGCGGCGCTGCAGTAGCGCACTCGCCAGCCATCCCGGATATCGGCGTTACACACCAGATAGTCCTTTTGCTGGTGGGCTTGAGTGTCACTGTCTGCTTGCTCGATACGGCATTGCCATTGATGGCAGCTAAACCACTCTGGGTTGATGCAATAGGCAGCGGCGACCATGTCGAAGGGGATAAAGTGACCTGCACCAAACATGATTTCCCACTCATGTAGCCAAGGCTCCGACTTGTCAGCGATAAAACGCGACACCTCACTGCCCTTGAGCATCTCATTCAGCTGCTTTTGAGCAATCTGGGTGGACGTGCAGACCTCATAGGGAACCAGCGTTAGCGGGATTGCGGTATCGAGTACGCGCTCGAACGCAGCAACATCTACCTCGAAGTTAAGGTCACGGAAAGGCTTGGGCTGCCAGTGACCAGCAATAAAATGCTGATCGACACTGCGTCGCCCCGCCAATAGCACGATCTCTTTAATATTGCGCAGCAGCTGCGGATAATGCTCAACCAGCAAGGCAATATTGGTGGCGGCTCCGATACACAAAATGGTGAGCTCATCTTCTTCTAAAGCCTTGGCCATGGCATCTAGCGCCTCTGGCATCGGCTGCTGGCGAGCCTGCTGATAGCCGCTCGCCGCGCCTTGATACACCTCGACGCTGTTAGGTCCAAAGCGCTGAATAAAGTCTTTAGCAATGCGTGTGGTGGTGGCGATATCGTCGCTGTTGCCCAGGGTCGAGCTGACTCCAACTACTTCAACCTCCGCCGAGCGCAGACAGGCGGTAAGTGCATAGGCATCGTCGACATCGCAGTAGCTTATCGGTGTGTTCTTCTCCCCCAGGGTAATATCGGTGTCTATCCATAATCGCTTTTGCTTAGTTTGCTGCATTCCCCTTTCCTTGTGGTAGTTGCGCAACGTTGTTCCAGTTAACCGCTTTAATACAGTTTCGTCCGGCTTCTTTGGCCTGATAAAGCGCCTCATCGGCGCTTTGATAGAGCTGCTCCACCGATTCAACCTTGCCAAGCAAGCTGTGGCTCACCGCCAACGAGCCCACCGATAAAGTCACTCGCGAAGAGCTGGGATGGTTGGGGTGAAGGATGTTTTGCTCGGCCACGTTCTCAACGATCGACATGGCGATATCGTGTACTTGTCCGGGCTCGGTGGTTTGCAGCAGTACCACAAACTCTTCGCCGCCGAGGCGAAACGCCATATCGCTCTCGCGCTTCAGGGTGACTTCGATGGTGGCGGCGGTTTTACGCAGCACTTCATCCCCCTTCGGGTGGCCCATGCTGTCGTTGTAACGCTTAAAGTAGTCAAGATCGCAGATCAAAAAGCCAAGGCATTGTCCTGCGCGCTGTGCCTGGCCAATATACGAACTGGACACCGAGGCAAACTTCAGCCGCGAGCCCAATCTTGTAAGGTGATCGATCGAAGATTTTTCTTCTAAATCATCAAGTTGTAGATTGGCTTCTTGAATAAGCTGGGAAAAGCGCTTAGACAACACCCCAATCTCATCGGTACGCTCCAAACCGGGGATCTTCTCAGCGTCAACGTCACGAACGTTCTTGCTCATCGCCCCCGCCAGCGCGCGCAGCGGACTCACCAGCCAGTAGGTGACGCCCCAAATCAGTAGGCTGGAAAACAGCAAGGCAATCCCGCCTTCAACCAATACCTGTCGCTGTATCGCCCGCCTTGCTTCAAGTAACCGGCTGATATCAAAAGCAATAACCAGTTCACCTTGATTGGCATTACGCAGTGGCAAGCTGAAGATCATCAAGCGATTCGGCTCATCCAATAGATAGGCGCGTTTAACATCACCCGGAACAGTGAGCAGAAACTCAGCGCGTTTGGTTTGGTGGATATCGTCGCGGATCCGCTGCAGCCGTTCGATGGCACGCTGCAGCAAAAAGCCGTATTTAACTGGATCCCCTTCGCCGGAGGACAAACGATGCTTGAGCAACTTAACGTGCAGCTGCTGAGCCTCTAAATCTTGCTGACTCAAGTTGGTTTGCCAGGCTCGCTCACTGTCGCGCTCATAGGCAAAGCCAAACGGCTGACTGCTGAAATCGGAATAGGCATGGGCATGAAAATACACCAGTCGCGGGGTTTGCTGGTAGAGCTCCATCGCGCCTTCGAGTTTCACATTGGTGTAGTTAAGACCCGCCGCAGCCGGCGATACCAGATCGATGATCGGATTTGCAGCGGATAATGCATGCTCCGAGGCTTGGGCCAGTTGGCTGTGCCACTCACTCAGATAGCGAGACAAGCTCAATGAGGTGACGAGCGCAAATACCAACACCAGATGCGACAACAGCAGCATCTGTTTGATGGTTAACAATCGCAGTACTTGCTTCGCCATCACAGTATCAATCGAACAGTTCGATAACCGAAGTACTGCAGGTGCCGTTAATACAGATATCTTGGTAGGCAGTATGACAACGCTCGCAGAACTCTGGCGCAAAGGTAGCGTGCTGCTCACTGATATCGACACCGTGGTAGTCGTAGGTGCCATAGAGCGGCTGGCCAGCCAAATGTTCGGTCACAAAGATCACCCCGGGGGTTTCGTACACACCTATCACGGTGATCCCATCATCATAGGGGCCATGGGTTTTGTATTGCTCGATCTTGTCAGGGTGAACGTGCACCGTGAGCTTGGTGCCTTGGCCATCGTTGATCCAGTTGTAGGCGCTTACCGCCTCTTGGATAAACAGTGGGGTATCCTCGGGTAGCACGACATCTCTTCCCGGCACCATACTCTCGCTCACGACGGGCCAGTCGCGCCAGTTTTCTGGGTAGGAAGCGATTGAATCAGCCAGTAGTTGGCCTGAAGAACATAATAATGCAAGCGCAAGTGCGCCTGTTTTTAACAAACGATCCATCTTTCAACTTTCCATGTTGCACATCAACGTCAGGTCAATACTAGTTTATTTCTTTATCAAAAACATAACAAATAACAAACAAGTAGTCGGGCCTGTGCATAGATCTTTTGCACATTAACTATCGCTAAAAGATGAATCTAAACAAGGATCCTATGCATATAGCTATATAGATACCCACATGCTATACACTAGCTACACCATGACGGTGTTGAATAAGTTTTACAGGAGCAACTAGCGTGAAGATCGATCTATTGGTTGGATCCACCTTGGGTGGAACGGAGTACGTAGCCGAAGAGTTGGCGCAAAAGCTGGAAGATCATCAGGTCACCCTGCACCTTGATAGCCAATTGAGCGATCTCGACCCCAGCGCGTTTTGGCTTGTTTGTACCTCAACCCACGGTGCAGGTGACGTTCCAGATAACCTAGCACCTCTCTATGAGCAACTGTTAAGCGAACAACCTAACTTGGCTGGCACCCATTATGCAGTTGCAGCCATTGGCAGCAGTAGCTATGACACCTTCTGTGGCGCCGGACATGCCTTTGATAAGCAGCTGCAAGCGCTAGGGGCAACGGCACTGGTGGAACTGATAGAAATCGATGTCGAGCAAGAGGCTCTACCTGAGGACACAGCATCAGAGTGGTTAGACCAGTGGAAGCAGAAACTTCACGATCTAAACTGTGGATAAACCATGATCTTTCCGCTGAATTACTCATAGTTATTCAAGTTGATAACTTTGAGACCCCATCGCTCTGTGTATAACTAGCTAAAATGATCTCAGCTTATACGCGATCAGATCCCGGATCTTTCACACCTATTGATCCGAGTTATATCTATGATACTTATAGAAAAAAACGGCTTTTCCACAGAAAGGGTGGATCCTAATAGTAGATCCAATAAAAGATCTTTAAATAGATCTTATATTTTTATATTGGATCGCCCTTGATCCGATTTCGATCGAATGATTCCCATTGAGAGGCTAAAGCAGTAGAATATCGCCCCCTTTTTACTCAGGCTCGATTGAGGAAGTACAGATGTTCTATCAACAGCAATATGATGTGATCGTTATTGGCGGTGGTCACGCTGGTACCGAAGCGGCTGCCGCTGCTGCGCGTATGGGTAGCAACACCTTACTGTTAACCCACAATGTGGAAACACTGGGTCAGATGTCCTGTAATCCCGCGATTGGTGGGATCGGCAAAGGGCATCTGGTTAAAGAGATCGACGCACTGGGCGGCTTAATGGCTCAAGCCACTGATTTAGCTGGGATCCAGTTCCGCACCTTGAACTCGAGTAAAGGCCCTGCTGTTCGCGCAACCCGCGCCCAAGCGGATCGGATCCTCTACAAAGCAGCGATTCGTGAAAAGCTAGAGAATCAGCCTAACCTGACCATTTTCCAGCAAGCCTGTGACGATGTGATCGTTGAAGGCGAGCGTGTTGTCGGGGTGGTGACCCAATCGGGATTGCAGCTACGTGCTAAAACCGTGGTCCTTACGGTGGGCACTTTCCTTGCGGGTACCATCCATATCGGCTTGAATAACTACTCAGGAGGCCGTGCAGGCGATCCTTCATCGATTGCCTTGGCAGACCGCTTGCGTGAGCTTCCATTGCGTGTAGGGCGCCTTAAAACCGGTACGCCGCCACGTATCGACGCCCGCTCTATCGATTTTTCGGTGATGCAGGCGCAGCCGGGTGATACGCCAACCCCGGTATTCTCGTTTATCGGATCGCAACAGGATCACCCGCAGCAGATCCCTTGCTACATCACCCATACCAATGAGCGCACCCACGAGATTATTCGCAACGGCCTGGATCGTAGCCCGATGTTCACCGGTGTGATTGAAGGTACCGGCCCTCGATACTGCCCGTCCATCGAAGACAAAGTGACCCGCTTTGCCGATAAGAACAATCATCAGATCTTTATCGAGCCTGAAGGCCTAACCACTCATGAGGTCTACCCTAATGGGATCTCTACCAGCCTGCCGTTCGACGTGCAGGTAGAGTTGGTGCATTCGATGAAAGGTCTGGAGAACGCCCACATCGTGCGCCCCGGCTACGCCATCGAGTACGACTACTTCGATCCCCGTGATTTGCACCAAACCCTTGAAAGCAAGTACCTGAAAGGTTTGTATTTTGCTGGGCAAATTAACGGTACTACTGGCTATGAAGAGGCCGGTGCGCAGGGCCTGATTGCCGGTATGAATGCTTCGCTGGAAGCGCAGCAGAAAGAGGCCTGGTCACCTGGGCGTGAGCAAGCTTACATGGGCGTAATGGTCGATGACCTTGCCACTCTGGGCACCAAAGAACCTTACCGCATGTTCACCAGCCGCGCCGAATACCGCTTGCTACTGCGTGAAGACAACGCCGATATCCGTCTTACCGAACAGGGCCGTAAGCTTGGTCTGATCGATGATCATCGCTGGGCAATGTTTAACCAGAAGATGGAAGCGGTTGAGCAAGAGCGCCAACGGCTGCGTGGGATCTGGGTACACCCTAACTCTGAGCAAGTGCCTGCGCTCAACCCGATGCTCAAGCATCCGCTGGGCCGTGAAAGCAGCTTGGAAGAGCTGGTGCGTCGACCTGAGTTGAGCTACCAGCAACTGATGGAAATCGACGGCTTTGGTCCGGGCTTGGAGTTGCAATCCGCCGCTGAGCAGGTAGAGATCCAAATCAAGTATGCGGGTTACATCAAGCGCCAGCTCGAAGAGATCGAAAAAGCGCAAAAACACGAAAACACACTCCTTCCCAAGGATCTCGATTACAGCCAAATCAGTGGCCTGTCTAACGAAGTGATCGCCAAGCTCAGCGAAGCGCGCCCTGAAACACTGGGTAAGGCCTCGCGGATTTCAGGTATCACGCCGGCTGCGATATCCTTGCTTCTGGTATATTTGAAAAAACACGATCTGGCGAAAAAGTCAGCTTAGGATGATCGGGTGTTAAAACAACGTCTTGAAGACCTGCTTGCTCAGACAGAACTGTCTGTGACTGAGCAACAGGTAGCACAACTC
The DNA here is from genome assembly GCF_000429485.1 of Aliagarivorans marinus DSM 23064. Classification (GTDB taxonomy): domain Bacteria; phylum Pseudomonadota; class Gammaproteobacteria; order Enterobacterales; family Celerinatantimonadaceae; genus Aliagarivorans; species Aliagarivorans marinus. Next base: position 62,111 of record NZ_AUBY01000021.1, on the reverse strand, counting down.
GTGCAGCTGGTAGAACTACTGGCAAAATGGAACAAAGCCTACAACCTCACCTCGGTGCGTGACCCGCAAGAGATGCTGGTTAAACATATTCTCGATAGCCTAGTGGTAAGTCCTCACTTACCTGATGGCGCTTTAATTGATGTGGGTACCGGACCTGGCTTGCCGGGTCTGCCACTGGCGATTATCAACCCAGACAAGCAGTTTACGTTGCTCGATAGCTTGGGAAAACGGATCAGCTTTATCCGCCAAGTGGTGCATGCGCTGGACCTGAAAAACGTGACTCCAGTGTTGAGCCGGGTTGAAGAGTTTCAGGGCAAACAGTTCGATGGCGTGCTTAGCCGTGCCTTCGCCTCTATTTCCGATATGCTCAATTGGTGTTCTCACCTCCCTGCCAAAGGTGGTAAGTTTTATGCCTTGAAGGGGCAGCTTCATCAACATGAACTCGATCAACTCGACGAGGGTTATATTGTTGATAAACTGCATTCTTTAGTTGTGCCAGAGCTTGAAGGCGAACGGCATCTGGTGATTATCAACAAACTGAGCGAAGGCCAATAGCGTGGGAAGAGTCATTGCAGTAGCAAACCAGAAGGGTGGCGTGGGTAAAACCACCACCAGCGTCAACCTGGCCGCCTCGATGGCGGCAACCAAGCGCAAGGTGTTGTTGATCGATCTCGATCCGCAGGGCAATGCCACCATGGGCTCTGGCGTCGACAAGTACGACGATCCTAAAACCGTCTATGACCTGCTGATCGATGAAGATCCCATTGAGCAAGTCATCGTTGAGAGCACCTCCGGTCAATACGATCTGATTGCTGCCAATTCCGATGTGACCGCCGCAGAGATCCGCCTGATGGAGCTGTTTGCACGTGAGGTGCGTCTGCGTAATGCCTTAGCACCGGTGCGCGCTCAGTATGATTACATCTTTATCGATTGCCCGCCTTCACTGAACATGCTGACTGTGAACGCGATGGCCGCTGCCGACAGCGTGTTGGTGCCGATGCAATGCGAGTACTACGCGCTGGAAGGTTTAACCGCACTGGTGGACACCATCAGCAAGCTGGTGGCCGTGGTCAATCCCGATCTGAAAGTGGAAGGTATCCTGCGTACCATGTTCGATCCGCGTAACCGTTTGGCGGCGGATGTGAGTGAGCAACTCAAGCAACATTTCGGCAAAAAAGTCTACCGAACCGTCATTCCGCGCAATGTGCGCCTGGCTGAAGCCCCTAGTTTTGGCAAACCAGCGATGTATTATGATAAAACATCTAATGGTTCCAAGGCTTACTTGGCTTTAGCGGGAGAAATTATTCGCCGCCACGAAGAAGAAGCATTGGCCTTGGCGGCGAATTCATGAGCACGGAAAACAATATGGTGGCGAGAAAACGTGGTTTAGGTAAGGGCTTGGACGTACTGCTGAGCACCAGCAGCAGCGCCAGGCAGCGTCAGGTTGAAGAAGATACCAAGGCCGATAACGCTCAGGAAACGGTCGACAACAACCGTGGAGAGCTGCGTAAGCTGCCAATCGAGTGGCTCAGCCCCGGCAAGTACCAACCGCGTAAGGACATGTCCTCGGAAGCGCTCGAGGAGCTAGCTCGCTCCATTGAAGCCCAAGGGGTGATCCAGCCGATTGTGGTGCGCCAGTTGGGTGAGCAGAGCTTCGAGATCATCGCCGGTGAGCGCCGTTGGCGCGCCGCCCAGCAGATCCATCTACACGAAGTGCCCTGCCTGATTAAGAATGTCAGCGACGAGAATGCCGTTGCCATTGCATTGATCGAGAATATCCAACGCGAAGACCTTAACGCCATGGAAGAAGCGGTCGCCCTTGACCGCTTGATGAACGAGTTCGAGCTGACCCATCAGCAAGTTGCCGACGCGGTCGGTAAGTCGCGAACCACGGTAACCAACCTGCTACGTCTTAACAGCTTGAGCGCCGAGGTGAAGCGCTTGCTGGAGCACGGCGATATCGAAATGGGTCATGCCCGCGCCTTGCTGGCGTTGGAAGATGAGGCTCAGTGTGATGCGGCGCGCACCGTGGTGGCCAAGGCGATGACTGTTCGGGATACCGAAAAGTTAGTAAAAAAACTTCTAAACCCGAAACCTGAGACTAAAGTCGAAAAAGCCGATCCTAATATCGAAAGTTTAGAACAGCGCCTCAGTGAACGCTTTGGTGCTGGTGTGAAGATCCAGCAAAGCAAAAAAGGAAACGGCAAGCTGGTGATATCATATGCTTCTTTGGAGCAGCTCGATGGTATTTTGAACCAAATGATAGATGAAGAAACATCAATTTAATCTATTTTTGATGAGTTTGTTTTTTAACATTTAACTTTACATTTAGGTTCTCAAAAAGCTAAATTTTCCTCACTAAACGGGGGGTTTCCCCCGTTTTACCTCTAACTTCTTAAAAAACCCTTCACTTGTTGGCAACATTTGATTGCATCATCGCCGGTTCATCGTATAATCAAATTGCTTTTAGCTAGCTAATTGTGACTTTGCTCACGCTAAAAAAAGTGTAAACTGGCTGACTGTAACGACAGAGAGGTAGAGGATGTCTGACACTTTAGCCAACGGAGTGCGCACTAAGGCGCTGTACTTCGTAGCTTTTCAGACCGGGTTCGTTGCCTTGCTCACGTTGAAAAGCGGTTACTTATTCGACAAGGAAGTGGCTCTTTCCGTGTTGCTCGGGGGATTAATTTTTTTACTGCCCAATGCACTGTTCACCGCCATGGCGTTTTTATTCGTCGGGGCGCGGCAGGGCAAAAACGTGGTATTAAGTTTTTACCTTGGAGAGGTTCTCAAACTCACCCTCGTATCCATGCTATTCGTAATGGCGTTTGCCCTGCTCGAGGTAGTGCCTTTGGCGCTGCTGCTCGGTTTTATCTTCAGCACGATGACGCAATGGACTGCCTCACTATTTTTAAGCAACAAAAATAGGATGATAAATGGCTGCTGATTCTGTTTCAGGTTATATCCAGCACCACCTCACGAATGCTTCAATGTGTATGGCTGATGGCCATATCGCATTCAATCACCATTGTGAGAACGCCGGATTCTGGACCTGGCACATTGATTCACTCCTGTTTTCAGTTGGTTTAGGTGCCTTGTTCCTCGGAGTATTTTATTACGTAGGACAACGTGCAACAGAAGGGGTACCCGGTAAGTTTCAATGTTTCGTTGAGATGCTTATCGAGTTCGCTGATAACGCCGTGCGCGATGCCTTCCATCGCAGCGACCGTTTTATCGCACCTCTGGGTCTAACCATTTTCGTTTGGGTTTTCCTGATGAACTTGATGGACCTGGTGCCTGTTGATTGGCTACCTCAACTCTTCCATCTGATGGGGGCCGAGTACTTTAAGATTGTACCGACAACCGATTTGAACATTACCTTTGGCATGTCCCTTGGGGTGTTTATCTTGATTGTGTTCTACAGCATTAAAGTCAAAGGCGCGAAAGGCTTTGCCAAGGAATTGACCCTCAATCCTTTTAACCATTGGGCGTTTATCCCCTTCAACTTCTTGTTGGAGTCGGTAACCCTGTTGGCCAAACCTTTCTCACTTGCCCTTCGTCTTTTCGGAAACCTGTATGCAGGTGAATTGATCTTTATCCTTATTGCGGCATTGGTGCCTATGTGGTTCCAGTGGACCTTATCGGTCCCTTGGGCGATCTTCCACATTCTGGTCATCGTGCTTCAAGCATTTATCTTTATGATGCTAACAATCGTCTATCTGGCGTTGGCTCATGAAGATCACTAGTTAACAACGTAAAAACCGATTTATTTATTGGAGATTTTGTCATGGAAACTGTTGTTGGTTTTACTATTATCGCCGTAGCAATCATGCTGAGTATGGCCGCACTGGGTACTGCAATCGGCTTTGCTCTGCTGGGTGGTAAGTTACTAGAAGCCTCAGCTCGTCAGCCTGAACTCGCCCCTGCTCTTCAAACCAAGATGTTCATTATCGCAGGTCTGTTGGATGCGATTTCTATGATCGCCGTAGGTATTGCCCTGTTCTTCGTATTCGCTAATCCCTTTGTCGGTTTGCTGGGCTAAGTCGTCGTTCAATCCGAAACATAGGGAGGTGTCATTGTGAATATCAATGCTACCATGTTCGGGCAGTTGATCTCGTTCGCCATCTTTGTGTGGTTCTGCTACCGCTTTGTGTGGCCACCATTGATCGATGCGATCGAAGCCCGTCAAAAGAAAATCGCCGATGGCTTGGCCGACGCGCAGCGTGCGGTTAAGGATCTGAAACTCGCTAAAGAAAAGGCAACTGATCATCTCAAGGATGCCAAAGCTGAAGCGAACAAGATCGTCGATCAGGCGAACAAACGAAAAGCGCAAATCATCGATGAAGCCAAAGAACAGGCCAATCGTGAACGCGAAAAAATCATCGCTCAAGGTAAAACCGAAGTAGAAGCCGAACGCAATCGTGTTCAGGAAGAGCTTCGTGCTCAGCTTGCTGAATTAGCAGTAAGCGGTGCAGAGAAAATCTTGGAGCGTTCCGTCGACAAGGATGTGAGTCAGAGCATCGTCGATAAATTAGTTGCTGAGCTGAAATAAGGGGCAGGTAGAGCTTATGGCTGAAATCAACACCATTGCTCGTCCCTATGCTAAAGCTGCGTTTGATTACGCCGTAGAAAAACAAGCGATAGAAGAGTGGACCGGGATGCTGGCTGTTGCTGCTGAGATTGCAGACAACGAACAGGTGACCAAGCAGTTGCAACGGGTACTGCCCGATGCGGCTATTTCCCTCTTTAGCGCTGTCGGTGATGGCTACTTTGATGACAAGTTTACCAACTTCCTCAAGGTGATGGCCGAGAATCAGCGCCTGACTGCGCTGCCCGCTGTGTTGGCTCTCTATGCAGAGCTTAAGGCTGAGTATGCCAAGGTAGTAACCGCTGAGGTGGTGTCTGCTGAGGAGCTAAGCGAACAGCAGCGAGCGCAAATTAGTGAATCTTTAGAACAGCGACTAGCACGCAAGATAGAGCTTGTTTGCAGTGTCGACCCAACTCTTATTGCCGGCGTAATTATTCGAGCCGGTGATATGGTGATCGACCGTTCAATTCGGGGGCAACTACGTCGCCTATCCGACACACTGCAAGCGTAATTGGGGAATAGAGCATGCAACTGAACTCCACTGAAATTAGCGAACTGATCAAAAAGCGTATTGAGCAGTTCGAGGTTGTGAGTGAAGCTCGAAACGAAGGGACCATCGTTAGTGTAAGTGACGGTATTCTTCGCATTAATGGCCTTGCGGATGTGATGCAAGGTGAAATGATCGAACTTCCCGGCAATCGTTATGCCATCGCACTTAACTTGGAGCGTGACTCTGTAGGTGCGGTAGTGATGGGGCCTTACGCCGATTTGGCCGAAGGCAACAAAGTAAAAAGCACCGGACGTATCCTTGAGGTACCGGTAGGCCGTGGCCTGCTGGGCCGTGTAGTAAACACCCTGGGTGAGCCTATCGACGGCAAAGGTGCCGTTGATAACGATGGCTTCGCACCGGTTGAGGTGATTGCACCGGGCGTTATGGAACGTAAATCGGTAGATAAGCCGGTACAAACCGGTATTAAAGCTATCGACTCGATGATTCCTATCGGTCGTGGTCAGCGTGAGCTAATTATTGGTGACCGTCAGGTAGGTAAAACGGCTATCGCAGTCGATGCCATCATCAACCAACGAGACTCAGGCATTAAATGTGTGTACGTGGCGATTGGCCAGAAGGCTTCTACCATCGCTAACGTGGTGCGTAAGCTCGAAGAGCACGGCGCCATGGGTTACACCACCATTGTTGCCGCATCGGCATCTGACTCAGCCGCCCTACAGTACCTGGCACCTTACGCCGGCTGTACCATGGGTGAGTACTACCGCGACCGCGGTGAAGATGCGCTGATTATCTACGATGACCTGTCTAAACAGGCGGTAGCGTATCGTCAGATCTCACTGTTGCTACGTCGTCCACCAGGCCGTGAAGCCTTCCCGGGTGACGTATTCTACCTTCACTCTCGTCTGCTAGAGCGTGCCGCTCAGGTGAACGAGCAGTACGTAGAAGACTTTACCAAGGGTGAAGTGAAAGGTCAGAGCGGTTCATTGACTGCCCTACCGATCATCGAAACCCAAGCCGGTGACGTATCTGCTTTCGTACCGACCAACGTAATCTCGATTACCGATGGTCAGATCTTCCTCACCACCCAACTGTTTAACTCTGGTATTCGTCCGGCAGTTGACCCGGGTATCTCGGTATCGCGGGTAGGTGGTGCAGCGCAAACCAAGATCATTAAGAAGCTGTCCGGTGGTATTCGTACCGCATTGGCACAGTATCGTGAACTCGCGGCCTTTGCCCAGTTTGCTTCTGACTTGGATGATGCAACCCGTAAGCAGTTGGATCATGGTCAGAAAGTAACTGAGCTGATGAAGCAGCCTCAGTTCTCGCCGCTATCGGTGGCTGAGCAGGCCATCAGCCTGTATGCCGCAGAGAAAGGCTACTTGCTGGACGTAGAGATTGACCACGTGGTGACGTTTGAAACCTCGCTGCTCAACTACGCTCGCAACGAAGCGGCCGATCTGCTCGCGAAGATTAACGAGAAAGGCGATTACAACGACGAGATTGAAGACGCAATCAAATCACTGATTGAAAACTTCAAGACCACTCAGTCGTGGTAAGCGCATAGGAGCGAACAGTTATGGCCGGCGCTAAAGAGATTAAAGGTAAGATTGGCAGTGTAAAAAACACCCAAAAGATTACCAAAGCTATGGAAATGGTAGCTGCCAGTAAGATGCGGCGTACTCAAGAGCAAATGGAGTCCAGCCGCCCTTACGCAGATGCCATGCGCAACGTAATTGGTCATATCGCCTTGGGTCACCTCGAGTACAAACATCCGTATGTGGTCGAGCGTGAAGCCAAGCGAGTGGGCTATATCATCGTTTCTACCGACCGTGGTCTTTGTGGTGGTTTGAACATCAACCTGTTCAAGCGAACCATCAAAGAGATTCAGCAATGGCAAGATCAGGGCGTCGAAGTTGAAATGGCCCTGATTGGTGGTAAAGCGGCGGGCTTCTTCCCTCACCATGGGAAGGTGCTAGCGCAAAACACCGGTTTGGCTGATAACCCGACGGTAGAAGAGTTGATTGGTACGGTGAAGGTAATGCTGGATGAGTACGACGAGGGCAAACTCGATCGTATCTATGTGGTGTTCAATAAGTTTATTAACACCATGACCCAGGAGCCGCATATCGACCAATTACTACCGCTGCCTAAAGCTGATGACCCGGAAATCGCCAGTCGCAATTGGGATTACCTGTACGAGCCGAATGCCGAAGAGATCCTCGATGGCCTGATGGTTCGTTACATCGAATCTCAGGTGTATCAAGCTGTGGTGGAAAACCTGGCGTGTGAGCAAGCGGCGCGAATGGTTGCGATGAAAGCAGCAACCGATAATGCGGGCAGTCTTATTGATGACCTTCAGTTGGTTTACAACAAGGAACGTCAAGCGGCAATTACCCAAGAACTGGGTGAGATTTCTGCGGGAGCGGCAGCCGTTTAGGCTTAGGTAACGGAATAAATTTAGAGGAATCAACATGAGTAACGGTAACATCGTCCAAGTAATTGGCGCTGTTGTGGACGTTGAATTTCCACAGGACAGTGTACCTAAGGTATACGATGCCCTTGAGGTTCAAAACCAAGAAAAGCTGGTGCTTGAAGTTCAGCAGCAAATTGGTGGCGGCGTGGTTCGTTGTATCTGTATGGGTGCATCGGAAGGCCTAAGCCGCGGCTTGGAAGTATCTAATACCGGTGACGCTATCACCGTACCTGTGGGTGAAGGTACCCTGGGACGGATTATGAACGTACTGGGACACCCTATCGATGGTAAGGGTGACCTAAGCGTTGACGATAGCTATCAAATTCACCGTACAGCCCCGACCTACGAAGAGCAAAGTAGCTCTACCGAACTGTTAGAGACTGGCGTAAAGGTTATCGACCTTATCTGCCCGTTTGCGAAAGGCGGTAAGATTGGTCTGTTCGGTGGTGCGGGTGTTGGTAAGACCGTAAACATGATGGAGCTTATCAACAACATCGCGAAAGCTCACTCAGGTCTGTCGGTATTTGCCGGTGTCGGTGAGCGTACCCGTGAAGGTAACGACTTCTACTACGAGATGGAAGAAGCGGGCGTACTCGACAAAGTGGCCATGGTTTATGGTCAGATGAACGAGCCACCAGGAAACCGTCTACGCGTGGCACTGACCGGCCTAACCATGGCTGAGAAGTTCCGTGACGAAGGTAAAGACGTACTGCTGTTCATCGATAACATCTATCGTTACACCCTGGCCGGTACTGAAGTATCAGCACTGTTGGGTCGTATGCCATCGGCGGTAGGTTACCAGCCTACCCTGGCAGAAGAGATGGGTGTACTTCAGGAACGTATTACCTCAACCAAAACTGGCTCGATTACCTCGATCCAGGCGGTATACGTCCCTGCGGATGACTTGACTGACCCCAGCCCAGCAACCACCTTCGCCCACTTGGATGCGACGGTAGTACTGAGCCGTAACATTGCCTCGATGGGCTTGTACCCGGCGATTGACCCGCTGGATTCAACCTCTCGTCAGCTTGACCCGCTAGTCGTTGGCCAAGAGCACTACGAGACTGCTCGTGGTGTGCAAGGTGTACTGCAGCGCTACAAAGAGCTGAAGGACATTATTGCGATTCTGGGTATGGACGAGCTGTCTGAAGAAGACAAACTGACCGTATCACGTGCGCGTAAGATCGAGAAGTTCCTGACTCAGAGCTACCACGTAGCCGAGGTATTTACCGGCGAGCCGGGGGTACTGGTACCGCTGAAAGATACCATTCGCAGCTTCAAAGGCCTGTTGGCTGGCGACTACGATGATATCCCAGAGCAAGCCTTCCTGTACGCCGCCGATATTGACGACGTACTCGAACGTGCCAAGAGCATGTAAGCTTGCCAAGACGAGATAGGAGGCAAGTATGGCTGCAATGACGGTTCACCTTGAAGTGGTAAGCGCAGAGAAGAAAATCTTCTCTGGCTTGGTGGAGCATTTGCGGGTAACTGGTGTGGAAGGTGAGTTGGGTGTGCTGTATGGCCACGCCCCACTGCTAACACCGGTCAAGCCTGGAATGGTTCGCCTGACCAAGCAACATGGTGAGGAACAGCTGATTTACATCTCCGGGGGCTACCTGGAGGTTCAGCCAAACAGCGTAACGGTGCTGGCTGACACGGCTATCCGTGGTGAAGAGCTGGATCGTGCCAAGTCTGAACGCGCCCGCAAAGAAGCGGAAGCGCAGATCCGTAACCCAACCGGGGATATGGACTTCAACAAAGCGCAAGTGGAGTTGAATAAGGCAATGGCTCAGCTGCAAGTTATCCAGCTGCTAGGTAAAACACTCAGCTAGTTGGCTTTGATTAGAAAGGCGCCTGTGGGCGCCTTTTTTGTTTGGTGAGTTTAGGATGTACGTCAAACAATGTTCGCTACCTCTGCAAAACTCCCCTGCTATATTTCTTAAATTCGCAAAACTAAGGGAGATATGACCCCATGTCGGATACCTACCGGCTAAGTCACTCCGATAAACAGCTGCTGTCTGAGCGCATCTCTGAGCTACTTGATGCCTTAAGCGCTGGGATCTATGAGCGCGAAGAGAGCTTCCGTTTATGTTTACTGGCGGCACTGGCCGGCGAAAGTGTGTTCCTGTTGGGCCCGCCGGGAATCGCCAAAAGCATGATCGCCAAGCGCTTGGCCGAGGCCTTCGACCAAGCCAGTTTCTTTGACTACCTAATGACTCGCTTCTCCACACCTGAAGAGGTGTTTGGCCCGCTCTCTATCCAGGAGCTAAAAGACCACGGCAAGTATTTGCGGCTCATCGATGGCTACCTGCCGAGCAGCGAAGTGGTGTTCCTCGATGAGATCTGGAAGGCGGGACCGGCGATCCTCAATACCCTGCTCACGGTGGTGAACGAGCGAGTGTTTCGCAACGGCGCCGAGGTCATTGATGTGCCAATGCGCCTGCTGGTGACCGCATCCAACGAATTACCGGAAGAAGATAGCGGCCTGGAAGCCCTGTATGACCGGATGTTGCTGCGGGTGTTCGTTAATCGCATCCAGCAAAAAGAGAATTTTAAGGCGATGTTACTGGGTGAGTATCAGCTGCCAGAGGTCGCCAGTGAGCTGCGCATTACCCATCAGGAGTACCACTATTGGCAGCAATGCCTGCAGCGGGTTGAGCTCCCCGAATCGGTATTCGATGTGATCTATAAGCTCAAGCAAGCGATTGAGCAGGTTCCCGCTGAGCTGAGCGAGCTTTCCGAACAGGCCAAAGACCTCTATGTATCCGACCGACGTTGGAAAAAAGCGCTGCACCTGCTCAAAGCCAGCGCCTTTTTTAACGGCCGTCATGAGATTAACCCCTTAGATGTGCTGCTGCTCGAGGACTGCCTATGGCATAACCTCGAGAGTCGCCAGTATGTGCAGGCCTGTGTGCAGCACTTTGCAGTGAACAATGCCTTTAGCCAACTGGCGATAGTGGAAGGCTGTGAGCTACTGCAGGCTGAGTACTTGCAGCTGCAAACAGATATCGCCCAGCAGTTGCAGTTGATGGCTTCGGTTGAGGTGGGTCTGCGTAAAGAGTTCTTCCAGATCGATCTCAGTAATGCGAGGCCGTTTTCCAGCGAGGTGGGGGCAAAACTGATCCGTTTGGTGGTGCTGCAGCAGAATCAGGGTGTAAACGAACGTGACCACGGAGAAACCCGTTGGGTTTACTTAGAGCCTGAACAGCTGCTCAAACGCATTCGCGCAGGAGAAGCTGAGCTACTAGGCTATGTGAATCAGTCGAAAACGCTGATGACCCTGCGCATTGAGCTCGATGCTAGCCACGGGCTAGTGATCCGCGATATCGCCAGTCGTCCCCTACCCCTAGGTTTGGTGAGCGCTGACGGTATCGATGATGAGCTCAAGCAGCGCTGGTCAGCTAAGGTAGATGATTTGCAACAGCAACTAAAACAACTCGAGATCCAGCTGGTCCAAAGTCGCCGCTTGTTCCACCAAGCCCTGCCCCACAGCTTTATCAACCCCCGCTTGCCTGAACTGGTAGAAGCCAGTTTGGTCTCGGCCGAACAACAGGTGGCTAAGCTCAAGGGGCAGATAGAGCGCCATCTCTACCGTTTGCAAAACATCGCTGAGTTCTTCGAGTCCTGATTATGTTCGATAGTGTGCAATTGGGCGTGATGCTCGCAGAATCAGGCTTACTCGACGAGGCGGTGCGCGAGGTTATGCTCAAGCCGCAGTTGATGATGATGGCTGAATCCAGTGCCGATATTAAGTCGGCCATGAAAGGTCAGCTCAGTAAGTGGCGGGGTCAGCTACAGCAGCAGTTAAGCCGTGTTCCACAAGAGCAGCGCTTTGCCAAAGAGATCCAGCAGTATCAGTTGGCCATTGAGATGGATGCGGTGGATTTTGCTCTGCATGTCGATGATATCGTCGAGGGTTTAGCGGAGCACTCCCCCTTCTATCTGGAAGCCAAGAAACTCACTGAAGATGGCCGTCGTCGCCTCAGTCCGATGTTCCAAAGCTACTTTTGCAATCGCTGGTTTGAGTCCTTGTTGCTCTCACTCAAAGAAGCGCAGCTGCACGAGCTAGAGCAAAGCAAGCAGGCGCTGTTAGAGGATTTATACCAACGCGCAGAGACCTTACAAGAGCTGGCCGAGCTGCAGCAACAAGGTGATTGGCGTAAGGTCGGCCGGCTTTGGGATATGGCGGCCTGCAAACTGACCAAGCGCGAGCACAAACAGCTGCTGCGGGTGGCGCGTTTTTTAAAAGAGCGTAAGGGTCTGCAGGAGATCGCCGAGAGCATTGGTCGGCGCGCCTCTGAGCAGCAACCGGCCGACCACCAGCAGGCCTGCGAAGAGCAGCTTAGCCTGCAGCAAGAGCAGAGCCAAAGCTGTAACGATGACATCGTGGGTATCCACGAAAGCGATGATATATCCAAGCTGCTGCCCAGCGAGACCTTGTTCCTAGCCTATCCCGAGCTAGAGGTGGTGTTCTACAAGCACTTGGTCGACAAGCGCCTGCTCAACTACCAGCAACAAGGTAAGCAACACAGCCTGAGCAAGGTTGCGACTGAAAAGGTCGATATCGGCCCGCCGCAGCTACCCAAAGGGCCATTTGTGCTGGCCATCGATTGCTCCGGGTCGATGCAGGGCTTTCCTGAGCGCTGCGCCAAGGCCTTGGCCTATGGCTTGATGGAGATAGCGTTGGCCGAGAAGCGTGACTGCTATGTGATGCTGTTCTCCAGCGAGCTGATCTGCTACGAGCTAACCCGCCAGGATGGGTTGCGTGAAGCGCTTAGCTTTTTAAGCTACAGCTTTCATGGTGGCACCGATATCAACAAGCTCTTGGCTGCCGCGATTGAGCAGTTCCAGCAGCAACGCTACCTCAACGCCGACTTGCTGGTACTGTCTGATTTTATCGCACCAGCACCGCCAGAGTCCTTGCTCGGCGACGTTACCCAGATCAAGCAGTCGGAGAATCGCTTTCATGCGGTCAACCTAAGCCGCTATGGCAATCCTTCGCTAATGACCATCTTCGATGAAGTGTGGGATTACCACAATCACCTGACAAAAAACTTGGTGAAGCGGTTTTCATCTGCTTCTTAAGCTTTATAGTAATAGCCAGACACACCAAGGTATCTGATAGGAATCACTATGAATTTCAGCGTAGCTATTCTCGCTGCAGGCAAAGGAACGCGTATGCGCTCCGATCTACCCAAAGTTCTTCATAAGCTGGCAAACAAGCCGATGGTGCAGCATGTTATCGACACCGCCAAGACCCTGTCTCCTTCGGCGGTTCATCTGATTTATGGCCATGGTGCGGAGCTGCTAAAGGCGCAGATCTCAGAGCCAGAGTTGAACTGGGTGCATCAGGCCGAGCAGCTGGGTACCGGCCACGCCATGCAGCAAGCCGCGCCTTACTTTGGTGATGATGAAGCGGTGGTGATGCTCTATGGCGATACCCCATTGATTGCCAAAGAAACCATTGAGCAGTTAACCCAAGCCTTGCCGGAAGGCGGCATCGCACTGCTTACCGTGAACCTGGATGACCCAACTGGCTATGGCCGTATCGTGCGCAATGCGCAAGGCGTTACCGCCATTGTTGAGCACAAAGATGCCTCGCCCGAGCAACTAGCGATTTGCGAAGTGAATACCGGTGTGCTGGTAGCCAAAGGGCGCGACTTTAAACGTTGGTTGGCGCAACTCAATAACGACAATGCCCAAGGCGAGTACTACGTAACTGACTTGATTGAGATGGCGGTGCAGGACGGAAAGACCGTGCAAACAGTGCAGCCCGCCTCACTGGTTGAGGTGCAAGGGGTAAATGACCGTATCCAGCTCAACCGCTTGGAGCGCGCCTACCAACTACAGCAAGCTGAAGCCTTGTTGGCAGACGGCGTGAGCCTGAGTGATGCCACCCGCTTCGATCTGCGTGGTGAGCTTAGCATTGGTAAAGACTGTTTTATCGACATTAATGTGGTCATTGAAGGCAAGGTCAGCATAGGCAATGGGGTAACCATTGAGCCTAACTGTGTACTGCGCAACTGCAGCATTGCCGATGGCGCCACGGTTAAAGCCAACTCGGTGATCGAGCAGGCAGAAATGGGCGAGCAGTCTTCTGCCGGCCCGTTTGCGCGTTTGCGCCCGGGTGCCAAGCTGGCCAAAGATGCCCATATCGGCAACTTTGTTGAGATGAAGAATGCTGTGTTGGGCGAAGGCTCTAAGGCCGGACACCTGACTTATCTGGGCGATACTGAGGTGGGTCAGCAGGTGAACATTGGTGCGGGCACCATCACCTGTAACTACGACGGTGCCAATAAACACAAAACGGTGATCGAAGACGGCGCCTTTATCGGCAGCGACAGCCAATTGGTGGCACCGGTAACGGTGGGTAAAAACGCCACTGTGGGCGCGGGAACGACCGTTACCTCTGATGTTGAAGCAGAGGCCTTGGCAATCTCGCGAACCCGCCAGCGCAATCTTAGCGGCTGGAAGCGTCCTACCAAGGGCGACAAGTAAGCCTTAAAAACGGTAACGCACATTAAGCATCGGGCCGCGGTAGTTATAGCGCAGCTCGGTGCTATCCCAATCAACTTCGACCCGGTAGTAGTTGTAGCCCAAGCCGATATCCCAGTCAGGGGTCAATGTATATTTCAGCCCTGCATGTACATCCAGCAAACTTCCCGAAATATCATCAACTTTCAGATAGAACCACTGCACATGGGTGTCTAGCCACAGTTGCTTGTAGAGCTGGTAGTTAAACCACATGCCTATATCTGGTAAGGGCGCAGTCACCGAATCACTGACGCTTTGCTCCCCCGATTCCACTCTGGCGCACTCACTCTCACCACTTGGCAGAGTGACACAGCCGCTGAGCTCGCCCGAGAATCCCAAGTCGATAAACATCAGATGCAATCCTAGCGATACGCCGGCCTCTGCATTGGGCCGCTGATAAAAGGAGTAGGCATAGCCTAGCCGCGCGACATCGATATCTAAGCGGGTCTCAATGTGGGAGCCAGCGGTGATGCCGCTTTCTGGGTGTTCTGGGATAACAAAGTCGACTTCAGAGACGTTAGCTGCGCTGCGGTGTAGCCGTTTCCAGTCCAGGTAGACAATGTGGCGTTCGTTAAAGCGATAACCTAGCCACAAGTAGGGCAGGACTTGGTTATCCCTAAGCGCCAGGGCGTCTTCGAAATCCAAGGTAATCGGGTTGCCATCAAGTGCCTTGCTGGTGACCGTAGAGTCGGTTTTTGCCCAGAAGCCACCGATATCCACCACAAAATCACCGGCCCATGCGGGGCTGCCAAACAAACAAAATAGTACTAAGAGTGTCGAAGTGCATTTCACTGTTGCCGTCCTTAGCGAAGTGAAGTGTAAAAGAGTTATTAGTGAGCTAATAATAAATATAAGTGATCCGCGCTCAGGTATCGACCACTAGTTGCGTTTGAACGTTGCTAGTTATCATTGTTTTTATTAGTCTTTTTTCGAAGTGAAACCTTGGACGTTTAGAAATGAAATATACGCCCCAACAGCGCCGTCGTCTTTTAATGCAACACCTTGAGCAGCACGGTGAACTTAGCGTCGATCAAATGGCATCCGAGCTACAAACCTCCGAGGTGACCATCCGCAAGGATTTAGCCGCACTCGAGAGTAGCGGGTTGCTGTTGCGTCGCTATGGCGGTGCTATCCCACTTCCCTCCGAGATGGCGGCAGAAAAGCCCGGTGAGCCGGTTTCAAAGCGAAAGCTGGCGATAGCCAAGGCGGCTGCCAAACTGATCCGCGATCACAATCGCTTGATTATCGACAGTGGCTCAACCACCGCCGCCATGCTGCCTGAGCTGGGTAACAAGCAAGGGCTGATCGTGATGACTAACTCCTTGAACATTGCCAATAGCCTGCGGGAATTGGAGAACGAGCCTACCCTGCTGATGACCGGCGGCACTTGGGACCCGCATTCCGAGGCGTTCCAAGGACAGGTCGCAGAACAGGTGCTGCGCGCCTATGACTTCGATCAGTTGTTTGTCGGCGCCGATGGCATCGATATCAATCGAGGCACAACTACCTTCAACGAGTTGATTGGTTTAAGCCGGGTGATGGCAGAAGCGGCCCGCGAAGTCATCGTGATGGTGGAAGCCGACAAAGTGGGGCGAAAAATCCCCAATTTGGAGCTCCCTTGGGACTCTATCGATACCTTGGTAACAGACAAAACCCTTTCCAGCGAAGACCGCGCAAGCATTGAAGCGCTGGGTATCAAATTAATTATTGTGTGAGGATCTTATGTGCGGAATTGTAGGTGCAGTTGCACAGCGTGATGTCGCAGATATTCTAGTAGAAGGACTACGCCGACTGGAGTATCGCGGCTACGACTCAGCCGGAGTGGCAACCATTGACGGCGATGGCCAGTTGCAGCGGGTTCGCCGCTTGGGCAAGGTTCAGGAGCTAGCCGATGCCTTAGTGCAAACCCCGGTCATTGGCGGCACAGGTATCGCCCATACCCGTTGGGCAACCCATGGCGAGCCGAGCGAGCGCAACGCCCACCCCCATGTTTCATGTGAAACGATTGCCGTGGTGCACAACGGCATTATCGAAAACCACGCCGAGTTGCGTGAGCAGCTCAAAGCCGAGGGCTATCACTTTAGCTCCGACACCGATACCGAGGTGATCGCCCATCTGGTCGACCATAAAATTAAGCATCACGAAACGCTTTTGAGCGCGGTGCAATCGGCGGTGTCTGAGCTGGAAGGCGCCTATGGCACGGTGATCATGGATAAGCGCGATCCTTCCAAGGTTGTAGTGGCCCGCTCTGGCAGCCCCTTGGTGATTGGCTATGGTCTCGGCGAAAACTTTATCGCCTCCGATCAGCTCGCCCTGCTTCCGGTAACCCGTCGCTTCAGCTTTTTAGAAGAAGGCGATGTAGCCGAGGTCACCCGCTTTGAAGTGAATATCTTTGATAAGAATGGCGAGCCGGTGGTACGCGATATCATCGAGTCCAACGCCTCCCACGATGCCGGAGACAAAGGCCAGTACCGCCACTACATGCTCAAAGAGATCTACGAGCAGCCTTTGGCCTTGCAGCGCACCTTGGATGGCCGCCTGGGCCAAGGGCGGGTATTGGATGATGTATTTGGTGATAACGCTGTTGAGCTGCTTAGCGATGTGAAACATGTACAGATCATCGCCTGTGGCACCAGCTATCATGCTGGTATGGTGGCGCGCTACTGGTTCGAAGAGCTGGCTGGCGTAAGCTGTAACGTCGAAATCGCCTCAGAGTTTCGCTATCGCAAGTCGGTGGTACTACCCAACAGCCTACTGGTGACCATCTCGCAAAGCGGTGAGACCGCCGATACCTTAGCGGCGCTGCGTCTGGCCAAAGAACAAGGTTATATGGCCAGCTTGACCATCTGTAACGTGCCCGGTTCGTCACTGGTGCGTGAGTCAGACATGGCCTATATGATGAAAGCGGGTGCCGAGATTGGCGTGGCGTCAACCAAGGCCTTTACCGTTCAGTTGGCTGGCTTGCTGATGCTAGTGGGCGCGATTGGCCGCCATAACCTGATGAACGATGAGCAAGAAGCCGCGCTGGTGCATGCACTGCAAAGCCTGCCTGCCAAGCTAGAGCAAGCGCTAACCTTGGCCGAGCCTATCGAAGCCCTAGCCGAAGAGTTCGCTGATATGCAGCATAGTCTGTTCCTCGGCCGTGGCAGCCAATACCCCATCGCGATGGAAGGGGCGCTCAAGCTTAAAGAGATCTCCTATATCCACGCCGAAGCCTATGCAGCGGGAGAGCTGAAGCATGGCCCCTTGGCACTGATTGATGCCGAAATGCCGATTATCGTGGTGGCGCCTAATAACGAACTGTTGGAGAAGCTTAAATCCAACGTGGAAGAGGTGCGTGCCCGCGGTGGTATTCTTTACGTGTTTGCTGACGGCGACGCCAAGTTCGAAAGTGATGACACCATGCGGGTACTGAGTGTTCCACATGTCGACGAGCTGATCGCCCCAATTGTCTACACCGTACCTCTACAGCTACTGTCTTACTACGTGGCATTGATTAAAGGTACCGATGTGGACCAGCCGCGTAATCTGGCGAAGTCGGTAACCGTGGAATAAACATTTTATGTGGATAAAAAGGAGGTGTGGGAGAGTAATAAAGTCTCATACTGAGTAATAAAGATTCATACTGAGTAATAAAGTTGCATACTAAGGCCGTCAAGCATATGCTCAAATAGTGAGCATGGTTTGGCGGTTTTTGTTATGGCAAAAGGGAAGTACGAACTCACTGAAGCGAAGATCCGGCGTTGGATTAAACAAGGCCGGGGTCAAGGGCGCGGAGCTGACTACAAACCATGGATAACCGTTCGAGATGTTCCCTCTGATGGGCGCTCACATCGTACGTTTGGTCACAAAACCCAGCGCACCCATCATCTACTTTCCGATTTAGAGCTTGCTGTCTTTCTTATGCTTGAGTGGCATCGTGATACCCAAGATATTCGCGAGCAGTTCCCACTGGATCGTGAAGTTACACGGGTACTTGCTGCCGATGCTGGTATTCGACATCCTAAAAGTGGTCAGATACTCAATGTAATGTCATCAGATTTTCTGGTGAACACCCGCGATGCCCAACAACCCAAGTTTGCTCTGCAGGCTAAATACTCTAAGTTTTTGGCCGATGCCGCCACGGTTGAGAAGCTCGAGCTAGAACGTCGGTATTGGGAAGAAAAATCTATTCCTTGGATGATCGTTACTGAAAAAGAGATCCCCAAGGTCGTCTTCAGTAACATCCTTTGGCTTTATCCAGAGCAATCAAACTCGCAGCCTCAACAGAGCTTACTGAATAAGCTCAGTTTCTACGCCCATCAGATGAATGAAAACCCAGATCTACGAGTGGTCGATATTGCGAAAAAGCTGGATGTGGCTTACTCCCTAGAGCCTGGCGAGTCGCTGTTTGAGATGCGCCAGTTGTTGGCATTACGCTGCTTTCAGTTTGATGTTTTCACGCCCTATTTACAGCTAAAGGGGCGTGACCTTTCAGTAGGTAACGTTGCTAAGATGTTGGAGGAACTGAATGTTTCAAACCAATGAGGTAGTCAGTCTTGACGGTCATGAGTACCGCATTCTCAGTTGCTTAACTGGTGAGTACATTTGGATCAGCATCGAGGATGCTTCAGCGTTCCCTGAGCTGATCCGACAGCATGAGTTGGTACAAGCAATTGACGAGGAGCGCTTACTTCGTTGTGAGGACCCATTTGCATCACTCGCCATGATACAGCCGGAAGACGGTACCACTGCCAAGCTCAAACGCGATAAAAACATGGCTGTTATCTCGTCCATTGTTAGCCACCCTGAATACTATGACCGTCGGATCCGTGGGCGCTTGATTGGTGAAGCCATGCAAAAGCATGGTTTCACTAAGCAAACGTTGTATCGCTTATTGCGCCGTTACTGGCAACGTGGACAAATGCCCAATGCCTTACTGCCCGACTACCATAACTCGGGAGCTAAAGGGAAGAAGCGACACGCCAAGGACAAAAAACTAGGCCGGCCACGGGTATACAAACCGGGTATTGGCGCAAATATGGATGCAAGCGTTGAGCGGTTGTTTCGGATAGCCATCGACAAGTACTTACTTAAAGAGAGAAACGCATCAGTTCCCTATGCTTACCGGCGTTTTCAGAGCATATACACGACTCATAATCCACATGTGCCCGAAGAGGAGATCCCCTCAATTTGGCAGATGAAGCACTTCTATAAGCGTGAGTACTCAACTATTGAGAAACTGCAAAAGCGTAACAATAAGAACAACTACCGCAACGATGTTCGGCCTTTAACATCCACCGCAACCACCCAAGCGATGGGTCCTGGAAGCCGCTATGAGATCGATGCAACAATCGCCGATATCTACCTGGTATCAACTCGCGACAAGTCTGCCATTGTGGGAAGACCAACGGTTTATGCGGTTGTCGATGTGTTCTCTCGGCTAATTACCGGGGTATACATTGGTTTTGAAAACCCTTCTTATGCGGTCGCTATGCAAGCGCTTGTGAACTCGATGACCAGTAAAGTGGATTACTGTAAATCCATAGGCTTTGATATCTCTGATGAGCAATGGCCAGCCTTGGGCCTTCCCGATGCAATACTCGCTGATCGCGGTGAGCTACTGGGCCATCAAATTGAATCGCTGGAAAGCAGTTTTTCGGTGCGTATCGAAAACACGCCTCCACATCAAGGCTCCGCTAAAGGCATAGTTGAGAGGCATTTTAAGTGGGTTCAGGCTGACTTTAAGCCTTTTGCGCCGGGCGTGGTAACGGGAACGAAAGTCAAAAAGCGCGGTGGGAAGGACTACCGTTTGGATGCAGCGCTCACCGTACAAGATTTCACTGAGATCATCGTATCTTCGGTACTGATGCACAACCAGTTTGCTGTTCTCAAAAAATACGACCGCGCACCAGATATGCCGACCGATTTGGAGATGACGCCCTTATCCATCTGGAACTGGGGTATCCAAAACCGCACCGGTCGGTTAAGACAAGCCAGTGAGGCTGCACTCAGAGTCGCTATGATGCCCAGAGTGAAAGTATCTACATCTGAGCTGGGTGTATGTGCATTCGGGCTTTATTACACTTGTAGCGAGATGCTTGAGAGCGGCTGGTTACATCGTGATTCGTCAGTCAAACGCCCAGAAAGTTTACTTGCGGCATATGACCCGAACTCCGCCGATCATATCTATCTATTTACTAAAAACGGCTCGCTCGAACATTGGGTATGTAAGCTCTCTGACCATTCGCGTGAGTATCAAGGGTGTTCATTCTGGGATGTATGGCGGCAGCAAGCCAAGCAAAAATCATCAATGGCTAAGCAGCTGTTGGTTGATGATAAGCAGCGCCGCGATCATGAGAGCTTTGTGCAGCAGAAAATCAAGCAAGCCGTTGCTAACAAGCCTAACCACCAAGGGCTCACTAAAGCTGAGAGAATTGCTACCATCAGAAGCAATCGGGAGCAGGAGAAGCAGCAAGAGCGGCAAGGCGCAGCGTATAGCCCTACCAACACAAGCCAGGTTAAAGCCCCTGTCACACCTCTAAGAGCCGAGCAGGAAGATGACTGCACTTACCCTGATTTCATTGATGAGCTGTTTGATGATCATGAGGACTGATAGTTATGACCTTACCTGAAAACACCGTCGATGCCGTGTATCAAGACCCTGGTGTAGAGCGCTATAGGGGGAATCCCTTCATTGAAGCATTGCCGCCAATTATGCAGGTAGAGCAAGTCCGAGACGGACTGCGAGGTAAGGTTAGCTATCAGCCAGGAGATGCATTCTCCGATGGGCGAATCCGTGCACATGAGATTGCAGGCCTGCTCGATGACTTTTTCCAGCCTTTAGCGAACCACCTGCGACTAGAAGAAAAGATCTCAATTATGATGCGCCGTGGCTACGTGGGCCGAAATCTGGAAGATGGTTCGCTCAAAAGTCACTTACAAGATGGTTATGAGCGCATAAAGCGAGGTGAATTGTCGAGCTTTCGCTTTGCTAAAGCGCCTTCTACAGCCAGCAGCTTCGCACTTATCGGTGTGTCAGGCTGCGGTAAAAGCACTACGCTGAATCGTATTTTAGCGAACTACCCGCAAGTGATTTACCACGAAAAGTACAACTTTATTCAGCTGGTTCACCTGAAAATCGAATGCCCGGCAAAGGGTACGCTTAAAAGCTTGTGCGTTAACTTTTTCAGAGCCATCGATCAAAAGCTTAATACTAACTATGAGCAGAAATACACCCAAAAGCGCGTGGGTACCGATACCCTGCTCGCCTTAATGGGTCAAATTGCCACCCAGCGAGCAATTGGCATATTGGTAATCGATGAGATTCAGCGTTTAAGCCGGCAAAGTTCCGATGATGAGAAAGACATGCTGGAATTTTTCGTTGAGCTGGTAAACACCATTGGCGTGCCAGTTGTGTTGGTCGGTACCCCCAAAGCTCGGCCTATTCTTGAGTTGGAGCTTCAATCTGGTCGGCGTGTTGCTGGGTTTGGATCGCTATTTTGGGAGCCTATGAAGAACGAGGCTCCAGAAAGACATAAAGGCTCTGATCGCATTAAGCATTCAGAATGGAGTGCTTTTGCAAGAAAACTTTGGCGCTATCAGTGGCTTCAGCGTAAAGATGACGTGCTGACAGATGAGCTCCGAGATGGTTGGTATGAGTTGACCCAAGGCGTTCACGATATCGTGGTGAAGCTGTTTGTTCTCACTCAGCTGTGGGCAATCGCTAATCGTAGCGAGCGGATCTCACTCAAGTTAATGAGAAAGGTATTTGAAGATGAGTTTAAGCCGGTACACCCTATGCTGGCTGCACTGCGTTCGGGCGATCCAGAACTCGTGGTGAAGTACTCAGACCTACATGTGCCACAAATCGACAAGCAACTACTCGACCTTCGTCAGCGAATTGCTGAAGCAGGTAAACAGGAACCTGAGCTGGGTGTGTTTGATGGCAACCCCCAAGCTCAACGCTTATATCACTTGCTCGTGGGTATGGACTGTGAGGCCAGCCGCGTAGCTCCGTTAGTAGAACGAGCATTTAAGCAAAGCCCCGATATGAAGATACGAGAGCTCATGCCTATTGTTTTGGATTGGTATGAAGGTGACGCTGAAATAGAGCAAGAGGAGGCTCGAAGCGGCCAAGTCGTCAAACCAGCTAACTGGGGGACCCTCAGTGCTAACGACCTGCGCTACCAGTTTTCCAGTGAAGAAGATTTGTACGACACTCTAAATGAGCAAGGAGTCATCTTCCCAATGGAGTCATGGTTGGGTGGATGCAAAACTTGCAGGTAGAGTATGATAGCCATCCTCCTCATTATTTTTGCAAGAGCTAGGATGGTTGAACTTACTAATGAAGCACTTATTTGAGTTGCTTCTAGCGCGAGTAAACAGAGGTAGGTACCTCTTTCAACTCCACTGCCGTATCGCAATCATCAGGTGCTGATAGATTAAAATACTCGATGGTTACGCTGCTCTGGGCCTGCTGTGCAGCAAGCATCATTGAATATCGTGCGGTTGCTAGAGTGCCGGAAGTGGGGCCAAGGTGTAATACACCATTCCCGGTGCTCAGCATGACACCATAGCTGCTTTCCGCAGGTGACGGGCCATGATACCCCACATACACAAAGCGAGGTATGCCCGAACAGCTCACTAGCGCGTTGGCATGCAGCGACGCCAGTGTCAGTGAAATCGCTGTAACAATAACGCTTGTCTTCATTCGTTCCTCCCATTTGCTCTGGAATACGGCCTGACTTACTCGATGTCAACCAGACCAAGGTGTTTACGCATGCTTGTGATGTGTCACAGTGCTTAACGTGTATAGACGGATGTAGGCACTTCTCTTGATTGAACCACCGTATCGCAGTCATCCGGAGGTGAGTGGTTAAAAAACTCTAAAATAACGGTGCTTTGCGCTCGCTGTGCAGCCAGCATCATCGAGTAACGCGCCGTTGCCTGCGTATCGGACGTCTGACCCAGGTTAAGAATACCGGCAACAGTGTCGAGCTCAACACCGAAACTGTTCTCTGCTGGAGTTGGTCCATGGTAGCCAGCGTACACAAACCTGGGGATACCCGTACAGCTAATCAGTGCACTGACTTGTGTCGGTGCCAATATCAATAATGTAGTCACAACGATGTAAAGTCGCTTCATGGTTCACTCCGACAAAGTCCTAAGCTAGTGCAACTCAAGTCGAGCTAAGCGTTCTATTCCCAGAATCTCTGGTGGCAGCTCAGTCACACACTCATCGGCCCCACCAAAAAACGCGTGGCCTGCTGATGCTTTTAACGCAAGCAAAGCGCTGTACATGTTTTGCCCCTCAGGCGAGCTGATGGGAATGGCGTAGTGCCAAGTACTATTTCTATGACACTCAGCGTTTTCATCTGGTGCGTCGCTTAGCTGTAGAAAGACGATTTGTGGATAAGCCTCATCCATCATCAAGCGAGTTATTTGAGCATCGGCCACCGAAGAATGTCCCACCGGAAAATCGAGCGCATCAGCTCGACTTGCCGCTATCACGATGCTCCCAATTAGGCATGCTACGAAGCGTAGTGTTCTCACGGTACCTCCTTGTACTCAGGTCGAGTATAAAACCCTATTGACAGAGCGGTTATTTGTATACAACATCATATTAAGCATTTGATCAACAAGTATTTTCAACTCACGGGATGTTGATGTTTAGGTGATAGGTCCCTTGGGTGTCAATCAAATGCAAATGGCTATAAAGCCAACTAATGGAGAACGCTATGAAATGGATTTTGTATGTGCTCTGTGCTGTTTCTGTCTGTATTGCTGTATATTTCTGGCGGCTCTCAACTGTTCCCATTGCGACAATCTATACCTCTCCCCCACCTGAAACCTCCGAATCATCGGGAACGCGTATTTCGCAACACGCCAGACAGACACTCACAACGGTTTCTCAACGCATTCAAGATGCTGAACAACAGCAACCGGAAATCGATATCCCAACAGCAGCATTAACTCTTCCAACTCACAGTGATGGGGAACTTGCCCGTCTTGAAAAGCGGATAGCACGGTTTAAGGAGCTCACCCATGAGAAGTAAGTTCGTGACAACCATAATGCTATGCAGCATTTTTGCGACAGCCTCTCTTGCTTGGGCGGATGACACGCTTCCGACCCATACGGGCGTGTTGCCGTCTGAGTTTAATGTTGTGGATGGCACAGCAAACTACCGCATCCCTATCGAAGTCCCTCAGGGAAAAGCTAATCTCCAACCAGAGTTTTCGCTGGTATATCACCATACCAGTGGTGCTGGATTGACAGGGTATGGTTGGACCTTCTCTGGCAGCAGCATGTTCCATCGTTGTGAGAAAACAGAAGCGGTGGATGGTATTAACCAACCTCCCCAGTATCAAACCGACGATGCCTATTGCCTCGATGGACAGCGACTTATCTTGGTTGAAGGAAGCCCCGGTCAGGCAGGCGCAAAATACCGTGCGGAAGTGAATCCAGTCGACTATATCACTATTCGTGAAGCCAATGACTTCGGCCCGACAACGGTTGAGATACGCAATGTTGAGGGGTTGCTACACATTTACAATACGCCCGTTTATGGCCCCAGTGCCGAAGAGGAGCCTGACAGTCACGATCCAGTAAGGCAACTGATGTTAACAACAACGGAGGGGCTCTACCTGGATGCCGGCGATATACCCAACCCGGCTGCTCACCCGAATATGATTGCTTACGAGTACTGTGAGTATCCGAGAGACCAAGACGATGACTGTAGAGCGAAGGAAGATGAGCAGTTTGTGAGATTAAAAGCGGTTTGGTATGGCGGTAACATCAACACCACTACCGGCGCGGGGCGTATTGACTTTACCTGGGTTGAGAGTGAAAACCAAACCCAAGGATGGGTGCATGGCCGGCCCCAGAATCACCATTACCGTTTATCCGCGCTCTCTGTGAAAGGGAGCAGCTTATTTGAAGCTTGGCGTTATGAGCTTTATTACACAGCGGATGAGTTTGGTGTTGATTACCTCACTCAGGTCAGGATGTGCTCACCAGGGAGTAGTGATTGCTTACCTCCTATCGATTTTAAGTATCAATGGCAACTTGAAAGTAGTGGCGTTGAGTTTGAGGAAGATACGCGTTTTCAGCAGGTCGGATATGAATCGAACTATATGGCCGACATTACAGGTAATGGAGCACAAGATCTCATTGGGGTAGACAGTGATGGATTAATCTATGTTGCACAAGGTTCTAGAAACGCAGAGGGCTTGCTTGAGTGGGCGGAATACAAGCAATTGTTCAGTGACAGCGGTGGGATCATTAGTGACCACAGTCGCTTAGTATCGATGGATTTGTACCAAGATGGCACAAATGATCTGGTGTTTCTAAAAGATCGCACTTTGGAAGTATCCATTGTTGAAGGTACCTATGTACAAGAAGCGTTCGCATCTGCTTCCACACCCGCAATCGAAGAAATTACTTACGCTGTTGGTTGCTATGATGACCACCCCGCTCATGCTTTATATCTGGCAGATGTAACCGGGAACGGCTATGCCGATTTGATTTGTGAATCAGCTTGGACGAAAGAGGGAGGAGTTGGCTCTAGACATGATTTTCACTTCAGGCAGCAATATCGGGAGCTCAGTGATGGCGTGTTCCAAGAGAGCGTTTGGATAGTTAACTACACCGAAAAACACAACGGTAGAAATCAAGAGATGAGTGTGATCACTCATCTTGGGGACTTCAACAATGACGGTGTCGCCGGAAATTACAGTGGTAAGGAACTCTATGCTGGAAGTAGTGGCCCTATTGGCTCTTCAGTCAACAGTATTCATCGTCTTGATATGTCGCTTAACGCCTCCCAACGCTTTGGCCGATGGGGTGCGCCTCTCCAAACATTCGAAGGTGGCTTTCTAGATTGGATGGAAGACATCAATGGTGATAGTAACCTCGATTTCTTGAGGCTGGCCAACAAAAACACGATTCGCGTTGTACAGGGGTTGGGAACTGGGTACTTCTCAACCATGGAGGATTTGACTACAACCCACCAAGATATTGAATCTAGTGACAATGTTGGCTTTTTCGATATCAGTGGTAACGGTCAATTAGATCTCTACTATTGGTTGGATGGTGCGCTATATGTCCGTTACCAAGTGGCAGGGCTCTTCTTAGACGCAGAGCAAATCATCAGTGATGTCCCAGAGATCAAGGAACAAGACTTTGCTAGTTTTGTTGATGTGTTAGGAGATGGCCGAGTATCTTTTATTGTTTTAGATGAAGATAAAGAGCCTAGGATCTTTCATGGTAACCGGAGTTTATCCCATAAGTTTTTAGCCCGTGTCGACAGCCTAGATAGCGCCTCTATCAAGTTTAGCTATCAAGCGATTGGCGGTGGTAGCACTCACTACGATCCTGACTTCCTTTACTACGAAAACGACGAGCAACGTGACTACCTGTTGGCGAATACAGTGTCCATTAACCGCGGAATGTTTTTGGTTGATGAAGTCATCCAGCTTAGTCCAAAAACAGAGCAGCTGGTTGGCCACAAAACCTATCGCTATGGCGGGTTTCGCGACGGCCTTAAGGGCCGGGGATTTTTAGGCTTAGGCTACGTTGCGATGCGCGATGAATTAGCCAACCATGAGGTGCGTGAGACTCGCTCGCTCATTTTCCCTTTCAACGGGCAAGTAGCAGAAGTTGAGGATGTGCTTGTTCCCACCACAGGGGCAGAAGTACTGCTCAACCATTCGCAGTCAGCCTACTGTATGGTTAGCCCTCAAGGGAAAATGGTACCCGGTGTGGCAACCTGTGAGACCACATTGGTCAATGCGCAGCGCGCATTGAATCCAGAGCAAATCTGGTTTTCGCACTTGCAAACTAACGTGCAACAGGCATTCGAGCTTGATGGTACGCAGCTTACGGATACCTACACTCACTACAGCGACTTCGATGAGTTTATGAATGTTGGCCGTATCGAGAGTCAGGTGGATTCACTGGTGAGCTTAATACCGGGGGATTACTACAGAACCGAAACCGTGAGCACCTTCAAACCACCTGCCATGGATATGCCCTGGCAGAATAACCGGGTTGAGAGCACCACGGTGAAACACATTACGCCTGAGGGGGACTATAGTGATACCGCCTCGTTTACCTACTACCAAAATGGGCTGCTTGAGTCAGAAACCAATGGGGATAGTAATACCTACCTCACGACCATTTATGAGTATGACGCGCTGGGGAATGTGACGAAGGAGACCATGCAGGCCAGCGGTGCTGATATAGACCGAGTCGTAACTTATGAATACGATAAAGGGCTGTTTTTACGCGAGCAAAAAGTCTCAAATCTGGCATACAAACCCGACGGCTCAGAGGAGCTCAGCAATCAAACTACCGCCTACACCTACGATGCGACTACCGGTTTCGTTAAGACAGAGAAACCCCCAGGCTTTATAGATGCCACCATTACCTATTACCGAGACTGGTTGGGGCGAGTTGAAGCCATTGATTATCCTGGTATTGCCACTGACACGACCTACACGCGAATGCGTGTAACCGACAGCACCCGCTCAAACTGCGAGGCATCAGGGCTTCCCGATGCTGCCTACTGTGAGATAGAGCGTGCGCCGGGAGACATAACAACCATCAAGGTGATAAGCGATATCGGGCACACTCTTCGCGAAGTGAGTTACTCGATGGACGGTAAAGCCATCTATGTTGATATCGAGTATGACCATCGAGGCCAGCCTGTTCGGATAAGTCGCCCCTACTTTAGTGGCTATGCTCCCTATTGGAGTGTGCAGACCTACGATGCTATTGGTCGGCCTCTCACTATCTCTGAACCATCCGGCGATGGTGGAACCACGAACATGACCCGTACGGCGTATTTTCCTGGTTATACCGCCACATTCGACAAAAACGGTGTGCAGAGCCGACGCTATGAGAATGCGCGGGGGGATGTCATCCGACAAACGTCCGAGGGCAAAGCCACCATCGATTACGTCTACCACCCCAAAGGGTGGCTTGTGCAAACGACCCTCGATGGTGAGCACCCTACCTTCTTTGAGTATGACCGCCTTGGTCATAAGACCGTACATGATGACCCGGCAATGGGGCGGTGGACGTTTGACAACAATGGCTTCGGTGAAGTTATTGTTCAAACCGATCCGGAAGGTGTCGTGACCACCACCAAGTATGACCAAATCGGCCAGGCCTACCAGCAAAACCGCATTCTCGATACTCGGGAAGAGCGCGCGTACTGGGTGTATGCCTCGGACGGTGCGCCTAATCTTGCTGAGCAGCACATTGAAGTACTGATTGATGGGGAGCTGCAGGCAGAGCAGTCGGTAGTCCAAATGTATGAATATAGATGGACCGTCGATGAAGATACACATGGCATGGGTCAGCTGACCAAGCAAACCCAGGCACTTCACGACCCGGCTCTCGGGGATATTCAGTGGGTTATTGATTACGACTACAATAGCGAGGGGCAGTTAGACACCGAAAGCCGTCCAAATGGTTTTGATATCATCTATCACTATCAACATGGTCATCTAAGTGCATTGACCGGACCGGTAGGTCAAAACACCATGGATATCTCCCGGGAGGAGGTGCAGGATATCATTGACGAAGCCATAGCCAATGCTGAAATCTACCTGGCCGCCGCCGAAGAGATTAAGCCTCAGCTAAAACAGCTTGAAGCTTGGGAGCTGGAGATGCGTGAAGCCGCCGGGCAAACCATTCCCGTTGAGGGCGTCAATGACACAACCTTAGGGCGCTACCAAGGCCGGGCACATCGGGTATGGTACAGCGATGAAGGCTATGCGATGACGGTGACACCGGATACCTTTGTGCCATTACATGGGACGGTCACCATCCCACTGCTGATTACGCCTGATTTTCACTATATTTTCGATCCCAATACTGCCGAAGTCATTGAGATATCTCATGATGAATACCTTGAGATAGCACAAGGTGGTGACACGCCGTGGGGCGTATTTACGGAGAGTACGGACAACGCCTGGTTTGGTGAACTCAGCGCCGAAGGGCTGGTAGAAATCGTGATTCTCGATGGCAATACATTCTCAACGAATCCTTATGTGCAAAATGATTGGCGCGGCACTCTCAATAGTATGGCGAATGACTACAGCGTGGCCCGCGAGCTATTGGTAGGGCGCTATGACACCTACGTTCAAGCGATAGAAGATATGCTCAGCCTAGTCGCGCATGTTGGTGCACTCTATGGTTACTTCGATATGAAACGCCTGGATGAGGTAGACAGAGAGAGTGTCTGGGGGTACGTGCTAGAAAATCTCGACGCACCCGAGTATAGCGTTTACTGGCGAGCCCACGAGGTCGACGCCCACGGGCGTGTACGCGCAGAGAGTTTCGGGAATGGCGTTACGACTGACTACAACTACCACAATGGCACGGGTCAGTTGCATAATATCGACACCCGCGGCCCCGGCGATACTGAGCTCTTCAGTGGACGCTCATGGCTGAGGCAGATGGCTTACATTTACGACAGAAACGATAATATGCTGTCGCGCACCGATCTCACCCGCGGCATTCAGGAAACCTTTAGCTATGACAGCGCTGAGCAGCTTATCTCAGCAGAATACAACTCGACTAACTATGCGGTTCTAGGAAAAACAAACCGCTTCACTGAGACCTTTAGCTACGATACCCGGGGTAACTTCCTCACCAAGAATGGGGTGAGTTATCAATACGGTAACCGGGCGTTTGGCCCCACGCAGGTGGGCACGGATACCCTTAGTTACAATCAGCGCGGCGCGGTAACCGCAATCGGAGAGCGGCAGTTTACCTGGGGCTTGGCCGGTCAGGCGTTAACCCTTAGCAAAGGCACCGAGCATGTCAGCTTTGTCTATGACGCGGATAATCAGCGGGTTAGAAAACGCGCGGGCGGTGATGATCAAACCTTCTATCTGGGTAAGGTTTATGAAGAGCGCTATCACGAAGGGCTGGAAGGCTATCAGGCAGAGCAACGTAACTATCTGTATGTGGGAGGCCGCGCAATTGGTGTATCCATCAAGACAGAGCGCGTATCAGACAATAGCGAACTGAGCCGGGAGGTCCACTACTTCCATCAGGATGCACTGAACTCGGTAAATCTTATCACCAATACCTTGGGGCAAGTGATATCCGAAACCTGGTTTGATCCTTGGGGTGAAGCGCGGGCGATCGACTGGGAGCAAACCTCCCCGCTTCCCGCGGGGCTGCTATTTGGCAGTTTGACCAACCGCGGCTTTACCGGCCATGAGCATGTTGCTGAAGTGGGGCTTATCCATATGAATGCCCGGATATACGATCCCAACCTGGGGATATTCTTAAGTCCCGACCCTGCTATGCAATCACCGGATGATGCCCTGAACCATAACCGCTATGCCTATGTGGTTAATAACCCATTGAAATACCACGACCCCAGCGGAAACATCTTCGGTCTCATCATCAGCATCGTCA
Organism: Aliagarivorans marinus DSM 23064; assembly: GCF_000429485.1. Taxonomy (GTDB): domain Bacteria; phylum Pseudomonadota; class Gammaproteobacteria; order Enterobacterales; family Celerinatantimonadaceae; genus Aliagarivorans; species Aliagarivorans marinus. Next base: position 31,585 of record NZ_AUBY01000021.1, on the reverse strand, counting down.
GTGCGGTAATTGCTGCAAAAGTTCCACTAGGCGCTATCGGCAGCATGGCCCTGGGTTTTGGGATGGGCTTTATTGGTGGTCTGGTGATGGGAATGGATATACAATCCGCGTTTTTTGCGGGCCTGACTTCAGGGGTCTTTGCAGGGGTGGGGCATGCACTCGGTGATACGGGGATATTGCATGAAACCTTTGGCAAATCGCCCTTTGGCCGCTCCTTTGTGCACGGCATGGCAGGGGGCAGCCTGAATGTGGTGAAAGGGGATAACTTTGGTACCGGCTTCTTAAGTAGTGCGTTCGCCAAAGGGCTTACCACAGGAGACAATGGTCTAGGCAAAGGCTGGGGGTTTGAAACCGCAGGCATTGATTTTGGGAATGTAGCGGTAGCGGCGCTGGCAGGCGGAGCATCCAGTCACTTCGCGGGCGGGACGTTCCGGGATGGGGCGCGAACTGGGGCATTGGCTAATTTGTTTAATGAGCAGGGGGACGAGGTTTCCGGCCTTTGGGGCAGAGCAAAAAGTGTAATTAGCGAGAATCGAGAGATGATTTTTTCGAGGGTTAATAATGCGGTAACGTTCTTTGGTGGAGTGGGTCAGATAGGTACAGGTGTAGGGCTGTGTTATGTATCTGGCGGAATCGCCTGTGCTGCTGGAGGGGCAATAGGGATGAGAGGGATAGACAACATGCAATCAGTCTTTACCGGACACAGTGGATTAGAAATGGGGCTTCAGCAAATGAATATGTCGAGTGACAATGCAAAAATGGCGGGAGACTTATTTGATGTTGGTACTTCTTTAACAGGCATATTTCGCAAAGTTCCAGCAAAAATTCCTTTTTGGTCTAGGGGGGCTCGAACAGATAGGAGCTTTCAGCATATGTCAAAAAGGGAGTGGTTTTTAGAGGGCGTTGACGCCAGCATTAAAGGTCAAGAGTATTATGACAAGTAGAGTACCTGGTTGATTTATGACTGATTTGGTTTTTCTTTGTTACGCTATAGTAGCTTTGCTTGTGAGTGCGCCTTATGAAGATGTAGCTAGTAAAAGCGGCCCTTTTTTCCCTCTTCTTCTTTGGGGATTATTTGTAAAAATGCTTTACGAGATGAGCTCAGGAAAGCCAATGGGCTTCGGTTCTGGAACGCTACACAAAGATCTAAATGGGCCAAGGTGGTTTATGCTACTGGTTGTCTTTGTATTTTCAGTTGTGGTGACCGTAGTAAACTGGGCTTTTTTAGTAATGCTATTTACAGACATTTTTTAGGAGCAAATGATCCTCAGCTAGTGGGCAGGGCGAGAGCGTGAATGATTGCTTTTTGATCTCATTCCCTGAGAAGTTTCCCGATAACACCTAATCAATTTGACTGCTCCTCGTCCTTTAGGTCGAGGAGCAGTCAATCAAGGTCTTCTCAAGGGTTAATACAGTTGGGGCTGTGATTGGCGTTGGTGCAGTTGGCTTTCAGGTAGGCGCTGTAATGTATTGCTCTGTGGATTGTTTAGAATGAAAAAGTTTTTAAAGATAATATATATCCTTTTGGCGCTTCATATTTTTTTGGTTTCTGTATTTTTGGTTTTTAGTGGGCTTAGTATTTGGAGTGGGCTTGGAATGATGGTTTTTTCCATTTATATAGGCAATTATGCTTTGACCAACAGTGCTACGCTTAGAAAAAGGAAGAAGTAGTGATCATGTCACTGCGTAGTGTTTTCTTGGTATAGGGAAGGTGCAATTAAGCCATTCAAATGTGTAAAGCAACCACTCGCAGCCATCTTCGATTACGTGCAAAGTCGCCTGCATTGGTCCGTCTTCGTATGAACTCTTGTTCTGGTATGAGCTTTTTGCCCAGTAGACAAAGTTCCGAAGAGCGATTGAATATGGGGAAATTGTTAATAAGCGTGATATCTACGGTGAGCCCATTTGCGAGGATTTACCCTCGCTAGGCGAATCTGTTGACGGGAGTTGATGGCTTAACGCAAGTTGCAGGGGGCTTTATGATGTGTAAAGTCTCCCTCGGGCTAGCATGCAAGGGCGGCATGATATTGATGGCTAGAGGTGTTGATAATATGCAAACAGCCTTTACCGGATCTAATTGGTTAGAGACAAACCTTCAAAAGGCTGGGATGTCAGAAGAAGGGGCTAAAGTCACGTCAACAGTAGTTGACATAGGTACCTCAGTCAGAGCTGCTACAGGAAAGATCATGGTTGGTAGTGGGAAGCTAGTTCTTCCTGATAGAAAGTTCCATCATATGAGCAAAGCTGATTGGGCAATTGAAGCAGGTGGCCTTACAAATTCAATTGGCGGGATTATTATTGATGATCACTAGAGGTTTTAGTTTTGAACTACATTGTTAAGTTTTTTTCTTTAGCGTTTTTTCTAACGATTTACCATATTTTACTCTCTCAGTTTTACAACTTGGATGATGATTTGATGGGGGTGGTTATTTGCTTAGGTGTTGTGTCTATGTATTTAGTTGAGATGGCTTTGGGTTTGCCTGTTGGAATGGGTGCGCTTTCTCTGGGGCGAGAACATAAAGCCGAAAGAATTTTCCTTCTTGTATCTTTAATAGTATGTACTATTTGTGCTTTAGTTTGGCAATGGCCAGTGCTATCTAATCCAGTCTTCTCCTGATGAAAATAATTTGCTCGAGGGTGGATATTAGGAGGGGTTTATGAAATCTTGCCATTTTGGCGAATTTTAGTATTGTCTTGGTTTTCACAGCTAACTGCTATTAATCCGTGCGAAGGTTATCTTCCTCAAATAACCATGAACTTGGATGAAATAAAAGTTATTTGATTGGAGTGTTGAGATATAGTCTATAGTTGTGATAACTGCTCCAGTCCTGTTATTTAGGTTTGCGAATGGAGCGGCTCAGATTGAAATATGTGAGAAAGGCTTGCTACTTAGAAAGCCTGCTTTTACCTGGCGATTTATTTGTTCTTTGATATTAATTTACTGATGATCAAGACCATGCCTCCATTTATTAGAATAAGAAGTAGTGTTCTCCAAAGTCCAACGGGGGCTAATCTTGATAAGTATGGAACTGCTGAAACCCCATGTAAAAAAGCAAGGGGAGGGAATATGAAAAGAGTATATCCAGCCCATTTTTTTTCAAAGTAAACTCCGATAAGTGATGCTATCGGAGCCAGCAAAAAGATCCCTCCCAAAATGGCGGTTAGTAAATATATAACTTTGAACTCGCTAAAACCTAACGCGTACCATCCATATAAATATATACCAGGCCACATGATAGCTGAGAGTGTTTGGGTGAGTGAAACTACAAAAAGTGTGATTTTAATGTTCATACATTTGTTTCAGAGATGCTGATGATACAGGTTATCCAGAACACTGTATTATACCATACTAGGGTGGGAGCTTGAATGGTTACTTTATACTAACGAGTGGTATTCGGAAGGCTGGTCGGTTCACATGTACTAGCTCAGACCTGAGCTGACAGTTACCCGTTTTTGATGCGGTGCTTGTCAGTTTAGATTTGAGCTAAATTCTTCTCAGCCAAAACTGTTTTTCATCAAGTAACATTGACAGTATTGTTCTGTCACAATAGGCTATTCCTGACGAGTTCGCCCATTGTTGTAATAAGCCATCCGTTCGTCTAGATATTCTGTAGTTATTCTAAGCTTCCCTACAGCTTTTTGCGGATGGTCACTTGGTAGAACTCGTTAAGAATGGTCTTGTGGAATCGTTCGCAAATTCTGTTCGTTTGAGGTGGCATAGTTTGACCAACCGCGGCTTTACCGGCCACGAGCTCGTTGCTGAAGTGGGGCCTTATTCATATGAATGCCCGGATATACGATCCCTACTTGGGGATATTCTTAAGTCCGAAACTCATTATGCCTCTGGAGCTACACTCTCAGTAACTGCGATTGCTGCGTAGTAGAAATGACGGTTATTGCTTATTGTTGTGCTGATCATCACAGCTGATGGTTCCGAGAGCGGTTGGCTGAATAGAGCTATACTTTTTGAGAAACTGAGTGCTTGAATACAGGCGGTAACACATGCTTGGTTTCCCGGTTCCCTATCCCGATGAGCTGCTTTATAGCGTGATTGCCAGAGCTGGAAGCTATGAGGGGATTACCTCACCTAAGGAGTTGATTGAAGAGGTGTTTGCAAATCGCACTGCGATTGCCTCAATTGACTTGCCGAGCCATTTGATCGAGCTATCAACGCACTACCCTGACTCTCTCGGTTTAGATGCCGAGAAGTTGGCTTATCGACATACCTTGTTTCCGCTCTGTGGTGCGTTTGTTCCCGAGTCACGCAGGACGCGAATACTTAAGCATTTAGCTGGCCGCTCCCAAGGTGCTGCACATATGCTTTGTGGAGTCGCGTCATCCAAAGTTAAGGCTATCCAAAAGCTTCGCTATTGCCCGCTGTGTGTAGCCAAGCAGTTTGAGCTTTATGGTGAGGGGTACTGGAAACGCAGTTGGCAGATAGCGGGAGTAAGCGCCTGTTCAGAGCACGGTGAGCTTATCCAAGCCAAGCTTCCCGTCAGGCTAGAGCATCGGCACCAGTGCTACATGGTAACTCCTGATACCTGTCCTTTGGTTGCTCAATCTCCAGCAAATTGGCAGAGCCTGGTTGTGTCTAAGCATGCTAAAGATTTGCTAAACAGCCGAACTTCTCCATCACCAGAGTTTGCCCAATGGACCAAACACTATTGGCAACTAGCAAGAGACTTTGGTGCGACTAAGGGAAAGCACATCAACCATGCGCTGATCCGAGAATGCATCAGTGAGTACTGGAGTGATGCCTGGTTAGCATCGGTGGGCCTTAGTATCGCCGATGGTCAATTTGAGTGGCTGAAGTCTATGTTCAGGAAGCATCGCAAAGCATTCAGCTATTTGCAGCACATCGCCGTGATGCAAGCTTTGCATGGCAATAAGCTACAGATAATACCGGTGATTAATGGTGTGGGTAGGCTGCGTGTTGTGCCCAAGCAGCCTCTGCGTTCTACAGCTAATAACCAAGATAGAGCCTTGCTGAGGTTTTACCGCCGGCGCTGGCTAAGGCAAGTTATTGAACTCGGTACCAAGGTTGCTCGGCTTCAAGGTTCAGGCGCCGAGTATGCGTGGTTGTATCGTAACGACCGTTCATGGCTAAAGCGCTGCAATCGTCGCTTTCGGGTTCGCTTTGCTCAGGTAAATAACCGTGTGCAATGGGGAGTGCGCGACAAGTCTGTTGTGCGCTACCTTATCCGGTTACGCAATGAAAAAGAGCTCCAGCTGACCGCGCCTCGGTGGACAAAGAATCGCTATTTAACGCAAACCCGTTATCCCGCCACCATCGAAAAGAACATGCATAAGCTGCCTCTTACCCAACGATTCTTGAGTATGTACAGCGAAACTGTTTCCGAATATCAGATCCGAAGAATTGCGGTTGCCATTAGTGAGTTAATTGTGGATAGTGGAAAAGTGAAGCGATGGAAAGTGCTTAAAAATTCAGGGCTTAGCAGGGAGAGGATCACAGAACAAGCTAGTGCGATTCTGGATTGGTCAATAAAGCAGTATGGACAAGGTAAGCTTTGACAAGTTTGATGATGATGTAAAGATTCAGGGTGTTGGCGGTCTGTTTCGCCCAGTACATGGCAGCACCTGGTTCGTAAACCTAAACCTTTCTCCAAAACAAGATAAGCCTTTTGTGCGGCTATCCAATGCGCCGCTACTGGTAAGGCAACGAACGCTTAACCCCACTAGCTCAGAGCTGCCTGCTGGGCTCACTAAGCTAGTCGCTATACCTCATACCTATACGTGGGATACCTGCAGGGTAAAAGATTGCCCCGGCTACAAGTTTCATCGACCCAAAGATAAAGACCAGTATTGTTTCCGCATTCGATCGGCGGATGGCTTTGATATCTACCTTCCCCACTTCGAGCTGGCGAGGGCTATGTTTTTCCACGATAGCTACTTATCGAGAGCTGCACTTGAGCATGATGTGCTGAACATTGAGTTTGATATTCAACGCGATGCTATTGCTAACAAAGCGGAAGTTTTTGTGCTGGAGCACTCGGGTTATCGTGTTGAGCTGTTAAACAACCCGGAGTGCAGGCGTTTTTTAAGCTGGGTGCTACTCGATCCTCATGTCCGCGCTTCTTTCGAGAGTATTTCAAGCTACGAGATAACTGACGGTGTAGATACAAACCGTTATCGAACGTGGGATTTTAAGTTCGACCCACCACCCCTCAGCGGTGCAGAGCTGACCTTGCAGGGCTGGATAGACTCAGATACTCGCAGCATGCTGGTGTGGGAAGTTGCTGGCATACGCAACTTGGCTGCCGTTTTACCTGCAGAAGTGAGTTTTTACCACCCAAAACTAAAAACGTATCAAGAGGGTGAAGGTGGCCAGCGTTCTGGAAAGCACTATGGTGGAGGCTTCAATATTGTTGATGAAGGTGGGGCCAATGATGAACTTGGCTCCAGTCTAATCAGAACGTCAGCGACGCAAATCGAGTTTGTTAAGCCGATCCTCACGAAAAAAGTCGCGAACAAAGTGTCAAAAGGCGGCAAAGGAGAAGGTGAAGGCGAATACGTTGAAGAAGCTAAAGACGTTAGCACCAACGAACCGACTATTGCCGGAGACCTTCCTACCGGTGTGTTCAACAACCTCGAAGATGTATCTGACGATAGCCACCTCTATCTCGGCAAGTTCGCCGCGTTTATCGAGATGGTTGAATGCCTAAAGCGTAGTCATGGATGTGTAGCGTCAAAACCATTGATTACCAAGTTACCGAAAGTGCCGAGGTGCAAGAAACATCTGCTTCAGAACGACAGTAACCCTCGATGCATAGCAATCGTCAGGGTTCAGTTAAACGGTAAATCGTATCTGCTAATGGAAGTCGACACCTCGGATGCCGCCAAGCCCTTATCCACCAAGCTGATAGAAGATAATGGGCAAGGCTTCACTCAAGAGCAACTGGACAAGTTGATGGAGCTCGTACTGAAGGGGTCATTACGATGGCCTAGCAAGTACTTAGATAAGGTATTTGGAAAACACAGCCATCAGTCGATACCTCATCCAAAGTCCTCTCTGCAGGGGGCTTTGTTGAAGGAAGATATCGAGCGATGGGCTGAAAGAGTTGAAGGAAGAACGTAAGTAGTCTTGTGCGAGTAGAGATAAAAGCAGTTAAAGTTAAAACATAAAGGTTAGGTTTCTTTCTAGGACGATTTTGTCGTCGAGACGCAGTGATTTTCTCGATCTTCTTTGCTCACCATTCTTTCCTATGATTTTTATTCCCTTTTGACACAAATGAGAATATATCGCGTCGAGATACTGCTCGTAATGTGCAGGAGATCCGTTACATGTGCTGGAAATAAGCTCAAAGATTTCGAGAGGTTCATCACTGAAGTATTCTGTAACTCCCTCAAGTAAAGCGTCCCTCGTTCTTGATTCTGCGCTTTCATCAAACAAGAAGTCAAACTGCAATTGGTTCTCTAGATGCGACAAGTTTGCATCAAAGCCAAATAGCATCTTTAGCCCTGGTCCTCCATAGTGGGCGAATGAGTTCTGAAAACTCCAGTGGATCTTAACCATTTCATCTCGTGCTTTTGGGTGGTTAGAAAGATGAACTAACCAGTAGGACCTATTACTAACATCGGATCTAATGAAAAAAGGCGTGAAAAACCTAGCTTTGCTTTTTTTCCAGACAAAATCATAGAGACTTTGCTCAATCAGAGCTCTGGTCTGTTTAGAGTCTACCTGCTTGAGTTCCTTTAGGTCGTTGATTGCTTCGAGTGAAAGAACCTCGTGCAATCCAGCCTTCTTTATACCTTTTAAGTAGCTAGGAGAGTCTGATAGATAGTTTATTATTGAGTCTGTGGAAAAAGTAAGAATTGCTTCAGAATTCTTTCCTGAGGTGCCAAAAATGTAACGGAGATAGGGGATAGGAACATCAGTGTAACCGTACTGATCTAGAAGATAAATAGCCCTTTGATCTCCTCGGCCATGCGTTAGTATACTGTTGATGACTGGATCTATAGCGTCCGTGAAGGATTTGTTTATTATATGAATGTTTTCACTGTTAATATCTATTCCTGCGCTACATAGCGAGTCTTTTAGGCACTGATAGACAGGCTTCTTTTTTTCAATGAAGTAAAACTGAGCATTAACACTAAGTTTGGTTTTTGTCCTTGAGGTAGTGTTTATTTCTGCTTCAACTTCCCTGATGGTATTGTGAAGAAGAATCGGCGACCCGTAGACTTCCCTTTTGTGTTTGGGGCTATAGTATCTTCCACCCCCAGAAAATCCATCCACAATATGCAAGTTGAGGTTAGGTATCGAAGGGTTTATCGTCAACACCTTAACATATTGCTTAAGGTACTGAACGATTACACTATGTTTGACTTCACTATGTTCTGCAATTTCAGGTAATGAACCTGAATCGACCCATTCATACTCTGTTTTCGCCATCCGCTAGAGAAAACCACGTTACTTGTGTGTATATCTAATATACCCTGAATTCTATGGGCATTGCATCCCAAGTTTGACCTTTGAGAAGTCGACCATTCTCCTTTTTCGAGCGTTTCTTGCCATCGGCACCCCATCCCCCCCATTGTTTGAAAAAGAAGGCTACATTTTGTTGCTCGCAGGACTCTTGAACTCCTTCTGCCCATTCTGGCTTCATTTCTCGAGATTTTGGGCCTGATTCTCCTCCGACGATAACCCAATGAATTCCAGATAGATCAATATCCCCTAATTCTTCTAATAGCGGCTCTACAGATAAGAAGCGGATTTGAGCATCAATCTTCCTTAGCTCATCTATTCGTGGCAATCCTTGCTTCCTATTTTCGACAGTTACACCAATCCAAGCGTTAGTTGGTGCACTTCTTTCCTGAAAGTAGCTTGCCATCCTAGCTGCTCTCTTGGTCAAAATCTGATAAACATGTTGTGGTGTTGCTTCAATGGTATTGAAAACTTTATCAATAAATGAGAATGGAACATCTTCATGGAACAAGTCACTCATGCTATTAACAAAGTACTTTGTTGGTTTTTTTCGCTTTAGAGGTTGTTCTAACCTTGATGGCTGTAGTGTTAACTTGAATCCGTTCTCATAACCTGGAGTCCTCATTGACTTCAGTCTATTCGCCATAGCTTCTGCATAGCAATGCTTGCAGCCTGCAGTTATTTTGTCGCAGCCTGTCACTGGATTCCAAGTCTGCTCAGTCCACTCAATCTTGCTCTGGGTTGACATGTCATACGCTCCTTGAACTCACTTTACTCATTTTAATTCAATGTGTTTGCAGAACACTTGAAAAGCTAATAATATTCACAAGTTATATTATATATGAATGATGAATAAATGCACCTAAAATCAGCGTTATCCGAGAAAGTCTGTGAGTTTCTTAAGGAGAACAAACTAACCCAAGTAGAGGCAGCTAAAGAGCTAGGTGTTAGTCAATCTACTATCAGTAGAGTTAGGCAAAAAAACTGGAAAACTCGCGGTAGGCAGGTGGAAAAGCTAATTAAAATTTTTGATTTGGATTATTACTTAAAACCTGATCCTGCTAAATCTAAGGTATTGATGAGTGCTCTATCTGACGTATGGGATGGGAGCGATGCTCATGCAAAAGCACTATCAAAAGCGCTACGTTCTTTAGTCGATTTAGCAAAAACTACTCGGCAGTGATTCTGAATAATATTTGTGGGGGATACGTTCCTGCTCTTCTTTTCTTCCCAGGAGGTAGTTGACCAATAGTTAGAAATCCTTTTTCCTCTAATGGTTTTAGTCCATGCTTTTTAACTTGCGATGAATGATAATCAGTCTCATCTGAGGCCACGAAGTCTTGGACTGTCTTGCTTGTTATCCATTGCCCTGTTGAAAATCTTTCCTGAATACAGTTTTGTAATGAGGTAAAATCGTGCATATCTTGTGACATTAGTAGATCTTTGTCCTTCCCTCCTTTGAACTTAAAGTCTCCTTCAGGAACGACTTTCCAAATGGAAGCCTTCATGCTATCCGAACCCTTTATATGCTTCGTTGCAAAGAAGATGGTATACACATGACGATTACCCTTATATAGCTCGAAATGAACTACCTGTTCAGCGCCTGACTCCTTGAGCTTCTTCTTGTAAAGTTTGTTTAGGAACGACTTTTTTTCTTCTTTGTTATCAATTTCGCACATTTCCTTCCAGTCCTGACACCCAAATAATGAGTCTAAGTGAGGTTCAAACTCAGGACTATTTTTAAACCTGTTTATAAACTCGTACATCAGCGATATGTACAGCTCACATTTGCTGTTTTCCAGTAGCTTTTTCATTACAACAAGAGGTGTATCAGAAACCCCAAACGGATCAATCATTGCGAAACATGGGGCAAGCTGTTTGTTTTGAAGGGCTATATCGTCCAGAAGTTCTCCCATGTGGGAGTCAAACTTGCCACATGTAATGTGCACTTTCACATTTGCTGGAAGACTAGGGTACCTTTGAACGATGAGGGACTTCAGATGATCACACCGCTTAGGATCTTTCTCGATGAAATAGAAGACTACTTCGGGACTCAGTAGATTTTGATGCTTATGTGCGATAAGAGCGTCTAGCGCGAGTATGGGTGAGCCCAACTGGCCGCCTTTGTATTCACCTGGACCGGCAAAGCCATCAATGATGAGCAGACGTTGGTTGTATTTGCTCATGATAGGAAGCCAAGCATTTAAGTAGTTACATAAAACTAGGTGTTTGCCGATAGAGTGCTCTTCAAGTTCCCAAACAGTCTCTTTTGTTGCCATGTCCGTAGAAATCTCACTAGCGTCTTTGAGTTTGTTATCTGATTTTGCCTTTTTTACTATTGATAATCACGTACATAAGTAAATGTTCTTGTATCAATCCTAAGTATGTCGCAAGTTGAAGTTGTCTATAGTGAACCATATATGATTTGCAATTAATCATATATGGTTTATATTGGTCATGTATGGTCTTTTTTGTGAGGTGCAAATGGCTAAGGTTATCGAGGTATCGGAGTCGACTTATCAAAGGCTGGAGAACCTTGCTGTAGGGTTTGATTCTCCAGAATCTGTTATTTGCAGGTTACTGGACTCGGTGGAAGGGAAGCCTGAATCTAAACCTTCAGTAGTGTTTAACCCAGAAGATGAAGACGAGTTTAAGCGACTACTCATAGAGCGCAAAGAAGCGGAAGTGTTACTTTTCAAGCTTGATGGAACTAGGGAAGTTCTGCATTGGAGAGCGAGTAGGTTCTCGCCGACCTCGAGTCTGCGAGGTAATTTGTGGTCGGGTGTGCTTCGCGATTGGAAGAAAAAAGGAATAAAGAGAGCTGAGTTTTCCATAATGCCTCTGCAAACAATAATGGATGATGACAACACCAATCAAGTTAAGGCATTAGCTCTAGAGTTTGGTCTAGCGTTTAGTGAAATGCAGAGGCTCGACTATGAAATCGATACAAATGAAAGTAGTGATGGTTTGATTTACGACTATATAGTCTGCTTTCGCGAAGACAACGATCCAGAGCTTATGGCTATGATAAAGGGGTTGGACGACATGCGTTCTGTACGAGTTGATTCGTCTGTTCTCAACGATTGTGGAATACAAGAATCAACTAACGAAGGTTGGTAAGTATGATACTTTATTACTTTTATGAAGTGGTCGAGCAATCAAATTTTTCTATCTAGTATGACACTTTATTTTTTACCAATAAAAAACTAAGTGCCAATAACATGCTGTTAGAGTCAATTTAGTATGAAACTTTATTACTCTCCCACAGGAGGGCTCAGCCCTCCTTTTTTGATTGAGTGGTCGCTTAACTGCAAGTCCTTCCGCATGAATTTTTAGGTGTAAACGCCTTCACGCCACCACTGCCTATTTCGATATCGCAGCAGTTGGTGAGTTGCTCTCGCAGCTTGACCCGCGCTCGTTGGATTCGGCTTTTGGTTGCGGGCAACGAAAGGTCTAATCGATCTGCGATTTGCTGTTGGCTGAGCGCCTCAAGCTCAAACAAGGTCAGTGGTACTCGATACTTTTCAGGTAAAGCTTCAATCATCGGCCCTAGGCATTGTGCTAGTTCTTGATGGGCTAGGTTGTCTTCATCGTTCTCATCGGCCAACAATTGCTCCGGCAGCTGTTCACTTGGGCGCTGTGTTCGATAGTGATCCATGATGCTGTTGTGGGCGATGCGGTACAGCCAGTTACTCAGGCTTCCTTTGGCATTAAGTTGATGAAGATGGGTACTGGCCTTGATATACACCTCTTGCAGCACGTCGTCGACAGCGCTGCTGTCATCGATTCGCTTGGCAACATATTGCTTCAATTTAGTTTTGTGCTGTTGCCAATGGCTAAGCATGGATACCTCTGCTGGTGATTGCGCCTAACTAGTGTAGACGCAGTCATCAGCAAAAAGATGCAAGGTTTTTAGTACATATTGCCTAAAACCTCAGATGCTGTGTCCACTAGGCAAGATCATCTTTTCCTTCAATTAGGAAGTGATGGCTAATCGAGCCTTCGGTGCGAGCTTTGAGGTGTGGCAGATACTCTGGCTCGTTCATAAAATCCAATGCCGCTTGTTTAGACGGCCACTCAATCACGATGCGCAGTGCGGCCTCCTCCCCTTCACCTTCGAGGCGCTGGTGGCTGTCGGTGCGCGCCAGGTATTTTCCACCATGCTTGGCTACCAGCGCATTAGCGGGGCCAATATAGTCGGGGATCCAGTCTTGTGAGGTTGGGGTAACAGCGAGAACAGAGTAATAAGCCATGGTATGCTCCTAGGTCTTTTCAGATGATGTCTGCGATGAGTGTTGTTGCTCATCAGTTCGATTGGTAGCTTAGCTTTCCCTGAATGAATTGATAATGGCGCTAGAATCCAAAACACTTTCAGTAAAATCTATATAGTTAATCGATGGTTTTGTGCTGTTGCCGAAGGCTGGCCTGAAGTAAAGATTTGACTGGTCATGGCGTTTGGTGATGAGTAGCATAATCATCCTTCAAGAAGCAGGACGAACGTGATGCAGCACTCTCAAGCAAAGATCCCAACCACCATTGTTACAGGCTTCCTCGGAGTGGGGAAAACCACGGTGATTAAACATCTACTGGCTAACAAGCCGGAGCATGAACGCTGGGCGGTGTTGGTCAACGAGTTTGGCGAAGTGGGGATTGATGGCGCCATGCTAAAAGAGCAACCTTGCTCGGTGGCGGTTCGTGAGGTGGCTGGCGGTTGTATGTGCTGTGCGGCGGGCCTGCCCACCCAGATTGCGCTTACCCAACTGTTGCGGGAAGTTAAGCCCGAACGCCTGCTAATTGAACCCACCGGACTTGGCCATGTTCAGCAAATCGTAGAGATTGTGAGTAATCTAAATTTTCGCGATCACCTTAGCCTGCAGTGGGTTTTAACGCTGGTGGATGCACGCAATTTTGCTGATAGCCGCTATACCACCCACGATATCTTCGTTCAGCAACTCGAAGCGGCCGGTACCTTGGTATTCACCAAGGCAGATTGCTACCAAGAGGCTGACCGACTGTCCCGTGATAACTACTTAGCGGCGCATCCTTGGTTGGCACAAAAGCCAAGCTTAGAGATTGAACAAGGACAGCTGCCAGTAGAACTGCTGTTAGATAAGCCGTTGCCAGAGCCAGTAGAACAATTCCATAGTTGTGGTGAACACAAACACTGTTCGGGTCATCATGCTCACGACCACGACCACGACCACGACCACGACCACGACCACGACCACGACCACGGTTCGCCCAGAGACTTCGATACCATGCCGTTACCTGAACAAGGCTATCTGAAGGTGGAAAATCAGGGCGATGGCTTTGTCAGCTGTGGCTGGGTGTTTGCTGAAGATAAGCAGTTCGATGCGATTGCCGTTCTGCAAGCGCTAGGCTCCGTTAAAGCGCCGCGGGTGAAAGCTGCGGTGGCCTTAGCTGAAGGTGGTATGGTGGTTAACTCGGTGGATGGGGTTGTTAGCTCTGAAACTATCGCCAGGCCAACTCGCTCTAAAATTGAGATTATCGCTAACGATAGCGCGGCGTGGGCTCAGCTAGAATCACAGCTGCTTGCCGCTATTCGTAGTTAACCTGTTAAGGTCGGATCACAAAGTTGCGCTTATCGCTGTGATATAACCATATTAAAAGTATGGAAAAGGAGCGGCGATGAAACCTTTAGCGATGGCCTTGGTGGCACTTGGCGTGGTGTTGGTGTGTAGCGCGATTTTACTGTACTTACTGACCGACTTGGCGGGCACCGTTGAGGGGCTGCGCAATATCGCGCTGGTCGCTGGTGCCGGCTTGTTGTTACTGGTCCCCGGCAAGATTGTACTCACCCTGCTGCTTATGGGTGAGCACAATCGAAACCCTAAGCCCTAAGCCCTACACCTTAAAGCTTTGCAGGCTCTCGCCTTGCTCGCTGGCGATGACTGCAACCTGGTCTGATTGTACCGAGAGCAGGTCAATCTGCTGTTGACGTTGTTGGCTGTGTTGCGCCAACGACGATACCGCTTGATTGACATGGTGGCTGGCTTTGGTCTGCTCGGCGGTTGAGTGCGAGATCTCCACGGCGCGCTGTTGCACCGTCGATACCGCTTTTTCAATCTCCATCATCGAGCTACCAAGTAGCTGACTAAGCTCGCGGGTCTTGGCCATTTCTTGCTGGCACGAGCTCATCGATTCGCCGGCCTTGCTGGTGGCTTTATGTAGGGTGTCGATCATCGCTTCGATGGAGTCGGTCTGCTCACGGGTTTGCGCGGCCAGCTTACGTACCTCATCGGCCACTACCGCAAACCCACGGCCATGCTCGCCGGCTCGGGCGGCCTCAATGGCGGCATTCAGCGCTAGCAGGTTAGTGCGTTCGGCAATGGCGTTAATCACGCCAACCACCTCTCCGACCTGATCCACTTGCTTGTCCAGCTCATGCATACGCTGGGCGTTACGCTGTACCCGTTCATCAAGGTTTTGCAGGTGAAGGTTGGTGGTTCGCAGGGTCTGTATGCCTTCAACGGCCAGCTTGGCGGATAGCTCACTGTCTTTCTCAGTGGCGTTGCCTGCTTCGGCGATATCGTTCATGTTGGCATCCATCTGGGTCACCGATGAGGCGATTAACGCAATCTCTCCTTCTTGTGCGCCCAGCTGTTGCTGTTGTTCGTGGGTCACTTCGGCACTGGCATCGGCCGCTTGTTTCAGCTCCTGACCACGTTGGCGAAGCTGCGAGATGTGCTCGCGGTTTTTCTCTGCAGATTGGTTTAACCAAGTGGATAGCTGCTTAAACTCGCGCGGGCTTTGCACCTCACAGTAGTGGGTAAAATCGCCATCGGCGATCTTCTGAATCGCCATGCCAATCGATTTGAGGCTGCGGCGGATCATCGTCAGCAAACTCAAGCACATGGCAATGACCAGCACGGCGGTTATCGCCATCAGACCCAGTAGCATCCCTATGCTCTGTTGCATCACTTGCTCTGTGTTGTGCTGGGATTTGGCCACTTCACGTTCACTGGCATCTTGCAGGGTGCGAACGGTTTGGCTGAGCTGACTCAGTGGCTTGCTCAGGGCCAGAATGTCTTCGTTGATCTCGATACCCAGTACGACACGCTCGCCAATCTGTGGCAACAAGCCTTGCTCGGCGATGGCATCTTCCAGCATCTCAATCGCCATCAACACCGTTTGGTACTCGTTAAGCTCAGGGTTATCGTTGGCCAGAATATCGTAGTTAAAGCGCAGCCGTGAGATGTAGCTCTTGGCTTGGCGAAGCTGGTTGCGCACAGCCCCCCGGCTGCTGGCACTGACCAGGTTGAGCTGGTTAGTCATCAATGCGGCGGCATCGGCGACAAAGGCATCGTAGGCCATATGTGATTCGGGAAGATCGGCAAACAATATCGGGATCAGCCGAGCCATCTCATCGCGGGCTGAGCTCATGGCATAGGTCACCATACCTTGATTCATAGCAATGTAGTGCTCAATCTCTAAGCGCCGTTCAATCTTGCTCAATAGCCCTTGCATCGACTCAGCAAGTAGCTGATTACGTTCCTCGAGCTCGACCACGCTTTCCTGTAGCCATGTATGTTGCTGACTCAGTACATGCAATTCGGCCAGCGAGCGTTCTAGCGATTGCTCCACCTCGGAGAACTGCGCCTGACGGGCGCGAAATTCATCTTGGTCGGGGCTGGTAATCGCATTGCGCAGACTTTGGTCGAGGCTCAGCGCCTGTTTCTCGATGTCGGCGGCGGCTTGGCTGAGTGGCAGCGCCTCTTCACTTAATTGGGTAAACGAGATTGAAAGCTGTTTTAGGCCCCAGAACGAGGTAGCGACTAAACCGGCGGTGAGGAGGAATTGGCAGGCAACCGTAAACGCGACCCGCTGTACCAGTGTCAATCCGTTGAGCATACGAGAGAATTTGAGCATCTTGCCTAGTCTGTGAGCAATTTTGCCGCTATTGTGAATGGGCTTTATTACAGATTTATTAAAATCTGCCCATTTGATTTTTTGTGGTTTTTTATTTTTTAATTATATTCTTTACTAAACCTATCAGCATATCGCGTTGCGCTCTCACGGAGTGTTTGCAAAGCCCTGCGTAGTGAGTAAAATTACGCTTCTTTTTTATACAGAGGCTACCAATTTGAGTCGTCAGCGCGCCCTGGAAAAAATCGCCAAGTGTTTAGAACTGGGTAATTCTGCCAATGTGCATGAAGCCGCCCAGGCTATTCGTATGGCCCAAAGCCTGATGCGCAAGCATGGGCTTGAGCAGGCAGATATTGAGCTGATCCAAATGGGGAAGACCTCCGGACAAACCCTGCTTCCAGCGGATGTGGGCAGTAACATCCTCAAGATTATTCGTGGCATCAACTCGCGCTTTGGTGTTGAGGCGGTGCTGGTGAATCATAAGGGGCTCAAACGGGTCGAGTTTGTTGGCTTTGCCGAACGAGCGGTGTTTGCCGCCTTCGCCTTTGATATCGTCTACCGCGAGATGAACCAGCAGGTGGGTAACTTTCGCAACAGCTTTGCCGGCTCTGGCACTGACAACCTTACTGTTAGTCGTCGGGTCTCCTCGTTCGCTGCTGGCTGGTTGGAAGGCGCTTTAGATAAACTGCCCGATCTCGACAAGGGCGAGCGCAACCCGCATATGGACGATTATCTCGATGACATGTTCGAGAAGTTGGACCGAGAGAGCTTTAAGGCACAGATCAAAGCGTCGATGGCCAAGCTGACCCCCGATTTTGAAACCGGCATGAAAAAAGGCCGGAAACTCTCGGTTAACCGGCCCGTAGAGGGTGCCAAGGCTGCGCCTCAGCTCAAGCGCGCCTAAGGCACCTTGAGGATCTTACTGGTATTGGTATGACCGGTTTGGTCGAACACATCGCCATGGGTCATGATGACCCGATCACCACTTTTCACGTAATCCAGCGACTTTAAACGCTCAATGGCGGAGTTCGCCACGGTAATGATGTCGCGGCTACGCTCCACAAAGTGCACCGGATAAACCCCACGATACAGGGCGCAGCGGTTCAAGGTTGCCTGATGTTCAGAGAGCGAGAAGATCGGGATGCCGCTACTCAAGCGCGACATCAGCAAGGGTGTGCTGCCGCTCTCGGTGAGCGCGATGATCGCCTTCATGCCACTGAGGTGGTTGGCGGCAAACATCGTCGCCATCGCAACCGTTTCGGCAATACTCTCAAAGCTGTCGTTCATACGGTGGGTAGAGACGTTCACACTACGCTGCTTTTCAGCCCCTTCGCAGACCTTGGCCATCACCTGCACCGTTTCCACCGGGAAGTTACCGGCGGCGGTTTCGCCGGAGAGCATGACCGCATCGGTGCCATCGAGCACTGCGTTGGCCACGTCCATGACTTCTGCCCGGGTGGGGAGCGGCGCATTAATCATCGACTCCATCATCTGGGTGGCGGTGATTACTGCGCGATTGCGCTTGCGGGTGAGCCTAATTAGTGCTTTTTGCACGCCGACAAGCTCGGGGTCGCCAATCTCAACACCTAGGTCGCCGCGCGCCACCATCACCGCGTCACTGGCATCGATGATATCGAGCATTGCCTCTTCGGTAGCGACGGTTTCGGCGCGTTCCACCTTAGCGACCAGCTTTGCAGCCAGGCCTGCTTCGCGGCTAAGGCGCCGGGCAAAGTCCATATCCCGGCCATTGCGTGGAAAGGAGACTGCCAAGTAATCCACACCAATCTCTGCGGCGGTAACGATATCGGCCTTATCTTTATCGGTGAGCGCTGCAGCCGATAAGCCACCGCCTTGTTTGTTGATGCCCTTGTTGTTGGACAGGGGGCCAGCAACGGTTACGCTGCAGTGCACCTCGTGGCCAACCACTTTCTCAACCGCCAGCTGTACCCGTCCATCGTCGAGCAGCAGAGTATCGCCGCTGCTGACGTCTTGCGGCAGGTGCTTGTAATCGAGGCCGACGGCGTTAACGTCTCCTTCCCCTCTGGGAAGCTCACTGTCGAGTACAAAGGGCTGGCCCAACTCAAGCTGTACCTTGCCCTCTTTAAACGTAGATACCCGTATCTTCGGACCTTGCAGGTCGCCAAGGATGGCAATACTGAGTTTATGGCGGGCAGCGATCTGCCTGACTTGCCGGGCGCGCTCTAAATGGTCTTCCGCGGTTCCATGGGAAAAGTTGAGGCGGACCATGTTCGCCCCAGCCAGCAGTACTTGTTCCAGTACACCGGGCTTGTCGGTTGAGGGGCCGAGGGTGGTTACAATCTTGGTTCTGCGCAGCATGACAAGCTCCATTTGATTATCTACCTATTGGTATAGGCTACCGAGGCCGATCGCGCTGGCTTGATTTAGAGGCGATCAGGCTAAGAAACGTTGATGTTTAGGCTGGGTTAGGCCAATCGCCAGCAATGCCGCGCCGCCCATATCCAAAAATACCCCCAGGCTCATCTCGAGTAGCGGGTTGATGCTAAGCGCGTGGGACAGGTCGATATGATGGCTGCCATCGAGGTAGGCGGCAGTACCCAGCGCAACCATAAACAGGCCGAGTCGAACCAGCGAAAGGCTGAACAGGTGGAACAGGGTGTGAACTGACCAGGCCGTTGAGGAGTAAAAACTACTGAGGGTCTGCCAAGACAAGATCCGATACTTCATCGAGTTATCCTTTACTGCTATCAGATTTATCAGTGGCTTAAGGATATCACGAAGCTTGTCAGTACCCCAAACCTTGGCTTTGGATAAGGGCTAAAGTACCCTATGGAGGTAGTTCACCATGTCGCTACCTGACTCGCTTGATGCGACCTAGTTAAGGTAGTTTGGATACAGTTTTGTTAATTCTTTTTCAGGGTAGAAGTCATGAAACAGGCCATATTAGCTGAGATGAAGGTGTTACCCACTATCGACCCCGCTTTTGAGGTTGAGCGTCGAGTAGCCTTTATTAAGCGATGTTTACAGCAATCAGGGATGACCAGCCTGGTACTTGGGATCAGCGGCGGCGTGGATTCGACCACCACCGGCCGCTTAGCGCAGCTTGCCGTTGACCAGCTAAACCAAGCGCAATCTGAGAAGCACTATCAGTTTATCGCCATGCGCCTGCCTTACGCAGAGCAAAAAGACGAAGCGGACGCGCAGCTGGCGTTGGGCTTTATTCAGCCCACCCACACCGTGACCACCAATATTCAAAGCGGCGCTGACGGTATCCATCAGAGCGCTTGTGCCAGCCTTGAAGCTGCTGGACTTAGTTTGCCCGAGGCAGCGAGCGTTGATTTCCACAAAGGCAATGTGAAGGCGCGCATGCGGATGATTGCCCAGTATGAGATTGCTGGCCTCACCAATGGATTGGTGATTGGTACCGACCACAGCGCTGAGAATATCACTGGCTTTTATACCAAGCACGGCGACGGCGCTTGTGATTTAGCGCCGCTGTTTGGATTGAGCAAGCGTCAGGTTCGTCAGTTGGCTGCTCATCTGGGGGCCCCAGAGAAGCTGATCGGTAAAGCGCCCACCGCAGATTTAGAAGAAGATCGTCCGCAGCTGCCCGATGAAGTGGCGCTGGGGCTAAGCTACCAAGAAATTGATGATTTCTTGGAGGGTAAAGAGGTATCGCAAGAGGTTGAAGACAAGCTAATTGCGATCTATCAGCGTACCCAACACAAACGTCAGCCTATCCCTACCATCTACGATTAACGCCCCTTGCGCCAAGCCAGCTTGGCGCAGCTCCTCCCCGGTTATTTGCTGTCTTAGACCATCTCTTGGTTGCTCTTGGTGAAGGGCTAGTGTCTAATTGCGCCGACTTATTAAAAGGGGGCGAAAGTGGTCAATCAAGCCATCGTTATTTTAGATATTTTTGGTACAGCTGTATTTGCGATCTCAGGAGTGTTGGTCGCGAGTAAACGACGAATGGATTTGTTTGGTGCTTTGGTTCTTGCGACGGTAACCGCGATTGGAGGCGGTACTATCCGCGATATGGCGCTGGGGCTTACGCCGGTGTTTTGGGTAGACCAAGGCATCTACCTGTGGGTGATTGTGATTACCAGCTTGGCGAGTATCGCGCTGCTGAATAACTTCCCTACGCCACCCAAGTGGATGCTGCCAGTGGCCGATGCCATCGGTATGGCGGTGTTTGTTGCCATCGGCGCCAACAAAACCCTGCTGGTGGACTCGTCGATGATCGTTGCGGTTATGATGGGCGTGGTGACCGCCTGTGGTGGCGGGATGATCCGCGATGTGCTGGCCAATCAGGTGCCACTGGTATTGCAGCGTGAGATCTATGCAACAGCCTGCATCGCTGGTGGCATTGTCTGGGCGATTGCCGTGCAATTGGGCTTTAACTTGACCTTGGTGACCGGGCTTTGTGTATTCACCGCGCTGATTATTCGCTTGGTGGCCATTCGCTATCACCTTTCTCTACCCCGTTTGGGCACGACTCGGATGGGAGAGTAAGCTCAGCCAAGTGTGAGATATATCTCACACTTGTGTGGGTTATCGCGTTTTACCGTTAGGTATAACTTTAATTAATTCATTTAAAAACAGCATCTTAGAGCAAGCTTGCTTAAATACTGAGCGTGCATAAGCAAAATAATCCACTTTAGTACCTGTAGTGCTAAGCAGAAAATCCGTAAATTTAGTTCTGCAAGGAGGCACTGACGTTAGCGAGGATAGCTGACGCGGCAGGAGCTAAAAGGACGCACCACAGGACGTGGTAAGGACACCTCCCAGGAAGGAGTTGTGCAACGGGCTTGGATAGCCGGTTATGCTAGGAAGGCTAAAGGACAGCCCAATGGAATTGGGAAATGGAAACTACAGGATGTAGTGATAAGTCAAAAGGGATTGCATGGAGCACTCACGTTCAAGGAACTAAGAACGATTTGACTACGAGGCGACACATTATTGTGTCGCCTTTTCTTTATCTGCTGACCAGTGAATCCCTTGCTACGTTCAATGCATAGTATCTAGCGCTTAGTTGTAATAAATCCCAACATTGTTATGTAGGCGATGTATGTCATCGCGCCGATAGCAATCAATAGAAACCCTACCTTTCAATAGTTTGAGCGCTAGTGCCACAGTTATGGACTGTACACAAAGCAGCACCTGGCTAAGTGTGGCTATACAACGCGGTATGTTGAAGTAACATCCCTAGGGCAAGGATGCGTGTATGGCGAACAAGGATGTTTGATAAGACTGAGCTGAAGGGATATCACTGATATCCATAGGACGTGATGGGGCGGCATCGAGAGAGTCGCTTTTTTATGCCACGCCTGCTTGGTTATATATGTCGTTGTCACCGCTTATACGCCCATCTGTCAGCTTATTCCCGCAGTTAACGCTCAAGTCGGGGTGAAAAATGCTCAATGTGTTTGCTCGTGATTAGGGGCGCTAATCGCAGATATTGCTAGATCCTACATCAAGCTTGTAAGAGATATCTCACAAGGCGTGTAGGTGATTCTAGTGTCTAAAATAGAGACGTTTTTCTAAAATCTCATGTTTACAATGGCTTAGATTGTTTTTTTATTGTTAAAACTTTTTTATCTATTAACTTTTTCGCATCAGACGTATTCATCCGGTGAGCAAAAGTCGTAATATTAATCCTGCACGGAGGCAATGACGTTAGACAGGATGACTAACGTGGCAGGAGCCAAAAGGACAACCACAGGACGTGGTAAGGGACACCTCCTAGGAAGGAGACGTGCAACTGGTAAGGAATACCGGTTATGCCATGAAGGCTAAAGGACAGCCCAAAGGATTTGGGAAGTGGAATCTACAGGATGTAGAAAAACAGTCAGAAGGGATTGCAGGGAGCAATACACGTTCACGGACCGAGCGATATGACTAAACGAGGCGGCACTTAGGTGCCGCCTCAACTTTTTCTGCTTCCTAAAGCGCCTCCCCATTACGACCGCCTACACCCAAAATCATAAACTTGCTGAATATTTACGCTTAAGCAGCATTAAATCCCAATCTTTAGATCTATCTTGAAGCTAAAAACTGTAAAAGACCGATCGACCTGTAAGATATTTCCTACAAGGTTGTGAGAAATGGCGTTTAATGATTCTACCCGCTTGGTGGTAAACCTATATAAAACAACGCGTTAGGTTATCTCTTTACCAAAAATTTATTCGCTATATCTTTCACTGGTTTCTGGCCCACTAGTTTAATCTCGGGTCTTTCGTAGAATTAGCAACATAAAGGGACGGAAGTCACTGCGGTAACACACAGTGCAAACACAACAATGGAATAGAGCTCGGGATGAGCGAAGAATCTGCCAGCAAGGATGTCGGCAAACAGGAATGTGACAAGGATTAGGAACACTTCACTTGTGAAGAAGGGACCCCTCCAGGAAGGAGATGAGCGGCAGTAAGGAACTCTGCTTAGCTAGGATAGCTAAAAGGAAGCCTCGAAGGACTCGGGAACAGGAAGGTTAGGATAACCAGAGTTGAAGGAAGCAAGGAGCACGTAGGCTTTGGAGCGAGCATATAACTCATCAAGAGGCAGCACTTAGGTGCTGCCTCTTTCTTTTTGCGCGGCGCTTAAAGCGCCCACCAACGCTGCTTCTTCATCATCAATACCAGTAGCAAACCACTTAGCAACCCAGCCAAGGTATGGGCCGCGGTCATCGCGACAAATACCAGCTTGGGGTTAAAGCTATCGACGCTTAGGTAGATCGCAGGCACAAAGATCAGCAGCAAACGCGCGGCATTTAACAGCATGGCGTAGATGGGCTTGGCCATGGCGTTGAGCGCTTGTACCAGAATTAGCACCAAGGCAATCATCGGGTAGCAGAAAGGCAGTAAGCGCAGGTAAAAGCTGGTGAGTTCCATCACCAGTGGGTCACTACTAATCCAACGGCTAAGCATCGGGGCTATCGGGTAGATCAGGCAAGCCAGTAGCAGCTGCCATAGCAAACCCATCCGGATCACCTTATGGACCACCTCGCGCGCCCTTTGTGGCTGCCCAGCTCCAATGTTCTGCCCCACCAACATTGGGACGACCGAGTTCAAGGCCATAATGCCGATCAGCAATAAGGCTTCGATCCGCGTCGCCAGTCCATAGGCGGCCACGGTGGCGGTGCCGAGCTTGGCGAGCATGGCCAATGCCAGCGTGTTCGCCAGTGGGGCAAACAGCTGGGAAAGGGTTGCAGGCGCGGCAATGCTTAATAGCGAGCGCCATGACGTGCGAATGCCGGAAAACACGGCCCTGCCGCCAGCGCTGAGCAGCGCGCTTTTATTCTGCAACAGATAGATTGAGGCAACAAAGGTGAGTAGCCAGGCAATGGCGCTGGCAATAGCGGCGCCTTCTATGCCCATTGCCGGGATTGGGCCTACACCAAAAATCAGAATCGGGTCGAGTACACCGTTCACGCCGCCGGCGATCAGCATCAGCAGGCATGGGCGCCAGCTATCACCGCTGGCGCGCAGCGCCGCGCTCGCGACCATTGCGCACACCAGCATCGGGATCGCCCAATACCAGATGGTCATATAGCGCTCGATGTAACTGATGACGCTCAGCTCTGCTCCAAGATAGAGAAACATTGGGTGGATCAACGCGGTGCCCAATGCCGATAGCCCAACGCACACCAGCACACTAAACAGCAGGCTATGGCGAGTCAGTTGGCTGGCGACGTGTTGCTGGCGAGCGCCCAGCAAGCGGCCTAGATTCGCTGCCAAGCCATTGCCAATGCCGGTGGCCAGGCTGGTAAACAAAAAGCTGACTGGCAGAGTAAAGCTGAGGGCGGCCAAGGCTTCGGTACCGAGCTTGGCGATAAAGTAGCTGTCCACCAGATTAAACAGCAGGATCGCGAAGACTCCCACCAGCATGGGGGCCGATTTACTGATGATCAACTGCGCGATGGGCGCTGCGGTTATCTGCTGGTGATGTTGCATTAATTTGGTTGTAGAGTCGTCTAGTGGGCTGTTTGGCTTGTCACACAAGGCGCTAGCATAACAGGTCTTAACAGTTGCCGAAAAACCCTAAAGCGATTGAGATTACTGTGGCCATGGGCTAAATTGCGCTCAGATTGAAGAAGAGGGATGACATGTCAGATTTTTCCAGTATCCGGCCGTATCAAGATGCTGAGGTAAAACCCACGCTAGAGCGTCTGGTGAACACACCAGAACTTCTTCATACCCTGATCGGCTTTCGCTATCCCAAGCTAAGCGGTTGGCGCAAGTCGCTGTTGGCCATCGGTTTGAAAGCCTACCTGCGCTGGCGTCTGCGCAACGTCGATTCCGTCTACCAGTTTCAGCTCGAGGTAGAGTCTTACATGGACCACATGATCAAGACCACCACCTCAGAACTCAGCTCCAGTGGTTTGGATTCCCTCGATCTTAGCCAGCCTCATTTGTTTATCTCCAACCACCGGGACATCGCTCTCGATCCCGCTTTTGTTAGCTATATTCTGCATCACAGCGGGCAAGATACAGTGCAGATCGCGATTGGCGACAACCTGCTCACCAAGCCTTGGGTGTCAGATTTGATGCGCTTGAATCGTAGCTTTATCGTCAAGCGCAGCGCATCGACTAAACGCGACAAGCTGAAAAACTCTCGCGAGCTCTCGGCCTATATCCATCATGCGATCACTGAGTTGGGCGACCATATCTGGATTGCCCAGCGTGAGGGGCGGGCTAAGGATGGGGTGGATCTGACCAACGCGGCACTTATCTCCATGTTGAGTCTGAACAGGTCCAAGTCTCAGCCCTTTAGCGAGTTCATCAAGCAGCTAAACATCGTGCCGGTATCGATTTCCTACGAGTTTGACCCCTGCGATGAAGCCAAGGCTAATGAGCTGGTTGCCCAGCAGCAAGGCCATTACGCCAAGCAAGAACACGAGGATATCCTGAGTATCTCGCGTGGCATTACTGGCCATAAAGGGCGGGTTCATCTGCACTTCTCCCCGGCGTTGCAGGGCGAATATCACTCGGCCAAGCAAGTGGCAGAAGAGCTAGACCGGGCGATCATCGGTAACTACCAGCTGATGCCGACCAACTGGGTGGCGGCAGGTCGCAGCGAGCAGGCTTCGCTGAGCCCTCGCGATGTCGATCATGCTCAGCGCTATTTTGAGGCAAAGGCGAGCACTCTTAGTGCAGAGGCAGTAGAGCAATTACTCGCGATGTACGCCAACCCCGTGCTGTATAAAGATAAAGTCGTTTAATAACAGTGATTTAAGTTTTACCATTTGGTCTGGCATTGGCCTTGCTTACTCCTAAATAGGTATTTTTAGGAGTTACAGCATGTTCCGCAACAAACAAAGTCACACCGTCGCCAACGTCATCGCCGATAAAGCCAAATTCGATCAACTATTGAGCATCGTATTACCCGATGAGCTGCCACTGTTGAATCAAACCGGCTGTATGGGAGTGCGCCGCAAACGCAGCGCTTCGGCACGTAGTCATGTTGTCTCCGCTCGCTTTTAAGTTTCTTGTTAACAGTCACTTAGCTGCGATTTTCGTCATATTTCTGCTATCACTGTGGTGGATGCTGTTACACTCATAACTCGGTTATGGCGCCCACGGGAAAGGGGCGTCTGGTTAATCCAACAATAAGCAGAATATGACCTTTACAACGCAATCTGGTAGCTCCTTTCCTTTAGGAGCTTCTTATCAAGGTAGCGGTGTTAACTTCAGCCTCTACTCGAAAAGCGCCACGTCGGTAACCTTGGTGCTGTTCGACGAAATCAACTCAAAACGACCTTCGGCTGAGTTTCCGCTATGTCCTGTAGCCAACCGTACTGACCACTATTGGCACATCTTTATCGAGGACCTGCACCCGGGAGCGCTCTATGGCTTCCGCGTCGACGGCCCATGGGCGCCAGAGAGAGGCTTGCGCT
The DNA here is from genome assembly GCF_000429485.1 of Aliagarivorans marinus DSM 23064. Classification (GTDB taxonomy): domain Bacteria; phylum Pseudomonadota; class Gammaproteobacteria; order Enterobacterales; family Celerinatantimonadaceae; genus Aliagarivorans; species Aliagarivorans marinus. The sequence goes on along the minus strand of NZ_AUBY01000021.1, from coordinate 5,381 downwards.
TCGACCCAAGCAAGATCCTGATCGACCCCTATGCGCATATGATCCACACCCCGGATAACTACATGCGCCAAATTGCCGCGCGTCATGGCCATGATAATCAGGACCAATGCCTGAAATCGGCGGTTGTCGACTTACGTGGTTTTGACTGGCAAGGCACTCGCCCCATTAAACGTTCGCTGCAAGATACGGTTATCTATGAGATGCACGTAGCGGGCTTTACCAAGCACCCCAACTCAGGGGTAGCACCGAGTAAGCGCGGCACCTACGCTGGGGTAATCGAAAAAATCCCTTATCTACAAGAGTTAGGCGTAACCGCCGTTGAGCTGATGCCGGTACAGCAGTTTGACGTGCAAGATGCGCCATCGGGTCGCCCAAACTACTGGGGCTATAGTCCGATTGGTTTTTTTGCGCCGCACGTTGCCTACAGCTCTGATAAGAGCGTGACCGGTGCGTTCGACGAGTTCCGCGAGATGGTGCGTGAGCTACACAAAGCGGGTATTGAGGTGATCCTTGATGTGGTGTTTAACCACACAGCAGAAGGCGGCCATACCGGCCCAACCTTGGGCATGAAGGGGCTACAGAACGATACCTACTACATCCTCGAGAGTGAACGTAGCTGGTACAGCAACTATTCTGGCTGTGGTAACACCTGTAACACCAACCACTCGATTATGCGCCGGATGATCCGTGATGCGTTGCGCTTCTGGGTGAACGATATGCACGTAGACGGCTTCCGCTTTGATTTAGCCTCGGTGCTTAGCCGCGACTCCAAGGGCAATGTGATGCAGGAGCCGCCGCTGTTATGGTCCATCGATTCCGATCCGGCAATCGCTGGCACCAAGATCATCGCTGAGGCCTGGGATGCCACCGGCCTCTATCAGGTCGGTCAGTTTGTCGGCGATCGTTGGAACGAGTGGAATGGCCGCTTCCGCGACGATGTTCGTGCCTTCTTCCGTGGCGATAATGGCGTGGTCGGTAACTTCGCCTCTCGTCTGCTGGGCAGCCCGGATATCTATTACAAGCAGCACCACTCACCACACCGCTCGATCAACCTGATTACTGCCCATGATGGCTTCACCATGAACGACTTGGTGAGCTACAACGACAAGCACAATCTGGACAACGGCGAGAACAATCGCGACGGCGATAATCACAACCTCTCCTACAACCATGGCGCCGAGGGGCCAACCTTAGACACCCGCATCGTACAGTTGCGTGAGCAGCAGATGAAGAACTTCTTCACCACCCTGCTCACCTCACTGGGTACCCCAATGATTACCATGGGCGATGAGGTGAAACGCACCCAAAAAGGCAACAACAATGCCTACTGCCAAGACAACGAACTAAGTTGGTTTGATTGGAGCTTGGTGGAGAAAAACGGCGATTTGCTGCGATTTGTTCGCGAACTTATCAAGCTGCGTCGCTTCGACGACGTGCTGGAAGAGAAGATCCACACCAGCCTGTCGGAGGTGGTGCACGACGCCAATATCGAATGGCACGGCGTGAAACCGGGCGATCCGGATTGGTCGGAGCATAGCCACAGCATCGCTCTCACCTATCTCGACCCCTACAGCAACGATCGGATGTATGTGGTGTTCAATGCCTTCTGGGAAGCGCTGGAGTTTGAGGTACCGAAGATCGATGGTCACTGGTTTAAGCTGGTGGATACCGCCGCTAAGCCACCGGAAGATATCCACGACTTTGCCAATGCGCCGTGTCTGGAGGACGCGCAGATCACCCTTGCACCGCGCTCGGTGCAGATCTACGTGGCCAATCCACAGATAGAGCGCCGCTACCAATCCTAAGTGTTTGTGAGCTGCCAACAAGGGCCTTCGGGCCCTTTTTTAATGGCGCTAGAACAAGCCAATCTGCGCCGAGCTTAGCTGCTCAAAGTCCTTACCAATAAATGGCAAGATGGCATCGGCAATCGGCTTGAGTTGCTTATCGATATAGTGTTGATAGTCGATTTGCGACTGGCGATACTCCAGCGGTTCCGGGCCGCTTAGCGTAATCAGATAGGCAATCCGCCCTTTGTGTTGATACTGCAGCGGCTTACCTAGCTTGCGATTGTGCTCATCGGCGATCCGGGCTGCCCGCACCTGAGGGGGCACGTTCTTTTGATACTCACTCAAGCGGCGGCGTAGCCGTTTGTGGTAGATAAGCTGCTCGTCCAACTCGCCTGCTTGCAGCTGCTGAATACTCTCACGGATAAACTCGCTGGGGTCATCGCCGGAGAATACTTTCTCGAGCAGCACGGTTTGAAAGTGCTTGGCCAGTGCCGTCCAGTCAGAGCGTACCGTTTCCAAGCCTTTGATCACCAGCTCTCCTTTGGCGGTGCGCCCGGCATAGCGTTTCTTCGAGCCGGTTTCGCTGCCGCGAATGGTGGGCATCAGAAAGTCACTAAAGTGGGTTTCAAACTCGATCTCCAGCTGGCTCTCTAGGGAGAACTCTTGCTGAATCCGCTGCTGCCAGTAGTGGTTGATGCCTACGGCAAGCTCGCTGCCAATCGCTTGGGCTTGCTGGTTATCCAAATCCCCCTCTAGCCACACAAAGGTAGAGTCGGTGTCGCCGTAGATGACTTGGTAGCCCTGCTGCTCAATCCAGCTGGCGGTGTCACGCATCAGTTGGTGACCGCGCATGGTGATTGAGCTGGCCAGCCGCGGGTCGTGGAAGCGGCAACCGGTGGAACCTAGCACCCCATAAAAGCTGTTCATCAGGATCTTGATGGCATGGGAGCGAGCTTGGTCTTGTTCTTTCTTTGCCTGATCGCGCTGTTTCCAAAGGGTTTCAATAATGCCCGGAAGGAAGTGTCGCTCGCGACTAAAAAAGCCACCACGGAAGCCTTCAATGGCATCATCCTGTTTCAGTAATCCCTCGATCAATCCCAGCGGGTCGACCTTAAAGGTGCGAATAATCGAGGGATAAAGGCTTTTAAAATCGAGCACCAACACATGGCGATACAGGCCGGGGCGCGAGTCCATCACATAGCCGCCGGGGCTATCGGCAACAAAGTCGCCGCGTAGGTTGGGCGCAATATAACCGGCGCGATGCAGCTTGGGCAGATAAAGGTTGGTGAAGGCGGCTACGCTGCCACCGTTACGGTCTAATAACAGCCCGGTGAGCTGGCTGCGTAACACCAGAAACTGCTGCAGATGGGTGTGCTCGAAGATCTCGGTGACTAGCTTGCAGTCTTCGAGGTTGTACTTGGCCAGCTGAGGCTTGTCATGCTTAAAGTTGTGCTCAATCTCGCCGAGCCGATCCTCCACATCATCCACCAGCTTACCGCGCCCCAGTAGCTGGTTGGCGACGAACTCTAGGCTGAAGCTGTCGAAGTGGTAGCTGGCATTTTTGAGCGCATCGATACCGTCGACCACCACGCGCCCGGCGAGGGTGGCAAAGCCGCCCTGCCCTTGCTCGCGTTCCCGCCAGCGCAGCTTGCTGCCATCGCGGCCTAGCGGTAAGTCGATACCCATCCGCTCGGCCCGTTTGGCCAGTAGGCGGATATCGAAGTTCAGCACATTCCAGCCGATGATAAGGTCGGGATCGAAGCGTTGGACCTCTTCACACAGCGCCAGTAGCAACCGACGCTCATCACTGACCCAGCGGATCTCGCACTCACTCGGCTGCGGCTGACCGATCATCACCACCTTGGCAATGCCCCGCCCATGCAGTCCGGCCGAGTAGAGCTCGCCGTGGCGGCTGCACTCTAAATCCAGCGACAGCGCCCGTAGCTGAGGTTGATAGTCACCGGCTTTGACTTTGGCCTGGTTGATCTGGGTGTAACCACGTTGTTGACGCTGTTGGCCCTGAAACAGCAGGCTGCCATAACAAAAACGTTCATAGAGAAAGCGTTCATGCAGCTTTACATCGCCTTCAAGGCAGGTGATCCCGGCTTGCTGCAGGCTAAGCTGGGCCGCTTTGTGGGCGGCTAAGGAGTGAAAATACAGCGCTGCTAGAGGCTGCTGCTGAAAGTCTTTAAGTGGCAAGTTAGCACTGCGCGCCAGTAGATCGCCGAGTAGCTGCTGGGCCCTATCTAGCTGAGATTGTTCGATAAAGAACACGGCTTGCTCGCCACTGACCTCGAGCTTTACCGGGCCGGCATCGGTGGCCAGCCACAATTGAATCAGGCTCTGTCCTTGCTGGTCAAAGCTACTGGCTGAGAGGATAAAGCCTTGATTCGGCGGGCTTACGGTCATTGCGCTTACTGCTGAGTACACTTGGCGACAGTGTAGCATGGCCGCTAAATTGGATATTTCATTTTAAGCTTACAAGTGTACGCTGAACTGTTGTCCATGGCCAAGCGAGCTGCTAGGCTTAGCGTTCAGCTACGAGGCCTTCTGACATGTCCGACAAACACTATTCTCTTGGCGAGGAGATCGCCAATAGCGTGACCCATGGATTGGGCATCGCCGCCGCGATTGTGGCATTGGTGCTGATGCTGGTGAAGGGGATTCCAGTACTCAGCGGCGCCGGCATTGCTGCTATCAGTGTGTATGGGGCCACACTCATTCTGATGTTTATTGCATCCACCCTGTATCACGCTATCTACCACATACCGACTAAAGCGGTACTTAAGCGCGTCGATCATTGCGCCATCTATTTGCTAATTGCAGGCAGCTATACCCCGTTCTTATCGATTAGCCTGGAAGGTGGCCTCAGCAGCTTGATGCTGGTGTTTATTTGGGCCTTGGCGCTGGTGGGGGTGATATTTAAGATCTTGTTTGTCCACCGCTTCAAGCGCCTGTCATTGCTCACCTACTTAGGGATGGGCTGGGCGTCGGTATTGATGGTGCCGCAGCTTTATAAAGCGCTGCCAGCGGGTGGCTTTAGCCTGCTGGTGTTAGGCGGTGTTTGCTACAGCATCGGTGCGCTGTTCTACGCCGCCAAGGGGCGAGCCTATAGCCATGCCATCTGGCATGTGTTTGTACTGGCGGGCGCGGTGTTGCAATGCCTGTCGGTGGCGCTGTTTGTCATTCCGGGCGCTGCCGCCTAAGCATTTCGCTATCGTCTAGATACAACAAAGGCCGCAGCTGCGGCCTTTTTCGTTTTCGGCCCTAAACCACCTACTTCAGTAGGTGGTTATTATCCGGTGAGGCTTTGCCTGAAGACCCGCTCATGCTAAATGCGCCTTTGATTTTTAGCGAAGTCAAAAGGACAAATAACATGAGCAGATACAAGCAAGCATCACACGTATTTTGGCGGTGTCAATATCACATAGTTTGGACGCCCAAGTACCGATTTAGGATATTGAGAAATAATGTAGGGAAAGAAGTCTATCGGTGTATTCAAGTTTACTGTGCTCAGTTGGGATGTGAGGTCGTCGAGCTCAGCGTCCAAAGTGACCACGTACACTTGATTGTAAAGGTTCCGCCAAAGCTGAG
>NZ_AUBY01000020.1 GCF_000429485.1 Aliagarivorans marinus DSM 23064 | reverse complement strand
TTCAAATTGACCATGTCCATTTGATTGTCAGGATGCCCCCGAGCCTGAGTGTTTCAGAGTATGTAGGCTTCGTGAAAGGAAGAACCGCGATTAGGTTGTTTGCGAAGTTTCCTTACTTGAGAAAGAAGAAACTGTGGGGTAATCACTTTTGGCAAAGAGGGTACTTCGTTGACTCCGTTGGGGCGAACGAAGACATAATCAGGCGGTATGTCAGGCATCAAGACAAGGTAGAGAAAGAAGAGCAAGAACGTCAGATGTCACTAGAAATGCGGTAGTATAGGTGAGCCCTCTTCTAGGGGGCCGTGTCAAAGCCACCTGCTCAGCAGGTGGATTTTTTACTTCTACTGCAACACTCAATCATTGGCGTAATATACTGTTTGAGTGTCACTTAGGAATTTTTATTTGGAAGGCGAGAATGTTTAAGAAGCTAGTTAAGCGATTGCGTATCTGGATGGCGAAGTACGATGCTTGGCTGGTGCGTAATGGCCTAGACAGTCCGTGCCGCAGTTGCATCCCGCGTGAGCATGATAACCAGCGCTGAGAGCGGCTTTTTCGATAGCCACTGCCACCTCGATTTTGCGTCGTTCAGCGCGTATCTCGATACTCATCTCGCGGCTTTTCACAAAGCGGGCATCCGCGGCTTTCTGATTCCCTCGGTTGGGCCGGATAACTGGCAAACCTTGCTGGCGATAAAAGCGCAGCAACCTGTCTATATCGCCCTTGGATATCATCCGTGTTTCCTGCCTGACGATCATAACCAGACCGCGCTTGAGCAGGCCTTGGAAGATTGTGCCGCTCTGGTGGCCGAGCAACGCAGTCAGGTTAGTGCGTGGGGCGAGTGTGGTTTGGATGGGCGCTTTAAAGAAGGCCTGGACTTTCAAGAGTTGGCCTTTCGCAGCCAAGTTTCGCTGGCCAATACCCACCAACTCCCATTAATAGTTCACTCGGTGCGCGAACATGACCGCTGTGCCCAAGTGCTCAGGCAGCAGCAAGCGGCCTATGGTGGCATCATCCACGCCTTTAGCGGCAGCTATCAGCAAGCGGCGCGTTTTGTCGACCTAGGTTTTAAGCTGGGGATTGGCGGTACCATCACCTGGCCGCGCTCCGAGAAGACCCGTAAGGCGATCAAGCGTCTGCCATTGGATGCCTTGGTGCTGGAAACCGATGCGCCGGATATGCCGCTGTATCAAATGGAAACCGACCACAATACCCCGCTCAATCTGCCGCAGATCTTCCAAATGCTGTGCGAGTTGCGCGATGAGCCTGCCGAGCAACTAAAAGAGGCGCTATGGTGCAACACGCAAAACGCGCTGCGTCTGGTTGGTGCAAGCGATTAAATTCTCTCCACACATCTGGTTAACTTTTAATATTTTTTTACAAATATAAAAACTTTCTGTGATCGACCTCATATTCGAGATCTTGCCTATGCTTAGACTGTGCTGCACGCGACAGCAAATGTTGCGTTGAGTTCCATTAAAATAACCACAGGGAATACACGGATGAATAAGTTAGGTTTAATTGCAGCTGGCGCGCTAACCTTAGGCGCGTTTAGCGTAAACGCGGCAGAAGTGCCCGAAGACGGAATCCACGCGAACGACTACAAGTGGTTCCAGTTCAACATCATGCACACCATCGATCAGAAGCCCCATGATATTGGTGGTGACTACAAAGATACCTACCTAGAGATGGAATTCGGCGGCCGCTCTGGCTTATTCGATCTTTACGGTTACGTAGATGTATTCGATATCACCGACAGCAGCAGCAGTGATCGTCACAACACGGGTGGCCTGTTCATGAAGTTTGCTCCTCGCATGTCTCTGGACTACTTGTTCAACACCGACCTGTCAGTGGGCCCTGTTCAAGAGTGGTATGTGTCTAGCTTGAACAACTTCGAGCAAGGCCTACAAGAGCACTTTATCGGTGTGGGTGCAGACGTAAATGTACCTTGGTTGGGTAAAACCGGTATGAACCTGTACGCACGTTACAGCGCGAAGAACTTTGGTAACGACGATGAAGGTTCATTCAACGGTTATCAATTCTCGATGAACTGGTTCAAGCCGTTCCACTTCTTCGAAAACGGCAGCTTCGTGTCGTTCCAAGGCTACTGGGATCACCTGTTCGCTGCTGACGACTATAAAGATCAGTTCGGTCGCTCTAGCTCAGGTGGCGCAACCTTCCTGGGTATCTACTGGCACTCTGACCGTTATGCGCTGGGTTACGGTGCGAAGTACTTCTACGACGTATATGGTCTGGAAGATGGCGGTTTCACCGAGTCTACTGGCTGGGGCCACTACTTCTCAGCGACCTACAAGTTCTAAGCGATTGGCTTAGTGAACTTCAAGGGCGACATTCAGTCGCCCTTTTTTGATCCCGCTTCTTCGCCTGCAAGCGCTTCAGCCGCCGTATAAAGCAGTTGCTCAGGTGTCAGGCGTTCACTCACCAAGCCAGCTCGCATCGCCGGGCTCTGTCCAAGGTTATCGCTGTGGCAGTAGTTAAACAGGCAGCGCGCCACTTCAAACAGCGACTCCAGCGGCGCCAGGCTTTTCAGCTGGGTGGGGACTTGCTGGCGAACATAGGAGAAGAAGTCTTCACAGGCACTGGCGGCGGTAAGTTTGAACGGATGGGTGTAATGGTGGCGCGAGGTAATCGGGCAGTAGGCGCCAAATTCGTCTGGATACCAGCGATCGTTCCACCAGCCGACATTATGCCCCTCCGGCGGTATCGCCGTTTCGCCCTGCTGATGGCGGATAATGTAGAACACCTCGGCAAGCTTGGTATGAATGCGCTCAGCGCAGCCCATCAGGGCCGCTCCTCGGATACAGCTCTCTTGCTCGAGGTAGTGGTGGATATGCTGGTGGCTATCGCTAAACACCCGCAGTGCCTGAAAGTGGGCGTAGGCGAGCAGGGCCGGCTTGGCCAGATAGCCGCCGCGCAGCGATTGCAACTCGCCGAGGTTGAGTTCCTCGAAATGGCTGCGCTGCATGGTCTGTTCATAGCGTTGCCTGAGCGCCTGCAAGATAGACAGCTCATCAAACTGAGCCAAGCGTGAGTCTGGCTTGCTTTGATAGACACCCTCCACCGACATCGGTTGATGGCTGGCGTTGTGGCTGTGTAGCAATATATAGCCGCTGTCGGCGTCGGCGCTGGCCAGCGTCCACAACCCGCGGTTACCGCTGAACTTAATGATTTGGCTTTCGCTGAGCAGCCGCTGCACCGGCCGCTGTTTCAGTTGTTGCTCTTGCTCGCGACTCCAGCTGCGCAGGCCCTGCGCCAGCCTGCCCAGCAGCTGATAGTAAATCTTGGGGGCAATCGTCAGCTGCTGCATGGTCTGCAGCGGCGGGGTGGCAGAGGCTAACGCGAGCAAAATCGCTGGCATATGCTCATTCACCGTCCACCGACCGAGGGTGTAGACCTTGTGGCAGCTTTTGCAGCGCACCCGAGGATTGCCTGCACCAGTGCGGCCGTAGTGCTGGTACTCAGGATTGTGGTCCATTAGCAGCCGTGGTGCGCAGTTGGGGCAGGTATTTAGGCGCGGCTGAAAGTGCTGCTCCAGCAGCTGACTCAGTAGCTGGCTAACGCTGGCATCGTCCACCCATGGCGGGTAGCTACCGCAGCGTTGGCAATGCAAAGCGCGAAAGCCTAGGTGGTAGCTATCGTGGGTGTAATCGGGGCTATTTACCCGTCCGAGGTTGCTGCAGCCAAAGGACTTACAGCAGTTAAAACTGCGTCTAAATTCCAACATCCGTGTTCTGGAAGAATCCCTTTTCAACATATTAGGTAAATTGCCTATATTTGCAGCGCTACTCTACCGAAATGCGTGATCAAGATCACCTGTTTGTGACGCTGGCATTCCTAGAATCCCCTCATCTCGCGCGAAGACGGATTTTAATCTCAAAATAAGGATCATCGTAATGGGTGAAATAGCAACAGCAACGGCAGCTGGTTTAGTGGTAGGCGCGCTGTTTAGCGCATTGAAATTGCCGCTTCCTGCGCCACCAGTATTGTCAGGAATTATGGGCATCGTAGGGGTTTATTTAGGCGGTATCTTGTTTAAAACCCTGGTCTCGTAACACACCGACTATATTCAATAGGCTGGGCCCGACACGGCTTGGCCAACCACCAGCCAAAGACGCAAATTGATTCGTCTGGTTAGAAGGAATTTGCCATGACAAGCCTGTTAGAGCAGTTAAAACAACACACCGTAGTGGTTGCCGATAGCGGTGATTTCAACGCCATCGCCGACTACCAAGCCGAAGATGCCACCACCAACCCCTCACTGATTCTCAACGCCCTGCAAAGTGAGCAAGGCGCAGCCATGATTGAGCAGGCCGCCAGCTGGGCCAAGCAACAGTCATCGGATCGTCAGCAGCAGTTGCTCGACGCCGCCGATTACCTGGCGGTGGCGATTGGTCAAAAGCTATTGGCTATCGTTCCGGGTCGGGTATCCAGCGAAGTGGATGCACGCCTCTCTTACGACACCGAGGCCAGCGTGGCGCGAGCCCGTAAGCTGATTGCGATGTATCAGCAGCAAGGCATCGCTAAAGAGCGCATTCTGATCAAACTGGCGTCGACTTGGCAGGGCATCCGCGCTGCTGAGCAGCTGGAGAAGGAAGGCATCAATTGTAACCTGACCCTGTTGTTCTCGTTCGCTCAGGCGTGCGCTTGTGCTGAAGCCGGCGTATTTCTGATTTCACCGTTCGTGGGCCGGATCCTCGATTGGTACAACAAGAACCAGCCAGCAGACTACTCCGGTGACAACGACCCGGGCGTACAGTCGGTGAAGGGTATCTATGACTTCTACAAAAAGCATGGTTACAGCACTGTGGTGATGGGCGCGAGCTTCCGCAACAGCGGTGAGATCCTCTCCTTGGCAGGCTGTGATCGCCTGACCATCAGCCCGGCACTACTCGATGAACTAGCGAACACCGAGGGCACCCTTGAGGTCGCGCTTAAGCCTGCCAGCGAGGTGCAAGCAGCACCTACCGCGTTGTCAGAATCTGAGTTCTTGTGGCAGCACAACCAAGATGCCATGGCGGTGGAGAAGTTGGCCGAAGGCATTCGCAACTTTGCCATCGATCAAGAAAAACTCGAGCAGCAGATCGCCGCTCATCTGTAACCATCAACACATTAGGTAAATAACAAAAAGTGGCAGCTAAAAAGTTGGAAAAAACGTGATGTAGGGCAGTTTGTGTAGCCTTGTGATGACCAACAATTAGCCCACTCCATGGATGGGTCATGGATAGAGACTAACTCTGCCACGTATATTAAGTAAGGAATGTTATGAGTGTTTTAATGAGTTTGGTTGGTATCGCCAGCCTGTTGGCAATAGCCCTGCTATTGTCGGATAACAAGGGTGCCATCAAGCCTCGCACTGTAGTCGGTGCTTTTTTGATTCAGGCCGGTTTTGGTGCCTTTGTACTGTACCTGCCCTTCGGCCAAGCGGTGCTTGAAGCGGTATCCGGTGCGGTTCAGTCGGTGATCGACAGTGCACAGGCCGGTTTGGCCTTCCTGTTTGGCCCGCTGGTACACGGCCAAATGTTCGAAGTATTTGGTAACAACGGCTTTGTGTTTGCCCTGCGAGTGCTGCCGATTATCGTATTCTTCTCGTCGCTGATTGCAGTGCTTTACTATCTGGGTATTATGCAGTGGATCATCAAAATCATCGGTGGCGCACTGCAAAAAGCCTTGCAAACTCACCGCCCTGAGTCGATGTCTGCTACTGCCAACATCTTCGTGGGCCAAACTGAAGCGCCGCTGGTGGTTCGCCCCTTTATCCCTAAGATGACCCAATCTGAGTTGTTCGCCATTATGGTGGGTGGTTTGGCATCGGTTGCCGGTTCCGTTCTAGCTGGCTATGCCGGTCTGGGTGTAGAGCTGAAGTACCTAATTGCTGCGTCTTTCATGGCGGCGCCCGGTGGTCTGTTGATGGCGAAAATCATCAAGCCTGAGACCGACTTTAACGAGCAAAACATCGACCACGTATTGGACGACGAAGACAAGCCGGCCAACGTTATCGATGCGGCCGCATCGGGTGCAAGCTCGGGTATGCAGCTGGCGATGAACGTAGGTGCCATGCTGTTGGCCTTTATTGGTCTGATTGCGTTGATGAACAACTTTGTGGGTTGGGCCGGTGGCCTGTTCGGTCAGCCTGATCTCACTATCCAAATCATCTTGGGTTACATCTTTGCACCGCTGGCATGGCTGATTGGTGTGCCATGGGCAGAAGCGGTACAAGCGGGTAGCTTTATCGGTCAGAAACTTATCGTGAACGAGTTCGTGGCTTACATCGATTTCGTACAAGTGAAAGAAACCCTGAGCACCCAGACTCAGGTGATCGTGACTTTCGCACTGTGTGGCTTTGCCAACCTGTCATCTATCGCAATCTTGTTGGGCGGCCTAGGTGGTATGGCACCGAGTCGTCGTAGCGATATCGCGAAAATGGGTCTGAAAGCAGTAGTGGCTGCATCTCTGGCCAACCTGATGAGTGCAGCTCTGGCTGGCTTCTTCATCGGTCTACAGTAAAACGGATAAGGGAGGTTCGCCTCCCTTTGGATAGAGGAATACCACGTGTTTGATAAACAACTGCCGGTGCTGGATTTACACCGACACTTAGATGGAAATGTCCGGGTTGAAACGGTGTGGGAGCTGGCTCATCAGTTTGCTATGCCGCTGCCTGCTGAGAGCATCGACAAGATGCGCCCACTGGTTCAGGTGCAAGGCAAAGAGAATGACCTGTTGGGTTTTCTTGCCAAGCTGGACTGGATGGTGAAAGTGCTCGGCGACTTGGATGCTGTTAAACGCGTGGCCATTGAAAATGTTGAAGATGCCGCTCGCTCCGGCTTGGACTACACCGAACTGCGCTTTAGCCCTTACTACATGGCAGAAACCCATAACCTGCCGATGGAAGGTGTGATTGAAGCGGTGGCGGATGGGGTGCGTAGCGCCTGCCAAAGCCAGGATGTTCAGGTCAAGCTGATCGGCATTATGTCGCGCTCCTACGGGGTGGAGAACTGCACCCGAGAGCTCGACGCCATTTTGGCGCAACGCAAGCACTTTACCGCCGTCGATTTGGCCGGTAACGAAGCGGGCTTCCCCGGCGAGTTGTTTGTTGAACACTTCAAGCGGGTGCGTGACGCGTCACTTAACGTAACCATTCACGCCGGTGAGGCCTTAGGTCCACAAAGCATCTGGCAAGCGATTGAGCACCTTGGTGCCCAGCGTATCGGCCATGGGGTGAATGCAATCCAAGACTTGGCTTTGATGGACACCCTGGCCCAGCGCCAGATCGGCATTGAGTCCTGCCCAAGCAGCAACCTGCACACCTCCACGGTGGCAATGATTGAAGAGCATCCGCTTCCACGCTTTTTGGATGCGGGTATCTGTGTCGGTTTGAATACCGACGATCCCGGTGTCAGCAATATCGACATCGGTCATGAATATCGGGTCGTCCGCGAGCAAATGGGGCTCGACGACGAGGCGATCCAAACCCTACAACGCAATGGCCTGGCCATGGCGTTTATGTCTGATGATGAGCGTCGCCAGCTGTTGGCCCGCAAGCAATCAACTAACTAAGGACGAAACATGTCTGCACAATTGAAACAAATCGCCCAACAAGCCCTGAGCTTGATGGACCTGACTACCCTGAACGAAGACGACACCCGCGAGCGCGTAGCTGCCTTGTGCGATCAGGCCAAAACCGAGGTCGGTCAGGTTGCTGCAATTTGTATCTATCCGCGCTTTATTCCCTTCGCCCGTCGCTATCTCAACGAGATCGGCGCCAGTGAAGTGAAGATTGCCACTGTGACCAACTTCCCGCTGGGTGAAGCCGATATCGAATTGGCGGTAGCGGAAACCCGCGCAGCAGTGGCCTACGGCGCAGACGAAGTTGACGTGGTGTTCCCATGGCGTGCCCTGCAAGGTGGCGACGAACAGGTGGGCTTTGAGCTGGTGAAAGCCTGTAAAGCCGCCTGTGGTGACGTGCTGCTGAAGGTGATCATTGAAAGTGGTGAGCTGTCTGAGCCCGCCCTGATTAGCAAAGCCAGTGAACTGTCGATTAAGGCCGGTGCAGACTTTATTAAAACCTCGACCGGTAAGGTGCCGGTTAATGCCACCCCAGAAGCGGCCGAGCTGATGCTACAAGCGATTGCCGATCACAATCCGGCGTGTGGCTTTAAGGCTGCGGGCGGTGTGAAGAGCGCCGAGCAAGCCGATGTCTACCTGAGCAAGGCGCGCACTATTCTGGGTGAAGACTGGGTGAGCGAGCGTCACTTCCGCTTTGGTGCGTCAAGCCTGTTGGCGGCGCTGAAGGCGACCATCGAAGGCGATGATAACGCCTCCGCCGGTGAAGGCTACTAAGCCTCCGGCTGATACAAGTAGTAACAGAACGAACAGAGCAGGAACGCACGATGTTGTTACCACAGGAAATTATTCAGACCAAGCGCGATGGCGGCGAACTCACTCGTGAGCAGATCCGCAGCTTTGTCGCGGGCATTGCTGATGACAGCATAAGCGATGGCCAGATTGCGGCTTTTGCCATGGCCACCTTCTTCCAGGGCATGAGCGCTGATGAGCGCGCTGAGCTCACCATGGCTATGCGCGACTCGGGCGAGGTGCTTAACTGGCAAGCCACTGGCGTCACCGGGCCATTGCTCGACAAGCACTCCACCGGTGGTGTGGGCGATCTGACCTCGCTATTGCTGGGGCCAATGCTGGCAGCCTGTGGGGCACACGTGCCGATGATCTCCGGGCGTGGCCTTGGCCATACCGGGGGCACCCTAGATAAGCTTGAAGCGATCCCCGGCTATTCGGTCACCCCAGCTCCTGAGGTATTCGAGCAAGCGGTCAAAGTGCCGGGCATTGCCATCGTTGGCCAAAGTGGCCAGCTGGCACCGGCCGATAAGCGTTTTTACGCAGTGCGCGATGTGACCGCCACGGTCGATTCGCTACCGCTGATTACCGCTTCTATTCTCAGCAAAAAGCTGGCTGAAGGGCTGGATGCCTTGGTGATGGACGTAAAAGTCGGTAATGGCGCGTTTATGCCCACCTATGAGCAGAGCAAAGAGCTGGCCGAAGCGATCGTTCAGGTCTGTGAAGCCGCTGGCGTGCGCTGCCGGGCCTGGCTGACTGATATGAATCAGCCACTGGCCTCGGCGGCGGGTAATGCGCTGGAAATCGTTGAGGTGATCAAGTATCTGCAAGGCGATACCAGCAACGCCCGCTTGCATGAAGTGACCATGGCCTTGGCCGAAGACATGCTGCTGCTGGGTAAACTTGCCGACAGCCGCGAGCAAGCGCGTGAGCAGCTAATGGCCAGCATTGAAAATGGCGAAGCGCTACGTCGCTTCGGTGCGATGGTTGAGCAGTTAGGTGGCCCCAGCGATTTCTGCGCGCGCTACCAAGAGTACCTACCTAAGGCGGCGGTGATTAAGCCGATACTGGCCGAGCAGGCCGGCTTTGTCAGCGAAATCGACAGCAAAGCCTTAGGCATGGCGGTGGTCGCCATGGGTGGGGGGCGCCAGCATCCTAAAGACCAGCTGGATTACAGCGTTGGCCTATCTCAGATCGTGAGTTTAGGTGATTATGTCGACGTGGATCAGCCACTTATGCTGATCCATGCCAGCAGCGAGCAACAATGGCAGCACGCTGCCGCATTGGTTCGCGAGGCCCTGACTCAGAGCGATACTTCGCCTAAGCTTGCAGCGTCTGCGCTCTACCAATGCATTGTGAAAGAGGACTAGAAGATGAAACGTGCAATTATTCTGGTGATGGACTCGTTTGGGATTGGCGCAACCGCCGATGCCGATCAGTTCGGAGATGTAGGCTCTAACACCTTGCTGCATATCGCAGAAGCCTGCGCTGAAGGGCGCGCCGATATCGGCCGCAAAGGCCCGCTTAACATTCCCAACCTTAACCGCTTGGGCTTGGGTCAGGCCTGCTTTGAAAGCGGCGGTGTATACCCACCGGGGATGGACCCAGACGTGAAACCCATTGGCTACTATGGCTACGCCAAAGAGCTGAGCAGCGGTAAAGACACGCCATCGGGTCACTGGGAGATCGCCGGTGTGCCGGTGCTGTTTGATTGGGGCTATTTCGACAAGCCCACCGACAGCTTCCCACAAGAGCTGTTGGATGCATTGGTGGAGCAGGGCAATCTGCCGGGCTATCTGGGTAACTGCCACTCATCCGGCACCACGATTTTGGAGCAGCTGGGCGAAGAGCATATGGCCAGCGGCAAGCCGATCTTCTACACCTCGGCCGATAGCGTATTCCAGATCGCCGCGCATGAAGAAACCTTCGGTTTAGAGCGCTTGCTGGAGCTTTGCGAGTTGGCGCGCAAGCTGGTTGACCCTTACAACATTGGCCGAGTGATTGCCCGTCCATTTGTTGGCAATAACGCCAGCGATTTCCAGCGCACCGGTAATCGCCGTGATTACTCGGTTCTTCCACCTGCGCCAACCCTACTGGACAAGATGGCCGATGCCGGCGGTGAAGTGGTGAGTATCGGTAAGATTGCCGATATCTATGCCCACCAAGGCATCACTCGGAAGGTGAAGGCAACCGGCTTGGAAGGGCTGTTTGATCTGACCCTGAGCGAGATGGCGCGCGGTGTTGATAACAGTATTATCTTCACCAACTTCGTCGATTTCGACTCATCCTACGGTCACCGTCGCGACGTGGCAGGCTATGCCGCCGCGCTAGAGTATTTCGACAAGCGCTTGCCGGAGTTGCTCGAGCAATTGGGCGACGATGACGTGGTACTGCTCACCGCCGACCATGGCTGTGACCCGACTTGGGAAGGTACAGACCACACCCGCGAGCATGTACCGGTATTGGTTTATGGCAAGAAGTTGGGCGCCAAGAATCTTGGTTTGCGTAACAGCTTTGCCGATATGGGACAGTCTCTGGCCAGTTACTTGGGGCTACCGGCCCTGGGCTACGGCGACGCGTTCCTATAGATCTACTTTTTAATTTTTGACCGGGGGCATTGGCCCCCAAAATAAGGACTGACAATGACAACTCCTCACATTAGTGCAAACCCTGGTGATTTTGCTGAAACCGTACTGTTCCCTGGCGATCCGCTGCGTGCCAAGTACATCGCTGAAACCTTCCTGGAAGATGTGGTTCAGGTAACTGGCGTGCGCAACATGTTTGGTTTTACCGGTACGTACAAAGGTAAGAAGGTATCGGTAATGGGTTCTGGCATGGGTATTCCTAGCGCCTCTATCTACGCCCACGAGCTGTACACCCAATACGGTGTAGAGAAGATCATTCGTGTGGGTTCTGCAGGTGCCATCAGCCAAGACGTTCAGCTGCGTGACGTGGTTATCGGCATGGGTGCATGTACCGACTCGAACGTGAACCGTCAGCGTTTTAAAGGCTTTGATTTTGCCGCTATCGCTAACTACGAGCTGCTACGCAACGCGGTCGACAGCGCTGAGAAAGCCGGCATTAAAGCCAAGGTGGGTAACGTATTCTCTGCTGACCTGTTCTACGGCCCAGACCCAGAGATGTTTGACGTTATGGAAAAACACGGCGTATTGGCCGTTGAGATGGAAGCGGCTGGCCTTTACGGCGTAGCAGCCGAGTGTGGCAAAGCCGCGCTGTGTGTAGTAACCATTTCTGACCACATCCGCACCGGCGAGCAAACCACCGCTGAAGAGCGTCAGCTAACCTTCAACGACATGATCGTTCTGACTCTAGATTCACTGATCTAAGTCACTGACAAAGGTTACTTGTCGGGGCTATCTGGCGACTCGGTACGGGTTGCCACATCCTCGATTAATGCACGGGCCCGTCGGGCTCGTGCTGCTCTTGCCCGCAGGGCTATCGCCGCTAGGGTCGCCGAATAACGTTTGCGCGACAGTACCCGGGTGAGCAGAAAGCCAATCGCCATCGATACCAACATAATCAGCATCATCTGACTTTGCCCTTGTTCGATATAGCGCTCTGCTTTGGACAGGATCGACTGGTAGTTGAGCTGGATCTTCAGATAGGCGCGCAGCCCTTGCTCGCTGTCACTGACCTCGGTAATAAACGGTCGTTCCAGCGCATTAAATAGGCGCATGGGGGAATCTTGCTCGCTATGGTCGCTACTGACCAATAACTTGCCTTGGCGATCGAACACTGCCGCCAATGATACGTAGCGTTGCTGCTGCAGTTCATCGACCAGGCTTTGCAGTTGTTCGCTGTGCAGCTCTTCGGGTTGGCTTAGGGTGTTGTGGATATTGAGCGTGGCAACGCTGCTTAGCGAGCGCGCCAGCTGCTCACTTTGGTAATGGATCAGGCCTTGCCCGCTGGTTTTTAGCTGCAGCAGGGATTGAAAGATCCAGATACAGCAACCGATGGCAATCAGTAGCTGCAAGAACTGTACAACGCGGTATCGGGTTATGGCTTTCTTATCCATTATTTATGTCTTTAGCCTCCACACTGCTACCATCTTAGGGACTTGCCAAAGCAAAATCCAATAGCTATCTTGAAGCGCCTAGGGTTTCATTAGCAAGGATGTAATTTGCACCATTCCCATCGACTCTCTCAACTTCCCCCGCTGGTGGCAGACTGGCCATCGGTTTTGGATGATTTCCCTTATCAGCTCAGTGGCGAAGACTTGGCTCCCCATGTCAGCATTGCCTGCCACTGCCAGCTGTTGATTTGGGCGCCAGCGCTCACTTCTGAGCAGCTCAACCAGCTAAGCCTTACCGTGCAGGCAGATGGCCGCCAGTTAGTGTTGCAAGGAGCCCGGGTGATGCTCGGAGCCACCACGGTGCTACTGAGCGCAGAGTGCAACGAGCAAGAGCTCAAGGCCTCGCTGGAGACCCAAGACTGGGAGTTTGACTGGGTGGTGATGAGCCGCTTACCAAACCTTCATCAGCCGGGCCTTATCCTGATGGATATGGACTCGACCACCATTCAGATTGAGTGTATCGATGAGATTGCCGCCCTTGCTGGGGTTGGCGCAGAGGTCAGTGCAGTGACCGCGGCAGCGATGCGCGGCGAGCTGGATTTCGAGCAGAGTCTGCGCGCCCGAGTCGGCAAGCTGGCCGATGCGCCTGAAGCGATACTTCAGCAAGTGGCCGATAGCATGCCGTTGATGCCGGGCCTAAAAGATCTCTTGTCGTTTGTTAAGCAGATTGACTGGAAGGTGGCGATCGCCTCTGGTGGCTTCACCTACTTTGCCGAGCGCTTACAGCAAGACTTAGGCTTTGATCGAGTAGTGGCCAACCAGCTTGAGATCATCGATGGCAAGTTGACTGGGCAAGTACTCGGTGGGGTGGTGGATGCGCAGGTTAAAGCCGATACTTTAAAGGCCTTGGCGCAAGAGTTCGGTGCGACCCAAACCATGGCGATTGGCGATGGCGCGAATGACTTGCTGATGCTGGCCGAATCGGACTTTGGGGTGGCCATTCACGCCAAGCCACTGGTACAGGCGAAAGCGCAGATGGCGATCCGCCACAGCGATCTGGATGGGGTAGTGCGCATCCTGTCGGCCTCAGAGCTGCTGAGCGGCTGCGCCTAAGCGAACGTGATAAGGCTACAGAGCGCTGGCTAAGCGCTCTGTAGCTGCATAAACTCCGGCATCTTCAGGCGATGCATCAGCTCGGCCGTGGTATCGGTGACCACCGCCACACCCACCACACTCCACAGCTCATCTTCTAACTGCTTGGCCTTATGAATGGCGTAGTGGCTGATGTAATCCAGCTCGCGCTGAATAAACTCGGTATCCGGTCGTCCGACCCGCGAGATATGCAGGCTGAACGATAGGACTCGGCCTTTGCCACTGGCAAACTTCACGTACTCTGCCAGCCGACCTGACTCTTCCAGCTCGGCCACATCGCGCAGACTGATTAAGCGGCGGGTATTGTTATTCACCAGAGCCAGTAGCTCGATGACTTCCGGGGCGTGCTCGGCATCGAGGTTACGCACGGTATCCAGCAGCTTGCTGTGCAGCTCACCCTGATTGAACAAGTCGCTAAGCTCAGCGACGTGTTCGCCATCACCAACCCCGGTAAAGCTGTCGAAGCTATGTGGATGGCTGCCATAACCCAGACAACTGATATCAAAGCGGCCGGGGCGTTTTTCAATGTACAGCGCGCGGCAGAACAGCGGTTCACAGAATAGCTGACGCAAGGTCTCAGAGAGGCCATTCATCGATGGGCGCTCTGGCACCTGATTGAGCTTGTCGAGGTTGTTGGCAATCAGCTGCTCAAAGAAACGCATGCCATCGTGCAACTGGTGCTCGATGACAGCGGCCTGCAGGTTAAACACGTTGCCCTGACGGTTGTGATTGACCACTCGGTAGGGCAGTAACTTGAGATTGTAGCTTTTCACCAGCTTTTGGAACTGCGGCAGGCTTAGGTAGAGGGTGTCGCCTTTGGCGACAGTAATGTCACCCTCCACCTCGATTTGCATGCCATGTACCGAGAAGTCGCGGCACCAGGCAACCAACTTCTCGCCATGCTTGGTCTCAACTTCCACCAACGAGCGATACATGTAGCGATCTTCGCGGCGCAGTTGTAGGTATTTGTAGGCAACCACTTCGAAACTGGGGCTGACCATCTTGCTTTGGTTGAAGATGGCCAATTGATTCGGATTGAGCTTGACCGGATAGTTGTCGTGGTAGAGCTCGCCGGCAAACTGCGCAGTCACGTCGCTGAGCAAGCCTACCGTTCGAAGATTCTCCACCGCAGTGTTGATCCGCTCTAGATCTACCGCCCCCATCTTGCGCGACAGCGATGAGGCACTAACGTGGGGTGCTTCGTCGATATGCTGCCATTGATACTTCATCACCCGCCAGCTTGGCTTACGCGAGCCAAAGCCGATGAATAGCTCGCGCAACTGCGGGTGTTCTTCCAGCTCTTCGCGGGTGGCGGTATAGAAGAACAAGCGTTCTCTGGCGGTATGGGTGAAGCAGAAGATCAGCGTTTCACCTTCGATCTGGCTTTGGTAGCGCAGCATCCGCGGCTTATGGAACAGCTGCGATAGGTGGCTGTGGTTGCTCTCATCGCGCCAGTAAGCCAGCAGTTCTTGGTTGTTCGGGGTGGAGAGGGCAAAGCGCAGTGTCGATGGCTCGCCCTTATCGAAGTAGACCGGGATGCCGTGCAAACGCGGCATTAGGTACTGTTGATAGCCCTTGGTAACCACTGCCGAGCTGACGCTATCTACATCCACCCGGTAACGCCCTTTATAAGAGCGCAGGTAGGTTTCAAAGAAGGTTTTAAACTCAGCATCGGGGTTTACCACAATCATCCGCAGCGACTGGTCTTTGTCGCTATGGTTGATACCTACAATCTGATATTCGGTACCGGCGCCCAGTACCTTGTTGGCAAACTCTTTCTCTAATCCTGTGAAATAGACGATTAAGCGCTGGCCCACCTCAAACTGACGGTCCTTGTCGACTTTCACTTTGATACCCGACACCGACATGTTTGACGACATGGCCTCAAACTCTTCCCCGTCACTTCCAGCAAGTTTCAGCGGCGCGGCAAGGTGCATGCGTTCCTCATTCCTCGAGATAAACTGGCCGAGTTTGACCGCTCTCGCCTGATATTGCTTAGGGCGCTGCTTGGCTGCCTCCTGCGGGTCGATGTTGCGCTGCTGCATGACCCGAAAGTTGTTTTCGGTCTGCTGTAGCGCTTCATACACCCCCATGGTGTAGGTGCCGGCAAAGCGGGATAACTGGGCCTTGAATTCGTTTACGGCGATCTCGTCGAGAAAGTGGGTGAGTCCGTTGTGCTCAAAGGCTTGGCACTCTCCGTCCACCTTACCTCGGAGATCGATTATCCGCTGGCAGGGTTTAGCCAGGCGGTTAATTTCCATTTTCAGCAGGAAGCGTTGGTTACTGCTCATTTCCTGCGTGGCGCTATTGAAGACATCACTAAAATCACCGCTATTGGCCAGAGGCAACAGCTGCTCTATCAGCGCCTGATTAAAAGCCGCGTTCATGTTCTAAGAATCCGAAACCGTACCACTGTCAAATTATTGGTGAAGTCACTACAATGTGATGTTTTTCCAGCAAAGTTTGTGCCCATTCGAGATTAAGCACAAGTCAATAATTACTGAAACGCGTACTCAAACAAGTTAGGTTTTCCATGGCAAAAACTAAAACCGCTTATGTCTGCAACGACTGTGGCGCAGACTTTCCCCGATGGCAGGGGCAGTGCTCCGAGTGTAAAGCCTGGAACACCATAAGTGAGGTCCGACTAGCCGCCAAGCCGTCCAACCGTAGCGACCGTTTTAGTGGCTATGCGGGCGATACCCAAGCCAAGGTGCAAACCTTGGAAAATATCGATCTCACCGAGCTACCGCGCTTCTCCAGTGGTTTTAAAGAGTTTGACCGGGTGCTTGGCGGCGGCATCGTGCCTGGCAGCGCTATCTTGATTGGTGGTTCACCGGGGGCCGGTAAGAGTACCTTGCTGCTGCAAACCATGTGCGGGCTGGCCCAGCAGATGCCCACCCTGTATGTCACCGGTGAGGAATCGCTGCAGCAGGTAGCGATGCGTGCCCAGCGTTTGGGCCTACCAAAAGACAAGCTCAAGCTCCTCTCGGAAACCAGCGTCGAGCAGATCGGTGCACTGGCCCTGCAAGAGAAGCCCAAGCTGATGGTGATCGACTCCATCCAGGTGATGCACATGGCAGATATTCAGTCGGCGCCGGGTGGGGTGAGCCAAGTACGCGAGAGTGCGGCATGGCTGACTCGTTTTGCCAAGCAACACAATATTGCCATGTTGATGGTGGGCCATGTGACTAAAGATGGCACCCTGGCTGGCCCGAAGGTACTGGAGCACTGTATTGACTGCTCCATCATGTTGGAAGGCGAGTCGGACGGGCGCTTCCGCACCCTACGTGGCCACAAAAACCGCTTTGGCGCGGTCAATGAGCTGGGCGTGTTTGCCATGACCGGGCAGGGCCTTCGCGAGGTGTCGAACCCCTCGGCCATCTTCCTGTCGCGCGCCCAAGAGCCAGCGCCGGGCTCGGTGGTGATGGTGGTTTGGGAAGGAACTCGACCGCTGCTGGTGGAGATCCAAGCCTTGGTGGATTACAGCGCACTGGCCAATCCGCGCCGAGTTGCGGTGGGGCTGGAGCAGAATCGCATGGCCATGTTGTTGGCGGTATTGCATCGTCACGCTGGGGTACAGATGTCTGACCAAGATGTGTTCGCCAACGTAGTCGGTGGCGTGAGGGTTGCCGAAACCAGCGCCGACTTGGCCTTGCTGGTGGCGATGGTGTCGAGCTTCCGCAATCAGGTGCTTCCACAGGAGTTGGTGGTATTTGGCGAGGTGGGTCTATCTGGCGAGATCCGCCCAGTGGGCAATGGCATCGAGCGACTTAACGAAGCCGCCAAGCATGGCTTTAAACGCGCCATCGTGCCGATTGGCAACAAGCCCAAGCAGGCCATTCCGGGCATTGAAGTGGTTGGGGTAGCTAATTTGTCTGAGGCGATAGAAGCGCTCTAGAGCAGGGCGAGAGCAAGAGAAAGAGAAAGGGGCTGAATCTAGCCCCTTTTCTTTTTAGAAGATTAGCTGTTCCAGCTGGCGGTGCAGGGCTTCGTCGTCACCCAGATTAAGCTCAATTAGCCGCTTAAGGTGGCTGGCGCTATCCAAGTCTAAGTGGGTGATGTGTAAACCGATGTGCTCTTCGGTGGTATGGCGCACCTCGGCGTCCATGGTAATGCCAATGGCGTCTTCCGCTAGCTCTGTGAGGTTAAAACTCAGGGTCAGCTTAGTGACCTCTTTGTCCCAATCATTAGGTACCGTTACCAGCGCTCCCTGCAGGGACAGGTCCAGCAACTCACAAGACCAGCTCTGGTCGGCATGGTTGAGATAGGCTGGGCGGTTAAACAGCACCCTGAGAAATTTTCGTCGTTCATCCATAGCGCGTTCCTGCTTGCTGTCGATTCCTTTAGCCTAGCTTAACAGCTAGTTACATGCTCTGAGCAGGCTCTCTTTTTTGAAGCCCACGGCATTCAGTATTGGCTGTGGATTGTGTACATTGAAGGCTGGCAAGCCGTGCACTATGCTGCGGTCGATAGAGCTTCAGGGAAGAGATTAATGCCGAGCAAGCAACAACTTAAACTACTACTGATTCAAATCCGCGATGACGAGCAAACCCGCCAGGAAGAGCTCAGCAGCTTCGCCCAGTTCTGTGAAGTGGCTGAGTCGCAGTTCGATATCTGGAACGTGTTCGATCAGCCCCATTATGACCACCAGCGGCTCGCTGACTACCACGCGGTATTGGTGGGCGGTTCCAGCGAGGCGAGTGTGCTTGAACCCGAGCGCTATCCGTTTGTGGAAGATATTCAAGTGCTGCTGCGTGAGTGCCTGCAGCGTAAGTTACCGGTGTTTGCCTCTTGCTTTGGTTTCCAGCTGGCGGTGCTGGCGCTGGGCGGCGAGATCTTCCACCATGACCAAGATTTCGAGATGGGAACCCTGCCGATCCGCTTAACCGAGGCCGCCCAGACCGACCCCTTATTCTCCACCATGCCCGACCCCTTTGTTGCGGTATCGGTGCATCGCGATAGCGCCTACCAGTTGCCCGCCGGCTGTATCAACTTGGCGGAAACTGGCCACTGTGTGCACGCTCTAAAAGTTGAAGGCGCGCCGTTTTGGGCGACCCAGTTCCACCCGGAAGTGGACCGTGCAATCTTGGTACAGCGCCTGTCACTGTTCGCGGATAAATACACCGAGGGGGCCGACCAGCTCAGGGCGGTGTTAGACGGCGCAGTGGAAACCCCTGAGAGCAATGCCCTGCTCGGGCAGTTTGTAGAGAGGATCTTGCTGGATGAACAGCCTGCTTAAGTCTGTTGTTATCTGCTTGCTGCTGGTGAGCAGCAAGCTCATTGCTTCACCTTCAGACAATGAAATCTGCCGTTTTGCGGTTGCCAGCTTGGTCAGCGCCCAGCCGCAGCAGGTGCGCGATTATCGCCAAGGCGTCGATGGCGTTGAGCTGCGCTGGTCTAACGGTGCCAGCACCGAGCTGTTTATCTGTACCATCGACGGAGACAGCATCTTGTGGCGACGTGCCCAAGACAGTCAGTGGCAACAATCCCCCAGCCTTGGCTATTCTGAACAAGGTGCAGAGCTGATTATCGAGCATCGCTTGGGTAGCGCGGTGTTGCGTCAAGATCGCTACCGGCGCTGACTGAAAATCCATTAACTTCAGCATATTGCCAGTCACTTGAGTGGTGATTCGCATATTCTGCGAGTTTATTCACTATTTACTGCGAACAAAACGCTATTTATGCATTGATATGCGACTTTGCTTGCTATATTATCTCGCTAAATTATTCAGTCGCAGTGAATATAACACTAAAACAGACTGCGGCGGCTGACTGAATATGCAGAGTTAAGAGGTTGCAAACATGACATCCACCACCACCGAAGGAAACGCCAAGGCCAGCGCGTTTTTGGGGCCATCGCTGTTAGGCATTTTCCTGTTTATGACGCCGGTGCCTTATGACGGCTCGCTCACTATTCCTGTGGCGATCTTGGCCAAGCTGTTTACCGGCGGCTTGGGTGATTTCGCGGTGCCGTTGATCACCACCCTGATTACCGCCAGCGCCCTGATTAGCTGTTATTTCTTCTTCGCCAAGCCCGCTTGGCTCAAGGACCAACCGCTGCTTAGCGCCTTGTTCCAGCTCTCGCCGGGCTGGTTTGTGGTGCGAGTTCTTGGTGCCATCTTTGTGTTGGCCACCGCATTGGAGATTGGTCCGAGTGAGGTGTGGTCTGGCGATACCGGCGGCCTTATCCTGTTCGACTTGCTACCGACCTTGCTTGGTGTGTTCCTGTTCGCCGGGGTGCTGCTGCCACTACTACTTAACTTCGGCCTGCTGGAGTTTGTAGGCACCTTGCTCAGCAAGGTGATGCGTCCACTATTCACCTTGCCCGGCCGCGGGGCGGTTGACTCGATGGCTTCTTGGCTTGGCGATGGTAGCGTGGGCATCATGCTGACCAGCAAGCAGTATGAGCAGGGCTACTACACTCAGCGTGAAGGCATTGTGGTGGCGACCACCTTCTCAACCGTATCGATTACCTTCTCATTGGTGGTATTGGCGCAGGTACAGCTGGAGCATATGTTCCTGCCTTTCTACGCTGCCGTGTGTGCTGCCGGCTTTGTGGCGGCGGTTATCACCCCGCGCATTCCACCGCTTTCGCTATTCGCCGATAAGTTTATCGACGGCAAGCAACGCAGCGGCAACGAAGAGCTGATCCCCCAAGGGCATAGCGCCTTTAGCTGGGGCTGGAACTTGGCTCTACAGCAAGCACAGCGCGCCAGTAAGCCGCGTCAACTGCTGCAACAAGGGCTGCACAATGTGGCAGACTTATGGATTGGTGTACTGCCGGTGATTATGGCGGTGGGCACTGTTGCTCTGGTGATTGCCGAGACGACCCCGGTGTTTACCTGGCTGGGCATGCCGTTTATTCCTCTGCTCGAGCTACTGCAAGTGCCTGAGGCGGCAGCGGCTTCCGAGACCTTGGTAGTGGGCTTTGCCGATATGTTCGTGCCATCTATTTTGGCGGCCTCTATTGAACCTGAGATTACTCGCTTTATCATTGCTGCAGTTTCGGTTACCCAGCTAATCTACCTGTCTGAAGTGGGCGCGCTTATCTTGGGCAGCAAGCTTCCGGTGAAGCTGTGGCAACTGTTTGTCATCTTTATCGTGCGCACCTTGGTTACCCTTCCGGTAGTAGCGGGCATGGCGCACCTGTTTTTCTAGGGACTCCATGAGTAAACCCATTCACGCGGCCATCTTCGATATGGATGGCCTGCTACTGGATAGCGAGCGACTTTGTCGCTCGTATTTTTTGGACGCTTGCAGCGAGCTGCAGCTGAACGTGCCTGAGAGCGTCTATTTGCAAATCATCGGCTGTAATGCCCAGCGTATCGAGCAGATTTTTGCCGAGCAGCTTGGTCCAGACTTCCCCTATCACCCCTTAAGAGAACGCTGGATGGCGCTCTATCAAGGGCATGTACACAACCGCGCGGTGGCGCTGCGCGAAGGCGTACGAGAGCTGTTAGAGCTGCTTGCAGGCTTGCCGATTCAGCTCGCGGTTGCCACCTCCACTGCCAAAGAGCTGGCCGAGAACAAACTGCGTTTGGCCGGACTGCGCGATTACTTCTCGCTGATAACCTGTGGCTGTGAGGTTGCCCATAGCAAGCCCGACCCCGAGATTTACCTGCTGGCCGCCTCGCGCTTGGGTATCGCCCCCGAGCACTGTATCGCTTTTGAGGACTCCGCCAATGGTGTGCGCGCTGCCCATGCCGCCAATATGCAAGTGGTACAAGTGCCTGACTTGGTGATGCCGGATGAGCCGTTGTTGGCCTTACAACACCGGGTTATCCCTAGCTTGAATGAAGCGCGGCAGCTGTTTATTTAGACCTGTTTTTGGGCCTGTTGTTGAAGCCTGTTTGAAGGTGTTGTTTTTTTGACGCTCTAAGCTGGCACTGAACTTGCCATTACTGGGTACAGCCAGTATTTACGCGCGGAGTTCAGTCAGATGTTAGAGATTCAAGTCAATGCCAGTTTGGTTCCCCACCTACCTGCCCAGCTTCCCAGCCTTAAGCAGGGGTTAAGCCTGAACCGCTGGCAGGCCCACCGCTTTGATATCGACCAGCATCACTGTGTTATCTTGCGCGAGGCACAAACCGGCTACGCCATGTTGTTCTTTAACCTCAAGCACGATGACTACCAAGCTCTAAGCGAAGTCTGCCGCTTCCGCCTGCTCAGTGAGGCGTTGACCGTGGCCGATCTCGATGAGCTGGGTAACCAGCGTTTGCAGAAGAACCTGCTGGAGCAGTGCCAGTCGGTGTTGCTCACACAACCCTCTTCATGCTCCCAGCAACAGCTACAACATCTGGAAGCATTGGTGAAAGCATTGGTTGTTCGCCACCAAGGTATCCCGGGTAATCAGGTAGAAGAGTTCCGCTGGGGAGTCATCTTGAACGACTATTTGGAAGCTGGGTTGGGTGAAACACCTTACCAGCAGATGCAGCAATATTGGCAAGGCTTGGCTGAGTGGCAGTCGCAAACCAGCGCTCCGCTGTACCACTAAATACCAAGCCGCGAACGGCTAGCAGTTTCGTTTCATGAAAATTTGACGCGGCTCGCATCTGTGCTGCCGCGTTTATCGTGTAAAGTCTTGTGGACCTGCGCCTTTCAAAAATAATTTTGTGACTCGCCTCACGGTCACAAAAGCTTCATTTAGCAGGCCCCGTCCAAACTTTTCTACTGATAACACCAGCTTGGCAGTGCAAACTTTTTACACCTTCAGTTGAGTGTTTTCTGCACAGTGCAAAATAATAAATTTTTCTAATTGAGTTATCGGTTATCAGGGGACTGTGACCTATACTGTGCTCTAGTCAAAATGTGATCTATATAACATCAATCTAATATAAAACGAATTAATCATGACTGGCATCAACACAGTAAAAACTATCAGTGGCTTGAGCCTGTCCAACGACCAAACGCCTTCCCCTCTCGTAAAAGGCGGTCGCTTGGCCCAGTGGATATCGCCGCGCTACAGGGAATGGCAGCGCTGGATGCAGCTTCCCACCCTTTCTCAGTATCGTCACCAACCGGGCGCCAGCAAAGGTGAGCAGTTGTGCTGCTCCCATTGTGGCAGCACCCAGCTTTGGGAGTACGGTAGTCATAGTTTGGCGGATGCATGCCGCGAGCACGTTTGCTTGTGTTGTGGCGAGCGTCTATGGCGCAGTGAAGCGTTATCGGTTGAGCAATCGTCATCGCTGACCAGCGATGTTGAGGCTACGGTTAAGCCCTAAAACTCGCTACGCCCTAAATTCGCATAGCATCCGGTGTGCTAGGAGCCAACCAGGTTTGATTGCGGCCTGCGTGTTTAGCGTGATAAAGGCCGTTATCGGCGCGGGTGATCCAGGTATCGATGTCTTCACTGAGTTTGATTTCGGCTAGCCCAGCACTAAAGGTAACCAGGTCTCCGTGTGGTGCGCTCGAGTCATTGGCGATTGTTTGACGCAGCTTTTCGCTAACCGAAAAGGCTTGCTCCATCGAGGCACCGCTAAGCAGTATCAAGAACTCTTCACCACCATAGCGGAACACCCGGTCATTAGCGCGGGTGTCTTCTTGCAGTTTGGTCACAAACCAACAAAGTACGTCGTCGCCGACTGGGTGACCGTAGCGGTCATTGATCTGCTTGAAGTTATCGAGGTCGAGCATGATGATGGTTGAGGTTTGCCTGCTGCGCTGAAAGTGCTTTTGGGCTTTGAACAGCTCGTCGTACAGGGCGCGACGATTGTAGGCTTTGGTTAGTGAGTCACGAAATGCCAGCTCATGTAGCTCATTGTTTTGTTGGACGACAATTCTGGCGATTCCCCAAGCAAAAATATGCAGCGCAATCAGGCCGATAGCAAAGCGCAGCCCTTCCTGATCGCCAAAGCGCCAGAAGCCAAAGCTGATCGCAATGATTGAGATGACCAGCACAAAGCGTTCTGCGAGCCGAGTCGGTAGGTTGAGAAAACAGGCCAAAATGAGGGCTTGTATGAAGTATTCACCATGTAGCCCTTTATCTAGCATTCCCGCAAGTACTGGGACACAGGCCAGCATCAAGAACAAACGGTCAAATAGCTTGTAGCGTTCATCGTTGTGGTCTGTACAAATAAAGTACAGTGATATCAGGAGCATAGTGGCGCAAGGAACCACCGTTAAGCCAAACCAAAGCTTCCCGTAGAAGAGATGATAGATACAGAAGAAAAGACTGGGAACCAAGCCTGCAAGGTGCATCACCAGGCTCATCTTTCGCTCTGCCGCCTCCAGTGGCGACCAATCTGATTGCATAAGCTTCCTTGCGTTAAATTCAGTAATAGTATTGACAGTAAATTTTTGTTTTTCCTGTTTAATTGAAAAAAGTCACCGAAATATTTGTAGTTAGCCAATGTTTGGGTTGGACTACACTTTAGTTTTTTGCAAACGCTAGTCGAGCCATGCCCCAGGCAAAATTTACCAAGGGAGCCATCTTCCCGCATATCTTCGTTATGTCAGCAACCAACGCGATTGGTCTAACCGCGCTGTTCTTGGTTGACTTGGCTGACCTCTACTTTATTAGCTTGCTGGGTGAGTCGGAGTTGGCTGCAGCCGTTGGTTATGCCGGTACCGTGGCCTTTTTTACCACTTCGGTAGGCATTGGTTTGTCGATTGCGATGAGCGCACTGGTATCCAAGGCGATTGGCGAGCGCGATCGTGAGCAGGCCAGACGCTTGGCGATCAATGTATTAGTCACCGGTTTTATGATTAGCAGCGCCATCTCGGCGGTGGTGTGGTGGCTGGCGCCAGATCTTCTCGAGTGGTTGGGCGCCGAAAACCGAACCTTGGAGCTTGCCACCCATTACCTGCGGATTATGTTGCCCTCGCTGCCAGTGCTGGGCATTGCCATGAGCGCCGGTGCCGCGTTGCGCTCGGTGGGCGATGCCCGACGCGCGATGTGGTCAACCCTGTTGGGCGGTGGCGTGAATGCGCTGCTCGACCCTTTGTTTATCTTTGTGTTCGACTGGGGGCTGACCGGTGCGGCCTTAGCCTCGGTGGTTGCGCGCTTTACCGTGGCTGGCGTTGCGCTGGGCGCGGTGATGTATCGGCATCAATTACTCACCGCGTTTCGTTTCAACTTGTGGATTGGAGATCTCAAGCGGATCTTTAATGTGGCCGGTCCGGCGATGATGACCAATGTCGCCACCCCCATTGGCAATGCCTACGTGACGGCGGCGATTGCCCAGTATGGCGACTCTTATGTAGCGGGCTGGGCAGTGGTTGGGCGGATGATCCCGGTGGCCTTTGGCATGGTGTTCTCGCTATCAGGCGCAGTGGGGCCGATTATTGGGCAAAACTATGGCGCGCATCTGTACTCGCGCGTGCAGCAGACGCTCAGCTATTCATTGGGCTTTGCCAGCGCCTATGTGCTGCTGTTATCGCTGGTGATGTGGTTGGCGCAGCCTTGGCTGATCGGCGCATTTGGTCTTGATGGCGATGCCGCCTCGTTGGTCGCCTTCTTCTGCACCTGGATAAGCTTTAGCTTCTTGTTTAACGGGGCGCTGTTTATCGCTAATGCTGCCTTTAACAACCTTGGCTACCCGGCGATGTCGACCATGCTTAACTTCTCCAAGGCAACCATTGGCACCATTCCGTTTGTATTTATCGGTTCGCAATGGATGGGCGCTGAAGGGGTGTTAGCTGGACAAGCATTGGGCGCGGTGGTGTTTGGCGTGTTGGGAAGCATACTGGCGTTTCGTCGGGTGCAGCAGATCCAGCGCAGCCATGAGCAAGAGTCGCTTGAGCAAGTGCAAGCTGATAGCGCGATAGCCAGTAAGACTGAAGGTGAGGATGAGACGGTGTTGGAGCCGGCTATTCCGCTTACCCCGTTCTGCTCCAGCCGCAGCTATATGTGCGCCGATCACGACGATAGCGATGGGCCCGATAAGCTAGAGGAACTGGCTGCGGATAACCGCAGAGCTTAGCGAAAAACGGTAACCTAAATAGGGTTGACAGCCTTTAATGCTGTAGCTCAACATGGACCCATCTGAATTTGACCGTGATGCAGCATGCCAGCATACCAAGCCGTGGTGTTCGACCTTGATGACACCCTATTAGATGATGCCCAAGCCACCCGCTTGGGTGTACAAGCCCTATTTGAACACTATGCCCCGGCGCGTGCCGCCGAGGCTGGTCGGCATTGGCAGGAAGCGCTCAGCCGCTACTACCCCGACTTCCTCGATGGCCAGCTAAGCGCCGCGCAGATGCGTCAGGCGCGTATTCGTCATGCCTTGGCTAGCCCTGAGCTGAGCGATCAGCAAGCCGAGCAAGCCTTTGAATACTTTATGCAGGCCTATGTGGCCGCCTGTGCAGAGAGTCTGTTCGACGACGCCCTGCCTTGCTTAACTGAGCTGCAACAACGTGGCTATGTATTAGCGCTGGTCTCTAATGGCCCGGATGCCATGCAGCTGCGCAAGGTGGCAGCCTGCCAATTGGAGTCGTTCATGGCCTTCACCCTGACCGCGGAGGCGGCCGGAGTGGCTAAGCCCAAACCTGAGATCTTTCATCAAGCCAGCGAACGCTTAGGCCTTGAAGCTAAAGACTGCCTCTATGTGGGGGATAATCTAGAGAAGGATGCGCGCGCAGCCAAACAGGCGGGTTGGGCTAGCGTGTGGTTGAACCGTAAAGGGCACAGTGTTCCGGCCGATGTAGTTTCTGTCGGCTCGCTCAGTGAGCTGCTAACACAGGTTCTAGGCTAAAGTCGGTCGCCAAAGATGAAAAAAGGTCGTTAGGGAGGAGAGTAAAGCGGATGTATCGCGGCAGTTTGAG
This sequence comes from Aliagarivorans marinus DSM 23064, assembly GCF_000429485.1. Lineage (GTDB taxonomy): Bacteria > Pseudomonadota > Gammaproteobacteria > Enterobacterales > Celerinatantimonadaceae > Aliagarivorans > Aliagarivorans marinus. Next base: position 88,721 of record NZ_AUBY01000020.1, on the reverse strand, counting down.
TGAGTTGTTAAGTGAGAGTTGGCGCTTTTACCTGCGCCACCTAAAAGCGATCGCTTGTATTATTCTGCCGATTGCGCTGCCCTTTATCGCGCTGCAAAACGGCTTTTTAGGCGAGGATGGCAAGCTTAGCCAAGATAACTACCTGCTGCTTACCCTAGTGGGTATTGGGCTGGAGCCAATCTATATTGCCGCAGTGGTACTGTATATCCGCGCCCAGTTGCTTGGCGATCCGTGGTCGATTGCTAGCTGTCTGCGGGCCGGCCTAAAGGTTTGGCCACAATTGACCTTGGTTGTGGCCTTCACGCTGGCGATGACTTTATTGGGGCTAGGCTTTTTTATCCTGCCCGGTTTAGTGATTGCCAGCCGCTTAATGTTCGCCAGCCTCAATTGCACCTTGTTGCGTCTTCCAGCGTGGCGCGCCATCCAGCTTAGTTGGAAGCAAACCGCTCCCTATGCAGGTATGTTGCTCAAGGCGGTCATCGTGATGATGGCCTTGGTGATGCTGCCATTCTGGCTGATTCACCAACATCTGCTGACCAGTCAGGCTGCATCCATTTGGTTCTACCTCAATCGCGCGGCGGGCACACTGCTTGAAGTCTACCCCTTGGTGTTCGCTTACCGCTGTTACAGTGCAATGGTGGAGGAGGCTGCATGACCATCCTCAGTGTGCCGGACCCGCGCCTTAAGCAAGTCGCAGTAGCAGTGGCGTTTCCACTGGATAACACTGCTCAGGATGCTCTTAGTGAACTCAATACACTAATGCTAGAAGCCGATGGTGTCGGCATTGCCGCACCGCAGATTGGCTTGCCGCTACGGATTGTGATTGTGGCCAGCCGACCCAATCCCCGCTACCCCGACGCGCCTACTATGCCGATAACCGAGATGCTCAACCCGCAGATTCTCCGCGCCAGCGAGGCCATGCTGTGGGGCTGGGAAGGCTGTCTAAGTGTGCCGGGTAAACGGGGGCGTATTGCCCGCGCCGAGACCATTGATGTGAGCTATTGCGATCGCCAAGGGCAGCGTATTGAGCGCCAATTCAATGGCTTTGTCGCACGGGTGATTCAGCACGAGCTGGACCACCTTGATGGCATCTGCATCACCGAGCGGGTCAGCTCGCCCGAGCAGCTTATCGATGAGAGCCGCTACTTTGAGCTTGCAGAACAGGGTTTATTGGATGCAGACCTGCTGGATTAAGGCACGCTTGCTTAAGGCCTGCTTATTTAAGGCTTAGTCACGAGCCGTTGACTATCCACACCCAGTAGAGCATAAGCGGCATCACTAGCAGGCTTCCCAAGTTTCCGATTAATACGATGGACGCCACCCGCTTGGGGGCGACTTGATACTGCTCAGCCACGATAAAGTTCAAAACCGCCGGGGGCAGGCTGGCAAACAGCAGCAAACAAGCTTGCTCCAGTGGAGATAGCGGCAGCAGCCACAGCATCGGTAGCGCACACACGATTCCGCTGAGCGGGCAGGCTATTGCACCCAGTACCCCAAGCTTCCAATCGCTCAAATCCACCTCGGTTAGCCGAACCCCTAAGGTAAACAGCATCAGTGGAATCGAGATCTGTCCTAACATCTCCAGTGGGATGGCCACTACCTCTGGCAACGACCAACCCATGGTGCTCCACGCGACGCCGAGGATGGTCGCTTGGATAATCGGCATGGTGAGGATCTGCTTGGGATCGAAGCGGCCGGTTAGCAGCACGATGCCTACGGTAAAATGCAGCAGCATCTCAATAATCAGCAGGCATACCGCCAAGGGCATGGCTTGTTCACCGAAGGCCAGCACCAGCAAGGGAAGGCCTAGGTTGCCGGCGTTATTGAACATCATTGGCGGCAGGAAGCTGCGCAAATCAATTTTGAGCAGCCATACCAAGGGCAGCAGCACTAAGCCCGAGCCAAGGACCACAAAGCCTCCCGCCAAGGTAATATTGAGATAGTTCTGAATCGCACTGTCTGTGCTGGCCAGCACCGAGAAGATCAGCGCTGGGGCAAAGATGGCGGTGTTCATATGGTTGGCGGCGCTGATATCCGGCTTATGGCGGCGCCCGTAGAGCAGCCCGATGGCGACAACGGCCACAATGGGCACCATGATCTGTAGAATTTCAACCAGCAAGTCACTTTCCTTGTGCAAGGTTAGAAGCCTAAAGCTAGCCCGCGTAGGCCAATGAAACTACTAGCCTTTAGTGGTAGATGCGGGAAGTCAGCAAGGCCTTGGCAATCAAAAAAGCCAAGCGTGTTGCTTGGCTTATCGAATGCGCTAATGCCCGGCTTATTCGCTGGGCGGGGTGTAGCCCTCGATCTCGACATCGCCGTCTTCGAATAGGTACTTCACCATTTCGTCTTGTAGCAGTTCGCGGTCGGGCTGATTCATCAGGTTCAGCTTTTTCTCGTTGATCAGCATGGTTTGCTTCTTCTGCCACTCGCCCCAGGCTTCTTTGGAGATGTTATCAAACACCCGCTTGCCCAAGTCTCCAGGGATAAGTTGGAAGTCCAAGCCTTCGGCCTCTTTTTTCAGGCGCTGACAGTATACGATTCGAGCCATGGTAACCTTCTAAATGTCGCGTGATTGATGAAGCTGTTTGAGCAGGGTCTTGGTGACTGCCGCCAAACCGACTTCGTCGGGATTGGCCAAGTTATACCAAAGATGCTGGTCTTGTTCCATCACCGCTAGCGCGGGCTGCTCGGCAAGCTCGATCAGCAGCGGCTGGATATCCAAATGAAAATGGCTGAAGGTATGGCGCAGTTCAGACAGCTCATAGATCCCCTCCCACTCAAGCTGGTGCTTGGCCAGCCAATCTTGTGCCAACTGCTCAGTGCCGATCTCGGGAAAGCAATACAGACCGCCCCACAAGCCCTGTGGAGGACGGCGCTGCAGCCATACCTTACCCTCAAAACTTACCAGCAGCATGGTGGTCGATTTCACCGGCAGGGTCTTCTTGGGCTTTTTGCCGGGGTAGGCGCCGGGGTTGCCCTCTTTATACGCCATACAGTCCTGATTCACCGGGCAGCGCTCACAGGCGGGCTTGCTGCGGGTACACAGGGTGGCGCCGAGGTCCATCATCGCTTGGGTGTAGCTGGCGCAATCTTGCTCTGGAGTTAGCGATTCGGCCAATGCCCAAAGCTGATTCTCGACCGGCTTTTTACCCGGCCAGCCGGCGATGGCCTGATGGCGGGCAAGTACCCGCTTTACGTTGCCATCGAGGATGGCGGCGCGTTGCCCCATCGAGAGTGACAAGATCGCGGCGGCGGTGGAGCGGCCAATACCGGGCAGGGCGTTAAGCTGTTCTAGCGTTTGTGGAAACGCGCCCTGATGCTGCACGACCACCTGTTGTGCGGCCTTGTGCAGGTTACGGGCGCGGGCGTAGTAACCTAGCCCAGTCCATAGGTGCAGTACCTCGTCTTGCTCCGCCTCGGCCAGTGCCTGCACATTGGGGAAGCGCTGGATAAAGCGCTCAAAGTAGGGGATAACCGTGGCCACCTGGGTTTGCTGCAGCATAATCTCAGACAGCCATACGGTGTAGGGCGTCTTGTTTTGCTGCCAAGGCAGGTCCTTGCGGCCGTGCTGCTCGAACCAAGCGAGCACGCGTTGGGAAAAGGGTATCTTTGTCATAGCTGGTGAATACGTTGAGCTGGTCGCTTTGGCTTACAGGCTTTGGTTTACAGGCCTTTGCTTATAGGTAATGGGTAGGAAGCGAGGTGGTGCTTTTCATCACTTCCATGGAGAAGGCGGAGCTGATGTCGTTGAACGGCAGCTTCTCAATCAACTCTTGGTAGACCCGATCATAGTCATCAATGCTCGGCACCACCACCTGCAGCAGATAATCGATACTGCCACTCATGCGGTGCGCCTCGATAATCTCCGAAATATCGGCAATCGCCTGCTTGAATTGGGCCAGCCACTGTTGGTTGTGCTGGGCGGTGCGCACGCTAACAAACACGGTCACCCCAAGGTTTAGCTTGGCGCGATCCAGTAGTGCTACCCGAGCTTGGATAAAGCCTTGCTGCTCGAGCTTTTGGATCCGCCGCCAACAGGGGGTGGAGGACAGCCCAACCCGCTCGGCGATGTCGTTGAGCGGCATACTGGCATCGCGCTGGAGCAAGTCCAGTATCAGCTTATCTTTGCTATCGAGCATGGTTTGCTCACTTTTACCTAATCGAGAGAGTAGTTTTCTATGATGTGGTGGGATTGCAGAAAATTCAAGTTGATGGGACGCTAGATGCAAAAAACGGAGGCTAGGCCTCCGTTTTATTACTAGATCAACTCTTTAGAACCGGTAGTTGTACTGAAGAGAGTAGTAGATCGCGTTAGAGTTAGTTGTTGCACTCAGTGCACCAGTGCTAATTGGGCCACCACCAAGGTCAACAGTAGCGCCTTGCTCAACGACGTTTACATCTTTACCGCGAACTACTGCTAGGCCAAAGTCAACGGTAGAGTTTTTGCTAAAGTGCCAGCTTGCACCTGCGGTGTACCAGTTACGGTCTGAGTCAGGAATCGAGATTGAAGGCTCTGAGTTGCCGCCAACTACGCCTTGGTCATGCATGTAACCGACACGAAGTTCCCATTGAGGGTTCAAGTAGTATGTTGCGCCAACCGAGAACAACCAAGAATCATCCCAGTTGTATACCTTGATTTCTTCACCACCATTTGAAGAAATTCGGTCAAACTCGCTCCAACCGGTCCACTGAGCTGTGTAGTGAAGAGCAACCTGACTTGCTACCTTGTGGTAACCAGCGATTTGGAAGATATCAGGCACAGGGACATCAATTTCATCCAGCCCCGTTGCGCCAAACTTCTTAACATCACCAGATGCGTTCACAGTTGGGCTGAAGCGGTAGCTCAAACCAAAGCGGTGATCTTTGTTTAGTTCGTAGGTTGCGCCTACGATACCGCCAATACCGATGCCATCGGCATCAACGTCAAGTAGTGAGCCTGTTGTAGGGATAGCTTCCCCACGATGAATTTCACCTGCGCCATGAATAATGTCTATTCCTGCGCCCAAGCTTAGTTGCTCATTGATACGGTAAGAGACACTCGCATTGAAGTTGATGGTTGTTAGCTCGGTGTTTCCTAGGAATTGATTTTGGAAACCTGGAGAATTAGCTGAGTTCAAGCCAGAAGTATCAGTACCCGTACCGAAGTTAGAAAACGCTGCAACACCAACTGCCCATTTGTTATTGATGGGGTGAATGTAATAGATGTTTGGAATGACTTTCGTTGAACCTGCATCATCAATGGAGCCAAGGTTACTATCTATCAAACCATGGTAAACCGCATCCGAAACTTTGATTTTGACGTCCGCGATTGCTGCGCCAACAGATAGCTCAGGACGATCAAACATCGCCATTGCCGCTGGGTTACGTGACAGCACCGAGGCATTGTCGGCAATCACTGCATCACCTGCGAAGGCGCGACCGATACCGGTGGCCGACTGGCTGTTAAGTTGGAATCCTGCTGCGTGGGCTTGGCTGGTGGCAGCAGCGATGGCAAGTGCAATCAGAGTCTTGCTGGTATGCTTCATGGACTACTCGACTATGTCATTATTATTACGATTGAATTGGCCGCGATTCTAGAGTGCTTACTCCAATCCACATATCCGACCACGCTGTTTTTATAAGTGGTCGGAGGTTTTTATGCGACGTGAAGCGCAATATTTGCTGTAAAAATCGGCAGAGAGGGGAGAAAAAAGACGATGATAAATATTGCTCTATCATTAGCGAGTAAGCGCTTGTCTGGGCCCAGGTAGCGGCGAAGTCACGGGAAATTGAGCTGTGAACTTGCTAAAACAGGGGAAGTTTGGATAATGCCTGCCCTTGGCGCAATTTTGCGCGTATTTTTCTGTTCAGTACCAATGAGAGCATCATGAGCGACGACACCAACAAGATTGAGTTACCTGAAGGCAAAGTTATGCGTCGGATCCGCAGCTTTGTTAAGCGTGAGGGACGTCTAACCAAGCGCCAGGAACAGGCCCTAAGCCAACAGTGGCAAAACATGGGCTTGGATCATCAAAGTGAGAACTTCGATCTTGCTGAGGTGTTTGGTCGCGAAGCGAAAACCGTGCTGGAGATTGGCTTCGGAATGGGCGCGTCCTTGCTGGAGATGGCGGAGCGCAACCCTGAGGTCAACTTTATCGGTATCGAGGTGCACCGTCCCGGCGTAGGCGCCTGTTTGGCCGATGCGGCAGAGCGCGGCATTACCAACCTGCGGGTGTTTGAGCACGACGCGGTAGAAGTGCTGGCCGACAGCATCGCCGATAACTCACTGGATACCGTACAGCTATTCTTCCCAGACCCGTGGCACAAGAAGCGCCACCATAAGCGCCGTATCGTGCAACCTGAGTTTGTGCAGCAGATCCGCGCCAAGCTCAAAGTTGGCGGGGTGTTCCATATGGCCACTGACTGGGAGAACTACGCCGAGCATATGCTGGAAGTTATGTCGGCGGCACCGGGCTACCGCAACCAGTCTGAAGCTGGCGATTACGTGCCGCGCCCGGACTTCCGCCCACTGACCAAATTCGAAAACCGTGGCCACCGCTTAGGCCATGGTGTGTGGGATCTGATGTTCGAGAAGATCTAAGCGCTCGTTTATCGCATTTCTAAAAGGGGCTTCGGCCCCTTTTTTGTTTTTGTGCTCACAGACTGCAGCTATGGCCTGAGCACAATTGCGCTCAGCTTCCATACTGTTTCTCAGCATGTTGTTTGAGCAGGTTCGAAGGAGGCTCGATGCAAGACTATTACTATGGCGACTTCGCCATCCTCCGGCGGGGCCGCATCTTAGAGATCTTTGTTGGCGGGGAGTGGAATCAACAGATGGCCACAGCCTTTGCCGAGTGCTTCTTTGAGCTGGTGAGTGAGCTTGATGGCCAAGAGTTTGCCACCTTGGTGCACGTGGCCGAGTTTGTATTGGGCACACCGGAGTTTCAACAAGTGATTGCCGCCGGTGCCCAGCAAGCGGTGGAAGCGGGGATGCGGCGCGAGGCTTATGTGATCTTTGGCGGCGGTATCAAGCTGGCCCAGTTTTCGGCGATGACACCAGTGACCGGGGAGTACCAGCGGCGCTACTTTGTTTCCTATATCGACGCTATCAGCTGGCTGCAGAACGAGGGCTACGCGCTAGAGGCGAAGCCCGGTATGGATTAATCGCTGCGTTTGCGGGCTTGTGCCCAGGGGTCATCATCATTACCCACATCTAAGCTATCTACATATAGCTGTTCAACTTTCTCGCGGGCCCACGGGGTGCGTCGCAGAAAATGTAGGCTCGACTTAATACTCGGGTCATGGCTAAAACAGCGAATATTGATTCGTTTAGCCAGCCCTTCCCAGCCGTAGCGTTGCTCCAGCTCGGTGACGATCTGCTTTAGGGTGACCCCATGTAAGGGGTTATTGGCTTGATTATTCATCGACAAACAGGTCCAGCAAAGAGTTCAGGAACAGGCGGCCCTGCTGGGTCACCTGCCAGTGGGTTTCAGTTTCAGTTAGCAGACCTTGCGCTTTGGCGCGCAACAAGGCAGCTTCAATGCTAGTTAGAGCAAGGCCAGTGCGAGCGCCAAACTCTGCCTTGGGGATAGCCTCGAACAGACGCAAGCGATTGAGCATGTACTCAAAGGGTAAGTCGTCTGCTTCCACTTGCCAGCGGCGGTTTACATAGCCACGCAAATCTTCCAGATAGCCCTTGGGGTGCTTGATGCGCTCACTCCGCTCGATGCTGCCCGGCAGGGTCAGCTTGCCGTGGGCGCCACAGCCGATGCCGATATAATCACCGAAGCGCCAGTAGTTGAGGTTATGGCGGGCACGGTCCTGCTCGCGGCAATAGGCCGAGACCTCGTATTGTTGGTAGCCAGCCTCCGCCAACTTGGCCTGACCCTGCTGGTAGATATCCCACAGTAGATCTTCATCGGGCAGCTTTGGCGGGCGCGAGGCAAAGGCGGTGTTCGCTTCAATGGTGAGCTGATACCAGCTTAGATGACTTGGGCCAAGGCTAAAGGCTTGCTCCAGATCGCTCATCGCCTGCGCTAGGCTCTGGCCGGGGAGGCCATGCATCAGGTCCAGGTTGATACGGCTAAAGCCCGCTTGCTCGGCATAGGCGAAGGCCTGCTTGGCCTCTTGTGGATTGTGGATCCGCCCGAGCGCTCGTAGTAGTGGCGCCTGAAAGCTTTGCACCCCAATCGACAGGCGATTCACCCCTGCCGAGTAATAGTCTTTAAACCGCTGCGCCTCGGCGGTGCCGGGGTTGGCCTCCATGGTGATCTCGATATCCCGCTCCATGGGGAGCAAGCGAGCAACACCATCTAACAGTTGAGCAATCGCCGCGGGGCTGAACAAGCTCGGCGTACCGCCACCAATAAAGATGCTATGCAAAGGGCGTCGATGCTCCGCCGGCAGGCGCTGACACTCTTGCTCAAGATCGCTTAGCAAGGCCTGCACATAGGCCTGCTCAGGCAGCTCGCCCTTTTGCCCGTGGGAGTTAAAGTCGCAATAGGGGCACTTTTGCACACACCATGGGATATGCACATACAGGCTTAGCGGTGGCAAGCTCAGCGTGCTCACGCGGAAACCTGCTCCAGTAGCTGGCGCAGGGCTTGTCCGCGGTGACTTAGTTGGTTCTTACGCTCTTTGGTAAGTTCGGCCGAGGTGCAGCCCTCGCCCTCAACCCAAAATACTGGATCGTAACCAAAACCACCTTGGCCAGCGGTTTGCTCGGTGATCTGTCCCTGCCAGCGGCCGTGGCAGATAATCGGGGCTGGGTCGTCGGCATGGCGCAGGTAAACCAGTACACAGTGGAACTGAGCAGTGCGCTGCTCGGGAGCAACGCCTCGCAAGGCGTCGAGCAGTTTATTGAGGTTGTCTTGGTCGCTGGCACCTTTACCGGCATAACGGGCGGAGTAGAGGCCCGGTGCGCCATTCAGTGCGTCTACGGCCAAGCCAGAGTCATCGGCGATCGCCGGAAGGCCGGTGAGTTTGGCCGCCTGGCGGGCCTTGATAATGGCATTTTCGACGAAGGTGGTGCCGGTTTCTTCGGCATCTGGCACGTCGAAAGCGCTCTGTGGAAGGACTTCAAAGTTGTGCGGGGCAAGGAGTTCGCCCAGCTCTTTTACTTTACCGGGGTTGCCGGTGGCCAGAACCAGTTTCTGCATGATCTTCTCGAGACGACAATTTGGCCGCCATGATAATGCCTCGCCCCACGCTAGTCGACGTATAGTTGCTGGGAGAAGCGCAGTCGTTGGGTTTGGCTGCCCTGAGTCAGGGTGATATCAAAGTTGAAGGTCTCTTCGTTGCTAAAGGTCAGTTGCGACAGGTAGTAGACCGACTCACCTTCACGCACTTCCTTAAAACTTAGTTGCTTCTTGTTGCCCAGCAGGTTTTGCGCGCTGCCCTCAACACTCACGCGCTGAGCGACTTTGTCATCGCCTTCGGCTTTGAGTACTGAAATGTTGATTAGCGCGTTACGGCCGTTACGTTTAAGGCCATAGGCGGTGGCGACTTCGGGCGGGATAAAGGTGGAGTTAAACACCACGTAGTGAACTTCCCAAGGGCCCAAGTCGACCTTCTGCTCGGCCTGGACGGGCAATGCCAGAGCGCTAAGCAGGCTGAAGATGGCGATTAAGATACGCATGGTGTTCTCTCCTTGTTCCGTAATCAGTCAGCTCTTGTGTTACCCAACAGCATAGACAAACGATCAGAATTCTTTATACCCGAACAACCTCAAGATGCAGGTTCAGCGAGATTTCCCAGTTCCTCAGACAAGGCACTGCTGCGCCGATTTAGTAATCTAAATCAAGAAGCAGTAACGCGGTATGAGGGACTGGGAAACTCGCCCTTTGGGAGGCGCTCAATGTCCATAATACTTCGTTGAAAACACTCGAAATGGGTCATCATTCCTTCTTATTTTCGCCTCGTCCTATGGACATTGAGTTCCTCTGAATCCCGCATATTGAGGTTGCTCGGGTATATATAGACCGGCTCTGCCTTGTGATGCTTGCAGCGACTATTTTGCGGTAAGCAATTTGGCTATCACATCGGGCAGCTGCTGGGGTGCCTGTACTTGAATGGTTTTGTGCCTGCCCAACTCGCCACGCAAGATGCTGACCTGAGACTTGGCGACCTTACACTGTTTAGCAAGGTACTTGGTGAGGTGTTGGTTGGCTTTACCATCAACCGGTGGCGCGGTGATGGCAATCTTGAGCTCTTCGCCATGCAATCCGACAATGTTGTCGCGGCTGGCTTTAGGCTGGACGTAAACCTGCAATAGCAGATTTACGTCGTCGAAGCTAACAGCTGGCACGGCTTACAAGTAAGGCCAGATCAGTGGGAACCAGCCGCTAATCAAGATGTTGAGGAAATTTAGGGCGATAAACAGCACCAATACCGACAGGTCCAAGCCGCCCATTACTGGAACGACGCGGCGAATAGGTGCTAGCAGCGGTTCGCTTAACTGATGCAGCACGTACTCGATAGGGCTGCGGCCTTGGCTTACCCAAGACAGAATTGCCCGTAGCAGCAATACCCAAAAGACCATGGTACCGGCTTCTTTCACCACGTTAAGTGCGGCAATGATGGGGATACCCTGCCAATCGGTCACGCCTGCTCGGATCTGGAACAACAGCGCCCATTTGGCGGCGGCCACCACAAAGGCAAACAGCAATGAGGCCCAATCGATGCCACCCACGCCGGGAATAATACGACGCAGAGGTGCAACAACGGGGTTAGTGGCTTTCACCACAAACTGACTTAGTGGATTGTAGAAATCGGCACGGGCCAGCTGTAGCCAAACCCGCAGCAATACCACCATCAGGTAGAGGTCAAAAACAGTACCGATCAAAAAATTCAAGGCTTGCATAGCTTCCTCAATGAATTAAAACAGTGATTCCATCTCGAGTGCGCGCGCAATGGCGGCATCCATGGCGTTAGCAACGATCTGCTCGAGCTGTTGCTCCTGGAATACTCGGATAGCTTCGGCGGTGGTTCCGCCCTTGGAAGTAACATTGGCCCGAAGGGTCGCTAAATCAAGGTCTGGATTAGCAGCTACCAGTTGGGTGCTGCCCAAGGCGGCTTGTTGAACCACTTCGCGTGCTTGCTCTGGGGTGAAACCCAGCTTTTCGGCCTGCTTTTGCATCGCTTCCATAAACAGGAAGAAATAGGCCGGTGCGCTGCCCGCTGCGGCGATGATATGGTTGATTTCGTGCTCTTGCTCGACCCAGCAGGTCTTGCCCACGGCTTGCATCAGGCTGTCTGCCAGCTCGCGCTGTTGCTCGGTGACATCTTCCGGTGCGTATAAGCCGGTCATCCCTTGCCCCACTAGCGCAGGGGTGTTGGGCATGGTGCGAACTACGTGAGTTTCGTTGCCGAGCATCTCTTTGAGGCGTGCCACGCTGATCCCGGCGGCAATAGAGATAAACAAGCGACCATGCAGGTTGGTGCCGGCGTCGACAAAGCCCTTGCACACATCTGCCATAATCTGCGGTTTAACCGCCAGCACTACTACGTCGCTGGCCAAGATGGCGTAGGCGTTGTCGGCCGTGACCTTCACGCCAAACTCTTCACGTAACGCTTCGGTTTGCTCAAAGCTTGGGTCGGCCACGGTGATCCGGTTGGCCGAGGTGCCATTGTTAATTAAGCCACCAATCAAGGCTTTAGCCATATTGCCGCCGCCAATGAATGCAATTTTTGCAGTCATGTGTACTCCCTTAATTTCTTGCACCAAAGATTGCTGTACCGATCCGCACCATGGTGCTTCCGGCATTAATGGCCGCTTGCATGTCGCCGCTCATGCCGATGGATAAGGTATCAACTCCCGGAAAGCGTGTCTGTAACGCTCGGTAACAACGTTGCATTTCGGCAAATTGTTGTTCTAGTTGCTCATCCTGAGTGGCTTGTGGGATAGCCATTAGTCCTTTTAATTCCAGTTTGTCTAGCTTAACGATCTCTTCCGCCAGAGGTAACACTTGTTCAATATTCAGCCCCGATTTTGTGCTCTCGCCACTGATATTGACCTGTAGGCATACTTTTAGTGGGGCCAAGTCGGCGGGGCGCTGCTGGTTTAGGCGCTCGGCGATCTTGAGGCGATCCACCGTTTGCATCCAATCAAAGTGCTCCGCCACCAGGCGAGTTTTGTTGGATTGCAGCGGGCCGATAAAGTGCCACTCGATGGGGTCTTGCTGCCAGTCTTGCTGCTGGGCTGCCAGGATCTTATCCACCCCTTCCTGCACATAGTTCTCGCCAAAGGCTCGCTGACCCGCGGCGTAAGCCTGTTCGATGGCGCTAAAGGGTTTGGTTTTGCTGACTGCCAGCAAAGTCACAGATTGTGGATCTCGCTGGGCTTGCTCACAGGCTTGTCGAATTTGTTGGTTAACAAACTCCAGACCTTGGGTAATACTCGTCATAATACAGTTAGCTAAAAATAAAGGGCTAAAGAAATGGATGTGACTGAATTGCTGGCGTTTAGTGTAAATCATAATGCCTCAGATCTACACCTCTCGGCGGGCCTGCCGCCACTGATCCGAGTTGATGGCGAAGTTCGCAAGCTCAATGTGGATCCCTTCGATCACAAAGATGTCCATCGTCGTATCTACGACATCATGAACGACAAGCAGCGCAAAGACTATGAAGAGCACCTCGAGGTGGACTTCTCCTTCGAGTTGCCCGGGGTGGCGCGCTTTAGGGTGAATGCCTTCCAGCAAAACCGTGGTGCGGCCGCGGTGTTTAGGACCATTCCCTCAGAAGTGCTGACTTTGGAGCAGCTCTCGGCGCCGCCAATTTTTCGCGATATCGCAGAAAACCCGCGCGGCTTGGTGCTGGTGACCGGCCCAACCGGCTCTGGTAAGTCGACCACCCTGGCGGGGATGATCGATTACATCAATACCCACCGTCGCGAGCACATCCTGACCATTGAAGACCCCATCGAATTTGTACACCAAAACAAGCAGTGCCTGATTAACCAGCGGGAAGTGCACCGCGACACCCATAGCTTTAACGCGGCGCTGCGCTCGGCGTTGCGGGAAGATCCCGACATTATCCTGGTGGGTGAGATGCGCGATCTGGAAACTATTCGCTTAGCGCTGACCGCGGCTGAAACCGGCCACTTGGTGTTTGGTACCTTGCACACCACCTCGGCGGCCAAGACCATCGACCGCGTGATCGATGTATTCCCGGCTGCTGAGAAAGACATGGTGCGCTCAATGTTGTCGGAGTCATTGCGGGCGGTGATCTCACAAACCCTGCTCAAGCGTATGGGCGGTGGGCGTGTGGCGGCGCACGAGATTATGATCGGTATTCCTGCCATTCGTAACTTGATTCGCGAGGACAAGGTTGCCCAGATGTACTCGGTGATCCAAACCGGTATGGCGCATGGCATGCAAACCCTCGATCAGTGCCTGAAAGAGTTGGTTAATCAAGGCATGGTGACCTACGAAGACGCACGCATTAAGTCTGCCGATCCGAACAACTTCTAAACGCGAAGGAGTATCCATGGAGCTGGATAGCATACTCACCAAGATGGTGGAGCAAGAGGCCTCGGATCTCTATTTATCCATTGGCATGCCGCCTAGTGCCAAGGTGGCAGGGCAACTCAAGGCGATGGCGCCTGAAAAACTGATGGTCGATGACTTGATGTCGTTGGTGGAGAGCATGCGCAGCCCCGAGCAGATGGTGGAGTTTCGCAAAACCCGCGAAGCCAACTTTGCCATCTCCCGCCGTGGCCTTGGGCGGTTTAGGGTCAGCGCCTTTTGGCAGCGCGAGCAGCCCAGTGTGGTGATACGCCGGATTGCCACCGAGATCCCCACTTTTGAGGAGCTGCACCTGCCAGAGATCCTCAAAGAGCTGGGCATGGCTAAGCGTGGCTTGATCCTGTTTGTGGGGGCCACCGGGGCGGGTAAGTCCACCTCGCAGGCGACCATGATCGACTATCGCAATCGCAACTCCACCGGGCATATCCTTACCATCGAAGATCCGGTGGAATACCTGCACCGCCATCGCGGCTGTATCGTCAATCAGCGTGAAGTGGGGGTGGATACCCTGTCCTTCGATGAGGCCTTGAAGAACTCACTGCGCCAAGCGCCAGATGTGATCTTAATTGGTGAGATCCGCACCCGCGAGACCATGGAGATCGCCCTGCAGTTCTCTGAAACCGGCCACTTGTGTATGGCCACCTTGCATGCCAACAACGCCAACCAAGCGATTGAGCGGATCATGCACCTCGTGCCTGAAGAACGCCACCGTCAGCTGTGTTTCGACTTGGCCTATAACCTACGTGCAATCATTGCCCAGCAACTGGTGCCAACCAAAGATGGAAGGTCGCGACGCGGGGTATTTGAGATCTTGCTGAATAGCCCCTTGGTGGCCGACCATATCCGCAAGGGCGATATGCATAAGTTAAAAGAATTAATGGCTAAGAGCCGTGAGCTTGGCATGATAACCTTTGATCAAAGCCTGTTTGAGTTGTATGACCAAGGGCTGATTGATTACGACGATGCCATCGGCCACGCCGATTCAGCCAATGACCTGCGCTTAATGATCAAGCTAAATAGCAAGCGCAACCCGCCAGCTGAAAGCGGTGGCCTGGACGGTGTGACCATTGATTACTAGCCGTCACTTAGCGGCCAATCAAGCGGCCAACAGGGCAATGTTACGTAACGCTGAGATTTAACTTCGCCTGTGCATAGGCGGGAAACGAAAGGAATAACCATGCTAGCAGTGATCTCTCCTGCCAAAACTCTCGACTATCAAACCCCGGTAACTACCGAGCAGTTCGGTCAGCCTGCGCTACTCGAGCACAGCGCCGAGCTTATCGAAATCGCCCGACAAATGAGTCCGGCGGATATCGCCAGCCTGATGAAGATCAGCGACAAGCTGGCCGGGCTGAACGCGGCGCGCTTTGCCGAGTGGCAGCCAGAGTTTGATTTGGAGAATGCGCGTCAGGCGCTGTTCGCGTTTAAAGGCGATGTCTATGCTGGTCTCGATGCATTTAGCCTGGAGCAGCCGCAACTGGATTTTGCCGAGCAACATCTGCGCATCCTTAGCGGCTTGTACGGGGTGCTGCGCCCGCTCGATTTGATGATGGCCTACCGGTTGGAGATGGGCATCAAGCTGGCCAATCCGCGCGGTGCCAACCTGTATGCATTTTGGGGCGAGCTGATTACCGAGCAGCTTAACCAAGCACTGGCGGCCCAGGGCGATAACGTGTTGGTGAATCTGGCATCCAACGAATACTTCAAAGCGGTGAAGGCTAACAAGCTCGATGGCAAGATCATCACCCCGGTGTTCAAAGACTGTAAGAACGGCCAATACAAAATCATCAGCTTCTACGCCAAGAAAGCCCGTGGCCTGATGGTGCGCTATATGCTGGATAAGCAAGTGAGCGAGCCTGCCCAGCTATGTGAGTTCGACTATCAGGGCTATCGCTTTGATGAGGCCAGCTCCAGCGATAGTGAACTGGTATTCCTGCGTGAAGAGAACGCGGCCTAGTCTCCCATTGATAGCTGTTCGTTTTGTTGCTTAACCCAGTGCCCGGCAGTGCTGGGTTAAGTTCTAACACTTAACCATCTACCAACATTTTCTACCACTTTTTCACCAATATCCCTGCAAAGCACCTGCTTTTTGACCAAATAGACAAATGACCCATGCTAGTTTGGGAAGGCGACATTTCAATAAAAGGAGGGAATGGGATGTTGAGTAAACTGATGCCATCGTTGTTGATGGTGGGGGCTTTGTCGGCCCCGGCGCTAGCATTTCACGAACCGGTGGAGGATCTGCCCAGTCTGTCATCTTGTGAGCAGAATGTTGAAGCCTGTTACCAAACCATGAAGCAGCAACTGGCCATGCAGAAGTTCGAGATTGCCCAGCTAAAGCTTGAGCGAGAAGACTACTATATGCGTTTGTGGGAGCTGAGTATCAGCATTAATCCAATGAATAGTTTGTTAGATCAGGATGACCATCAGGCCTTGTGGGATAGCTTGGATAAGACGGTGATCCGCCGTGCGCTGATGGGACCTATCGACTAGCGGCCATTAACTTGGGTGTTAGCGGCTAGTAGGCTAGAGCTAAGTTGGCTGGGACTAGCGCCCCAGCCAAGCGGTTTAACCTTTGGCTTTTTTCGCTGCTTTTTTAGCGCGGCCTTTCGCCCGCTTCTTGGCGACGCGGCGCTCGGCGGTGGTTTTCGGCTTTTTCTTCTTAATCGGCGCCTTGGCAACGCGATGCTGTGGACGCAGGCTGTCGATCACTCGGCGCTTGATGGGCTCATCGGTGTAGCGCTCAATCTTGCCCAGCAGGTTGATATCGTGGGCTTCCACCAGGTTGATTGCCCAGCCTTTGCGGCCACCACGGGCGGTACGGCCAATACGGTGCACGTACACATCGGGAGTGCGCGGCAGGTCGTAGTTAAACACGTGGCTGATCTCAGGCACATCGAGACCGCGCGCTGCTACATCGGTTGCCACCAATACCTTCACGTCACCGTCGCGGAAGCGTTGCAGTGCTTCGTTGCGTTTCTCCTGCGCCATTTCGCCACGCAGGTAGGCGGCATGGATCTCGTCGCCCTGAAGCTGTTCGACCAGCTCAAACAGGCGCTCGCGGGTTTTAACGAACACGATGCAGCGCTCGATGCCGGCGTCTTCATCTTGCAGGTAGTGGCGTAGCAGTTGGTACTTGTGCTTGGCGTCGTCACAGAAGTGCAGGGTTTGCATGATCTTGCCACGCTCACGACGTGGTGGATCCACTTCGATTTCGTCAGGCTCTTCCATTACCTGAGCGGCGAAGCGCTGCAGGCCCTTGCCTTCCAGGGTGGCAGAGAACAGTGCGGTCTGGCTGCGCTCGCTGGTCTTGTCGCTGATCGCTTCCATATCTCCGATAAAGCCCATATCCAGCATGCGGTCGGCTTCGTCGAGGATCAGCCACTCAATCGCCTGGCAGTCGAATACCTTGTACTTGATGTACTCCATCAAACGGCCGGGGGTGGCGATCACGATATCAACGTTGCCTTTGAGCTGCTCGGCATGTTCTTCGTAGCTCATGCCGCCAGTAATATCGATGGTGGTGATATGGGTGTATTGGGTGGCCAGGCGCGCCTGTTCGGCAACCTGCACTGCCAGTTCGCGGGTCGGGGTCAGCACTAGAATGCGACCCGGTCCGGCCTTGCGGCGTGGGAAATCGATTAAGTGCTGAATCGCTGGCAGCAGGAAGGCCAGTGTTTTCCCGGTACCGGTGGGAGCAGATGCCAGAACATCCCGCCCGTCCAACAGGCTGGGAATGCAGCGTTGCTGGATAGTGGTCGCCTTGGTGAGTTGCATTTCTTCAAGGGCTTGCAAGAGGGCAGGTTCGAGATCGAGTTCTTCAAAGGTCATGGTCATCTACTCGCGCTGACTTGCAGCGCCGATATTAGTCAATTAAATTCGCCGGGATAGTATAGCTGTAGTTAGGTACAAGCAAGTAATGACCAAACATTCTACACGTAAAGGTTTCACCTTTAAGCAGTTCCACGTAGCCCATGACCGCTGCGCCATGAAAGTGGGCACCGATGGGGTATTGCTTGGCGCTTGGGCACAGCCGGGTGATGCTAAGCGAATATTGGATGTGGGCTGCGGCAGTGGCTTGGTAGCACTGATGTTGGCTCAGCGTAGTGGGCCTAACGTGCATATCGATGCGCTGGACATTGAGGCGGATGCCTGCCAGCAAGCGCGTGAGAATGTGGCTCATAGCCCGTGGCCCAATCGAGTGGCTGTGTATCACTGTGCTTTGCAGCATCATAAGGTGGTTGAGGGCTATGACTTGGTGGTCTCCAACCCGCCCTATTTCCCGGCTGGCCAGCAGTTTGATGCTAAACGCATGTTGGCGCGCCACAGCAACCAGTTATCGGCGGCGAGTTTTTTTGACAGCCTCGGCGCACTCACCCATAAAGGCTCACGAGTGTGTCTGGTGCTGCCAAGTGATGTGGCGCAGCTATGGCTGACACAAGCTCAGCAGCACGGTTGGTGGCTCGGCTTGCGCTTCGATGTTGTGACCAAAGCCGGTAAACCCGCAACCCGCAGTTTATTGGAGTTAGTGGCTCTTCCAGTTGAGCAAGCCCTCGTGCAAACCTTGTTGGTGCATGACGATGATGGTGCTTACAGCGAGCAGTTCAGGAATTTGACCAAAGATTACTATCTAAACTTTTAATCTGTATTTTTATCATGTGGCCAAGTTTTGGCCTGTGATTTGCTTTAAGCGAGGTGATTCATTTTTTTGACGTGCTAGCTTAAAGGAAATACTGATGTTCTGTCGCCTGATTACGTTGTTAGTGGCGCTATCCTTCCCGCTGTTGTTCACTGGCTGTAGTACTACCTCAAGCGTTGACGCAAGCGTGCGCAGCGCTACCCCGATGTTAAACCCGCACACCACCGCTACCGGCGCGAAAGCGTGGCGCTGGGTAGACCAAGAGCTACAACTGAAAAACTACCATGCGCTTAAGTTACATCCGCTGCGCACTGTGCCGCTGTTTGAGTATCAAGATCCGGCGCTACCGCTACTACTCGATGAGATGGGTCAGCGAGTTGATCAGCTGTTACAAGCTGGTGCCATGCACGCGGATATTCCCTTACTCGCACCTGAGCAACATCAAAAGCTGGCTGGGGTGCTGGAGGTGTATACCTCGCTCTCATTGATTGAGCTGGAAGATCTCGGCACCAGCGGTGAAGCCGAGATGCTTGAGAACTGGTTTGCTGAAGATGGCCTGGATGGCGAGGCACGCGAACCTGAGTTTTTGTTGGTGCTGGAATTTCAAGTGCTGGATGCCCAGCGTGGTGAGCTGGTCAGCAGCGGTTTGCGTCAGATGGTGCACTATCACAGCGATAATCAAGCGGAGGATGCCAGCCAGTTGGAGCAGGCCCTTAGCATCTATGCTGTTGATTTGTTTAGCGAGTTTGAAAGACTGTCAGCTGCATTCAGCTCTTGATGATGTAAAGATGATGGTAGGGCTTCGTTAGATCCCCACCATCAGCCTCTCTGGATATCAATCTCTCAGCAGTCATAAAAACTGCTAACAACCCCTCAAATAGGCATCTATCCGGGTTCTAATTGTATATTGCTTGTTATATAGTCACGCCTCTCAAATTTTAAGAAAATAACACTGAGCAAACACTGCGAGGATCTATCGTGACCAAACAACTCGGTCTATGGAACACCATCAGCTTAGGCTTGATGGTTTTATGCTTTTTTTTAGGGGCGGGTAACCTGATTTTCCCACCCATTGCGGGCCTGATGGCTGGCGATAACTTGGCGCTGGCCGTTATCGGCTTCCTGGTTACCGCAGTGGGTCTGCCATTGGCGGGCCTGCTGGCGCTGGCAAAGACCGGCGGTGGCTTGATGGATCTGGGTCGTCACCTGCCTAAATGGGCATCGAAGGCGATCGCGATGGCGATCTACTTGGTGCTGGTTCCTCTGTTCGGTATTCCTCGTACCTGCTTGGTGGCCTATGAGCTGGGCTTCGCGCCTTACTTTGACGAACCCGGCCAGCTGATCTTGTTTGCCTACTCACTGTTCTACTTCCCGGCGGCGATGTTCTTTGTACTGCGTCCGGGCAAGCTGATTGATTCCATGGGTAAGGTGCTGATGCCGACTCTGGCTATCTGTATTGCCTTCCTGGGCTTTCAGGTATTCCAGACGCCATTTGCTGAGATTGCAGTGGCCCAAGGCGATTACGCCAGCATGCCGTTCGGTGTTGGCTTTATCGAAGGCTACAACACCATGGATGCGCTGGCAGCACTGATGTTCGGTATCCTGATGGTGGATGCACTAAAAGCTAAGGGCGTAACCGATCGCAACGATCAGTTTAAGTACATGGCCAAGGCCAGTTTGGTGGCAGCCACCGGTTTGACCCTGTTCTACCTCGTGCTGTTCTACCTGGGCGCAACCGCAACCGGCGTAGCGCCAGAAGGTGCTAGCGGCGGCCAGATTTTTGTGGCTTACATTGCAGCGCTGTTCGGCAAAGAAGGCCAGTACCTGCTAACCGCCATCGTAACTCTGGCCTGTTTCAGTACTGCGGTGGGCGGTATCTCTTCGTTCACTGCCTACATCAGCTCAACCTTTAAGACCAGCTACAACGCAGTGGCTTGGGGCTGTGCCGCATTCTGTATCGCCGTTGCTAACATCGGCCTGGATAACCTGCTGACCGTATCGATTCCGGTGCTGGTGGGTATCTACCCGGTGGCCATGGCGCTGATTGCCTACAACCTGATTGCTGAGCGCTTTAATCGCCCAGAGCAGGCAGCTGGCATGATCATCGGTGTGGCTGCACTGTTCGGTCTGTTCGATGGACTGCGTGCTGCAGGCTTGGACCTGAAGGCGCTGAACTTCCTACCGGGCTTTGAGCAAGGCTTTGCTTGGGTACTGCCTACTCTGGCGGCGATGGTGGCAAGCCTGTTGGCTCGTCCATCCAAAGAACTGGCTGAGGAAGCGGTATAAGCGCTTGCTTGACGCTTTATCAAAATGAACAAAGGCGGCCAAGGCCGCCTTTGTTGTATCTGCAGAGTAAATATTGCTTAACTGGCGCTGCTCAATTCGGTGAGCTCGTGTTTTAGCTGATCGCACCAATCGGCGATGCGCTGGTCGCTATGCTCGTATTGGTTCTCATCGTCCAGCGCTAGCCCATAGAAGAACTGGCCGTCTTCGGTGAGTGCCTTTGAGGCTTCAAACTCATAGCCTTGGTTGGGCCAAAAACCGATGAAATTCGCCCCCGATGGTGCCAGCTTTTCGAACAGCATACCCAGTGCATCGAGGAACCACTCGGTGTAGCCTACCTGATCGCCAAGGCCAAATAAGGCAATGGTTTTATTGCTGAAATCGAGCTGTTCCAGATTCTCCCAAACCGCTTCCCAATCTTCCTGGAGTTCGCCATAATCCCAGGTAGAGATCCCCAGAATCAAGACTGGATAGTGTTGCATCTGCTCTGGCTCGACCTCCTTAATGTTATGGATGCTGACAAGATCGTCGCCAAACTGAGCCTGGATCTTTTCTGCTGCCATCTCGGTGTAGCAGGTGGATGAGCCGTAAAACAGACCAATAGACACTGATTATCCCTCGTATCGAAATTGCGAGCGGGCAGTGTAACATTATCTCTGTCCCTACAACGAGATTGGACATGAGCCAACAACCTAAGTTTGCCACCAGCCTGCGTGCCATCGACCTGTTTATCGAACAGCTTTGGCTGGAACGCGGCTTGGCTGAAAATACTCTCAGTAGCTACCGCAACGACCTTAACGCACTGGCGTTGTTTTTAGAGAATCGGCGGGTTGAGCTGGTGGCCGCCAGCTTTGAAGACCTGCAAGACTTTGTCGAATGGCGCTATCAACAGCAGCAAAAGCCGAGCAGCGCCGCTCGCCAGCTCTCCTCGATGCGCCGCTTCTATCAATCGCTGATTGCCGCGAAAAAGCGTGATGATGACCCTACCGCCTTACTCGCCCAGCCCAAACAAGCCAAGCGCCTGCCCAAGACCTTAAGCGAGCAGCAGGTCGAGCAGCTACTCAGTGAGCCGGATCTAGAACTGCCCATCGAGCACCGCGATCGCGCCATGCTGGAGGTGCTGTACGCTACTGGCCTGCGGGTGAGCGAGCTGGTGGGGCTGCAACTGGAGCAGCTAAACCTGCGCCAAGGCTTGGTGCGGGTAGTGGGTAAAGGCGGCAAAGAGCGGCTGGTGCCGCTGGGCGAGCACGCACTGGACTGTGTGGAGCGCTACTATCGGCAGGCGCGGCCGCTGCTGCTGAAAGGCGAGAGTGATGTGGTCTTCCCCAGCAGTCGCGGGCGGCAGATGACCCGCCAGACCTTCTGGCATCGTATCAAGCAGTATGCCCAGCGGGTGGGGATCCCCGGTGACGACCTCTCGCCCCACACCCTACGCCACGCCTTTGCCACTCACTTGCTCAGCCATGGGGCCGACCTGCGGGTGGTACAGCTGTTGTTGGGCCATAGCGACCTGAGCACCACTCAGATCTATACCCATATTGCCAAGGAGCGTATGCAAGAGGTGTATATGCAGCATCACCCTCGTGCTTAAGCCTATGATTTGGGAGCGTTTCACAAACTTGATGCGTGAAGGGTGGACAAGATAACGACAGTGATTGCATTTATTTGGCGCTAAGAGTAAGTTTTTCCAAAGTTCCCCGGTCAGTAACGAGGGGATGTTGATCTTTGGTGTTCGATTATCCTTCATGCTAAACGCCAAAGATAAGCTTCCCCTGAGCCTGATGAACTATCGGTTCATACAGGACTCTATGATTGGGTCCCCTTCTATATGCTGGAGTTAGAATGAAAATGATTAAAGGCTTGCTAGCCGTGCTCGCCCTGAGCGTCACCGTTGGCACCGCTAATGCTGCCGATGATACCGAGCTAGAGGCGCTGAGAACCACACTGGAAGCGCGCTTGGGCGGGCAGGTAGATGAACTGAGTCCATCGCCCATCGACGGCCTTTATCAGATCAAGGCGGGCGCCATGGTGCTTTACGTTAGCGCCGATGGTAACTACTTAGTACAAGGGCAAATGTTTGACTTGGTCAATCAAGTGAATCTGACCGAGCAAGCCATGAATGGCGACCGTGCCGCCCTGCTAGCTCCCTTCGCCGATGATGTTATCGAATACAAAGCCGATGACGAGAAATACGTAATTACCGTGTTTACCGACACCACCTGCGGCTACTGCCAATTGCTGCACAGTCAGCTGCGTGAATACGAGCATGTTGACCAGGAAACCAAGGTGAAGTCTATGCAAAAAGGCTACAACGACCTTGGTATTACCGTGCGTTACTTGGCCTTCCCGCGCCATGGTCTGAACTCGCCATCACATAAAACCCTGAGCAATATCTGGTGTGCTGAAGACCCGCTGGATGCTATGACTCGTGCCAAGAACCGCCAGTCAGTGCCGAATGCCAGCTGTGACGACAACGTTGCCGCCCAGTACGAGCTAGGCCAACAGTTGGGAATTCGCGGTACGCCAGCAATGATCCTGGAAGATGGCACCATGCTGCCGGGCTACCGCGCGCCTGCCGATCTACTGAAGATGCTGCAGCAAGGCTAAGCCAAGCCGTTATTTGCTAAACGTAAGCAAGCCAAACAAGTAGCCCGCGCTGTTGACCTGCACCGCGGGCTGCTGCTATTAATCCCTGCTGAAAGACCCTGTTCGCCCATTCCTGATTGAGATTGCTATGCCTGAAATATGCCGCCGCCCGATGGCCGATGTATCCCATCTCCCTGCCGATATGCCCGATTTGCTCAAGCAGATCTATGCCCGTAGGGGAGTGAGTGACCTGGCACAGCTGGAACGGGGCGCTCAGGCCATGCTGCCCTATAACCAGTTGAGTGGGGTCGAAGGTGCGGTGGAGCTGCTGTTGGACGCACTATCCAAGCAGCTTAAGATCTTGATCGTTGGCGATTTTGACGCCGACGGTGCCACCTCTAGCGCACTTCTGACCTCCGGCCTGCCGCAGTTTGGCTTCCAACAGGTGGAGTTTCTGGTACCGAACCGTTTCGAGTACGGTTATGGACTGAGCCCGGAGATCGTCGAGTTAGCCGCCGCCAAAGGGGCACAGCTGATTATCACGGTAGACAATGGGATCTCCAGTATCAGCGGGGTGGAGCGGGCCACCGCGCTGGGCATTCCGGTGCTGGTAACCGACCACCACTTACCGGGTGAACAGCTTCCCAAAGCCGCCGCCATCGTAAATCCTAACCTCAATGACTGTGGCTTCCCCAGCAAGAACCTGGCGGGAGTAGGGGTGGCCTTTTACTTGTTGGTGGCACTGCGCGCTGAGATGCGTAAACGCAATCTGTTCGCTCAGCTACAACAGGCCGAACCTAACCTTGGCAACCTCTTGGATTTAGTGGCACTGGGAACCGTGGCCGATGTGGTGCCGCTGGATAGCAACAACCGCATTCTGGTGCATCAGGGCCTACAGCGGATCCGCGCCGGCGCCTGTCGTCCCGGCATTCAAGCCCTGATTGAGGTGGCCAAGCGTCAGCAGTCGCGAATGGTGGCCAGTGACCTTGGCTTTGCCATCGGCCCACGTCTGAATGCTGTGGGTCGCCTCGATGATATGAGTCTGGGGATCGAGTGCCTGATCACCCAAGATATTAACCATGCCCGTCGCTTGGCCTCGGAGATGGATGCACTGAATGTTGAGCGTAAAGAGATTGAACTGAGCATGCAGCAAGAGGCAGAAGCGGCGGTTGAAGCGCTCAGCCTCGACCAGCAAAGCCTGCCGCTGGCCTTGAGCCTGTATCGACCCGATTGGCACCAAGGGGTGGTGGGCTTGGTAGCATCGCGCATCAAAGAACGCTTCTACCGCCCGGTGTTCGCTTTTGCCCAAGCTGATAACGGTGAGCTAAAGGGCTCGGGGCGCTCCATTCCCGGGGTGCACCTGCGCGATATGCTGGAGCGCCTTGATACCACCCATCCGGGGCTATTGCTTAAGTACGGCGGTCACGCCATGGCCGCAGGCTTGTCGATCCCCGAGGCGCGCTTTGAGGAGTTTAAAGAGAAGCTCTCGGCCTTGGCTGAGCAGTGGATCGAACAAGAACAGCTAACCCACACCCTACTAAGCGACGGCGAGCTGGATGAGCAATACCTCAACCTCGACTTCGCCCAACTGCTGAGAGAGGCAGGCCCTTGGGGGCAGGCCTTTCCTGAGCCGCTGTTCGATGGGGTGTTTGAGTTGTGCTCGCAGCGGGTAGTGGGAGAGCGCCACCTTAAGCTAAGCCTACGCCCGCAAACCGGCGGGCCGGAGCTGGATGCGATTGCCTTTAATGTCGATCGGGCCCGTTGGCCGGATGCCTCAATTCGCTGGGTGCATATCGCCTACAAGCTGGATGTGAACGAGTTCCGCGGTCGTCGCAGTGTCCAGCTGATGGTGGAGAATCTGGAGCCTCGCTAGCACTGCAGCATCGCTAACACTGGGGCCGGCTCTGCAAACACTTCGCAAGTTTCGGGTCGATGCTGCCCTTTTATGCCTCTAGGATGAGACCAAATGATAGGTGAATGGAAGTAATATGGAACTAGCTAGTGCACTGCGCCTGCTGCTGTTAGCGGCAATTTGGGGCTCTTCGTTTATGTTTATGCGCATCGCCGCTCCGGTGATGGGTGCGGTCTGGCTGATCGAGTTTCGGGTACTGTTTGCTGCTCTGTTTCTGGCGGTTGTGAGTGGCCTGCTGAAAGGACGGCTAGAGTTAGCCAAGCACTGGCGCGCCTATCTCACTTTGGGCGCGATGAACACGGCTTTCCCCTTCGTGTTGCTAGCCTACGCTGCTCTCACCTTACCCGCATCAATTCTGTCCATTCTCAATGCCAGCGCGCCGCTGTGGGGCGCGTTGATCGCTGCCATATTCTTGGGGCAACGCTTGAGCGTCCGCGCGCTGCTGGGGATGTTGCTGGGGGTGACTGGCGTTTCCATCTTAGTCGGCGGCGAGTTTCAGCAGGCTAGTCATGAGCAATGGCTGGCCATTGCCGCCAGTTTAGCGGCGGCCTGTTGCTACGGTATCGCCAGTAATTACGCTAAGCGCCTGAGCGGTATCGCGCCGCTGGCTAATGCCCATGGCAGCATGTGGGGCGCCACTGTTATCTTGCTGCCGCTACTGCTACTGTTTCCGATGCCCGAAGTGAGCTCACCGGGGATCTGGACCTCGGTGGTGGTACTAGGCGTGGTTTGTAGTGGCGTGGCCTACCTGCTGTATTTTCGCTTGATAGAACAGGTGGGCGCTGCCTCGGCGCTTACCGTGACCTTTTTGATTCCGGTGTTCGGGGTGCTGTGGGGCAGCGTGTTTCTGGGTGAGGATCTATCTTGGTACAGTTTAGTGGGCAGCGTAGTGGTATTGCTGGGAACGGCTTTAGTGACGGGCTTTTCACCGCGTAAGCTGTGGCAAGCCCGTCGTAAGGCGGCGGCTTAGTTACCTAGCATTTTGCTTTTCAGCTTGTCATCGGCCGGCTGCTCACCCAGCCAGATGGCGAACAGGGTTTGCGCAAAGTCGGCGCCTTCTACAGTGGTGAGTAGCTGTTGGTTTTTATAGGCCAGCAGCTGGCCTTGGTCATTGGCGAACATCAGGAATTGATCGCCAATCTCAATCTTCTCATCGAACACGGCAACAAAGCTGTCGAGGCGTTCGCGTAGCGGTGCCATATTACCAGCAGAGGCCTTCTCAAAGCCCTCTTCGATGGTGTCGCGCATCCGCTCTGACGTAATTTTATTAGAAATGATATCCAGGCTGACTGCGACATTATGTTCGCCAGAAAGCAGTTGAGTCGCGTTTAGCCCTGCCTGTTCTGCGTACAAAGAGCCGACGTAGAGCTTGAAGAAAAACTTGCTGCGGATACCGCTACCGTAGTGTTGCAGCGAGTGCGATTCCACATCGAGTTGTGATTCCACCTGGACACCACCAACGGTGGTTTGGGCGCTCGCGGTAAAGCTCAGCAGCAATGAGAGTAGGGTAGCGTGAAGTAATCTTGTCATTG
Organism: Aliagarivorans marinus DSM 23064; assembly: GCF_000429485.1. Classification (GTDB taxonomy): domain Bacteria; phylum Pseudomonadota; class Gammaproteobacteria; order Enterobacterales; family Celerinatantimonadaceae; genus Aliagarivorans; species Aliagarivorans marinus. The sequence continues at coordinate 62,264 of NZ_AUBY01000020.1, read as the reverse complement.
TTTTAGTCCATATTTTTAGGTGTTATTGCGTTACGCGTAGCGCCAAAAGCAGCATATTTCGCTGCGCCTTGGGCGGCATAGTTTGAGCCAACTGGATAGTTATTCTCAATGACAAACAGGATAGACCAGTTCCTAACATGCTGCTAAATGTGGAGATTTGGTGAAATAATCGCCAGCAAAGCAGGCTGAGAGCCAGCCTGTCAGTAATAGCGAGGCTTGCTGAATTGCTTGAGGATTAGCTGCGTTTGATACGCACCACTTTCATAATTTCGAAGCCGAGGCCGCCAACCTGTTCTTCGCTGGGGTAGTAGCTTAGGTTGACCCGTTGGCCAGTTAGATTGCGGTAAGCATCGCGGCGTTTAAACACAAAGGGGACATCCACTCCCTCAATCATTAAACTGTGCCGAATCCACTCACCTTGCTGGCGCTGCTGATGAGAGGCGACCTTGAGATTGTCACTATGACAAAGCTTAGCGTGTTTACTGAGTAGCTTGTCTGGGGTGGTTTTTACCATAGAACATAAACTCTAATATTTAGGGTTTTCTTGGTTAGATTGTAATTTACTTACATTTTTTTATTAAGTATTACTTGCCAGTTTCAGCATGATATTTGGCAAATTCGTATTATCAGTTTCATTGCCGGGGCGATGTGCTAATGCTAATTCTGTAGGTGCTCGGTCTGCTTGATTCGCATATTAACGAGGGTAACTAGATGGCTGAGGAGCTATTTGATAAACGGCTGTTACTAAAAATAGCGCGGCAGCAGATGCCGTTTGGTAAGTACGCAGGTAAGCAGTTGATTCTACTGCCCGAAGAGTACCTGCTTTGGTTTGCCAATGGCGATGGATTTCCGCCTGGAGAACTGGGGGAGTTAATGGCGTTTACCCTTGAAATCAAAGTCGCTGGACTGGAAAAATTGATTTATCCGCTGATGTCTAATTAATAAGTTTAACAATAAACGAGCATAAATACTTTGCCTTTGCGCTCGGATTATGTAAGCTGTGGCCTGAGAGCTGAAAGTTAGCTTAAACAATTTGTCATGAAGACACATTAAGCTGCACTTGCTCTTGGGACGACTAGGTTTTCACAACTAGGTCCAAGGAAAATTGCTTATGCACTGCTGTGGTACAGCATAGCTAAACTCTCGACGGGTAGTTGTTTTTGGCTAGATGTATGGAGCGTTGCCGAGCATACAAGGTTATAGATGCCATTAAGGCACCGGAATGAGATGAGAGGAAGCTGATGTCTGATCAGTTATTAAACGGAACCGTTAAGTGGTTTAACGACGAAAAAGGATTTGGTTTTATTGCGCAAGAGTCTGGTCCAGACGTGTTTGTACATTTTCGTGCAATCAACGGCACTGGGCGCCGCACCCTAGTTGAAGGGCAAGCGGTGACTTTCGAAGTCGTACAAGGCCAGAAAGGTCCTCAGGCTGACAATGTTAACATTGTTGCCTAATAGATAAGTTGCCAAACTTAGCGAAGCGCCGCCCTTTAGGGCGGCGTTTGCGTTTTCTAAGCGAGCAGTCTTTTGAAAACATGGGTTTGCAAACGCAGGTTTGAGAGCACGGGGTTGAAGACATAGGCTTGAAAACATGAGTTTGAAAACATGAGTTCGGGAAAGTTGACTTTGAGCCCTTCGCACTATTGCGCTCTGTTGCCTCTAAGTTTGCACCGGCATCAGCAGCAGGCTTGGCTGTTTGCTGGGCGCACCTACCGCGCCCCGGGTATTGAGCCCTGCTTGTTAGCCTTACAGGACCGACATGGTCTGAGCGTTAATCTCACACTATGTCTGCTGTATAGCTGGCGGGTCGGGCGCGCCGTTGATCTTATCGCAGGGCGGTGCTGCCTTGAGCAGCATGGCGAGGAGCTGGAGCGCTTTCGCGCTAAGCGGCGTAGCCGCAAGGTACAACTAAGCCAATCGGCGTATCAGGACTTATTAGCTCAGGAGTTGCAGCTTGAGCAAGCGCTGCAGGGGCACCTGCTCAGCGCGCTGCTAAGTGGTGAGCATAAGGTCGCGGCAGACGATGCGCTGGCGGACTACTTAAGCGCGCACCGCGCTCAGCTCGAGCAACTAAAAAACGCGGCCCTAATGACCGCTGTATAGGGTTTGATATAGGCCGGGCTGAGCTAATAACTGCTGGTGCTCACCACTTTGGCTGACTCGACCGTCATCCAGCACATAGATGATATCGGCCTGACGAATTGCGCTCAGGCGATGGGCGATAATCAAGGTGGTGCGCTGTTTGAGGAACTGCCGTAGATTATGGTGTAGCCGGGCCTCGGTTTGGGTATCCAGCGCAGAGGTAGCCTCATCGAGGATCACCACCTTGGGATTGCTCAAAACCATACGGGCAATTGCCATTCGTTGCTTCTGCCCGCCAGAGAGGCGGATGCCATTGCGCCCCACCTGCGCCTCCAGCCCTTGCTCGAGCTCGCGCACTGTGTCGCCAAGCTCAGCCATGTCTAATGCTTGCCATATCTCTTGGTCATCATGGTTGGCACCAAGGCAAAGATTGTCGCGCACTGAGGCATTGAACAGTATCGGTTGCTGTAACACCGTGGCGACGTTGCTGCGAATACAGCCATAACCGATCTTCTCAATGGGCTCGTCGTTGAACCTTATGCTGCCGCGATCGGCCTGATACAGCCCTAACAGTAAGTTCACCATGGTGGACTTGCCACCGCCACTGACCGCTACCAAGGCAACCCGCCTGCCTGCGGGCACCTCCAAGTTAACCTGCTGCAGCACCGGTGACTCAGGGTTGTAGGAGAAATCGACATCGCGCAGGCTGATTGACACATCATCCTCGCTGGCAAAGGGATTGACTTGATTGGGGTAGTGGGGCTCAGGCTGCATGGCAAACAGTTGATTGAGGCGAGTCAATGCGGCATTGGCAGCAAAATAGCTGTACTGCATATTCAGCAGCTCTTGCACGGGCCCCATCATAAACCACAGGTAGCCGAACACCGCGAAGATCTGCCCCACCGTCAGATCGGAGAACACCACCATCAGCATGGCGATGGCGCGGAAGGCCTCGAATCCGACTAAGAACACGGTAAAGCTAAGCCGGTTGGCGGCGTCGGTCTTCCACTGCGAGTCGATAGCGCGCTGTTTAAGCTCGTTGGCCGCGCTCACCACCTCTTTAAAGTAGTGCTTCTCGCGCTGGGCGCTACGCAGCTGCTGGATGTTATCCAGGGTTTCGATCAGCGCCAGTTGAAAGGCCTCAAAGGCGGCGTTTTCTTTGCGCTTGAGCTCTTTTACCCGCTTGCCAAAGCTTTGGGAGAAGTACACCACTGCTGGATTCAGCAGTAAGATCACCAACCCCAGCTGCCAGTTAAGCCACAGCAAGATGGCCGCGGTGCCAATCACCGTGAGGATCGCCACCACAAACTTGGAGATACTCTCGCTGATAAACTTATCCAAGGTTTCCACATCGGTGATACAGCGAGCGCTGATCCCACCCGAACCTTGGGTCTCATATTCGCGCAGTTGTACCTTGGGGAGGTAGTCGACCAGATCGCGGCGGATCTCAAAACAGATCTGTTTGCCGATAATGGTGAACTGACGGTTTTGCAGCACCCACAGCACTGTGCTGGCCAAACGGAGCAGAAACACCAAAAAAAGTACTGAGAGAATGTAGCCGGTGGGGCCATGCCATGCGCTGGGTAAGATCTTGTCGAGGGCCGCCAGTGCGGGGCCGGGTTGCTCGAGCAACACTTCATCGACCAACAGTGGCATCAGTAGCGGCGTGGGAACACTGGCCAAGGTGGCGAAAATCGCAATCACCTGCGCCAGTAACAAGGGACGTTTATTGGAGAAGATCAGCTGGCGGATCTTCTGCCAGCTGTATGCTTGTGGCGTCATGCCGGTGATTCCTCCTGGACTGCCAAGCGAGATAGCAACGCTAGACTCCTAAGCTACCATACATTGCGCATACGGGGTGGCTTAGGGATTGGTGCAGTTGCGTGACTACTCCTGATCGAGGTCTTCTGGCTTGACCTTCATGCGGCGAATTGGCGCTTCACCCACATCAGTGCCAGCAGCGAAGGTTTTATTGCGCTTGGCGGGTTTAGCTGCGCCTGCTTTCTTCGGCCCTTGCTTGGCCTTCTTCCAAGGCTGAGGCTTGCTCTTGTTGGCCTTACGCTTTGGTGCCAGACCTTTAAAACTGGCAGCCAGACCTTCAATCTCAGAAAACTCGGGTTTGCCTTCGAGCATGCTTTCCAGCGTTTTGAAGCTGTACCAGTCTTTCGGGCCCACCAAGGAGAAGGCCTGCCCCTGATTGCCGGCGCGTCCGGTACGGCCGATGCGATGCACGTACTCTTCAACATGTTTTGGCATATCGAAGTTGATAACGTGGGAAACCTGCACAATGTCCAAGCCACGCGAGGCCAAGTCGGTGGTAAACAGCACCTTGGACTGGCCGCGGGCGAAGCCATCCATAATCTGATTGCGTTGACCTTGGTTCAGATCGGCGTTCAGTGCGGCGCTGTCGATGCCTTGCTGGTTAAACAACTCGGCCAGACGCTGGGTGTCGGCACGGGTGGCGGTGAACACGATGGCCTGGTTAAGCTCAGGCTGCTTGAGCAGCTCCGCGAGTTGCTTCTCCTTGTGCTCAACGTTATCGCTTAGGTAGAAGCGCTGGCTGATGTCTTGGTGCACTGCGAAGCCAAAGCCCACCGCGATGCGTTCGGGTGCTTGCAGCAGACCCTGCGCGATATCCTGCACTTGAGGGTCGTCCATGGTCGCGGAGAACATCATGGTTTGGCGCTTGCGGTGACTGGCTGCGCGGTTGATATGGTTGATTTGCGCGGCAAAGCCCAAATCCAGCATACGGTCTGCTTCATCCAGAATCAGCAGCTCCAGCCCTTCCAGATATAAATGGCGTTTGCTCAGGTGATCGGCCAAACGGCCTGGAGTGGCCACCACAACGTGGGGATCTTTGGCCAGCGCTTTACGCTGGTCATTAAAGTTCTCGCCACCGGTAATCAAGGTCGCTTTGAACGAGGTATTCGCCAGCAGGGTGCGTACCTGCGCAAACACCTGTTTAGCCAGCTCGCGGGTTGGCGCCAGCACTACACAGCGTGGATCGCGCTTGGACAGGGCGCGCTGTTTAAGCAGGCGTTGCACTGCCGGTAGCAGGTAGGCCAGAGTCTTGCCTGAGCCAGTCTTAGAGGAAGCCATTAGGTCTTTGCCAGCCATCGCTGCCGGAATGGCAAGGCGCTGGATTTCTGTCGCGTTATCAAACCCTAGGTGGCCGAGGGTGGAAAGTAGGCGTCGATCAAGTCCGAATTGGCTAAATGGCAAGGTGCTTCTCTCTTGTAGCTGATAGTTAACAGGCGGCGATTATACTCAGACCTGCTGCAATAGCGAGCAATTCCGGTGCTGGCAGCGGTTTAACGCGCTAATCACCCACCACCAAGTTTCGCCCGGCTTCCTTGGCATTGTAGAGCAGCTCATCAGCATGGTGAAGTTGCCCTTCCAGATGCTCGCTCAAGTCGTTGGTCACCCCGATGCTCACGGTGATGGTGAGCTGTTGGCCGTTGTAGTCACATTGGCTATCGGCGATCTGATTACGGAAGGCATCGAGCAGTTGGTAGGCCTGGTCGTTGCTTAGCCCCGCCATCGCGACACTGAACTCTTCGCCGCCGGTGCGACCAAACACAAACTTGCCCAAACAACGCTTCAGGATTTGCGCAAAGTGTTTTAGCACCGCATCGCCGGCCTCATGGCCGTGTTGGTCGTTAAACAGCTTGAACTTGTCGATATCCATGACCGCCACTGCCAGTTGGGTTTGCTTACTTTCGGCTTGCTCGTAGAGCTCACGGGCCCGCTCGATAAAGAAGCGACGGTTGGGGATCTCGGTCAGGTAGTCTTGATAGGCGGCTTTCTCCAGCTCTTCGAGCATACTCAGGGTATTCAGGTTGTGGCTAACCCGGCACTGAAACTCTTCCACCGAGAAGGGCTTGTGCAGGAAGTCGTCGGCGCCATTTTTAATGAACTTGCTGGAGACGATGACATTGTCGGCTGAAGAGAGCCCAAGAATCGACAGGCGCCGAGTGGCCATCTCGTGGCGAATGGTTTGCACCAGTTGATAGCCATCCATTTCCGGCATCTGATAATCGGTAATCAACAGCTTGATTTCTGGGTCATCACGCAGGGCTTGCAGTGCTATCGCGCCGTTCTCGGCCTCGATCACCTGATAGAGGTGGCGATTGAGTTGACCGACGATATATTTGCGGGCGCTGCGCGAATCTTCAGCGACCAGCACCTTTACATTGCGGTTTTGATAGAGCTGGTTGAGTAGGTCCATCGCCAGCTCGTAAGAGTAGCGCCCCTCCTTGAGCACATAGTCGACCACGCCCTTGAGGATGAGCTCACCCTGATTTTTTTCATTGAACGAACCCGAAAGCACCACGGTCGGTAGGCCTTGTTCGAGCAAGAAGTCGATGAGTTCGCCGTTGGGTGAATCCGGCAGGCTGTAATCGGACAAGGCGGCAAAGTACTGATCCGGCGCGCTCAAATACAGCTGCTTAGCTTGTTCAAAGCTGGAAGCAAACACGGGCTTTAGGTGGGTGAGGCGGCCACTGACGTGGCGAATGATCTTCAGAACGGTGGCGCTGTCATCGACTATCAGCACTTGGAGCATAACGTATTCCTTCTACTGCACTTGGCTAAGTGTAGAGCATCCTTGCAAACTCGAATGGTGAAGATAGACGGCTGGGGGCAAAACGCAAACGTGGATGATACTGCTCCAAATCTCTTCATTTGCTGTGGGTATCTTCTCTGCCACGATGACTAAGCGCTACCTGCCACTTGGTGGGCTTTCGGTATAGTATGTTGGAATTACTCAGAATTTTTGTGGAATGAGCATGTATTGGACAGAGTTTGCCACCGTGGCCTTGGTGCACTTGTTGGCGGTGGCCTCGCCCGGGCCTGATTTCGCGGTGGTGCTGCGAAACGGCGTTACTCAAGGGCGGCAAGCGGCGATGCTAACCTCCATCGGCGTCGGCTGCGCCATCTTTATCCATGTGCTGTACTCGGTGCTGGGGATCGGCCTTATCGTAGCCAACTCCTTATGGCTGTTTAATCTGGTGAAGCTGGTGGGGGCGGGCTATCTGATTTACATCGGGATTATGTCGCTCAGAGCCGGGGCGCGTAGTCAGCAGGATATTGAGCTGGATGGCGGCAATGCCATGACCCCTCGGCAAGCCTTCATCAACGGCTTTCTGACCAATGGCACCAATCCGAAGGCCCTGCTGTTCTTCCTTTCACTGTTCTCGGTGGTGATCAGCCACGACACGCCGATCGCGGTGCAGTTCGCCTATGGTGTGTACATGATGGTGGCAACCGCACTGTGGTTTATGCTGCTGTCTTACTTGCTGACAACGCAACGGGTGCGCAGGCAATTTTTGAAGGTGGGTCACTGGTTTGAACGCACCATGGGGCTCGCCTTGCTAGGCTTGGGAATTCGTTTGCTTTTTAGTGGTCATAAATAATGCTTAGACTCAGCTCACTCAGATGGCCTTCACGGGAGCAAGTGCAATGACACAGCCAGCATCAGAGGTAAACAAAAGCAAGCGATGGGCTTGGTGGAAAATCTTACTGCTGGTGGTGGTCGGTCTGTTCGCGGTCTATTTGCTGCTTGCCTTAGTCGCTGTGCCTACCCTTGGCCGCTCGCAGGCAGAGAAGCAGCTGAGTGCGCAACTTGGAACACCTGCCCGTCTTGGATCGCTAACCTTTCATCCCTTTAAACTAAGTGCTCAGTTAAGCGAGCTGGAGCTGGGCAGCGCAGAGGAGCCATTGCTCTCGCTGCAGGCCGCCAGAGTCGAGCTATCGCTATCGTCAGTGCTTGAGCGTGCATGGCTGGTCACCGCGATAGAGCTTGAGCGCCTGCATGTGCATGTGAGCGTAGACGAGCAAGGGCTACTTAATTGGCAAAAGCTCGCCCCGTTTCAAGCGCCTGCGGAGTCATCGCCAAATGAGGTTGAGCAGCCTGCCGATGGTGGGCTACCGCGCTTTACCCTCAGCAATACTCGTCTGATTGATGCTCTAGTAGACTATCGCGACGCGCGCAGTGGCAAGTCGCTGAGCCTGGATCCGATCAATCTTGAGATCAGTGAGCTGAGTAGCTACCTGGCTGCCGAAGACCAGCAGCACCGCTTGGACATGAGTTTTAGCAGTGGTGGCGAGCTACATTGGCTGGGGCGCTTAGACCTGATCGATAGCCACTTACAAGGCGCGCTGAGCCTCAAGCAGATCGCCCTAAGCCCGTTGGTGCAGTTGGTCGAACTGCCGGTGGATATCCAGTTGCAGCAAGGCAAGTTGGATCTGGACTTGGAGTTGGATCTCGATTTTGCCGAGGAGGTTGAGCTTAAACTCGCCGGTGAGCAACTGACAATTGCCGATCTGCAGTTAGCCATTGAGCAGCAGCCATGGCTAAGTCAGGAGCGACTCCGCGTTAGCGGCTTGGCATTTGATTTAGCGCAACAACAGCTATCCGTCTCCTCGATCGACTCCGAGGGCTTATCGCTATGGCTAGCTCTGGATGACGAGCAAGAGCTATTGCCACTTGCGAAGCTTCAGCCGGAATCATCTGCAGAGAAGCCCGCTCCAGAACCGGAACCTGCTGAGTCAGCCTGGCGCTGGAGTGTTGAGCAAGTAGCTATAGCCAATGCCAAGCTGCGCTTTGATGAGCAGCTCTCCGGCGAGCCTGTTCAACACCAGCTGCTGCTGGAAGCCCTGCGAGCTGGCGCGATTGACTCTCAGTTGCAGGCCTTCGATAGCCAGCTGAGTCTCTCCATTGCAAGCGGTGGGCGCTTAGACTTTGCCGGACTCGTTGACCCTTCAGGCCAATCCTTGGCGTTAGCTGGCGAGATTGATCAGCTCAATCTGGGCCTGCTTAACCGCTACCTAAGCCCTTATCTGGAGATATCGCTCCAGTCTGCGCTGTTCTCGGCCACCCCTGAGCTAAAGCTGAGCTGGGCGGAGCCGCTCAGCTATCAGCTAGCTGGTGGTTATCAGTTAGGGCAGCTGAAGATTATTGACCAGCGAGACCAAAGTGAACTGCTAGCTTGGGACCGCTTAGATGTGCCTTCGCTGGAGGTGGACTCGCAAACTCGGCTGATTCGTATTGCCAGTAGCCAGCTGGATGCACCTGCCATGCAGATAGAGATCCGCCCCGATTTCAGCACCAACTTGCAAGGCCTTGTAAAGCCCACCAGTAGCCCCAGCGATAGCTCAGCCAACGATGAGCAGCCGGCGAGCCAAGGTGAAGATAGCGAGCCGGCGCCTTGGACCATTGAGCTGGCGGGCTTGAGCCTGAAGGATGGTCAGGTGGATTTTGCTGACTATACCCTTGAGCCGAACTTTCAAACCGATATCCAACGGGTCAATGGACAACTTGGCGCTTTGAGTAACCACCCGGATAGCTCGGCCGAGCTGCAACTTAGCGGGCAGGTGGATGGCTATGCGCCGGTTGCCTTCCAAGGCTCTGCCGCGCCGTTTGCCGAGCAGTTGCAGTTCGACAGTGCGCTTAGCTTTGAACACCTGGAGCTGACCCGACTGAATGCCTACTCAGGCACCTACGCGGGCTATGTGATTGAGCGGGGCCAGCTGTCGCTGGACCTGGGTTATCAGGTGGAGCAAGGCCAGCTCAATGGCGACAATCGCATCGTCATCGAACAGCTTAAGCTGGGCAAGCGGATCCAAAGCGAGAAGGCTACCAGTTTGCCGCTGGAGCTGGCGGTAGCCCTGCTTGAGGATGACCAAGGGGTGATTGACCTCGGTTTGCAGGTCAATGGCGATATCAATGACCCTAGCTTCGATGTCAGTGCGCTGATCGGCAAGGCCATTGGTAGTGCGATTACCAAGTTGATTACCTCGCCCTTTTCCATTATTGCCAGCTTGGTGGGAACCGACGACAACCTCAGCCAAGTGAGCTTTGCCCCGGGCAGCAGCGAGCTAACAGCTGCGCAGAGCCAGCGCATTGCCTCGCTAGCGAAGGGCATCCAGCAGCGCCCTTCAGTCAAGCTGGGCCTACAGGGCTATGTTGACCCGGTCGGCGAGGCTGAGGCGATCAAGCAGCAACTGCTTAGCGAGCAACTGCTTAGCGGTCAACAGCTTAGTGATCAACAGCAAAGTGCTGGCGAATCGGATGCCGCAGTGGCATTAATCGGCTTGGATGAGATCCTCGTCGAGCCCTCGCTGCAAACCGCGCTTGAGCAAGCCTACCTCGAGGCCATACCCGCGGAGCAAGCCACTGAAGCCTACCAACAACTGCGCCAGCAGCTGCAGGCCGAGGACCGCTTAGCCGCGCTGGACGAGGAGTTACTGGGTTTGCGTTACCAAACTCTGATGGACATCCAGCAGGTGGACGAGCAGCGCTACAAGGCGCTGGCAGAGGCACGCGCCGATGCGGTTAAGCAGGCCTTGCTGGAGCAGGGGATCGAGTTGGAGCGGGTGTTTGTTGAACGGGTCGACCGGCAGAGCGCCCAAGGCGAGCCATCGGTGGAGCTATCGATACTTGCGAACTAGCCCTTTCGCTCTTTTGTCTTTTCGCAAGAGCGCGCCAGTCAAAATGCGGTGGCACAGGTTGTTGACCACCGCATTTACTGAGCTAGTCCGATTCTTGTTTAGCGCTGCCCACCAACTGTTTATGCAGGTAAGACAGGCCGAGCAGGCTCAGGCCCATGCCCAAGAACGACGCCACCCGCAGCAGCCCAGTGAGCCCTTCCATATCGACCAAGAACAACTTGCCGATGGTCAGCAGTAGCTGCGCCAGACCAAACTGATACACCGCCTTCAGCTGATAGCGATGCCCCAGCAAGATGGCGGCAATGGCCAGTAGCAGCCACATCAGCGAGAAGCTGTACACCTCTGCACTGGAAATCGGTAGATCCCAGCGCACGCTGCCCTGCCATAAATGGTGTAATGCGATGTTCAGCCACAGCCAGATTGTCGCCGCTGCAGCATACCAACAGTAGTTGCGCCATGGGCGATGGAGCTGTCCACCAAGCGCTAACAGCAGGGCCGGCGTGGCAAAGCTTAGGGTGCTGAGGTTAAACAGCGGCCAGCTGCCCACGTTCTGCCACAGCCAAGGCAAGTTATAGGTCAGCGCCATCAGCAATAGCGTGTAGTTGGCAGCAGCAGCGACCAACAGCACCACGGCATAGCCTTGGTAGTAGCGGCGCAGTTTGCCCGCCAGATGGCTACGGTATTGATAAACCAGCGCCAGCGCGCCAAACAGCAGCATGTTCAAGCTGGCCTCGGTGGCGCTGTAGCTGCGTTGGAACAGATCGCCGTTGTGCAACAGATAGCGCAGGGCGGCCCACAGGCTGAGTGTGAGCAGGTGGATCATCGCGCCCTCGCTCCAAGCCTTGAGCTGCTGATAGCGACCCAGTTGCTTGCCTGCCAACACGCATAGCGCGGTAGCGGCAAAGCCATTGAGTAGTAGCCATAGCGATTGCTTATCGAGCTCAAACAGCAGTGGGTGCAAGCTTAGGCGGCCAACCACCAGCGTTAGCAGCACTTTGTAGGCCCAGGCCAATTGCGGCAGACGGAAGCGCTTGATGGTGGCGGCCAGCGCCCATAGCTGTAAGCTCAGGGCGAAGGTGAGGCCAGTGCTATCGAGCAGCCAGCTTACGCTCAGGGCATAACAAAAGTGCCCGGCCAGCGATACGCTGATCGCCAGACTGCGCCACTCGCGCCGCCCGGCAACCCGAGAGAGCAAGGCGAAGTTTAGCAGGCCAACCAGCAAGGTGATCACTACCCACGGCATATTGCCAGCCCACAGTGACGTGCTGAGATTGGGCCGCAGCAGGTAGCCGCTTAGCAGTAACAGCGGAGTACTGAAAAACGCCAAGCTGGCCCACAAGGCTTTGGCGCGGCAGTGCTTGAGGCTGTAGCCCGCCGCAGCAAACACTAAGGCTGCCAAGGCCAAGCCGCTGTAATGCCAGGTACTTAAACCCGCTTGGGCCAGCGGTAGCATGCTTAGGCTATCCACATCAAACTGACGCGCCAGCAATATCGCCAATAGCCCTATCAGGTACAGCCACGGGTAGTAGCTAAGCCGCTCTTGGCGGCTACTGGCCCATAATAGCAGCGCCATCAGTGGTAGCCAGCTCCAGCTGGCAGGGCTGCTTAGACTGACGGTAAGCAGGCTCAGGCATTGGGCTAACACCAACAGGCCAAAGGAGAAGGCTTGGATCTCACGTGGCTCGCGGCCTGGTTTTACTAACCTGAGCAGCGCCGCTTTATAGGGGAAGCGCTTGTCTGGATAGCGCAGCACTTGAGTTAGTGCCCAATCGCCGCTGGGGAAGGCCAGCAGCAGATAGCCAAGCACCGCCAGGTAGGTGGATTGCAGCAGCACCAGCGTCGGTGTGTTAGCCGCATCAACAATGCTGAGGCCAAACCACAGTAATGCGCCCGCTAGCGCGCCGTACCAGAGCCAATCGCGGAACACATAGCGCAGCACGCCCAAGGCGCTGATGCTTACCAGCAGGCTGTAACCAAAGGCCATCGGCCAGTTAGACTCGCTGGCACCCAGTACTAGCGGGACCAGATAGGCGCCAAGTATGCCCAGCCCGGCCAGTGGCGGACCGTAGAACAGTGCCAGCCACATGGTGGCGACGGCGGTTACCGCCAACAGCGTAAAGCTTAGCCATTCGGGAATTAAGTGATAGAGGTGTTGGGCGGAGAGAACACTGGCGAAGATACATAGGCTGGCCCCGCCGGCTAAGGCGCCAAGGGCGACCGGTACATCAGGTAGGGTGCGCTGACGCAACTTGATGGCAACGCCATGCAGCAACAAGCCCATTGCTGCACCTATGCTCACGCGAGCGGCAGGGGAGAGTAAGCCCTCTTCGATGGAGTAGCGCACCATAAAAATCCCCGCCAAGGCCACGCAAAGGCCACCACTCCAGGCCATCCAGAAACGCTTCAGGTGCTGGATAATCGGGGATTCGGTAGGCGTCGCCCACGCGCTTGCGGGCTCTGGTTCTAGCTGTGACTTGTCGATAGCCTTGGTGGGGCTTGCCGCTTGTTGAGACTCGGTTGCGCTCTGAGCTAGGGACTCCGGTACTGCGCTGCCAGTCTCCGCGACAGGAACAACTGGCGGGGGCTCGGTGATCGTTGAGGCTGGCACCGCTTCAGGCTCAGACAGGGAATCGCTTTGCTCTGCTACAGGGGCTGCGCGCTGTTGCGAAATTTGACGCTGCAGGGCTTCGACTTGCTGCTCCAACTGCACTTGCCGCTGTTTAAGGCTGCGGATTGACGAGCCAGCGTTGCTGGCCATCACGATGGCAATTATCGGCAGCACCAGCACCGCCAAACCTATCATCACCACAATTTCCACGATAAGGTCCTTTTAGAATTCAGTGCGTTGACTATAACGGAGCTAAGCCGCTGTTTACAGTGACCTTTTGAATTACTAAGACGATTAACAAAAAGAGAACAACAAAAAAAGGCACCCGAAGGTGCCTCAAAAGCAAGAGAGCTAAGGAATAGTTTTAGGCTTGCTCAAGCTCTGACGCTTCTGCGTCATCTTCACCACGACCTTTCATGGTGCTAATCATCAGGCCAGTGATAACCAAGGTGGTTACGATGCCGGCGATGGTTGATACGTTCATCGGCAGACCGAAGCCTTGTGAGCTTGAGTTCAGGATGAAGGTCACCACTACAGTGCTCATAAACATGGCTGGCAGGGTAGTAATCCAGTGCAGCTTGTTGTGGCGTAGCAGGTAGGCTGAGGCAGTCCACAGCATCATTACTGCAGTCAGCTGGTTCGCAAAGCCGAAGTAGCGCCAGATAATCCCGAAGTCCACCTGAGTCAGGATGGCACCTACGGTGAATACCGGTACCGCGATAGCCAGACGGTTCTTCACTTTGGTCTGCTTCATGTTGAAGTATTCAGCCAGAATCAGACGGGTTGAGCGGAACGCGGTGTCGCCAGAGGTGATTGGCAGGATAACCACACCCAAGAAGGCGATGATGCCACCGAATACACCCAGCAGGCCGAATGATGCGTCGTATACCACTTTACCCGGGCCACCGTCAGCAACTGCAGCAGCCAGAGAGTCAACGCTGCCGAAGAAAGACAGTGCAATAGCACACCAAATCAGGGCGATAACACCTTCACCAATCATTGCACCGTAGAACACGAAGCGACCGTTCTTCTCGTTTTCCATGCAGCGCGCCATCAGTGGAGACTGAGTCGCGTGGAAACCAGAGATAGCACCACAAGCGATGGTGATGAACAGAGCAGGCCATAGTGGCATGTCGTTCGGGTTCATGTTGCTAAACATTTGGCTTGGCTCGAAGCCAGCTAGTACTTGGTGATCCGCCGAGAAGGCAATCGCGGTAATCAGGCCAACCGACATAAAGATAAGCAGCGCGCCGAAGAACGGATAGAAGCGGCCTATCACTTTATCGATAGGTACGATGGTGGCAACCACGTAGTAGGCGAAGATAATGGTTACCATGCTACCCAAGGCAACGGTCAGCTCGGTTTGCGAGTTGATCAGGTTAGTAATCATGCCCGCTGGCGCCGATACAAACACCACACCCACCAACAACAATAGAACGACAGCAAACACATTCATAAAGTGGCGAGCAGCTGGGCCGAGGTAACGACCAGCCAGTGCCGGAACAGACGCACCGCCGTTACGCACTGACAGCATGCCAGAGAAGTAGTCGTGGGTTGCGCCGGCGAAGATACAGCCGATTACAATCCACAGCATCGCCGCTGGGCCGTACAAGGCACCCATGATTGGGCCGAAGATCGGGCCAACACCAGCGATGTTAAGAAGTTGAATAAGGTAAACACGTTTTTGCGACATTGGCAGGTAGTCAACACCGTCTTGCTTAGCGTAAGCCGGGGTTTGACGGTTTTCGTTGATGCCAAAGACTTTCTCGACGAACGCGCCGTAGATGAAGTAGCCACCAATCAAGGCTGCTACGCAAGTTAGGAACCAGATCATGTTGCTGTCTCTCTGTTTTGGGTAGGGGTACTTAAATCTGTGAGCGATTGTAACGAGCTCAGCACTTGCTCTCATTTGATCACTAGCTAAGCGGTGCTATCGAGACCTTAGTGGTCGAAATAGCCAGTAAGTGGTAGTGATTTATTTGTTACTAAAATTTAAGGATTTGAGCGGGATCACAAAGCGGCGAGTGACAGCGATAGGCGGGCGTTGCGGGGCGCGTTTCAGGTAGTAGGGAAATGTGTTCAAAGATTCAGGGCAGCCCGCTGGAGGCTGCCCTGTTTAAAGCGAAACTTAAGCAAGATCGAGGCGAGATCTAGGCGCGCTCAGCGCGCAGGCTTACCGGCTCGGTAACGCTCACTTCTTCTTCAACCAAGTTGTCGACGATAACCGCGCAGGCCGCATCACCGGTAATGTTCAGAGCGGTGCGGATCATGTCAAACACACGGTCCAAAGCGAACAGCAGCGGCAGGCCTTCGATAGGAATACCGGCTGCCAGCAGTACTGCAACCACCAAGAAGGACGGGCCCGGTACACCGGCCTGACCGACAGCGCCTAAGGTCGAGGTGAGAATGATGGCAATGTAGGCTCCCATGCTCAGATCTACGTCAAACATCTGGGCGAAGAACACTGCAACCAGACCGTAGTAGATGGCGTTACCGGCCATATTGATGGTGGCGCCCAGTGGCAGCACGAACGAGGCGGTGGAGTTGCGCACTTTTAGTTCGTTCTCCACGGTGTCCATGGTCACTGGCAGGGTAGCCATCGACGAGGCGGTAGACAGTGCCACCACCTGAGGCTTCTTCATCATCGAGATAAACTGGCGAGCGCTGACTTTAGAGAAGGCTTGAACCATCAGCGGGAAGCCGATAAAGCCAAAGATTAAAATCGCAGCTACATAAACAAAAAACAGCTTGGCCACCACGGTCAGGGCGCTAAAGCCGAAGGTGCCTACCGCTTCAGCCATCAGGCCAAATACACCGAGAGGGGCAATCAGCATTACCTTGTTGATCATCCACACCATCGCTTCAACAATCGAGTTTACCCCGTTGATCAGCGGTTCGCGGCGGCTGCGCTCCAGGCGGGAGATCGCGATGCCGAAGAACATGCAGAACACCAAAATTTGCAGGATGTTACCGCCGGTTAGCGACTCAAACACGTTGGTGGGGATCATCCCGGTGATGGTTTCCCAGAAGGTCGGCAGCTCACCTTGCGCGGCGTATTCTGTCGAGAACATGCCTTGTACTGCGCTCATGTTTACACCAGATCCAGGCTTAAACACAATACCCATCAGCAATGCCAAGGCAACCGCCAACGCTGAGGTGATGCCGAAGAAGCCCAGTGTGGTCATGCCCACTTTGCCGGCGTTTTGGCTGTTGCCCAGACCCGCGGCGCCGGAGATCAGCGCCACTGCCACCAGTGGGATCACCAACATTCTGATTAGGTTAATAAAGATTGTTCCGAGCGGGGCGAACACCGCAGCAGACTCGCCCATCATGGCACCGATTGCGGTACCCAGGACCATTGCGATTACCACCTGAACACCGATATTGCCCAGATACCCTTTTGCTTTATCCACGTTTTACTCTCCACCATGAGATTGTTGAAATTTGGCGATATCTATTAACCTTTTTCAAAAGGCTAACGAAAAACTCCAAAGGTCTTTTATTATTTGTTCTATTAATCTGCAACATCAGGGTGGGATAACTGCCACTAAGATCAGGGTTTTACACTGAGCTGTTAGCAAAACTGAGAGTTTTGCCCTCTAGGGCGAGGGCAAGGTGATTGAAGAACGTGATCTGAGGCGTTAGTTACAGACCAAAGTGCTGTTTGATGGACTTAAAGTAGCGGCGGCTCACTGGCAGTTGGGCACCGTGGTGGGTAAACAAGATGGCACCTCCGTTGTCTTCGATGGCGATCTCCTTGATCGCCTCGACGTTGACCAGGTACTGACGATGGCAGCGCAGCAGCGGCGTTTTGTCCTCCAGCGCCTTCAAAGTGATCTGAGTGTGGTTGGTGCCCTCGGCGGTTACTACATGCACGCCACTGAGGTCGGAGTAGGCATACTCGATATCCTGCTGGCGCAGCAGTTTCACCCGGTTGTTAAAGTAGCAAGGGATCAGCTTCAGTGGCTCATCCTGCAGCATGCTTTGATAGCTGTTGGGTGTCGGCTCGGGTTGGCGGGCTTGCAGGCGCACCAAGGATTTTTTTAAGCGCTCCGGCACCACCGGCTTTAGCAAGTAGTCCACCGCGTTACGCTCGAACGCGGCAAGGGCAAATTCGTCGTAGGCGGTGACGAAGATAATCTCTGGGGCATGCTCGCCTTCGAGCATGTTGGCCAGCTCCAGCCCGGTGATCTGCGGCATCTCGATATCTAGAAAGATCACATCGGGTTTGTGGGTCGAGAGCGCCTTAAGGCACTCCAAGGCATTGCCATAGCTGCCAACGACCTCGATATCACTGTGCTGTTTGAGCAGCTCAATCAGCTCCTCGCGGGCTAGTGGCTCATCATCCACCACAAAGGCTTTCATTAGTGTTGCTCCTTATTCGGCAGGCTGATCACCATCCGAGTAAATTGTTGTGGCTCGCTTTCAACCTTTAGGCAGTATTCGCCACCAAACTCATGACGCAGGCGCATGTCTACGATATGCATGCCCAAGCCTTCTTCGCTGGGTGCCTCTGGTTGTTGATAGAGGCCGGCATTGTCTTCCACCACAATCTGCTGGATACCACTATGTTCGCGGCTGTAGATCTTAAGCTTGCCGGTTTCCAGCAGCTTCGAGGTGCCGTGTTTAATGGCATTTTCTACCAGCGGTTGCAGACTAAAGCTGGGCAGCACCTGCTGCATCAGATCATTGTGAATATCTACGTCCACCTCCAGGCGGTCGGCAAAGCGCACCTGCTCGATATGCAGGTAGGCCATGGTGTGCTCCAGCTCGCTGGCCACGCTGTTGAGCTGCTGATTGCTCTTGAGGTTGTTGCGCAGAAACAGCGCTAAGTCGGCAATCAAGCTGCGCGAGGCATCGGCATCGCGGCGCACCACTGCGCTAATGGTATTCAGGGCATTGAACAAGAAGTGTGGGCTGATCTGCGCCTTGGCGGCTTTCAGCTCGGCTTCGGTGAGCAACTGCTTTTGCTGGAGGTAGCGGCTTACGGTGAGCTGCTCGGTGAGTACGCTGGCAATACCTTCGCCTAAGGCGCGGTTAATGTTGAGAAACAGCCGGCGCTTCGACTCGTACAGTTTTACCGTACCAATTACCTCGTTTTCAGCGCCGCGGATTGGCACCACCAAGGCACTCCCCAGTGGGCAGTTGTCGCGTATCGAGCATTGGTATTGGTCTTCCAGGCCGTTGGCAAACACCACTCGGTTTTCCTGAATGGCTAGGGTGGTTTGACCGGTGGAGATGGGCATGCCCGCTTTATGATGGTCGCTGCCCATACCGGTGAAGGCCAGCACTTCCTTGGTGTTGGTGATTGCCACCGCCGATACGCCGATCTCTTGGTAGATCACCTTGGCGATCTTCTCGGCGCTCTTGTTGTTAAAGCCCTCGCGGAACACCCCAACCATTCGTTGGGCGAGGCGCAATGCCTTGGTGGAGGAGTAACTGGTGTACTTGTCGTAGATCCGGCGGCGGTCACGGATCATCATCATAAACAGTGCCGCGCCACAGGAGTTGGCCAGCAGCATCGGCAGGGCGATCTGTTTTACCAGCTCCAACGCTTGGTCGTAGGGCTTAGCGATGAGTAGGATCAGACCCATCTGCATTGCCTCGGCCACCAAGGTGACGGTAAAGGCCAACAAGGGCGAGAATAAGTCTTCGCTGCGATGGCTGCGGCGGCGCACGTAGTAGTGGACCAAGCCGCCCAACAAGCCCTCGGCAGTGGTCGATACCGCGCAGGCCAAATCGGTAAAGCCGCCCATATAGTAGCGATGCAGGCCGCCGGTTAGTCCGACCATATAGCCGATGGTGGGACCGCCAAACAGGCCGCCCAGTACGGCGCCAATGGCGCGGGTGTTGGCAATGGCATCGCCCACCAGCACCCCAAAGTAGGAGCCCAGTGCACAAAATGCCGAGAACAGCAGATAGATGGTAACGGTGTTAGGCAGGCGCGGACTTAGGTTGGTCAGCGGCAAGAAGATGGGGGTTTTACTGAGTAAGTAGGCCACCACCAAAAACACACTCATCTGCTGGGCCAGCGCCAGCAACAGGGTAAAATCGTTAATCGGCATCGCTTGTTTCGTTAGGATGTAGGTATCATAGCGCCTATTTTCTGAGCGGGAGTTTCGGCTGCCCGAAAATGCGAGCTGATACCTAAGTTGTTGTCTTTAGGTATATACTGCGACCCGTTCAAGTGAGAGGCGTTATGAATAGTTTGACCAGGGTGTTAGAGCACCGTGATTTTATCGTGATTTCCAAGCCAAGTGGACTGAATTTTCACAGCGAGGATGGCGAGCTGGGTGTGGTTGAACGGGCGCGCCAGCAGTTTGAGTGCGAACTGTGGCCAGTGCATCGCCTCGACAAGCTCACTTCTGGCTTGCTGATTTTGGCCACCAACAAAGCGGCCGCCGCGCACTTTCAGGAACTGTTCTCCCAAGGACTTATTAACAAGTACTATCTGGCGCTGGCTTCGGCCAAACCAAAAAAGAAGCAGGGCTTGGTCAAGGGCGATATGCAAAAAGGCCGCAACGGCAGTTGGCTGTTGGCGCGCAGTCAGGATAACCCGGCGATTACCCAGTTCTTTAGCTACTCGCTTGCGCCGCAGCGCCGGCTGTTTTTACTCAAGCCCCACACCGGTCGAACTCATCAGCTGCGGGTCGCCATGAAAAGTGTCGGCGCGCCGATCTTAGGTGATAAGCGTTATAGCGGTGAGGACTACCTGCGTGGCTGCCTGCATGCCTATGCCTTAGACTTTGATTGGCGGGGTGAGCAGATCCAACTAGCGAGTGCCGCCGAGCTCTTCGAGTGTGAAGGCTTAAGCGAGCAGTTGACGGCTCTGAGTGAGCCGTGGCAGGTCAGCTTTCCTAAGCTCAAAGGCTAGCTAAGCTGCTGGGCGAGCGCCTTCGATGCACGCAGCGCCAGCGCATAAATAGTGAGCTGAGGGTTCGCACCTAAGCTGGTGGGCAGTATCGAGCCGTCGATTACTGACAGGTTTTCCAAGTGGCGATAACGACCGAGGTCATCCACCAAAGAGCGCTGGGTATCGCCGCCCATGGGGCACCCGCCCATCACATGGGCCGATACCACCTTGGTTTGCAAGGCCTCCATCGGCAGCGTCTCAATCAAGGTCTTTGCCTCGGGCCAGCTAAAGCACAATCCGGCCTGCTCATGCAACGGATAGACCGCCTCGGCACCGGCAGCAAACTGCAGCTCGGCCATACTCAGCAGTGCCCGCCTTGCCCCATCCCAAAAGTAATCGTTAAACGGATAATCAAGCAGAGCACTGCCATCGTCGCGCAGCTCTACCTGCCCGCCTTGGCTGTGCGCATCAAAGCCGTCGCGCAGCAGCGCCAGACACACCTGAAGGCGATTAAACTGCTGCATCAACTGTTGATGCAGCTTGCCGAAGCCACATAACTTGGTTGCCACCAAGATAGGATGCAGTGGCGGTACCTCCAGCTTGTAGCCCAAACCTTGGCGCGGCCACAGGTGCTGATCGGAATAGACCGACTGGGGCGCGCCTTTGTGCCCCTCCACCTTAAAAGGCATCAACGCGCCGCTGATGAGCACCGGGTGTAAGAAGGTGCGCTTGCCAATCAGCTGGTGGGGATCGGGCAGCTTGGAGCGCAGCATCAAGGCCGGACCATTGATACTGCCGGCCGCCATTACCACATGCTTTGCCGACAGCGAGAACGAAGGCGCATTGTTGCTGGTGCTGGCAAGGGTGGGCTTCAGGGTCAGCCCGGTCACTCGCCCTTGCTTATGTTCCAGCGTCCACACTTGATAGCCCGACAGCAGCCAGGCACTGTGCTCCAGCGCCTGCGGAATACATGTGGTTAGCATCGACTGCTTGGCATTGGTCGGGCAGCCCATACCGCAGTAGCCCAAGTCCCAGCAGCCTTTGACGTTGCGCGAGATAACTTGATGGGACCAGCCAAGCTGCTCACAGCCTTGCTGCAGGGCGCGGTTATTGGCGTTCGGCGGTACCTGCCAAGGGCTGATGTTGAGTAGCTGCTCGGCCTCTTCAAAGTAGGGCTGCAAGTGCTGCTCGCTAAGCGCGCTTAAGCCATGCTGATCTTGCCAGTGCTGCAAGGTGGCGTTGGGCGTGCGGATCGAGGTGGTCCAGTTCACCGTGGTAGAGCCGCCGACACAATGCCCCTGCAAAATGCCGATCCCCTTGTCTTTGGTTTTGCGGGAGGCCGCCTCTTGGTAGAGGTCGGGATAGGCCTGCGCTTCTTGCAGGTTAAAATCGCGGCTGGAGCGAAACCGCCCCGACTCGATAATCAGCACCGATAGTCCTGCTTCGCTGAGGATCTTAGCGCTGATCCCCCCACCCGCGCCGGAGCCAATAATCACCACATCGAACTCGGGCCAACGCTCTGGCAGCGACTCGGGAGAGTAATGTTGCCAGCCTGCTGCCAAGCCCTTGGCAATGGGGTCATCCAGCATGTGGCGTACTCCTCTCGAGGGCGAAGCTTTTGAAGGGCTCGGGCAGTTGGTAGTCGAGGGCAGGCCAGTTGGCAGGGTTGCCATACCACGAGGCCATGACCAGCTCATGGAGCCCTTGATAGGCTTGGTTGAGCAGCGCCAGGCTGTGGAAGCGCCAGTAGTTGAGTAGCTGTATGCGCTGTTTAATCGAGAACTTGGAGAGATCGCTCACCCCGGCGCTAAGCAGTAAAAAGCTTCCTCGGCGATGCAGCAAATTGAGTAGCTGAGAGAGCTCTTGCTGGGTGCTAGCGGGCAGATAGCCGTAGGCTTGGTCGATGGCTTGCAGCAGACTGTGCAGCTGCTGGGCGTCGGGCCTTATCGGGTAGAGAAGGCTGGGGGCCATCATTGCCAGCACCTCCAGCTGCGTTGCGCTGAGATGCCGAGCCTTGACCCGTTGCTGGGGTAAATCCTGCGGGCGGCTCAGATACCAGCCCAGCAGCCCGCCTGCGCCAGCCAAGCTGGCTAGCAAGAACTGACGGCGAGTGAAGCGTTGTGACATTGTTGAAGCGTCCCTGGTCCAACCTGTTTGCTTCAGTGTGTCGCAGAGTGGCTAGTGTCGCCAATCGACGCTGCAAAAACTTGCGCTGACGCAAGCTGTTGCAGCGAGTTGGTAGAGAAAGGGTAAAGCGAACTGTTACAGGTCGTTGCGCGGCTCAACCAGCACATCGGCAAATACCAGACCGGCGACCAACGACATAAAGATCAGAAAGGTTTGCGAGCCCAGATCCGGCTGATTGATGATCGACTCACCCATGATCATACTGTTCAGGCTGATATAGGTTTTACTGCCGGGAACCAGCAATACGATGCCGGGAAGCAGCACCACCGAGGCGGGGGCCTTCATCACGCGGGCATACAGATTGCCGTACAGTCCAACTAGCAATGCGCCGACAAACGGGCCCAAACCATCGCCGAGTACCTCGCTGGCGGCGATGCTGCTGACATAGGCGAGCACCCCCGACATGACGCACCACAGTGCGTCGCGCACCCTCACCTTAAATACCACCACCAGTGATAGCGATAGTACTAATGCGGCCAATGCGATCAGTTGCGCCGATAAGAAGGTCTCTTCCGGGAAGACGGCCTTGCCCCATAGCTTGGCGCCAATGGCCATGCCCAGTACCGTGCCGAAGTAGAGCTTAAACATCACCATAAAGGCGTCCACTAATCGGGCGGTGCCTGAGAGTAGTTCACGGGCGGAGACTTCCTTGAGGGCGAGGGTAATCGACAGCCCGGGGATAAAGATGATGATGGCCGAGAGTACCGCTACCGACACGTTTAGCTCTGGCATAAAGCGAGTCATCGCCATCGCGCCGATTGCACAAAACATCGCGGAGGCTGGCTCAAGCGCCTTGGCGATACGTTGCGAGCGCGCCGCACCATGCACCAGTGCGTAACTGATCAGGCTGAGAATGGTGGAGCCGATGGTGGTTTGCCAGTTGCTGGAGATCAGCATGGCAAAGGCGCCACCACTGATACAAAACGCCAGCGCCATCAGCCACTCGGGATATGGACTATTGTCGGCTTCAATCTCGCGCAGTTTTAACAGCGCTTGGCTGGGGCTGGTTTCACCGCTGAGTACCCGGTCAACCAAGCGGTTCACCCTTGCCAGTGCGCCTAGGTTGATATCGCCCGGTTGGGTGCGCGCAATATGGGCCATTTCCAGCGGCATATGCTCGGGATCGTCCGAGGGCTCCCACATCACGAAGGTCAGGTTGGTCGGCTGGACCAAAAAGGTGCCGTCGATATGCAGGGTGCGGGCCACGCGAGTTAGCAGCGATTCCAAGCGTGCTGCCGGTGTGCCCAGTTGATGTAGTGCCTTCCCTAGCCGGATAACAAAGCGACGTTTTATATCGAAGTTTACCGAACTCATTGTTAATGGCTTTTTTAGCAAGGTGATTAAGGTGGCGCGATTATAGAGACAGTCAGGCCGGGAAAGAAGCAAAAAATAGTCGGATTTTCACTTCATGTATGACAATAAGCGAGGTCTCATTTGTCTGACAAAAATAGGAAAAAACACTGCTTTAAGGCTGATTTTGTCCGAAAAGTCGGTTTTTACACTGTTGCTGGCGGTTTTTTGCGCCGAAGATTGCAAATGGCTGTTGCCTTGGTATCGTTTTTATTCGTGGCCACACAACCAAAATAGCAAGGCCACCGTGCAAGCCAAGAAGGAGTTAGCTGTCAATGCAACAAGATCGCGTCAACAATATTCATATTGAGTCTCAACAGATTCTGATTACCCCCGAGCAACTTCGGGAGAAACTTCCAGCCAGTGATAACGCGCTGGAGTTCGTGCGCCGCTCGCGCAAGACCATCGCCAATATCTGCCATCATAAAGACCCGCGCCTGCTGGTGATCACCGGCCCGTGTTCAGTGCACGATGTTGAGCAAGCCAAAGAGTACGCCAAAAAGCTTAAAGTGCTACACGACAAGTACCAAGATACTCTGTTCATTGTGATGCGTGTTTACTTTGAAAAGCCACGTACCACGGTAGGCTGGAAAGGCCTGATTAACGACCCGCATATGGATAACAGCTTTGACGTGGAAGAAGGTCTGCACCAAGCCCGTGAACTGCTGACCTGGATTGCTGAGCTCGGCCTGCCAACCGCCACCGAAGCGCTCGACCCGATGAGCCCGCAGTACATCTCTGAGCTGATCTCTTGGGCGGCGATTGGTGCCCGTACTACCGAGTCGCAGACTCACCGCGAACTGGCCAGTGGCCTGTCGATGCCGGTGGGCTTTAAAAACGGTACCGATGGCAGCCTCAGCACCGCGATTAACGGTATGCAGTCGGCCTCTTCACCACACCGCTTTATTGGTATGAGCCCGCAAGGCCAGGTGGCCATCATGCAAACCGCCGGCAACCCGGACTGCCACGTGATTCTGCGCGGCGGCAAACAGCCAAACTACGATTCGGTAAATGTGGCACTGGCAGAAAAAGCCATGCAGGATGCCAATCTACCTGCCAGTTTGGTGGTAGACTGTAGCCACGCAAACTCAAGCAAAAACCACGAACTACAGCCGTTGGTTGCAGAGAATGTGATTCACCAGATCCAGGAAGGTAACCAGTCAATTATCGGCATCATGCTCGAAAGTAACCTCAAGGCAGGCAACCAGCCAAGCTCACTGCCTAAGCACGAGCTGGCCTACGGCGTGTCGGTAACCGATGCCTGTATCGATTGGGAAAGCACTGCCAAGGTGTTGGATAAAGCCAATCAGGATCTGGCTCAGGCTCTGCGTCAGCGCTTTAAGGATTAAGGACTACACATGGTAGAGGCTCTCAACCAGCTGCGTGACCAGATTGATTCGGTCGATCAGCAGCTACTCTCGCTGCTGCAGCAGCGTATCAACCTGGTGCATAAGGTCGGTGAAGTGAAAACCGAGCACGGTTTGCCGATCTATGACCCAAGTCGTGAGGCCGCTATGCTGGCCAAGCGCCGCGGCGAAGCGGAAAGCAAGGGCGTACCGCCTCAGCTTATCGAAGATGTGCTGCGCCGGGTGATGCGAGAGTCGTATACCAGTGAAAAAGACGCCGGCTTCAAAACCATCAATCCCGATCTGGGTGACGTAGTGGTGATCGGTGGCCATGGCGCGCTGGGTAAGGTGTTCGTCAATATGTTCCAGCTTTCCGGCTACAACGTGAAGGTAATGGGACGTAACGACTGGGAGCGCGCCGATGAGTTCTTCGCTGGCGCTGGTTTGGTGGTGGTCTCGGTACCAATCAAGACCACTGAGCAGATCATTCGCCAGCTAAGCACACTGCCAGAAAACTGCGTGCTATGTGATTTGACCAGCGTTAAAGCACGTCCACTGAAAGCGATGCTCGATACCCATAAAGGGCCGGTGGTTGGCTTGCACCCGATGTTTGGTCCCGATGTGCCGAGTTTGGCAAAGCAGGCGGTCGTTTACGTGAATGGCCGTGGCGAGCAGCACTACCAGTGGCTACTGCAACAGATGGCCATCTGGGGAGCACGGATCTTCCCGGTTAGCGCTGAGAAGCACGATGAGGCGATGACGCTTATTCAATCGCTGCGCCACTTCACCTCGTTCGCTTATGGCCGTCACTTGGCCGAGCTGGATGCTGACTTGAAACTGTTACTGGACCTTAGTTCGCCAATCTACCGCTTGGAGCTAGCGATGGTTGGGCGCTTGTTCGCGCAAAATGCCGAGCTGTATGCCGACATTATCATGGCATCTAACGACAGCGTGGGGATGATTGAGCGCTACTACCAGCACTTTGGCCAACTGGTGGAGCTGATTAAAGCCGGCGACCGCGAGGGCTTTATCAATAACTTTGCTGAGGTGAGCGACTGGTTCGGCGAGTACTCGCAAACCTTCTTGGCAGAGAGTCGCAGCTTGCTACAGCAGGCTAACGATAACCGCCAAGGCTAGCTGTTGCCATTGACGCCTGGCTCTGTGGCCAGGCGTATCTTTATCCCCAATCCCTGCGGTTTTACCTGAAACGCGCTGACCTCTCCATGTAGGTGCAGGCTTACCAAATTGAATACCTGATTGAGCCCCAAACCAATGTTGCCCTCGCCGCGACGAGTGGTGAAGAATGGGTTGAAGATTAGGGTTAACTCTTCTTCATCTACCCCCTGACCATTGTCGCGATACTCCAGGAATACCTCTTCAGTACCTTTGGTCACCTTGATGGCAATTTCAGGTGCGACTTGGTCGGTAAAACCGTGCTGTAGCGAGTTTTCAAGCAAACTATGTAGGATCTGCTCCAGCGCACTGGCGTTAAAACGGATCGTGGGGTTGTCCCCGGCAAAGCGCAGCGCTGGGAGGGCTTGATTGCGGGTGGTTAACTCCATTTCTAGCCGTTGTTGGCACCAGCTTAGCAGCGGGAAGGACTGTTGAGTGCTATCGATGTCAGCGCCCGCGATTGCCTTAAAGCTTTTAACCAGAGCGGCGGCGCGCTTCATACTGCTTTCCATCAACTGGGCTGCTTGTTGGTTTTGCTCCATGGTGTTGATTAACGTGTGCTTGGAGAGCTGGCCTTGTTCCAGTTGAGTCAACACTTGTGACGCGTTGTCGGCGATTTGCGAAGACGCCGAGATGCCCACGCCCAACGGCGTATTGAGCTCATGGGCAACACCCGATACCAGCCCGCCCAAGGCGGCCAGTTTCTCTTTCTCGACCAACTGCTGTTGGGTATCTTCAAGCTCTTTCAAGGTGGCTTCCAGCTCGGAGTTGGCGTTTTGCAGCTCAAGGGTGCGCTGTTTGACCCGCTGCTCAAGTAGCTCTTGGTCAACCATCACCTTGTTTGCCATGGAGCTGAGTAGCTCAGATACCTGCTCGAATTCGCCATAACGTAGAGGCGGAGGCTTATACAGATAATCACCCATCGAGAAGCGCCCGACCACCTGAGTCAGGCTGGTCAGCGGCTGCTGAATGTGTCGGGTTAAAAACAGCGCCAGTGCAATCACCAGTGCGGTGTTTAGGCCTACCACCAGTACAACGTTGGCTCGGCGCTCCAACAGGAGTTGCCAAATGGATCGGGTATCTGAACTTAGCGTAACGTCTATAGGGGGGGATAAAGACAGCCATCCAGCGGTGATGGTTGTCTTAAGCTGTGGCTGTGAAGGTGATAGATGTGCTGATGCAAATAGCTCACTCCCATCTTGGCTTAGGGAGATGCGCTGGCTTTGCTCTAGCGCTATACCGGTGTCGTGCCACAGATAGGCAAAAGGAATAAACACCAAAATAGCGCCGGTGACCCGGTAGCCAGAGGCTGAGTTAAAGCTTTGCTGCAGCAGTGGTTGCGCGAACACGAGCCCATGATGGTTGTCACCACGCGGCGGCTCGCCACGCCGATGGAAGCGTTCATCGTTGTAAATCTCGGTGACTAAAGCCGGTGGTGAGGCGTTGCTGCCAGAATCCCAAGTAAGGAGGTGATGGTAGTCCTCCAGATCGACGAGTTGGGAAAACAGCGGCGCGCCCTCCATGACCTGTCCTTTAAGATTCACAATATAGGCGGCGCTCACCCAAGGATTGTGCTGTACCAGTTCGCTGAGTAACAGGTTGGCTTGGTAGCTGAAAATAGCCGAGTTAGGGGTCATCTGAATATCAGATACTTGGGATAGCGACAGCGCTTCGCGGGCGCTTTGCTGCAAGCGTTGGGTTAGTTGCCGGGTGATATCCTCGGTTTTGAGGTAAATAGCATGGCTGACGTTTTGCTGATCCAGCTCGGAGATTTGCTTGAGCAGGTAGGCACCGATGGTTAGCGTAGGCGCTAACGCGATGAGCAACAGACTGAGCCATAAAACACTGCGTAATTGCTTGATTCTCAAGGTGTGTTTTCCCGTTGCTGGCGGTGATCCCGCTCGGCATATTGCTGCATAAACTGGCTAGCTTGCTGCTCATCTATCAGCCCTTGAATGTAAAGCTCAAAGCCTTTGCGCATACCGGTCCAGGCACTGTTTTGCACCGACTCAGCGGACATCGGAATTGCATCAGCCAGTTGCAGCAGGCTGCCTTGCAGCACGGGGTTGTTCGCCTCCTGTTCGGTCAGCTCACTAAACAGTTGCTGGTGGACCGGCAGGAATCGGGTCTGTTGATAGATCTTGAGCTGGGTGTCGTAGCGCTGAAAAAACTGACTGAGCGCTGCTAAGGCCTCACCATTTGGGCCGTTCAAGGCGTCATTGGGAAACATCAGCACCAAGGATGAGGAAAACGGCACAAAATGCTGGTCACCAATTGCCGGGATTTTGGTTACGCCCAGTTGCGTGCCCAGTTGCTGTTGCAGTTCGGCCAGTGCCCATTCTCCATTGATGGCGTAGGCCACCTCGCCGTCAATAAGAGCTTGTAGTCCGCAGGCATAGTCGCAGTTGGCATCAATCAAGCCGCTATCCGACAAGTCGCGATAGAAGCGCAGTGCTTGTTGCATGGCGGGGCTATCCAGAGTCAGCGACTGGCCTTGGGTCATGCGACCGCCGAAGCTATGAACGAAGCCAGCAAACCAATACATGTCGGGGTAGGGCCAGCCGATGGTGCGCATGCCTTGCTTGGCTAAGGCGGGCTGTTGGGCACGCAGCGCTTGCCAGGTCTGCGCAGGTTGCGAGACCAGCGCCTTGTTGTAGAACAGCATTAAGTGATTGCCCTGAAGAATCGGGATCCCCCGTACCACCCCTTGGTTTAAGGTGGTGGCGAGTTGCTCTGGGGGAACATGCTCGGAGATCATTGCATCGGGCACTGCTGACAAGTGGATGATATTGGCAATGCTGATCGCATCTGACGGAGCAAACACCACATCGACGGTCTGCCCTGACAACGCAGCTTTGACTAGCGCTGGCTGAAGGTCGGAGGAAAGTACTTGATGAAGGGCGACCTGATGGCCAGTTTCTTGTGAGAACTGCTCGAGTAGGGTTTGGAAGACCTGCTTGCCTTGCTCGCGGTAATAGAAAAAGGACAACTCAGCAGCGATACTGCTGGCCGTAAAGAGACTAGCAAACAAGGTGACGAACAGGCCGTATCTCATAGCGGGAATCGGTAAGTTTTTAGCTAGTGTAGACCATGAATGATGAGGTCATTTGCGGGGAAACGTTGGTTTGCGAGCTGGATTTTGCTTACTGTCAAAGAGCAAATCTGCCGGGGAAAGCGTTCTATTATGATAAGTTGTTAGGCGAGAGAAGTAGCAGGAGCCGCTATGGATGATTTTACCGACCCCGAAACCGATAACAGCCGACGAACCGGTCGCTGGATGTATGTGGTCGCCTGGTTACTGCTGTTAGCGCTATTCTACAGTTTCTTCAGTGACCGCATTGAGCGCCTCTACAACCCGAACCAACAGCTGCAGGGCCAAGTCGTGAACGGTGTGCCTGAGGTGCAACTGAAACGCAATCGCCAAGGCCACTATCTGACTCAAGCGCAGATCAACGGCCATCCGGTGGTGATGCTGGTGGATACCGGCGCAACCGAGATCTCCATTCCCAGCTCAGTGGCAGAGCGCCTGGAGCTCCCGGATGGTGCCAGGGTGCCAGTTAACACCGCAAACGGCCGCGTCACCGTTCGGCAAACGCGCATCAGTCAGCTGGATATCGGTCCGCTGCGCTGGCGCGACCTATCGGCGCATATCAATCCCGGCTATCAAGGTGAAGAGATCTTGCTTGGGATGAACGCGCTGAAGCATCTTGAGTTGATTCAGCGCGATGGGGTGTTGACCTTACGCCAGTATTAACTACCGCGAAGGTTAATCTTCCAGCACATCTGCCAGAGTATCTGGTTTGATAGCTGCTTCTCCAAGTGTCAACGCCAACACCACCTTGCCATCGATAACCTGTAAGTTGTCTGGAGAGAACAAGGCGATATTGCTATCAAAGCCCCAATCACCTTTGCCCCAGCGCTTGTCATCAAAGCGGTCGAAATCATCGCGCCAGGCGGGGACAAATTCGCCATCGATGTACTCCGCGTAGCTAATCGAGTCGATCACCTGATACATCGGTAGTTGGCTCTCATCGAAGCGGCCGACCCATTCAATTACTTCCGATACCCACACGTTAGCGCGGTAGCTTTGCGGCTCGGAGCGCATATCGACCACTTGCTGGGAGTCTTCGGCCAAGTCTTGGCGGATCACTTCGCCATTGACCATCCAGGTGATCTCATCGGGCGTCCAGATCAGGGTGTAGTCATGGAACTGCTCCAAGTCGACGATCTCAGCATTGTGCTCTGAGTGAATACGTTTGGCCGCGGTGCCGGTAATCAAGTTGGTTTGTAGTTGGCCCTGCTGCTTGCCGATGGCTTCAAAGTCGATCTCGCGCCAAGGACGGCCTTCGCCCTGCCAAGACTCGTTGTCGTAGGTAAAGAAAGAGGAAACTACCCCTGGCTGATTGACCAGCTTCATACGGATATCAAAGCGACCAAAGTGGACTTTATCCTGGCTGTACAGCTCGGCGCCGTAGAGTTGAGCACTGGTCTGATTGCGCTGAGCATTACTGGTGATCGCCTGCGCGCGGGTATCTTGGTTGGCTTGGCCTTCAGCGGAGCTGTCATTAGCGACATTCGCGCAGGCAACTAGGCCCATTAATGGTATGCAGGCAAGGGGGGATTTAAAGCTTGTCATAGTATTCTCAATAAAACGTGTTCGGGGAAACGAGGTGTTTAGCAATGCCACAACTAGCGAGACTCAGGTAGAGCCTTCACTCTAGATTGGGAACCGTTTCGCGAACAAAAAAGGTTTCTTTGACAAGCGCTTGCCGTAGTTTCACAAAAGGCTGCCGCAATAGGGATTGAGCGCAAAATTCGCCGGCGGAGAAAGGGCCCGAAAATCGCTGATGTAGCGTGGCGAAAATAAACACAGCAGAGGGTGGCTATTTCTTGCATTTAACCTTGAAAAGAGTACAATCTTGCGGCTTCAATTAGCGGGGGTCCATTTTGTGGACCATAACTTTTTTAACTAAATGAGGACGATATGGTTACCATTCGTTTGCAACGCGGCGGCGCTAAAAAGCGTCCTTTCTACCACGTAGTAGTGACCGACAGCCGTAACTCACGTGACGGTCGTTTTATCGAGAAGCTAGGCTTCTTCAACCCAATCGCTCAGGGTCAAGAAGAGCGCATCCGTTTGGAAATGGACCGCATTAACCACTGGGTTGGTGAAGGCGCTGCTATTTCTAACCGTGTAGCTAAGCTGATCAAAGACGCAGCTTAATTCAGTCAGTTGAGTGGAGTTAGGATGAGCGAAAGCGAAAAGCCCGTCATTGTTGGTCGCCTAGGTGCCGTATACGGGATCAAGGGGTGGCTGAAAGTGAACTCCTTCACTCAAGATGCTGAAGCACTGTTTGATTACCAACCTTGGTTGGTAGGTCGTTCTGAGAAGTTCACTGCGGTGAAAGTGTCAGAATGGCGGCGTCACAACAAATCGTACATTGTTAAGCTCGAGGGCTTCGATGTTCGAGAAGAGTCCCAGGCGCTTACCGGTATGGATATCGCAGTTAATGCCGATAGCCTGCCTGAGCTTGCCGAAGATGAGTTCTACTGGCGTGACCTGATGGGCATGAAGGTAGTTAACCTCAAGGGCTACGACATGGGTGTGGTGACCGATTTAATGGAAACCGGCTCCAATGACGTACTGGTTGTGAAGGCCAATTTGAAAGATGCCTTTGGCAAAAAGGAACGGTTAATCCCGTTCGTAGAGTCACAGACTATTGATAACATCGATGTCGAGACTCAAGTAATTACCGTTGACTGGGAAGCGGATTTTTAAGCTCCCATGGCTGAGAACTCTCCTAAGTTGTGGGTTGGCGTAGTCACGCTATTCCCCGAGATGATCAAGGCAGTCAGCGAGTTCGGTGTGACCGGGCGAGCAGTGAAAAACGGCTTGCTACATATCGAGTGCTGGAATCCCCGTGATTTCACTCACGATAGACATCGGACAGTGGACGATCGCCCATACGGCGGTGGCCCGGGAATGCTCATGATGGTGCAGCCTTTGCGCGATGCCATCCACGCAGCCAAGGCCGCAGCTGGCGAAGGGGTTAAGGTGATTTACATGTCACCGCAAGGTCGCCCGCTAAAGCAAGACGGGGTAAAAGAACTGTCGGCAAACCAAAAGTTGATTCTGGTTGCTGGTCGCTATGAAGGCATTGACGAACGCATTATTCAGGCGGAAGTCGATGAAGAATGGTCGATGGGCGATTACGTATTAAGTGGCGGTGAGCTACCAGCGATGACCTTGATTGACGCAGTATCACGGCTGGTGCCGGGTGTACTGGGCGATCAAGCCTCTGCTGAGCAGGACTCCTTTACCGACGGGTTGTTGGATTGTCCGCACTATACCCGCCCAGAAGTTCTGGATGGGGAAGCAGTACCTTCGGTATTGCTGAGTGGCAACCACGCGAAGATCCGTCAGTGGCGGCACAAGCAAAGCTTGGGTCGTACTTACTTGAGAAGACCAGAGTTATTAGAAGATCTAGCTCTGACTGACGAGCAAGAAAAACTTCTTGCTGAGTTCGTTCAAGAGCAACAGCTCTTGGATAATTAAATTAGTTTCAGTTAATTCTAGGAAAATACGATGAGCAACATCATTAAACAGCTCGAAGAAGAGCAAATGAAAAAAGACCTGCCAGAATTTGCACCAGGTGACACTGTTGTAGTTCAGGTAAAAGTTAAAGAAGGTAACCGTGAGCGTCTGCAGGCGTTTGAAGGTGTGGTAATCGCTAAGCGTAACCGCGGCCTGCACTCTGCATTCACCGTTCGTAAGATCTCTAGCGGTGAAGGCGTTGAGCGCTGCTTCCAGACTCACAGCCCACTAGTTGATAGCATTACCGTTAAGCGTCGTGGTGACGTACGTCGTAGCAAGCTGTACTACTTGCGCGAACTTTCTGGTAAGAAAGCGCGTATTAAAGAGAAGCTGGCTAAGTAAGACGACTTCTTCGAGATTGAAAGCCCGCAGTATTGCGGGCTTTTTTTATGCGCTCACTTCAAGCACTGAGTTGTCGCCACCCATATCGCTAGCGATGTAGGCATCGGCGGCCCAGTCGTTGTCGAAGCTCTCGCTGCCTGCGGCATCCAACAGCTTGTACTTGAACTGATAGCTCTCTTGCTGATCGGTGGGGACATTGACCACCACCTTGAACTTGCCGCTTTTCAGCTTGCTTAGCTCCAGGGGTTGCCAGTCATTAAATTCGGCCAAGAGAAAGATCTGGGCTGCATCACCAGCCGCTTCCTTTTCAACTTCAAAAGTCACTTTCATCTCGGGTTTGGATTTTAGGTATTGCTTTTTCAGTGGCATCGCGCACTCCTTGCTGACCGTTTGGGTAGTGAAACTGTGATGTCGTTCAAATCTTGCGCAAAAAATTTTGCTGGGTCAACTATATTCCACAATACAAATGGCTACAAATCATACAGTTCAAAGTGTTCACTGATGATTTTGCGGGTGAATTCTGTGCGCAGGTAGTAGCCGCGCGGCAGGGTCTCTATCTCCAAACCTTTCGGTCCAATCGCTTTGGTACGGGCCTTGGCATTGGCCGCCTTTGGCCGCAATTGCATGACTTCTCCATGGTGGGCAGTGATCTGCTCCACCTGACCTAAGGCAATCATCTCGGTGAGCTCTTCCCAATCGGTACGCAGCAGCTGTTCCTGTTGCGGGCTAGGGCTCCAGATAAAGGCCTGGCCGACCATGCGCTCGGCAGGAGGGGTGCTACGATCGGCAATCAGTGGTACCCACAATACCCGGGATAGCTTGTTTCTCACATTGCTGTTCTCCCAGCAATGCCCCGCTAAATCCACTAGTGGGGTGATACACACATAGGTGCTTTCCAGCGGGCGAGCTTGTAAATCGAGTGGGATGGTCTTGAGCTCAATGCCGAGTTCGGGAAAATCCTGGGTCGGTTTACTGCCGGCGGTTGCGCCTAGGTGCCATTCCAGCAGTTGGCCACTCCACCCCTTTTCTCGTTTGAAGTCCTTGGGCACTTCAACGCCCGCCGCGTTGGCGAGATCGCCCAGAGTCTGGCCTGCAATGTGCTGACAGCGGGTGATCAACTGCTGTTCTGAACTGGGTGGTGAGGGTTGTAACATGTGAGCTGGGTCCGGATTGGATAGCGATTGAACAGTTTGTGCATGCCTTGGTAGGCTCGTCAATACTAGCGTTAAGTTGTTGATATAAAAAGATTTAAATCTCTTTACTTTCGTTCTTTTAAAGAGAACTGTTGATTATAACAGCATTAGCAGTATTCATTCACAGACTTATGCACAGATTGACTGAATAACTCTAAGTTAATGTTATTAAGTCATCCAATATCCACCAATATGATCTAAGTAATCCACTGAAAGCCCGTTTGAAGTGTCGAAAATGCGCGCAAGTAGGCGCTTGGTCGATAATTAAACAGCAATGGTTATGCACATGCTAAGACCAACTAAAGGACATGGGGTGTTGCGTTAAGTTGCT
Source organism: Aliagarivorans marinus DSM 23064 (assembly GCF_000429485.1). GTDB lineage: Bacteria > Pseudomonadota > Gammaproteobacteria > Enterobacterales > Celerinatantimonadaceae > Aliagarivorans > Aliagarivorans marinus. The sequence goes on along the minus strand of NZ_AUBY01000020.1, from coordinate 27,751 downwards.
GTATTATAATGGTATATGTGGTTTTGTGGGGTTCAATTTGGTATTTGGCACCGCCACTTTTATTCCCCTTTTGGGGATTTCTTCAATTTATCCACAGGGTTGGGCACAGCATCAGCGGATAACTTGAAGTGGGAGAGGAATCGCTGATTTTGCCTTGATATGAGTACATTAATTGCCGACAGATCAGAGATATGAAAGAATCAAGCTATCGAAGACTTAAGCTGAAGGTTGATTCAGTGATTGATGGGGATGGTTACCGTCCCAACGTAGGCATCGTCATTTGTAACCAGCGTGGCCAAGTGCTTTGGGCACGACGTTATGGCCAACATTCCTGGCAATTTCCACAAGGAGGCGTGGATGAAGGGGAGACTGCTGAACAAGCCATGTATCGTGAACTGCACGAGGAGGTCGGATTAGAGCCGAAGGATGTAAAAATTCTGGCATCTACCCGCCATTGGCTGCGTTACAAATTGCCGAAGCGACTAGTTCGTTGGGACAGCCCGCCGGTATGTATCGGACAAAAACAGAAATGGTTCTTACTCCGCTTAGTGGGAAGTGAGGACAATATACGCTTTGATCGGAGCGGACACCCAGAGTTTGACGACTGGCGCTGGGTGAGCTTTTGGTATCCGGTCCGGCAAGTGGTGTCTTTCAAACGCGAGGTGTACCGCAAGGCATTGAAGGAGTTTGCGGCGGCAGCGATGATGCCAACGCGGCCTGAGCGCTCTGGTCGACCTGACAAACGGCGCAGGAGAAAGAAACGTAGTTGACGTTTGAGGAGAAGGATGGGTGCTATCTCAACTACGCAACATCGTTGAGCATGTTAGTCAGGCCGGCAACGCCAGTGACGCGCTAAGCGTTCTGGTAACCGAAACCCGGCAGGCGATGAATGCAGATTGTTGCTCGGTCTATCTCACCGATACCGAGCACGGACGCTACCGCCTGTGTGCCAGTGATGGCCTTGCTGATTCCTCCATTGGCAAAGTCAGCATGGGCTTTGACGAGGGGATCGTTGGCTTGGTTGGTCAGCGCGAAGAGCCCATCAACCTGGCTGATGCCCCCAGTCACCCCAGCTTTAAATACTTCCCCGAAACCGCTGAAGAAACCTTCAAGGCACTGCTAGGCACCCCGATTACCCATCGCGGCGACGTGCTGGGGGTGTTGGTGGTCCAGCAAATCCTACCGCGCAGCTTTGATCAGGGCGAAGAGTCGTTTCTGGTTACCTTGGCCACTCACTTGGCCGGCGTACTGGCGCACAGTGAGGTTAAAGACAAGCTGCAAAGCGCTCAGCTTCAGTCTTGGCAAGAACCCATCGAAGCGGTGTCGGCATCCAGCGGGGTCGCCATTGCCAAAGCCTGGCTGAACCGTCCGCGTCACTCGCTCAACAGCGTGAAGATTGCCAAGAGCAAAGACCGCGATAAAGAGCTGGTCAAGTTTGAGCAGGCGCTAGAGCGCACCCGCGAAGAGCTGTCGGGCTTATCCATTAGGCTCAACGAGCAACTGCCAAAAGACGTGGCGGCCATCTTCGAGCTCTACAAGCACATGCTGGCCGATGCCAGTTTGGCCGGGGACATCCGTAGCAAGTTAAGTCAGGGCTATCGCTGTGATTCGGCAATCCGCCTGGTGGTAGAACACTACGTCGGCCAGTTTGAGGCGATGAGTGATAGCTATCTGCGCGAGCGCGCGCTAGATGTGCGCGATTTAGGGCAGCGGCTACTGCAGGCGCTTTATCAAGGTAAGAAGGGCATGTCGTTGCCTGATAAAGCGATTATCTTGGTGGCCGAAGAGGTCACCGCATCGATGTTCGCCGAGCTGCCCCGTGAGTTAATTGCAGGTGTGGTCTCCCAGCGCGGTGCCGCCAACTCCCACGCGGCGATTTTAGCCCGGGCGATGGGGATACCCGCTTTACTCGGCTTCAGTCTGGATGTGCTGCAGTTAGACAATCTGCAGCTGATTGTGGACGGCTACACCGGCAAACTGTTTGTTGAGCCCGATGCACTACTCCAGCAAGAGTACGCCGAGCTGCTAGTTCAGCAAAACGAAATAGACAGCCTGATGGCCACCGAGCTGGAGCAGCCTTCGGTGAGCCTTAACGGTATCGAGATTGAGCTGCTGATAAACGCCGGCCTGAACTCCGAGGGTGACAAAGCAGCCAAGCTCGGCTCCGGCGGCGTTGGCCTTTACCGCACCGAAGTCCCCTTCTTGCTGCGCGACCGCTTCCCCTCTGAGCAAGAGCAATATCGAGTCTATCGCGATATCCTGCAGGCCTACGACGGCAAGAACGTGTGCATGCGTACCTTGGACGTGGGCGGTGATAAACAGCTTCCCTATTTCCCCATCGTTGAAGAGAATCCGGCGCTGGGCTGGCGTGGCATTCGACTGACCTTGGACCATCCTGAGATTTTCCTGTTGCAGGTGCGGGCGATGTTCCGGGCAGCGATTGAACAGGGCAATATGTCGCTGCTGCTGCCCATGGTAAGCAGCCTACATGAGGTGGATGTATCGCTTCGGCTGATTGACCAAGCGTGGTATGAGCTGCGCGAAGAGCTAAACCGGCCAGATCTGCCACGGCCCAAGATCGGCGCCATGTTAGAGGTGCCTTCAACCCTGTTCCTCCTGCCAGAGCTGGCCAAGCGGGTCGATTTTTGGTCGGTGGGCAGCAATGACCTCACCCAATATATGCTGGCGGTGGATCGCAACAATCCGCGAGTTGCAGGGCTATTCGACACCCTCCATCCTGCGGTGTTACGCGCCCTAGCCCAAGTGGTCGAGCAGGGACACCAGCACAACGTTCCGGTGTGTGTTTGTGGTGAGCTAGCTGGCGATCCAGTCGGTGCGCTGGTGCTGCTCGCCTTGGGCTATCGTAGCCTGAGTATGAGCTCGTATTGTTTAGCGAAGGTGAAGTACATCATTCGCCGTATCGACCTTGATCAGCTCGAGCAACTGCGCTCCACCTTGCTGGCAGGGCAGACTGGCCAGCAGAATTTCGACATTATCTATGGCTTTCTTAGCGAGCGTGAATTGGCACACTTGGTTAGGGTGGCTAATCCTTGAGTTAGCAGGAGTTTCCCTGCACAATGCCTTCTTTCTATTTCTAGATAAAGTGGAATCACAGAAGTGGCAAGCGGCATGCAGTTTCCCCAGATCGATCCTATCGCTTTTAGCCTCGGTCCCTTGGAAGTGCGCTGGTACGGCTTGATGTATCTGTTCGGTTTTCTATTCGCGCTATGGATGGGAAATCGACTGGCAGACAAGCCCAACAGTGGATGGACCCGTAACGAAGTCAGTGACTTGATGTTCTATAGCTTTATCGGCGTCATTCTGGGCGGCCGTATTGGCTATGTGGTGTTTTACCAAACCGCATATTGGCTGGAAAACCCGCTGTACATCTTCCAGATCTGGCAGGGTGGTATGGCCTTCCATGGCGGCTTACTTGGGGTCATCACCGCGATGTACTGGTTTGCCCGTAAAACCGGCCGTCACTTCTTCACCGTTGCTGATTTTATTGCGCCTCTGGTGCCCTTTGGCTTGGGCGCGGGCCGCTTAGGTAACTTCATCAATGGCGAACTATGGGGCCGGGTTGCCGAGTCTGATGTGCCATGGGCGATGGTGTTCCCTGGTGGTGGGTCGTTGCCGCGTCATCCATCGCAGCTCTATCAGTTTGCCCTGGAAGGGGTGGCCTTGCTGCTGATCCTGTTAGTGTTCTCGAGCCGTAAGCCACCGCGTGGCGCCGTGTCGGGAATGTTCTTGCTAGGCTATGGCTGTTTCCGCTTTATCGTTGAGTATTTCCGTCAGCCCGATGCTCATTTAGGGTTACTCACCTTGGGTATGAGCATGGGGCAGTTGTTGTCGCTACCGATGATTATTATTGGCGCCGGGTTTATCGCCTGGGCCTACCGTCGGCAGCGTGTGGTAGAGAGTAAAGTATGAAGAACTATTTAGCGTTAATGCAGCACATTATGGATAACGGTGCCGAGAAAGCCGATCGCACGGGAACCGGCACCCTATCCGTATTTGGCCATCAAATGCGCTTCGACCTAAGTGAAGGATTCCCGCTGGTCACCACCAAAAAGTGTCACCTGCGTTCAATCATTCACGAGCTGTTGTGGTTCTTGCAAGGCGATACCAACACCCGTTACCTGAAAGACAACGGGGTATCTATTTGGGACGAGTGGGCCGACGAAAACGGTAACCTAGGGCCGGTGTATGGCGCCCAGTGGCGCTCATGGCCGAGCCCGGATGGTCAGCACATCGACCAGATCTCGCAGATTATCGATCAGATTAAAAACGACCCCGATTCGCGCCGCATTATCGTATCGGCGTGGAATGTCTCTGAGTTGTCGAAGATGGCGCTGGCGCCTTGTCATGCCTTCTTCCAGTTCTACGTGGCCGATGGCAAGCTCTCTTGTCAGCTGTATCAGCGTAGCTGTGACGTGTTCTTGGGCCTGCCGTTCAACATCGCCAGCTACGCGCTGTTGACCCACATGGTTGCCCAGCAATGTGATCTGGAAGTGGGTGAGTTTGTGTGGACTGGTGGTGATACTCACTTGTACTCGAACCATCTGGAGCAAACCAAGCTGCAGCTAAGCCGTGAGCCGCGCGCCTTGCCTACGCTTAAGATCAAGCGTAAGCCTGAGTCTATCTTCGACTATCGCTTCGACGACTTCGAGATTGAAGGCTACGATCCACATCCTCACATCAAAGCGCCGGTTGCGATTTAATCGCAGCCGCTAGCGCGTCTCTCATTGAACCCTCATTGGACAAGGTGGAGTCTATGGATATTGAACAGATGCAAAGTAACGCCGGTGATGCGTTAAAACTGTTGAAAGCCTTGGCCAATGAGAGCCGCCTGTTTATCTTGTGCCACTTGGTAGAGGGTGAGCTGACGGTCAGCCAGTTAAACGAACGGGTACCTTTGAGCCAATCGGCGCTGTCCCAGCATTTGGCGTGGTTGCGTAAAGACAATCTAGTGACTACCCGCAAGCAGGCGCAGACTATCTATTACTCCTTGGCGAGCGATGAAGCGAAGGCGGTATTGGAAACCTTACACGGTCTGTATTGTAAGTGAGTGGCTAATGCGAAAGCGGCTTTGAAGCCGATTCACAAATTGCAGATAACAAAAAACCGGCCTAAGCCGGTTTTTTTCAATGCAATGTAACGTGAATTACAGCGCGTTGATTTTAGCAACAAGGCGGCTCTTATGACGAGCTGCTTTGTTTTTGCTGATCAGGCCTTTGGTCGCGTAGCGATCAAGAACTGGCTGAGCAGCTTGGAAAGCGGCAGTTGCTGCTTCTTTATCGCCAGCTTCAATAGCAGCGATAACTTTCTTAATGTTGGTGCGCATCATGGAGCGACGGCTAGCGTTATGCTTACGACGCTTTTCAGCTTGAACCGCACGTTTTTTAGCTGACTTAATATTAGCCAAGGGTAACTCCTGAACTCTGTCTGGGAATTATGATTTTAAAGGCCGTGGAATATGCCTGTTTTTCACGCTTCTGTCAAACAAAATTTAACCAAGCGAGCATATCCGGCCAAGTTGCTCGGTTTCCCCTTCCAAGCAATGGCGTACTTCGGCTCAGGCGGGTAAACTGTGGCGCGATTCTAGCAGCAATTACCTCCCGATACCACCGCAGAACGCATGCTGATTTTTGGCTCGGGCAGACTCTTTATCGGAGCAGTAGTTACATTGAGTAAATCCTTGTTAAAGTCAGGTGCGATTGTCAGCACCATGACCCTGATTTCGCGCATTCTCGGTTTGGTTCGCGATGTGGTGATCGCCAACTTGATGGGCGCGGGCGCTGCCGCCGATGTGTTCTTCTTTGCCAACAAGATCCCCAACTTCTTACGCCGCCTGTTTGCCGAAGGCGCCTTCTCTCAAGCCTTTGTCCCGGTACTGACCGAATACAAGCAAACCAAAGAGCAAGCCGAAGTACGTCAGTTGATCGCCTCGGTGAGCGGTACGCTGGGCGCGATTGTGACCCTAGTGACCTTGTTTGGGGTGCTGGCCTCGCCGGTGATTGCTGCCTTGTTTGGTACCGGCTGGTTTATCTCTTGGCTCAATGACGGCCCGGACGCTCATAAATTCGAGCTGGCCAGTGTAATGCTGAAGATCACCTTTCCTTATTTATGGTTCATTACCTTTACCGGGCTCTCTGGTGCCATCCTCAATGCCTTTGGTCGCTTTGCTGTGGCGGCTTTCACCCCAGTGTTCTTGAACATTGCGATTATCAGTGCAGCTATCTATTTGGGGCCGAAGCTGGAGCAACCGGAGCTGGCGCTGGCGTGGGGGGTATTCTTTGGTGGCTTGATTCAGCTGCTGTTTCAGATCCCCTTTATCTTCCGCTTGAAGCTGCTCACCCGTCCGCGCTGGGCTTGGAGTCATCCCGGAGTGACTAAGATCCGCAAGCTGATGATCCCGGCCTTGTTCGGGGTATCGGTTAGCCAGATCAACCTGCTACTCGATACTTTTATTGCCAGCTTTCTGGCGACCGGCTCGATTTCTTGGCTGTACTATTCGGACCGTTTGTTGGAGTTCCCGCTTGGTTTGTTCGGTATCGCCATCGCCACGGTGATCTTGCCTAACCTGTCGCGGCGACATGTGGACAATAATCCTAAGGCCTTCCAGCAAACCATGGACTGGGGAGTACGGATGGTGTGCTTTTTGGGGATCCCGGCATTAGTCGGCATGATCACCCTCGCCAAACCGATGCTGCAGGTGCTGTTTATGCGTGGTGCTTTTGCTGAAAGCGATGTAATTAAGGCCTCGTTCAGTTTGATTGCCTACTCCTCGGGGCTGCTGTTTTTTATGTTGGTGAAGGTATTGGCCCCGGGTTACTACTCACGCCAGGACACCAAGACCCCGGTGCGCTTTGGGATTATCGCGATGACCAGCAACATGCTGTTCAACGTTATCTTTGCCATTCCCTTTGGCTATGTGGGTCTGGCGATAGCCACTTCGCTGTCGGCCTTGGTCAATGCCGGCTTGCTCTATCGCGGTCTGCACCAGCAAAACATCTATCGCTTAAGCGCGGTTAGTGGCGGATTTATTGCTCGGGTGGTCTTGTCGGCATTGGTGATGGGCGTGGTGATTTACTACTTCTCAGCATCTGCCGCCGAGTGGTTTGCCTACTCGTGGCAGCAAAGCGTTTGGCAGCTATCGATTTTGATTGTTGCTGGTATCAGCGTGTACTTTTTGAGCGCCTTGCTATTGGGGCTGCGCCCGAGGCAGTTCAAAAGCAGCTACGGGGCTGTAACTGATGACTAAACAGGCTATAATCCGTCGGTTTTAAACAGTAGTAGGCGCTATGGAGCTAATTCGCGGCATCCACAATATCCGACAGCAGCATCATGGCTGTGCGCTCACCATCGGTAACTTCGATGGGGTGCACTTGGGCCATCAACATGTGCTGGAAAAACTGTTGGAGCAAGCGCGGCTGCGCAAGCTGCCTGCTACGGTGATGGTGTTTGAACCCCAGCCGCTGGAGGTGTTTGCCAAACAGCAAGCGCCAGCACGCCTGACTCGCTTCCGCGAAAAGTATCAGGCGCTCAAAGCGTTGGGCGTTGATCGCATGTTATGCGTCAACTTCAATCCCCAATTTGCCGAGCAAACTGCCGATTACTTTATCGAAGATTTGCTGGTTAAGGGCCTTGGAGTTGAATACCTGGCGGTGGGCGATGATTTTCGCTTTGGCAGAGGGCGCAGTGGCGATTTTGCCGCGCTGCAACAAGCCGGTGAACGTTTCGGTTTTACCGTTACCAATAGCCATTCGTTCTGCGTAGAGCAGCGCCGGGTGAGCAGTACCGCGATCCGCGAGCTACTTGCCCATGGCCATTTTGAGGACGCTAAGCAGATGCTGGGGCGCGCCTTTCATTTTAGTGGCCGGGTGGTGCACGGCCAAAAGCTTGGCCGCCAGTTGGGCTTTGCCACGGCCAATCTAAGGTTGGACAGAAAGGTTCCGCCCTTAACCGGTGTTTACGCCGTAAATGCCGAGCTACCCGATGGACGAACGTTTCCCGGGGTAGCAAACGTAGGCAAGCGGCCTACCGCAGGGGGAGAACAGCTGCTGCTGGAAACCCACCTGTTCGGTTTCAGTGAGAATTTGTACGGACAATTCCTGCGGGTAGAGCCCCAGCTGAAACTGAGAGATGAAGTTAAATTTCCTTCGCTTGAGGCCTTGAAGGCGCAAGTGGAGCTCGATATCAAACAGGCTAAGTCCTTCTATGACTTAGCTGAGTGAAACCAAGTGGAATGTTAAATCAATGAGCGACTATAAAGATACTCTGAACTTGCCGGAAACCGCGTTCCCGATGCGCGGTAACCTGGCTCAGCGTGAGCCAGCCATGTTGAAACGTTGGAAAGAAGCTGATCTGTACCAACGAATTCGCGAGGCCAAGCGTGGCAAGAAGAGCTTTATTTTGCACGACGGCCCTCCGTATGCGAACGGCAACATTCACTTGGGCCATGCGGTAAACAAAGTACTCAAAGACATCATCGTTAAATCGAAGACTCTGTCTGACTACGACTCGCCATATATCCCGGGTTGGGACTGTCACGGCCTGCCCATCGAGCTGATGGTTGAGAAAAAGGTCGGTAAGCCTGGTCACAAGGTGACTCCGGCTGAGTTCCGCCAGAAGTGCCGTGATTACGCGACCAAGCAGATCAACGGCCAGCGTGAAGACTTCAAACGTCTGGGCATTCTGGGCGACTGGGAAAACCCCTACCTGACCATGAACTTCGATACCGAAGCCAACATCATTCGCTCATTGGCTAAGATCATCGACAACGGTCACCTGCAGCAAGGCTCCAAGCCAGTTCACTGGTGTACCGACTGTGGCAGCGCCCTGGCTGAAGCCGAGGTGGAGTACGAAGACAAGACCTCTCCGGCCATCGATGTGCGCTTCACTGCCGTCGACGAGGACGCGGTTCTGAGCAAGTTTGAGCACCCAGAAGGCGTGGCTGGTGAAGGCCCAATCTCTGCGGTTATCTGGACGACCACCCCATGGACGCTACCCGCCAACCGTGCGGTCGCCTTTAACGCGCACCTAGAATATGTGCTGGTACAGATCGAGACCGAAGCGGGCAAAGAGCGCCTGATTCTGGCCCGTGAACTGATGGAAGAGTGTGTAGAGCGCTTTGGCGCAACTCACCATCATGTACTGGGTGATTGCCTGGGCGAAGCACTTGAGAACCTGCGCTTCGCGCACCCGTTCTACAGCTTCGACGTACCGGCTATCTTGGGCGATCACGTAACCACCGATTCAGGTACTGGTGCGGTGCACACGGCCCCGGGCCACGGTCAGGAAGATTTCGCGGTTGGTCAAAAATACGGTCTCGAAGTAGCTAACCCGGTTGGCGACAACGGCGTATACCTGCCTGATACCGAGTTTTTTGCCGGTCAGCACGTATTCAAAGCCAATGACGCAGTGGTTGAGAAGCTTAAAGAATGCGGCAAGCTGCTGCATCATCACGCTTACCGCCACAGCTACCCACACTGCTGGCGCCACAAAACCCCAATTATCTTCCGTGCTACTCCACAGTGGTTTGTAAGCATGGAGCAAAACGGTTTGCGCGAGCAGGCACTGGGCGAGATCAAGCAAACCCAGTGGATCCCAGATTGGGGTCAAAGCCGTATCGAAAGCATGGTTGAGAACCGTCCTGACTGGTGTATCTCACGTCAGCGTACTTGGGGTGTTCCGATTGCCCTGTTTGTTGACCGCCAAACCAATGCCTTGCACCCACGCAGCGTAGAGCTGATGGAAGAGGTCGCCAAGCGCGTTGAGAAAGCAGGTATTCAAGCATGGTTTGATCTGGATGCCAGTGAGCTGCTGGGCGATGAAGCCGAGCAATACCGTAAGGTCGAAGACACGCTGGACGTATGGTTCGACTCTGGCTCGACCCACGCATCGGTTGTGAAGGCCCGCGAAGAGTTCAACGGCAATAGCGCCGATATGTACCTGGAAGGCTCTGACCAACACCGTGGCTGGTTCCAATCGTCGTTGATGATCTCGACCGCGATGACCGGCAAAGCGCCATACAGCCAAGTGCTGACTCACGGCTTTACCGTGGACGCCAACGGCCATAAGTTCTCGAAGTCTTTAGGTAACGGTATTGCGCCACAAGACGTGTGGAACAAGCTGGGCTCTGACATCCTGCGTTTGTGGATTGCCTCGACCAACTACAGCGCCGAGATGACCGTATCGGATGAAATCTTCAAGCGTAGCGCCGATGCCTACCGCCGTATCCGTAACACCTCGCGCTTCCTGCTCGCTAACCTGGCAGGCTTTGACCCAGCGACTGACTTGGTAGAAGCCAGTGATATGGTTGAGCTGGACCGCTGGGTTGTTGGCCGTGCCGCTAGCGTACAGCAAGAGATTGTTGAAGCCTACGAGAGCTACCAGTTCCACGTGGTATACCAGAAGCTAATGCATTTCTGCTCTATTGAGCTGGGCAGCTTCTACCTGGATATCATTAAAGATCGCCAGTACACCGCCAAAGCCGATGGCCATGCCCGTCGTTCATGTCAGACTGCGCTGTTCCACATCGCTGAAGCCCTGACCCGCTGGATGGCGCCAATCCTGAGCTTTACTGCCGATGAAATCTGGCAGGCTCTGCCGGGTGAGCGTGATGACTTTGTGTTCACCGGTGAGTGGTACCAAGGTCTACAGGCGTTGCCGCAAGATGGCACGTTTAATGACGAGTTCTGGGCTGACGTTATCGCTGTTCGCGATGAAGTGAACAAGCTGCTGGAAGCCGCGCGTAACGATAAGAAGATCGGTAAGGCGCTGGAAGCAGACGTTACCCTGTATCTGGACGAGCAGAAATTGGCTCGCCTAAGTCAGCTGGAAGACGAGCTGCGCTTTGTGCTGCTGACTTCTGAAGCACGCGTTGCGCCGCTAAGTGAAGCGGGCGACGATGCGGTTGCCACCGAGCTGGAAGGCGTGAAGCTGCTAGTTAGTGTTGCCAAAGGCGAGAAGTGTGACCGCTGTTGGCACCACCGCGAAGACGTGGGCTCGCACGCAGGTCACGAAGCTATCTGTGGTCGTTGTGTGAGCAACGTAGATGGAGAGGGTGAAGAGCGCCGCTATGCATAACAAGCAGGAAGCATCATCGAGTTTGATTTGGCTTTGGTTGAGCGCGGCCCTGTTCGTGCTCGATCAAGCGACCAAATGGATTGTGGTCGAGAACTTTGCGCTGTACGAGCGCAAAGCCATCACCTCGTTTTTTAATCTGGTCTACGTGCGCAACTACGGCGCGGCGTTCAGCTTTCTCGGTGATGCCGGGGGCTGGCAGCGTTGGCTATTCACCGGTATTGCACTGGTAGTGAGTGCACTGTTGGTGTGGTGGCTGTCGAAAACCCCACGCCAGCAAACCGCGTTGGGGGTTGGCTATGCGCTGATTCTTAGCGGTGCGCTAGGTAACGTGTTGGACCGTATGATGTTTGGATACGTGGTGGATTTCCTCGATTTTTACTGGGGTAGCTACCACTGGCCAGCATTCAACGTGGCCGACTCTGCTATCTGTGTCGGTGCCGGTTTGCTGATTGTTGATGCACTATTTTTGGAGAAGCGACGCAAGGATGAAGATCGCGCAGGGCAGCACGGTTGAGCTGCATTTTGTCATCCGATTAGAAGATGGCTCCATCGCCGAAAACACCCGTAACTATCCAGCACCAGCGTGCCTGGTGCTGGGAGACGGCAGCCTAACCGAAGGCTTTGAAGCCTGCCTCATTGGCTTGGAGGCGGGTAACAAGCAAAGCTTTACCTTGCCGCCTGAGCAGGCCTTTGGCAGCGCCAATCCCGATAATGTTCACTACTTTGAGCGTTCCCGGTTTAACGATGGCGCGCCTGCCGAAGTTGGCGCTATCATCGCCTTTAGCCAACCCAATGGGCAAGAGATCCCCGGCATTGTGCGCAGTGTTGAGGGCGACTCGGTCACGGTGGATTTTAATCATCCTCTGGCCGGTCAAACCATCAATTTTGATGTCGAAATATTGAAAGTGAGTTAACCCCTAAGGAGTGTCCTGTGGAAATCATTCTGGCCAACCCTCGCGGTTTTTGCGCTGGCGTTGATCGTGCCATTTCTATTGTGGAGCGGGCACTGGAGCTATTTGGTGCGCCAATCTACGTACGCCATGAAGTGGTACATAACCGCTATGTGGTCGATGGCCTGCGCGAGCGCGGAGCAGTATTCGTTGATGAGCTCGATGAAGTCCCGGAGAACAGCATCTGCATCTTTAGCGCCCACGGTGTTTCTCAGGCGGTTCGCCAAGAAGCCAAGGCTCGTGAGCTGAAGGTGTTTGACGCCACCTGCCCACTGGTGACTAAAGTACATATGGAAGTGACCCGCGCCAGCCGCAAGGGGATCGAGTGTGTGCTGATTGGCCATCATGGTCATCCAGAAGTGATTGGTACTATGGGCCAGTACGCCAGTGAAGAGGGCGGCATCTACTTGGTGGAGACGGTCGATGACGTAGCCGCCTTGCAGGTGAAGAACCCCAGCCAGCTGTTCTATTGCACCCAGACCACGCTCTCGGTAGATGACACCTCGTCGATCATCGATGCCTTGCGTGAGAAGTTCTCCGAGATCCAAGGACCGCGTAAAGACGATATCTGCTACGCCACCCAGAACCGCCAAGATGCAGTTAAAGATCTGGCGGAAAAGAGTGATGTGGTGTTAGTGGTGGGCTCGAAAAACTCGTCCAACTCCAACCGCTTGCGCGAGAAAGCCGAGAAGTCTGGCGCTGCGGCATTCTTGGTGGATGGTGCCGACGATATCCAGGCGGATTGGTTCAATGAGCCGTGCCGGGTAGGTGTGACTGCCGGTGCTTCTGCGCCAGAAGTGCTGGTGCAAGAAGTGGTGTCACAACTGCAGCATATGGGCGGCGTACGGGTTATCGAAAACCCCGGGCGTGAAGAGAACACTACCTTCGAAGTACCTGCTGAGTTACGCATCAAATAGACGATGCTCGGTAGCACAGATAACCGATAAAGGGGAGCGTTGCTCCCCTTTTTGCGCTATAAAAAAAAGATAATGGATTAGTTAGCTCGGGATAACTATAGCGATATAGTTCGGAATAAGGCTGGGTTGGTAGGGATGCTTATTGTTCGACGTACTCATTCAGCGGGTTTTTCGCTGATTGAGGTGATAGTCACGACCTTTATTGTAGCCGTGGGCTTGCTGGCGATTGTTGCGATGCAAACCATGGCTAAACGCACATCTGTTGAATCACAGCAGCGCACCGCTGCCTATATCACCGCCAAAGAGATGCTGGAACGGGTTCGCAGCAACAGCTTAGCTTGGCAAACGAATAATCCCGGTATCGTTAAAATCGGCCAAGGCCAAACCGCCCGTACTCGCCCCAACTGCGCCGAGGACAGTGGCCTGATGAGCGCCTGCAGCGCCGCCGACTTGGTCTCTGCCGATCTCTATTATTGGGAATGGGCGCTTAAGTCCAAATCCAGCGCAGGCCAAAGTGCACTGCTCAACGCTACCGCCTGTATACAGCTGCTAAACACCGGCGAGCTAAGCGTGGTGGTGAGCTGGTTATCAAGGCAAGCTTTTGCGCAAACCACCCCGACTAATTCCCTCGCCACTAGCTGTGGTAGCAGCTCCGATAAACGACGTCTGTTGGTACTCGAAACATGGCTAAGTACCTGAGTCAACGCTCACAGGCAGGGGCGGTACTGCTTGAATGGATCATCTCCCTTTCTATCGGCCTTTTCATTATCGGTGGCATCACCGGTTTTTTAGCTGCCTCTAAACGCACCACCGAGTCAGGCTTTCATATTGAACAGATGCTGGAGAGCGGCCGTATCGCCACTGAGCTGATTAGCCGCGATCTTCAGTTGGCGGGCTTCTTTGGCGAGTACACCGGTAACACCATGGTCAGAGGGGCCAGTGTTAATGTGATGGTCGCCGATTTAGCTGCTGATGACGATTGCATTATCGATTGGCTGGGTACCGGTAACGAAGGGTCATTCCCGACAGTATCTGGTCGCTTCAGTGCCTTGTTTGTCGGAACGGTGCGTGAGAACAACTCCCTCAATGGCCAGTACGATTGTGTGGCGGATCGCAGTGACTTGGTCATGGATTCAGATGTCATTGGGATTAAGCGGGTGATCGGTGTGCCATTGGCTGACGCAGGGGATATGGAAGATAACCGCTTTTATTTCGCGGGCAATAGCGTGGTCGCTCAGATCTTTGATGATACTGATGATTGGCCAAGCGAAGCGGCTATGCCGGGCAGGCAAGTGTGGGAATACCAACATATTGCGTACTACTTGGATGTAAGTCAGCAGTCAGGACTACCGGTGCTGCGTCGCTACCATTTGATTCGGGATGATAGCGGGGTAGGAAAGATTGCCATCGAAGGCAGTGGTCCTTTGGTTGAAGGCGTGGAGCGGATCCGGGTACTGCTGGGGGTCGACACTGATCTGGTGGTCGATGGCATTGTCGATGATTACCTGAGCCCCGATGAAGTAACTCCGCAGCAATGGAGTGAAAACCGGGTACTAGCCGCCAAGTTGTTTGTATTGGTGCGCTCGTTGACCGAAGACAGCAGCTACGTGAATAACAACAGCTATGAGCTGGGCGATGTCACGGTGGACAGTGGTGGTGATCACTATCGCCGTATGCTGTTTCAGTCGGTGGTATCGCTGCGCAATATGGTGATTCATGGAGGAAGTAGCTAATGAGGCGTCGCCAGACTGGAGCCGCACTGTTTGTGGCCTTGATGTTGCTGATGATTCTTTCCGTGCTGGGTGGCGTGATGCTCAGTACCTCAGGTCAGGGTGCCAAGGTGACGGTGGCCATGGGCGAGCGGATCCAGTCTGAGCAGCGCGTAGAAGGGCAGTTCAATCAACTGGTCGCCCATGGTGATCTGCAGAGCTCGATTGGCTCGATGGCCAGTGGAGATTCTATGGCGGTGTCTGGCTTTGTTGCCGGTGCCCAAGGTGACTTGACCCACTCTGTGGACGGTACTTGCTCGCGAAGCTATACCGCCAGCAGTGGCAACGCGATATCAAATTGTCGTTATGTGAGAAGCCAAATTACCGAAAGCTATGGAAAGAACGCCAGCGGTAGTACCTCGTTGGCGGGGGGCATAGAGCAGCCCTTGCTTTAGATGACAAATCCTGAGGTGAGTGATGAGACACTTTAATCTACGAACCGTCGCCGTCAGTACGGTACTGAGTGCAATGACCACATGGTCAGTTCTAGCTGACGATACGGAGTTGTTCATTCTCGATTTTTCAGCCGGTGGCGCTTCAGCGGGAAAAGTCCTGCTGATTATGGATACCTCTGGAAGTATGGGTTGGAACATCACCACCAAGGAAGGCTATAACCAAGACGCCGATGGCAACGTTGACTATCAAAACTATGAAGAGTCGATTAGCTCGCAAAATGCGCTAGATAACGATTTTATTTACTTTGTGGTTGATGGGGTTGATGGTCCCGGCTATGTACCATCGGGAAACAACGAAGACCGGCGTTTTCTCTGGGACATTAATAACTGTGCTGCTTCCTATGAAGCATTGTCCAAAAATGGGGTGTTTACCGGCTATTTCCGAGAACACCGCTATCATGGCAACACCGGCTCGTGGGATGACGTACGACTTAATAATGGCGCTAACTATACGGTTATTGATTGCATCAATGACTACGACTTGGAGACTGACGCAGATGGCAATTTATTGAAAGATGGCCTGCCATACTCGTTCACCGTGAAGCTGCAAAACGACGCCGGTGAATTTTACGACAAGTTGGTTGATACGATTAATCCCGGCCGATATCGCGTTAACAACAATAACTACGCTGACGCTGAACAGGGCTTTCCTATCAACGGTGCGAGTAAAAATGCCGATGACTTCTATACCCTAGACAAAGATCTAGCTGAATCTACGACCCGTGATAGCTTCGATGATGGCTATCTGATAACCATGTACACCGCCAACTACTTGCGTTGGTACCACTACTCGGAAGATACAGTGGTGCGCAGTCGTATGGAGGTGGCCAGAGAGGCGCTGGCGAATGCCTTGAGCACGATCAGTGGCGTCGATTTTGGCATGATGATGTTTAACAACAATAGCTCGAATGGCAGCAACGACGGCGGGCGAGTCATTCAGGCTTTGAGTTCAGATACTACCTCGGCAGATATGATTACCACTGCCAACTCGCTCCCCACCGATGGCTGGACGCCATTATCAGAGACTCTGTTAGAGGCCAAGCGCTACTTGGGTGGCGAGGCCATTGTTTATGGCAACAACGACACCTCTAGTAACCCCAAAGCGGATAAGGATGCGGAGTCCGGTAACGACTATTTGTCGCCTTTTGGAAATACCTGTGATGATGTGGTTAACATCATCTATGTCACTGATGGAACGCCGACCCGCGATACCCATGCCGACTCCACCATTAAGGCCTTGCCGATTAACACAGCCGGCGTGAGTGGTTGCGCGGCCGACGCTAGCACCGTTAGCGATTGTAGCTGGGGCGGCTCGACCAGTTTCGGTGGCGGCTCAACCTACCTTCCCGCGCTCACCAGTTGGATGTATACCAATGATGTGAATGCGAGCTTGGCAGGCAGGCAATACGCTAAGACCTCTACGATAGGCTTTGGTGAAGACGTGCTCAGCGGCGGTTCAGCCATGCTGACTACCGCGGCGACCCAAGGTGGGGGAAGCTTCTACGCAGCGGAAGATGGTGTTCAGCTGGAGGAAGCGATCAGACAGGCGCTGATAGCGGTATACGAGGAAACCTCCTCTTTGGTATCGCCCGCGGTAACCAGCAATAACTTCGATCGAACACAAACCCTTAATCGCGTTTACTACGCGATGTTCAAACCTAGCCTCAACCAGCGTTGGTCGGGGAACCTGAAAAAGCTTGAGCTATCACCCAATGGATACATGGCCGATCAGTTTGGAAAACCGGCGATCTCTGATGATGGCTCAATCATTGGGGAAGCCACCACCTTTTGGTCATCGACCAAGGATGGCAATGATGTCGAGCTGGGGGGCGTAAGAGAAATGCTCTCAGCGAAAAGTAGTCGCAAGGTGGTGTTTGACCTGAATGCCAGTGGCTTGCTGAGTGAGTTCACCCAGTCAAACCTGGAAAGCAAGGCTGGCTCAACGGCCCTTTTGGCTGATCACCTGGGCGTGTCTGAGTCTGATTTAAGTGATCACCTGGATTGGATTGTCGGCAGTGATGTTGATGATGATGATAGCGACGATAGCACCACTATTCGCCCCGATATCATGGGTGACCCGCTGCATTCTCGTCCGCTAGTGATCAACTTTGGCCTGAAGAGCGGTGCGGCTAGCGATAGCACCGACCCCGATGACATGGATATTCGTATCTTGGTTGGGACCAATGGCGGAGCTATGCACATGTTCGCCGATAACGGCGATACAGTGGATGAAAGCTGGGCGTTTATGCCATATAGCTTGTTGGCCCGACAACAGCAGCGGCGCAGAAATGAGCAGAGCACTAACCATATCTACACTGTCGATGGTACGCCCACCGTGTTCTTACTCGATAAAGATGGTGATGGTAAATACTCGAGTGCTGGTGACAAAGTGCTGGTGTTTTTCGGGTTGCGGCGGGGCGGTGATGCTTACTACGGCTTGGACATTACCACTCCGGACTCTCCGAAGCTGCTCTGGAAGATTGATAGCAGTAGCACCGGGTTCAGTGAACTAGGCCAAACCTGGTCCATGCCTGTCACAGGGTATGTTCCCGGGTATGCCGATCCGGTAGTGATTTTTGCCGCTGGCTATGACATCAATCAGGATGCGACAACTCCGAATGCTGCTGATAGCAGAGGAAGGGGCGTGTTTATTGTCAATGCCTACACAGGGGCATTGGTTTGGTCGTTAACCAACAACGATGACACGCGCTTGACGCACTCTATTCCTGCGGCAGTGGCCACCTTAGATAGCAACAGTGATGGTGCCATTGACCGTTTGTACTTTGGTGATACCGGAGGCAGAGCCTGGCGCGTAGACCTCTACTCTTCCGATAAAGATAAGTGGGCGCTATCTGCATTAGCTGATATTAGCGACGCGACTCAGGTTACCGAGCGGCGCAAATTCTTCACTCAGCCAGTGGTGGTGAGAACCTTCCTAAGGAAGCTCTCAGAGGTGACGACCGGCAGCGGCGAGAGTCAGGTAACGGTGGTCGACTCCCAACAGGTGCCTTTCGATGCGGTACTGATGGGCACTGGCGATCGCAGCAAGCCGGTCACCGACAAAGGCAGCGATGGTGTGAACAACTACTTCTTTATGTTCCGTGA
Organism: Aliagarivorans marinus DSM 23064; assembly: GCF_000429485.1. GTDB lineage: Bacteria > Pseudomonadota > Gammaproteobacteria > Enterobacterales > Celerinatantimonadaceae > Aliagarivorans > Aliagarivorans marinus. The sequence continues at coordinate 9,464 of NZ_AUBY01000020.1, read as the reverse complement.
CTACAACGTTTCTTCGATGGATGTCGCCAGCCTAAGTACTGCGCCGCAGGCGATTACTATCGATGAGCTCTACGATATCACCAACGACCCGATTGGCTCGGCCTCCACCGAAGCTGCCCAGCAGACTCAGCTAATCGCGCTCGGTGCGGCGAAAGGCTGGGTGCATGGCTTGGCGGGTGATGGCGAGAAATCTCTGGGCTCTGCGTTGGTATTGGCAGGCGATGTGTACTTTACTTCCTTCCTTCCCGGCGCGGTTGATTCGGCCAACTGCTCAATCCCCAGTATTGGTACCGGGCGAACCTATCTGGTGAATATGCACACTGGTACCAGCATTCATCAGCAACGCTATTTTGAGGTGCTCAACAAAGTGCCTGATGATTTGATTATTCACTCGGGCGAGGATGCTAGCGGCGAATCGGTGATCCGTGTATTTGGCGGCGACCCGGGTGAAGACTTAGTCTACGACGATGAAGACCCCGACCAAGAGCATGGCTGTGAGCAGCAAGGTGAGTGTAAGGAAGGCTCACGAGTTGATGATATGAACATGCGTCCGCAGCAGATCTATTTTTACTTTGAGGAGGGTTAGTGAAGCCAGCAGTAACGGGCTTTAGCCTGATTGAGTTAATGATTAGTGTGGCGATAGTGGCCATCTTAGCCACTGTCGCCTATCCGTCCTACACCAGCTATGTGCTGGAGTCGCGGCGGGGAGAGTCGTGGGAGGCGCTGGCTGAGGTGAGTTTGCTTCAAGAGCAGTACTATCTAGATAACGGCAGCTATGCCACCACGTTGGTTGCATTGGGGCTGGCGGCCAGTGACGAGACCTCATTTAGCACAGACAATGGCCATTACAGCGTGACTTTGAGCGCCGCCTCTGCCGATGCGTTTACCGTTACCGCTACCGCGCAAGGCGTGCAGCTCAACGACAAGTCCTGCAAATCGATCAGTTACAGCAGTATCGGGGCTAAAACCGCAGTGGATTCAGAGGGGAGTAGCAGCAATGAATGTTGGTAGCAAAATGATGATCGTTGTGGGGCAGTTTCTATTTACTGCGTCTAGTGTTGCGCAGCAGCAAGATATCGCCTGTCATCTAAGTTGGTCTGACGCGAGTGAGAATGTGGTGTTGGCAGCGCCCGAGTTGCATTTAGGCAGTGGTGAGAGCTATCTCGATGCGGCAACAGCACTAATGCGAGAGCGATACAGCGTAGCGAGTAGCTGGACAGAGCAACATGGTGCGCTCGTCGATTTGGAGTGTGTTCTTTATGGACAACGCTTTAGTTCCAGACAAGCGCAAGTGTTGCTGGAAGATTTAGCTCACTAACAGGTATTAAATTGGACAGCTCGTAGTTTCACTATCTAAAGCAAAGCGAACACTGCCCCCCCTGGACACAATGATGCCACTTACATAATTGCTATCGTTTGAGCAAAAATAGAGGCTGCCATTCTGGCCGGTGATCATCCCTTCGGGTGTGAAGCGGAGAGCGGTGGTGTTAAGTTTAACTTTTCCGGTCCCGTAGCTCTCAGCGACTTGCAATACTTCTTCGCCTACATCCAGAGCTTGATTATTGTTGCTATCGATAAAGATCGTGAGACCGTCTGTGGCACTGCCACCACATTTGTTGTCGCTGTCTAAGGCGCAGATCACTACGGTTTGGCTCAAGTCTATGGCTTGGCTGCGGGCAAAGCGCACTTCACGCATCAGGCGGTTGCGGGTGGCTTCAGCAGAGATTGAGGCATGGAACTGCGTCATCGCGGGAACACCAATCCCGAGCAGGATGGCGGCGAGGGCAACGGTGATCAATAGCTCCATTAAGGTGAAGCCTGCGTTTTCTACTCTTTTCACAACAACTCACATAAGTGTTTGTTTCGCAACTATGCTTAGCTTACAGTATTAGTATTTTCAGAATCAGCGATTTAAGCAAGTACGAGGGATCAAGTCATGAAACAAGTAACCGCAATTATCAAGCCGTTCAAGATGGATGATGTGCGAGAGGCCTTGGCTGAAATCGGTATTACAGGTATGACAGTCACCGAGGTCAAGGGATTTGGTCGTCAGAAAGGTCATACTGAGCTGTACCGCGGCGCAGAGTACAAGGTGGATTTTCTGCCTAAGATGAAGCTCGAGTTGGTTGTACAGGCCGACGACCTTGAGCGCTGCATCGATGCTATCGTCCAGACCGCGCAAACCGGCAAGATTGGCGATGGTAAAATCTTTGTTCGCGACGTTGACCGAGTCATTCGTATTCGTACCGGTGAAGAGAACGAAGACGCGATATAAGCGATATCTGATAAATAAAAAAGCGAGCCTTGAGCTCGCTTTTTTTGTCAGTCTGGTTGCCGTTTCTTAGATTAATTTGCCGCTTCAACCCGGGCTGCCTGCTCAGCCAGATCATCAACACCTAAAGCGGTGTAGCCTTCTTGCATAACAACCAAAGCATCGCGAGCCGCTTGGGTATCAGGGAAGTGCTCGACAATATACTTAGCGCGGTTAACGGCTCCGATATAGGCTTCTCGCTTGATATAGTAGCGCGCGACCGATAGCTCATGACGGGCCAGGTTGTTTTTCAGAAACACCATGCGAGCGCGTGCGTCTGCTGCGTAGTCGCTGTTAGGGTAGCGCTTAAGCAGCGTGCCGAAATCACGGAATGCTTGCTGACTAAAGCTTGGATCGCGGTCGTAGCGATCTACGCGAACGACGCTTTGGAATAGGTTGTAGTCGGCCGCCATATTGGCAAGACCGCGCATGTAGTAAACATAATCCAAATCGCTATGGGTTGGGTTGTTGCGCAGGAAGCGATCAATATTCGCTAGCGCCTTAGGCGTCTCGTTCAGTTTGTAGTAAACATAAATAAGATCGAGCTGCACTTGAGTGGTATACGGGCCGAAGGGGAAGCGGGTATCCAATGCTTCCAAAAGCTCCGAGGCTTCGCCGAAGTTACCCAAATTGATAGCGGTTTGGCTTTCTGAATAAAGCTCAGAAGCTGGCTTGTCTGGAACCGTGGGTTTATCCGCCTTGTTTGACGAGCAGCCAAAAATGAATGCACTGGTAAACAACACCAATAGGGCTCGCTTCAATACTTGCATGTTGGGGTAAGCTTCTCTGTAATGTTAAATCGAAGAATAAGTCTGCAAAGAGTCGCCAGCGTCAGCTGTATCTTCCTGATTACGGACTCCGTTAAATTGACGCCACAGTATCCTTCAAGGAGCCGCACAGGTCAATTGTATGCCTCGCCAGCGCCTAAAAACGCCGACTCGCTAACTGTGACCACAATTCCTTAGCAAAATTCACTATGCTTTGAGCGAAGAAGGTATAAAATACCCGGTTTTTTCCAGCCCGAAGGTATAAACATGAGCCAAGCCCTAGAATTACAAGCCGTGGTCGATGAGCAACTCACCGGTTGTCGCTTAGATCAGGCGTTGGCCAATCTGTTTCCTGACTACTCCCGCTCACGTATTAAAGAGTGGATCTTGGAAGGTCAGGTGAAACTCGATGGCGAAGTGGTCACCAAACCCCGCGAAAAGGTGTCCGAAGGTGCCGAAGTGGAAGTATCCACCGTGCTGGAAGACGTGGTCGAAGCCCAAGGCGAAGACATCGAGCTGGATATTGTTTATGAAGACGACGATATCTTGGTGATCAACAAGCCTGCAGAGCTGGTGGTTCATCCCGGTGCGGGTAACCCGAGCGGTACCGTGCTGAATGCCTTGCTGCATCGCTATCCTGAAATCGCCGAAGTGCCACGCGCCGGTATTGTTCACCGCCTCGATAAAGACACCACCGGTCTGATGGTAATCGCTAAGACGGTACCTGCACAGACTCATCTGGTCGAAGCGCTGCAAGCGCGCGAGATTACCCGTGAGTATGAGGCCCTAGTGACCGGGATCATGACCGCCGGCGGTTTGGTTGATCAGCCGATTGGCCGTCATCCACAAAAACGCACCCATATGGCAGTGATCGAAACTGGCCGTCCTTCTGTGACCCACTACCGTGTTGCCGAGAAGTTTCGTCAGCACACCCGTATCCGCCTGCGTCTGGAAAGTGGTCGTACCCACCAGATCCGCGTGCACATGGCGCACATCGGCCACTCGCTGATTGGCGATCAGACCTACGGTCGTCTGCGTCTACCGAAAGCGGCCAGTCCTGATTTTGTAGCGGCGCTACGTGGCTTTAGACGCCAAGCACTACATGCGGTGATGCTACGTTTGCAGCATCCGATTAGCGGTGAGATGATGGAGTGGAGCGCGCCGGTGCCTGACGATATGCAGGCCATGACCAAACAGCTGCGCAAAGACCTGGAACTCAACGGACCGGAATAGCCATGGCGGTACTTATCCCCGACTGGCCAGCACCCGCTGGCGTAACCGCGATCTACAGCGATCGCCTGCAAGGCAATAGTAAAGGTGTCTACCACAGCTATAACCTTGGCGATCATGTTGGGGATTCGACAGCTGACGTTGCATTAAACCGCGAGCACTTTGCTTCGCACCTTCCCACTTCACCGTGCTGGCTCAATCAGGTGCATAGCACGGTGGTGGTAGATGCCGCTGAGCAATCAGCTATCCCTGATGCCGATGCAAGCATTGACCGAAGCGGCCAGCGCAGCTGTGTAGTGATGACCGCCGATTGCCTGCCTGTGCTGCTTTGCGATCGACATGCCACCGTGGTTGCTGCTGCTCACGCGGGGTGGCGCGGACTGGTGAATGGGGTATTGGAGAACACAGTGGCCGCGATGCGCTGCCAACCGGAAGAGCTGTTGGTATGGCTAGGCCCCGCGATTGGCCCCGAGGCCTTCGAAGTGGGCGCTGAGGTCAGAGAACAGTTCGTTAATCATAGTGCGGATGCTGCTGAAGCCTTCACCGCTGGTGAGCCAGGAAAGTACTTCGCCAATATTCAGCTACTGGCTCGGCAACGCCTGCAAGCATTAGGCATCACCGCAATCTACGCCAATCAAGAATGTACCGTTCGTCACAGCGAAAAATACTTCTCCTATCGACGCGACGGTCAAACCGGCCGGATGGCGGCCGCGATCTCTCTCACAGCTATTCGTTAGGTTGAAGCTGGCATTGCGATAATGCCTTGAAATTAGCCGCCAATGCTCCCATCTATGTATCAACACAATGCGTTATGGGAGTCGAATCATGCGACTGGACAGATTCACGACAAAATTCCAACTGGCAATCTCTGACGCCCAGTCTTTAGCGCTGGGGCGAGACCATCAATACATCGAGCCCGCCCACCTGATGACCTCCATGCTCAATCAGGATGCAGGGTCACTGCGCCCACTATTGCTTGACGTTGGCGTCGAAGTCAGCGCGCTGCGCTCGCAGTTATCACAGGCGCTGGAGAGTATTCCTCGGGTCGAAGGCACTGGCGGCGATGTTCAACTATCCAATCAACTGGTAGTGCTGCTCAACCTCTGCGACAAGCTCGCACAAAAGCGCAAAGACAAGTTCATCTCGTCTGAGATCTTCTTGCTGGCCGCGCTTGAAGACAAAGGTGCGCTTGGCGATATCCTGCGCTCCATGGGCGTAGATAAGGGCAAGCTTGAGAAAGCCATCGACAAGGTACGTGGTGGCCAGAATGTGGATGAGCAAAACGCCGAAGATCAGCGCCAAGCGCTGGAGAAGTTCACCATCGATCTGACCGAGCGTGCTGAGCAAGGTAAGCTCGACCCGGTCATCGGCCGTGACGATGAGATCCGCCGTACCGTGCAAGTGCTGCAGCGCCGTACCAAGAACAACCCGGTATTAATCGGTGAGCCCGGTGTCGGTAAAACCGCCATCGCCGAGGGCTTGGCCCAGCGGATTATCAACCACGAAGTACCGGAAGGGTTAAAGAACAAACGGGTCTTATCGCTGGATATGGGCGCACTGGTCGCCGGTGCTAAGTACCGCGGTGAGTTTGAAGAGCGCCTTAAAGCGGTACTGAACGAGCTGGCTAAAGAAGAAGGCCAGGTCATCTTGTTTATCGATGAACTGCATACCATGGTCGGCGCCGGTAAAGGTGAAGGCGCGATGGATGCTGGCAATATGCTTAAACCCGCTCTCGCGCGTGGTGAGCTGCATTGCGTTGGTGCGACCACCTTGGATGAATACCGTCAGTACATTGAAAAAGATGCTGCGTTGGAGCGTCGCTTCCAAAAAGTGCTGGTGGAGGAGCCAAACGTGGAAGATACGATCGCGATCTTACGTGGTCTTAAAGAGCGCTATGAGCTGCACCATTCGGTGGAGATCACCGATCCAGCCATTGTCGCCGCTGCCGGGTTGTCGCATCGCTATATATCCGATCGTCAATTGCCTGATAAAGCCATCGACCTTATCGACGAGGCCGCGTCGAGCATTCGCCTACAGATTGACTCAAAGCCTGAGGCCTTAGATAAGCTCGAGCGCCGCATCATCCAGTTGAAGCTGGAGCAGCAAGCGATGCAAAAAGAGTCGGACGAGGCCAGCCGCAAGCGCTTGGAACTATTGGAAGACGAACTGGGCGACAAAGAGCGCCAGTTTTCTGAGCTCGAAGAGGTTTGGAAAGCCGAGAAAGCAGCGCTCTCTGGTACCCAGCATATCAAGGCCGACCTAGAGCAGGCCCGCTTAGATATGGACGTGGCGCGGCGCGCGGGCGATCTCAACCGGATGTCGGAGCTGCAGTATGGCCGTATCCCCGAGCTGGAGCGCCAGCTCGATTTGGCGAGTCAGGCTGAAATGCAGGACATGAGCCTGCTGCGTAACAAAGTCACCGACAGCGAGATTGCCGAAGTGTTGTCGCGCTGGACTGGCATTCCGGTGAACCGCATGCTTGAAGGTGAGCGCGATAAACTGCTGCGAATGGAGCAGCAACTGCACGATCGGGTTATCGGCCAAAGCGAAGCGGTGGAAGCGGTATCCAATGCAATTCGCCGCAGCCGTGCCGGGCTGTCTGATCCGAATCGCCCGATTGGCTCGTTTCTATTCCTTGGCCCAACCGGTGTCGGTAAAACCGAGCTATGTAAAGCACTGGCGGAGTTTATGTTCGACAGTGACGACGCCATGGTGCGCATCGATATGTCGGAATTTATGGAGAAGCATTCGGTCGCGCGCTTGGTCGGGGCACCTCCCGGCTATGTGGGCTATGAGGAAGGCGGCTATCTGACCGAAGCGGTACGGCGCAAGCCTTACTCGGTGATCCTGCTCGACGAAGTCGAAAAGGCTCATCCCGATGTGTTTAATATCCTGTTGCAGGTACTTGACGACGGTAGACTGACCGATGGCCAAGGGCGGACCGTGGATTTTCGCAATAGCGTGATCATCATGACCTCTAACCTCGGCTCCGATGTTATCCAAGAAGGGCATGGTGAGATGGAGTATGATTCCATCAAAGCGACCTTGATGGGGATCCTCTCTACCCAATTCCGCCCGGAGTTTATCAACCGTATCGATGAAACGGTGGTGTTCCATCCACTGGCTCAGCAGCACATCTGCAAGATCGCGGAGATACAGATCCAGCGTTTGGTGCCAAGGCTAGAAGAGAAGGGCTATCGCCTCAAGGTTGACCAAGCTGCGCTAGAGAAGTTGGCAGAAGCTGGCTTTGATCCGGTGTTTGGCGCGCGCCCACTCAAACGGGCGATTCAGCAGGAGCTTGAGAATCCTCTCGCCCACGCCATCTTGGCGGGTAAGGTGCAGCCGGGTATGGGGATATCTGTTAGTGCAGAGCGTGGCCGATTGATCTTCAACCCGATGAACTAATGGTGCCTGTCACCTGATTGCTTGCGCTGCAGTTGCTGTTGCTGACGTAACGCACTGTAGCGCTGCTGTTGTTCTTCGTTTAAACAAGCACGGATCTGCGACTCTTTATCGCGTACCAGCGCGCGCATCGCCTTCCACATGGACTTCCGGTCCTGCTCTGAGGCAAACAGTTCATCCATTTGCTGTTCGTAGTTGGCATCGAGGTTTTGTAGCTTGCGGTACTGCTCGGGATTCAATTGCAGGTACTGCAGCAGCGCTTCCGTATCCATGTTCACTCCATTGTGCTGCAGGCGGTGTCTTGCTGTATTTAAGCTATAGTCTATTTCCATCTATTTGCCATTCCATCAGCTACCAAGCCTTTGGGGCTTGTGATATGTTGTGCGGCTAAGTTGTAACTATAGGTTCAGGTATATCATGACCGAGCAAAAAGTGAGTGATGGCGCGAAACAGAAGGGGATTTACTTCCTACCTAATCTGTTTACTACCGCCGGACTATTTTCAGGATTCTATGCAGTAGTGGCCTCAATGAACGGACAGTTCGAAGCGGCGGCAATTGCTATCTTCGTCGCGATGGTATTCGACGGCGTCGATGGGAGAGTGGCTCGTTTGACCGGAACCGAGAGTGCCTTTGGTGCCGAGTATGACTCTATGGCCGATATGGTCAGCTTCGGTATTGCGCCGGCGCTGGTGGTATACAACTGGGCGCTCAGCGACTTTGGCAAGATTGGCTGGTTGGCTGCGTTCATCTATACCGTCGGGGCGGCGCTGCGTTTAGCGCGCTTCAACACCCAGGTGGGCATTGCAGATAAACGTTTCTTCCAAGGCCTGGCGAGCCCGGCCGCAGCGGCGGTAGTTGCCGGTATGGTGTGGTTTGCGCAAGACCTGGACGTTGCGGGCAACAACTTCAACATTGTGGCTTGGGTGGTTACCGTGCTTGCTGGCCTGCTGATGGTGTCTAACTTCCGTTACTACAGCTTCAAAGGTATCGACCTTAAAGGCAAGGTGCCGTTTATCGTGGTACTGCTGATGGTCGTTGTGTTTGTCATCATTGCGCTTAAGCCACCGCTGGTCCTGTTTACTCTGTTTTTGGTATACACCCTATCGGGTCCTATCTACACCATCCGCACCGTCAACAAGCTCAAGTTCGAGCATGTGATGGGTGACGAGCCTGAAGATATGGAAGATCTCGAGAGCTGTGCCAAAGGCAGCAGCAAAGCGGCTGCTTCAAGCGGTGAATCAGCGCAAACCGCCACCACTGATAGCAAAGCAGAAGAAAATAAGCCTGAATAGGCTTATTTCTGTACTGTTTGGACGTATATTTCATTTATTTAAAATTATTTGAAATTTACTGTTGACGAAACAAATCCACGCCCTATAATGCGCCACCACTGACACAGCACGGCGCAACAGGGTTTGCGGTGAAAGCGGGTCAGGGTTGAGGGGCTGGAAACAGCACTTACAACCACCGGTCAAAAACTTCAAAAAAGGGCTTGACTGGGAATGAGGAAAGCGTAGAATGCGCACCTCGCTTCGGTAACGAAGCAACGTTCTTTAACAAGTTATCAAGCAATCTGTGTGGGCACTCACGAGATGTGAAGCGACAAAAAAATTCGCTTCAAATTATCCTGAGTGAACACAACGTTAATTCAGTGATTTATTTGAGCAAACAACTTTTATTTGAAGAGTTTGATCATGGCTCAGATTGAACGCTGGCGGCAGGCTTAACACATGCAAGTCGAGCGGAAACGACA
>NZ_AUBY01000019.1 GCF_000429485.1 Aliagarivorans marinus DSM 23064 | reverse complement strand
GAAAGGCATTACTGCCAGCATTCCACCAAGGAAGAATGCTGGATATTGGCGTGGTGAGCACCCGCGGAACGAAGCCGTAAATGCGCTTAAGAGCGGGCAGTTAGCATCATGGAAACAGGATTGTGGCTATCATGAGCGGTCGCTATCAGAGACGGCAATGTATCGCTACAAGCAACTCATAAGCGGCAAATTGAGCCTGCGTGATTACAACGCTCAAGTAGGTGAAATTATGGCTGGCGTGGCGGCGTTGAACAAAATGAGCAGGCTAGGTATGCCTGTTCGTCAGGCAGCTGGATAAACTGCTGAACAGCGCAGGGATACTGTGTTCCCTGTACTGAATTGATCAACAACGCCGCATCACGCGAAAATGGGTATTGTAGTCCCAATACGTGTAGTAACTCATTGCCGCAATGAATGCCGTCAACGTACTGCCGACCCACCAAGTGGGAAATCGTTGCTCGGTTACCCGACAAATAGCTAACCAGATCCCCGCGCTCCACAGCAAGATCAGTAAATTTGCGACAATGATTGAAGCGAAGTCAGGCCAAATTTCGCGATGACGTATAAGCAGTGGAGCAAGCGCCAATCCGATAAATGCTAGCGCTAGTTCGTTAAGGAAACGCTGGGTTTTTGCATACCACGCAATGCAGGAAATCAGTGTGGCAGTGATCACCGCTACAATTGAGCCGCAAAAAAGTAGTGTTAGATAGTCCAGTTGCATTTCCAACGTATCCCTAGTTGGTGGCCTTACATTCCCTGATTGTCGCTCAAATGTGTGTATTCACTTTCGTTAGCAGTCGTTCGTAATAGGTAGGCAGCAAACGAGATTGGCGCTGACCGAAATAACATAATTGTCACTAAAAAATAGTTTGTCGAGTGTGAGCTGGGTTTTGACCTGTAAGCATTTACTTACAAATACTTACCTCTCTTAGTGGTGTAAGCCCTCCATTTTTTGTAAGTCAGCTTAATGCGTTACCTGAGCCTGTGCGGCTTTATCGCTTGTTGATTGCGTTGAGGGAGGGCGACTGTGGTTACCTGAGAAGGCGTATCTTTTTCGCTGTACATCAGGATTCGCACGTTCATTTAAGATACAAGGCTAGGTTAGGAGAGTGTTATCAAGCAGTGACAAAATGTGCGCTGGGTGGCGCTTTTGCAAAGTGGGTTTGCAGCCTTGGCGGTGCTTGACTTGGATCAACGTTAGTCAACAGGGTTAACGCGACACTGGGTCTAATCGCGACATTCGCAGGAGGCTGTTTGTTGGGTCATACCATCAACGTCATCACATCACCACCGCGCTATAGCATCCGCAAGCTTAGCTGGTACACGAGCCTGTCTGTTTAATTCCTTTTTCTCCCCCCAAAACTCTACCAAAACTCAGAAGGAGACCGCGTATGTCTGTGGAACGTATTCGCAACATCGCATTTATCGGACAGTCTGGTGCAGGCAAAACCAGTCTGGTGGAGCGTCTGCTGTTTGAAACCGGCGACATCACCAGGCAGGGCGAACTGGCCCGAGGCACCACCGTTACCGACTTCGACCCCCAATCCATCGCCTATCAACACTCAGTAGAAGCCACCCCAGTTAACCTAAGCTGGCACGACACCCAACTCAATATCATCGACACGCCGGGGCTGGGCGACTTGCTCGGTCGCAGTATTAGCGTGTTTCCTGCCATCGAAAGTGTCGCGTTGCTGACCGAACCCCACGCTGGGGTCGGTAACACAGCGGAACAGCTATTTAACACCGCCAAGAATAAGCAAAAGTGTCGGCTTATTGTGGTCAACAAGATTGATGCTGAAGATGCTGCCAGCGCGCTGCCTGCGCTGATGGAGCAGCTACAAGCCAGTTTTGGCGCCAAGTGTTTGCCAATCAACCTGCCTGATCCCAGTGGCCATCAGGTGGTCGATTGCTACTTTAAGCCCGACTATGACAGCGACACGCTGTTCAGTTCGGTAGAGGAAGCCCACGATCAGCTCGTCGACCAGGTGGTAGAGGTCGATGAAGAGTTGATGGAGCTTTATCTCGAACAAGGGCAGGCGCTTAAGCCCGAGCAGCTACACGACGCTTTCGAAGCGGTGCTGCGCGAAGACCACCTGATCCCCGTCTGCTTTGTCTCGGCGCGCACTGGCGCAGGGCTCAATGAGCTGCTGCATATCCTCAGCGAGCTGATGCCCACGCCACTGGAAGGTAACCCGCCGCAGTTCTATCAAGGTGAGAAAGCGGTCAGCCTGAGCCAAGAGGAAGGGGCCCACGCGGTGGGACATGTATTCAAGGTAAGTGTTGATCCGTATATGGGGCGAGTGGCTTTTATCCGGGTCTTCCAAGGTGAAATCAACGCCGAGAGCATGTTGTTTATCGGTAGCGAGAAGAAGGCCTTTAAGGTTGGCCACCTCTATCGCATTCAAGGCAAGCAACGCAGCGAGATCAGCAAGGCGGTGTCTGGCGATATCTGCGCCATTGCCAAGGTGGATGAGTTGGACTTCGACTGTGTGGTGCACGACTCTCACGACGAAGATGGCCTGCACCTCACCACCATGGACATGCCTGCACCGATGTTTAGCCTGGCGGTAAGTCCGGCACGGCGCGGCGACGAGCAAAAGCTCTCGGAAGTACTTAAAAAGCTGTGCGCCGAGGACCCCAGTCTGCGCTTACGCCACCGGGTGCGCCAGAACGAAACCCTGCTCACCGGTGTGGGCGAGTTCCACCTCAAGATTGTGTTAGAGAAGGCGCTGCAGCTGTATAAGCTGGAGATCGACACCACGGAGCCAAGCATCGACTACCGCGAAACCATCACTGGTGCGGCGGAAGCGGTGCATCGCCACAAAAAGCAAACCGGTGGCGCCGGGCAGTTTGGCGAGGTGCACCTGCGGGTGCGGGCATTAGCTCGTGGCGAAGGCTTCCGCTTTGTTAATAGAGTGGTGGGCGGCGCTATCCCGACCAGCTTTATCCCAGCGGTAGAGAAGGGCATTCGCCAGATCCTCGATGAAGGTGCCATCGCAGGCTTCCCGCTGCAGGATATCGAAGTGGAGGTGTTCGACGGAAAATACCATAGCGTGGATTCCAAGGAGATCGCCTTTGTCACCGCTGGTCGCAAGGCCTTCTTGGAAGCCATTGATAAGGCCGGGCCGATTATCCTCGAGCCGATTGTCGATATGCAGATCCAGGTGCCCTCGGAGTTTATCGGTGATATCACCGGCGATCTCAGTGGTCACCGTGGCATGGTCACCGATAGCCTGCCGCAGCCCAGCGGCTTGGTGGTGATTCAAGCCAAGGCGCCGCTTAGCGAGCTGCAAGATTATGCCCGACGGATGAAGTCGATGACCCGTGGGGAAGGTTCCTTCTCCATGTCGCTCAGTCACTTTGAAACGGTGCCGGTGCAGGTGCAAAAAGGGCTGGTGAAAGCCCACGATCACCCGGTATCAGCGTAAGCCTTTAAACCAAGCTTGGGCAGCTAGCCTGCCCAAGCGATTCTTTTGTAGCCCGTAGCCCGTAGCCCGTAGCCCGTAGCTCGTCGCCCACAGCTCGCCGCCCGCCTATTGTTTCATTCCCGCAATTCTGATTTACCAAATCTGCAATTTTAATCTGCCAGCGCTCTCCTAGACTAGTCCCTTAGATACCGACAGGGACGACGATCATGGTGGCGCAACTCACGCCTCGACAGGCAGCTAACTGGATTAAAGATGGCAACGCAGTAATGTTTGGTGGCTTTATTGGCGCGGTAGTGCCCGAGGCAATCGAGCGCGCCATCGCCGAGCGCTTTATCAGCGCCGGTCACCCGCGCGACCTGACACTGGTGTTCGCCGCCGGCCAAGGCGATGGCAAAGAGCGCGCCCTTAACCACCTTGCCCAGCAAGGGCTGGTGGCACGGGTGATTGGCGGGCACTGGGGCTTGGTGCCTAAGCTGGCTCAACTGGCGGTGGATGAGCTTATCGAAGGCTACAACCTGCCACAGGGAATCATCTCCCACCTGCTGCGAGATACTGCTGCAGGCAAACCCGGCACCTTAAGCAAGGTTGGTCTGAACACCTTTGTTGACCCGCGCTTAGAAGGGGCGAAAATCAACCGCCGTACCGTGCGGGACTGGGTCAGCGTGCAGATGCTCGAAGGTGAAGAGTTTCTGTTCTATCGTCGCTTGCCGGTGGATGTGGCGGTGATCCGCGGTACCACTGCCGATACCCGCGGCAATATCACCATGGAAGACGAGTGCCTGATTGTCGAAAACCTAGTGGCCGCGCAGGCTGCGAAAAACCAAGGCGGCAAGGTGATTGTGCAGGTAAAACAAGTGGTGGAAGCCGGCACCCTTGACCCTCATAGCGTCAAAATCCCCGGTATCTTGGTCGATGCGGTGGTGGTGGCCGAGGATCAAAAGGAGCACATGCAGACCTTTGCCACGGCGATGAATCCCGCTTTTGTCAGCCGTGGCCCTCGCCAGCAGCCTTCTGATGCGGCGACTTCCCACGCTCACTCTCAAGCGCTTGATGCCAAGACCATTATCGCCCGTCGCGCCGCGATGGAGCTGCAAGCGGGCGCCATCTTGAACCTTGGGATCGGTACCCCTGAGTATGTTGCGGAAGTGGCCAACGAATGCGGCGTGATTGACCAGCTAAACCTGACGGTAGAGCCCGGCGCGATTGGTGGTTCGCCGGCTAAGGGCCTAGACTTTGGCGCCAGCGTATTTCCTGAAGCGATCATCTCCCAAGACCAGATGTTTGATTTCTATGACGGCGGCGGCATCGACCAAGCCTTTCTCGGCTTAGCGCAGTGCAGCTTCAAAGGTGATATCAACGTTAGTCGCTTTGGCAGCAAGATTGCAGGCTGTGGCGGCTTTATCAATATCAGCCAGAACGCCAAGCAGCTCTATTTCTGTGGCAGCTTTACCGCCAAAGGCCTGCGGGTTGCGGCGGAGCAGGGCCAACTCCAGATCCTCCAAGAAGGCAAGCAACTGAAGTTTATCTCTCAGGTGGAACAGGTCACCTTCAGTGGCGAGCGGGCCGCACGCGAAGAGCAACCGGTACTCTATATCACCGAGCGGGCGGTGTTCCGCCTCGACCAGCGCGGGCTGGTGCTGGAGGAGATTGCCCCGGGCGTTGACTTAGAGCGCGACATACTGGCGCATATGGCCTTTCGCCCAATCATCAGCGAGCAACTGCAACTGATGGACGCACACATCTTTTCACCCAACTTCACGCTTACTCTTGCTAAGAACGGACACCAGCTATGAAACGAATTGCCATTGTCAGCGGCGCGTCACGCGGTATTGGTCGCGCTATTGCAGAAACCCTTATCGACCACGGTTACTACGTGGTTGGGATGGACATAGAGCCCCTCAGCTGGGGGAGTGTAGAGCAGGTGCTATCCATTTCGGTGGATGTTAGTGACCGCGACCGAGTCAGTGAAGCTATCGCTGAAGTGCGCGCCCATTTTCAGCGCATCGACGTGCTGGTCAATAACGCCGGGCTCACCCGCGACGCCTTGCTGGAGAACATGAGCGATGAAGACTGGCAAGTAGTGATTGATGTCAACTTAAAAGGTGCCTTCTTGCTCACTCAAGCGGTGGCACCACAGATGATGGAGCAGGGCTATGGCAGCGTGGTGAACATCGCCTCCATTGTCGGTCTCGATGGCAACATTGGCCAAAGCAACTATGCCGCCAGCAAAGGGGGATTGGTGGCGATGAGCCGCAGCTGGGCCAAAGAGTTCAGTCGTAAGGGGGCGCAGGTGCGGGTCAACTGTGTTGCGCCGGGGTTTATCGAAACCGAGATGACTGCCAACTTGCCGGAAAAGGTCAGTGAGCAGATCAAGGTCTGCACACCGCTAAAACGCATGGGCTCTACCGACGATATCGCTCAAGGGGTGCTGTTTCTCGCCTCGGATAAGTCCTCATTCATCACCGGGCAAGTACTAAAAATAGACGGTGGCTTGGTGTTGTAGGCGTAAGCTGAGTTTTCTGAAGTTCTGTAGATTGTTTGAGTTAAAGGTTACAAAAGTGTTGAGAGTGGT
Organism: Aliagarivorans marinus DSM 23064; assembly: GCF_000429485.1. GTDB lineage: Bacteria > Pseudomonadota > Gammaproteobacteria > Enterobacterales > Celerinatantimonadaceae > Aliagarivorans > Aliagarivorans marinus. The sequence goes on along the minus strand of NZ_AUBY01000019.1, from coordinate 115,402 downwards.
GTTTCACCTCTTAAATACACTATTGTAATCGTTTTCAAAAGGCGCGATCTATGCCACATATCCGCAGTCAAACGGATGAACAAACCGCGCTTTTTACCTACAGTAAAGCCCTTGCAGGGAATACCGGGATTGATTGGGTAAACCGCGTGAACCCTCTCCATCTTGGGCTAGCAGTACTGTTCAAGGACTTTCCAATGACAAAAATAATCATTCCATCGCTGTTGGGGCTGATCTATCTGGTGTATCAATTTGCCTCAACCACCGTCTTGCTGATGGTGGTGGCGCTGCTGTTGTTTATCAACGGGCTGCGCAGTGGATTAGGATAAACGGTAATTTAAAGGGGCTATTCAGCCCTTTTTGTCTAACGTAAACCCGCAAAAATCAACACTCCTGAACGATTCTCATCTTTAACTAAGTAAAAGCTCGAATTTAAAGTGATTAATATCACAACTTTATTGATCTAAACCGTAATCTTCTTACAGTGATCGTTGCATAATTACAGCCAGAATCTCCTCTCTTGGCTCACCGGCTTGAGCCAGACACAGCAAGCCTTTCAGTGCAATCTGCTGATATGGCAAAGCCTGACAGAATTTTGGTTTAAGGGAATATAGTTAACATGCGCGAATATTTTAAATACCTCCTTCCTATAGTGATTCCGCTCGTGGTGTTGTTGTTGCCAGCGTCGGCGTTTCCAGTTGAAGGTTTGACCATCCTGCAGCAGCGGGTTATTGCTCTGTTTTTGCTAGCGGCTCTGTGCTGGGTACTGGAGCCTATTCCAATCTATGCCACCTCGGTGGTTATCATCGTGCTAGAGCTGTTACTGCTCTCTGACAAAGGTATTGCGCTATTCCGAAGTGGGGCAGGAAGCCCTGAGTTTGGTGAGCTGCTGTCCTCTAGCTCGATTATGGCGACCTTCGCCAGCCCGATCATCATGCTGTTCTTGGGCGGATTCTTCCTAGCCATGGCCGCCACCAAGTATCGTTTGGACGTCAACTTGGCGCGGGTACTGCTCAAGCCTTTTGGCAGCAACCCCAAGTATGTGATGTTCGGTCTGATGCTGATTACCGCCATCTTCTCGATGTTTATGTCGAATACCGCAACCACCGCGATGATGCTGTCGATTCTGGCGCCGGTTATCGTGCTGTTTGGTAAGGATGACCCGGGTAAAACGGCATTTGCTCTGAGTATCCCGGTTGCCGCCAACATCGGTGGTATCGGTACCCCCATCGGCACCCCGCCCAACGCGATTGCGCTGAAATACCTGGTGGGGGAGAACGCCATCGGCTTTGGTGAGTGGATGGCCTTCGGCGTGCCGTTTGTGGCTATCCTGCTGGTGTTTGCCTGGGTGCTGATGTGTGCCATGTTCCCGGCCAAGCAAGACAAGATTGAGCTGAGCATTAAAGGCAAGTTCTTGAAAACGCCAAAAGCGATCATCGTGTATGTGACCTTTGCGGCCACCATCTTGCTGTGGTTGATGGGCTCAAGCCACGGTATGAACTCCTACGTTGTAGCGATGATTCCGGTAGCGGTGTTCTCAGCCACCGGCATCATCAACAAAGAAGACCTGAAGAAGATCTCTTGGGAAGTACTGTGGTTGGTATCGGGTGGTATCGCACTGGGTCTGGCTCTGGATCAAACCGGTCTGGCTAAGCTCATGGTGAACAGCATTCCGTTCGATAACTTCTCGCCGTTTGTGGTACTGGGCGGTGCGGCTGCGCTGTGTCTGTTGATGGCTAACTTTATGTCGCACACGGCTACCGCTAACTTGCTGATGCCAATTATGGCAGCGCTAGGTATGTCGATGAGCTCCCTGGTGCCATTCGGTGGCGGCGTTACCCTGATTTTGGTAGTGACCTTCGCTGCATCACTGGGTATGTCTTTGCCAATCTCTACGCCACCAAACGCGCTGGCCCATGCCACTGGCAACGTGGAAAGTAGCCAAATGGCCAAGGTGGGTGTGATTATTGGTGTTGTCGGTGTGCTGATGAGCTTTATTATGGTGTGGATCCTTAACCTAGTGAACTTCATCTAACACGCTCTATGGACAACGACATCATGCACCAGCAACAGCTGCAGCGAATTAAAGAAATCTACTTTAGCACTGCGGAGCGAACCCGCACGGTTAAGGCGGGAGAAACGGTGCTGCAGCAAGGCGAATACAACGATTGCCTGTTTCTGGTGAAAAAAGGCCGGCTTTCAGGGTTTTTGCATAACCCTGAAAGCAACCTGACCGCCAAGGTCTTCGAGGTACACGAAGGCGCATTTTTCGGCGTACACAGTTACTTCGCCAAGACCTGGGAGTCGTCCACCACCATTATCGCTGACTCCGACAGTGAGCTGGCTTGGGTGAATAAAACCACTCAAGCGGTCGAGCCTAATGTTTATGGCTCGCTCAGCGAACAGTTCACCCCGGTGGTGGTGCACGAGCTGGCTCAGCGCCAGATGCGCACTGGGCTGCAGGCGCTGGAAAAAGAGCGCGCCCTGCAAAAACTGCATGCTGCTGAGCAGATGACCACCTTGGGTCAGCTGGCGGCCGGTATCGCCCACGAGCTGAATAACGCGGTGGGCGTGCTGAGCAGTAAGACCGAGACCCTCGCTGAGGCGCTGCGTCAGTTGGTGGATGAAAGTCACCCAGAGGCCAATGGCTTTTTAGAGCTGGGCGTTGCGGTGGGCCAATCTAGCTCCTCGTCTGAGGTGCGTAAGCGTGCCAAGCAGCTGCTTGAGAGCTACAAGCTAGATCGCGATACCGCCAAGCAACTGGCCAAGGCGGTGCCGGAAGGCGAGGTGAGTCGCGAGTGGTTTAACGACATCGAGCAGTCGCTACACTTTTGGGAGATGGGGCGCGATCTGCATGATATGCGCCTGGCCTCCAAGCATGCGGCATCGATTGTTCGCTCGGTTAAGCAACTGGGCGGCGGCGATCAGGCCAAGCAGCCCGATCTGGATGTCAACGACACCATCCATAAGTCGCTGGCCTTGCTGCAAAGCAACCTGCGGCGGGTGAATGTGGTGCTACGTCCAGCGGTCTTGCCCAAGATCAATGCCAGCGCTACCGAGTTAGTGCAGGTTTGGGTAAACATTATTAAAAATGCCTGCGATGCGATGGAGCACGTGGCCGAGCCGCAGCTGGAGATTGTCACCAGCTACTATAAAAACCGCTTGGTCGTCTCTATCTCCAACAACGGGCCTGCCATTGATGAGCAGACCCGCCGCAAGGTCTTTCAACCGAATTTCACCACCAAGAAAGGTGGACTCTCTTTTGGTTTGGGTCTCGGGCTGTCGATTGTGCAGCGCATCGTGCATAGCTACGGCGGTTCGATTGCACTGAAAAGTGATGCCGAGAAGACCAAATTCAGAATTAAACTACCAATCGCTTGAGGTATGGTTATGGAAAAAATCAACATTATTTGCGTGGATGATCAACGGGAAGTCTTAAGCGCGGTATCTAAAGACTTGTCAGCGCTGTCTGATCTGTTTCAGATCGAAGAGTGCGAGTCAGCCGATGAGGCACTGGAGCTGATGGACGAGCTGGATGCCGAAGGTCAGCACATCGCTCTGGTTATCTCAGACCACGTAATGCCGGGTAAAACCGGTGTGGAGCTACTCACCGAGATCTCCGACGACAACCGCTTCGCCAAGACCAAGAAGATCCTGCTAACGGGTCAAGCGACTCATCAGGACACCATTGCCGCAATCAACCGCGCGCGTATCGAAAGCTACTTCGAGAAGCCATGGAAAGCCGATGTACTGCTCGCCACCGCGCGTACTTTGATTACTGAGTATATCTTCGATCAGGGCCTGGACTACCAGCCTTGGAGCGAGCAACTGGACAACGCTGTGGTATTGTCTCGCCTACACTAAGGGCCGCTTTACCAAATCAAGCTGCGTTAAAACGACGCGCAGTATCCGACAATAGCGCCCGCTCTGGGCGCTATCAACAAAACCTCTCTTGCATATATTGTTAATGTAATTTATTGATAAGATTACATTAATTTACAATATGGTAACTTGAGCGCAAACTGTTCGCCACTTACTATGATTGCATTCGTGTAAAGGAGGACAACACGTGAATGCAAGCATCCGCCGCCTATTTGCGGCTAACTCATCTTGGTCGGTTGACCTGCTTATCCGCCTGATGCTGGGCGCCATCTTCGTATTCCATGGCTGGGGTAAAGTCACCGGCATTGAAGGCACCATTGGCTTTTTCCAAAAGATTGGCCTTGAGCCCGCCACCTTGCTCGCCTATTTGGCGGCCTATGGCGAGGTGATTGGCGGGATCTTGATTGCTGCAGGTCTGGCAACCCGATTGGCGGCGCTCAACTGCGCGGTGATTATGCTGGTGGCCATCGTCAGTGTGCACCTAGGGCAGGGCTTTAAGGGCATGGAGTTCCAGTTGTTGATCTTGGTGGCTTCCCTGCAACTGCTGATTACCGGCGCGGGCCGTTGGTCACTGGATGCCTTGGTGTTTGGTAAGCAGAGCGCTTAGCTAGTTAATCATCTCAAATTTCCTATGTTGTGTTTGCTGTGAGCAGCTTAGCCCGGTTTTTACCGGGCTTTTTTTGCTTAGGGACTTGGTCGATGCACCTAACACTCTTACATAATCTATAGTCTTTATTATCTATTATGTTAATAATGCTGATGCTATTCTGGAGCCGTAGCTATGAAGCTTGATGAGCGACAATTTAATGAGGTGGTTTCGTTAGTAAAAGGACGCGAGACTTGGCTTGATACTGCGGCAAAAATCCTTCCTACCATTAGTATACTCGCAATTGGACTCTGGTCATTGTATGAGTATGCATCTTTCAAGCGTGAGCATCAGGACCTCGTCAACAAGCAGCTAAATGATCAACTGCTTCAAATGGAAGTGGAAAAGAAGCGAATTGAAAATGAAATCGAACTCTCTGATCTCGAAATCGAGTTAGCTAAACGCAGAAACCTCCAGCAGGAAGCGGGCCTTAGAGCTTATCTTGTAAAAGAAGTAGATGATGGATCAAACATTTACCTGATTGATTACAGAATGACCTTAGTAAACAGATCGAAGAGGAATATTTCGGTCACATACAACTTATTACAGCCATATACTGGCAGGGTTGATCTTTCGAAAATGGGATCATTAGAGAAAATTTCAGCCCCTAACGTGTTTCAACCTGACTTTGGTCAAACACATGATCAGTTTATTAGTTGGAAGGCTCATGAGCGAACGTTCAATATCCTCGATTCCTTTCGCGACAAATATCTTAGCGAAGCTAGAGAGCGATACTCGCCACAGTTCATAGGATACGATGGCACAGGTGATATTGGGCCAAGCGAAGATCTCGACATTTCGATGACCTACTACATACAAGCTAAGAGTACAGACTGGTTTGCTCTATTCTTTCATGCTCGACTTGATGATAGTAATGAGGATGGGGACAACTTTTCACATATTGAATGGGACCCCATAGCTGAGATATTGGTGGCTCAACCCGGTGTTTCTCTCGCTTCAGACTGAGCTTACTCAAACAGCGTTCGGATTTTACTATCTCACCAAATAGCTAAAGTTGTTTAAGTACTCGTGTTCCTTTGCAGGCTTAAGCGCTGAGTATTCGCTTGGCTACACTTTTAGCGCTTAGCTTCAGCGCCAACAGCTGCGACGACAGCAATATCACTTGGGGTCGCCTGCAACTTGGTGTAAATTACCCGCCCGAAATTGACGAGAGCGAGAGAGTGGAATGGCAGAAAAAGCAGTCGTAGTTTATTCCGGTGGAATGGACTCATTTACTGTATTGCATCAGGCGATACAAGATGGCAAAGACGTGCATGCCTTGAGTTTTAACTACGGGCAACGCCATTCCAAAGAGCTAGAGTACGCCAAAGCGGTGTGCAAAGAGCTGGGTATTCCGCATCTGATCAACGATATCAGTGCCATCAACCAGTTGCTGCAAGGCTCTTCGCTAACCAGCGACGATATCGAGGTGGCTGAAGGCCATTACGCCTCTGAGAATATGAAATCCACCGTGGTGCCGAATCGCAATATGATATTGCTGTCGCTGGCGATTGGCTATGCGGTATCGATTGGCGCCGACTCGGTCTACTACGGCGCCCACTCTGGCGACCACGAGATCTACCCAGACTGCCGTCCGGAGTTTGTCGAAGCGATGAACGCGGTAAGCCAAATCGCCAACTACGAGCCGGTTAAGGTATACAGCCCCTTCCTGTATCAAGATAAGATCGCCATTCTGCGCGCCGGTGTGGCCATGAACCTCGACTATGGCAAAACCTGGACCTGCTACAACGGCCGCGAAAAAGCCTGCGGCAAGTGCGGCTCCTGTAACGAGCGGCTGGAAGCCTTTGCCACCCTTGGTCTCACCGATCCGCTTGAGTACGAGAGCGCCTAATGTATCTGGTCAAAGAGATGTTCTACTCCCTGCAAGGGGAGGGCGCACAAGCCGGACGCCCCAGCGTGTTCTGCCGCTTTAGTGGCTGCAATCTGTGGAACGGCAAAGAGAGTGGCCGGGCCAATGCCCAGTGCAGCTTCTGCGATACCGACTTTGTCGGCACCGATGGCAATAATGGCGGCAAGTTCCGCCACGCCGCTGAGGTGGCGGATGCCGTGGCAGCACTGTGGCCAGCTGGGAACCCTGGCAAGCCTTATGTAGTATGCACCGGCGGTGAGCCATTGATGCAGCTCGATGACGCACTAATCGCGGCCTTTCATGAACGTGGCTTTGAAGTGGCAGTCGAGACCAACGGCACTTTAGAAGCGCCCGCCGGTATCGATTGGCTATGCGTGAGCCCCAAGGCGGGCTGCGAGCTTAAACAGCGCAGCGGCCATGAACTTAAGCTTATCTACCCGCAAGCCGAGAACGACCCACAAGATTTCGCAAATATGGACTTCGATAACTTCTACCTGCAAGCCAAAGATGAAACCGTATTAGGCGGAGTGGCCAATCAGAACCTGCAAGCCACCTTGCAGTATTGCCTGACTCATCCGCAGTGGCGTCTCAGCATGCAGATGCACAAGATCGTCGGTATCGAGTAGGGCGCACGTTACATCTTAGATTCTATGGTAGTAGCTTCGCGAAGGTTGAAAGCTGCTGCCATACTTTTTCAACCTTCACCTCAACTCAAATAAGAAGCTATGACTAAACAGACTTCCTTGATTAACGGCCTGCGCGTAAGTGCCGTGCTGGTATCCGGTGGCTTGTTGGCAGCCTGTGCCCAACAAGAGGACGCTCCACAAAGCGATACCATGACTCTGCGATTGATGGAAACAACCGACATCCATGCCAATATGCGCAGCTTCAACTACTTCACCGGTCAGGAAAACCCTCGTTTTGGTTTCTCGCGCACCGCCTTGGTGATTGAGCAAGCCCGCGCCGAGCAAGCCAACCACTTCTTGGTGGATAACGGCGACCTTATCCAGGGTGCGCCATTTGGTGACTACGTGGCCAAGCAACTCGGTACCGAGTGGCTGGCTAAGAACACTCACCCGATTTACAAGGCGATGAACCTGGTCGGCTATGATGTGGGCAACATGGGTAACCACGAGTTTAACTTCGGCCTGGAGTTTCTCGATGCCTCCATCGAAGGGGCTGAGTTCCCTTACATCAGCGCCAACGTGTTCCAGTTTGAAGGTGCTGAAGTAGACGAAAACGGCAACTGCCAAACCGCACTGGATGATCACTACAACGGCAACTACGACGCCTTCTTCGAGAACGAAACGCCGTACTACCAGCCTTACGTAATTGTGCCAAAAACCTACACCACCGATGGCGGTGTTGAAGTCACCATGAACGTGGGCGTGATTGGTTTTGTGCCGCCGATGATCATGGGCTGGGACAAGACTCACCTTGAGTGTCAGGTACAAGTTGCTGATATCGTGAAATCCGCTGAGCACTTCGTTCCTGAGATGCGCGCTAACGGCGCCGATATCGTTATCGCCGTGCCGCACTCAGGTCTTAGTGGCAGCGCCCACTTGAGCTTTGAAGAGTACAGCTACGACTACATCGAAAACGCCTCTGGCCTGTTGGCGCAGGTAGACGGCATCGACGCGATCATGTTCGGCCACGACCACCTCGACTTCCCAAGTGCTGGCTTCGAAGGCTACCCGGGCGCCGACATTGAAGCCGGTACCCTGCATGGTACGCCATCGGTTATGCCTGGCTTTTGGGGTAACAAACTGGGCGTGATTGACCTAAGCCTGAACGTAACCATCCAAGGTGGTGAAGCCAGCTTTGAGATTGCTGCCGCCGATGTGCACCTGATGGATATCGACGATACCGCAGGTGTAGAGCACGAATCTGCCGAAATCATCGAGCAGGTAGAAGAGGCCCACCAAGGCACTGTTGATTATATGGCCACCGAAATCGGCCAGAGCGATCAGCCAATCTACAGCTTCTTCTCACTGGCCGGCCCCGACCTGTCGGTACAGCTAGTTAACGAAGCGCAGATGTGGCGTGGCGAGCAGTTGGTTGCCGACGGCGCATTTGGCGCAGACAACGACCTGCCACTGCTGGCCGTAGCTGCACCATTCCGCGGTGGTCGTAACGGCCCGGGTGATTTCACCTATGTACCGGCTGGCGCGATTACCCTGAGTAACGTGGCGGACTTGTACATCTACCCGAACACCCTGCAAGTGGTGAAGATGAACGGTGCGCAGGTTATCGAGTGGCTGGAGATGTCGGCTGCGCAGTTCAACACCATCGTTGATGGCGACGCCGAGCAGTCTTTGGTGAGCGAAGGCTTCCCGACCTACAACTACGATGTGTTCTTTGGCATCGATTATGAAATCGACCTAAGCGTAGAGCCGCGTTACAACGCCGATCAAGCCGAGCCAGCCCGTGATACCCGCCGTATCCAAAACGTGCGCTATCAAGGTAAGCCGATGCCGCTGGAACAAGAATTCCTGATTGTGACCAATAACTACCGCGCAAGCGGTGGCGGCCACTTCCCTGGCATCACCAGCGACGTGATTGTTTACGAAGACCCAGAAGAGACCCGTAACCATGTACAAGGTTATTTGGAGTCGCTAGGTGAGCAGGCGCAAGCGAGCGACGGCATCATCCGCTTTAAGCTGCAAGAGAACTGGAAGCTGACCTTGGGTGAGAGTGGCATCAAGCCGGGCAACGTACAGCTGAAATCTTCGCCCTTAGCCCTAGAGTTTGTGGATGCACGCCCGCAAATTGAAGCGCTGAATGAGCAAGATGCCGATGGCTTTGAGCTGCTAAAAGTACGCTTTTAGAACACTGCGATAGCGAGCCCGTGCAGATGCCGGGTGATTAAATAACACTAAGGCTGCTCGGCAATTGAGCAGCCTTTTTAGTTTCGCCGGCCCCCAAAAAAACTTGCTAGAACACGCGGCTAAACGCCAGTCGATACGTACTGTGTTCTTCGTTTCTATGTCTTCAAAAACCTGTTCCAGCTTTCGCGTTGCCTTACGAGTTGCTGGTAATTTTCTTGAAAACATAATTCTACCAGCTGGTCAAAAAATAACTTGTTGGTAGTCTAAATCACTGCTTTCGTGAAATTTGTGGTGTCTCGCGCGGTCTTTGTGGTTGTTCGGTAGTGATAAGTCCTGTCTTTGCGTTCCTCGCTGGAATTAAGTTTCATATTAATTAAAAGTTATTGTCACAATTGACCAATAGATTGTTACTGCCTTTTTATTAACTAAACCTTAGGTAATATGGAAATTAACAATCAAACCAAATACTTGCTGCGCATGAGCGCAGTAGCTGTGGCATCCGCTTTGGCGGTGGCATGTGGTAGCAGTAACTCTGATTTCACCACCGAGACCATGACCTTGCGTCTGATGGAAACCACTGATCTGCACGCTAACATGCGTAGCTTTAACTACTTCACCGCGGAAGAAGATCCTAAATTTGGTTTCTCTCGAACTGCCTTGGTTATCGAGCAGGCTCGCGAGCAGCAGCCCAATCACTTTCTGGTGGACAACGGGGATCTGATCCAAGGCGCGCCGTTTGGCGATTATGTTGCCAAGCAGTTGGGCACTGACTGGCTGGCCAGCAACACCCATCCAATCTATCGAGCGATGAACTTGGTGGGCTATGATGCAGCGAACATGGGTAACCATGAGTTCAACTTCGGTCTACCTTTCCTTGATGCTTCTATCTCTGGTGCTGAGTTCCCCTATGTTAGCGCGAACGTTTTCCACTTCGAAGACGCAGAGGTGGACGCTGACGGTAACTGCCTGACCGCCATCGACGATCACTACAACGGCAACTACGCCGAGTTTTTCGAAAACGAAACCCCTTATTACGACCCATATGTAATCGTTTCCAAAACCTACACCACAGACCAAGGGCGTGAGGTTGAGATGCAGGTCGGGGTGATTGGTTTTGTGCCCCCCAAGATCATGGGCTGGGATAAATCCCACCTTGAGTGTCAGGTACAAGTTGCTGATATCGTGAAGGCCGCAGAATACTACGTACCCAAGATGCAAGCTGCTGGCGCAGATATTGTTGTCGCGGTACCACACTCTGGCCTAAGCGGCAGCGAGGGCATCGATTTGCCTGACTACGAGTACGATTACCTGGAAAACACCTCGGCGCTGCTGGCGCAGGTTCAGGGTATCGACGCCATCATGTTTGGCCACGATCACTTGGACTTCCCAAGTGATAAGTTTGCTGGCTTCCCGGGCTCAGATGTTGAGGCTGGCACCATTCACGGCGTACCTGCGGTAATGCCCGGGTTTTGGGGCAACAAGCTTGGGGTGATTGACCTAAGCTTGCAGCTTACCCTTGATGGCGATCAAGTGGTCCGTTACGCGATTACCGGTGCAGACGTTGCCCTGATGGACATCGATGAAACCCAAGGTGAGCAAAACGAAGACCCGCGCATTGTTGCCGAAGTAGCGGCAGAGCATGACGGAACCGTAGAGTACATGGCCACCGAGATTGGTGAGAGTGATCAGCCCATCTACAGCTTCTTCTCGCTGGCCGGTCCCGACCTGTCGGTACAGTTGGTGAACGAAGCGCAGATGTGGCGTGGCGAGCAGCTTAAAGCTGATGGAGCCTTTGGCGCCGACAATGACCTGCCGCTGTTAGCGGTTGCCGCCCCATTCCGTGGTGGCCGTAACGGTACCAGCGACTTTACCTATGTGCCCGCAGGACCAATTACCCTGAGCAACGTGGCCGACTTGTACATCTACCCCAATACCTTGCAAGTGGTGAAGATGACCGGTGCCCAAGTGATTGAGTGGCTTGAGATGTCGGCGGCTCAGTTTAATACCATCAAAGGTGGCGATGAGGAGCAAGCGCTCGATAGCGCTGGTTTCCCCACCTACAACTTCGATGTGTTCTATGGTCTGGACTACGATATCGACCTCAGTGTTGATGCGCGTTACGACGCCTACCAGTCTGAGCCAGCGCGCGATACCAACCGTATCTTGAACATCATGTACCAAGGCGCACCGCTAGACCTTGCACAAGAGTTCCTGATTGTCACCAACAACTACCGCGCCAGCGGTGGCGGTAACTTCCCGGGCGTAAGCGCTGACATCATCGTTTACGAAGATCCGGAAGAGACTCGCAACCACATCCAGAACTACCTGGAATACCGCGGAGCCAATGCTGGTGATGATGGCATTATCCGCTTCGAGCTGCAGGAGAACTGGACACTCACCCTAGGCGACAGTGGTCTGGCACCAAGCAACGTTCGCTTGACCTCATCGCCGATTGCCTTGAACTATGTCGATGCGCACAGCCACATCGAAGCGCTCAATGAGCAAAACGCAGAGGGCTACGAGATCTTTCGTATTCAGTTTTAAGCACTGAGTCAGGCTTTTATCTAAATATAAAAACCGATGCGCCAGCGCATCGGTTTTTTTATATTCACTTGAGCCTTTTGGGCAGTCGAGCCTCTCACAACCCTTGCCCTTGAGTAGCCTTCAAGTCCTTTAATTCTCGCTATTTGGTCAATAATCCCGCTTATATTTTTACAGGTGGTATAAATATTTTTTATATAGCAATAAATCAGTTTTATTATGCTGTTTTTTGTGTCATATTCCGCGCGCACTAATATCCAAGCATTTACTGAATAACGAAATCCCATGAAAAATACCTTTTCTGGCAAGTCGCTGCTGCGCCTTAGCGCTACAGCCGTTGCTTGTTCACTTTTAGCTGCCTGTGGCGGCTCTAGCTCTAACTCTGATTCTGGCTATGACGGCGAGACTGTGACCATCCGCCTGATGGAAACCACCGACCTGCATGCGAACATGCGTAGCTTTAACTACTTCACCGGCGCAGAAGATGCCAGCTACGGCTTCTCACGCACCGCTTTGGTGATTGAGAAAGCCCGCGAAGAACAGCCTAACAACTTCTTGGTTGATAACGGCGACCTTATTCAAGGCTCTCCTTTTGGTGACTACGTAGCCAAGCAGCTGGGTACTGGCTGGTTGGGGCAGGGCAACACCCACCCAATCTACCGCGCTATGAACCAAGTGGGCTACGATGCGGCGAACATGGGTAACCACGAGTTCAACTTCGGTCTGGAGTTTTTGGATGAGTCGATAAAAGGCGCTGAATTCCCATACGTTAGTGCCAACGTGTTCCACTTCCCCGATGCTGAAGTTGACCAAGACGGAAACTGTCTGACCGCCATCGAAGATCACTACAACGGCAACTACGCCGAGTTCTTCGAAAATGAAACGCCTTACTACGCGCCGTTTACCTTGGTTGAGAAGACCTTTATCTCAAGCGAAGGTCGCGAAATCGACGTAACCGTGGGCGTTATTGGTTTTGTTCCGCCACAAATCATGGGTTGGGATAAGAGCCATCTGGAGTGTCAGGTACAAGTGGCTGATATGGTTAAAGCCGCAGAGTACTACGTACCGAAGATGATTGAAGCTGGCGCTGAGATCGTTGTTGCCGTTCCTCACTCAGGTCTGAGCGATACCGGTGCGCTGCCTGACTACGATTACGACTACGAAGAAAACGCCTCAGGCCTGCTGGCCCAGGTTCAAGGTATCGATGCACTAATGTTTGGTCACGACCACGTTGACTTTCCAAGCGCTGCATTCTCTGACCTGCCGGGCGCCAACGTTAAGCGTGGCACTCTATATGGCGTACCTACCGTTATGCCAGGTTTCTGGGGTAACAAGCTGGGCGTGATCGACCTGACCTACAAGGTGTTGGCGAAAGAACAGCATGAAGATATGCGCAAAGGCGTGATCACTGATTTGCTAAGTGCAAAAGTGAAGCTGATGGATATTGATGCCACCGAAGGTGAGCACAACGAAGATCCGCGCATCGTTGCTGAAGTTGCCGACGAGCACGAAGGTACCGTTGAGTACATGGCCACCGAGATCGGTGAGAGTGACCAGCCTATCTACAGCTTCTTCTCACTGGCCGGCCCAGATCTGTCTGTGCAGCTGGTAAACGAAACTCAGCTGTGGCGTGGTGAACAGCTACGAGCTGACGGTATGTTTGGCGATGACAACCACTTGCCGATGCTGGCGGTAGCTGCGCCATTCCGCGGTGGTCGTAACGGCGTAAGTGACTTCACCTACGTACCGGCGGGCCCAATTACCCTGAGTAACGTTGCTGACCTGTACATCTACCCGAACACGCTACAAGTTGTGAAGATGACCGGTGCTCAAGTAGTTGAGTGGCTGGAAATGTCGGCGGGTATGTTCAACACCATCGAAGATACCAACAAAGAGCAAGCGCTGGACAACCCAGACTTCCAGACCTTTAACTTCGATGTGTTCTTTGGTATCAAATACGAAATCGACATCAGCGCTGCACCTCGCTACGAGTACGACAACGCTGAGCCGATTAACCCAGATAGCAAGCGTATTGTTAACGTCACCTACCAAGGTGAGCCACTGGATCTGGCGCAAGAGTTCCTGATTGTGACCAACAACTACCGTGCAAGCGGTGGCGGTAGCTTCCCGGGTGTTGGCGCGGAGGTTATCGTGTACGAAGACCCAGAAGAGACCCGTAACCACATCCAAAGCTACCTGGAGTTCCTAGGCGAAGAAGCACAAGCTGGCGATGGCATCATCCGCTTTGAGCTGCAACACGACAACTGGGCGCTGACCTTGGGTGATACTGGCTACGCACCTGCTGATGTTCGTCTGACTTCATCGCCAATCGCGCTGCAATACGAAGCTGAGCACCCGCAAATTACTCCGCTGAACCAGAAAGATGAGGATGGCTACGAGCTGTTCAACGTTCACTTCTAAGCTGACGAGTTTTTAGCAGCCATAAAACAAACCCGAGCAATGCTCGGGTTTGTCGTATCTAGGCAGGATTAACTTTGATTATTCGCACCTAGCCATAGGCGACACTCGGGAACCACAACACCAGCTGCGGCCAAACCACCAAGCACACCAAAGCGACCAGCTGGATGATGATAAAGGGGATCACGCCGCGGTAGATCTGCTTGAGCTCTACCTCTGGCGGGCACACGCCTTTTAGGTAGAACAGCGCAAAGCCGACCGGCGGGGTGAGGAAGCTGGTCTGCAGCGCCATGGCCACCAACATCACAAACCACACCAGGCTTGGGTTATCCACCACGCCGTGACCGTCGATCTCAATTCCAAGGCTGGAAACCACCGGCGCCAGCAACGGCAGGGCAATTAGGGTGATCTCAATCCAATCGAGGAAGAAGCCTAGCAAGAAGATAATCCCCAAGATAAAGGCGATGATCCCATAAGGGCCAAAAGGTAGGCCGCTTAGGAAGGATTCAATCAGCTCATCACCACCGAGTTCGCGCAGCACCAGTGCAAAGCAGGTGGCACCGAGGAAGATCATAAAGATGTAGGCAGTGGTGCCATAGGTGCTCATTAGCACCTCTTTAATCACCTTAAACGAGAGCTTGCGGTTGAATGCCGCCAGCATCGTTGCGCCCAATGCGCCAATGCCCGAGGCCTCGGTGGGGGTGGCAATACCGGCGAAGATGGAGCCGAGCACCACAATAATCAGCACCACGGTGGGAAAGATGTCTTTCAGCACCCGCGCCACCAAGCGCCACTCCACCTTTTGCACATCGGCGGGTACCGGCGCAGAGCTGGGGCTTAATAGGCCAACTATCAAGATATAGGCGATATACAAACCGCCCAGCAGCAGGCCGGGGATAATCGCGCCCATAAACAGGTCGCCCACCGACAGCCCCAACTGGTCGGCCATAATCACCAACATAATCGATGGCGGCAGCAAGATCCCCAGGGTACCGGCTGAGGCCACAGTGCCCAGTGCCAGCGGCAGGTGATAGCCCTGGCGCATCATAGTTGGCAACGACATCACGGTGAGTAATACCACCGATGCGCCGATAATCCCGGTGGACGCCGCCAAAATGATACCAATCGCCATCACGGTAATCGCCAAGCCGCCATGTACGCGGCCAAATAGCTGCTGCATCGAGCCCATTAGCTTTTCGGCAATCCCGGATTTATCCAGCATGTTGCCCATAAAGATAAACATCGGCAGGGCGACCAGGATCCAGTTATCCATGATCTTAAAGATGCGATTTACCACCAACCCCAGCGTTAGATAATCCAGCCCGGTGAAGGTATCGAGGTAGATATCAGCAAAGTAGCCCACTGCGGCAAACAGCACGCCCACACCGCCCAGCACGTAGGCCACCGGAATACCGGTAAACAGCAGCGCGATAAAGGTGGCGAACATGCCAATAACTAAGACTTCATTCGCTTCCATGCGAGCCTCCCAATACTGCGATTTGACGAAGGATTTGCGCCACTAGCGACAGCAGCAACAAGCTAAAACTCACCGGGATAACCCCTTTAATGATCCAGCGAAACGGCAGCCCTGAGGGCGCGCTGGAACTTTCATTTACTCGCCAGGCTTCATAGGCGAAATCATAGGAATGCAGGATAACGATAATTACAAAGGGTACTGCCAGTAGGCCTAAGCCGAGCACTTCTACCAGCGCTTTTGTCTTGGCAGAAAAGCGTTGATAGAACAAGTCGACTCGTACATGTTGATTGGTGATTTGGGCATAGGCGGTGCCGAACATGACGGCGGTGGCATAGAGGTGCCATTGCAGCTCTTCTAGCGCGATTTGGCCGTTGGAGAACACCTTACGCAAGATCACTTGCAAGATAATCACGCCGATAAGGAGCAGGTTTGCCCAGGCGAAGAAGCGCGATATTGAGCGAACCGCCTGTTCTATCGTTTTGGGGATGCTCGCTAATGGAATATTCATGGTTGTTACGTCCTTCGAAAAGCGAAGCAAGCGGTCAGGGCGTGTGATGTTGTTATAGGCCACACCCCGACCCACTTGAGTTATACGAGGGGAACTAGTCGCGAGGCAGGAAGCCGTTTTGCTCCCACAGCGCGTAGCCTTCACGGAATTGGCTTAGGTCGGCCCACACTTTGGCGAAGTAGGGGTCGGCTTCCTTCTTCTCTTCTACCACTTCTAGCCAGGTGTACTCGAACAGATCGAGCATCTCTTCGTTCCAGTAGCGGATTTGCACGCCATTCTCTTGAGCGGTCTGCATGGCGGAGTATTGCATCGCTTCGCCTTCGGCAATCGAGTAGGTCATGGTAGCCATACAGGTGGTTTCGATGGCTTTCTGCTGGTTGTCGTCCATCTCGTTCCAGGTGTCTTTATTCACCAGCAGCTCAAACACGGTGCTCTGTTGGTGCCAGCCCGGGAAGTAGTTGTACTTGGCCACTTTGTGGAAGCCTAAACGTTGGTCGATAGCGGGCTGGGAGAACTCCGAGGCATCGATGGCGCCTTTCTCTAGTGCTCCGAAGATCTCACCGCCGGGGATCTGCACTGTGCCCACACCGAGTTTTTCCATCACCGAAGCGCCCAAACCAAAGAAGCGCATGTTCAAGCCCTTCAAATCCTCCGGTGACTCAATCGGTTTTTTAAACCAGCCCGAGGTCTCAGGCGAGATAATCGCGCACGGCAACACCTTCACGTTGTAGCCCGCTTCGTCGTACATGCCTTGATAGAGCTCCAGGCCATTGCCGAAGTACAGCCACGCCATGTACTCACCGGCTTCAGGGCCAAACGGTACCGCTGAGAACAGCGCGGCAGCAGGCATTGAGCCTTGCCAGTAACCGGCGGTGGAGTAACCAGAGTTAACCTTGCCGGTGGATACCGCATCGAGGATCTCCGCTGGGTTCACCAGCTTGCCAGGCTCATACACCTTCATTTTAATGGTGCCGCCGGAGGTGATAGGAATATGCTCCGAGAACCACTTAATGGGCGAGCCTAGGGCGGGCAGGTGGGTGCCAAAGGCAATCGGGGTTTTTAACAGGACTTTGCCAGCGGCGAGGCTGGCGGTACTGGTGGTGCCGAGGGTGAGGGCAAGACTGCAGGCAATGGCCAGAGTTTTGAAGTTCATCGTATGCTCCTTGAGATGTTCTATTCAGTTCCGTGTACTATTTGGTTATGTAATTAAGCTGGATATGTAAATAAGATGTTGCCCAAGTTGGGTGCTGCCATTGCAGTGTAGGAAGCGCGAGATTGCGCAGCTATGGGTATTAATGCGCAAATTTACTGCGGAGAATACGCAAGCCAATTACGCAAAACTACGTACGACTTTGGTCTAAATTGTCGCTCAGGAGTAGCCAGATGGAGTTGGTGAACCGCAATAGGTTGAGTTTGAGCATTGTGATGCTGTCGGTGGTACCACTGGTCGCGGTGACCACAATTGTTGCAACCTTGTTATTTTCGCAAGCCAAACAATTAGTCGATGATGAGGTCACCTTAATCCGCAGCAACCTGATCAACCTCAAAAAGCAGGAGCTGCAGCAATACGTCGAATTGGCCCTGAAAGCGGTGATGCCGATCTATGAAGAGGCTGCCGCCGACGATCTACACGCCCAGCAACTGGTGATCGATCACCTCAGCACCTTAACCTATGGCCAAGATGGCTACTTCTTTGTCTACGACTATCAAGGCGTGTCCTTGGTGCTGCCCTACCAACAGGACCGCATCGGTAAGAACTGGTGGGAAGTGGAAGATGTCACCGGCAAAAAGCTGCTCCAAGAGCTTATCTATGCCGCCCAGCATGGCGGCGGTTTTGTGGAGTACCAATGGCATAAGCCGTCTAAGTCTGAGCCGCTGCCCAAGCTGAGCTACGCGGTGGGGCTGGATAAATGGCAGTGGATGATTGGCACCGGCGTGTACCTCGACGATATCGAGCTGCAGGTGGCCCATGTGGAGAACGGCTTTGATGGTCGGGTCGGCAAAAGTGCCGCCGCGCTGTTCTTGGTGGTGTTTATTGCGGTATCGCTGGTGGCGGGTTTGGGGGCGTCGATGAACTTCAGTGTTCGACGAATGGCCAATAGCCAACTTAGTAAGTTAAATCAGAGAATTATCGAATCTCAGGAGAAAGAGCGCAGCCGCGTGTCTAAAGAGTTACACGATGGCATTAACCAGCTGTTGGTGGCTGCCAAGTACCGTCTCGACAATCTGCGCTCCGGCACGATGACCGCCCGGCAACTAGAGCAATGGCAGGCCAGCCAAGAGGTGATGGACCAGGCGATTGTCGAGATCAGACGGATCTCCCGCGATCTGCGCCCCTCGCAGCTAGACGACTTAGGGCTGGTAGCGGCGCTGCAAAGCCACATCAGCACAATGCAGGAGCGCTGCCAGATGGAGCTGATATTTGAACACGATATCAACGGCTTGGAACTATCTTCGCAGGTCGAAACGACGCTTTATCGGGTCACCCAAGAGGCGCTGCGCAACGTAGAGAAGCACAGCCAAGCCAGCGGTGCCGATGTGGTACTGCAACGCGAAGGCGACAAGTTGCTGCTCACTATCAGCGATGACGGCGTGGGCTTTGAGGTGGGCGGTAAGCGCCGCCTAACCGAACATATGGGGCTTAACAACATGCGCGAACGTATCGCTGCCATCGCCGGTCTGTTTTGGGTGGAGAGCGAGCCGGGCACCGGCACGCAGGTGCGCATCGAGCTGCCCGCAGAGAGTTTACGCGAGCAAGGGCTCGCCACGGAGGGCTTATGATTTCAGTGATACTGGCCGATGATCACCGCCTGATGCAGGACGGGTTGAAGTCGCGGTTGGAGCTTGAGCCCAATATCCGCATCAGCGCCTGTGTCAGCAATGGTGAAGAGGCGCTCAATGCCGCGCTTGAGTTAAATGCCGACGTACTGCTACTCGACATTAATATGCCAGGTATGAGTGGCCTGGAAGTGCTGGAGCAGCTCAAGCAGCTGCAATCGGAGTTGGCTGTGGTGATCTTATCGATGCACGATTCGCGCGATTACATCATGCAGGCCATCGCACTAGGCGCGAAGGGCTATGTACTCAAAGACGTCAGCTCCGACGAGCTGGTGATGGCCATCAATCAAGTGGCCGATGGCGGCAGCTACTTCTGTGCTCAGGTTTCACAAAAGCTGGTGCAGCACCTGCAACCCAATGCCAGCGAAGAGGAAGAGGAGAGCCTGTCGCCGCGCGAGAACGATGTACTGGCCGCGCTGGCCAACGGCGATTGCAACAAGGCGATCGCCGACAAGCTGCATATCTCGGTGCGCACTGTGGAAACTCACCGCCTGCGTATCAAGCGTAAACTGGGCGTGAACTCCACTGCCGGGCTGGTAAAAGCGGCCATTGAACGGGGCTTGGTGTAATGGCTTCTCGCTACCTTAGCTCGCGCACGCCGATCGTCGACAAGATCATCTTTTTCTGTGCGGTGATCGAAAGCGGCTCGTTCCGTGAGGCCGCCAAGCAGCAGGGCGTATCGGCCGCGGCAGGCAGTCGCTGGGTGAAAGAGCTGGAGCAGCACTTGGGCACCGAGCTTATCAAACGCAGTACCCGCACCATGCTCACCACTCAAGCTGGCGAGCTGCTCTACCAGCGCTTTAGCAAGTTGCTGCCGGAGATCGACGCGATCTGCGCCGAGGTGGAGAACCTGTCGCAGCAGCAGCGCGGCGAGATCAGGTTAAGCTCAACCCCGCTGTTTGCGCAGCAATACCTCTCAACCATTGTCTCTGAGTACATGCAGCACCACCCCAAGGTCGACTTTAAGCTGTTTATTGAGGCGGGAGATTTCGACCCATTAAAGGTGGATTTCGCCTTTCGCGCCAAGGCTAGCTACCGCGGGCAGAGCGAGCAGGACTCTTTGTTGGTAAGTCGCCACTTACTCAGTGAGCCGCTTTATTTGTGTGCCGCCCCCGACTACCTGCAAGCAAACGGTACGCCGCAGAGCCCGGAACAGCTAGCCCAGCATCGCTGCCTGTATGCGCACACGCTAGTGGGCGGAAATCGTTGGTGTTTTGAGCGCGATGGCGAGGCCACCATGGTGGATATCAGCGACGCCTTGCAGTGCGATAACAGCGCCATGCTGCTCGATTTCGCCTTGCATGGCGCCGGCATTGCCTACCTGCCACACTCGCTGGTGGTTGATCATCTGGCGCGTGGTGATCTGATCAGCGTGATGGATCAATATATGTGGGTGACCTTCGATGTGCGGATGTATTACCGGCCGCGTCATCCCATGCCTGAGCGCTGCCAGCAGTTTAAACAGTACCTGCTAACTCGATTAGAAGCGCTGCGTGAGCAGGGCGAGCAAGCGATCCGCGCTTGATTACTCTAACATCTGCTGGTTGTAGCGGCGGATTACCTCAGTAAACCTTCCCTGGGATTTCATCTGTGCCAGCAGTGACTCCAGTTCTGTGCGCCGCTCAAACAACGGCGAGTTGCGCGAGAGTACAAAGTAAGCTGGGCGGGTGGTGCTGTGAGAATAGCCCGCTGTTTTAAAGGCGGGTGAGCGATGTGCGCTGGCTTGTAGCCTTGGATCGTTAAAGCGCCGCTCAATGCACACATCTACTCGCTTTCGGTAGAGCATCTGGGCGCAAGTCGTGCTGGCAGCGATGTTTTGCTTATGCAGCATCTTGTCTTTATCGAAACGCTCAAAGTAGCGGGCATCATTGTTCACCCCAATTACAAAGCGATACAGGTCCTCGTAGCGCTCAAGCTCTCTCGGCTCCTCGGTGCGCAAAATAAAATGATGACTAAAGCCATCGATATAGGCTGGCTCCATAAAGTAAATAGATTCTTCTCGTTCAGCGGTTTTGAGCAGCCCTGCGCTGATATCGAGCTCCCCCATTTCCAAATTGCGTAAGCGCCTTGCAAACGGCAGGGGCATAACACTCAGTTCAACATCCAACTGTTGCTCCAGCTCAATCGCAAAAGCATCCAGCATCAACTCGCTTAAGCGACCCGGCTTGTTGGAGACGGCTGCGGAGTATACAGTGGCGAGGGCTTGCAGACTGCTGGTTAGCAGCGCAAGCCCAAGTAGAGCGGAGGGTGGCAGAAGCCTAAGCATGGTCGAGCAACATCCCTGAATCTTACGGTTCCAACTGCTATTTGGTTGATAAAGCCGTTAGAAAAAACTCACGTCACTCTAAAGTATATGAATTTGAATGACTTTTCTAGCGAAGAGCAATTCCAAATAGCGGTCCATGTAAGCTGACAAAGACAACGTACAAAACCACCCCAAGGCCAAATACCAGTAAATCCTTCCACCAAGGCTGAGCGGGCAGCTCACACAGCTTGCCTTTTCTGAGCAGCAGCACCAGAGATACCAGCGCATACAGCCCAATGGTGGCAAACAGTAGCACCGAGGCCAAATCGCCATTTACCAGCAAATGACCAACCGCCCACAGCACAAACCCAGTCAGCATCGGGTGATGTACTCGGCGGCGCAGGTTACACGGGATAAACATTGCCGCCAGCAACACAAAGAAGCTCAGCACTAAGCCATAACACAGATGCCGCGCGCCATAGTGCCAGCTCAACACATAAAGATGCTGATACTCCGCCTGCCCATGCCCCCAAAACAGCAGCAGCAGCCCCGCCAACGCGACAAGGGCATACACGCCTTGGTAGTGCTTGCCCATGCGCTCAACCAGTAGCGCGCGATAGTGAGTATGGGTGAGAATATGCGGCGTTAAGAACAACACCATACCGAGCAATAGCCACATCATAACCAGCGTCCTTTCGATGTTATCAAAAGCCTCATTATGCTGGCTTTCCATTGCAAGTTGTTGGATCTAAGCCCATTTAGGCGAATTAATGCACGGTTAAACCACTCATTCCGAAAAAACGTATCCCAACTGTTGCAGTTTTTTAAAGCCTCGGATAAATTAGCCTGCGTTGTGACGCGCTAAGCACAACTAGTCTTTCGGAACGTAGCGCAGCCTGGTAGCGCACTGTCATGGGGTGTCAGGGGTCGGAGGTTCAAATCCTCTCGTTCCGACCATATCAAGCCCGTAACTCATTGAGTTACGGGCTTTTTTGTGTCTGCGATTCAGAGGGTGGAAAAAGGCGGTGGTAAAACTGTGGTAAAACGGTGGTAAAACTCGGTCGCTAAAACAGCGCCATATCTGTCCCTACTTTGAGGACAAGGCTTAAACCAGTAGAGGGATACAAGATGGGTAGGGAGGCGCTGCCGCAAGCAAAGGAAGTGTGATTTTGAGCCCTACATTTAAGGGTTTTTGTGGTTCTAAATGTGGAGGTTGGTGTTTGTTGACGTGTTTGTGTTTGCCAAAGTGGCGATGCTGAGAATTATATCGTTTTCTGCAAAATCAGCGATCATTTGCGTCTGATTGTTTCCCTAGAGATGTGCAAATCACTATTTAGGGAGCTAGGCACTATGGGCAAATTGATGCGCGCCACCAAGTGGGCACAGAGGGAGTTTTCGGAAGGGTCGGTTCCAACGTCGAGAACACTTAGGCGCTGGATTGAAACTGGGGTTGTTCGCGGCACGGTGATTGAGGACATCTCATACATCGAGGAGGATCAGAGTTTCGTGCTATCAGTGAAGACTGCGCAAG
Organism: Aliagarivorans marinus DSM 23064; assembly: GCF_000429485.1. Classification (GTDB taxonomy): domain Bacteria; phylum Pseudomonadota; class Gammaproteobacteria; order Enterobacterales; family Celerinatantimonadaceae; genus Aliagarivorans; species Aliagarivorans marinus. Next base: position 92,621 of record NZ_AUBY01000019.1, on the reverse strand, counting down.
TTGTGGATGAACTGGTCAAGCTGAGCTGACCATGGGCAGACCGCGCTCTCGCCAAACTCGGGCGTTGCCAGAGCATCTCTACCACGATGTCAAAAAGGGATTCCGCTTTACGCTGGTAAATGGTCGACGAGTATCTCTTGGCCATAGCCGGCAAGAGGCCATTGCTATTGCCCTTGAGTATAATCATCGGATGCGCGGAAGCTCCCGTTACGGTTTGGAAGACCTTGTGGCGCTTTCTGGTTCTGAGAAGTTGCGTAGTTTTGGCGATTACGTTCCTGAGTTACTAGCAAAGATACTTGCACGTGAAGAGCCTAAATCCTCGAAGCGATCAACTTTAGAAAGCGATGCGAAACGAGCGGTCACGTTCTTTGATAACGTAGCCCCTTTAGACATCGAACTGACTCATGTGAATGACTATCTTAGTGAGTTTCATAAGGGGGCTTCGGCTAACGTCTACAACCGGAAAATCGCTTGGCTAGAAAAACTATTTGGTTATGCCTGTGATGCTGGGATCATGCGCGACAACCCTGCCTCCCAGAAAATGAAATTTCCCAAGAAAGCCCCCAAAATGCGACGGCGCCTTACTGAAGAAGATTTTCTTGCTATCTATGACTCTGCTGAGCCCTGGCTACAGGTTGCAATGGATCTGTCGTTGCAGACAGGTACTGCGCGCTTAGAGACCGTCCGTATCAGTTACAACCTTGAGAGACCCCAAAAAGGCGTTTGCGGATGTATGTGGTACAAACGGCCGCAAAATGGGGTGTATGGAAAATTATTCATCCATCGGCAGAAAACCGAGAATAACGAGGCCTCTTGGGTAGCTATCCCGCTTGGTGGGCGCTTAAAGGCAATCATTGATCGCAGTGTTGATGATGTTGATTCACCCTATGTAGTGCATCGTCCTACGGGTACCTCAAGCAATAAAGTGTCGCAAAACGTAGAGCATCCCACACAGGTGAATCCTGAATATCTGTCGAAGGCTTTCTCTGCGGTTAGAGACGAGCTAGGGCTCTATGCTGAGCTTCCAGCCAGAGAGCGCCCCAGTTTTCATGAAATCCGCGCACTATCTGCAAAGCTCCATGAGCAAACAGGTGTCAGCCCTCAGAAACTGCTAACTCACCAAAAACGCTCAACCACAGAGATCTACATACGAGGCCATGGCGGCTGGACCGAGGTTGAACACATGGAAGTTGAGGTGACTCTGGATTCGCTCTGTGAAACAGAGAATGAGCAGTTTATTCCCTACAGCCACTGCAAGAAAAATCATACATAAGCCACTGTTAAATAGTTAAAATTGCCGATTAGTTGTATGAACCTGTAGTATTCCAAGGTAAATGACTGTTCTTTAAAGGAGCGCGCCAAGCTTCTCTTACCGAATTAGCTACAGTATGAGGTGCAACAACATATAGCTGCACCTCAACACGTTCATTGTTCGCACAGTTCCCTAATTAGCTCCTACTAAATGCCCGCCACTTGATTCACAGCAAGTCTTAGCAAAGCAATAAAAGAAAGTATTAACTAAACACTCGAAAAGGAATCATCCGCTGGCCAGTCCCTTGAGTGGGGAGAGGCGCTTATTGGTGGTGAAGTATTTGATATGAGCAGTACATCTGAACTGAAAACCCTTTGGGATAGCTTCTTAGCTCGCTGGTCAGCTGAAGCACTTACTGAGCTAAGCCTGTCTGATTATACCGGTGTGGGTAACAAGGATACCTTTTGCTATTGGCTGGAAACCAAAACCCGACCGCTCGGCTCGATACAGGGCAACAACGCCATTAAGTTTGGTATTTATCAACGTAGCGACCCAAACCATAAGCGGGGAGAGGTAGTGCGTAATGTGCAATATGGTGACGAGCACTCATGGTATACCCGATTTGGTGATAGTGAGCAGCAAGCATTCGAGAGTGTTAAGCAAATCTTGCTAGCGATAGTTGCTGCAGCCCAGCGCAGCGATGTAAAGGCCATCGATGAGATTGATTTTTCCCCTATGGTGAAGTGGAAGTTGGCGTTTTTGTATCAACCGCGCAGCGAGCCAGTGATCGCCAATATTTTTAGCGCAGCAATGTTCAAGCGATTGTTGGCAACTGATGCCAACCTTCCCATGTCAGAGCTTAACCGAAAGCTGCTGGCCCAGCAGGGCGAGCAAGACCTGTTGAGTTTTGTGAGAGACTGCTGGCAACGCAATCGTGAGCTGGTGGACGCACAATCACAGGCCAACTCGCCGACTTCCTATCTGTCACGCTGTCGGGCAAGTGGGCGTTATTTAGCGGTGTTTGAGCGTTTTTTAGAGCAGTTGGAAGGGCACCATCCGGTGCTGGAGTCTGCGCTGGCGACCCTCGCGCAAAGTGGCGCTGATTATGACTTTTGGATAGTGACGACACCGGCGGAGTCGTGCTTGCGATTCGGTGCTCGCGAGCATGCTGCCAGTACCACCCGTTTATCCGGTTTCTTTGTGGTGACGGCTGGACAATTGTCGCTGGCTTACACCGACGTTGAAAGTGACCTGACAGTTCAGATTCCACTCACCGATGATGTTGAGAAGAATGCCGAAGTGCTAAATGAGTGGGTAGAAATCGATCGTTTTCAGCGCGGTAGTGAGGGCATCGTTGGGCACGACGTGTGGCCTTGTGATTGGCAAGGCAGGCAAGTAAACGAGAATGAGCAAGGAGAACAACCCATGACCACCTCTCCGCTAAACCAGATCCTATATGGCCCTCCCGGTACGGGTAAAACCTACCACACGGTTACAGCAGCAGTGAAGGCCGCCGACTTCCCGTTTTATCAACGCTGGAAAGCCGAAAGGGGGACGCGAGAAGAGTTACAGGAGCGCTACGAACAGCTGGTTAACGATAAGCGGATCGCTTTTGTCACCTTTCACCAAAGCTATGGCTATGAAGAATTTGTTGAAGGGCTGCGGGCCAATAGTGATAAAGGGCAGATCAGCTACGACATTGAACCCGGGATCTTTAAGAAGATCTGCGATTATGCAAGTGCTGACAAGCGAGTGTCTGCCGGTGAATTAGGCTTATCTGTTGATAGCAACGTATGGAAGCTCTCTTTAGATGGAACCAAACCCAGTAGAATTCGAGATTACTGTTTCGAGCACAATATCGGCACTATTGGTTGGGGCGAGATGGGCGATCAATCGTCCGATGAAAAGAGTGCAGCGGAACAAGCGTATGCTGACTCATTAAAGAGTAATGCTCTATCTGCAGTGTCTGACTTTACCGACGGGATGGAGCTTGGTGATGTGGTTTTATGTGTTAGTGGGCAGCATACGATTCAAGCAGTAGGGGTGGTTTCCGGTGACTATGAGTACTGGGAGCAGGGCGTTTGTGGGCATAAAGGCTACCGTCATGTTTTACCTATTAATTGGCTAGCAACAGGGCTGAATGTAAATATTTTGCAGCTCAATGCTAATAAGCGTCTTACCTTAAAAACCTGTTACAAACTCTCACGTATTTCAGCTACGGAGTTAGTGAATCACTTGGCTTCTGTGGGAGTTCTGCTTGGCAACTCTGCTCTAGAAGCGGTTAAAGACAACTATGTATTGATCATCGACGAGATTAATCGCGGCAACATTTCCAAGATCTTTGGCGAGCTGATCACCCTGATTGAGCCCTCAAAACGGCAAGGGCAGCAAGACGCGTTGAGTGTGAACCTATCCTATTCGGGCAAAAAGTTCTCTGTGCCAGATAACTTGTACCTGATCGGCACTATGAACACAGCTGATCGCTCGTTGGCCCTCATCGATACCGCGTTGCGCCGGCGCTTTACTTTTACCGAAATGATGCCCGACAGCCGTGAATTCAAAGGAGCGGTAGTTAAAGTCGGACATGTTGACATCGATTTGGCATGTTTGCTCGACACCCTCAACCAGCGTATTGAGGTGCTGTTTGACCGTGAGCATACCCTAGGCCACGCCTTTTTTATCGAGGCCGCTAACTTGGCCAACCAAGGCGAGCACAAACGAGCGTTTGACTCAGTGGTTACGGCGTTTAAGCACAAGATTGTGCCATTGCTACAAGAGTACTTTTACGATGACTGGCAGAAAATTGCATTAGTACTGAGCGATAATCAAAAGCCCCCAGAGCTGCGTTTGGTTAACAGCGACGAGCTCGACGATAAGCGACTTAAAGAGCTATTTGGATCAAGCTACCAGCCTAATCGTTATGGTCAGGCCGCCATGCGTTTTAGCCTTGTGGCAGAAAACGATGTTCGCTGGGACGATGCGCGGGTTTATTGCGGTATCTATGATATTGGTGCAGTGGAGTCTACTGTTTCCGCTTTAGCTTCCGAGCCGCAACCAGAGCGTCAGATTGAGGATGCCGATGCATAGCACGGTGTTTGAATATGGTTATTTGTGCGCTAATGACGAGGTATCCCAGCTGCGTGGGTATTCACGGGTTAGTGGCGATACCTTCAGGTATTTGCGCGATATCTGCTTGGGCGAGGCAGGTGACCAGGCCCTGCCTTTTCTCACGCTAAAAAGCCACTACAGCCAAGAAGTGATCCAGGTACGTAACTATGTGGGCGTAATATGCACGCCTCACGGCGAACAGGTCGAAATTTTGCCGAAACATGGCCGCGTTGCGCAGGGCGAGTCCGCGGTTATGGCAAGGCAGCAAGCACGCAAGCAACTGCTTGTAATGCTCCAGTATCTCGGTGAGTTTCGCCACCTAAGCAGCACCATCGGCGACGTTGATACCATTCGTATGCCCTTACTTGAGGTGTTTATTACCCAGTTTTTGGAGGCTGTAAGTCTAATCGTTAAACGTGGGCTGCGGGCAGACTACTTACGTGAGCAAGACAACTTGTTCTACCTAAAAGGTAGGCTTCAGCTGGCAAAGCAACTAAGGCACAACTTGGTCAATCAGCATCGCTTCTATGTTGAGTTCGATGAGTATCAATACAACCGCCCGGCCAATCGTTTGATTCATGCCGCGCTTGAAGTGGTTGCGCACTATAGTCGGTCGTTGAGCAACCAGCGTTTACTACGTGAGCTAAGTTTCGCTTTCGCCGACATTCCGGTTAGCCGTGATGTTGCGGGTGATTTTACTAAATTGCGTATTGATCGTGGGATGGGGTATTACCAAAGCGCGATTGATTGGGCACGATTAATCCTAAACGGTTTGTCGCCACTGGCGATGCAGGGCAGTGCTAAGGCAATCAGCTTGCTATTTCCCATGGAGACGGTGTTTGAAAGCTATGTTGCGGCCATGCTGGCTAAACAGCTACCCACTGATTTGCGACTTAGCGCTCAGGCGTCGAACCGATGCTTAGTTAGCCACCAAGGGCAAGATTGGTTTCGTTTGTGCCCCGATTTGCTCATTGAACATGAGGAAAGTGGGGCCGTTGCTGTGCTCGATACCAAATGGAAGGTCATCGATAGCCGTAACAATAACAGCCGGGACAAATATGGTTTGTTACAAAATGACTTTTACCAAATGCTTGCCTACGGCCAAAAGTACCTCGGTGGGGTGGGTGAGCTATTTCTGATTTACCCTGCGCATGAGCAATTTCGAGAGCCCATAACCCACTATTTTGGTTTTGACGACCAGCTTAAGCTTTGGGTCGTGCCGTTTGTTACCGATACCATTACTGGAGTAGGGCAAGTTACATGGCCTAGTGGGAGTCGTTTGCTTAAGTAGCAGCGCCTTCGCTTTCACTTTTTCACTTTGCCCCGAAGTAATACGTAGAAAAGTCGTTATTCCGTTTGATCAGTTCAATTAAAATATGCATAAGTATCAGCACCTTAAAGACTTGGTTTTGCCTCATCTCCTAAACTAATACCCCCGTATTCGCCTGTTTCGCAAATATCCGTGGCGCTAATATGTCGCAACTGATGCGCCGCAGTGCTTCATGATTGTCGACTCCCACAACTCAGGTAGTAACCAATTAGCAAAAACCATGGTCGCATGGCTGTGCTCGTCCGGTTGCCGTGAATAACCCGAATACTCGGGCGTCGGCCGGTGCCTTGCTAGTCGCAATGATCAACTTAGATTACCCCTTACCTTGTCAGGACAGCGATGCCTTGTTCGCACTGGCAGGCGGCGATGCTATTACCTGCATGGCCAAAGTCTGTGGTGTGGATCTGCGCGATGCTGCCTTCCCGTCGGGTAGCATCGCGCAAACCTCGGTGGCCAAGGTGAATGCTAGCGTAGTGAAAACGGTGTTGGATGGGCAACAGTTTCTCTACATTCTGTGTAGTCAGGCAAGCGCCCAATACCTTTGGGAGTCCTTAGTTGATGCGATGGCGGAGTTCGGTGGTGAGGTGCTAGGTACATTGCCTTATGCCGATGTTGCCTAGCGGTAAAACGCTGTGAGGGCGAGCGGGTCAATGATATGCTCGCCTGCGGGAGCTATTATGAGGTCTCACCGCTTGGGGTGGGACCTTGTTGTTTTTGCCTGCAACTGTACAGAGCCAAAACTAACCAAGGAGTTACAATGAGCGATTCAGTGTTCAGTCAAATAAAGGGTCGCCTTGATCAGGCACAGCTGGATGTACGATACCATCAGCACCACGCCACCACGACCATCCAAGACGCACAAGACAACCTTCATTTTGTGGTCGAGCAGATCCTCAAAACCATCGTGTTTGAGATAAAAGGCAAAGGCCTCGCACTGGCTGCTTTGACGGGGCATCGACGGATTGACTATCGTAGCTTAGCCAATGCACTTGGGGTTTCGCGCTCTTCCTTGCGGCAAAGCTCTGAGCAGCAAGTTCTGGAACATTTTGGCGTTGAGCTAGGGGCGGTTAGCCCGTTTCTTTGCGGTGAAAACATCCCCTTAGTGCTGGATGCTGAATGCAGTGGTGCCCTAATCTGTGGCTCAGGTCGCCGCGACCATAGCATCGAAGTCGATGCTGCACTGCTGGCAGAGTACACCGGCGCGACCTTGGGGGATATTGCTAAGACCTAAGGATTACATCATGGCGCGGTCGAAAGGCCATTGTGACAGAAGATATGTGGTTGCAAGCCAGACCCGCAGAGACAAGAACTTGACGGAGTGTACTTGCATCGCATCGTATACCAAGCGCTTTTCACAACTGCACAGTGCTGCACAAGGAACGGCTCGATACCGCTATCACCGCAGCGAAGGCGCTGCAAAGCCGAGACACGCTGACGTTCACATCGTAGGGCAGGAACTACCCGTTTGGCGGCTAGGGGAGTGCTGTCGTTTAACGGCGCTTAGATAGCTCAGCAAGCACCAAATACCATAATGAGTGTTAGTGATTGCCGAAACATCTTTACTAGTCGATAGCAACTTATAGCAGTTATGGTGAGGCTCAGTGAGGTGTCACGATAAAAATAGCGGATAAGTTGCTGCAGGGTGCCCATGCTTGAGCGCATCGAGAATCGCGCCGTATGTCGGTAGTGAATGCAAGAAAAACTGTTTGTAACCCGCACACAATGCGTTTACGCCAGATTGACTATCGTTAGTCGCAATACGGTCCTTTGGGCAACCGCCGTTGCACAGCGGTCGGAAGTCACACTCAATACATTGTTTGGGGAGATTGAGCCATTTGTTTGTCCCAAAGCTCAGCTGTTTGGTACTACCTGCAATTTTGCCCAAGTCAGTGTCGTTGGATGAAGGTACTTCGTTAACCGGAATGGACAGTGGGTCCAGAGCTTTTAATTGCCCCACTCGATACTCATTGTAGCTAAAGTGATCGCAGCTATACACGGATCCATCATGCTCTAGCATCATCTGCTGCCCGCAGACTTCACCATAAAAACACATTTGGCTCGGTTGGCCCGCAAGTATACCGAGCGTGTTTTCAAAAAACTGCACAAATACATCGCCAACATCACTGGTCTTCCATTCGTCAAATACCTCACATAAGAACTGACCCCACTGCTCGGGGGTGAGTGACCAGTCCTTTTCTGTTCGGCGATCTCGAGGATCCTCCATACAAGGCTGAAATTGGATAACGGTAGCGCCCAGTGATTTGAGGTAGTTGTAGGTGTGTTTTCCAAGGTGCGCATTGTCGCTGTGGACAACTGAGAGGGTGTTGAACCTTACCTCGTGGCGTTTGAGTGCTTCCAATCCGCGTAGTGTCTGGTTAAAGCTGCTCTCTGATTTCAGATTAGGGCGAGTTGGGCCATGGTTGCGCTTATCACCATCAATGCTAATACCGACTAAGAAATTGTGTTTCTTAAAGAATGCGGCCCAGCGGTCGTTTATAAGCGTACCATTGGTTTGAAAGTTATTGGTGTAGCTGATACCTTCGCGCATGTATTGGCGCTGAAGTTCAATCGCTTTTTCATAGAATGCCAGTCCCCGAAGTGCGGGCTCGCCACCCTGCCAGCTAAATTCAATATGTTTGGCCGTGGCTGGCTGTGCATCTATATGGCTGCGGATATAGTGTTCCAACAATGCTTCTGACATCTGCATGCTTGCATCCGCCTCATAGCGCTCTTGCTTACGCAGGTAGTAACAATACTTGCAGTCCAGATTACACTTTGCTCCTACTGGTTTAACAATCAGGTGGAAAGGGTGAGGGGACTGAGTGGTCATAGGTTCTCTCCGGCGGTGGCGAATAGCTGGTTTAAATCGGAGTGAATCGTAGCCACCACTGAGGTCGGCAACAATGAAGCGGAGGTAATATCAGTTATTTATCTTGTGAATGAGAAGTGGCTGGTAGCGACTCTCTTATCAAGCTTCTTAGCCACTGGTGGGCTGGGTTATGTGTATGTTTTTTATGCCATATCATATAGATATCAAAGGGATTGACTTCAATAGGCATGGCTAAGGTATTTAAGTTGAACAAAGGAGCAAATTCATCTGCAAAATGATCAAGCGAGCTGGCAATGGCATTGCTACTACTCACGGTACTAAGCATACTCAACATGGACGTTTGCTCGCAAAATAGCTGACGTTTACCACGGCCCTCAACGGCGACCGTGTCAAACGCTGAGGTTTGCTGCCGCTCAATGTTAATAAAGACATGCTTTTCTTGATAAAACTGCTCTTTAGTAATGCTTTCCTTAATGCGTGGATGGCCTTTGCGCACCACCACCTTAAGGCCAAAGCTTATCAGCTTTTCTGCTTCCACCATGCTTGAGTCGGGTGGGCAAATATCAAGTAGCAAGTCGGCTTGGTCATAATAAAGCGCTTGAACGGCTTGCTCTTGGGAGGCTGGGCTTTGGCGAAAGGTGACTTCAGTTTTGCTCTCGTCTATTTGCTTATAAACCGAACCGATCAGCAGTTGAATCATGACCTCCAAGGCATAAACATTGAACTGATACTGATGGGTGGAGGGATCGAAACTATTGAAGCCTTGAATAGCTTGTTCGATGTCAATCAAAGGGCGATCTATCTGACTAAATAGCTGCTCTGCGGAGAGTGTGGGTTGGATTCCACGACCTGCGCGAACGAATAAACTTACGCCTAGCTCCGATTTTAAGCGGTTGATTGCATTGCTAACTGATGATTGAGTTAAGTCGAGCTCTTCGGCTGCCATGGTAAATGAGCCGGTTCGATAAACTGCGTCAAACACACGCAATAAGTTCAAGTCAAAGTGGCGATTCTGGGGCATCAGATACATTCACAAAGTAAATATTACAAACCATCCTAGCTTGCTTCTTCGGCATCCACAACATCTCTAACATGCCCTTTTGAAATCAGCGCTCACTCAGGTTGCTATCGAAATCCGGTGCAGTTATCTGAGGAGAAAATAGCCCCCTAACTAGGTTACTGTTATGACAAAATTCACCAAAAGCATGTTGAGCACAGCCGTGCTGGCCTCTGTTGCCGCGCCTGCGATGGCTGAGGCAACGAAGCCCAATATTGTAGTTATCATGGCCGATGATATCGGTTGGTTTAATACCTCCGCATACAACATGGGGATGATGGGTTACAAAACCCCTAACATCGATCGTATTGCCAAAGAGGGCATGCTGTTCACCGACCACTATGGCCAGCCTAGCTCGACCGCAGGTCGAGCCGCATTCCTAACCGGGCAAATGCCTATTCGTACAGGCCTGCTAAACGTTGGCCTGCCAGGTTCGCCTATTGGCTTGCACCCCGACGATCCAACATTGGCAGAGGTGCTAAAAGCTCAAGGCTATATGACCAACCAACTTGGCAAGAACCACTTGGGCGACCAAGAGCATATGCTCCCTCACCGACGTGGTTTCGATAACTTCTATGGCAACCTTTATCACCTAAATGCTGAAGAAGAGCCCGAGAATGAAGACTACCCAAAGGATCCGGCCTTCCGCGAGCGCTTTGGTCCGCGAGGGATCGTAACCGGTACTGCTGATGGCCCAACCGGCAACGACGGCCCGCTAACCCGCAAGCGTATGGAAACCATCGACCGAGAGTTGACCGATATGGCTGTTGACTACATTCAGGAACAGGCCGCTACAGAGGATCCGTTCTTTCTGTGGTACAACCCATCACGAATGCACGTGTGGACCCATTTAAGTGAAGAATGGGCCGGTAAGACGGGTTATGGTCTCTACGCCGATGGTATGGCAGAGCTTGACCACTACGTTGGCGAACTCCTTGATACCTTGGAAGAAACTGGACAGAAAGACAACACCATCGTGATTTTCACCACCGATAATGGTGCGGAGAAAATGTCTTGGCCAGATGGTGGTAACACTCCATTCCATGGTGAGAAGGGGATGACCTCTGAAGGTGGTGTGCGTGTGCCATTTATGGTGATGTGGCCAGAGAACATCCCGGCCGGTTCAATCAACAACGGCATTCAATCTCATGAGGATATCTTTACCACCTTGGCAACCATAGCCGGTGAAGAAAATGTGCAAGAGAGCTTTAAGACTAAGCACGATGTTTTCATCGACGGCTATGACCATAGCAACGCATGGTTTAACAATGAAGACACTCAGCGCGATGAGATCTTCTACTTTGCTGAGACCGGCAGCCTAGAGGCGGTGCGCATCGGAAAGACCAAGGTTACCTTTATTCAACCTACCGAAGAGTCGTGGTTTGCCCCCCGTCTTGCTTCAACCTGGCCACAGTTAGTTGACTTGCGCACTGACCCGTTTGAAGAAGCCCCTGAGCATTCAATGATGTACCTGAAGTGGTTTGGCGATCGCATGTTCTACTTCATCCCAGTGCAGGTTAAGGTCGCAGAGTTGCTACAAACTTTTGAAGAGTTCCCTCTGCGCCAGCCTCCGACCGGATTTAACTTAGAGCGGGTCATGACGCAATTGCCTTACCGCGAGGCGATTAACTAGGCAAACGAGAACCCGCAGTGTTTAAACCGCTCACCCTAAAAGGGGGCTGTGCCCCCTTATTTACCCACCACTTGAGGTTGATATGTCACAGCACGGCTTGCAAGACAAGTTTCACCGCTTAGTTGAAGAAGTTAATAACGCTGTCATCGGTCAGCAGAGGGTCATTCAGCAACTGAATATCGCTTTGTTAGCAGAGGGGCACGTACTACTGCAGGGCTTACCTGGTTTGGCCAAAACCCGTGCGGTGAGCTGTATGGCACAGCGACTGGATAGTGACCTTAACCGTATTCAGTTCACTCCAGACATGCTACCCAGCGATGTGACGGGTAGCGAGATCTATCATAGCCATACTCAATCACTTACCTTTCAACAAGGCCCGGTTTTTAGTCAGTTGTTGCTGGCTGATGAAATCAATCGAGCCCCCGCCAAAGTGCAGGCGGCGCTACTTGAAGCGATGGCTGAAGGTCAGGTCACTGTAGTCGGTAAAACCTACCAGTTGCCTGAGCTGTTCATGGTATTAGCCACGCAAAACCCGGTAGAGCAAGAGGGCACGTATCCGTTGCCAGAGGCTCAGCTAGACCGCTTTATGATGCGGATTGAGGTGGAGTATCCCGATAAAGCTGCCGAGTTAAGCATGCTTGGGATGCTACGTAACGAGGCAAACAGTGATGGTTCGCTAATAACCCCTATCTTATCGGTGTCGGATGTACTCAATGCTCGTAAGGCGGTAAATGAAGTCACGGTGAGTGAGGCGGTTGATCAGTACATTGTTGACTTAGTGCATGCCACTCGCGATGCCAGTATGCTCGATCAGCAATTAGCGAATTGGATTTTTGTTGGCGCCAGTCCGAGAGCGTCAATAGCCTTGGACAAGTGTGCCCGTGCCCATGCTTGGTTGAATCAGCGTCACTATGTGCTACCTGAAGATGTGAGAGCGGTTGCTTATCCGGTACTTGGGCATCGTTTAGCGTTAAGTTTTGAGGCCAGTGGCGATCGGATAACCAGTAAAGACGTGGTAGGCCGTTTGCTAGATGTTGTTGCTTGGGTGTGAGGTTGAGTGATGACATCAGCACCTGCATATGGCGACCATCGCCTGGTTACTCACTCTAGTCGGCTGACACGACTCGCGTCGTTGGGAAGTCGCTTGAGTTGGCAGCCTCCATTCGGCCGGTTTTCGCTGTTGTCGGGGGATAATCGTGCCAATCGATTAGGCCAAGGGCTCGACTTTGCCGAATTGCGGCGCTACCAAATGGGCGACGATGTAAGGCGCATCGACTGGAAGGTTACCCAGCGGACCGGCCAAGCTTATGTGCGCACTTACACTGAAGAGCGGGAAAAGGTCTGCCGACTTATCGTAGACCAGACCAACCGCATGTATTTCGCAAGTGATGGCAGCTTAAAGTCGGTCATCGCTGCGGAGTTGAGTACTGTGGTAGCAGGTCGAATGATCGAAGAGGGGTGTCATGTTCATTTGAACCTTATTACCGACCCGCAGATCTACACTCATGCACTAGGACGCGGGCGTCGAGTGTTGCCCGAGTTGATAGCCCTACTTGCAGATATAAGTGCGAGTCTGCCGTTGCCGAGGGGGCGTCACTCAGGCGTAACGGACCAACTCAAAGACCTGGTTGACCGGCAAGTACGCTATCAACAGTTGTTTATTTTTAGTGATTTCTATGGCTTCGATATGAAGCTGGGCATAGGTTATCTACGCGAACTAGCGCGCTTCAATAACATCTATGGTTTTCATATCAGCGACCCTTTGGAAGCTAAACTTCCCGAGCACTCCATGGTGGTGGGTGACGAAGCGCGCCAGCTGAGTATTTCAGCAACTGACACCTCTCTACATCGGCGTTTTACTGAGCAAGCGTCGCAACGTGCCTCATCGCTTGAAGGCGCATTCTCGGAGATCCGCCAGCCACTACTGTGCTTCACCACTCATCGGGACACGTGGCAACAGGTCGAGCATATGCATGCAATATCGGCAGTATATTCAGGAGGTCACTAATGCCCGAGTCAGTTCACCAAGGGAGCGTTACCCAATTTGCTACACATTTGATTAAGCAGCTTCAGTGGATAGAAGAGCCTGATGCCATTTCATTTGTGCCCGCGACACCCGCTTGGGCATTGCTGTTCGGGATGGTAATTGTGGCACTGTTGCTGTGGCGAGGCTGGAAACACTATCGCTGGCTGCAGCGCACCTATCTGCGACAAGGGTATGGATTGGTTGAACTCGCTATACACAACCATGACTTGCAACAGATCGCTGCAATTACTAAGCGTGTGGCCATACAGCACTGGGGCGAACGTCGAATTGCCACGATGAATGCCGCTCAGTTTCATCACTTCCTGACTGAAAAGCAGGGCACTGCAGCTATTGATCTTGCGTCGATAACACTGATCTTCGAGCTGGCCTATCAAAGCGATGCGGCACTTGAGTCGCAACATCTTGAACAGATACTGATATGGATGGAGCAGTTATGACATTTATCTTTGAAGCGCAGTGGGCAGCGTTGGCATTAGTGCTGCCATTGGTGGCCCTGCGGTTACCGCCCCATCTAACGACATGGCGCGCAGTCAAACATAGCCGGTTTGATGATTTGGTCGCGTTGGCTGGCGTTGAGCCAGGTAAAGGTTCGGTAGTGTTGCACCGAATGTTCTGGCAGCGGGCTTGTTTAGTGCTGCTTTACCTTTCTTTGGTGCTGGCCGCGATGAGGCCGGTCATGCTGGCTTCTCCTCAAGTGACCGAGCTCTATGGCCGTGAGCTGATGGTCGCCGTTGATTTATCGGGGTCGATGGAGGCGCGCGACTTTGCCGACGAAAACGGACACTTTCAGCGGCGACTCGACGTGGTCAAGCGACTGCTTGGCGAGTTTCTAAGCGAACGAGAAAACGATCGGGTCGGTCTTATCGCCTTCGGCGATAACGCCTATCTGCAAGCCCCGTTTACCGAAGACAAAGATTCCATCGTGCAGCTATTGGAGGAGATGGATGTGCGAATGGCGGGGCCCGGAACCGCCATTGGTGATGCAATAGGTGTTGCTATAGAGCACTTTAAGTATGCGGAAACCGAGCAGCACACCTTGTTGCTTTTAACCGATGGTCGAGATACCAACAGCGCGTTTCCGCCTTTGGATGCGGCGTTTCAAGCTGCCGAGCGAGGCATTGTGATTCATCCTATAGCCATCGGCGATCCGACAACCCTAGGTGAGCAAGCTATTGACCTTAAATCGCTTGAGCGAATCGCTGATATCACTGGCGGGCAGGTGTTTGTCGCGCTAAACAGTGGTGAGCTGACCGAGGTATACCAGCAGATTAACCAGATTGAACCGTCACTATTTAACACGATAACGAGTCGTCAACGTATCGAGCTTTACTACCTGCCTTTGTGTGTGTCATTGAGCTGCGTGCTTATCGTGTTGCTGTGGATGGCGTTTAGATCACGTCGTTTAGCCGAGGGGGCCTTATGAACGCTTTTCATTTTCTGCGCCCATGGTGGTTGCTTACGTTAATTCCTTTGTTGGCATTGACCTATCGTCTAGCGAGGATAAAGGCTGCCGATCATCATGCTCCCTATATCGCGGACCATTTGCGCTCTGCCGTGCTGTCAGCAGAGCGCGCGAGACCCGGCTTGTCACCGCTGAGTTTGCTGCCGTGGGTGTTGACTGCGGTTATCGTGGTGTGCGCTGGGCCAACCTGGCAGCCCGCAAATGCGGATCAGGTAGAGAATAAGGCCGTCACGACCTTGTTGCTAGATCTCTCTTCGTCGATGAACAGCAGTGATCTAACGCCGAACCGCCTTGAGAACGCCAAGCTAAAAATCAGCCAACTACTTGATACTCAAGAGGACGGTCTTATCAGCATTTGGGTCTTTGCAGGCAGTGCGCACCAAGTTCTTCCTCCCACTAAAGACTTCGCCGTAGTCCGTCATTACTTGGAAAGCTTAACCAGCGCATTGATGCCTTTGCAGGGTAAGAATCTTGATTCGGCCATGGAAAAGCTTCTGTCGCTTCACCTTTCTGCCGCCAATAATCAGCCTGGCTCGATCGTGCTGGTCACCGATAGTGTGGATAGTGCAGGTCAGCAAGCGATCCAACGTTACGTTGATAGTGCTGCTGCACAGTTCATTGTTTGGAAGTTTGGTTATGACTCGTCAATGAGTTTACCTGCGACGGTACAGTTAGTTACAGCCAGCGCAGATGACAGCGATGTTGTGCGTATTGATAAACGTTTAGGCAGTTATCGCTACTTCGATCCGCACGACTCTGCCATCGAGTGGCAAGAGTCTGGTTATTATCTGGTGTTTGCTTTATTGGTGGTCGTGGCCCTCTGGTTCAGAAAAGGGTGGTCACTTAGTTGGGTGGCTGTGTGCATTTTGTCGACTACTGTTGCTGGGTATTCAAACAGTGCCTTGGCCCACGAGCCAGCACTACCAGCGGTGACAGAACGACCGTTCTCTGCCCCCGATGCATGTGACAATCTGTTAATGCGTTGGTTTATGAGTGCTGATCAACAAGGGCGTTGGCATTATGAGCGAGAGAACTGGGCTTGTGCTGCGCAGGCGTTCAGCGATCCGCAGTGGAAAATTATTGCCCTGATGCGTAATCAGCAGTGGGAGTGGGCACTGATGATGTTGGCGACTCTTCCGCAAGACACTGCAGAGCAACGCAGCTTTAGAGAGTTCAACTTTGGTGTTGCCTATACGCACCTGCAGAGGTTTCGCAGTGCAGAAACACATTTCATGCGCGTGCTTGAATCTAACCCCACGCACCCTCAGGCATTGCACAACTTAACTGTGCTCGAGGAGATCTTTGACCTAATGGCCTTGCGTGCACAGGGGCAGGGAACGGCCGGCGAAGATATGACCGCCGATGTAATCGATGCTTTAGCTGAAGACATGGGAATCGAGGAGCCCGAAGATAAGATAGAGGTCGTAAATAGCGCCGATATTATTGCAGAAGAGCACCTTACTAAGATCTGGATGGAACAGGTTAAGACTAACCCAGAAGTGTTTCTAAGAAACAAGTTTGCACTCCAGTTAAATG
This sequence comes from Aliagarivorans marinus DSM 23064, assembly GCF_000429485.1. Taxonomy (GTDB): domain Bacteria; phylum Pseudomonadota; class Gammaproteobacteria; order Enterobacterales; family Celerinatantimonadaceae; genus Aliagarivorans; species Aliagarivorans marinus. The sequence goes on along the minus strand of NZ_AUBY01000019.1, from coordinate 76,366 downwards.
CTGAGATTAACAGCCATAGTGTGCAATCGCCTCTCAGTACTGCGGAGGCCTCGAAATGAAAACACAATTAATCAGCCTACTCATTGCTATGCTTGCACTTTTGGGGGCGAAGGCGTTGGCTGAGCCGAGCATGGATATGCCACTTCAATGGCAGGCTCGCTGGGACACGCCAACGCAACCAATAGTCGCTGGTCAACGAGCCACCGTCAGGTTGAGTATTTGGCTTGAGGGCAATCCAGAGCAAAGCTTAAATGCCGCCATCGAGGTACCAACGCTTGAAGTTGTAAACTTCTACTACGAACGAGATGAGTTTCCGAATTTCGTTCAGCTAAGCACGCCCACAGCGAGCGTGCCCGGCCAACAGTTCCGGTTTGAGGTATTTGCGCTGACAGGGCCCAGCATCACGATGCCAGCGCTTTCGCTTGATGTTGCATATCAAGGCCAGCAATACACGGTGATTGTACCAGCAACCGACATCAAGGTTGATCCCCAAGCGCAGCAGGCAACCGGGCGCTTTGCAATGACACAGCTAAAAGCCACTCAACATTTCTCTCAGCAAAGCACGGTTGCTGGCGGTGTTATCAGCCGGACCATCACCTTAAGTGCGACAGACTTACCCGGCTACTTAATCCCAGAGCCTTATACAGGTGAAGAGAATACGCATTTCACTCTACAACCGGGGCGGGTAAGTAGTCGCACCCATTATTCGCGAGGCCAGCTAAGCGGCGAAAAAACGCTACAGCTTCACTATCGCTTTGATACGTCGGGGGCGGCGGAGATCCCTGATCTGAATGTGACTTGGTGGGACAGTAAGTCGAGTATCGAACGTACTACAACAATCCAGGGCGCTGATATTGAGGTGCAGCCCGCTCCTGCGCTGCCATTGCGGGAACGCATTGAAGTACTATGGATGCAATTAGCCTCTCAGCTGCAGGCATTGTGGCGCGATTATCGATTTACGCTGCTAGGCATTGCGCTTAGCGCCTGTGGTATTGGCTGGTTTATGCCATTACTTGGGCAGTGGCTACGGGCGACGATTTCTCGACTGATTTTGGCAACCAGGCAGGCTTATCAGCGGCATTTTCGGCTACTTATCTGCACTTTGTTTGGATCGCCAAAGCGCCTGGAAAGCGCATTCTATAAATGGGGGAGGCAGCATGGTTACCTGCAACTAGATGAACTCCCATCGGTAATTCGCTCAAGCATTTACCCGAGACCTTCGGGAATTAAACTCAAACGTTACAGCTTACTAATAGGTTGCTTGCAAATGGCCTACAGCAACTTTGTTAAACGCTTTGACCTACGGCCTCTCAACTAACAACCCAAACTGTGCTTAGCGCGGGGAGAATACATTCGATGAATATACCTAACACTCTACGTATGCTGGCGGTTTGCTGTATCGCGCTGTTGGCGATAGCGCAGCCGGTAAGCAGTGAGGCTGCGCAAACATACGACCAGTCCTTTATAAAACAGCGCGCTGTGAACCATTACGCGGTAACGATTACATCGGCAACGGCGGTGAAAGTGCGCTGTGTCGCTTACAATCAGGAATCTCCGATTGCCATTAATTCCGTAGCAGTCTATCCGCCGCAAGTTATGGCCGATTTTTTCATCGATAAAGCGGAGGGGCCTGTAACTGAGGTTCGGTGTTGGACAACCAGCACCCGCGAGAATGATCGAAAAGCGCTAGATAACAGAGAAAGAGAAGCCGCCCAACGAGCGTTGCAACTCGAGTTGGAGTCTAACAACGTTCCGTTCTATGAGATGAGCACTCATTAATCTAGATTACAGTTTTACACCCGAACAACCTCAAAGCGCTTGTTCAGCGAGATAAGCCAGGCCCTCAGGCAAGGCATTGCTCCGCCGATCTGGTGTTCTGTGCTAGCTCTCTGGTAATGCAGGCCAACTATTCACTATCGAAATGAATGCTATAGGGCTAGGTATGTTGTTGCCCTTGGTGGCAAAAAATAGAATTGCTTTACACACCATTAGCTACAGGTAACAACGCAATGAAAAGAACTATATCAGCGGTCGCATTTTTATCATTCAGCTGCCTACCAACCATCGTGAGCGCAACCCCCACCGACCTTTCTCAGATGAAGCCGATTAAGCGAGGGGCATATACCCTCTACACCCCCTACATGGAGCAGGCTGTCAAATCTCTGGAAGTGGTAGCGGCGCCGCCAATCAGTGGCTCTGAAGCGTATGAGGCGGACAAGCAAGCAATGCTTTACGAATGGCCGGCTGCGCGTGTTGCGCAAGCCACTCAGGATGCGCGGATCTCTCCCGACTACTTTGCAAAAATATATGGCGAAGTGATTGGCGTTGAGATTAGCTTTGAAAGCACGCCGGCGATTTACACGGTCATCGCGCGCTCTATTGCCGATTACGGATTGGCAACATCGGACGCTAAACAGCACTATGCTCGCACACGCCCGTTCGCCGCGTATGAGTTACAGACTTGCACGCCGTATGCAGAGGACTATTTGCGCGCAGATGGGAGCTACCCATCAGGTCACACAGCTACAGGGTATGGTATTTCGTTAGTCATTGCTCAAATAGCCCCTGATTATTCGACTGAACTGATCGCTCGCGGTGAAGACTATGGGCGTTCAAGAACCGTGTGCAACGTGCACTACCCAAGCGATGTTCAGGCTGGGATCCTTGTTGCAGAGGCAGTGGCTGAAGCACAATTAAGCAGCGAGCAGTTTGTGACGGATCTAAAGGCCGCGCAAAATGAGTGGTTGAGTTTATCAGAGTAAGAGTTTTTAGAGTGGGTAAGGTAAAGCTCTCTAGTACGTCTGCATGTTAAACTGCTCAGGTAGTTTTGTTCACCACGCTAAGCGATTAAAATCGTTAAGCGTGGTGAACAATGACATCAAAGTCCAAAAGCCAGTTGGCTGAACAAGCAGAGGACCTCGCCATTCTAAAAGGCGGCCAGCTACTTCGCGAAGAATCAAAAGTGAACCGGTTTGCATTGTTGCGTAAGCACCAGCATCGCTTCTCCTTGAAGCGCACGGCTATCGTACTCAAGGCAGTGGGTAAGGGCTTGAATAAAAACAGGCTGCCAGCATACTCCTTTTGATCACGAGCGATCCCACCCCTCAACCAGCAGCCATCCTACTACCGTTTACACATCATAAGTCGTCGACGCCGTATCCCCGCCCGTTCCGGTCCAATTGGTGTGGAAAAACTCTCCGCGCTCGCGGTCGATGCGCTCATAGGTGTGGGCGCCGAAGTAGTCGCGTTGCGCCTGCAGCATATTGGCGGGCAGACGAGCGGTGGTGTAGCCATCGAGGAAGGTGATGGCGGCATTCATGCACGGCATGGGGATGCCCACTTCGATGGCCTTGGCGGCCACTTTGCGCCAGGCGCTTTGGCAATTGTCGAGGATGTCCTTAAAGTAAGGATCGGAGCCGAGGAAGCGCAGCTCTGGGTCATTGGCATAGGCGTCGCGGATATTACCGAGGAAGGCGCTGCGGATGATACAGCCACCACGCCACATCAGCGCGACATTGCCGTAGTTTAAGTCCCAGTTGCTCTCATCGGAGGCTTGGCGCATCAGCATAAAGCCTTGGGCGTAGGAGATGATCTTGGAGGCCAGTAGCGCTTGGCGCAGGGCATCGACCCATTCGGCGACATCACCATCGACCGCTTTAGGCGTGTTCTGGAACAGCTCTGCGGCGGCTTCGCGCTCGTCTTTAAGCGCCGATAGGCAGCGGCTGAACACTGATTCGGTGATCAAGGTGAGCGGGATCCCCATGTCCAGCGCGTTAATGCCGGTCCATTTCCCGGTGCCTTTCTGTCCGGCACTGTCGAGGATCTTCTCCAGCAGTGGCGAGCCGTCCTCTTCGAGATAGCCTAAAATATCGGCGGTGATCTCCACCAAGTAGCTGTCGAGCTCAGTGCTGTTCCACTGCGCGAAGGTTTGCTGCATATGCTGGTGGTCCATGCCCAGACCGACCTTCATAAAGTGGTAGGCTTCGCTGATAAGCTGCATGTCGCCGTACTCGATGCCGTTGTGCACCATCTTCACAAAGTGGCCTGCGCCGTCTGCGCCGACCCAGTCACAGCAGGCCTCGCCAGAGTCGGTCTTGGCGGCAATCCCTTGGAAAATGGGTTTAACATGGGGCCAGGCTTGCGCGTCGCCACCAGGCATAATCGATGGGCCAAAGCGCGCGCCTTCCTCACCGCCCGACACGCCCGCGCCCACATAGCGGATGCCATGTGCTTTAAGCTCAACCACTCGGCGGTTGGTGTCGGGGTAGTTGGAGTTGCCGCCGTCGATGATGATATCGCCAGCCTCCAGCAGTGGTAGTAGCTGCTGAATAAAGTCATCGACCACGGCGCCGGCGCGCACCATTAGCATCACTTTGCGCGGCGTTGCCAGTTTATCAACCATATCCCGCAAGCTAGTTGCCCCGATGATGTTGGTGCCTTTGGCGGGGCCATCTAGAAATGTGCTGACTTTCTCTTGGGTGCGGTTGTAGGCCACCACCTTAAAGCCATTGTCGTTCATATTCAGAATCAGGTTTTGGCCCATTACTGCCAGGCCGATAACGGCGATATCTGCATTCATTATTGCTTCTCCATGGGAGTCAGTGATGCGGCGACTGCATCAACAAGGTATTCGGTTGTGCCCGCTAAGGAGCGGATATGGGCTGCCGGGTAGGGCAGGGTTGCTGCGGGTTGGGTCATGATCTCTTGGATAATCTCAGCCTTGCCAGCGCCGAGGGCCAAATAGCTGATGCGGCTGGCGGCATTGAGCACCCGGGCGCTTTTGGAGACCCGCAACTGGCCGCTTTCGGGGTGGCTGGCGACAATCGCTAAGGCGGGTTCATCATAATGAGTGTGGCTGGGGAACAGCGAGGCGGTGTGGCCATCGCCACCTATTCCCAGCAGAATCCAATCAAACACCGGCGTGTCGTTTTCCAGTGGTAGTTGGGCCGCCATCTCCTCAGCGAAGCGCTCAGCTTCCTGCTCGGGCGGGGCTTCGCCGCGGATGCGGTGCAGGTTCTCTGCGGGGATGGCAACCTTGTCAAACAGCAAGGCCTTGGTGACACCAAAGTTACTCTCGGGTGAGTCGGGCGCCACACAGCGCTCATCACCCCACCAAAAGTGCAGGTTTGTCCAGTTTATCTGTGCGGCATTGCCCGGTTCGGCCAACGCCTTAAAAAGCTGGGCCGGGGTGCTACCGCCGGACAGGGAGATATGCACCGGCTGGCCGCGTTGGCTGAGTACGGCAAACTGCGCGACTAAGTCGCTGATCAAGGCTTGGGCGTCGCGGTAAACGGTGGGCGTGAGGCTCATAGCTCGCAATACTCCGTATTGGTGAGGTTTTTACAGGGGAAGCGCCACTGACGGTTGTCGTTAAATAGCAGTTCATCGGCTTCTTTCGGTCCCCAAGTGCCACAGGCATAGCCATAGAGTGCGCCTTCTTGTTGTTTAAAATCGAGGATGGGCTGGACGAACTTCCAGCAGGCCTCGACCGCATCGCTGCGGGCAAACAGGGTAGCGTCGCCGTTTAGCGCATCTAACAGCAGTCGCTCATAGGCGCTTAGCATACGAGTTTCCTCCATCTCGCCGTAGCGAAAGTCCATGGATACCTGCTTGGCATTAAACCCGGCCCCCGGCTCTTTGAGCCCAAAGCTTATCAGGATCCCCTCATCCGGTTGAATACGAATTATCAGCTTGTTTTCAGGGGCGTTTTGGCCGAACACCGGGTGCGGTGTGCGCTTGAAGTGGATCACTACCTCCGAGACGCGGGTGGGCAGGCGTTTACCGGTACGCACATAAAACGGCACTTCGCTCCAGCGCCAGTTATTTACAAACATTTTCAGGCCGACATAGGTCTCGGTGCGTGACTCATCTGCCACGCCCGGCTCTTCGCGATAGCCCGGTAGCTGCTGCCCTTGAAAGCTGGAGGCGGTGTACTGGCCCAGTACGAGGTGCTTGGCCAGATCGCTGTCGCTCAGTGGCTGCAGGCTATGCAGCACCTTGGCAACTTCATCGCGGGTGGAGTCGGCATCAATGGTGGCGGGCGGCTCCATGGTGACCATGGCGAGTACTTGAAGCAGGTGGTTTTGCAGCATATCGCGCACTGCACCTGCGCCGTCGTAGTAGCCGCCGCGTTGCTCGACGCCGAGGAATTCTGCGCCAGTGATTTCCACGTAGTCGATAAAATTACGGTTCCACAAGGGCTCGAACATGCCATTGGAGAAGCGGAACACCAGCAGGTTCTGTACCGTCTCTTTGCCCAGGTAATGGTCGATACGATAGAGCTGTTGTTCTTGAAAGTGCAGATGGGTTTCTTTATCTAGTTCACGGCTGCTTGCTAAATCATAGCCATAGGGTTTTTCGATGATCAGGCGCTTCCAGCCATCGTCTTCGCGGTTCAAGCCATGGGCCGCCAGGTTCGCCGGGATTACGCGATACAAACTCGGTGGGGTTGCCAGATAATAAAGGGTGTTACGCAGTGCCGTGGGCAGGCTTGCATGCAGCTCATCCAATCGTTGTTTTAGCTTGGCATAGTCCGCAACACCGGCGGTATCCATCGCCTGATAGAACACATGGTCTAAGAAGCGTTCCAGCTGGCTGGGGTCTTCCACCTTTTCCTCGAGCAAGGCGAGTCGGAGCTTTTCGCGATAACTCTGATCGCTGTACTCGCTGCGGCCAACACCGAGAATGCTGAACTCGCTAGGGAGCTGTTGGTAGAGGTAGAGATTGAAAAAGGCTGGGATAAGTTTGCGGTATGTAAGGTCGCCTGATGCACCGAAAATGACGATGCAACAGCTATCTGGAATCACCATTGGGCTTCCTTCCGTGTTGGTAGAACGCAAACAGCAGGCGCTGTGTTGCGGTAAAGCGCGAACTGTCGATGAGTTGCTGGGCAAACTGTGCAAAACAACAAACTTCAAGTTAGCACAGTTACGCCTTGTTAGTTCATCTCGGCCCTGTAAATGGCTGGATCACAGCTATCATTGGCACATGAAACTACAGTTTGTTCAAGTCATGGCGCGTAACACTAGCTAAAGGCGATTCAACGTCTCTTTTCGATCCGCCAAGTCTGTGAGGACCACGATGAAACAGAACGTCGATGCGCCTTGCTGTAAACACACTTTCACCAAGCGAGTTGAGTCGCTAACGTTGTAGCGCCTATCTAAAACGTTCTAACAAGTTAATACTTGATTGAGCTGTCGCGCTGGCGAAGTGCCTGCCGCGACAGCAAGCACGATATGTTTTGAGTCGCTGTCGTTGAGTTGGTCTCCCAAACCAGCCCAGTAGTTTTAGGGGATGAGCTTTCCGCTTTTCCGCCAGAACACGATCCGTGAGCGGACCCGAGCGGAAGTTCACACGTGCAATTGCGCACAAGGTAACTACGGAGGACGTTCATGAAAAAAGTGCAGGTTTCACCCTATAAAACCGGTTTGGACGAGGGAAACGCCTATTGGATGGCGCGCTTGTCCAAGGAGGTGTATCGCAAGGTCTCTGAGGGCAACGCCATTCCCGATGAAGATAAAATCTTGGCCTCTCTTAAGGCCGATGACCCCAAGTTTTGCAGTGTGTTTGGGGTGGATAAAAACAGTGCCCAAGCGGCGCTGGTCGAGCATGAAGACTACCTGTGTATGGCGTTTCGCGGCACCGATGAAACCCTCGACTGGTTGGATAACCTCAATGCCTTTGCTACCAAGCAGCTGTTCGGCGAATTTCATCGCGGTTTTTGGCACTCGGTGGAGGATGTGTGGCAGCCAATCTTTGATAAGTACCAACGGCTACTCGCCCAGCGCAAGCGCCCATTGTTTATTACCGGGCATAGCCTGGGTGGGGCCATGGCAACCATTGCCGCGGCCAAGCTGGTGCACGAAGACAAGCCTTTTACCAGCGTTTACACCTTCGGCCAGCCTCGGGCGCTGACCCGCGACACCGCTCAGTTCTTCAATGTGGAGTGCAAGTCTCGCTTCTTTCGGTTCCATAACAACAACGACATCGTTACCCGAGTACCGGCCAGAATAATGGGCTATAGCCATGTGGGTAGCTATCTGTATATCACCGAAGAAAAGGAGATCCATCAAGAGGTAGGATTTTGGTTCAAGTTTGTCGATTACTTCGATGGCGCGATGAGCGCGCTAAAAGAGAAAGGCTTTGATGGCGTGGAAGATCACGACATTGATCGCTATTTAGAAGCGGTGAAGGCGTGGGATCTAAAATAGTCAGCTATGCGGATGGTGGTTGGGAGGCTGCCCTCGCCAATTACACAGTTTTATCTACAGTCTCGCATAAACCGGTAGCCTCTGTGCTACCGGTTCTCATTAATTAATAAGCTCTGAAGAGTGATTTACTCGTAATCAGAGGCATAGGTCTCTTCATAGGTATGCGAGTACAGCTCAAACAAGTTGCCGAACGGGTCTTCCAGGTAGACCATTTGGGCAGGTTTGTTGTCGTCTTCTGGGTGGTAACGCATGATGTCCATACGTACTTTACCGCCGAACTTCTCTACTTTTTCCATCACACCAGCGAAGTCGTCGGTTTGCAGGCAGAAATGGAAGATGCCTAGGCGCGAGAAGTCCACTTCGTGGCGCTCTTGGCGCTGTTTCATCTCGAACAGTTCTACGCCGATGCCGTCGCTAGTGACCAAGTGGGCGATGTTGAAGCCTTTGAAGCCTTCACCGAATACTGCAATGCACATTCTGCCAATGGCGGTTTCACGCTCTTCGATGACTTTGGTATTGCCCATAACCACTTTTAGACCCAGCGCGTTGGTGTAAAACTCAACCGCTTGGTCCATGTCGCCAACCATAATGCCTACGTGATTCATTTTCATAATCTGCTCCAAACTCTGTTGTCTGTTAAGTGAACGGCTTTGATGGGGAGGAGTATAGGGAGGGTTGGTTATCATTAGAAATTATCAATTGTTATTTTGATGATTTCATATTGTTATCAAGGTGAGTGAAGGGCGTAATTGTTCTCGCCAAAGGCGCGGCATGGTGTCGTGCTGTCAGTTGAAAACAAGGTGCAGTGCTTCATGAACAGGGTTCTATGATGGATAGCCCTAGGTGATAGTGATAACTTAACCAGTACAAGCACTCCCGATATCGCGGTAAAACGTATTGCCGACTCAGCGAGTAGTTGGATCTTTATCGACGATAGACGGCGCTCAGCGCTTGCTGACCGCTGCTGTTGAGGGTGACAAGCCCTGCGTCACCTTGGGTATTGGTATGTTGGCTTAGAAGGGAGGAGTGATGGCAATTCCACTTAATCAAAAATCGTCCACCGATACTATTCGCGAGCGCTTCGACAACGATGTAGAACGCTTCTCCAATTTGCAAACCGGACAAGCCGCAACCATTGACGCGCCGCTTGCGATGGAGTTGATTACCCAAGCGGCGGTAGCCGCTACGCCCTCTATCAAGCGCGTGCTCGATATTGGCTGTGGTGCGGGGAACAACAGCTTGAAGTTGGCACAATGTAGCTCGGGCTTTCATTGCGATTTACTGGATTTAAGCCAAGCGATGTTAGATAGAGCCAAACAGCGGGTAATTGCTGCTGGTGTGCCAAGCGTCGAGGTCTTTCAAGGGGACTTTCGCGGCATCGCGTTACCCGAGCAGTCCTACGATGTCATTTTGGCTGCGGCGGTGCTCCACCATCTGCGTGACGATTCCGACTGGGAGCAGGCCTTTCGCAAGATCTATCGTTTAACCGCGCCGGGTGGCAGCGTTTGGATAAGCGATTTGGTGTCGCATGAGTCAAGTGCGGTCCATAGCATGATGTGGCAGCGCTATGGTGAGTACCTCAGCGAACTGGGCGGGCAAACGTATCGCGATAAGGTGTTTGAATACATTGATATTGAAGACTCGCCGAGACCGGTGACCTACCAGCTAGAGCTGCTGCGTAAGGTTGGCTTTAAGCGCGTAGAGCTGCTGCATAAGAACTCCTGTTTTGCTGCCTTTGGTGCGTTCAAAGGCGCAACGTAGCGGCATCTACTCAGAAGGAATATTGTTGTTAAAATAGCAATAATATGGCTTGTCACCGCTGAGCGAACACTTGAGTTTCTCACCATGCAGCGTTGCGCTTGTAACGCAGTTGGGTGGGTCTAGTTCCACCCATTTTCTGCAATTTTTTGACCCAGTAACATCCCACAACCAAGTAAATGCCCTTCTCTGAGTCCGCTCGCTCTAAGTGAGTACCCTCGGTGGTATAGCAGTTGCTTGTCCCAATTTGAATGCGGATGTGAATGGGTGATCTTTCCCTTTGCTGAGGTAAATCTTCGATGCTATCTGAAGGGATCCGCTGGTTGATCTATGCCTAACTTTGAAGGTTTTTCTGACGAGATGTTATTGATGTGAATCGTCTTCACATCCTACTAAATAAGGGGTTAGAGGAGGCATAAGTATACATAATGATAAAAATATCATTTGACAGCGTGGATTAATTAGTTTTTTGTAAATAAACAGATAGGGAGCGCTAGCAGGCCAAGCCAGTGGTCTGAGCAGTGCAGGTGGATAAGGAAGCATAAACCTTGAGGCAGATTCTCGAGCAAAACATCATTGGTCAGTCACGGGTGATCCAACAGGTGGTGGATGCTATCCGTTGTCAGGCACCGTTTCCTACGCCGGTGATCATTACCGGTGAAACGGGCACCGGCAAAGAGTTAGCGGCCCGCGGTTTACACTACTGTAGTCACTGCGCCGACAAGCCTTTTATCGCGGTCAATTGCTCCACCTTCACCGATGAGTTGTTTGCCAGCGAGCTATATGGCCACAAAAAAGGCGCCTTCACCGATGCCAAGACAGACCGCAGTGGTTTGCTGGCAGCGGCCGATGGCGGCACCCTGTTTCTCGATGAAATCGACAGTCTGTCGCTAAAATCTCAGGCGGCATTATTGCGATTTTTGCAGGAAAGCGAGTATCGCCCGGTGGGCAGCAATGTCACCCGCAAAGCCAATGTGCGGCTGGTAACCGCTACCAACCAGAGCCTATCCGAGGTGATAAGCGATGGCCGCTTTCGCGAAGATCTTTACTATCGCCTGTTGATCCTCACCATCCATATGCCTGCGCTGCGTGAGCGCCCTAGCGATATCCCGCTGCTGGTTCGCCACTTTATCGCCAAACTGAATGCTCAGTATCAACTGGGGCGGGATAAGGCCAGCGAGCGGATTATGCGGCAGCTGTGCCAGTATCATTGGCCGGGCAATGTACGTGAGTTAGAAAACACCGTGCACCGACTCTACCTCACCGCGAGTGGCTCCGTGATTGATAATGTCGAGGCGCTATTGTTCGCCTCCGAGCAACTTACACCCGCTGCATCGGCCATGCCTGCTACCTCACAAAGTGAAGCGTCGCCACCAGCGACACCTTCCGGCCTTGATCTCACTGTTGGCGAGGCTTCGTTTGCCGAGGCTAAGCGTCAAGCGGTGGAGGCCTTCGAGCAAACTTTTGTCGCCCAAGCCTTGGTCAAAACCAACGGCAATGTCACTCAAGCAGCCTCGCTTTGCGGAAAAGAGCGGCGCGCCTTTGGCAAGTTGGTCAAGAAGTACAACATCAACAAAGACTATCCCGACCTCGGTTTGACCTGTTAATCGTCCGTACTATTCCCCATCCACTAATTAGCCACGGTTATGTAGTCTTACTTCATCCGATTCTGGATGAAGTAAGGCTGACTAATTATCTCCGCCAAGTGCGAACCCTCGTAACGATCGAGATGCCCTAATGCAGCGTTAATTACTGCCCGAAATTGCAACGCTTTCCATATATAAACACGCCCTTTCTAGTCGACATCGACATGGGCGAAAACGCGCCTTTTTTACCGGGCGATTGTCTACCCGCCGGGTATTTTTTTACGCGCTCATCGCGAGCTGATAACTCACTAATGATTCAGTGAATCTCACTTAAGTTATTGAAAAACAGCCACAATAAATTAATCAAATAGCTTGGCACTGGTCTTGCTCAAAGGCTTAGTACGTCCTTAACCACGAGGGTAATCATGACGGACGACATTCAAGCCGCAGACATTATGACGGTGATCCTGCGATATCTACAGCAACATCCCGGTGCGGAAGATTCGCTCGATGGCATCACCGATTGGTGGGTCAGGCGGCAGCGGTTTAATGATTCCCGGGTCGACGTGGAACATGCACTACGCCAGCTGGTTGGCGACGATGTCTTGCTGATGACCAGCCGCAATGGTGTTGCTTACTACAAACTCAATGCAAACGCGTAATCAAAGGGCGAAAGCCTGTCACAGTGTTTTGGCGAGCGGTCATAGGGAGTTTTTGACCAACCAAGCAGATAAGGAGTGAAGTTTTGGAAAGTTTACAAAAGAAACTATCACGCATTCGCTCTCCACGGGTTCATATCACTTATGACGTGGAGATTGGCGATGCAATCGAGCAGCGAGAACTGCCGTTGATGGTAGCGATCTTGTCGGATTTATCAGGGGATCTGCCATCACTGGCCCCCAACGATCCGGCATTAACGCCACTGCCGGTGCTAAAAGAGCGCGACTTTGTCGAGATTGACCGCGATAACTTCAACGAAGTGATGGCGGGCTGTCAGGTTCGCTTGAAGGTCGATGTTGACGATGTACTATCCGATGATGGCACTGCGCCTGCTGAGACGGCAGAAGCCGCCCCAGAGGGAGATGCAGACGCCGAGGCGGAAGAGGGCAAGGCAAAAGGCAAGAAGAAAGCCGCTGCCGCCCCTGAGAAGAAAAAGAAGGTGTTCATCTTAGCGTTTAACACCATCGATGACTTCTCGCCGATGAATCTGGTGAATAACATCCAGCCCACCGCCGATCTCTACCAAGGCCGTTGCCATCTGCGCGACTTCTTGGGCAAGCTCGACGGCAACGACGCGCTGGATGACTTGCTAGAGCAGCTACTTAGCGACCAAGCTCTGCGCGATGAGCTGATTGGCTCCTTTGGCAGCGCCGAGGATTTCTCAGCGGTAGAGCCGGGCGATTTCGCTAAGCGCTTGCTTAGCGAAGGGCGCATGGCGCTGGATGAGTCGCAAGTGGCCTATGCCCTGAAGCTGATTGGTCAGTTCACCGTGGACGTGCTGAAGAGCTTCGACCCGGCGCTACCGGCCTTCGCTGGCGATCTGATCAACGACCGGATCTCCCATGTCGACAACCTGCTAACCCGCCAGATTAACCTGGTGCTGCAGCATCCCAAGTTCCAGGCGCTCGAATCGACCTGGCGCGGCCTGCACTTTTTGGTGATGAACACCGAAACCAGCACCCAGCTTAAGCTGAAGATCCTTAACGTATCCAAAGCTGACCTGCTGAAAGACCTGCAAAAAGCGGTGGAGTTCGACCAAAGTGCGCTGTTCAAGAAGGTCTACGAGCAGGAGTTTGGCACTTACGGCGGCGACCCCTACAGCTTTATGCTGGGCGACTACGAGTTTGGCCGTCACCCAGAAGATATCGAGCTGTTAGAGAAGATCGCCGGTGTCGCCGCGGCCGCGCATGCGCCGTTTGTGACCGCCGCTTACGCTAAATTGTTCGACCTCAAAGACTTCTTCTCACTGGCGCAGCCGCGCGATCTGAGCAAGATCTTCGAGAGTGCCGAGCTAATCAAATGGCGCAGCTTCCGCGAGAGCGAAGACTCGCGCTATGTAACCCTCACCCTGCCCAAGGTACTGCTGCGTCTGCCCTATGGTCCAGACACGGTCACCGTGGAAGGCTTCGACTTTAAAGAAGATGTCGATGGCCGCGATGCCTCGCGCTATCTGTGGGGCAATGCCGCCTACGTGTTGGCGCAGCGGGTGACCAATGCCTACGCCAAATATGGCTGGCTGGCGGCGATCCGCGGGGTTGAAGGCGGCGGTTTGGTGGAAGGGCTACCGACCCACACCTTCAAAACGCCGTCGGGCGATATCCAGCTAACTTGTCCCACTCAGGTCACCATCAGCGACCGTCGCGAGAAGGAGCTGAACGACCTGGGCTTTATGGCAATCTTGCATCGCAAGGGCTCGGACAAAGCGGCCTTCTTCGGTGGCCAGACCGCCAACTTGCCGAAGAAGTACAACACCGACGCGGCCAATGCCAATGCCCGCATCTCCAGCATGCTGCCCTATGTACTAAACGCCTCGCGCTTCGCTCACTACATCAAGGTGATCATGCGCGACAAGGTGGGTAGCTTCCTGACCAAAGATAACGCCTCTGACTTCCTGAATAACTGGATTGCCGCCTACGTGCTGGTGGACGATGCCGCGCCGCAGGAGATGAAGGCCCGTTATCCCTTACGTGATGCGCGCATCGATGTCACCGACGTGCCGGGCTCGCCGGGTAAGTATCGGGCGACCGTGTTCCTGCGTCCGCACTTCCAGCTTGAAGAGCTATCTACCTCGATCAGGTTGGTCGCCGAACTGCCTTAGGTCATACCTAAGGCGTCTTTGCCCAGGACAATACAGGAATTAAGGATAAAGAGAGATAAATTATGGACTTAATACTACTTCAATTCGGCGACGACAGCTTTACCAAGCCCCAAGACCCGGCCGGGAGTGGGCTGCTTGATCCCTCCGGCGGCTCGCTGATCGACGGTGCGGACTTCGGCGATAGCTGGACTGCGCTGACCGCCAACGCTGGCGGCTCTGGCTTCGACCCGAAAAAATGCGTCGAGCTGGTGTCGATTAACCAAGGCCTGCAGCAGCAGGTGACCACCGATGTCAGCAACAGTGCCCGTACCTCCGGGCGGCCAATTATCAGCGACTTTACCTGCGTGAAGTACGTCGATGTTGCCTCGCCCAAGATGTACGACTACTGCTTGCGCGCCAAGCCGTTGGATAGCGATTCGGGCAGCCCAACCATGATCTTTGTGCTGCGCAACTCCGGTGACCAGCTCAACATCATTATGCGTTTTGAATTGCGTCTGGCGCTGATCAGCGAGATCCAGTTCCAGTCGCACCCCAACGACATGGCCACCGAGCAGTTCAAGCTCAACTTCACCGAAATTACCTGGCACCACCAACTGCAAGGTCCGGGTATGCAGAACAAGGGCACCATGGCGGCAGGCTGGAGTATCGCCAAGAACCGTCCGATCGGTGCGCTTACCAGCTAGTGAGCGGCTTAGCCGGGCAAGGCCATTCGCTGTTGGCTTGCCCGTGCTGATTAGCCTACAGGCTTAAGCTAACTGTAAACAACGACTTGGATAGTCGAGCAGAGTCAAAAGGAGCATGACATGGTGGCGAAAACCTTGTTTGAGCGACTGACCCTTCCCGGGGAGCCCATCTCCTTGGTGGACTCGGTTCGGCGCAACATCCAAGCCATCTTCGATTCGCAGCAATTACTGGATGGCGACGCGGCGTCGGCCGCAGTCAGCCAAATGCCTGCCTTGGTGGATCAAAGCATGGAGAACGGCAGCGAGCTGGGCAGCTACCAGCAACGCATTGAGGCGCTGATCTTGCGTTTTGAACCAAGGGTGAGTGGGGTGCGGGTTAAGCGCCTTGATGTGCAGGCGGCAGGCGCCGGGGCTTGCGAGCTGCAACTGCAGTTGCATGAGCTCGAAATCATCGAAGAGTTTCGCTTCTAGTGGCGGGCCATTAAGGGATTGATGCTATGGACCACTTTGACAGCTTTCAGCAGGAACTACAGTTTCTCCGCGATTCAGTGGAGGACTTCGGCCAGGCCTATCCGGCGGTGGCCGCCGAGCTGAAGCTTAGTGCCGGTCGCTCTGCCGATCCGCATGTGGAGCAGCTGCTGCAATCCTTTGCCTATCTCACCGGCAAGCTGCGCGCCGATATGGCCGAGCAGCGTGGCGAGATCCCCAACCAGATGCTGCAAACCCTTTATCCGAGCTTGGTGCGCTCCCAGCCATGTATGACCGTGCTACAAGCCGATGTGGACACCGATGGCACCAACTTTCTCAATGGTTACACCCTGGAGAAGGGCCGCCAGTTTGTGACTCGCGCTCGCTCTAATCACAGCGACAAAGCCTACGATTGCTCGCTGCAGTGTTGCTACAACACCCCGCTGTGGCCGTTTGAGATCAGCTCCCTGAAGATCTTGCCCAAGAACTACTACAGCCAGATCGACCAGCGGCGCGACACCCAGGCGGTGTTGTCGGTGACCATCCAAAGTCGCGGCATGGACAACGTCTACGAGTATCCCCTCGACAGCCTGCGTTTTTACATCAACAACAACAGCCAGCGCCCGGGGCTGTATCAACTGCTCAACGACAAGCTCAGCGCCGTGGCGGTGAAGGTGGGCGACGATATCCGGGTGATTAAGCCGGCGGCGAACACGCCCCTGCTCAACTGGCTAGGCTATGCCCAAGACGAGAGCGTGTTGCCAGATGGCGATGGCAGCCAGCAGGCCTACCGTTTGTTGCAGGAGTACTTCGCCTTTCCCGACAAGTTCTACTTCTTTGAGGTAAGTGGCCTACCGCTCGATGGCTGTGTCGACGAGTTCGAGCTGCTGTTCCTGCTCGATGAGGCGAAAAGTGCCATTCAGGTGGAACGCAACAGCCTGTCGCTCAACTGTTTCCCGGCCATCAACCTCTATCCACGTAGCTTTAAGCCGGTACAACTGACTCAAAACCACCACGAATACCGGCTGATTGCTGACGAGAATCAGTATCTGCTGGCCGAGGTTTACGACATCACCGAGGTGCGCAGCATTGGCTTTGATGGGGTGGCTAAGTCGGTGGAGCCTTGGCTGGGGGTGAAGCGTGATAATAAGGCCCATCAGTACTATGTGACTCGCTTGGGCTCCTTGCTCAAACCCGGCCACAGTGGCTGCGATACGCTGTTATCGCTCTACGACACCCAGTTCAACCCCGGTAATCCGATCGACCAAACCCTCACGGTAAAGGGCTGGTGCAACAACCGCCGTCTGCCGGAGTACCTGCGCATTGGCGATGCCTTAAAGCCAGTGGGGAGTGCGCCAATGATGAGCGCCACGGTGCTGGAGCAGCCAACCCGTTTTAAAGGCGCACGCTTGCAGCCGGGCAATAACGTCAAGCTGCTCTCTCAGCTCAGCCTCAACCACTTCGCCCTTGGCGATGGCCAGAACCGCTTGGCACTGCTTAAGCAGGTGCTGACCCTGTATGCCGACAGCTTTGCCTCCTCCCAGATGCGGCAAATCGAGGGGCTGATGAGCTGGCAAGGCGAGAGTGTGGTGAAGCGGCTAGGGCGGCAAGCCTGGCGCGGCCACTGCCGGGGCACTCGCATCACCATGAAGGTGGATGAACACTACTTTGGCGATGCCAACGCGCTGCTGCTGGGGCAGGTGCTCAGCTATTTCTTGGGTCTGTACACCACCTTGAACCACTTCGTGCAACTGCAGCTTGTTAGTCATCAACGTGAAGGAGTATGGAAGCAATGGCCACCGCGCATTGGCGAACAGGTTTTACTGTAGCTGACCTTTATCAAACTCCTGACGCTGGCTGGTCCTTCTATCAGCTGGTGCGTTTGCTGCTGTCCGAGCAGGCAGCGTTAACCGTTGACGCTTCTGCAACTGAGGCTGACAAGCAAGAGGTGGACAAGCAAGAAGTAGGCGCCGTGGAAGCGCAGCTAGCCGAGCAGCTAGAGCGACGCTTCTTCTTCAAGGCCATCCATCAAGGCGATTTTCCGGCCGGTGAGGTGCGAGCGATTAAGCAGGCGGCCAACGATGACACCGCCGATGAACCTCAGCCTGATAACTACCACATCGCCTGTCTTGGCAACCATATCAGCGGTATCAGCGGCCCTCTGCCGGACGGCCTGAACGAGTGGGTCATTAACGATCTGAAACAGCGCGATGGGGTGTTGCCGCACTTTCTCGACTTGTTTAACCATCGCCTACAAAGCCTGCGTTATCTGTTCCGTAGCCTAAGCGATGCCAGCCTGACTCACCTACCTTGCGAGCAATCCGAACAGGGCCAGATGGCGCTGGCACTGAGCGGTAACCTGTTGGCGCTGCATCGCCAGCTCTATCAGCAATCCGCCGACCGTTTTATCGGCCAGGCCGGAGGCTTGGCCAATCGGCGGATGAGTGTGCCGATGGTGCAGCAGTTGTTTGCCTCGGTGGCGCAATTGCCGCTTAAACGCCTGAGCAACTTTATTGGCCGCTGGCTGGATGTGGAACCAGAAGATCATATTCGCCTCGGTCAGCGCAACAACAGACTAGGAGGCGAGGCGACCCTCGGGCGTCGGGTGTGGGATCAGCAAGCGGCCATCGGCATCGTCCTCGGGCCCTTGCCTGCGGCCAGGCTCAAAGCGCTGCTGCCAGAGGGGGATGAGTACCCGCAACTGCACCAACTGCTGTGCTGGGTGACCGATCGAAAATGCGACTGCCAGATCACCTTGGAGAGCGAGCTGGGCGTGTCTGAGCCCGCCAGCTTGGATAGCCAGCACAATCAGCTGGGCCGACTAAGCCGCTTGGGGCAACGGGAAGGGGCAGAAACTGTCACCTTTATGGTCAAGCTTGCGGGGGCGGCCTTATGAGCTTTTATCAGCGCTCAAACCTGCTGGCTATCACCGTGTTATGCGCAATCACGCTGAGCTTAAGTGGTTGTAGCGTCAAGAAGTACTTAGGCCTTAGCCATGCCAACAACCTTAAGCATATCTCGGTTAGCTGCTCGCAAGACTGCAATAGCCACAGCCCGGTGGAGTATGACCTGGTGTTTGTGTTCGATGCGGGCGCGGCGAGCTCGCTCAGCAGCTTAAGTGGTCCGCAGTGGTTTCGTGACAAGCAATCACTGCAGCTAAGCCTTGGCCCCAAAATCACCACCGTCAGTCACGACATTGTACCGCTCACCTCGGCCACCGAGCTGAGCTTGCCGAAGAAGTCGCGCGATGCCGTCGCTGTACTACTGTTCGCCAACTACCTTGCTGCGCCCGGTCAGGTTGCAGCGGCCTTACAAGGCTACAAGAGCGTAGCCATCAGCTTTGAGGCGAGCAAATACCAGATTAAGGCAGGTGACAAATAATGAAAGACGCATACTGGGAATCACTGCCGCAAGCTATCTGCTGGTCTGAGGGGATGATGCTCTCCCCGCAGCACTTCCAGCAGAACCACCTGTACTGGGAAGGGCAGCTACATGTACTTCGAAAGCTGGGCTCTCCCCACCATTGGGGATTGAGCCATCTGGAGATTGACCATGGCCGCCTGCTGCAAGGCGAGATCGTGGTGAAGCGGGTTAGCGCAGTGCTGCCCGATGGTCTGGTGGTGGACTACCAAGAGCAAGACGACAACCTGCTGCAGCTCGATATCACCGAGCTGGAAGACATTGAGCAGCAGCAACGGATCCGCATCCACCTGGTAGCGCCGATCCGCACCCCCGGCTGCGTGAGCGACAGCGCCACCATTCAACGCTATGAAGCGGTGGATGGGCCGCCGACGGTGGATGATAACACCGGCGAGGGCGAGCTGATCACCCAGCGGCTCAGCCCCAAGCTGGCACTGCAAGCCACCGAGCGGGTGAGCAGCAAGTACGCCAGTATTCCGCTGTTTGAAGTGTGTCAGCCCGATGCGGGCAACTTCTGTCTGGGTGAGTATTACCCCCCCATGCTGCATATGGCAGCGGAGAGCTTTGCCCACGACGACGATGCCTCGGGGGCGCGCAAAAGCCTGCAACAGCGCAGCCGCGAGTTGGCGCTGGCCATTCGCAACAAAGCCCGGCAACTGGCTGGCTATTCCGAACAAAGTGAAGACCGGCTTGGCCACCGTATCGGTGAGCTGCATCGTCGCTGGATACGTGCGCTCGGCCGTCACTTGCCGGAGTTTGAGCTGGCCTGCGATGATTGGCGCACCCATCCTCACACCCTCTATCAGATGTTGGCGCGGATGATGGGCGGCTTTAGCGAATTCGATGCGATTGGCATTCCGCCCAAGCTGCCAGCGTACAACCACAGCGATATGCTGGCGGGCTTCAACGTGGCCCTTGATTACCTGAATAGCCAGTTGGCCACGGTCAACATGCGCTTTACCAGCATCCACTTTGAACACAAGCGCAAGGGCGTGTTTACCCTGCAGTACGACAAAGCCTGGGCTGGCCGGGAGCTGCTGGTGGAGCTATCGGCCTTTGAGGGCGGCAGCAGTGAAGAACTGAGCGAGTGGTTTAAGGCATGTCGGATTGCCTCAGCGCGGATGCACGATTCGCTCTCCAAGCACCGCATGCTCGGCGCCAAGGTCAAACAGGTCACCGTGGATGAGCAGACCGGCATCGCCGCTGGCCCCGGCCGGGTGCTATTCAGCATTCAGTGCGACGAGAAGTTTATCTTGCCGGGTCAGCAGCTGGTGGTGATCTGCACCAGCGGCCAACTTAAGGCCCATCAACCGAAACGAATTACCTTGCATGTGCCGCATGAGGAGAGGGGGGACTATGGCCGAAACGAATAAGCCGCTGGACCTGCTATCCCTGTCGGTGCAGTTCTACGAATTAATTGCCACCCTAAAAACACAGATCCGCCAAGGGGTGTTGGACGATGTTATCCGCCGTGAGATGGCGCTGGATGAAGCGCCCAAACCGGAAGAGATCGCCTATGCCGCTCAGGCGCGCTTGCGCCGCTGGCTCGAGACCACTCGGCAAAGCTATAAAGAGCGCAATACCGCCCGGGAGAACGCCTGGATGAACAGCGCTATCTACACCATGGCAGCCTTGGCCGATGAGCTGATGCTGTTTGAGGTGGAGTGGGTTGGCCAGCCATATTGGCAGGATGTGCTGCTCGAAGAGGCCTTGTTCAAAAGCTGCCGGGCGGGCACCAGCTTATTTGAGCTGATGGATCGGCTGATTGCCGCGCGCAGCCACAACGATACCGAGCGGCAACTGGCCGCGGTCTATCTGTTAGCACTGCGTTTGGGCTTCTCGGGGCGCTACCGCAATGAGCCCGAGGCGCTCAACCATTATCGTCGCCAACTCTACCGCTTGGTGAATATGAGCGAAGACGAGGGCAAGCGGCCGATTTGTGCCGACGCCTACCAGCATCAACTGGTGTCACGCCAGCAGCAACGGATGGCGCCGATCGGCCGCTGGTATCGCAAGGTCGGACTGGCAGCCCTTGGTTACTTGGTGGTGAGCACGCTGATCTGGGGGCTGATTAACTGGCAGCTCAATAGCTGGATTGCCAAACAGATAGCGCTCGCGGGGAGTGGCTTATGAGTAGCCAGCTAAACGACCTTGTCGCGGACCTACTGGATTGGTCCCAACAGTGGATAGCCGCGCCCATCGCTGCATTAGAGCAGCGCCTGTCACCACTGGCGGTGCTAGCCAGCCCCTATTGGAATGACCCGCTGTGGCGAGCGCTGATCTTGATTGTGGGATTAGTGCTGGCAGTGCTGGCACTGTTCTGGCTGGCCAGAGCCGGCTGGTCGGGGATTGTCGGCTTGCTCAAGTTCATCGTGGACTTCGCCAAGCGCTTGCTCGTTCTGCTGTTTGCGCCGCTGAAACGGCTAGCTAGCTGGCTGAGCCAGCGCTTCGCTGTACACAAACGTTATGCGCGCCAACGCTTAATGCTGCGCCGCAGAATGCGCCGCATTACAGGCGTCTTAAAGTACCTAAGCACCAGTCGAGAGTGGCGCTACAGTACGCCGTGGTACCTGCTGCTGGGCGAAGAGGGGGCCGAACCCGAGTCCTTGCTGGCGGGTATTCGCCTCGGTAAGCGAGCTGCTTTACTGCACAAAGAAAAAGCGCTCAAGGCGGCTGGCAGCAAATGGCACTTCTTCGACAATGGCGTGGTGATCCGCTGCAGTGACGCGGTGCTACAAGAAGGGGCGCAAGGCAGCTGCGCCATGCCCAAGCTTAGCCGCCTGTTGGAGCTTATCCACCGCTATCGGCCGGAGCGCCCCTTAGATGGCCTGGTGGTGGCGCTGTCGGCCCAGTCGCTGCTGGAAGCCAAAGACATCTATGCCCGCCAGGCGCTGAGTGAGCGGCTGTTTAAGCAGCTCTGGCTGGTGCAAAAGAAAAGTAATTTTGTGCTGCCGGTATATCTGGTGGTAACCCGCTGTGAGGCGGTGCCCGGCTTTGAAGCCTACTGGCAGGCGCAGGGCGAGCAGCATCTGCGCGAGATGATCGGCTGGTCGAATCCGCTGCAGTTGGAGAGTGCATTTGATGCCGACTGGGTAGACCACGCCTTTGAACAGGTGGTGGAAGGGCTGCAGCAGGCACAGTTGGATGTGGCCGCATCGAATCGCGAGATTGCCGATATCGACAGCTTTATGCTGTTCCATCGCTATTTTCAAAGCTTACGCGCTCCACTTAAAGAGGTGGTCGACGGCGCCTTTAGTCGCAGCCGCTTTCAGGCGCCACTGCCGCTGCGAGGCATCTACTTCTGTGGCGGGCTTGAGCAGCGGGTCGCGTTCTGTGACCAACTGTTTAATAAGAAAATCTTTGCTGAAGTGAATCTGGCGACGCCGCTGGAGCGGCGGCTGCTCTCCTCGGAAAAGGTGCTGCAGCGTTTTCAGCTCTCCACCATCGGGCTGGGTGCGTTACTGGTGGTGTGGCTGTGCATCGACAGCATGCGCATGGTCGGCTACAACCAAGACTTTGAGCGGGTGGTGGGGCAGGTACTTAGCGAACCCAGTGACGACCTTGATAATTGCCAGCCGCTTGGGCAAAACAGCTATCGCTTGCTAGCGCATTTGGGCGAAATTGGCCGCAACCCCGATTACTGGTCGATGCCCGCCGCCTGGTTCGATACCCAGATGTACCGCAATCAGGAGTTTGTTGGTAATGAGTTGCTTGCTAAGCGACTGTTTACCAGCTTGGAGTGCCGAATCCGGGATAAGGCTGACGAGCTAAACGATGAGCGAAACCCTGTTGCTCCTCATAATTTCTCCGCAGACTTGGATACCCATACTCTTAGCGACCAGCTGTTTAGCTTCGCCAATATGTTGGCCAAATTCCATACCGGTGTAGACGAGCTGACCTATCTGGCTGGCCCTTTGGGGGACGACCTACATGTTGAGTCTAGGTTGAGTAACTTGTTGGACTATCTGTATCAGGTGCCAGTGCCCGATGCCTCCCGACCAAGCACTCCGTTGGTTACCGGCGGTGTGCAGGTGATGAAATATGACGTGCACTGGCAGGGAGCGAAGCATCACCTTACCCATGAGCGCGGGGATTTACAGCACTTGACCAAACACGCGGAAATGCTGCGTGATGCCTTTATTCGCGACGTTAGCCCCGATATCGTTAACGGTCTAAGCATGGCGGGGGATAGCGCGTCGCAAACCCTGCTGGCCAAGTTGGATCGATTGGGTGATTGGCTGACAACCACTAATCTACAGTGGACCGTCCCCTACAGCGCCAGTCCGTGTGGTAAAGCCAGCAAGCGTTTGGATCGCGACATTAACGCCTTGCGCCGCTCTGGCGATCACTCCAGCGAAGCCTTGGACCACGTTGCTAATTTGTTTAGCGAGTCGCAATGTTACACCAAGGTTCAGGATCAGCTACTGAAGTTTTCCTTGCCTAAGTATGGCCTGGCCTACGTGCGCGACAGTCAGTTGCTGGTACTCAACGAGGACTTGGTCCCGCTGCTGCTGCAAATCGAGGCCTTGGAGCAACTTAGCTTTGCTCAGCAGCGGGTGGATGCCATGAAGGCGCTGCCAAACAGCGAGGTGTATAGTTGGCGATTCGGCAATTTGGCCGAAGCGATTCAAGCGATTCGCGAGTATCAGCAGTTTACCGCCAGCTATTGGAAGGATGGCTTGCCGTTCTATGAGCAGGCACTTAAGCAGCAGCTTAGCAACGTGGTTAGCGCCGAGCTAAACAAAGCGATGTCACGTTATCCAGCCGAGGTTGCCGCGGGGGCAACGGTGGATGTAGAGGCGCAGTTGGCGGCAAGCGTCGATAACTTCGCCAACGTGCAACAAGCGCTGTTCACCCTCGATCAACTGCTGGCTCAATTGGGAGATAGCCGCAACCGGATCTGGCTCAAGCAATCGGCGCGTAACTTCGCCCGCAACTTGCTGGAGCAGACCGATGCTTTGGTCAAAGCCGACAAGCTGTATGTGCCGCAGAAGAACCCGGATTGGCAGCAGCTTAACTTTGCCCAAGCCCTGTTTGGCCGGCAAACCGATCGGCAGTTGGATCAGTACGCCATTGCCCAGCGCCAGCGCTTGAGCTTTTTGGCGCAAGCCTACGCCCAACCGCTGGTGGATTACTTGCTCAACAGCGGCGGTGTCGAGCAGCTCGGTGGCAGCTCACAGCGCTGGCTGGCCACCCTGAATGTGCTTAGCGCCTACCAGCGCAAACAGACCGATAACGACTTGAGCCTGCTAGAGTCGCTAATTACCGCCGAGCTGCCGCAAATGTCGATGATCCAATGCGAGGGGCTGGATAAGCGCTCAGTGGGCGGCAGCTGGTTTGGCGAGAAGATGCAGCGCATCGACCTGCAGGTATGGGCGCACTGCAAAAAATCCACTCAGGCGCGCGCCATTGACAGCTTCCTGGCCATGGCTAGGCGCTTTGATAGCGAGCTTGCCGGGCTCTATCCCTTCTCTGATATCAGCCAAGCGGGCAAGAATGACCTGCCGCTTAACCGTGCTATTCGTTTCTTTGAAGACCCGGCTAACGACCCCAAATTGCTGACGGCCCAGCTCGATGCCATGGCCAAGGCGTATCCGGCCAAGATCCCCGGCGGCTGGAAGAACTTCCTCAATCAGCTGGACCTGTTTAAACAATGGCTCGACAGCGGTATCAACAAGCAGCACAGCGCGTGGGCAGGGGAGTTGCTGGTGGAGTTTAACTCGCAGGCAGGCGGCGGTAAGGGAAGCGATCAGATCGTGCGCTGGGAGCTAACCAGTAACCAACAGCTTATCGGCTCGCCCAACAATGGCGAACAGCTACAGTGGCAGGTGGGCGATCCATTGGCGCTGCAGCTGACCTGGGCGGAAAGCTCGGCCTACCAACCCTACACCCAAGCGCCAGTGCCCTATGCGGTGTTTGTACCCAACCAACCCAGCGTGCGCTTTGAAGCCGCTGGAGCATGGGGCGTGTTCGAGTGGCTCAGCCGCTACGGCAGCGGCCGGATCGCCGGGCAAAGCGCCACCGGCGATAGCCAGAACCTGGTGTTCCATGTGCCGGTGTCGTTTAAAAGCGAGCAACCGCAAGCACAGAAGATTGCCTACGTAAGCCAGCCGGGCGTGGCCTTGTCGGGGCAAGTAGTGGATGGCAGCGGCGCACGTAAGGCGATCAGCTGGCCCATCAACCTGCCGACTCAGGCACCGGGCTTTAGTGATGACTAATACCAATCTGGATAAGTTAATGATCAGGTATTGCGCAGGGAAAATCATTGAGGACAAGGAGGCGCTTGCCGTAACTAGTGGACTAATTACAAAAGCGTTGACGCGGTCATCAATGATTTTAACCAGCAAGAGTTATCAGTTACTTATTTAGATTGGTATAAGGACAACAGTATGCGATTACCCAACGATAACCAGCCGGTAGATGATTATATCCAGCATCACTTTGGTGTGCCGCTAGAGCGCTTGATTGCGCCAGTGGGAGACAATCAGGTGGGCGAGTCGGTGCGCCACAATGGGGTGTACTTCAATATCAAGAATGCCCGCAAAGCCGATGATCCCAGCCTGCCGTTGGGGGTGTGGAGCCACGAGCTAAAAGTGGCCGACTGGCACGAAGTGCAGAAGATTGCCCTCGATGCCCTGAGTGAAAAATGTAAGGACCTGCAGTTAGGGGTATGGCTGCTGGAGTCGAACATTCACCTGCATGGCTATGCCGGTATCGCGCCGGCGATGATGTTGATTCTGCAGCTATGTGAGAAGTACTGGGACAGCATGCACCCGCAGATGGAAGATGGCGATCTGGAGTATCGCACCAACCCCATCAACTGGATCAATGAGAAGCTCACCCTACAGCTGCGACTGGTAAAAATCACCGACACCCTGCTCGATGGCGAGGAGTACTGCTGGGATGAGTGGGAAAACGCGCTGCGCTATCAGCTGCTGCAGTCGCAAAACAAGTTCAGCGGCGAATGGGACGGCCCAACCCCACGGCTGTTCAAGCAGCGTTTAGCGGCAACTGCGCCCGCGTGGCTACAAGCCCTTCACCAAGACCTCGATGATGCCAAGCGCGCCATCGATGCCCTGCAGCAGTGGTTTGATAACACCTGCGAGCAAGATAGCCCCAGCCTCAACGACCTGCGCAAGTTGGTCAATAACGTCAACGAGATGATCTGCAGCGAGCTGCAACGCCGTGGCGTTGCTCTGGCTGGTAAAAACGACAGTAGTGATGCGCCAAGCGATGACCAGCCCGACGGTGAAGCGCCGCCATCGTCAGCGGGCGGCGGGGGAGGAGGCCCTAGTAATGGCGAGCTACGTGACCGCGCCGATGCCTTTGTGCTACTGCGCCGCGCCGCCGAGTTTTTGATGGAAGACGATCCCCACAGCCCAGTGCCGTACTTGGTCTACACCGCCTGCAGCTGGGGTGAGATGAGCGCGCCCGATCTCTATCAGCAGCTGTTTCTGCAGCAGGGCGGGCAGCTGAATATCTTTGAGGTGATGGGCTTGGAAGTGGGTAATGAGTAGAGACTATTTTTGTGGTTTCGTGCGATCGAAATCGAAGTTATCTAAATGGACTGGTAGGTAAGGAGAAGATATGCCGACAGGCGAACATCGGGCGGCTTTAGACTTTCTGAAGGTCAAAAACAATGGACGCGCCAGAAGGAATTCAATTAGTCAGGCAGATACTATTCACAATGCAACTCTGAGAAATCGTGAATCAGAGCCGTTGGGTTTCACTTCTAGTGATTTAGAGCAAATGAGACGAAAGCGGGGGGACATAAGCGCCACACATTTACTTAGCTTTTTGCATCCTTCTCAGCAGAAAACATGGCATCCCAACTTTGGAGGAGGAAGGCATCAAATCCGGACTGGCAGAAACTTCGAAGTTCCTGATAGTGAGCACCCTGGGCAGCACTTTACTGTAAGAATTCACACTAACGACAATACGATCCTCGACAAGACTAGAAACGCCCACAGCAATGCAGTGGTACGAATTCAAAGAAGTCAGGATGGCCGCTTTCTTATGGGGGGGCGCTCTCATGCTCACTTGAACGGACATGATGCATGGAGTGGCCGAGGAGCTACTGAAGATGAGATAAATGCGGCGCATATTCCAAGCTTTGTGGGGCGCAGACGTTAGAGCCCGAAATCAGTCTCGAATAGGTAATTGTAACGTATTGTAAGGAGACAACTGTGGACGAAAAGACAAGGAAACGTCAGCTAGTCGCTGGCCAGCAAGGAAAGTCGGGCGGCGGCCTCTACAGCCATGTTAAGCAACATTTGCGAAGTGTTTCCGCTCAGCCGAAGCCCCCCGCTCCTGAGCCTTCGATTCTCAAGCAAATGCGTGATGCCAAATCGAAGCTCAAACCCGTAGAGAAATTTCAGCAGCGCTATATCGTGTCACCGCACAACGATGTAGGTAACTTGTTCGCTAACACGGTCGGAATGAGTGCCTTTGGCATCGAACAAGGCATGAAAGCCATTCGGCCTGTCTTCAAAGACCAGAAACAGCGTGAGGCCTTCGCCACCCAGGTAAATACAGCGCTGAGCACCGAAAAAGACCAACACCGATTGGCGGCGTTAAACCAGTTGAAGACCTGGTCTTCGGTTGACAGCGCGATGACCGACTTTAGCAGCATCAACAAAAAGCGCGGCGCGCCCATTGTCTACACCCAAGGACATGGAGAATACGGTGACACCAATATCTACAGCAATACTAACGAAGTGGCCTCTGCGAATAAGGTAGGGCAGATGCTACATACCATGGGCCTTCCTGAGAACAGTGAGGTGCGTGCCAACTCCTGTTTCAGTGGCACGCAGCATAAGCTAAACGAGACGATGCCGGACATCTACCAACACTTTAAACAGCAAACCATGGAATTTCACCACGCAGGTAACTGGAGTCAAACCTTTGCGGGCGCCCTGCAAACTAAGCTGCGCTCGTTCTTCGGCCGCAAAAACCGCGTTGCTGGATACATGGGGCCCACCGGGCAAGGTTCTGAGCCGGTCAAGAAAATTGTTATGGGTGGCAGTGTGCAAAAACGCCAGGGCGTTGCTACCGATATCGGTCACGACCCGCACCTACGTGCCCAAATGCGTCGCCGGGATCCTTCTTACAAGGAATAGGGATTTGAGCGGGTGTCGAGTACTACACTTTCTTTTAGAAAGACTATTGCAAGAAAATAGTAAGGAAACATTATGACAGGTCGAAGAAATTATGGTCGGCAGAAGGGCCTTTTTCAGAGTGGCGGTGGTGGAGATCAAGGGGACCATATTTTAGCCCATTGCTTGGTACGGCGAGCAATCTCGACAGAATTGCATAGTCGCTTAGGTCAAGGGCAGTCCCTGAGAGAGGCGGCAGAAGGGGTTGCAAATTTGTTAAGGGCAATGCCGGGGCACAGTGGTCGTAATCGATGTGAACGTCGACTTCAAGCTGCTACGCGAGCTTTACCTAGCCGGCGAGGATTGCGACTAGGACCGAGAGCGGAGAGGAAATTTAAGTTTCTACAAGCAGCAGAAGCATTTGAACAACAAAACCCAATAAGCGCCGTTCGTTTTGGCGGTGTTGGTCATGGAGAAGGTCATAGGCTAAACAGCTTAAAACGCCAAGAAGACAGGCTCAATAATGGACAGAATATTGACCGCCAGAAGGCTGAGCGCAACCTGAGGGGCTTACTGGATGTTGGTGCTTATGATAGTGGGGTAGCTGCACAGGAGGAAGCAAATAGACATGGTGATAGTAATGACGCTCACTATCCGGGGTTTCGCGCTTTACCAAATGGAGAAGCTGATCATACGACCATGCGAGATGAACTGGCTGAACGAGGGGGCCGGCTTGTATACATGGCCTTCCCCAGAGTCGCTGAAGCTTTAGGTAACCCTAGTGATGTATTCAGGAAGCACCTGAATCATGGCGGAGATATGGATACTGATCCTGATTACGACCCTGTAAATAATTCTGTGTAACTGCCAGAGTTAAACGAGTTTTCACTGTCTGAAACATTCATACACGAATGGAAGCATCTACAAAATGCACTTTTATCTGCCTCGGCGAAGCCTTCGCTTGTAGTTTTTTCTATGAGACAATATCGAGACATCCATATGAGAATAATTGGTCTTTCTCCCGACTTGGCTTTCACTTGCCGTTCGTTCAAGCCTTAGCAATCGAACGACTGGGTGAAAAATTACCCGCGCGCTGTGGCTTTACAATTTTTTCTTAATAAATCAATCGGTTAAAACTGGCATTCAACCTGCTATAACCCTGTACAGGCTCGCTTTGAGCGAGTAATTGAATAGGGTGGAACAGGACTTCCTATGGCGTTAACCGACGTTACCATTGCCAGTGAACGGCGGCTTACCCGGCCTTTGCAGCTGCGGGTGGATGGGATCTCTGCGCTTAATGCCATGACCGATGATTTCCTGCGCTTGTCTTCGTTGCAGGGGCAGGAGGGGATCTCCCAACCGTTTCAGTTTACCCTCGAGTTGCGCGCCGACGATGTTGAGCAGCTGGATCGCACCCAGGTAGAGCAGCTGGCCAGTTTTGATACCGCCGATGTGGTTGGTCTATGGGCCAGTGTGCGCCTATCTCGCCCTTGGAGTAGCGACCGTTTCGCCCATAGCCCCGATGATGATCTGCCGAGTTGGGAAGAGTCGACCCCCTCGCGTTTCTTCCAAGGGGTGGTGACCAGTATGACCTTGCAAGCGCCGGGCAGTTATCAAATGGTGCTGGGCTCGCCGCTACACTTTCTTACCCTGCGCAATCGCTACCATATCTACCACGGCATGGACGTGCAGGCGCTGTTTAGCAAGCTGCTGCAGCGGGAGACGCAATCAGGCCGGCTCACCCTCGAGTTTCGCTTCGATAGCAGCCTCACGGTAAGCCGGGTGCAAGATTGGCTGCAAGCGGGCGAGACCGATATGGCTTTCCTGCAGCGGGTTGCTGGCCACGCAGCGGTGCATTTTTACTTTATCCACAAGGCCAGCGGCCTCACGCTGGTGTTTTCCAATCGCCCCACCGCCTTGCAGGAAGTGGATATTCCCAATTGCAACAGCCAGCCGCTGACCTTGCGCTACAGCTACTCCAGCGCGGAGAAGCTTGGCCTGCAGCAAGACGACCTGCTGTGCGATATGGGTTATCAGGTGAAGCTGGTGACCGAGTCAGTGGATGCGGTATTGACCCGCGAGCAGGCGCAGTGGGAAGAGAACGATGTGGCGGGCTTTACCAGCTACAACGGCGACCCGGAAGAACAACAGAGCCCTCAGTACCTGCGTCATCATCGCTATGCCTATGGCACCAATCGCAGCGAGGCGGAGGGGCAGCTTAAAAAGCTCAAACAGGAGATTGCCACCGACCAAGAAACGCTCACAGGCTCGGCCACCTCGCCGCTGCTGAGTCCCGGTTATACCTTCCAGCTCAGCCAGCCGAGCGCTGCCAGCAGCAACGTTTCACGGCTGATGCGCCAGCAATTCAGCGGCAAGACCTTTGTGGTGACCAGCATTCAGCACAAGGCTAGCGACGATAAGCCATACAGCGGCCAGCTACAGGCCACTGAGGTGAACGTTGAAACCGACAGCAATAACGGCACCTTGCTCACCCCGTTCTCCATGGACAGCACCCAGCAAGGTAGCGTGCTCGCCAAGGTGATTGAAACCGCAGTGCCGCGCGGTTGGCGCTATCGCGAGAAGAACAACTATCAGGTGGAGCAGTCGCAAAACACCTTCGATGGCAGCGATGAAAAGGAGAAGGGCTGTCTGGTGCAGTTTGCCACCGCGCTCGATAGCAGCGAGCAGTTTTGGGTGCGTTTGAGCTCCAGCAGCACCTCGGCGCCGGAAGTGGGGGCGATGGTGATGGTGTCGCGGGCACAGAACGATAGCGAGCTGCCGGAGCTGAATGTGGTGGCGTCTCACGGCTCCAAGACCGTCCAGCCGCCGGATCGGCGTAACCAGTCGTGGACTGCCAATACCAGCTGGGGCTCCAGCTATTCCTGTAGTTATGGCGATGGCATCAGCCTGCGCTATGGCTACAGCTCGGCGGTTAACTTCGAACAAGAAAAGGCGGTGGTGGAGCGCGCCTATGACCAGCCGGATATGCTCGGCCACAGCTATGATAACGCCAGCTTTTCCCGTGGCGGTGGCTATAGCATCTCAGTCAGCAACCAAGACGCCGCCGGGGTCAGCGGAGCCAGCGTATCGGCGGGTAGCAGCTACAACGAAAGCCATGCCCTAATCAGTTACGGCTACAGCGATACCGGCACCTCTCAGAGCTATTCCAAGGTAGGCAAATCGGTCAGTCGCTCGGTGGTGGGCGAGTACGACGGCACGGTGGACTTAGCCAACCCCAGCTTTATCGATGGTAAGGTGCCAGAGCAGAGCATTATCGATATCGCCGACAGCTTAAGTGAGGGCGACAGCTACAGCGAGCACCATGCCAAAGGTCGCAGCATCTCACTAAGTGGGCAGGGCACCTCGCCACCGAGCTTTGGCGGCAGCAGCGCCATCGTCTATTCCGACAGTGCGGTGAGCGGTGACACGGTCAATAAATCCACCCACCTTGGTAACGCCAGCAACACCAGCACCCATATTGGCAACAGCGATGCCATCAGTACCACCATCGGCAACAGCGACAACATCAATACCACCATCGGCAATAGCGCGGCGATCTCGACCCAGATTGGCAATACCGTGGGGCTGAACACCTTTATGGGCACCCGCACCGATATCTCGACCACCTTGGCGGCGGTGAACAATCTGTCGACCTTCTTGGGGATGACTAACCATATCGATACCTACCTGGGGATGAAGAACACCATCTCCACCCAGCTGGCGGCCACCAATACCATCAACACCAGCATCTCATCGAGCAATACCGTCGATACCAGCATTGGTGCCAGCAATAGCGTGAGTACCCATATCAGCACCAGCAACGACGTGGCAACCAAGATCTCGGCCAGTAACTCGGTGGCAACCAATATCGGCGCATCCAACAGCGTGACCACCAATATTAGTGCCAGCAATAACGTGTCGACCACCATCGGCGCGTTTAACAACACCGAGACTTTTATCGGCGCTAAAAACTCTACCTCGACCGCGCTGTCTGCCACCGTGGATAGCAATATTCGGATGGGCAGCAGCATCTCCTCATCAGTGTCGATGGCAGCTGATATCAGCTCGTCCACCTTTATGGGGGCGAAGATCGACAGCTCTACCTTCTTGGGCGTGAACGCGTCGTTTTCGACGACGGCAGGTATCACTATTCGCAGCGAGACGGACACGTCGGTACATATTGATATGAAGACTGCACCTGTGTCTCTTAAACCGACCAAGCCATCGGTGGAGATAGAAATCGACTCCGGCCCGCAAATCAACATGCTGGTAATGCAGATAAACCTATGAGCATGCAACTACTCAAACCCCGCAGCCTGGGGCTTATCACCCGACCTTATCGCTTTGGCCCCTCTGGCGCTGATCAATGGCAGATGGCGATTGGCGCGCTAAGCTTTTTTGCGCTTGGGGAGCGCCGCAAGCTGCTGCTGGAGAACAAACTGTGGCCGCTTATTAATGAGGCCTTGGGTAAAAGCCAAGTGCTGGATATGGGCTTCGCTAAGCCTTGCGGCGAGGTGCTGGTGGCTGGAAGCGCCTATGCTCCATTAAGCAAACCGACTAGCGAGAGCGAAGTAGGGCTGCGCTTTGGCGAGGTGGATAAAATCCTCAAGGTGGTCGGCGATCGTTGGCGGCGCCAAGGGTGGCTAAAACGGGTGAGTGCCCCTCAGCTCTTCACCAAGATACCGCTAAGTTATCAGCGCGCCTACGGTGGCCCCAGCGTGGCCAATAACCCGCTTGGTGCGGGCGGAAAGGGCAGTCAGTTGGAGCGCGTAGATGCGCTGGGCGGCGATAAAGCTATTGCATTGGCGAACTTCTTTTATCCGGGCGAAAAGTTTGGGCTCGGCAAACGGCCTAAAGCACCGGCGGGGCTGGGGCAGTTGGATATCACCTGGCCGCAACGCAGCCAGTATCAAGGCACCTACGATGAGCGCTGGCTGAAAACCCGCCATCCGGGCTTTCCTGAAGATGCCGATCTTAGGCTGTTCTTAGCGGCAGCGGAGGATCAGCGCCTTGCCAGCTATATCGCGCCAGGCACCCGCTACCAGCTGAGCGGTCTGCACCCTGAGCTGGCCCAGATAAACGGCACATTGCCAAATCTGCGGGTGCGCATCGTGGTGCGCCAGCAGATAGCGGGCGAGCTGCACTACTTTGAGGTCGACAATCATATTGACACCGTCTGGCTGTTCCCCGACCAGCTGTTTGGCGTGGCCATCCACCGTGGTGTGGTGCCCATCAGCGATGTTGACGGGCTGGATATCAAGCAGCTGCTACTGGCCTGCGAAAGCGCCGATGATATCCCGCGGCCGATGGCCCACTACGCCCAGCAACTGGCCGAGCGCGCCGATCCCAGCTCTGCGATTAACAGCCTGCTAAATGAAGCGCCACTGCTGCCAGAGAAAAGTCCAGAACAACAAGCGCGCCGCCGCCAACTATTGGCAAAGGCCAAACAGCAACAACAGCAGCGCATCAAGGCGCAAACCCAAGCGTTGCAAACTGAGCACTCAGCCTTGGGCAACGCAGAGCTTGGCAAGGATGTTGATGATGACTTGGTGATCCCGCCTGAGCTTATCGAGGAGTTCGATTTTGATTTAAGCCCGGTGATGGCCAAGGTGGCGGAAGTGAGCAAAAAGGCGCTGGCTAAAGCGCCTGCGCAGCCGCTAAAACGCACGACAAGCCCGCAAACTGCTACCAGCTGCATCAGCGATGACGAGCTGATCAAACGAGCGATGCAAGCTACTAATCCTGCGCCTTCTACAAACCAGCAATCCTTGGCGCAGGCTGAGCAATTGCAAACTCAGTCGCATATTTCTCTGCGGCAACTAACCCCGCAGCTAACTCAAGATTACCTGCCTCTACCCGAGCGGCAGGCTATATTGCTGCGCCAGCTTGTCGAGCAATGGCTAGCTGAAGGGGAGAGTATCGCCGGGCGAGATCTGGCGGGGGCCGATCTCAGTGGTCTGGATTTCTCCGGGCAAGATTGTCGGGGCGTGATGCTGGAGGGGGCGAACCTCAGTGGCTGCGCTTTTGCGGGCAGTCAGCTGGCTGATGCGGTGTTAACCGGCAGTCAGGTGGATAACGTTGACTTTGCTGGCGCCATGCTAAACAGCGCCAACCTCTCACTGCTCACAGGGCGAGACTGCAGCTTTACGCATGCCACGATGGATAACACTCAGCTGCTGGAGGCGAATCTTAGTGCTCCGGATTTTAGCCACGCCACGCTGACCAAGGTGAATGCCACTCGGGCCAGCTTGCAGGGTGCGGTGTTCAACAGTGCAATGGTGAGCGATAGCCAGTTTGTGCAAAGCGACCTTGGTGCGTCGTGCTGGCACAGCGCCAAGGTTGAGGCGCTGGTGATGTATGAAGCGGATTGCCGCGCTAGTGATTGGCGGGAAGCATCACTTAAGCGCTGTGTGCTAGTCGGCGCGCAGTGTAGCCAGAGCCGCTGGCAAGGCAGTACCGCTGAGCTGGTGCAGTTTGGCCCAGGTGGGCACTGGGACGAGGTTGATCTTCGCGAGGTTCGCTGGTCGAAGTGCGGCCTACGCGAGCTAACCTTGGTGAATTGCCCGGCCAGTGGCGCGCTGTTTGTCGAATGCGATTTTTGCGCCAGCCAGTGGCGGCAATCGACACTACGTGGCTCCTCCTTCCATCGCAGCCTGATGGGCGACAGCCAACTGGCCGAGCTGGATTGGCGGGACAGCCTGCTGCATCAAACCAACCTGCGCAAAACTCAAGCCCAACAGGTGGACTGGCGTGACTGCGAGCTGCGCGAGGTCGACACCGATCACGGCAGCTTTATCCAGTGCCGGGTAACCGGGCTAAGCCAAACTCCACCACCGAAGCACGCCATTCCTCACCAACAGGCAGGACACCATGCATCCTGAGCAACTACAAGACTATGCCGCCACCGGTAAGCCGGTGATGAACGCCAATTTTAGTGGCCAGCGCTGGCGACAGGTCGCCATAGCAGGGCTGACCTTTATCGAGTGCGATTTCAGCAATATGACGCTGGACGAGTGCCAATGGCAGCGCTGTGTGTTTATTCGCTGTCAGTTTGCCAAGACCCAGTTCAACAAACTCCGCTGGAACCAAAGCAACCTGCTGCAAAGCACGGCCGAAGACACCCAGTGGCACGGCGAGTGCCATGGTGCCACCTTCGCTGAGAGCGATCTAAGCGGGGCGAGCTTTGATAGCTTAAGCCTTGAGGCAACCACCTTCAGCGACTGTAAGTTCGACAAGATCAGCGCGACCAACTGCAGCTTTAAGACCACCGCGCTAAATCAACTGAGCTTCGAGGGCGCGCAGTTCGATAGCTGCATGTTTAGTAATGTTGCCTGGCTCAAGGCCAATCTCACTAAAACCACGTTAAGCCAATGTCAGCTTAATCAGGTATTGCTGTTAGAGGCCGACCTTAGTGGCTTGGATCTATCCGCAATGCCCTTGCAAAACTGCACCTGCTCCGAGAGCAAGCTGGTGGGCACCAAGCTGGCAGGTGCGCAATTGCAAGGCTCCAACTTCTCCAAATGTAAGATTGAGAAGGCCGATTTCACAGGCGCTCAGCTGCAGCGGGCCTTGTTTATCGAAGCCACTATCAAACAAAGCCAGTTCGGCAAGGCGGTGATGCAAGCCTGTAACTTTCAGCAAGCCCAGATTGATGAGGTCGATTTCACAGAATGTATGCTCAAAGAAGGCTGGTTTAAGCAGGCATCGCTTAAGCAGTGCAAGCTCAACGGCTGTGACCTCAGTTACGTGAATTTTGCCCACGCTAGCTTGAACGAGTGCCAGCTAAAAGGCGTTACGCTCAATCGCACTAACATCCACCAGATGACGCTCAACAACAGCGATTGGCCGAATACCAGTGGCGATGCGGTGTTGGATACCGACCCGGATCTTAGCCAAATTGAAGAGAAACTCAGCCAGTTAGGAGTCGTCCTATGAAGCCTTATATCGCCTATGACCACGCTCGTGAGTGCCCTCAAGAGCAAATTGCTGAATCTGCGATATCGCCGGGCCAGTCATCCGGTGCTCAGCAGCCTGTCGCTTATTGTACTGGCGTCATCACTGCGCTGCCGGATGATGGCAGCGCTAACTATCTTATCGACCAGCATGTTCACGCCGAGCTGGCACTCAGCGCCTTGGTAGAGCCGCAGCTCGGCGATCGGGTGGCCTATCTTGGCGATGAAAGCGGCTGCTTTGTGCTGCACATCCTCAAGCGAAAAAGCCCGCAAACCCTGCAGCTACGCAGCGCGACGCCGATTGCCGTGCATGCCCCCGAGTTAACGCTGAGCGCCGATAAGCAGCTGGATTTGGTATCGCTAAACCGCTTCTCGCTCACTGGTCAACATGGGGTGGTATCGGTAAGTGGCACCTTGGTCAGCTGCGCCGAGCATATGGTCAAGCAGGTCAATCAGTTGATGGTGACCGCAAAAGGTCTGCTGCGCCTGTCCGGCCGCCAGCAGGTAATTACCGCAGAGCAAGACGTTCGCATCGATGGCGAACGCATCAATATGGGGTGAGCCATGTTTGCCAATACGCAAATGACCGCTATCAATCTGGCCTTTCCCGATGTGTGTAAAACCTTAGTTGGCGTGGCCACGGTGCCACTGCCTTACCCGAATATCGCCACCACCAGCATGGCGGTGCCAACGGTGTATAACCAGTACACCGAAGCGATGCCTGACCACAACCTGTTAACCACGGTGGTGCTTAGCAATGGCGATGAAGCGGGCCTGCTGTTGGGACTGGTATCGAACCTGATTATGGGCTCGTGCATGCATATTCTGGGGAGCTTTAAGGTGTTCAAATCGGTGATGCCCGCCACCAAGATGCTGTCGATAACCGGGCAGAATGGGCCGCTGGCCAATATTCCTGGAGTGACGCTTAGCCCCTGTCAGGTGAAGGTGATGATCTTAAGTTAGCCCATCAGTTAAAAGCGGAGAACCCGGTTGCATGATTAGGCTGGGAGCCGTTTTGCTTATCTTTGTCTTGGCTGTTCGGGCCACCGTGGGAGGTGGTTATACCCATTGATGAGCCGATGCTCGCTTCAATCTTGGTACTAAAGCTATCAACGCCCACGCCAGTGCGCATTTTAGTGCCCGGCGAGGTGTCGCTACGACTCACCACTAGCGGGCTCACGCCACTGAAATAGCCGCGGGTTTGCGGGTTTAACTGATGGAACATAATGGTGGAGTCACGCCGAGAGAAGTTGCCGCCACTCACTGTCGGCGCTGGGCGACGCGGGCTGACCGAAGGCAGTCCTAACTCTTCGAGGGTGCGCATGCGCAGATCGGTGTGCGCCACACGCGGGCCTTCGCCATAGGCGTTAGCCAACTGGTAGTGACTGGTCGCGCTTTTGTCTTTGACCACCCTAACTAACTGTCGATATCCGCGTTGAGGCGGCGGTACATGAACTGGCATCAGCTACCTTGCTCCTGCGTGTTGGGGGATGCCTGCGACTTGGATGACGCAGACTGCTTTGATGATGCGCCATCGGCAGGCCAAACCACCAAGTTCGTGGCTGCAATGCCCTTGGTGGCCAACTGCGATTGCGCACTCTGCGCCTGCTCCATATCAGGATAAGGGCCGAGCAGCAGGGTGTACCAAAGGTGGGCGTTTTGCTCAGTGGCAAAGATGCTGGGCACCGATGGCAGCGAGAGTTGCTGGGCGGTGGTGGTTGCTTGTTGAAGGTCGGGATAAAGCCCAAGCTGCACAGCGAACTGGCTATCCGCCAATGTCTGGCTGGTTAGCTGTAAGCTGGTCGCAGGCAGCGGCGCCTTAAGGGTTGATTGCACCAAGCTATAGGCTGACTTTTCACTAGGTGTATGTGGCGGCAACAGCGCTGCCGCCGCAAGTGTTAGGCCTGTAAGGATTGCAATTAGCGCCAGCAGAGATTTGGGCATGCTCATCATCAGTAACAAGGAGATACTGTCAATCTAGCAACTATTACTGTGTTTGCAATCAGTAAAGGCTTCCCGTACTCACTACGGGAGTATTAACGAGTAAAAAGTAGGAGGTTCAACACTCCACTAGAGTACTTAAAACTCTTTAGGCGCAAACCCAGTCACTTTATCAACGCCCATTTCACGTCCCAGCGCCGTCATTGGGTGAACCACAACTAACCCTCGGACTGACTTTTTCAGCTTACCCATATCGGCTTGCTCTTTCTTGGTGAGTGGGCGGTTAAAGGCAAGGTTGCGGATCGCTTCAGACTTCTTGCTGTTAACTTTCTTTTGCTGGCCTTTAACGCTGGCTAGTTGCTTTTCCAGAGCGGTGATTTGCTTGTTGAACTGGTCGATAATCGGGTCGTCGCCACGTTGAATCGCAGCGGCCAGTTTACGGCGTGATTGCTCCAGTTTGTTGTTGATGTCCTGGACTTCTTTTTTAAGGTTCATATTTTCTCTCTTTACCGTGCTGGCGCGCGCAGATGGGCAGGTAGGCCGGTGAACGAATAGCTAAAGTGCGCGGAGTATAGCACCCAGCGCCTTGTGATGGGGGAAATCCTGATCTTGGCTATGCTTAGGTCTCCAGCTCTGCTCGGTGAATTGCCATGCCCCATTCAGATAAAGACAAAGTGAGAGAACTGCTAATCGTCACGCGCTTTGGCGTGTCGGCTGCTGAGATGCCGATGATTATCGAGGTTGAGCAGGATAAGGCGCTGGCCGTTATCGATGAGCTAAGGCGTGAAGGCGAAGATATCCAAAGTTTGGGCGAGGGCGAAAACCCGGCAGAACTGGTGCTGTATTCCATTGGGCAGATAGAGCCTTAAACACGAACTGACTTACCCAACAACTCACTCATAGGAGGAGGCACCATGCCTGCAACAAACAGTGTGCGTAAGTTTGATGTGATGCTTGAAGAGAACGACTTTGACAAGGTTATTTTGGCAGAAGGGGATTCGTGGTTTGCCTACCCCGGGCTGTGGGGCGGGGTGGGAACCCGCTCAAATGTGATTAACGTGCTGGCAGAGAACGATGATTTTCTGCTGTTTAATACCTCGTCTAACGGCGATGAGGCGGTGGCGATGGTCTCTGGCGAGGCCAAGCTGAGCCTGATGAAACGGCTGTCGCGTCAGCACTTCGATGTATTGCTGTTCTCCGGTGGTGGCAACGACATCGTCGGTAAGTTCGACTTCGACTTTATTCTCAAGGAGCGTAGCTCGGGCGAGAACTGGCAAGACTGCTTGGAGCACCATCGGATTGAGCTGAAGTTAACCCAAATCGAGCTGGCCTATGAGCTGCTGGCGCTGATGGTCGCGCAATACTCACGTAACCCGGAAACGCAGATTGTTACCCACACCTACGATATCTGTCCGCCATCGCCAGTGGGCTTTAAGCTGTTTCGGGCGGTTGAGGTGATGGAGTCGTGGGTATGGCCGCATATGAAGGCCAAAGGCTTTGACGATGAGGATGAGCAAAAGGCGGTGATCACACATCTGCTCACTGAGTTTAAAAAGCGTGTGCAGCATGTGGCGAGTCGTCACGACAACCTAACCGTGGTGGATACCCATGGCACGGTGGCCGACGATGAGTGGCTCAACGAGATCCACCCTAATCCGGCGGGATTTCGTAAGGTGGCACGTAAGATAGAGGCGGCGATCCGCGCGCTCTAATCTAAGGGAGAACTAAAACAGCTACGCCCAAAAGCACCCGCCAATCGTAGTTTCCGAGCTTAGCTTTCGAGCATAGCTTTCGAACATAGTTTCCGAGCACTGCACTTGATACCCGAACAAGCATATTGAGCTTGTTCGGGTATACTAACAAGCCTCTGAATGTTATGGTTTTTTAACAAAGGGTAAGGAGCTATCAAAGCTCTTGATGTTACTCATTGAGCGATCAACAGGAGAGTGCAGTGCAAGGGATTGTGAATGCAAGTCTGGCGAGCCTGATTTGGCGTAGCTGTTTGATAGTTGCGTTGTTGGCTTCGGCACCTAGCCGTGCCAGTATTCCCACGTTCGATCATATCGACCTCAACAGCAATCAAATGCTGGAGTTCAAGGAGTTTCCCTACCGCGATTACTTTGTGTGTATTCGCATCAGCGATGTGCCGGAGCTGGCAACCCATCTGCAATACGACCCTGTTATCCGCGAGAGCTGGCGCAAGGTAGTGGGCGAGACCTCGGCGCGTTTCTATCGCTATATCCATGACCTGCCGGAAAAAGCCATGATGGCCGATACGCCGCTGGCCGATGCCTCTGGGCGCTTTACCAAAGAGCCGCAGCCCTTTACCTTTGATAGACAATATTTCTATCCCTACCAAGCGCTGAGTCGCGGCAAACACGATTATCACTATGATTTACATACCAAAGAGATGTATCGCAACTTTTGGGGCGATCGCTCGCAGCGCTATTGGATAGCGGTAACCCACCGCTTTTACCAGCGAGAGAGTGACTACAAGGTGCGCCCGCTGGACCAACTGGGCGAGCTGTTTGTAATGCTCTCGATGGATATGGACGCCGTCAGGGCCGCAAAATCTGAGCAAGACGCCTACCGTCAGGGCAGCAAAAGCTCGCGCGCCTATTTCTTCAAAGCCAATCCAAAAGATTGTCGTGCCTATAGTGGTGAATAACTAGTTGCTCTAGCGAGCATAGGGAAAAGGCTTAACAGCGTGAACTGTTAAGCCTTTGTCTTGCTTGGTCGGCACTTGTTTATAGGCAACTGTTTATAGGCAATAGCTGTTAGGCAACGTCGCTAGAACTTGGGCAGCCCCGAGGTCATGTGCAGGCTGTAGAACAGGCCGCGGCCTATCAGCTCCGAGGTCAATACCAGCACCAAGGCCAGCGCTAAGTTCAATGGCTTGACCGCCTTGCCGCTAATCAGTGGCTGCGCCCAGATGAACAGCCCCAGCATCAACAGCGCCACTTGCAGTAGCAGGTAGTTGGCCAAACCATCCACCAAGGCGGATGCGCTGGTGATGGAGGTTTGGATCTCGCCCATCAGGTTGGCTTTGCCCAGAGTGACCACCACGCTGATGGCCACTGCAACGATGGCAATCAGCACGATATAGCGATGCAGCGCGGCATTGTCGTCGTCGGCAGAGACCTTAATCCACTGATAGAGCAGCAGCCCGGCCACCACCATGGTCATCAGGAAGCTAAGCGGGGTGTAGACGTTAAACCAAGTGGGTACGGTGTTGATCATGTAGACCTTGATCATGGCGTACATAAAGATTGCACCCAGCAGCATAGCCACGATGGTCAGGACTTTCTGAGCCATCAGCCCGCCCTTGTTTAACACCGACAGCAGCCACTGCAAACCGCCCACCGCAAAGAAGGCCGCACCGAAGAACACCTCGTTAGAGAGCCAGGCGGCCCCTAAGCGATTAAAGGCGTTAAAGGCCCGCAGCGGCGAGCCAAGATGCAGGGTCGAGAACATAAAGCCAATGCCCATCAGTGCCCACAGCACGAACATCGGGATCTTGTAGCTGTTTATCTTCTCTTCATCGTGGCGGCTTATCAGCGCGTTGGCACTGACCAGCAGGTAGCCGCCCACCGCTGTCTGCGCCAGCACCGTAAAGAAGATCAGAGACCATTCGTGAAAGATCATGCTACACCTCCTTCGGGTTGACTAAGAAGCCCGTGGTATCGCCGGTGGGCTTGGAGTTTTTGTTCAGCTTGATAACGATGTTGGGCAGGGTCTGGCTCGACGGTGGCAGCGGTGCTACATCGGCGGTTAAGCCGTATTTCTCACGCAGCTCGCTCATATCGCCAAACTCCAGTGCCCGCAGCGGGCAAGATTCCACGCACATCGGTTGTTTTCCTTCGGATAGCCGCTGGATGCAGCCGTCGCACTTGGTCATAATCCCGCGGGTTTTATCAAACTGCGGCGCGCCGTAGGGGCAGGCGTTGGCGCAATGCTGACAACCGATGCAGATGTCTTCATCGACCAGCACCAAGCCATTGTCATCGCGCTTATGCATGGCCCCGGAAGGGCAGGCCTGCACGCAGGCGGGGTGGGTGCAATGGTTGCAGGCGATGGACAAGTAGTAGGCGAACACATCGTTTTGGATCCAGGTGTCGCCATCCTGCACAAAGCCGCCACCGGTGTACTCGTAGATCCGCCGGTAGCTGCGTTTTACATCGAGGTCGCGATAGTCTTTGCAAGCAAGCTGGCAAGTCTTACAACCCGTGCATTTACTCGAATCTATGTAAAAGCCTAATTGTTTCATGTCGACCTACCTTACGCTTTCTTGATGGCTTTAACCTGAACCAGGTTGGTGTGCTGTGGGTTGCCCTTGGCCAGAGGACTCGGCCGCTGGGTGGTCAGCACATTGATGGAGCCGCCGTGGTCAACCTTCTGGCCGTCCGGGGCATACCAGGCACCTTCGCCGAGCGCCACTACGCGCGGTAGGATCCGTGGCGTGACCTGCGCGGTGATATGCAC
Organism: Aliagarivorans marinus DSM 23064; assembly: GCF_000429485.1. Classification (GTDB taxonomy): domain Bacteria; phylum Pseudomonadota; class Gammaproteobacteria; order Enterobacterales; family Celerinatantimonadaceae; genus Aliagarivorans; species Aliagarivorans marinus. Next base: position 33,953 of record NZ_AUBY01000019.1, on the reverse strand, counting down.
CTCGCCGCGGTCGTTAAAGATGCTGACCATATCGCCATGTTTAATCCCGCGCTCGGCGGCATCGATGGGGTTGATCCACAGCTCTTGGCGGGCCGCCGCTTTAAGCTCTGCCACGTTGCCGTAGGTGGAGTGGCAGCGCGACTTAAAGTGGAAGCCGGTCAGTTGCAGTGGATACTTGGCGGTGAGTGGGTCGTTGTGGCCCTCGAACACATCCACGTAGATGGGCAGCGGGTGGATCACCTCGTCATCATCAAGCTCCCAGGTCGCGGCGATCTCGGCCAGTGCTTCAGAGTAGATCTCAATCTTGCCGCTTGGGGTATTCAGCGGATTCGCCTCAGGGTCCTTGCGGAAGTCTTCATAGGCGATAAAGTCGCGCTGATACTGGCGCTTGTAGATGCCCAGCTCCTTCATCTCCTCAAAGCTTGGCAAGGATGGGTCTTGCTTGCGGGTTTCGGCATACAGATGCTCCACCCATTCGGCCTGGCTGCGCCCTTCGGTGAACTCATCCTCCACACCCATGCGTTTGGCCAGCTCGCTGCAGACCTCATAGATCCCCTTCGCTTCAAACTGCGGCTCGATGGCCTGCTGGGCGAAGATAAAGTAGGGCGCGTTGGAAGCCTTGCCATCCATTGCCCAATCATCCTGTTCAGAGGTGGTGAGATCGGGCAGGATGATATCGGCATACTTGGCCGAAGCGGTCATATGGTTATCGATCACCACAATCATCTCGCAGGCTTGGTCATCTTGCAGGATGTCGTGGGTGCGGTTGATGTCGGCGTGCTGGTTAATCAAGCAGTTACCAGCGTAGTTCCAGATCATCTTAATCGGGTTGCTCAGTCGCTCGGCCCCGCGTACGCCGTCGGTCTTGTCGGTCATCTCCTGATGGCGATAGATGGCATCGGTCCACAGGAACATCGAGATAGACGTGCTCACCGGGTTGTCCACGGTTGGGAAGCGCACAAAGGGAATATTGATATCACTCTCGCGCGCCCCGGTGGAGCCGCCGGATACGCCCACCGAACCGGTGAGCAGGGCCAACATGGCCACCGCGCGACAGGCCATTTCACCATTGGCGGTGCGCTGCAGCCCCCAGCCTTGGTGGATGGCGCAGGGACGGTTGGTGCCCATCTCCCGCGCTAACTTCACGATCACATCCACCGGGATGGTGGTGATCTTCGAAGCCCATTCTGGGGTTTTGGCAATGCCGTCTTCACCCTTACCCAGGATGTAGGACTTATAGTCGCTGTTGGCTGGGGCGGAGGCGGGTAGGGTCTTCTCGTCATAGCCCACGCAGTACTTATCGAGAAACGCTTGGTCGACCAAGTCTTCGGTAATCATCACATAGGCCAGGCCTGCAACCAGCGCCGCATCGGTGGAAGGGCGGATGGGGATCCACTGGTCTTCCCGTCCGGCTGCGGTGTCGGTGTAGCGCGGGTCGATAATAATGGTTCTGGCCTTGGAGAGGTTTTTACTGGCCACATAGTGATGCACCAGTCCGCCGCCAGACATACGGGTTTCCGCTGGGTTGTTGCCAAACTGGATGTTCAGTTTGGTGTTGGCCAGGTCGGAGAAGGAGTTATTGTGCGCCCAGCCGCCATAGGTGTAGCTCAGGCCCTTGGCGATCTGTGCGGTGGAGTAGTCGCCGTAGTGATTCAGGTAGCCACCACATAGGCTCATCAAACGGGCGATCAGGGTATTGTGCGGTGGCCACGACTTGGTGACGGTTCCGCCCAAGGTGCCGGTGCCGTAGTTGAGGTAGATCGAGTCGTTGCCATAGTCCTTAATCAGACGCTTCATGGTGTCGGCGATCTCATCATAGGCTTGCTCCCAGGAGATCCGCTCGAATTTGCCCTCGCCGCGCTTGCCGGTGCGCTTCATCGGATACTTTAAGCGGTCAGGATTGTAGACCCGTTTACGCATGGAGCGGCCACGCAGGCAGGCGCGTACTTGGGTATCCTCGCCAAATACATCGTTGCCGGTGTTGTCGGTTTCCACGTATTTGATCTCGCCGTCCTGCACGTGCATGCGCAATGGGCAGCGCGAACCGCAGTTAACCGTACAGGCGCTCCAGACGACCTTTTCAGGTCCTGCTGGCGTGCTAGCTTCGGCGGCGTTGGCAGGTTTGCTCTTAAAGGGCAGGCTAATGCCACTGGCAATGGCGGCCGCTGCACCAACGGCGGAGGAGCATTTTATAAAGCTGCGACGGCTCAGTGTTGCGCCAGTCGTTTTATCGGTGTTATTTGACATATAAAGAGCCTTGCGAAATTAATCGTAGGTAATCTAAAGCTAGTTGCTATTGGGAAGACATCAGGGCTTAACTCCAGTCAAATTGATTAACATCAAGCTGCTTTTTAAAATTATTAACTAAGCAACAAAGTGTGAAACATCCCATAGAATTAGCGGGCCAACGCGCTAGGCTGGTTTAGATATTCTCCAGATAATGGCAAATGGCGGAATCGTAAATGATTATCGATACGGCCAAGATTATTGGTAGCCTGTTTTATAAGCCTCACAGCAAGGCGCAGCTGCTGCTTATGGTGGGGGCTTTGGTCGATGATAAGGTGCTGAGCCGCGCCACCTTAGATGCCCTCTATGCTCACGATGAAACCCAGCTAACACACGACTTTTCCTTGTTATTTGAAGGGCTTGGCGATATGCCAGTGCCGCCGTGGGGCTCGGTATATTTAGACCGTGAGCGGGTGGTGTTTGGCGCATCGACCTTGGAGTATCGGCAGTTTTTACAAGAGCAAGCGCTTAGCTTAGATAGCGGGCTGCGCGAGCCGGAAGATCAATTCGGTTTAATGCTGTTGGCCTACGCTTACTTATTAGAAAACAATGTCCCCTCGGCCGCATCGGAGTTAATGGAAACCCATTTTCTGCCTTGGGCATTTAATTACCTGGCCCTGATGCAAAGCCAATCACTAAATACCTTCTATGCCGCGTTGGCCTTTGATGTTGCTCATTGGTTAGAGCAGTTAAGTGCCAGCGAACAGTGGCAGATAGCTGAGCGCCGGATCTACAGCGATGCCTGAAGCCATCAACACCAGTCGCCGCGCCTTGTTCTCCAAACTCGGCAAACCGGTTAAAGCGGCCAGCGAGGCGCCCGTACCCACACCGCGCAGCGCCCCAAGGCCGCCGCGTGCGGTGGACGAGCTATTGTTTCAGCGGCTGTGTGATGGTTGCGGTGAATGCCAGTCGGTGTGTCCCAATCGGGTTATTGAGCTACGTGAGCAGCGGGCTCAGCTTAACCTCGATTACGGCGAGTGTTCGCTGTGTGGCAACTGCGTTGAGGCTTGCCCCAGTCAGGCCCTGCATCCCTCGGTGGAGATAAACATCAATCTTGCGCCGAACTTCGCCAATATCTGCAATAACTACATCGGTATCGAGTGCCAGCGCTGTGTTAGCGCTTGCCCGCAGGCGGCCATCAGCGTGGAAGGCGACGAGCTGCCAACGCTGGATACCACTCGCTGTAATGGCTGTGGGCAGTGTCGCAGCCAATGTCCGGTGGGCGCTATCGCGATGGGCTTTGTGCCTTAATCTGCGCCATACAACTCACAACCTGATTCAGATATCCGCCACCGAACAGGTTCAGGTGATTAAGCAGATGATAGAGCTGATAGATGGGTTTACGCAGTGGATAGTCAGGCTCCAGTGGCCAAACCGTTTGATAACCTTGGTAGAAGGCAGGCGAGAATCCGCCGAATAGCTCGGTCATGGCCAAATCTGTTTCCCGATCACCGTAATAGCAGGCCGGGTCGAATAGCACTGGCACTTTGTCGCCATCCACTGCCACAAAGCCTTTATTGCCACTCCACAGATCGCCATGCAACAACACACCGGCAGGACGATGCTCAGCTAGTAGCTGCTCAACCGCGGGAATCAAGGGTTTAGCGTGCTCGCGCAGCGGATCGGCAAAGCCATTGCGGTAGGCTAGCTCGAGCTGTGGCAGCAGACGCTGCTGCAGCCAAAATTGCTGCCAGTTGTTAGAAGGTTGGTTAGCTTGAGCTGTGAGGCCGATAAAGTTGTCCTGCGCAAAGCCATAGCGTAGCTCAACACCACGGCCCAGCTCTAAACTACGGCGCAGCTCGCTGTGCTTGAGTGACGCCTTATGTAAGTTAGCCAGCGCTTCGCCCAAGCGCTGTTCATCGCCGGCATGGCTTAGCGACAGATACTCCATCACCAAATAGGCTAAGCGTTCACAGCGGCCGCATCCAACGACCTTGGGAACGCGGATCGCGGCAACGGCGTCGAGCGCTTGTAGGCCCGCCACCTCGGCTTGCAGCATCGCCAGATGGTCATCTTGATTGAGCTTGATAAACCAGCTGCGCTCATCGGCACCGAATATCCGAAAGGCGGTGTGGATATCACCACCTGCAATTGGCTGAGCGCTGAGTTTGGGGATATCAAGGTCTAACTCGGATTGGAGTGTCTGTTGCAGTTTGTCCCAGTAAGCTGGCGAGAGTTGCATGTTGCTTCGCTCCAGTTGTCGATCTTTAGACTAACACGCTTTATAGCGGGAGAGCCGAGCTCTCCCACTTCCGCTCCTTATCCCCGTTTACTCCTCAATAAAGCGATGGCTGATCTGGCTATCGCGCTCCTGTGGTTTGAACTGGTTAAAGCGCGGCAGGAACTTATCCCAGTCAATCAAGTGGCTATCCAGCTCAGGCCCATCGATACAGGCGTGTTTGCGCACCAGCTTGCCGTTCTCAACGATTGGCACCATACACGCACCACACATGCCGGTGGCATCCACCATGATGGAGTTAAGGCTGGCCACACAGGGCACTTGGTAGTCCTTGGTAAGATCGCTGACCGCGCGCATCATTAGAGGTGGTCCGATGGTGATCACCTCGGCGATGGGCTCGCCTTTGCCACTCGCTTGCTGTTTGAGCATCTCTTCCAGCGGCGTGGTAACAAAGCCTTTAGTGCCAAAGCTGCCATCGTTACTGGTGTAGATAACGTTGAACTGGCCGGGGAAGGCCTCGCGCAGGTTCTCGACTTTATCGCCCGGCTCGGTCCAAAAACGCTGGGCCTTGCCGCGGAAGCCGCTGATGAGGGTGACCTTGTTACCCAGTGCCAGATGAGCACGCACGATGGGGTGAGCGGCGGGCAGGCCAACGCCACCGGCGCAGAACACCACCTGCTTATCGCCTTGTGGATGCACCGCACTGGCTTGGCCCAAGGGGCCGGCGACGGCTGCCAACTCATCACCTTGCTGCAGCTTGTTGATGATTTTCGAGCTGCTGCCAAGGCCCTGTACCACCAGTTGAATGGTCCCGACCTTGGCGTCCCAGTCTGCTAGCGTGAGCGGGATCAGCTCGCCTTTCTCACTCGCCAGTACTCGCACAAACTGTCCCGGCGTGGCCGATTGGGCAATCAGTGGGGCATTGATGGTGAACTCGACGATCTCTTCGGTGAGCTGACGCCTGCCCACGATGGTGGGTTTACTTTGACCCAGCTCGGTGTAGTGGCTGGCGCGGGTGACCAGATCGGCCAACTCCTTGGCGTTAAACGCGGGCAGGGCAATCATCTCATGGGCGGCCGCCTGACCATCGCTGGCCGCTTTAATGGCGGTAGCCCCGCCACGCGCTGCGTCGCCGCCACTGTAAACGCCGGCCACCGAGGTCTGCTGGGAGCCTTGGTTAAGCTCCAGCGTGCCCCACTTGGAGGTGTTTAGATCCGGGTTGGCATCTTTCACAATCGGGTTGGAGCTGTTACCCAGCGCCATAATGGCGAAGTCGACCTTCATCAGCTCTTGCTCGCCACTGGCTTGCGGGCGGCGGCGGCCCGAGGCATCCGGCTCTCCGAGGGTCATCACCTCTAAGGTGGCGCTGCTGAGCAGATGCTGTTTGTCGCCATGGAACTCACAGGGTGAGCGCAGCTCTTTGAGCTGAATGCCTTCTTCAAAGGCGTGGTGCAGCTCTTCGACCCGCGCTGGCATCTCTTGCTCGGTGCGTCGATAAACGATGGTCACGTTGGCGCCCAAGCGGCGGGCGGTACGGGCGGCATCCATGGCGGTATTGCCGCCACCGATCACCATTACCTGTTTATCGCGCATCTCGGGCATTGGCGTTTCAAATTCCTCGAGGTTGGCGTGCATCAGGTTGATGCGGGTGAGGAACTCGTTGGCCGACATAATGTTGAGCAGATGCTCGCCGGGCACATTCATAAAGCGCGGCAGCCCCGCGCCGGTGCCGACAAAGATGCGGCTAAAGCCCGCTTGCTTGAGGTCTTGCAAGGTGGCGGTTTTGCCGACGATGTAGTTGGTGACAAAGCGTCCGCCGAGCTGTTTGATCTTCTCCACCACATCATCAATCAGTTGATTCGGTAGGCGGAACTCGGGGATGCCGTAGCGCAGCACCCCGCCGAGCACATGGAAGGCCTCGAACACCGTCACCGGATAACCGGCCTTGGCCAGCAGGTAGGCGTTAATCAGACCCGACGGGCCGGAGCCGACAATTGCTACCGGGGGGTTGTCGGCGCGTTGCCACGGATTGAGGTAGTCATCACAGCAGGCCTCCGCTGCACCTTTCGCACTGGCCAGCTCACGCTCGCGTTGCGGCAGGAACCACTCCAACTGGCCAATCTCAATCGGCCGTTCGTTATGGGTGCACACGCCTTGGCATTGCAGCTCTTGCGGGCACACTCGGCCGGTTACATTGGGCAGCGGGTTGGCATCGCGAATAAGCTCAAAGGCCTCGCTAAAGCGGCCTTCACCCATCAGATTTAGCGCCTGCGGGATATGGATCTTCACCGGGCAGCCGCCTTCGGTCTCGGCGTCTTGCTTATCGCCGGACTCACAGCGAGATACCCCCAGCTCGCAGGGGCGGTCTTCACATTGGCGATCGCGCAGCACCTCCAGCCAGACAAACAGCTCTACCTCACGCAGGCTGTAGCCCAGCCCCATATAACCCAAGTAGCCTTGACTGACTAAGTCGAAATCGCGGCTACGCTCGGCGGCGGGGCGCACGTAGGGTGGGATGTTGTTGGCGCCGGGCCAGCCTTGCGACAGCCCGCTAAACATCGGATAACGCGCCGATAAGTGCTTATCCAGCGCCTGGATAAAGTGGCGCTTTTGCTTGAGCGGGATCCGCCAGATATAGCGCTGCAAGGCGGTGCTCAGAGCATCTCCCTTGAGCAGCAGCTCCCACAGCTTGTGGGTGAACTCGCCACTGAGCTGGCCGCGTTTCATGGCGCTGCGAATAAGTGCTTGGCTCTCATCGAGCAATAGCTGCTGGAAGCGCTGTGGGTTTTGCGCCATCTGCTGTTCTAGCAGGCTCTGCTGAGCAGGCGACAAAGCGATAGTCATTAGGCGCTCTCCTCTGCAGTTTGGACCAGGTTGACGCTGATGATCTCAGCATCGCACTCATCGGCCACCCGGATGAGCTGAGAGGCCAGCTCATCGCTGAGCGCAACGCTCTCGGCCGCAGGCAGCACGCGGCTCACGGTTTTCGCCTCGCCATCGACCACAATGGTGGTCTTCTCAAACAGCTGCGGTAGCTGCTGATAGCAGGTCTTGCAATCGGTGCATTGGGCCTGCTGTTCGTCGGCAATCGCCACTACTGGCGCATCGCTGGCCGGCTGGGCCGCGCTTGGCGAGGCGTCTAGCTGAGTAACGGGGATTGCCGCTGACGAGCCACTGGTCAAAGCCAGCTCGGCCAGGCCATTGGCCACCGACTCGATGGTTTGCTCGTTGGTATCAACCGCTTGCTGGTAGCGCTGCTGCCACTGAGCGATTTCAGCTTTAAAGCCTTGCTCGAGCTGGGCGCGATACTGGCCGGAGAGGTATTGCAGCATCCGCCAGTTGCGAAGGCGCTCTTCACACAGGGCGATAATGCTTGGCGATACCGCTAATTGGCTGAGCTTGCGCTGCTTGTTAACCGCCCAGATAAACGGTGTTTGGCTGCCGCGCTGCTCACTATCTTGGGCGAGATAACTGGCTAGCTCACAAGCTTGCTCATCCTGCTTGAGGGGGCGGAAGTGCTTTTTAAAGCGACCTTCGTAGAGCGCGAAATCGGCCGGGGTAAAGGGCACGGTTTTCAGCTCGGTCATCCCGTCATCATCAAGGTAGCTCAGGGTGTGGCTTGCCCAGTCTTGGGTTTGCTCGGGGTTGCCGTCCAGCGACAGTCGTTCGGCCAGGCTGCTGCCTTGGCGTGGGTCGTGGACAAACACCGGATTCATCCGGCTCTCAACTGCCAGGCGCGAGTGGCGGGTGCTGGCGTCATCGGCGATACCGTGCTCGCCCATACACGGCGTGTACACATCGAACAGCGCTGGGCCTTGCTGATAGTTGAGGTAGTTCATCAGGTTGCCCATAAAGTGGCCCTGCAGGGCGGTGGAGGTTTGCACCACCAACACTTTCGGGTGGAAGCTGGCGATAATGCCCAGCTCTTTACGCGCCTCCTGCTTACCGCTATGGGCTGCGCCGACCCGGCTTAGATCAGAGTCTTGCGCGGTAAAGCTGGCGGTGGAGGCCTGCCCGCCGGTATTGGAGTAGCTGCCGGTATCCAGCACCACCACCTTGATGGGGGTAGAGGTGGTGAGCAGCCGCGACAGCGCGCCAAAGCCGATATCGTAGGTGGCGCCATCGCCGCCAATACTGAATACCGTTGGCAGCAGCGCTAGCTCTTGCTCCGACAGTTGGTTCCACTGCAGGTAACGTAGCTGGCGGTCGTGCACCTCGCTTTGGTACATGTCTTCGAGCTCTAGCTTGGCCACTCGAAGCGCCTTGATTTGCGCCAGTTGGTTGGCGGCTTCACCTTCAAACAGGCCCTTGGCCACTGCCGGAGTGTCTTGGAACAGGCTGTTTACCCATGGGTCGTGGTAGGGGTTTGAAGGGAAGGTGGAGGCATAAACGCTGCTACAGCCGGTGGCGTTGGCAATCAGCGCGCTGGCCGGGCCATTGCCGCTGGGGCCATGCTCGAACTGGTATAGACGTTGCTCTAGCAGGGAGATGGTGTCATCGATGCGCTGCTGGCGGCTAGCATCAGCCGCGCATTGCTCACGCTTGCTTTGTAGCTGCTCTAAGGTTTGCTCCAGTTGCGTGGTGTGGTGCTGATAGCGTTGCTGTTGCAGGGCACGATTGACCGAGGTGACCAGGCGCAGGGCGGTGACCTCGCCACAGCCGCGACAGGCACCGTGCCCGGCGCTCATGGCGTAGTAGTTCTCGCGATCTAGCAGCAGGCGCTTGGCCTCGGCCGGCTGACTTAGCCCCGGCTCAACAAAGCGGGCAGGGGTGGCCGGGAGGTTGTTCAGCGTCTGGAAGCTTTGCTTCATCTGCTCGTTGAGGATGCTGCTTTGGCGCACTTTGCTCAGTGCATTGGGGCCGCACACATCGACACATTCCATACAGCCGCTGCACTTGGCCGGATCAACACTGACCGAGAACAAGCCGCCACTACCGGGTATGGACGCTTCCATGGCATCGAAGAAAGGCTTGGTGCGGGCCATGGGCAGGCTATCGACAATGCCACTGAGTGTTGGCAGCTGTTGCTGCAGCAGTGGGTCGAGGCTGGTTTGCTCGCCGGCGCGACGCACCGCTTGGCTAAGCGGCAGGGCTTCGTCTTTGGCTGCCGAGCGGTAGCTGTGGCGTACGGCGTCTACCAAGCTTGGTAGCTGGGCTTTTAGCTGCTCGCTTTGCGCGGGCGGCAAAATCAACTGCTGGGCGGCATAGCCCAGCACATCGCGTAGCTCGTGGACCGCGTTGGGAATAGCGCCGTCGGGACAGGCGATGGTGCACTCCATACAGCCGGTACATTTATCCGGGTCGAAGGCGGGCACATTGAGGCGGAACAAGCCCTTGTCTTTGGTGACCGCACTGGCGGGTGGCATAAACATCCCCGCGCCCGGTAGCACTGGCGCTTCGCCAATAGAGCCATCGGCATAGCGCTGACCGGCGATGTTATCGAAGTACTCTTGGTCGAACAGGCCGCAGCTGGCGCTGTTCTTGGCTTGGGCTGCTAGCGTTACAGAGCCGTTGGTCGCTGTGGGAGCATCGGCAAAGGCCTGATAGTCCACCTTCATGGTTGCGGCGATACCGTCGCGGATCACCGCCATATTACCGGCCACCACCTTCTCGCCTTTGGCGCCAAACTTCTTGTTAATCTGCTGGCTGATCCGCTCCAGCATCTGGCTGGCATCGCTGCCGTGGGTGACCTGACGGGCATGGCCACACAGCGCACCAATAAAGGCGATACCCATCATACGGATCTCCAGATCCGGTGAGGGAGCATGCTGCTTGGCTACTTTGAAGGCATCAACAATAAAGAAGTCGATATTCTTGCTGCGGATGGTCTCGCGCGCAGCGGCTGGTAGCTCCTGCCATACCTGCTCAGGGGTGTGGTGGGTTTGCAGGATAAAGGTGCCGTTGTCGCGCAGCCCGGCCAGAGGGTTGGTGTGCATAAACACCTTGTGGTCGGGAGAGAGCACCACTTCCACATCCAACAGCTCAGCGTTGGTCAGCTTGATTGGCTCGGGCGATAGGGTGATAAAGAAGTTGGTCGGTGCACCGCTTTTCTCCGAGCCGTATTTCGGCATGGATTTAGAGTGCAGCCCCAGCGCGCCAGAGAGGATGTCGGTGAGTAACTTACCGGTGGCGATGGTGCCGTAGCCGCCCACCGAGTGGAAGCGCACCCGCATGGCATCGTCAGGCAGTAGGTTCGGGTTGTCGCCGGTCTCCAGCGCCATCATCTCGGTGTCAGGGTAGGCCTCACGCAGGCGCTGTTGTACCAGTTTAAGCTGGCCTTGGGCTTGCTCATCAAAGAACTGGCTGCCCAGATAGAAGAACGGCTTGGCCTGCTCGCTCATCATGTTGCTAAAGGCCGCAATCAGGTGGCGCGGCTGCAGGTCGTGTCCGCCCAGGCCGAATACACCGGTGCTCAGAGTCGGCAACTCACTCAGCGCTGGAATGTCTTTGTGGCGAGGGTTGCTGTTATTCTCCAGCGCCTTAAACAGTGCGCCGGAGACTCGCGCGGTCAGGCGGGTTTCATCGCAGCGCTCCAGCACCGTGATGGCGCGTTTGCCTGCCAGCTTTTCTACCAGCTGTGCGGCGGGGAAGGGCTGTAGCTGTTTGATGGAGATAACCCCGACCTTTTGGCCTTGCTCGCGCAGGTAGTCGGCCACGGCTTCGGCGTCGTCGGTGACCGAGCCCAGGCCAATCAGCACATAGTCGGCATCGTCGCAGCGATAGTCCATTACCGGGCTGTAGTGGCGGCCGGTGAGGGCACCATATTCAGCCATCGCTTGCTCGATAAAGCGCGGCACATCGCTTTGGAAGTGGGCGCGATGATCGACGATACCGGCTTGATAATCCGGTTGGTTTTGCACCCCGCCGGTTAGGCCCGGGTTATGCGGGTCGACCAGCGCGGGCACTAGCTGACGCGTGCCTTTCTCGTAAGCGTTCTTCCAGGCGCGCTGCCAGCGGGCATGTAGCTGCTCAGGCACAAAGGCCAAGGTGGGCTCAATAAGCGCGGCTTGGCTGTCTTGCTCAATCGCGTCATGCTCGGTGAGGTAGGCCGCCAGCTTGGCGGCTTGCTCTGGCCAGAACTGGTCGCGGTACTTGTCGATAAACTGCTGCAGCTGCCATACCCGACCTTTGGCGCCGTAGAGCATGCGCTGGGCTTCGCTGGGGGCGGGGATGCGCGAGCTCGGGTCGCCCAAGTACTCTTGCAGCAACGCAGGCTCGGGTAGCTTCACCTCGCTTTGAATATGGCTGGTGGCAAAGCCATCCATGGTGTTGGCCACTGGGATCAGCGACAGCGCGCTGACCCGGTAAGAGATGGCGGCTAAGTCGGCCGCTTGCTGGGCATTGCTGGCAAATAAGGTGGTGTAGCCCGCTGAGAGCAGGGCGTAGATATCGTCGTGCCCGGCCATCACATTCAGAGAGTGGCGTGAAACCGAGCGCGCGGCAACTTGCAGCACAAAGCCGGCGGCTTTCTTACCCACGGTAACGTAGTGCGATTCCAGTCCGTACAGCACCCCTTGGCTGGAGGAGGCATTGGAGATGTACTTGCCGCCGGTTAACACCGCGCCAAGCGCACCACTTTGCGCCGAGTGTTCACCCTCTGGCTCGAAGAAAAACGGATGCTCGCCCCACACGTTGCAGCCGCCTTGGGCGCGGAAGGCTTCGTAGAGCTCGGAGATCTCGGTGGAGGGGGTGATGGGATAGCCAATTACACCGCCACATACCTGCGACATCACATGGGCAACTGCGCCATTACCGTGGATTACGGTGTCGGTGCCAGTGTACTTAGGGGTGTCGGTAGAGGAAATGAGATTATCGTTTTGGGAAGACTGTTCAGGGGATCCGGTATTTGCATGTGTCTCTAGCATAGCGTACTACTCTCCTTGGCGAATGCGCATAAACACCGATTCTTTGACGGTTTTAGTCGATGCGCGGCCTGTTTAATGGCTTACAACAAATGACAAACGCCCGTCTTCCAAGCAGTACCGAAAAAGCCATTGAGCACAGATACTACGTTAGTCAGACAGGCCTACAGTTATTGCTAAAATAGTACACGAAATGTCCAGCCCAGCTTGTACCCGCCTTCACAAAAACACACACTAATTTTGTGTGTTTAACTAATCCTACCAGTGAGTATTTGAGCAAGTGTTAACGCACCTGCTTTCATGTAAAACCCGCTGAGTGATTTCGCGGTGTGTGTAAGGTGGTAGCGCATTCTCATTTCAGGTACTCCATCGTTCCATTTGGTTATAACCAAGGGCAATGTCAGTCGTTCCTCTGAGCTTTTTATATCAATTTTATTGTTATTTAAGTAGCTGAATTTAAAGTTAATTACCTATCAGTTTTATGGGTGGGTTGCGACTCTACAGCAAGCTTGATCACAGTCTTTACTGTTAAATATGCAAGCTGTTGCAGCTAGCCTGTATAAGGGGTGTGCAAAAAGTGTTCATCTTGTCTGGTGTTTATCGAATAACGGCAACGGATGTAGAAGATTTCATGGAGGAAATTGCGATGTTTCAGAAGTTATCGGTTGCAAGTAAGCTCGCTGTAGGTACAGGAATACCGTTGTTGTTGCTGATGGTATTGTCGTTGGTATCGGTCAATAGCGCCAATCACCAAATGGTCACGAACCAGCATGTGGCACAAGCCCAACATGTTGTCGAGCAGGCTATGCGTTTAGAAGCCGCAGCAATCAATATGGAAACGGGCATGCGAGGCTATTTGCTGGCAGGGGAGAGGCGTTTCCTGGAGCCCTACAACGACGGCCTGGAAGTTTTTTTTGACTTAATAGAATCGCTTTCAGGGATGGTCAGTGACGATCCCGAGCAACTGGCGCGTCTCGCCGAGATGGAGGGAGCTATCCAACGTTGGTTGGAGGAGGAGAGCAAGCCAGCAATTACCTTGCGCAGAGCCGTTGATCACGCGAAGACTATGGACGATGTGGCTGACGTGATAGCACAAGCTCATGGCAAAGTGTTTATCGATGCGATTACCAGCAAACTTGATGAGTTTGTACGCCGCGAGAAAGTAGCACTGAGCCAGCGTCAACAGGCCAATAGTGAGTTCTATTACAACAGCAATCAGATCTTAGAGGCGGTGATAGCCTTTGGTGACATCTCCGATTACGAAATAGGTGCGCTAAGCGAGAATCTTGATTCATTGAATGATGCAGGCGCGCAGGTCTGGCATACCTATCAGTCGATTGCCGAGGCAGACTCGCTACTTGTTGCGGTGCTTAACATGGAAAATGGTATGCGTGGCTACATGCTCTCAGGCGATGGTGACTTTCTGGAGCCCTATTACGACGGGGAGGATAGCTTTGATGAATCGCTGGAATACCTTCGGAAAGTGATGGCTGATGCTCCCGAGCAGCTGCAGCTTTTAGAGGAAATGGAGCAATCACTGGTTCAATGGCAGCGGCAAGTTGTCGACTCAAACATTTTGCTGCGCTCTGAGATTGGCGATGCTAAATCGATGAATGACATGGCGCGGCTGGTGGGAGAGGCACGTGGTCGAGTCTATTTTGATCACTTTCGCCAACAAAGTAGTGAGTTTATCGCTGCTGAGCAAGTGCGGATGGAGCAGCGCAGAGCCGTTGCCGAGGCAGAGCTAACCAACAGCAATCGCGCGATGCTATTGGGCTCGTTGTTGGCTATCTTGCTAGGTTGTCTCACCTTTTACTTGGTACTTCGCTCTATCACCGTGCCGGTTAATGCTGTTGCCAGTGGACTGGCCTCAATGGCGCAGGGAGATCTTACCGCCAGCATTGAAGTGAAATCACGTGATGTGTTGGGGCGAATGGCCGACAGTTACAATCAAGCCGTGAACAAAACCAACCAAGCGATGCGCCAAGTGTTGCGCACCACCGACAATGTTGCGCAGGGCTCCAAGTCCATATCCCAAGCGAATGAGTCTATGGCGCAAGAGTTAGAACAGCAGACCGAGCAATTCAGTCAGATCTCCGTATCCATCGACCAGATGGCATCCAGTATTCAAGAGGTTGCGCTGAAATCAGCAGAAGCAACCTCTAGTGCCCAATCTGCCGGAGAAACCGCGCAAACCGGGGGGAGTGTTGTGCGCGACACGATCGAGGGGATGAACGAGATCAATCAGGCGGTATCTGCATCATCAGAGAGTGTGAGTGAGTTAGTTACTCGCAGCGAGCAGATTGGCGATATTGTACAGGTAATTAGTGGTATTGCTGAGCAGACTAACCTACTGGCATTAAATGCCGCTATTGAAGCTGCGCGCGCGGGGGAGGCTGGACGCGGTTTTGCGGTGGTCGCGGAAGAAGTGCGGGCGCTAGCCGATCGTACTAGCTCTGCAACCCAAGAGATAAGCCTGTCGATCGAGCAAATACAAGAGCAGACGCGTTGTGCGGTGAAGCAAATGACCTGCGGCAGTGACCATGTCCAGAATGGCTTGGTACTGGTTGAGCAAGCGGGGGGAAGCTTAAATGATATCGTCAGTGGCTCGCATGATGTGGCGGGCATGATCGATAGCATTGCCACTGCCGCGGAGGAACAATCACAAGCTAGCCAAGTCGTGAGTCAAAACATTGAGCAAGTGTCGCACGTGTGCAGCAATGCCAACGCCAAAGCTAACCAGGCTGCAGGCGCTGCTAAAGAGTTAGACAATATGGCCGCTTCCCTCAAAGAAATGGTCTATCAGTTTAAGGTCTGAGCTCGTACATCTAAGTGACGATAATGCGCTTTGCTTCCGGCTTGTGATAGCATTGCCGGCCGATTAACTCCAGCTAAAGGCGCGTAATGACTGCGGCAAATTCACTGATTGTTCTCGACTTCGAAACCACTGGCCTGTCGCCTGACCAAGGTGACCGGGCCATCGAAATCGCGGCGGTAAAACTGCAACGGGGCCAAGTTGTGGACGAGTTTCAGGCCTTGATGAATCCTGGCCGCCGGGTAAACAGCTTTATCGAGAGCTACACCGGTATCAGCAATGAGATGCTCAGTAGTGCTGCGCCCTGTGAGCAGGTGATGGGAGAGTTCTACCAGTTCATTGGCGATACGCCGCTGTTGGCACACAACGCCAGCTTCGATATGAAGTTCTTGAACGGTGAATTTGCGCGTATTGGGCTAAGCTGCAACTCGCCAGCGTTATGCTCATTGCTAACCGCACGTCGATTGCTACCCGATGCCCCCAATCACAAGTTGGGCACCTTGGTGGACTACTTAGGCATCGACCACGACGGCCAATATCACCGCGCCTTGTTCGATGCTCAGATGACCGCACAGGTGTGGCTAGCGATGCTAGAGCAGATCGAGCAAGCCTATCCCGACGTCACTCCCTCGATTGAGCTGATGATGGCCTTAGCCAAGCGGCCGAAAAAGCAAGTTCCCGCGTGGCTGGATAAGCAGTCGGTTGTTCGGGTGTAGAGCATTCCCTGTAAAGAAATCTGACACTAAATCGTCCATGCGAGGCAAACATGCTTTGCATGTTCACAGTATGTGTGAATTCCCTCCTTCTCATTATCAAATCGGTCTATAACTAGTTTTGTAATCAACAAAACATCAAATTCTGAGCCGAATCCCTGTTGTAAGGGTTTCAGCCAAGATACAACAGGGAGGTTGTATGTTTTCGAGACTGTCAATTGCACTGAAATTGAGCTTGGGAACAGGGATCCCCCTGTTGCTGATACTGGTACTGTCCATCGTTGCCATCAGCAGTGCCAACCGTCAGGTCGCATCCAATCAGATGGTCGATCATACCTACAAGGTCATTCAGCAAGCGTTGCAAATCGAAGCCGCGGCGGTGGATATGGAAACCGGGATGCGTGGCTACCTGCTGGCAGGCAAAGAGGCGTTCCTTGAGCCCTACAATGGTGGTCGGCAGCGTTTCGGTCAACAGGTGCGCCAGCTACAGCAAACGGTTAGCGATAACCCTGCGCAGGTTAAGCGCCTCGGTGAGATCGACAAAACCATCAACGATTGGGTCAACAACGTCACCGAGCCTGCCATTGCGCTGCGCCGCGAGATTGGCGATGCCAAAACCATGGACGATATTGCCGACATGGTGGGCGAGGCGCGCGGCAAGGTGTTCTTCGATACCTTCCGTGGCCAGATAGCGACCTTTATCCAGCGTGAGCAAACGTTGTTGGAGTCCAGATACTCAAGCAACCAAGAGTATTACCACAACAGCATCGAAATCCTCAAAGCGGTGGAGACCTTCGGCAATATCTCTGACTACGAAATCACCTCGCTAGGGGAAAACATGGCCTCGCTGAGTGAGGCCAGCGGCTGGGTGAGTCACACCTACAAGGTCATCGGCGTAGCCCAAGAGATACTGGCCGCCGCGGTAGATATGGAAACCGGGATGCGTGGCTATCTGCTATCAGGCAAAGACGCCTTTCTCGACCCTTATCGTCAGGGCAGTGAGCGGTTTGAAGCGCTGGTGGCCCAGCAAAAACAGACCGTGTCTGACAACCCCCAACAGGTTCAATTGCTCGATGAGATCAAGCAGACCATCAACCAGTGGCAATCACAGGTGGTGGAGCCCAATATCGCGCTGCGCACCGAGATAGGTGATGCTAAAACCATGAACGATATGGCCAGCTTGGTGGGTGAGGCTCGCGGCAAGGTCTATTTCGATAGCTTTCGTGCGCAGATTGCCGAGTTTATCGATATCGAGCAAGGACTGATGGTGCAGCGCCAAGCGACTGCAGAGGCTGGGGTGACCAACAGCAATCGTGCCATGGTCCTTGGCACCGTGATAGCTATTTTGTTGGGCCTGGGTATCTCTTGGATGGTGCTTAAATCGATAACTGTTCCGGTCAATGCGGTGGCTAAAGGCCTGTCGGCAATGGCTAAGGGCGATTTAACCTCCACCATCGAGGTGAACTCCCAAGATGAGCTGGGACGCATGGCCGAGAGCTACAATCAGGCGGTTGAGAAAACCAACCATGCGCTGCGTGAGGTGCTCAGCACCACCGACGAGGTGGCACTTAGCTCCAAGACCATTTCCCAAGCCAATGACAGCATGGCCAAGGAGCTGGAGCAACAAGCCGACCAGTTTGGTCAGATCTCTATCTCCATCGACGAAATGGCCACCAGTATTCAGGAAGTCGCCCATAAATCTGCCGAGGCTACCTCCAGCGCCCAACATGCAGGCGTCACAGCGCAAAGCGGCGGTGAGGTGGTGCGCAACACCATCGATGGGATGAACTCGATTAACCAAGCGGTATCGGCCTCTTCAGAAAGTGTTAGCGAGCTAGGTAAACGCAGCGAGCAGATCGGCACCATTATCCGGGTAATTAACGATATCGCTGAGCAAACCAACCTATTGGCCCTTAACGCCGCCATCGAAGCCGCCCGCGCAGGCGAAGCTGGCCGAGGCTTCGCAGTGGTTGCGGACGAGGTTCGCGCACTGGCCGATCGCACCACCGGCGCGACCCAAGAGATAGGCCAATCCATCGAGCTTATTCAAACCGAAACCCGCCAAGCGGTGAATCAAATGGAGTCGGGCACCGCCCACGTGCAAGAGGGGCTGACCTTGGTCGAGCAAGCGGGCAGCAGCCTGGATGAGATTGTCAGCGGTGCCCAAGATGTCGCCGGCATGATCGACAGCATCGCCACCGCCGCCGAGCAGCAATCCCAAGCCAGCCAGGTGGTCAGTCAGCACGTGGTGTCGGTATCTGAGGTATCGAAAAGCGCCAATGCCAAAGCTTACGAAGCCGCCAGCTCAGCGCGCGAGCTGGACAGCAAAGCCGAGGCGCTGAAGAGCTTGGTGTATCAGTTTAAGGTTTAATCAACACACGGCCCCAGCTATCTGGCGATAGTGGGGCCTTACTTTTATTATTTGAAAAAAACATAATAAACAACAGCTTATAAAAGCTTGATGCATCATCCTTGGTTCAGGCGTATACTGGCCCCGCTATGTTTGGCTACCCATCTGCAAGATAAACCACCGATAGAGTCGTTACTGTAGATAGGACGAACCAGATAACCATACAGCGCTTTTCTTCGATACCGAGACATATCGCCAGCGGGCTACTTGCCTGTGCTTGCGCGTGCGTTACTGGGTCACATCTATTTATTTATGTGCATTCAAACTAAGAGGGATAGGTATGCTATTTGGAAACGTAGAGAAACTGGGACTGGTTGCGTATATCCAGCCCACCATGGAAAAACTGATCAACGAAGCCTGGGCACTGGCCAAGAGCGAGGCCGATGGCAAATATGAGTTGTCGGAGCAAGACGCGTTCTTGATCCTCACCCACGCCGACACTGAGCCAACCGCCGTGCGCAAGGCTGAGATCCACAAGCAATACATCGATGTACAAATCCTGGTAAGCGGCGAAGAGAAGTTGGGTTACACCAACGAGCTCAACCCTTCTGACTTGGAGCTGCAGCATCTGGAAAACGATGTGAAGTTCTATAGCGATGTAGACGCGGAGCAGTTCGTTACCTTGGGTGCGGGTGATTTCGCGGTGTTCTTCCCCAACCAACCCCATCGCCCGCTGTGCGCGGTCGACAAACCACAGAATATTCGCAAAGCGATTGTGAAGATCCCGAAGGCATTGTTCGACAACTAACTAATTGCCGCCAATCGCAACTGCAAAAGGCGGCTAGAAGCCGCCTTTTGCTCACAACAGAATAGTACTTCTATGCCCTGACTTTCTGCTTGTAGCGATCAAAGATTACCGCTGCCAGCAAGATGGCACCGCGCACCACGTACTGGGCAAAGGGCGACATATTTAGCAGGTTCATCGCGTTCTCGACGGTGCCGAGGATCAACACCCCGGCAACCACGTAGGAAACCTTGCCGATACCGCCTTTAAGCGATACGCCGCCTAGCACACAGGCTGAAATCACTACCAGCTCAAAACCCACCGAGGTCATCGGTTGGCCACTGGTCATCCGCGCTGCCAAGATTACTCCAGCTAGTGCAGAGATAAAACCCGATACGGTAAAGATGATGAGCTTGGTGCGCACCACGTTCACCCCAGCTAAACGTGCCGCCTCCTCATTGCCACCAATGGCGAGGGTGTTACGGCCATACACGGTGCGGTTTAGGAGGAAGGAGAACACCGCGAAGGTAGCGATGGTCAGCCACACCGGGGTTGGGATCCCAAGCAGCGATGAATTACCCAATGCGAAAAAGCTCTCTTCGGTGATGCCCACCGCCTTACCGTCGGAGATGATGTAGCCCAAGCCGCGCGCAATCTGCATAGTCGCTAAAGTGGTGATTAAGGCATTGATTTGCAGCTTAGCGATGACAAAGCCATTCATTAGGCCAAAAGCTACCCCAGAGAGCAGGCCCGCGCCAATGCCCAGCACTACGCTGCTGGTGGCGTTGATTGCCACGGCCGTCACTACACCGGAGCAGGCAATAACTGAGGCCACCGACAGGTCCAGATCGCCGCATGCCAGGCAAAATAGCATGGCACAGGCGACCATACCGCTCATGGAGATCGCCAGCCCTAGCCCTTTCATGTTGATAAAGGTAGCGAAGTAGGGGACAAACAAGCAGCACAGCAAGAACAGCACTGCAAATACGATAAGCATGCCAAAGCGTTCCCAGATCCCGGAGAAGCTGATGGCGTGTTTGCTCTGGCTTGGCGCCAGTACTTTGGAAGGGTTAGTGACTAACATAAGGGGTCCTCGTTATGCCGCAGCTTGATCGTTGCCTAGCATGGCCAGGCTCAGGGCTGTTTGTTCGTTGAATTCTGTTCGCTTAAGCTCGCCGGTTACCGCGCCATCTTTCATCACCATGATGCGATCGGCGATACCCAGCACCTCTGGTAGGTCGCTGGAGACAACCAGCACCGTCACCCCGCGCTCTGCCAGGTCGAATATCAGTTCGTAGATCTCTGATTTAGCCCCGACATCGATGCCGCGGGTGGGCTCATCTAACAAGATCACTTGCATGTCGGTGGACAACCAACGCCCCAAGATAACCTTCTGCTGGTTCCCGCCAGAGAGCTGGTTAATCGCCTGCTGCAGCGAGGCTGTTTTGATGTTCAGCGACTGCTGCTGCGCCTGAGCATTGGTTTTCTCCCAGCCAAAGTTGATCAGGCTGCGAAGGTTGAGGTGTCTGGGGCGGGCACTGATGTTGATGTTCTCTTCCACCGACAATATCGGCACGATGCCATCGGCTTTGCGATCCTCTGGGCATAAGGTAATCCCGGCATTAATGGCATCGCAGGGCGAGCTGATGTTCACCGGCTTGCCAGACACCGAGATGGTGCCGTTTTTGGCGCGCTCGGCACCGAAAATCAGTCGGGTAAGCTCGGTCCTTCCGGCGCCTACCAAGCCGAACAAGCCCAGCACTTCGCCTTGACGAATATCGAAAGAAATGGGCTGGCTGAGGCCTTTACCTTCGAGCTGTTCCACCCTTAGGCCACTTTCGCCCAAGCTACGGCTGCGGTAGTTGTAGATGTCGTTGATTTCCCGTCCCACCATCAGCTCGACCAAGCGGCTATGGCTGAGTGATGACATCTCGTCGAAGGTTTGCACATGGCAGCCGTCTTTGAAGATGGTGATGGCATCGCATAGATCGAAGATCTCCTCCATGCGATGGGACACGTACAAGATGATCTTGCCGTCATCGCGCAGCTCGCGAATCACCTTGAACAGGTTTTGGATCTCACGCTGAGAGAGGCTGCTGGTGGGCTCATCAAAGGCAATAATCTGTGCGTTACGGCTGAGCGCCTTGGCTATCTCCACCATCTGCCACTGGCCAATGGAGAACTCCTTGAGCGGGCGGGATGGGTCGAAATCTTCGCCTAAACGTTGCAACTGCTGACGCGCATTGCGGTTAAGGGTGTCGATGTCGACCCGGCCGTTTTTAGTGGGTAACTGACCGAGGAAGATATTCTCTGCCACGCTCAGCTCAGGGACCAAGTTCAGCTCTTGATAGATAATCGCAATGCCTTGTTCGAGCGAGTCGGTGGCGGAATGAAAGGCTAGTGGCTCGCCATCGATACAGAGCTCACCTTCGGTGGGTTTGTGCAGGCCACTTAGGGTTTTCAATAGGGTGGATTTACCGGCACCGTTCTCCCCCATTAGCGCATGAATACTGCCTTTGTTAACGCGAAAACTGATGTTGCTGAGGGCCTTAACACCAGGAAAATGCTTCGAGATGTTTCGAAACTCTAAATAGCTAGGAAAACCTGCCATGATGCTCCTCTCCTATACCGAAGATGCGGTGACCAGAGGCCACCGCATTGGGTTTACAGACCTTTCTTCTCGAGCTCTGCGCGGAAGTTGTCGCGGGTAATCAGCACCACATCGGTGACTTCCACAAACTTCTCGGGTTCGACGTCTTCGCTGACCCATTTGTACAGCGATTCAATGCTCTTGAAGCCATGAACATCTGGGCTAGGTAGCAGCGAGCCATAAAAACCGGTGGCACTGGATTTGGCTAGCTCATTCACCGCATCTACGCCGTTGATGCCGATACCGATAACCGATGCCGCGTCAAAGCCTTGACCTTCGGTGGCGCGAATACCGCCCAGCACCGTGTTGTCGTTCATGCCCACGACCAGCCATTGGGTCACGCTGGGGTACTGCACCAGCAAGGAGTTTGCTGCATCCAAGGCACCGGGGATATCGTTTGACTTGGTGGGGACGCGATAGATTTGCTCTTGTGGGAAGCCCAGCTCTTGCAGCGCTTTGATGGAGCCATCAACCCGGCGACGGGCGGTGTCTAACTCATCGGCGGTGATGGCCATCACCCCGGTGGTAGCGGCATCCCATTCACGGGCGGTCATCTCTTTATATAACTCGCTACCCTGACGGTAGCCAATCTCGCTGGCAGCCATCATCACCAAGGGCACATCGACCATCGGTTCGCCTTTAGCATTGAGAAACTGGTCATCGACGGTGACCACTTTCAGATCGTAGCTCTTGGCTTTGGCCATGATTGCCGGGCCAAGCTTGGGGTCTGGCGTGCAAATCACGAACCCTTTGGCGCCGCTGGCGGCTAGAGTATCGATGGCGTTAAGGGTTTTCTCACCGTCTGGCACTGCCATCTTGATCACCTCAAAGCCATACTCTTCGCCGGCCTTCTCGGCAAATGACCACTCGGTCTGGAACCATGGCTCTTCAGGTTGCTTCACC
Organism: Aliagarivorans marinus DSM 23064; assembly: GCF_000429485.1. Taxonomy (GTDB): domain Bacteria; phylum Pseudomonadota; class Gammaproteobacteria; order Enterobacterales; family Celerinatantimonadaceae; genus Aliagarivorans; species Aliagarivorans marinus. The sequence continues at coordinate 11,411 of NZ_AUBY01000019.1, read as the reverse complement.
AAGTAACCCAGCTTGATGCTGTCATCTTTCGAGCCAAAAAATGCGTTAGCCGATGCGCTCAGCATCGTCATCCCTGCTAATGCCGCTATTGAAAGTAGTTTTTGTAGCTTCATTGTTATCCATCCACTTGTAGGGTGTGTGTGCGGTATTCATAGTTGTCGAACTTTTCAGGCTTGTTAGTGACCGAAATCACAGGTCAAAAATGTAGCTAATAAGTCCATGTATTTAGCGGCGATGACTATGACTAGGATCTCAAAATTCTGAGAACACCAGTAAACCCTCTAAAAAGTTCCTGATAAAACCGAGTAATGGCGCTAACTGCCCGCTATATCGCTGACTTTCCAAAACTTGCTATAGCTGACACATAAAATTCCAGGCAACGAATTTGTCCATGAATTTAGCGTATCGCTCAATGGGTTTCCCCCTCGCTAATCGCTATAACAAAAGACAGTTTGACGAAATAGCAAGTGAGCTGGAGTGCTTATGGATGTGAACAATATTGCGCAATATGTCATCGGATTGGACTTCGGTTCCGACTCGGTGCGGGCGTTACTGGTTAACGCATTGACCGGTGAAGAGTTGTCGTCGGGGGTGGCGCACTATGCGCAGTGGATGCAAGGCCGGTACTGCCTGCCAGAGTGTTCGCAGTTTCGTCAGCACCCTCAAGACTATATCGATGCAATGACTAAGGCAGTGCGTGCAGCCTTGGCTGAGCAATCACAGTCGATTGTGCAAGCAGTGGTAGGTATTGGCGTCGATACGACCGGCTCCACCCCTGCTCCAGTTGATGAGCAGGGGCGGGTGTTAGCGCTGTTGCCGGAGTTCGATAGCAACCCCAACGCGATGTTTGTGTTGTGGAAAGACCACAGCGCAGTGGCCAAAGCCGAGCATATCAATCAACTGGCCCATTCGGGGGACTATACCGACTACACCCGCTTTATTGGCGGGCTGTATTCGTCGGAATGGTTCTGGGCCAAGGCGGCTTGGGTGCAAGAGCAAGACTCCGAGGTGGCGGCGCGGGCGCATAGCTGGGTGGAGTTATGTGATTGGATCCCGGCCATCCTCAGTGATAACCAGCACCCCGACAGGCTGCGCCGCAGCGTTTGTGCAGCCGGCCACAAGGCGATGTGGCACGACAGCTGGGGAGGGCTGCCCAGTCAAGATTTTCTCTCGGCAATCTCGCCTACCTTGGATGGGATCCGTGAGCGCATGTTCCAGCAGGTCTTTACCGCAGATCAGCAAGCAGGGCGACTTAGTCGCGAGTGGGCGCAAACCCTTGGGCTGTCAGAAGGTATTGCGATCGCTGTGGGCGAGTTCGACTGCCATATGGGCGCAGTTGGCGCAGGGGCGGGGGCGAACGACTTGGTGAAGGTCATCGGCACCTCCACCTGCGACATCCTGATGGTGGATAAGGATACCGTTGCAGACCGAACCATTCACGGGATCTGTGGCCAAGTGGCAGGCAGCGCTATGCCAGAGTTGTTAGCCTTGGAAGCGGGTCAATCGGCCTTCGGCGATCTGTACGCTTGGTTCAAACGGGTGCTGATGTGGCCGCTTGAGCGCTTCGCCGAGCAACATCCCGCCGCTGCCCCGCATCTTGCTGCATTATCCGAGCAGGTGTTACCCATGTTAAGCGCAGCCGCCCAGCAACAAGCAGTGAGCGAAAGTACGCCACTGGCGGTGGACTGGCTCAATGGTCGCCGCACTCCCTATGCCAACCAGCGCCTTAAAGGGGCCATCAGCGAGCTGAACTTGGGCAGTGACGCCCCAGCGATGTTTGCGTCCTTGGTGGAGTCCACAGCACATGGTGCCAAGGCCATTGTTGAGTGCTTTACCCAGCAAGGCATGCCGGTGGAGCGGGTCATCGCCATCGGCGGTATCGCCCAGAAATCACCCTACGTCATGCAACTATGTGCTGATGTGATTGGGCGAGAAATTCTGGTGGTGGAATCCGAGCAATGCTGCGCCTTGGGCGCGGCGATTTTCGCGGCAGTTGCCGCCGGCGTGCACCCCGACACCCGCAGCGCGCAGGCGCTAATGGCAAGTCCGGTGCGCGATACCTACCTGCCAGACCCATCTCGCAAGGCCTTGCACCAACAGCGCTATCGCTCATACCGCGAGCTTGGCAAGCATGTTGAGCAGTTAAGCGAGTATCAACTGGCGAAGGAGAAGGGCAATGAGTGAACAGGCTTTTGAGAGCGGCGTTGAGCAACTGGCAGAGCGCATGCAAGCGCTGCGTCAGCGAGTGTGGCAGGCCAACATGGACTTACAGCGTCATCAGCTGGTGACTTTTACTTGGGGAAATGTCTCGGGCATTGACCGGGAATCGGGGCTGGTGGTGATTAAGCCCAGTGGCGTGGCCTACAGTGAACTGAGCCCCGACAACATGGTGCTGGTGGATTTACATGGCAACGTGCTAGAGGGCGATCTTAAACCCTCTTCCGACACCGATACTCACTTAGAGCTCTATCGGCGCTATCCGCAAATCGGCGGCGTGGTGCATACCCATTCCCCTCAGGCGACCGCATGGGCACAGGCCGGGCGCGCCATTCCAGCATTGGGCACCACCCATGCCGATTACTTCTACGGCGAGATCGCCTGTACCCGTCCCTTGAACGAGCAAGAGATCGCGAAGGATTACGAGCTAAACACCGGCAGGGTGATTGTCGAAGCGATTGGTCGCGAGGACGTAATGGCTCGCCCGGGGATCTTGGTGTGTGAACATGCGCCGTTTTCCTGGGGAAGTGACCCCGAGCAGGCGGTCCACAATGCGGTGGTCATGGAAGTGGTGGCCGGCATGGCTCTGCAAACGTTGCAGCTGCGCCCCGATGTGGCAACCATCGGCCAGCCGCTACTCGACAAGCACTACCTGCGCAAGCACGGCGCCAATGCCTATTACGGTCAGAACAAGAATTAAGGAAGCAGCATGAAGATATTCAATCAGCAGACAATCTGGTTTGTCACCGGCTCCCAGCACCTATACGGACCTGCAGTGTTACAACAAGTGGCGAAAGACAGCGCCCATATTGTAGTCGGGCTTAATGCCTCCACCGAGTTATCGACACCGTTGGTGGACAAGGGCACCGTAACCACCGCCGCCGAGATCCTCGAGGTGTGCCGGGCTGCCAACAACGATAAAGCCTGTGTCGGTTTAGTGCTATGGATGCACACCTTCTCACCTGCCAAGATGTGGATTGCCGGCCTTGGCGAGCTGAACAAGCCCTTCTTGCATCTGCATACTCAGTTCAATGCAGCCCTGCCATGGGACAGCATCGATATGGACTTTATGAACCTCAATCAAAGCGCCCATGGCTGCCGTGAGTTTGGCTTTATCGGCTCGCGGATGAACATTGAGCGTAAGGTGGTGGTGGGGCATTGGCAGGATGCGAGGGTACATCGTGAGGTGGACCAATGGTGTCGAGCTGCCGTAGGCGTCGCTGCAGGACGAACACTCAAGGTGGCGCGCTTTGGCGACAATATGCGCCAAGTCGCGGTGACGGAAGGTAATAAGGTATCGGCGCAGATCCAGTTCGGCTATGAGGTGAATGGCTATAGCCTAGGTGAGCTCACCGAGGCGGTAAATGCGGTGAGCAATGCTGATATAGATGCACTGATAGATGAATATCTGACGCATTATCAGGTGGCGCCAGAGATGCTTAGCGATCCCGCTCAGCGCAACATCCTGCTGAGAGAAGCGCGCCTTGAAGCTGGTATTGAGAGCTTTCTTACGTCGGTGGGGGCCGAGGCTTTTACCAACAGCTTTGAGGATCTTACCGGGCTGAGCAATCTGCCTGGTTTGGCAACCCAACGCTTAATGGAAAAGGGCTTTGGCTTTGGTGGCGAAGGGGATTGGAAGACCGCCGCAATGCTGCGCATCATGAAGGTGATGGGGCAGGGTAAAGCGGGCGGAACCTCGTTTATGGAGGATTACACCTATCACTTTGGCACCCGCAATCAAGTGTTGGGCGCCCATATGCTCGAGGTCTGTCCGAGCATTGCGGCGGCCAAGCCGAGGCTCGAGATCCACCGCCACACCATCGGCTGCAACTGTGATATTCCCCGTTTGATCTTCAGTGGTCAGGCTGGCGCGGCTGTGAACGTGTCGGTGATTGACTTAGGCTCGCGCTATCGCATGGTGGTCAATCAAGTGGATACGGTTAGCCCGCCGGAGGCGCTGCCTCATCTTCCCGTGGCGCACGCGCTGTGGGAGCCGCAGCCAAACCTGGGCGTGGCGGCCGCGGCCTGGATCCACGCGGGTGCTGCTCATCACTCGGTCTACAGCCAATCGGTATCACTAGAGTCACTAAGCGATTACGCTGAGATTCTTGGCATGGAGATGGTGGTGATAGACAGCGCAACCCAGCTGCGCCAGTTCAAACAAGAGCTGCGCAACAACGCGGTTTACTTCTAAACTGCAGGCAAACAGTGCTCCCCTTGGGAGCACTTGGAGTAGATGTGAATCGACTAACAAGTCCCCCTGAGACGGTGGCGATGCAATACCAAGACTGGACCTTCTCGCTAAGCCCCGGTTTGTCGCCGGGCTTTAGCTTAGTCAATGGAAGTGCCAAGGCAATTACTGGCGAGCTGGTGATCACCAACAACGGTAGCGCTATCCCGGTTGCCGAGATCGACTGGCGTTTTCGATATAGCGAGGGGCGAGTAGAGCAGTGGTGCCAGCTGCAGCATAGCCAAACCTTATCGATCAATATTAACTATCACTTTGCTGGTGATGCCCTGGTTATCGAGTATTTGGCGCGTAATACGGTGCCCACGCGAATGCATATTCGCCATCGGCTGATGTTTGGCGAGTCTCCTCTGGTTGAAGGCGACGGGGCGACTATGGCAAAAAACGGCGAGGTGCAGTGCCAGTATCAGCATATTGGGCTACCTAGCGAGAGCTTGAGCCGCAGTGCCAAGTCGGCGTTGTTCCGCGAAGCATTCTCTGCCCAGTTATCGATAAGCTTGGAAATGTGAGAGAGGGCGAGGTAAGTTTTTGCCAGCAATTTAAACTGGTGCCAATGGGAATACCTCGCTGACTCAGGTAATTACCTCGTAAAAATAACGATGCAGAACGAAGATCCCCTAAAGCCCGATTACGACTTCAATGCCCACTTGGTGGCAGGCTTAACCCCTATCATCGACGGTGATGAGCTGGATTTTGTCATTGACCGCCCCAGCGGGATGAAGGGCTACATCATCAATATGACCAGCCAAGGGGAAGGCACGGTTTTTCGCGGCGAGCAAGCCTTCCATGTTAAGGCGGGAGACTTGTTGCTGTTCCCTCCCAGCGCCGCCCACTATTACCACCGTAAGCACGATTGTGCGTCTTGGTTTCACCGTTGGGTCTATTTTCGCCCACGTGCCTTTTGGAACGATTGGCTAAGCTGGCAAAGCTCGTACAACGGGGTCTATCTCACGCAGGGGCTCGACGCCGATAACGTGGCTCAGCTGGATAAGCTGTTTGTGGATATCGAATACATCTCTAAGTCGGACCTGCCTTATCGGGATGATTTGGCGATTAACCTGCTGGAGCAGTTGCTGATCCGCTGTAAGTCGGTTCAGCCCGATGTGGTGATCAAGCCCTTGGAACCGCGCATCGTCGAGGCGATGAACTACATGACCCAAAACCTCAACAAGAACTTCACCGTGGAGGAGTTGGCCACCCATACTTGCTTATCAGCCTCGCGATTAGGGCACCTGTTTCGCGATGAAGTGGGCATGACCATTGCGCAGTGGCGCGATGACCAACGGATCAGCCGGGCCAAGCAGTTGCTGGTGACCACCAACTATTCGGTAAGTCAGGTCGGTAGGATAGTGGGCTTTGCTGACCCGCTGTATTTTTCCAGAGTATTCAAACGTAAAGCGGGCACCAGTCCGAAGCGCTACCGCGAGCATATCAGCTAATCCGACTAAACATCTCAGAAAATGCACTAATAGACGTGTATATTTGTCTTATTCGCAATTAACAAGATGGCGCTGTAATGCTAACCCGTTCTGATGATTTGGAAATTCTACTCACAGTGGTCGACAGTGGCGGCTTTTCTGCCGCTGCCGATGTGTTGGATGTGCAGGTCTCCCGGGTATCCCGCGCTGTTTCCAAGCTCGAGCAGCAGCTCGGGCTGAGCTTGTTTAATCGCACCACCCGGCGGGTTGCCCTGACCGATGAAGGGCGGCAGTTTGTCGATTCTATTCGCGGCGGTCTGCTGCAAATTCAGCAGGCCGAGGAAGATATCACCTCGCGGGGCTTGCTGCCCAAAGGCAAACTGCGGGTGGATGCGGCCAGCCCCTTTGTGCTGCATCAGCTAGTGCCCTTGATGCAGGGCTTTCGTCAGGCCTATCCGGATATCGAACTGGAGCTGAGCTCCAACGAGGGCTTTGTCGATCTCTTGGAAAAGCGCTGCGATGTGGCGATTCGTATCGGCAAGTTGGTAGACTCCACCTTGCATGCTCGCCCGCTTGGCAAAAGCTTGCTGTATATCGTGGCCTCGCCGGATTACTTGGCTCGGCGCGGCTTTCCCGAGCGAGTCGGGGAGCTTGATGACCACGACCTGATTGGCTTTAGCGGCCCCAAAGTGCTCAATCAATGGCCGCTATCTGGCTTTGAGGTGCGCAGCAGTGCGCTGGTGTCGGGCAATGGTGAAACGGTACGCCAGTTGGCGCTGGCCGGTAATGGCATTGCTTGTTTGTCGGGTTTTATGGTCAAACGGGACATTGAAGCGGGGCGCCTAGTGCCGCTGCTGGAGAGCGAGAAAATCGCCGATACCGAGCGGCGTAACATCAACGCGGTGTACTATAAATCGTCTACCGTTTCTAAGCGTATCAGTGCGTTTATCGACTATATTCAGTCTCGCTTAGATTTATAAGCTGCATTGTTCCGTTTTTTGCAAATATCTTTTGCTATTTTTGTAGTAAATCGTTGCTCCGAACACTGCTAGACTTGCCGCAGTTTTCTTGGAGGACCGATTATGGCCAATTCCCTGTTTCAGCCAATTCAACTTGGCAATCTTCAATTGTCTAACCGCATCGTGATGCCACCAATGACCCGCTCGCGTGCTAGTCAGCCGGGCAACCTTGCCAACGAGATGATGGCGACTTACTACGGTCAACGCGCCAGTGCCGGTTTGATTGTGGCCGAAGGCACTCAAATCTCGCCCATGGGCCAAGGCTACGCTTGGACGCCGGGCATCTACAGCCCAGCACAGATCGCCGGCTGGAAAAAAGTAACCGACCAAGTGCACGCCAAAGGCGGCCATATCTTCGCTCAACTGTGGCATGTGGGCCGGGTTACCCACCCCGACAATATCGGCGGCGAGCAGCCTATTTCATCATCGGCGCTCAAGGCCGAGAACGTCAAAGTGTTTATCGATAACGGCAGCGACGAGCCGGGCTTTGTTGACGTGGTAGAGCCACGTGAGATGACCCACGACGATATTAAGCAGGTGTTGGCCGAGTATCATCAGGCGGCGTTAAATGCCGTGGAAGCGGGCTTTGATGGCATTGAACTGCATGCCGCCAACGGCTATCTGGTGAATCAGTTTATCGACTCAGAAGCCAATAACCGAAGCGATGAGTACGGCGGTAGCCTGGAAAATCGTCTGCGCTTCTTAGACGAAGTAGTGGCCACCTTGGTCGATGCCATTGGCGCTGAGCGCGTAGGCGTGCGCCTAGCTCCGCTGACCACCTTGAATGGTACCGTCGATGCCAAGCCTGAAGAGACTTACACCGCCGCGGCGGCATTACTGAGCACGCATAAGATTGCTTATCTGCACATCGCCGAGGTGGATTGGGACGACGCGCCGGATACCCCAGAGTCGTTCAAACGTGCGCTGCGTGAGGCCTTTGACGGCGTGCTTATCTACGCCGGTCGCTACAACGCCGAAAGCGCCGAGCAGGCGATTAGCCAAGGCCTGGCGGATATGATTGGTTTTGGTCGCCCGTTTGTGGCCAACCCCGATCTGCCCGAGCGCATCAAGAACGGCCACCCGCTGGCCGCACACGACCCGAATACCTTGTTTGGTGGTGGTGAAAAAGGACTAACCGACTACCCCTGTTTTGAGACTAAGTAGGAGTTAGCCATGTTGTTCAAACCTTTTGAGTTCGGTGAGCTCAGCACTGCCAATCGTATCGCAATGGCCCCAATGACCCGCTCGCGCACCAACCAGCCGGGCGATGTGCCTAATCAGATGATGGCCACCTATTACGGACAACGCGCCGATGCCGGCCTGATTGTGACTGAAGGCGCGCCAATATCTCAGGTAGCCCGCGGCTACTCGATGACTCAGGGGATCTATACCCGCGAGCATATCGAGGGCTGGAAGCAGGTCACCGAGGCGATCCATCAGCGCGGCGGCAAGGCCTTTATCCAGCTCTGGCATGTGGGGCGTCGCAGCCACTCAAGCATTACTGGCCTGCAGCCAGTATCGGCCTCGGCGCTGAAAGACCCAGACCAAGTGTTTGGCCCCTTACCAGAGGGCGGCTTTGGGATGATCGAAACCGAAACCCCGCGTGCGCTCAGTGTGGAAGAGATCCAAGCCACCATTGGTGATTTCGTACAAGCGGCCCACAATGCGATGGAAGCAGGCTTCGACGGCGTTGAGATCCACGCCGCCCACGGCTACCTGATCGACCAGTTTATGCGCATCGCCAGCAACCAGCGTGACGACCAATACGGCGGCAGCCAGGAAAACCGCATGCGCCTGATGCTGGAAGTGGTAGAAGCACTGGTGGACGCGATTGGCGCCGACAAAGTGGCAATCCGCGTGTCGCCGCATGTGATTGAAGGCTTTAAGGACTCAGACCCAGAGATTGTCGAGCTAACACTTAAGGCGATTGCCAAGATGTCGCGCTTTAACCTGGCCTATCTGCACTTCTCGGAGAACATCTCTCGCCATGAAGAGGTGCCAGAGTCATTCCGCCAGCAAGTGCGCGAGGTTTACGCTAACCCGATTATGGTGGCAGGCAAGCTGACCAAGCAGAGCGCCAACGCACTGCTAGACAAAGGCTACGCCGACTTCGCCGCCTTCGGTACGCCGTTTGTGACCAACCCCGACTTGGTGGAGCGAATGAAAAATGATTGGCCGCTGACCGAGTTCGACCCAGATGCACGTTTGACGCTGTACGGTGGCGATGAGCGAGGGTTTACCGATTACGCCTGTTATCAAGGTTAGGGCTTGTAACTAGTCTGCTGTAGACAGGCTCTCTTTATTCGAGAGAGTCTGTCTTTAATTGATCTTAAGGCGCACGGTCGCCATCTGCATTAAGGGTCGATAAGGCCTAGCTAGTTGCTCAGTATCTTTTCTCCCCGTCTTTCCCCATTCTTGCCAAGCAGGACAGTTCGTCGAACTCAACTTACTCAACAGCTTCTGTCTGATCAGGTTTAGTCCAATCGGGTAATAAAGGTTTGCTCGTCATCCACAAAAGCGACAAAGCCGCCGTGATAGATAAACTCCCGACCACGCCCCTCAACCAGACTGGCAAGCTGTTTATTAATGTGTAACACCGCTTGGTGATGGTCACTTATCACCGCATCGGCGCACACATAAATGGCGAGTACTGAGGGCAGCTTGAGCTGAGTCTGATTTACCAATTGCCTGCGATACTGAAAGCTCGCGGCCACGCGGTTTTCCCCGCGCATAAACATCCGGCGTATACAACGAGAGATGTTGTGTGAGTAGGGGGCGTCAGTCAAGCTGACTTGATGGTACCTAGAGCACGTCATAGGCAGGCCGAACTGTGAGTGACGGTAAAAGTGTAGACAATGGTAAACGACCTTGTCATTCTTGTAGGTATTCTGTTAATTTCTAGCTTTCCAGTTTAATGAGATGTCCGAAATATGTCAGTTGCGAGTGTATGATTATCAGACACTCTCTGTATAACAGAATGAATGGTTGTTATAGGCTTAGTCATTGCCCTTAAGGCGTACCTAGCTTTAATTGTATTGGGTGTTTTGCATATCAGTGCCAATTCCCCCACTTCCATCTTTGCAAAGCAGTGTTCAATTTGGAGTACCTATTATCCGGATCGAATCGGGTCAATGTTAGTAAGTGGCTTCTACGAAAAGTAATTAATGACTGTTTAAACATAAGGTTTTTGGAGAGTTAGATATGACTAAGGTTAGATACAATAATATGGATGCTCTGAGATCACTGATGATGTTGCTTGGATTAGTCATTCATGCAGCAGCTTACTTTCGTGATGATGATTTAGCGAATCCTTTTTTGGTATTCGCAGATGCCTCAGGATTTTACTGGATCTTAAGAGAGTTAATTCACAGCTTTCGTATGGATGTGTTTTATGTTCTCTCTGGCTTTCTCTCTTTTATGATTCTGGAAAAGCATACTACTCAGTCATTCATTGTTGACCGCCTAATACGCTTAGGAGTTCCTTTATTGCTTGTTGGTGGAGTGATTAACTATTTGAGCTTTTTCTTTATAAAGGAGCGGTTTTATTTCCCAGGTACAGATTACTTCTCAACCGGCCGCTGGCTGGTCCACCTTTGGTTCCTGGCAAACTTAATTATATATAGCTTGTTAGCACCTATGTTTTATGTTTTTTTTGTGAAGTTTCAACTTGTCCGTATCCCTTTGAGGATAGGGATGGCGCTGTACGGTTTGGTTGGATTTTTGTTCCTACATGCAGGCTGGAGGCTGGCAGGTCAGCCTACTCTGATGGGCTTTTTTGTGCTCGATGAATTGATTATTTATTTTCCTTCTTACTTGCTCGGTGGTTATTTCTGGTTAAAACGCGATAGCTTTATTGCTAATTTGGGTTGCTGGAAGGTTACACTGCTGATATTTCTCGTTCTATTAGCTGTATGGAAGCTGCTTACTCCAGTTAATTCCTACGCTATATACGCTTTGGAAGTGGCGAGGTTTTATTGGGTATTGACGGTAACTCTAGGGTTGCTTCAGGTCTTTTCTAGAGAGTTGTCTGTTGAACAAGCTCTCTGTTTAAAGGAGATCTCTAACTCCTCTTACACTATATATCTTTTCCATCTTTCGGTGTTACTAGGTTTCGCCTACCTGTTACGGGCGGCGGGTATAACTAACCCCCATGTTTCATTTGTGATTATGTGCGTCGGCAGTTATACCCTGCTCTATTTGCTTCACCAACAGATCAAAGACAATCGCTACTTGATGTTTGTCATTAATGGTAAGCGCTTTTGGTGAGAACTAGGGTAAGAGCGTGAATGATTGCTTTTTGCTCTCATCCTGCGAGAAGCCTGCTGATAGAACCTGTTCAAGGTAAGCCGCGATATTTTGCTTGCGCCTGATTGACGTGCAGTGGCGTTGTTGATCAATTCAGTACAGGGAACAAAGTATCCCTGCGCTGTTCAGCAGTTTATCCAGCTGCCTGACGAACAGGCATACCTAGCCTGCTCATTTTGTTCAACGCCGCCACGCCAGCCATAA